>NZ_MBTA01000025.1 GCF_003609575.1 Pelobium manganitolerans | reverse complement strand
AAACTCGCAACCTGTTTGGTAAAATGTAAGGAAAGGGAATTGTGTAGTGGTGCATTTTGACAAGGGGGTTGCACCTATTCTAAATGCAAAAATGCGTTTCCGACCAAAGTGAGGAATTGCATTTTTGCCCGCCCGATTTTTCGGGTCAGGCGACTTTTATCGGGTGGGTACGGAAATCTTTCAGATTATGAAAAAATCCCTTGTATTCGGTCATTCCTCTGCGGAATAAGTTCCACAATAAGGAACAACCCATTTGTGTCAATGAGGAATTGATAAACAAGTCCTGGTATTCCAATGCTTCGGCAAGGGAGCAACTTGGCGTGTTGTCTTCTTGTTCGGATTGCTTCAGCAATTCGCCAAATTCATCGGTAACAAATGGCAGGCTTGCCACCGTTTGGTATTTCTCGGAATTGGGTTGCTTTATCTCTCCGATAGTAGATAGTAGCACTTGTCCTGTATGCTGGCTGTTGCCAAAGTCTAACCAATATTTCGGCTCATCTTGATAGTGTCTGCGGTAACTTAGTTCTTTCAGAATTTCAGCAACGCCAAACCTCGCCTGTACATTATCCACACAAGTAATGGTAATGATTGCCCTTGCTTTTTCGGGCATTCTCCCAAACTTGTCCTTTTCAAATTTTATCGTTTCGGCTTTCCAATTTGTACCCGCCCAACGGTTGCAACGATTGATCAAGGCAACGGATTTGTATAATCCTGTTTCACTTTCTGCAAAACGCTGTCTGCCTAAATTAGCACTCGTGATAACATCATCATCCCAAAGGCGGACTTGCAACCCTGCGTGTCCTAATGCTATCAAACTTTCGTTTATTTCCATTAAAGCGGTCAATACTTTTGAGCCTGTGCCACCTGCTCCGATAAGGTTTACCGAAATCGGGTTTGTCGGATTGAGCAGATAATTGTCCGTAAAATGGATTGCTGTTTTTGCTGTATTCATCACAATAGATTTTTAAGGGTTTTGTTATTCTTTTTTAATACTTCTTTAGGAAAGGGTTTGTCTGTGTTGATAAGGTCTTTCCAAAGGTTTACAATGTTTTTTTTCGTCAAGTTTTCGCATAATGAATGGCTGAAATAGGAATTGAAAAAATAATGTTCCCAAGCCTGTATAAATTCCTCAACCGAAGCCGAATTTTTAATGTCAATACTAACAGTACCCATACATACGTTGCCTTTTTCGTAGATATTGAAAAATGGGACGTAATGCAATGGCGTTTTCTCGGTAGGTCTTCTGTCGCTTGCCAAAGCAAATACCGTAAGACTGCTTTTGCTCGCTAACCAAAGCATTGGCGGTACTTGTGCCTTTCCGTTGGGTATGCCCAAACTATCCACAAAATATATCTGCCTTTGCTGTGTTTTGGTGTACCATAGCACCGTACCTTTTTCGCTCGGATTAATATGCAGAATGTTGGTAGGCAAAATTCCCTTTGGCTTTAAAAAGGCTGTGTTTTTTTCTTCATCCGTCTGTAAAGCCTTTGCCAAAATGTTAGCTTCTTTTACTGTCAGTGGGTGGGCATTTATAGGCGTTCCATTGCTATCCATATCAAAATGCTCCACGTACATATCGGTATCTGTTCCTTTGGCTTCGTAGAAAACCAAAGCAGATTTTGGGTGGTACAATGTTCCGAAATGGTCTGTTATATCTGTTGTTGTGTTCATTTTTCTATCGTTTTGTATTCGTATAATAATCCACTCAAATCATTTAATAAATCAAACAAACGGTTCTCAAAATCGAGGTTGGCTGTTGGTATTTCGCTTCCGTCAAATTGCTTGGAAATAGTTGGCTCTTCCATTGCTCCGTACTCGTTAAATTCATTGTTGATTGTATCTGAAAGGCTTTCGTATAACCAGCCTTTAGTATCTGCAATAAATGAAATGTACTTTTCCATTCCGATTATTTCATTCTCGTCATTATCATAAGGTCTTTTTCGGGCAATGTTGCGTTTCTGAAAATATTTTCGCTTGGATATTCAGTATAAAGGGCAAACGCATTGCGAGCAATTTTCCAACATTCGCTATCGAACGTATCAACACTTTTAAATCGGTTCAAACGCTTTTCAAATACCTTTAGATTGATGAGGTTGAATAACTTCTGTTCCACCTTATCGCCAATGTATTCGGCATTTCTCAACTCACGTTTGTTGGTTTCGGTTTCTGCCGTTTCCTCGTCCTGTTCAACCCAATCGTTCATCATTTCGTAAAGCCAATACAAATAACTTTCTTCTTGTCTGTAATAGGGAATTTGGGCAATGTGGTACAGATAACTGCATACTGATAGTAAAAGCTGTGCGGTCTTTTTACGCTTCTGGTCTTTGAGTATTTGAAAGAGTGGCACAACTGGAATGTAATACAAGGTTGTACCTGTGTTGTACCGTTCCTCACTTGTAAAGTAGGTTTTCTTGCTATCCTGTATCAATTTAAAACCTTCCCAATTGATATTGGTACGTTTTACTTTGGTTTCCATATCCCACATAGACAATACTATATTGTATGGAAACTCAAAATCTTGGGTCTGCATTGGCTCAATGCTGTGATGCTCGGCAAGTTTGGAAAGGGACTTGTGAAAATCCCTCTCCGTTTTCTGACAAGCCTGTACGGATTTTGCTGTTTTCAGTTTTGGCAGAAACGTACACTTTAAAATACCATTGGTAGCATTGCTATCGGTACGGACTTCTGCTTGTCTTTCTGCACTTGGTTTGCATCCTTTGGTCTTTGCATCCAATTGGCAAACTCGCCCAACTGTCGGTGCAATTGCCGTTGTCGTTTCTGTTCGGGTATGCTGATAGTTCCCGATATGATGTTGCGTTGCATAATTCATCGTTTTAAAATTTTGGTTTAACCTTTCGTACCCATTACGCTCTCAAATTTGTACTCGACTGCATCATCTTTTATTTGTGGTGCTGATACTTTTGCGGTTGTCAAAATCGGGTACATATTGGCGTAAAAATTCATTACGGCTTCCACGCTCCAACGTGGTTCGGGGTCGGTCAGTCTGATGTCCTGTCCTTTATCTTTGAGTATGAAAACTCGCTCTAATTGCGTTGCTAATAACATAACTTTCTGATTTTGGGGTTAACACTTTTATTCTTCTTCGTCCGCTTCATCAATAGGATAATCGGCAGTAACTGCTTCCTCTGGCGATTCATGTGGTGCTTCTTCCATTGTTCCGAAAAGGCTCGGTGTGGCAAACTTGTCGGATAATGATGTTTTGCGTTTGCGTATCTCGTCCGCTTTTTCGGGAAACTCCGTTATATCGGGTACTTTCATCCACGCTTCACGGAACTTACCCTCTTTCTCCAACTCGTCAGCCTTTACTATAGCATCTTTAAATTTCTTGTCTTTGGCTTCTTTTTCCTTTTTCTCCTTTTCGGCTTTTTCTTTCTCGATTGCCGATTGTTTTTTAACTTCTTCCAATTGCTTTAAGAATTTTTCCATATCCACCATTAAGCCTGATATTTTTTGTATAGGTTTGGTAATCTGTTCAAAAAATCCCTCGTCAAACTCTTGGGGCGTGGCGTTAAATGTCAATGGGGGAATACCGTTTTTGGCACTATCTCCGCATTGTTCGTTGTTAAGCAATACTGTTACGATTAGGTTGCTTTCTATTCCTTTTGAAATGTTCAGTTGTAATACTCCTGTAAAGTCCAACTGCTGTATCTGGTTGAAAAAATTTGTATTCATTGTTATGAAATTTTGTAGGCTACCACCGATTAAGGCGGTAGCCTGTTGTTATTTAATTAAGGTTTAGGATTTCTGCACCATCTAAAGCAAAACCATTACACAAGTCAAATGCTTTCTGTGATTTGAGTTGAGCAGTACCACCCAATACAATGCTTTGTAATTTGGCTTCGTCATTCTTGTAATTTCTCACGTTCTGATAGTAGCCTGTAACAGCGTTATACGCTCCGAACAAAGTGCCTTTTGTTGTGTCCATTTGCTGTGTATCGCTTATCATTGCGTATGCAAATGCGTCCTCAACGGTATTTTTGAACACGGTGGAAATTTCATCCATAGCACCCTTTTTTAGCAAATCAAAGGTTTCCTTATTCGGGCAAAGTGCCAATTGGATTAGCTTTTTAACCTCTTGGTCTGTTACCTTCACTTTTGCCCACTCATTGAAAATTCCCTCTAATTGGTTGCTCAATGTGTTGGCAAGTCCCATAATCTTGTGGGCATTTTCTATACGTTGTTTTGCTCCCGAAGTATGTTTGATACGAACCACATTGGTCATACTGCGTAACGAAGCGTTTAAGGTGTTTTGGCAAACTATACGGATAGGAGTAAATGCGGCTGTGATACTTCCGCTACCATCGTGCGAAGTGGTTAGGAAGATGTACTTTTCCGTAACATCATCGCCATTACCGACACGGATGTAGTCAGGCAATTTGGCTGTGATGAAAATACGTTCTCCGTTTCCTAATGCTCCTGCGGTTTCATAGAGAATACCCTCGCCACCACCTACAATTGCATCAAAGAAATTAAAGGCTTCACGATTTTGTACTATGTGGTAATCCTTTCCGACTACTCCCAATACTGCATTGTTATCGGTGCGTATGTTAGCAAAATAGTTAGGTACTTCCAATTCACTACTGCCTATCTCAATACCGTTAGCCGTTTCGATAATGCCCGAACCTTTTGTAAATAGTGGGGATTTTACGACTTCGTAATCTAACCCTGCGTGCTTGATAGCTTCTTCGCTTGTCGGGTACTGTTCTACGATTTGCCCCAAACCGTGCCACGCTTTTTGCTGAACGCTAAAAAATGAATAACGTCCTGTTCTCTCGTTGAAATTGATATTATGTGCCATAATGCTTAAAATTTTGATGTTAAAAAATGATTGAATACTCGTTGTTAAAATGGTAGGTCGTCTTCTGTCTTATTATTGTTTGTGCCTGTGGTGGCTTGTACCGTTTCCGTTTTTTTGCCACCGCCGTGCAGTTTGATTTGTGAGGTATGGAAATTCAGTCCTGCTCTTGGCTCTCCGTCATTGCCTGTCCACGCTCTTGTACTTACTCTTCCCGATAGTTCTACCAAAGTGCCTTTTGTAAGTAGCTTGGCTACATTTGGGGTTATCCAATAGGAGCAATCAAAATAGGTTGTTTGCTCTACACGCTCACCTTGTTTGTTACGGTAGCTGTCGTTGGTCGCTACTGAAAAATTTACTACTTGTTTGTCCTGTGACGTTGTGCGTACTTCCGCATCTCTTGTCAGTCTTCCTGTAATGTTCATGATTTCTACTTTTTTGCGTTATTAATTTTGTTCTGATTTTTCCCTTGATTTATTCGGCAATGAGAGGAGGTGCTGAAGTTTCGTTTCACTCTTTTGCCATTTCCAATGCTGTATTTTTTCATTTCTGACATTTTTTTTATTCGTCTAAAGAGCCGGAGTATGCTTTGTTTCGTTTCACGAGCATAAAAAGGTTAGTGTTTAGCAGGAACAAGGTTTTGTCAAAAAAATACGACCCGAATGGGTGGAGATTTTTTTTGCAAACCAGGAAGGCACGACCTTGTTTCTGCGTTAAGAACACGGAAATACCTTTGCTCTTGAAATGGAACAAAAAAGCATATCGGTTCTTGAATAAAAAATCATGTGGAAGCACTTGAAAAAGGCATTGAGGAAATGGCCTTATGATTACAAAACCTGCAATTACATTTAGCAGAATTTATTTTAGTATCTCAAAGTATTGTGGCTTTGGAGGCCACGTAAACGGTACTGAAAATATTTGTTGAGGGATAAGATTGGATAGTTTTTCAGTATGGTTTATTAAGTCATCCTGCCAAAGCTCTTTTATTGCATGGGATGGGTGCTGGAGGAATAAATGTGCTTTTGAGGATTAAGTATGGGCATAAAAAAAGCAGGACATAATCCTGCTTCGCTCTGTGTGTATATAAATTCTAAATGATAACCTCTTTCTCCATTTCAGAAAATGCGGCTTCCATTCCTGCAAATTTATGCGATACCAAATCCATATCCTTGCTAATTTTCTGACTGGTAATCTTGGCATAGATTTGAGTGGTAGAAATGTTTTTATGTCCCATCATTTTGCTAAGGCTTTCAAGGGGTACACCCTCTGTTAAAAACATTGTTCCAAATGTGTGCCTTGCGGTGTGAAAGGTTACTTTTTGTTCTGTAACAATCTCTAATTCTTGAACAAGTTTGTCTATATGGCTATTACAAATTTTATTAGTTGGAACAGGAAAAATAAAATCATTTCGGGTAGTACCTTTATATTTTTCAATAATACGTTTGGGTATTTCCATAAGCCTAACATTAGAGGCAACATCAGATTTTTGTCTTCGGCTTATAATCCAATCGTGACCATCAAAAAAGGATTGTATGTTAGTACTTTTAAGTTGTTTAATATCTATATAAGATAGTCCTGTAAAACAGCTGAATACAAAAAGATCCTTTACAATTTCATAATTTTGTTTTGAAGGATTGTGTAATAACAGGGACTCAACGTTTTCCTTGAGTAAATAGCTACGGTCATTTTCCTTCATCGCTATTTCATAATCTTCAAAAGGATTTTTCCTGATAAGACCGTTTTTGACAGCTATTTCCGCAACACGATAGAGTGGCATAGTATATACCCAAACAGTATTGTGTGTGCACTTTTTGTCTATTCTAAGGAAGAAATCAAACTCTCTGATAAAATCACACGTCAATTCCCTGAACGCCATGTCATCACGATGATACCTGCTTTTGATAAATTCAGTAACGTGGTTATAGACAATTTTGTATTTGTAGTAGGTACTTTCGGAGCGTTCTCCTTGTACTACCATTTTCCCAAAATCGTCATTGTTCTTCTTAAAGACTTTCAGCAAGGAATCTTCCATAATACCAACACCGAGAAATGCAAGTTTCAGCTTTTGTGCCGTTACAAAACCCTCGTGTTTCAGCATATCTTCATAAAGGGTATCAATACGTGCCCGTATATTATCCAATTTTTGGTTAATACCTAGTGCTTTTGCACTCTTGCCTTCAACTCTTCCATACTTTAAATCCCAATTATTTGGGTTGATTTCTAACTTTGTTCCTAAAGTCTTAGGTGTTCCATCAATAGTAATACGTGCCATAATCGGGGCATTACCGTTCTTTTTCGGCTCGTTCTTTTTCAGGTAGAAAAGTAATTTGAACGTAGATTTTTTTGTCTGCTCCATAACTCAAATGTTTAATGTTTAAAATTAAATTGTATTGAGTTACAAGGGAATATGAAAAATAGGGCAAAACACTGAAATATAATCTGTTACACCTTTAATTACCTTTGCTAATCGGTAACGAATTAGTAACCTATCTTTGTATTTTTAAGACCAAAACCTATCAGACACCGAGTTCCAAACTAAGACTACTGTTTTATAAAGCATTGTATATAAACGGTTTTAACCGTTTTGCTTATTTTTGCTTTCTACTAATCTTTTTATTGGAAAAAAAGGCAAAACTGTTGTTTGATGCCGGTCTGCGTGAAATCAATATTTCTTTGGATGCAGCAAACAGTACAGACTTTTTTAAAATGACCCGAAGAGACAAATTTGAAGAAGTAAAAAAGGGAATTGACGTAGCCTTAAAAACTGGACTTCATGTTAAGCTGAACACTGTTTTAATGAAAGGCAAAAACGATGATCAACTTGTTCCATTGTTAAATTTTGCGAAAAGAAGAGGAATTGTAATCCGGTTTTTAGAAGTAATGGCAATGGGGCATCTTCACCATAAGAAAGATGATTTTTTGTTTTCGCAAGAAGATATATTATCAGCTATAGAAAGGCATTACCAATTTAAAGCACTTCCCAGAAAACAATCGGCAACAGCCAATTATTGGGAAACAACAGAAGGCGCAGTTTTTGGGATTATCGCAAACAGTAGCCATCCTTTTTGTAGCGATTGCGACAGATTAAGATTAGATCATGAAGGAAATATTTATGGATGTTTAAGTGTAAACGAGTCTATTTCCTTAATAGATGCGAATTCAACAAAAGCCTATAAAAGTAGACTCTGGAAAGCGTTAAAACAAAAACAGGAAGTCAAATTTACAGGAAGCAAATTGAGTATGCTGGAGATCGGAGGATGATTTAGTTCGTTAGTCATTAGTAAAAGGAGTTCGTTGGTTCATTAGTCTCGATACTCACATCTCGATACTTTGCAACGCTGAAATCAGTCTCCTATCTCACATCTAAATAAAAAAAATGAAAATAAAACTATACGCGGTGCTAAAAGATTATTTCCCGGCAAGGGTTGAGTTAAGTACTGATATTACCAGCATTTCGGAACTAAGAAAGCAATTGGAGAAGCAGAATCCGTCGGCTAAAGCAATTTTAGATGTATCCAGATTTGCAGTGGACGATACTTTCGTTTCTTTGGAACACGATTTAAATGGGGTTGAAACGGTGAGCGTAATTCCGCCAAGCAGTGGAGGTTAATATGAAATATATTGTGACAGAAAAAATAAATGTCGCCCGAGTTATCGGTGATTTTGAGGATGATAGCGCCGGTGCGGTCGTGATTTTCAACGGAACGGTGCGGAAGCGTAGTTTGGGAAAGGAAGTGGCTCATTTGTTTTATGAAACAGCAGAAAGCATGGCCAATAAAATGATGCAACAATATTTGGATGAAGCCAAAGAAAAATGGCAACTCACCAGCGTTATTGCACTCCATAGAATTGGTGAGGTGACAGTAGGGGAGAGCGCAGTTTTTGTGCTGACCTCTTCGCCGCATCGCAAAGAAGCCTACGAGGCAAACCGCTACATCATCGAAAAAATAAAACACGAATTACCTTTATGGAAATGCGAATACTTTACAGATGGCGAAAAAAAATGGGGCGGTAATTGCAGTTGTCAGGAGCTTACAGGTGATGCTAATGTGCATATTTATGAGTAGCCTCACCCGTCCGTACCGTCCGGGCGGAAGAAGGAGAGGGAGCTACCTGCTAACGGTAATGACTAATGAATAAATTTTGAATGAGTGAACAACTCACTACTGACTGTTCACTAATGAACCAATGACCAATTAACTAACTAGCCACAAAAACAAGCCTAATGAACTAATGAACGGATTAATACTCTCTGGAGGCGAAAGCAAAAGAGCCGGAACCGATAAAGGTTTGAAAACTTTAAATGGCAAAACCTGGGTTGAAATTATGCGTGAGAAGCTCCTGTGTTTGGGTTTAGACGTTAAAGTAAGCATCAATTTATCTCAGCTGGAAGCTTATAAAAACGTAATTGCAAAAGAAAATCTGATTATAGATCACATCAGTATACCCGGTCCCTTACGGGGGATTTTAACGGCCCATATTCATTTTCCAAAAAATAATTGGTTGGTTTTAGCCTGCGATCAAATTGATATGAAATCAGAAACTATAAAAAAGCTAATCGATGGTTTTAATAAAAGAAGAGATTTTGATTTTTATGTTTACAAAAATGAAAAACGTTACCAGCCTTTTTGCGGTATTTATACGGCTATAGGTTTAGAAAAACTTTTGAAAACCTATCGTATAAAACATGATGAAAATTACAGCATGCAACACGTTTTTGATAGTTCTAACACTTTTAGCCTTGCAACCGGCGAATCGGATACTTCCTTCAATAACTACAATAAATAGTTGTTTAAGCCCCCTTTTAAATGGCAGATTTCTATATCCGGATACTGCTTTTTAATCAAATCAACAGCAACTAAAGATCTTTTTCCGCTTTGGCAAATTACTACTGTTCTTTTTTTGATGTTTAATTCTTTAAACCGGTGGCTTAGCTCGACTAAAGGAATATTTAGTCCTCCAACATTTTCAACATCAAATTCATCAGGTTCTCTAACATCTACAACCTGGATATGATCTTTTTCCAGCAATTTATGTAATGTAGATGCATCAATTTCTTCGTATTTTTTGTTTATCAAGTGATTTAAATTTCTGAACTGTTTGTTTGCTTCATTAAGCTCGAAAGAAATAACGTTTACCTCATTGTAAAGCGAATTATAAACCAGCAGTTTGCCGTTTAAAACTTCACCAATCCCGGTAATAATTTTCACTGCCTCTTGTGCCTGCCAAACGCCTATCAAACCCGGTAAAACGCTCAAAACGCCAGTATCTGCGCAGTTGTTTATTGTTCCGGTCTTTGGAATTTCTGGAAACAAACACCTTAACGTAGGTCCGTTTTTATGATTAAAAACGGAGATTTGGCCCTCAAATTCATGCAGTGCAGCGTAAATAAGTGGCTTGTTTAAAATCACACAGGCATCATTCAAAAGATAACGGGTTTCAAAATTATCGCTCGCGTCAATAATAACGTCATAATTTTCGGTAATAGGTAGGCAGTTCTCCGGCGTAATAAAATCAGGGTAGATTTGGATGTTTACAGAAGGATTTTTATTTGTTAAAATCCTTCTTGCCACTTCAGCCTTTTTTTGCCCAACATGGTTTATATCATACAAAACCTGTCTTGGCAGGTTTGTGAGCGAAACTACATCGCCATCGGCGATACCAATTACTCCAACACCGGCAGTTGTTAAATATAATAAGGCAGGGCATCCCAATCCGCCCGCACCAATTACCAAAACAGAAGCATTCTTGAGTTTCAATTGTGCCTCTGCGCCAAAACCTTTTAAAGACAAGCTGCGGCTATATTTAATTTGCTCTTCTTTTGATAGTGAGATATTCATACTGCGCGGTTGGATAATAAGCAAATAAACACAAAAAAAGTCCGCGATTTGGTTCACGGACTTCAAAAATGCAATGTTAGGTTTTAAAAACCCAATAGTTACTGAACCTTTGTAAAGTGCTTTAGCTGCACCAGCTCCATATCTGTTAAATATCTCCAACGGCCACGCGGAAGATCTTTTTTGGTAAGGTTGGCATAAATTACACGGTCAAGCTTTTCAACTTCGTAACCTAAACTTTCAAAAATACGGCGTACAATCCGGTTTTTGCCACTGTGTATCTGTATGCCTATTTCTCTTTTTGAGCCACCTTTTACGTAGCTTATTTCATCTGGCTTTATCAAACCGTCCTCCAGCTCAACACCAAAAGCAATTTTATTGAAATCGCCTTGAGTTAAGTTTTTATCCAGCTCTACATTGTAAATTTTACTGATGCTGTTTTTCGGGTGCGATAACTTTTCTGCCAAATCGCCGTCGTTTGTCAACAACAGTAAGCCAGTGGTGTTCCTATCTAATCTGCCAACCGGGTAAATTCGCTCAGAGCTAGCTTTAGATACCAGTTCCATTACCGTTTTGCGCTCTTGCGGATCGTCTGTGGTAGTGATGTAGTCTTTCGGTTTATTTAAAAGCACATACACCATTTTTTCACGTTTCAGCAATTCGCCGTTGTAGCGTACCTCATCTGTGGCCGGATTTACTTTTGTGCCCAACTCGGTAATTACTTCGTTATTTACACTGATAACGCCTGCTTCAATCAGCTCATCAGCTTTTCTGCGCGAGCAAATGCCAGCATTAGCAATATATCTGTTTAAACGGATAAGTTCATTGTTCTTTTTTGCCGGCTTGTTGCTGTCGGATCTTTTTAACCTAACCTGGTCGTCTCCAAAATCACGATGGTCGTCATCTCTGCGGAATCTGTTAGGCCTTTCTTCTCCGCGCTCATCATCACGTCTGCGGTAGTTTTGGTTAAAGTCCCTGTCGCTGCTTACAAATGGCTTTCTGTTTTCATCATTTCTCGAGCGGAAAGGTGCTTTGCCGTTGGCGTCTTTGCGCGAGCGTGACTTTCTGTCGTTAAACCTATCGCGCTCCTCGCCGTAGCGCTTATGTTCGCCATAAGTTTTTCTTTCGCTAAAATTCTCTTCGCGTTCGCTATAAGGTTTACGTTCGCCGTAAGGGTTTCTGTCATCGTTGCGTTTACCAAAGCTTTTTCTTTCACCGTAGTTTTCATCGCGGTTACCATATGGTTTACGGTCGCCGTAGCTTTTTCTTTCACCGTAACGCTCACCGCGTTCGCCGTAATCTTTTCTGTCGCGGTAGCTGTCGCCACCTGCCTTACGGTCGCCAAAGCTTTTTCTTTCTCCAGTGCGCTCATTGCTGCCGCGATAGCTACGGCTGTCGCCATCCCTAGATCCGTAAGGCTTTTTGTAGCTTCTTTCGTTGCGGTCATCGGAGAAAGAGGGGCGCGGATAATTTTCTGATTTTGATCTGCCGGTAGATTCAGATCTGTTTGACTTGTTAAAGTCTTTGCCGGACTTGTCATCACGACTGTTCCTGTTTTTGTTAAATGGCATGGTTAAAAATTTTAAACCTGTTTAAGGGCTGCAAAATTACAAAAAATTAGGGGATAAGCGCATGTTTACAAGGTAGTTTTGTTTGCCTAACATAAAAGTCCTAAAAAGCGGTGTTTAATGGTGTTTAAACGCTGTTTTTGCTAACTATTTGATTATGTGATAAATAAACTATACCTTTGCCCAGCTTTTTTATTATTGGATAAAAAAAACAAGAATTATGCGATTAAAATACATAGTTGCTTGTAGCTTGATGTTGGTATTTTGTGTGCTCACAAAAATGTTTGGTTACAGCTATTCCAGTACAATTAGCAAAGCTGACGTTCCAAATTTAAAGGCGCTAAGAAGCATTGTAGAAACAGATGCGATTAGCCATTTGGAATTTGCTAATGAACTTTTGCCTTCCGGCGATAAAGGCATCGAAAAAAAGATGCGAAAAGCTTTGAAAGCGCATTCTTATAATAATCTGCGGACTTTAAGGTTGCACCAACGTGCCGAAATTTGGTTTCCTATCATCGAACCGATTTTGAAAAAATACGGTGTTCCGGAAGATTTTAAATACATTCCTTTAGTAGAGACCGGGATGACACGCGGTTTGTACTCGCCAAAAGGCGCGGCAGGGGTATGGCAGTTTATGCCGGAAACCGCACGCGATTATGGTTTAACCGTAAACGGTAAGGTAGACGAGCGTATGAATGTTCGCTTAGCAACCGTGGCCGCTGCTAGGTACATCAAAGATTTGTACAAGCAGTTTAATAGTTGGACTTTAGCAGCCGCAGCTTACAACGGCGGCGAAGGCCGAATGCGAAGGCAAATTGCTAAACAACAGCAAGATGATTATTTCAGGTTAAAATTAAACCAAGAAACGGGCAAATACGTTTATAGCCTAATTTCTATGAAAGAGGTAATTGAACACCCAGAAGACTACGGTTATAAAATTAGCAATCCCAAGCGTTTGTTAGCTTACGAGGATAGTAATAAGTAAAAAATGTTTGAATAAACAGCCTTCGTTTTTTTTGATGAAGGCTGTTTTTTTATGTTAATGCTGGTGCCCGTCTGGGTTTTGCTCTTTCAGTTTTTTTATTGCCCTTTCAGCAATTTCTTTGCCCCAAGTTTGCCCAATTTGCATAGATTCTTGCATTATAGTAGGTAAGGTAGCGGTTACTTTCTTGCCTAAATCACTTTGGTAAAAGGTAATTAAACCATCAATATCTTTTTCCGAATAGTATTTTTCGTAAATCGGGATAATGCGTTCAATAAGGTTTTCGGCATTAATTTCTTGTTCAAAAGCATCCCAAAAACCTTCCGGTACCGATTTCATATTGGTTTTAAGCGCGGCAATCATCTGCTTAGAAACTTGGGTGCCAATATCTGCAGAGCCGGTAAGCTTCAATAAAGTTTTGATTTTATCGCTTTTACTTTGTGCCTGAAGCGCTGCTGTTGTAGCAAGTATAAACAGGAAAGCGAGAAAGATAGTTTTGGTAATTTTCATTTTTTTCTTTGGTTTAAGATGTGAATTACCGAAAAAATACTGGTATTTATTCAAAAAAACGTCGGAACTAATCGTATTCAATCAACTCGAACCGGTTCCCAAAAGGGTCGCGGAAGAATAAACGTTCGCGGCCGGGTATTTTGGATGAATAACTTAGCGAAATAGCTTTTGACTTCAAGAATCGGGCTGCTTCAGCCAAATCTTCTACTTCAAACGCTGGATGGCGTCCCGATAAAGTTCCACCGGCTTCTTCTGTAATATGCAGTTCAATATCGGCTATGCGAAACCATAAAGCCACAAACGGACGTTCACTTTCAATAGGTTGCAAGCCCAAAACATCTTGATAAAAATGTTTAGCAGATGCAAGTTCGCCCGGTGGCACATTAATTAAAATATGGTCTGTACGTTTAAAGGCAATCATGTCGCAATGTTCTTATTCAGATTTTGTAACTCCGCGTTCTTTGATTTGCAAGCCGTACAAAAAGTTCCGCAACACTTGGTCCTTGCATTGGCGATACTGCGATTGGCTGGGGTTGCGGAAGAAAGCACTCAACTCGTGTTTGCTTAAACGGAAATTCGCCAAATTTAAAATCTCTAAAATGTCGTCGTCTTTTAAAGACAAAGCGATTTTCAATTTCCTGAGTACTAAGTTGTTGTTTAAAGATTTTTCGGGTTTAGGAATTTCGCCTTCTTTTTGCCCGCGCTTGTAGGTAATGAACCCGTTCAAAAATTTCGAAAGATCAATATCATAGATAGGCTTAAAATCTTCGTGGTCATCTTTCTTTAGCCAATCGCTAATTTGCGCGCGCGTTACCTCCTCGGCCGCCAAGGCAAATATTTTGATCATTTTATCATCATTCAAGTCAAAAATGAAACGTAAACGTCTTAAAATATCGTTGTTAAGCAAATTTCAATTTTTTAATGCCTGTTTATCTAAACCTCAAAACTTTCTCCGTTAAGAGTAAAATTCTTTTTTTGCGGCAGATAGGGTATTTCTCAATAAACTTACAATAGTCATTAAACCTACGCCGCCCGGCACCGGCGTAATGTAAGCGCATTTGGGCGCCACGTTATCAAAATCTACATCTCCATAAAGTTTATAACCCGATTTAGTTTTGTCCGACGTTTCGCGGTTCATACCCACATCAATAACCACCGCACCCTCTTTAACCATATCTGCCGTTACAAAGTTCTTTTTGCCAATGGCCGCAATAATGATGTCTGCCTTTTGGCAAATTTCTTTCAAATTTTGTGTTCTGCTGTGGGTAAGCGTAACCGTGGCATTTCCAGGATTGGCATTACGCGCCATCAAAATGCTCATTGGGCTGCCTACTATATTGCTGCGGCCAATAACCACGCAGTTTTTTCCGGCAGTTTCAATGCCGTAAAATTGCAACATCAACATAATACCGAAAGGCGTTGCTGGTAAAAAACATGGTAAATTGCGTTGCATACGTCCCAAATTAATGGGGTGAAAGCCGTCAACATCTTTGCGGTAATCTATGGCCTCGGTAACTTTTTCGGGGTCAATGTGCTTTGGTAAAGGAAGCTGAACGATAAAGCCGTCGACCGAGCTGTCTTTGTTTAGTTCCTCTATTTTAGATAAAAGCGCTGCTTCGGTAACCGTATCATCATATCTTACCAAAGAAGATTTAAAGCCAACTTTCTCGCAGTTGCGCATTTTGCTGGCTACATAGGTTTCGCTGCCCCCGTCGTTTCCAACTAAAACAGCAACCAAATGTGGCTTTCTGCCCGTTTTCTCCAGCATTTCGGCAGCTTCGGTAGCAATTTGTTTTTTTAATTCTTCTGATACGTGTTTTCCGTCTAACAGGGTCATTGTTTATAGGGATTTGATTTGAATTACAAAGCTAAAATTTTTTGGAAATGCACCGAGGATATTTCAAAATGAATAGTAGGCAAAATTTGCGTAAGCTTCAGCGCGCGAAATATTTCAAAGCAAAGCTTTCACAATTTAAGACCTCTATTTCCGAAAAATGAAAATCTTTTAAGTTCTCTGTTACGATGCACTTGCATTCGTTTTGTATTGCGGCATAGTATTCTAAACCATCTTCAAAATTAAGCACTTTTTTGTTTATTAAGGTTTGTTGTACCCCCAATTCGTCGTTTCCGGCAACTTTAATATGCTCCAAAAGCAAGCTGATTTTAGCTTTTGCGATTTTTGCGGATGTTTTTTTTTCGGCAAAATAATAGGCAATGGCCAAACAAACGGGCGAAGTGTAAATTGTAAACGCAGGTTTATCGGCCAGGCTTAATATGCGCGCGGCGTAAGAAAATACGGGATATTCTTTGTTTAATACCGCAACTAGAACGTTGGCATCTAAAAAAACTCTCATTTTTTTGAGGCGAAAAACTCATCCTCTAGCGAAGTTTTTTTGCTTTTTTTGGTTTTGTAGATAGCATCGCCTTCGGCTACTTGTCTTACCCAATCAGCAATCGGAAAATCTTCTAAAGATTGGTAAGGTTTCTCTACAACTTTTGCTAATAAATGCTCTACCATCCGCGATAAGCTGATGTTGTTGCGCTCTGCGTATTGTTTTGCTTTATTAATGACAGCCTCATCAAAAGATAAAGTTAGTTTAGCATCCATAACAAAAATTTTTTACCAAAGGTACAAATCAATACGTGAATTAAAAATTTTTTATACGTAAAAAAGTGTTAGGTATCAAGATGATTTTTTGGCGTTTAGATGTATACCTAACGGCTGCCTGTGATCTTGATACTGATGTCTTGATACACTTGCTACTTCAGCTTTAATCCAACTTCAACACTGCCATAAACGCCGATTGAGGGATTTCCACGTTGCCCACCTGACGCATCCGTTTTTTACCTTTTTTCTGTTTTTCCAGTAATTTCCGCTTACGCGAGATATCACCACCGTAACACTTCGCGGTAACATCTTTACGTAAGGCCCTCACGTTTTCTCGGGCGATAATTTTAGCGCCTATTGATGCTTGAATGGCAATTTCAAACTGTTGCCTCGGGATCAGCTCGCGAAGTTTTTCGCAAATGCGTTTACCAAAATCGTAGGCATTGCTGCGATGGATTAACGAGGACAATGCGTCAACATGCTCCCCATTAAGCATAATATCCATTTTTACCAAATCAGACTGTTTAAAGCCAATTTGATGATAGTCAAACGAAGCATAACCTTTAGAAATTGTTTTCAGCTTATCGTAAAAATCAAAAACAATTTCGCCCATTGGCATTTCAAAAACAAGCTCAACCCGGTCCGATGTTAAGTAATGCTGATTGACAATAACGCCCCTTTTTTGGATGCAAAGAGACATTACCGGGCCCACAAACTCGGCTTTGGTAATAATGTTGGCTTTAATATAAGGTTCTTCAACAAACTGAAGTTTTGAAGGGTCGGGCAATTCTGATGGGTTGTTTACCACACGCGGATCGCCTTTGGTAGTATGCGCAATGTAAGAAACGTTGGGCACGGTGGTAATTACCGTCATGTCAAACTCGCGTTCCAAACGCTCCTGGATAATTTCCATGTGCAACATCCCCAAAAAGCCGCATCGGAAACCGAAGCCTAAAGCAGCGGAAGATTCTGGTTCAAAAACCAGAGAAGCATCATTTAGCTGCAGTTTGTGCATCGCTTCGCGCAGTTCTTCAAACTCATCGGTATCTACCGGATAAATTCCAGCAAAAACCATCGGTTTTACTTCTTCAAAACCTTGGATACCTGCTACCTGCTTATCTTTTAGCACGATGGTATCGCCAACTTTAACTTCTCTCGCTTCCTTTATCCCCGAAATAATATAACCTACGTCGCCGGTTTTCACTACCTCTTTGGGCGTTGGGTTCAGTTTTAAGATACCAACTTCATCAGCAATATATTCTTTGCCGGTAGCCACAAATTTTACTTTATCGTTTTTGCGGATTTCGCCGTTTACTACTTTAAAGTAGGCGATAATGCCACGGAAAGAGTTGAAAACGGAGTCGAAAATTAAAGCTTGCAGTGGCGCATCTGCATCGCCAACAGGTGGCGGTACACGCTCAATTACAGCTGTCAAAATTTCTTTAATTCCCATTCCGGTTTTGCCCGATGCCGGGATAATCTCCGAACGGTCGCCGCCAATCAAATCAATAATCTGGTCTTTCACCTCCTCTGGCATAGCGCCCGGTAAGTCCATCTTATTCAGTATAGGGATAATGGTAAGATCTTGTTCAAGCGCCAAGTAAAGGTTAGAGATGGTTTGCGCTTGGATGCCTTGCGAAGCATCTACAATAAGCAAAGCACCTTCGCAGGCAGCGATAGACCGTGAAACCTCATACGAAAAATCGACGTGCCCCGGGGTGTCAATCAGGTTTAGCACATATTCTTGGCCTTCATGCACATAGTTCATCTGTATGGCGTGGCTTTTTATGGTAATACCGCGCTCGCGCTCCAAATCCATATTGTCTAACAGTTGTGCTTGCGCTTCGCGCTGACTAACTGTCGACGTGTACTCTAACAACCTATCAGCCAGGGTACTTTTACCATGGTCGATATGTGCAATAATGCAAAAATTACGTATATGCTTCATCTGAAACGCAAAGATAGATTTTTACGCAGAATTATCGTTTTTTTTTAAACGGCGCAAGCGTAGCTAAACGGTAAATAACAAGCGCCCATTTCCTCGCTCTTTACTCCTTATTCCTTACACCTTATTTCTTTTTTGCGCTGTCTTTTATAAAGCATTAACTTTGTTGGGTGTCTTTGTTCCATTTTAAGCAGTTTGTGATTAACCAAGAAGCCTGCCCCATGAAAATCAACACAGATGGGGTTTTGCTTGGCGCGATGGTGGATTTAGCAGGCGCGAAGCAAATATTGGACATAGGGACAGGGACCGGCGTTATTGCCCTAATGATGGCCCAGCGAAATAGCGGTGCGCAAATAGATGCTATAGATATAGATGCCGCGGCGGCAGAAAGGTCAAAGCAGAACTTTGAAAATTCCTTGTTTCGCGCACAGTTAAAATCTTATCATCACGGTTTTAAAGAGTTTTTTGAGCTATATCCGCATTCGAAATATGATCTTATCGTATCAAACCCGCCTTATCATTTAAACGCGCTGCAATCGCCTAAAGAAAAAACAAACCTATCTAAACACACCACACAGCAGTTTTTTTTCGATTTGTTATTGGCATCCAAAAGCCATTTAGCCAAAAATGGCCGATTGGTTATGGTGTTGCCGGTAGAAACTTCTCTGATGTTGCAAACTACGGCCAAAGATTTCGGCTTATATCCCCATCATATCGTGAAAATCAAATCTTATCCAGATAAAGCACACATCCGGCACGTTATTTCTTTTTCGCTAAGCGATGATGAAGCGCTTTCCTTTAGTGATTTTTGTATTTACGATCAGCAGAGCGTGCATTCGCTACAATACAAAGCTTTGCTTAAAGATTTTTTTAAGATATTTTAATTAGCAGTTCATGAAAAAAATCGGGCTTATTTCCGATACCCACGGCTATTTGGATGATGCGGTTTTTAAATATTTTGATGACCGAGACGAAATTTGGCACGCCGGTGATTTCGGTAATATAGAGCTGGCGGATAAGTTGGCTAATTTCAGGCCTTTAAAAGGAGTTTACGGAAATATTGATGGTAAAGATATTCGCCAAGTTTACCCAGAACATCTACGTTTCAAATGTGAAAATGTGGATGTATGGATGACGCATATCGGAGGTTACCCGGGTAAATATTCGCCTAAGGTAAAGCCGGATATTTACACTAAGCCACCGCAGCTTTTCATCGCCGGGCACTCGCACATTTTAAAGGTGATTTACGACCAAAAAATAGAATGCCTGCATATTAATCCCGGTGCGGCCGGAAAACAAGGTTGGCACAAAAAAAGAACTTTAATTAGGTTTTGTATTTCCGATAATAAAATTCATACATTAGACGCCATAGAATTAGCTGATAGATAGCGTAAAAAGTACACTAAGGGTATATGGCAAACTTAACTACATTAGGACAATTTATTATTGAGCGGCAGGCGG
Organism: Pelobium manganitolerans; assembly: GCF_003609575.1. Classification (GTDB taxonomy): domain Bacteria; phylum Bacteroidota; class Bacteroidia; order Sphingobacteriales; family Sphingobacteriaceae; genus Pseudopedobacter; species Pseudopedobacter manganitolerans. Next base: position 312,646 of record NZ_MBTA01000025.1, on the reverse strand, counting down.
ACTTTCCATATGCGAAGGGTGAGCTTTCCAGGTTATTGCGCGACATCGGGATCGCTGCGAAAGTTGTAAACAGGGAAATTAACAAGGCGGGTTTAGCCGATATTTTAGGCGAAGTTGGAACCACAAACGTGCAGGGGGAAACTCAAAAAGTTTTAGACGTGTACGCAAATGAGCAATTTATTGCCGCTTTAAGTGCCGGAGGCGAGTGCGCCCTGGTAGTATCAGAAGAAAATGAGGAAATCGTTATCTTAAACAAAGATGTTTCTAAAAACGCCAAATATGCGGTGGCTATTGACCCCTTGGACGGGTCATCAAACATCGACGTTAACGTTGCTGTGGGCACAACTTTCTCTATTTTTAGAAGACTATCTAAAGAAGGAGAAGCAAATATTAACGATATTTTGCAAAAAGGCACGGAACAGGTAGCGGCGGGTTATATCGTTTACGGCTCATCAACCATGTTGGTTTATACTACCGGCTGTGGTGTAAACGGCTTTACCTTAGACCCGTCTATTGGCGAGTTCTGCCTGTCGCATCCGGATATGAAAATTCCGAGAACAGGGCATATTTACAGCGTAAACGAAGGAAATTACGTGCATTTCCCAGAAGGCGTTAAAAAATACATCAAATATTGCCAGGTAGAAGATGAAAGCACTAACAGGCCTTATACTTCAAGGTATATCGGTTCTATGGTGGCAGATTTGCACCGGAATTTAATTAAAGGTGGCGTATATATTTATCCTACCACCGCCGCGGCGCCAAAAGGTAAGCTCCGCTTGGTTTATGAATGTAACCCGCTTGCATTTATTATTGAACAGGCCGGCGGAAGGGCCACAAACGGCTACCAGCGTATTTTGGAGATAGATGTAAAAGAAATCCACCAGCGCGAATCCATTTTCATCGGCTCTACCGACATGGTTTTAAAAGCAGAAGAGTTTATGGCCGAATATTCTCCGTTAGAAGAAGCAGCTAACTCAAAAACGGAAGAAGTTCATTAATATAGATGGTTTATTGGGGAAGAAGTTCGGTCGTTTTATTATCCGATCCGTATAAATTGCATGTTCCTTAAGCTTAAACCAAGTAAAGAATTAAGTTCCCTCTCCTTTGGAGAGGGTTAGGGTGAGGCTCCTAAAGCAACTTCTGTTTTTGATTTTCAACTTCAAAAACAGTGTCAATTTTTTGATCTTTAGATTTAGATGCGATGACGGCAAGCTCATCGCATCTTTCGTTTTCCGGATGTCCGGCATGTCCCTTCACCCATACAAATTTTACCTGGTGCAATTTGTAAACCTGTAAAAAACGCATCCATAAGTCTTTGTTTTTTTTGCCCGCAAAGCCTTTTTTTAGCCAGGCAAAAACCCATTTCTTTTCTACCGAATCAATCACGTACTTAGAGTCAGAATAAATCACGATTTCTTGGTTAAGCTTTTTGATGGCCTCTAAGCCTATGCAAACCGCTAAAAGTTCCATACGGTTGTTTGTGGTGAGCCTAAAGCCTTCCGAAATTTCTTTATAATGGTTGCCTGCTCTTAAGATAACGCCGTAACCGCCCGGCCCTGGATTGCCACTTGCGGCACCATCGGTAAAAATTTGGATCATAGTGCGAAGATAGGGAAATGGCAAAACAAGCGATTTTAAAAAATTATTTTGCAATAAATCAGCATTATAGCATTAAGCAGGGCTGAAGAGTGTTTAAAAATTTGAATTTTCTAAATTTTAAATTACTTTTGCGCTCCACTAATGCACGGCGGTCGTAGCTCAGTTGGTTAGAGCACTGGTTTGTGGTGCCGGGAGTCGAGGGTTCGAGTCCCTTCGTCCGCCCTTCAAAAAAAGAAAAAGCCTTTCAAGAAATTGAGAGGCTTTTTTTATATCCAAAGTTTACTTCTAAATCTAATACAAGTAATCCCTGTCTTCATCACTCAGTTGTTTTTTGCTGTTGTTGCTAAGTTCATCATCCCCCACAGGGCGGTTAATTTCAAAAGGAACTTCTGCGCTGTTTTCCTGTGGTATAATTCTCTTTTTGGGCCGAGCCACTAGTATCCCAATCACAAATCCGAAAAAAGCACAAGTCAGTAGCATCCATAGTTTAGCCACAGTAAACTCCATCCAAAGTATTTGGATGTTTGCGGGTTCCATATTTTGCATACACACAATGGTAAGGGCAACGCTACAAATGATAATAAGAATAGTTTTAAAGCTCATTTTCAGTAATTAAAATTAATCCCAAGCTCGAATATCGGTTTTTTTGTGGCGCTTTCAGCCGGAATGATAATTTTTCCGCCAAACTCGAAAATAGGAAGGTAATATCTCAATAAATTCATATCGGCACTTAAATCTAATCCGTAACCGCGTAAACCGTTGCCGGCATTGATGTTTTCAAAGTCACTAAAAACACCGCCTTTAATGCGCTTTACGTAGGCAATTGGGCCAAGTTCCCAGTCGGGATAAGCAACGGGAAAGCGATAGCTCAACAAAAGCGTGTTCTTCAATTTTAGGATGCCCGGCATGTTTGCCCATCCGTTTGCACGCGGAATATCCGCATGGTACAGGTACACGCCACTGTTAGTTTGGAAATTTAAACTGGCGCTAAAGCTATGGTTGGGCGCTAAACCCGGAAAATAAAAAGCAGATTTGACAAAAAAGTTGGATCCAACTAATTTTTTATCAAAAGGAGCGTGTTCATAGTTAAATTCCAAGTTTTGCCCCCAGCGAGGCGCTAAATCTCTGGCACTGCGCTGGCTGTTAATGCCAATTGCAAAACGGTACTTCAGCGGAAAAACATTTTGCAGTAGAAAGCCCGAAACCTGCATGTTTTGGTTGTAGCGCTGGGTATAGGAAGTGGATACGGTGAAGCTGCCATAAAGGCTTTTGTTAAGCCAATTTTTAGCGTAGGGGATGCTAACATCTAAGCTGCTGTAATGCTCGCGCCAGGTAAACGGCACAATAATGCTATCCGTTTGGTTTTTGATTTTAGTGTATGCCAGCCGTGGGCGGTTGCGGTAGCTAAGCGATAATTTTGGATAGTATTTTTGATAGCTGAAGTTGGCGCTATAGGAGCCGCTGTGCAGTGCGCTGTTGTATTGATAGCCTAAAGATGCGGCTGCAGTGTTGAGTTTGTTGTTGGAAATGAGGTCGAAACCTAAATTGTAATCGTTATTATATTGGTTTTCTGTAACAGACGGTCTTAGGCTGTGAAAGTAGAACACATGCGAGAAATCGGGATAGGGTTTTGAGGGGTATCGGACAGAATCCACACTTTCCAAAATATTTGACGCATTTTCCTGCGATATAAGCGATGAATAATATTCCACGAAGGTGTTTTCTTCGCGGGAAGCATGCGCGTCGTTGTGGCGTCTTAAATCAAGCGAGGCGATGTTGTAGCCATTTGCGGAATAATCGCTGAAGTATAATTGTCCGCGGTTTACATAAGGGTAGTTGGCTCCAAACCTGCTGTGACTAAGTTGGCGCATTTCTCCGCGTTCGGTCAACAGATAAATATTTTCGATACCGTTGTAATGCGCTTTAAAAATAATTTGCTTGTTCCAGAAAATCGGTCGGGCAATAAGCTGTGTTGTAAAAGGAAGCAATAGCCGAGCGTTATCTCCCTCATAAAGCAGCAAGCTTTTTCCCTTTTCACATACAGCGGTGACTATAATTTTTGTTGCGTCGTTATTGTAGGCAGGGGTTTGCAAAGTGTAGTTTTCTGGATTCGGAAATTCCTTTAGCAAGTTGCCACTTTCGGCATCTAACTCCACTAAATTGAAATGATTGGATTGGCTAACTTTTACAGCAATTATTTTTTTTCCGTCGGCAGAAAATGACGGGGAAAACAGCCGTGTTTTGTGCGTAAGCTGACGGTATTTTTTTGTTGTTAAATTGTAGGTGCATATTACACTAAATGTACGTTGCTGGTAGCGGCTGTCGATCCTGATTTCGTCCCAACAAATTAGGTCTTTGGCAAGGCTAAAATTGGCCTCTGTTTGCGGGCCAATTTTTACTAAAACTTCTTCCTTTTTTTGCGGGCCAATAGTGATGATTGACGGACTTGCCGTGAAAGAATTTTTTAGGCAAAGCAAACGTCCTTTTTCGTCAATTTGAGGAAGTAAATAATTACTCGGGTTTTTGATGTTGGTCGGATTTAATACCGGGTATTGTTCAAGTTTGATTTTTTCTTCTTGCGCGCTCCACAACTTCTCCATCTCGGCCATGGTTTGGAGGTAAAGTTGGCGGGTTCCAATTCCGGTGAATTTTTTAAGCGACGAACTAAAGTTGTAAGGACGAAAGGGTAGGTCTTTAATTCGAGTTAGGATATTGGATAAAATTTTTGGGCCATTATCTTTCCTGATTTTTGTAGTCATAAAATATCCCATAGGATAATACCCGGATACAAAATTTTTATAAGATCCAAAATAATTTTTAGAATAGCTAAACTTATTTTGTGAGAGTATATTTGTTCTTAAAGTTTGTTCAAATGCCGGTAATCTTCCTCTGCCCGCCTTACTTAATGCAGTTTCTATCCCTACCGCGTCACCTTCAAAAAACCAAGCTGGTAAGTTGATGCCGAACAGTGCCAGCTTCAATTCTTCAAAAAGTGGAGCTCCCAAGTTTGGAGCTAAATTGTCAAACTGAACCACATGCCTAAGTTCGTGTACAGCTAGTGAGTTGAGCCAATCTTGTGCGTCAAATTCTTGACCGGGCATAGTGTAAAATTCTGAATGTCGGGGAGCCATAGTTACGAAGCCGTTTGACTGCACACCTTGGTTCTGTAAAATGATGGAAATTGGTTTGGGTTGGCGCCCTAAGGTTTTGCTAACATCGGCCACCACTGCTTCGAGTGTATTTGCCACTTTTTGAGCATCAAACTCCAGTGGGGTAGGATAGATGATTTGGAAACGCTCCGTATTAATTTGCCTAAATTTTACACTAGGTGGGTTTTGTCCGCCATCAATAAGTTGCGAAAAACACCTTTGTGAACAAAAGCTTAAAATAATTATAGATATAATACTGAATATTATTGTTTTAATATTAATATATGGCATTTAATTAGTGATTTACTAAAATTATTAGTTTTCAATAGGTGATTTATTATATTATTATGTAAAGTTTTAATTTAAATTTTTTTATTTTAAGTTCTGATTTTCAGTTTAATAATAGTAAAAATTATATTAACCTTTTTTATTTATTAATGGTTGTTTAATCTGTAAATGGTGTTTTTAAGTCTGTGTTTTTTTATATATTTTCGCTGGTGAATGTAACTAAATTTTTTAAGAATTTTATACACGAAGCACTGCCATATTCCTCGCTAAATTTTCTTCTATATTGGAATTTTCTTTACAGAATTTTTTAAACGTTGCAAATTTAGATTAGTCGCCCGCCCGAAACTTTTGACTAAAATAAGTGGTTCTGCCAATGCATTTCTGCCTATTTTGGTGTTGCTTGTACCTTTCCATTTTACGTCGTTTGGCGGATCTACAGCTTCTTTTCTCAGTAAAAAATTAGAGGGCTAAGTGTATTATTCTGTTATTTATAAATTGGTTTTTTCTGCTTGATATTTTTTGTTGTTGCTCTTTTTTTAGACGAGAAATTTGGTAGAAATGCTGAGGTTTTTTCTTGTTTTTGAGGTGTAAATTCTAACCCTTCAAAGGCAAAAAAGTCTAAAAATGTTATCTTTTTTTTGTGGCAAATATTGGTAGAACCCACTGCTTTCTTACGGTTTCGGGCGGTAGTTTTTGTTGATTTTTGATAGCTGATTTGGAGGCATTACCAAGTTTTGGCGCCTATTTTTAAGAGGCATATTGTTTAGTTGATAGATTTTTAACGCGTTTTTGTTGGTGATAAATGCATGATTTTTTTGCATCACGGTCATGTTTTTTGCGGTTTGGATTTATTGTTTTCCTGCTTTTATGTGCTTTTGTAAGAGGTGTTTTACGATGGTTTTTGTTAACTATTAACGTAGTTCTGTGTTTTGAAGGCAAGGTCATGAAGTAGTTTGCACGGCAAAATCTTCAGTATTTTCCAGTTCTTGTGTGTAGCTAAACTTTGTATTTAAGACAAAAAGACGGTGAATTTCAGGTTCATTTATGGGCGATTCTGAAAGCTTTTTTATAGGTTTTGCCAGTGGGTTCTTTGCCGTTTTTGAGCCGTAAATCCGACTCCTTTTCTATGTCTTTTTTAGCTTAGTAAGCCATAAATCTTTATCCAGGTTTTTTAATGTAATAAGCGGTTTTTGAGGTTCAAAACGGGGCGTATTTCACACCCTGTTTTTGTCATTTCTGGTAGCAGATATCTAAGCCATTTACAGCTGTTTTTTGCAGACTTACCGCGCTTTTGTGTGTGTGTTTTTGCGCTGTTTTAACAGGAAATTCTGATGCGCATAACAGCCGTTTTTTTTAGACAAACAGTCAGTGGTTACCGCTGTATTATTGCTAAATAAAAGAAAATTTAGGTCAAGGAATTTAACAGGTTTTCCCTGCCTTTTTTTGCTGTTTTCCCTTCAGATAAAAGGTGTTCTTTTCTTCAGTTTTTTATGCTCAACCCGCGTCTTAACTACCGGGAAAAGAAAGATGGTAGATAAGATAATTGTGGCGCCGAGGTAAAAACCCGAGGTCATTTTTTCGTCTTTACCGAAGATGATCAGCGCTAAAATAATAGCATAAATGGGTTCCAGATTTGTAATTAAAGCAACTTTAAAAGCGCTCAATTCTTTCATCACGGATACGCCTGCAACGTATGCCACAGAGGTGCAAATGGTGCCTAAAATCAGGAGATAAATAATATCGGACATACCCAAAATCATACGCGCATCAAAACCTTTTGTAACCAACAAATATACGCTCACCCATACAAAAGCGCCTATCAATTCATAAAAACTGATGATGGTTGCCGAGCGATTTTTAGCTTGTTTACCATTTATAATAGAGAATAAGCTACCGCAAAGTGCGCTAGAAAGCCCCATAATGATACCTTTTGTGTAGCCGGTCTCAAACTTAAAAATCACATATATCCCAAAAATGATAAACAATCCGGCCACTAATTCCATCTTCGAAACGCGATTGCTGTTAAGTAAAGGCTCCAAAATGGCTGTAAACAAGGTAAGTGAGGATAAACATACCATGGCTACCGAAATGGTCGACGCTTTAATGGCGCCAAAAAACAAAATCCAGTGTAGGCCAACAATTGCTCCGGTGAAAAATAAGCGGTAAAAGGTTTGTTTGCTTACCCTGATAGATGTTTTTTTCCATCGAAAGTACAAATACAAAGAGAGTGCGGCAATTAACACCCGGTACCATACCAAGTGCGCCTCGCCCACGCTAATTAGCGCACCTAACACGCCGGTAAATCCCCAAACCAGCACCGTAAGATGCAATATAAACAGGTTGCTTTTCAGTTTGGATTTCATTGCTATTTTGGCGCTTTAATAGCCAGCACAACGCCTATCGTTCCGAAAATAAGATTAGGTATAATAACAGCAATTATAGGCGGCAAACCGCCTTTTAAAGCGAAAACGTTGGAAAACTGGATCAACAAAATATAAAGGAAACTCATGGCTATGCCTACACCTAAAGGCAAGCCCACGCCACCGCGCACTTTCCTGGACGACAAGGCTACGCCAATGAGCGTAAGCACATAGGTGGAAAAAGGATATACCCAGCGCTTGTATTTTTCCAGTTCCAGGTTCACCATAATTCCCGAACCGCGGATTTTTTCCTTTTCAATCTTCTCGTTCAGTTCTTTATAGTTCATTGCCGAGTAAATATTGTCACGGATATCAAAGTCCACAGGTTTCATATCCAATGTGGTGTCTTTTTCAATACCGGCTTCCATACGTTCTTTTAAACCGTTTACGTGGCGGATGGTAAAGTTGTAAATCTTCCATTTTCTGGCAACAGAGTCCCAAGCGATACGGTCTGCCATTAACTTGGATTCTAAAGTATCTTTATTAAATTTCTCGAGCGTAAAGCGATAACCATTGTTGGTGTTATTGTCAAAAGACTCCATAAAAACAAACGTGCCGTGGTCCAGTTGCAGGTGCACATTGCTCCGGCTGGTATTTTTGCTGTCCTTAAGGTAAGTATTCTCAAAGTTGGTCATTAAGCGGTTTGTTTCTGGGATAATGAGCTGATTAAAAATCATCGAAATAATAAAAATCAGCGTTGACGCGATAAAATACGGGCGCAGAAAACGGTTGAAACTCGCTTTTCCGCAAAGGATGGGGACAATTTCTGTTTGATCTGCCATTTTTGCGGTGAAAAAGATTACCGCGATAAAATTGATGAGCGGCGATAAAAAGTTGAGATAAAAAGGAATGAAACCGCCGTAATACTCTAGAATAATCTCTTTGGTAGTTGCGGTACTTTTTAAAAAATCATCAAGCTTTTCCGAAATGTCAAACACTACGGAAATCACCGTGAAAATTCCCAAAGTAAACACAAAAGTGCCTAGGTATTTCTTGATGATATACCAATCAATAATCTTGATGTAGCGGTTTAAAAAGTCCATTAAAGTTTTTGTCCTAAAACTTTCACCATTTGGTTCTTCCAGTCGTAAAAATCACCAGAAATTATTTTCTCACGCGCTTCTGCAACCAGCCAAAGATAAAAATGCAAGTTGTGCAAGGTAGCAATTTGGGCGCCTAATATTTCTTTGGAATGGATTAGATGGCGCAGATAAGCTTTAGAATAATTTAAATCATAAAACAGATCGCTGTCCGCATCAATAGGTGAAAAATCATTTTTCCATTTCTCGTTTTTAATGTTGATGATGCCTTTGCGCGTAAACAACATGCCGTTTCGGGCATTGCGCGTAGGCATTACACAATCAAACATATCTATACCTAAAGCAATGTTTTCCAAAATGTTAATCGGCGTGCCCACGCCCATCAAATAACGCGGTTTGTCTGTTGGCAATACGTTGCACACCACCTCTGTCATGGCGTACATTTCTTCTGCCGGTTCGCCTACAGAAAGTCCGCCAATGGCATTGCCTTCGCGGTTTTGCTCGGCAATAAACTCGGCCGATTTAATCCTCAAATCTTTATAAACAGAACCTTGCACAATAGGGAATAGGGTTTGCGAGTAGCCGTAAAGCGGAGCGGTGCTGTCAAAACGGTTAATGCAACGTTTTAGCCAACGATGCGTCATGTCTATTGAACGGCGCGCGTAATGGTAATTGCAAGGGTAGGGCGTGCATTCATCAAAAGCCATGATGATATCTGCACCGATAATTCTTTGCGTATCCATCACATTTTCTGGCGTAAACAAATGTTTAGAGCCATCAATATGCGAGCGGAAAGTAACACCTTCTTCTTTTATTTTACGTACTTCGGTAAGCGAATAAACCTGATAGCCACCGCTATCTGTTAAAATTGGCTTATCCCAGCCATTAAATTTGTGCAAGCCGCCAGCAAGTTTTAGGGTTTCTAAACCGGGGCGTAGGTATAAATGATAGGTGTTCCCTAAAATAATTTGTGCATTAATGTCTTCCGCAAGTTCGCGCTGATGAACCGCCTTCACGGTTCCGGCAGTTCCCACAGGCATAAAAATTGGCGTTTTTATAGTGCCGTGATCCGTGGTGATTTCGCCTGCGCGCGCTTTACAGTTTTTATCTTGAACCGCTAGTTTAAACTTCATGCTTCTTGCTTTCAGCGTGCAAAAATAGTAAAATTTGAGGCAATGGCTTTACGCGTTTTTATCGACGGCTTTTGCAAGGCGGGATTCTTCCTGTTTGGCCAAAATTGCGCCCTATATGCTGTACAGGCTAATCATCTCGTCGCTAATGGTGGCAGCTTTGCCGGTTTTTAAATCTATCATCACAAAATCAAACCAACCGATGGTACTTGTTTTTTTGTTTTTTAGGCGCGTAATCTCAAAACCTACCCGACAACTTTTTTTATCAACCTCAATAATTCGCGTTTCTACCGAAAAATAATCGCCCAGACCAAGGGGACGTTTATACTCGATATTTACGGCTTTTACTACCCAGCCGAAGCCCATTTCTAAAAATTTTTCCATAGACATGCCGTAGAATTTTTCCATCTGCTCATAACGGGCGGCCAGTACATAATCTAAATAAATGCTGTTATGTACGTGGTTAAACATGTCTATATCATCTGGCCGTACTTTGTGCGTGGTAGAAAAGGTGGTATAGTGTTTTTTTGTCATTTTTTTTGGAGGATGATGGTAATGCCGCTTCTCAAATTTGCGGGAATTAAGCTTTTAACGTTCCGATAAACTTTTGATTGCCATGAAGGATATTCAAAATATTCATCTAAAATCAGTTTTTGTATGCAGAAACCGTTCGCTCGTGCCAACTTGCGCAACTCATTCGGCGTATATTCTCTGTAATGGCCGGGGTTTTTTTGGTTCTCTCGGGGCATTTCAAAAGGATTTATACCGATAAGCAAACTGATGCGCTTACGTAAAGCTACCGCATTTGGCGTTTGTAAAATCAAAAAACCACCGGTATTTAAAGATTTGTACAGGTTCTGAAATAGCTTTTGGGGAGCACTGTAAAGGTGTTCCAGTATTTCTCCGCAAATGATTAAATCATACTTGGGAGATTGCGCATCAGTAGCCCAATCATTTAAATTTTGCTGTATAAAGTGGTTGTTTGATAAAATTTCTAAGCTGGGGAGGTGGCCGCCTACGCTCTCTTCTGCATCAAAACCCATTAACGTGATAGGCTTTTGAAGATGATTTTGAAGTAGCTCGCTCAAATAAGAAGGTCCAATATCCAATACGCGGTTAAAGTGTTTATCAGCGAGCCAACTTAGGACGGTCTGGTATCTTTTAGCATGGATTGCCAGGTAAAGCTGTTGTTCTTTGTTTAAAGTATAACGATTTGTGAAATAAGAAATAATTTGCTTTTTCTCCATCCAATCTCAGGAAATGCCTTTGCCTCGAAATTAGGAATAATTTTTAGATTGCTAAGTTAATGCTGCACCAGTAAACCGGCGGTTGTGCCAACTTTAAAATAAATGTTTGATGGTAAGCCAAATAAACTTACATTTGCAGCCTTATTAAATAGTTTTAATTGCTTTAATATTATTCAAGAATGTATTTGAGTTCAGAAAAGAAGAAAGAAATCTTCAAACAACACGGCGAAGTTGAAACCAACACTGGTTCTGCCGAAGGTCAGGTAGCGTTGTTCACTTACAGAATTGCGCATTTGACAGAGCACTTGAAAAAGAACAAAAAAGATTTTTCGACCCAATTAGCCCTTCAAAAACTAGTTGGTAAAAGAAGAGCTTTATTGGGTTACCTTTTCAAAAAAGATATTGAAAGATACCGTGCTATTATCAAAGCTTTGGGTTTAAGAGATATCATCAAATCTATCTAAGCATAGCTTTAAGATTAAAAAGCCACTTTCGGATTAGCGGAAGTGGCTTTTTTTATGATATTAAATTTCATCTATCAATAGGAGGGGCGTTTACATTTAGGTCTCGGTTTATCTGCGTAAGCTTAATGCGGAATTTGCCTTCCCTTATTTGCACACTGCTTAAACCATCTGCCGCGCGCGCGATACCCGAAAAAACACCTTCAAAATAGCCGTCTTTAAAGCCGTTAACTTGTAGTTGCATTTTATTTAGCGCAAACGGATTCGAGAAAGAAATTCCTCCGCCATTCAGCTGCAATTCGCCTATCTCACAAACTTCAGGGTTTTGCCGAGGAAGTTGGTAAGGGTAGGTTTTAGTTAAGGCATGGGTGTTTTCTAAGTAAAAAGCAATTTGCCACAGGCTATTTTTGGTATTTCTAATCAGATGGGTGTTGTCATAATAAACAGACTCGTTGTTTCTGATGATGTTTCCGTACAACAACATATTTCCAAAGTCGTTCTGGAAATTCGGAACCACGTCAAAGCACATCGGAACGCCGTCTATTTCTGCTTTTATGTATTCGCTTTGGGCGCTCAAGGTATCCACATCGCATTCGCAGGCCGGAAAAATGCTTTCTAATGGGCAAACAACCATTTCTGGCTCAACGCTTTCTTCTTTACACGAGACCAAAAGCGCGCAAATTGCGATTGTTACAAAGTAGATTTTTTTCATAAGCTCTTTAGGTTTTTACGTCCATACCCAAAAGGCTGTAATTATGATACAAAAAAACCGGGCATTTTCCCGGTTTTTATATAATTAAAGCTCTTTCCTTAACCGGGCCACGGGTATGCCTAGCTGTTCACGGTATTTTGCCACGGTACGCCTTGCTATATTATACCCTTTCTCGCGCAAAATTTCGGTTAGCTTTTCATCTGCCAAAGGTTTGTGTTTATCTTCCTTGCCAATGCACTCTTCTAAAATCATTTTCACTTCTTTGTTAGAAACTTCCTCGCCGCTGTCTGTTTGGATAGCTTCGGAGAAAAAAGATTTAAGCAAGAAAGTACCAAACTCGGTTTGCACGTATTTGGAGTTTGCCACCCTAGAAACTGTCGAAATATCCATCCCAATCCGATCTGCAATATCTTTTAAAATCATCGGTTTTAGGTTGCGCTCGTCACCATCAGACAAAAAGAAATCGTACTGATAGTTCATAATAGCGTTCATGGTTTTCAATAGCGTTTGCTGGCGCTGTTTAATGGCATCTATAAACCACTTTGCCGAGTCGAGTTTCTGTTTTACAAATTGCACTGCTTCTTTTAGCTTTTTGTCTTTATCGGCAGTTTTTTCGTAATGCTGAAACATTTCTTGGTAAGATTTACTTACCCTTAATTCGGGCGCATTTTTAGAGTTAAGCGTTAAAACCAGCGTTCCGTCATTTTTAGCAATGTGGAAATCCGGGATCACCTGCATTTGCTTAATGTTTGCGCTACTGCCAGAATCGCCCGGTTTTGGGTTCAGTTTTAAAATTTCACCAACTACTTCCTTTAATTCATCAGCGCTGATGTTTAAAGAGCGTTCCAGCTTATCGTAATGCTTTTTAGTAAATTCGTCTAAATGGTTTTCTACCGCAGCAATTGCTTTTTGTATAATAGGGTTGCTGCCGTCCTTTTTCTTTAGCTGGATTAAAAGACATTCTTGCAGGTCTCTGGCGCCAATGCCGGCGGGGTCAAAAGTTTGGATCACCTTCAGCATTTCCTCTACTTCGTTTTCCTCGGCAAAAATGTTTTGCGAAAAAGCCAGGTCATCTATTAAAGACGGTATCGCCCGGCGTAAATAGCCGTCGTCATCTAGGCTTCCTATAATTTGTTGGGCAATCATATATTCTTTATCGCCCAAATCAACCAGGTCCAACTGCGCCTGTAAGTTTTCAAAAAAAGTATTGGTTACAGCATAAGGCAATTCTTTTTTGTCATCATCGTCATCGTTATTATCGTAACGGCTTCCGTAATCGTTAATGTCGTCGTCTTGCAAATAATCGTCAACATTAAATTCATCGCTCATCTCATCTTGCGCATCAGCTTTAAAGTCGTCATCCGGGTCTTTATCCGGGTATTCTTCCACCGGCTCATTCATGTCTGCCAGGCTCAAATCTTCTAGCGCGGGGTTTTCCTCCAGTTCTTCTTTAATTCTAGTATCCAGGGCAACTGTGGGCACCTGCAACAATTTGATAAACTGAATTTGTTGCGGCGATAATTTTTGAAGAAGTTTTTGTTGGAGGTTTTGTTTTAGCATATATATAGTAAGTGTTAGATAATCAAAGTTAAAAAAAGCTAGGTAAATCCTGCTTAACAATTTTCAATCCAAAACTTGACGTAAATTAATTTTATGCACATTTAAGTGTTTTTGCTGATAATTGTTAATTTCGGATTTGTAACAAAAATTAATTTTATGGGATTTGTAAAAGAGTTTAAAGAATTTGCCGTTAAAGGCAACGTGGTTGATTTGGCGGTTGCCGTTGTTATCGGTGCTGCGTTTAGTAAAATCATCAACTCGTTTATTGAGGATATTATTACTCCGCTATTGCTGAAACCAGCTTTAGATGCCGCTAATTTATCCGACATTGAGAAACTGACAGCGTTTGGAACGGTAAAGTACGGGCTGTTTTTATCTGCCGTGATTAGTTTCATTATTGTTGCTATTGTACTTTTCTTAGTGATTAAAGGTTTAAATTCATTCAAGAAGAAAGAAGAAGCCAAACCTGCTGCGCCACCTGCACCTAGCAAAGAAGAGGTTTTATTAACCGAAATACGCGATATTTTGAAAAACAAATAAGCTTGGCGCTATGTGTTTTAGGTACAGATTTATTTTTTAATCGGGATTGTTTTTATAAAAATAACACACTATATTTGCGCTCTTGATTTAAAAAGAGCGAGAATTACATTATAGCACATCATGAAAAGAACATTCCAGCCTTCTCAAAGAAAAAGAAGAAATAAACACGGGTTCAGAGAAAGAATGTCTACCGCTAATGGTAGAAGAGTATTGGCTTCTAGGAGAGCGAAAGGCAGAAAAAGATTAACTGTATCAGACGAGCGTCGTCATAAAGCATAATTTGATTGTTCTTAATTATCAAAACATTTGATAATTAGCCGATGTTTATGCTATTAACAATCGGTAATGACTGTCAAAACAAATTATTTTAAAAAAGAAGAACGTTTATGTAGTAAAAAGCTTTTAGATGAGCTTTTCAAAAACGGTTCTTCTTTTTTGTTATATCCATTTCGCGTTACCTGGCTTATTTCTCTCGATAGCCAACAAGCCTTTCCGGCGCAGGTAGTAATTGCGGTTCCAAAAAAACGTTTCAAGCACAGTATAGATCGTAACCTGATAAAAAGACGCATCAGAGAAGCTTATCGTTTGCATAAAAGCACAGTCTTTTATCCTGCACTTCAAGACAATGGAAAAAAGATTTTGCTGGCTTTAAGCTACGTTGGCACTAAAGCACATGATTTTAGCTTTATTGAAAAGAAGTTGAAAGCAGTATTTGCCGACTGTTTAAAAAAAGTTGAGGCATGAAGTTTTTGAATAAAATTTTCTCTTTCTTTTTTTTGGTGTTGATTAAAGCTTACCAATTCTTAATTTCGCCTTTGCTGGGCAATTCGTGCCGGTTTACGCCCACCTGCTCGCAATATGGGGTAGAAGCGATTAAAAAACACGGAGCCTTTAAAGGAGCTTGGCTAACGGTGAAAAGAATTTTGCGTTGCCATCCTTGGGGCGCACACGGTCATGATCCGGTACCATAAATTTATCATTTAATGCCTTTAATTTTACAGATAGAAACCGCTACGCAAACCTGTTCTGTTGCGGTAGCAAAAGACGGTCAATTGCTTTCTTGCATTGAACGCACGGATAAAAACATACATGCGTCAAACATCACTTTATTTATAGAGCAGGCGTTAGCTAAGGCGGGTAAAAAACCTAGCGACTTAGATGCGGTGGCGGTGAGCATGGGGCCGGGTTCTTATACCGGTTTGCGCATTGGCGTTTCAACCGCAAAAGGATTGTGTTATGCATTGGATATTCCGCTTATCGCGATAAATACTTTGGAAGCGATGGCTTCGGGCTTTAAAAGCCGTTGTTTTTCTGTACAGCCAAATACGCTCTTTTGCCCAATGATTGATGCGCGCAGGATGGAGGTTTATTGTGCTTTTTTTGACAACGAACTGAATCCGGCGGTGCCTACCGCTGCCGTAATTGTTGACGAGAACAGCTTTTCTGATTTATTAAACAGCAATTTGGTCTATTTCTTTGGGGATGGTGCCATGAAATGCGAGACAGCGTTAGGTAAGCACCTTAACGCACGTTTAATGGACGATTTTGAAAATTCGGCCAAAGATTTAACCTTACCAGCTTTGGAAAAGTTTACCGCGGGCCAATTTGTAGATGTGGCTTACTTTGAGCCTTATTATCTAAAAGATTTTATTGTTGGCAAGAAAAAACAAGATTAACGCCTGCGGTTGTTTCGCTTATCGTTTTTGCGCCGATTTTTTTCAATCTGTTTATTTTGCTTTTGTGCTTTTTTGCGCTCTTTATTGCTCATCCGGTAAATAAAGCCTGTTTCTTTATCATTTAAACCTTGTATTTCATCGGCAGTGCCAATGTCTTGCATTTTACTGCCAAATTTTACGTTTATCCCAAAATATGCGCCCATCCTCGGCGTTCCCCTGCCCACACTTTCATCCTGTTTAAGATAAGATTTTGCGAGGTAGTAAGTTGGGAAAACCTGCTCAGAGCCCACATAAAACTCCATATTTGGCGATTTTACCATAATCTGAGCGCCCAAATTCAGTTTAGTTTCAAAATCATAAATAGGATTAACTCCTAAAACGAAGGCATTTTTGCTAAAGTTATTTAGCAAGGCAAGCTGCCCGTGAGGGTTAAAAATACTTTTTGAAAAGGCTACTACGGGTTTATAAAAGCCAAATTCTTTGGATGCCGCAAACTCTATTTTACTGTCTATTTTGCTGTAAAAGGCTTTTTTCTGTTCTGTTACCGCCGCATCGTTTTTAATTTGGTCAAAGATTTTTGACGCAGAAGAATCTGTTGCACTACCGTTTATATGGCTGGTAAAGTTATAATGTCCGGTGTTTTTGCCCCATCTAATGAAACCTAAATCTTTCAGATTCAGGGTAAAATAATAGCCTTTAGGATGTTGGTACGAGCTGGCCAAACTGATTGCACCACCGAAATTTTTGAGATTTGGGATTAGGCGATCGAGCTTGAGCTTCTCGAATCCGAAACTAGAGATGTAGGAACCGGTAAGATCAGCGTTGTAAGCAGTGTTTTGCGTTACTTCCAATTGCGACTGGGTGATGCTAAAATTATTGTAGATAATTCCGTTAAGGAGACTCAATTTGGCGCCAAAAGCCCAGCGGTCATCGTAATTTTCGCGGTAGGTGGCGCCTAGCTGCCAATAAGCCTGGTTTAATCCGGAAGAATTAAAAGGGTTGGTATAGGCGGGCCGGGTAAATTTTCTAAAGTCATCTAGCAATGTAAATGTTTCGTTGCTGATTTGGCTGCTGCCTTCTTCCTTCAGTTGTAGGGAAAATCCAAGCTCGCGGTTGTAGTTACGGGTGCGAAAGATGCGGTAATTGAATAAATAGATGTTGCTATTTCCGTAAAAGTAGTTGAGGTGATTCTCTCCTAAATTGGGTAAGTTGCTTTTGCTTATTTTTCGGGTATAAAGCGCACGTTTAAAAAGTGTTTCTGCATCGCCTTCAAAGGCAAATGTTACAAATAAATGCGGAAAAAGGGTAATGGCATATTTACGGCTTAAATCTTTTTGAAAACCTTGTTGAACCGGATTTTCAAAAGCATCAAATTGGGTACTGCTATGGTTTAAGGCAATGTTTTGTGCATAAAACAAGGTTGGCCACAATAAAAGTATAAGTACTAAAGTGTCACGTTTCATTTTGTTTTATTGATGCAGATGCTGTAACCAAAGGTCAATAAGCCAACGCCGCGCTATCAATCTTAGGCAAAAGTTCTTCGGTATCCGGAGTTTCGTTCATGTAAAAGTTGGTAAAAAAACGGTCTTTGTCGGCGCTAAATTGTATGGCCAAGCCGTAAATTTCGTTCCATTTAAAGTTATCACTTCTAAAACTTTTATAGCTGCTTTTGCTCAAAAAAGAGCGGATAATCGCTTTTGAATTGCTGTTGTGTATAAAGTAGAAGATATTGCCTTGGTTGGATAGATACTGTTGGAAGTCGATATTTTTATCCGTTAAACCCAGCAGCTTTTGAGCCCGGTAATTCTCTACAAATCGGCGTAAAGCATTGCTGCTGTTCGCTACTACCAAATGATTTTCAATAGTGGTGTAGTATGGGCGGCGAAACTGCTTAAAAGGATCGCCAAAATAGTTGTACATCATAAAAGAATCGTCGAAATGGCGAATATCGCCTCCGGCTTCTGTGCTGATTGTAGATAGCACAAAAGACAACCTGTTCATATTGGTGCTTTTCACGATGCCTATATTGTCTCCGGAGGCCAGTTGGAACACCCCGAATTCTTTACCCCAAATTGCAGTAACTTCCTTATCTAAATTAATAGCGTGGTTGGTAGAAATACGCTGTATTTGCGCTTTTAAATCTTTATCCTCTTTGCGCGAAGCCAATAAATTTTGCAAATCATTTTTAAAACTGCCGTAATCAGAAACATAATACAATGCATAATTAGCCGCATCATAAGGCAGGTGTTTGGCCAAGGTAGTGGCGCCGGGTTTTTGGTTTAAAAAAAGGTTAAAATAAGTTTTGGCGTTTAAATTTGGCGATGTGATGCCGCTAAACATCAGCGCGTTTTTTTGGTAATTGATGTTTAGTGATGCTGTAGCGTCAATAGATTTTAGGAAATAGGTTTCGTAGGGGTTTTTTCGGGACGAAAAATGGTTGGCAAAGTTGCGCAAGTTGACAAAGTTGACGTACAAGTTGGCAACGGAGTTTTTGTTTCGTTGTGTATTAAAATCGGCATTAAAAGTGGCTTTATCATTGTTGCTGTTTGCCTGGGCCAAACTTTTTTTGGTTAAGTTTTCATCAAAGCTGCCAACCAGCAGGTTGTTGTGTATAAAAAAGTTGAAGTAGGTTTTATTGCTAAAGGCAAGCTGGTAAATTGCATTTTTAGCGTCGGGATTTTGACGAAGCTGATACTTTTTTTTCAGAACGACCAAAAGCTCTTCGGAGTTGTGGCTTTCCAAATTTAGTGGGGCAACAACCAACAGCGCGGCCTCGCTTGCTTTTGTTGGATGTACAGAAAAGAAAATATCGCTTTGGTTGAAAATGCCTTCGGTATTTTGATCATCTACAAACACCTGTTTTAAGGCGCTTAAATGGCTTAGGTTTTCTTTTCCTAAAACATCGCTAAAAAGCGTAAAATCTTTGAAGATATCATAAAAGTATGCTTCGTTCTTATATTCAAAAACGATTGAAGCATCTGCAGGTAAAACTTTAAAAATTTGCTCGCTGGAGAGGGTAGATGCGTTTAATTTTTTAAAATATAACCAAGTAACAGCAATTATGCCTATCATTAAGGCACTTATAATAAAAACGGGCTTCTTCATTTCACAGATTCCTAAGCTACAAAAATAGATTTTTGTGGCAAAGGCTGGAAATTGCTTTCATCTTTATTAAATTAGCAAAACCATCAAAGCGAAATGAATAAAAGAATAATTATTAGTGCGGCAATATTTGGGATTTTTGCCGTTGTTTTTGGTGCGTTTGGCGCCCATGTTTTAAAAAACATGATCAGTAGCACGCAACTAGAAACCTGGCATACCGGCGTTCAATACCATTTTTACCACACTTTGGGTTTAGCGTTTTTATCCACCTTTGCGCGCTTTAAAAATAATCTCATCAATATTTCTTCTTATTGTTTTGTATTCGGCATCCTGCTTTTTAGTGGTTCTTTGTACCTTATAGCCTTAAAAGACGTTATGGGCATCAACACTAAATTTATTGGGCCTGTTACGCCCTTGGGCGGCTTGCTGTTTATTTTTGGATGGTTTAGCCTGTTGCTGGCCGCCATAAAAGACAAATAATGTTTGATTTTGATTCGGAAGAGCTTAACCAGCAAACCTTGTTTGTTGAGGTGATTTTGCCGTTGGCCATTCCGGGAACATATACCTACCGTGTGCCAAAGCACCTAAATGCACTTACAGAAGTAGGCAAAAGGGTAGTGGTGCAATTTGGTAAAAGTAAAATTTACACGGCCATCGTTTCTGCAATAGGGCAAAAAGCACCTGTGAAGTACGAAGCAAAGTATCTGATAGATGTTTTAGACGAGAAAGCTATTGTTACCCAGCAGCAACTAAAGTTGTGGCAGTGGATTGCCGAGTATTATTTGTGCACTTTAGGCGAGGTAATGGCCGCTGCCTTACCGTCTGCATTAAAGTTGGCCAGCGAAACAAGGATAGTTTTAAACGCAAATCCGGATTTTGATAAAAGCCTTTTAAACGATAAAGAGTTTTTGGTGCTGGATGCCTTAGAGTTGAAGCACGAACTTAGTGTTACGGATGTTACCAAAATTTTGGCGCAGAAATCTGTGTTCCCCATCTTACGTTCGCTTTTTTCAAAAAACCTGATTTATATTTTAGAAGAAATTGACGAAAAATTTCAGCCAAAGAAAGTCGCTGTTATACAGTTGAACCCACTTTATCAGGACAAAGAGAACCTGAAGCATTTGTTTGCCGAACTGGAGAAAGCGCCAAAACAAGTAGATGCGTTGTTGGGCTACATCAAACTGGCAAAAAGCGGGAAATCTGTAAAAAAAACTGATCTATTAGAGGCGACCGGTGTGAGCGCCGGGGTAATTAAAGCTTTGGTTGATAAAGAAGTTTTTATTGCAGCGCATGAAGTTATCAGCCGGTTTACCCATCCGGATTTAACGGCAGTGATGGATTTTACGCTGAGCGACGCACAGCAGCAAGCGCTTTCGGCACTTCAAAAATCCATCAACGAAAAATCGGTTACGTTGTTGCACGGGATCACGTCATCGGGCAAAACCCAAATTTATATCCGCTTAATTGAGGATTATTTAGCCCTGGGCAAACAGGTGCTTTACCTATTGCCAGAGATTGCGCTAACCGGCCAGATGATAGATCGGTTAAAAGTTTATTTTAAAGATCAGATTATTGTTTACCACAGCAAATTCAATGATAATGAACGCGCCGAGATTTGGCAAAAGGTACTCAACAATGAAGTAAAAATCGTTTTGGGCGCCCGTTCATCGGTATTTTTGCCTTTCGCAGATTTAGGTTTTGTGATTGTTGATGAAGAGCATGAGGCCAGCTTTAAACAATTTGAACCAGCGCCACGTTACCACGCCCGCGATGTGGCTATTATGTTGGGAACTATTGCCCACGCAAAAGTTTTATTGGGTTCGGCAACGCCATCCTTAGAAACCTATTTCAATGCTTTAAACAATAAGTTTGGTTTGGTTAAACTTGCCGAACGTTATGGAGGCGTTAAACTGCCATACATTGAAGTGGTGAGTATTGCCGAAGAACGTAACCGCAAATTAATAAAAGAGCATTTTACCAGTGTTTTACTTGAAGGTATAAACACCGCCATTGCTAATCAAGAGCAGGTGATTTTGTTCCAAAACCGCCGGGGTTATGTCCCCATTTTAATTTGCCAAACCTGCGGAAATACCCCTAAATGTATCAATTGCGATGTTAGCTTAACCTATCATAAAGCCAGTGGCAAATTGCATTGCCATTATTGCGGGTACAAAGAAGATAATATTACCGAATGCCCGGCCTGCGCATCTAAACACATTGCTTATAAGGGCTTAGGGACCGAAAAAATTGAAGACGATTTAAAGGTGATATTGCCCGATGTACGCGTAGCGCGGATGGACTACGACACTACGCGGAACAAGAACGCACACCAAGTGATTTTAAACGATTTTGAAGACCGAAAAATAGATGTTTTGGTGGGGACGCAGATGGTAGCTAAAGGTCTGGATTTTGAAAATATTACCTTAATAGGCATTATCAACGCCGATAGCATTATCCAATTTCCTGATTTTAGAGCCTACGAACGTAGTTTTCAGTTGTTATCGCAGGTTGCTGGCAGGGCAGGCAGGCGAAGCAAACAGGGGAAGGTGATTATCCAAACGTACGATGCGAAACATAGGGTAATACAGCAAGTGGTAAACCACGATTACGAAAGTATGTACCACGAAGAAATGATTGAGCGCCGGCAATTTAAATATCCGCCCTTTTACAAGATTATCCAGCTAAACATCAAACATAAAGATTTGGGCATGTTGCTAAAGATTTCAGATGCTTTTGCCAAGCTTTTAAAACATTACCTCGGCGATATGGTTATTGGGCCTCATAGTCCGCTTGTGGGGCGCGTGCGCAATTATTATATCCAAACCATTACGATAAAAATAGATTGGGCCAGCCAGTCGTTAAGTAAAATAAAGGTTTTGCTTAAAGAGCAGATTAGCGTTTTTGAAGCAGATAAAGCCAATAAAGGCGCATTTATTATTGCGGACGTTGACCCCTATTAATCTCTTCCGAAATTAAACTGCAAAGAAAGCCGGGCCAGCGGGCGCGAAGCGTATTGCCAACGATCAAAGTTGCTGTTAGAAATTAGCGTGCTGTTTAGTTGGGTTTTTGTTTCTTTATCATGCGTTCTGATGATATCAAAACCCGCCTCGGCACCAATGGTTATGGCATTAATAACATTTAGTTTTAAACCTAAAAAAGGGTTAAGCGTAACGCCGTTTTTTTCGATGTTTACATTATAAATAGGCGCCTTGCTATTTGCATCGGCAGACACGCCTCCAAATTCTACGTTTTTATAACCTAACTCCAGACCGTAATATGGCTGCAAACGACTGTAAATGATGCTCCGCTCAAAGCCTATTTTAATATCTAAACTATTATAGTTCCCGCTCACAATTTCGCAAGTGCTGCACTGATTACGGAAGGTATAGTCTTTTTCTTTGAAAGTATAAGCAGCAAAGCGATAGGATATTTGGTTGTCGTTTATTTTAAGCATAAGGCCGTTAAGACCAGAGCTGTAATACTTTGTATTGTTTCTAACCTCATTCAAAAGTTTGGGCTGTTCTTCTAATGCAAACATCTTAAGCCCGATAGAGTAGGTAGAATTGCTTTGGGATTGTGCCGATGCACCAATAGATACAGTGACGAAAAATATAATGATAAAGAGTTTTCTCATAAAAAAATAATTACGTAAATATAATCACTATTTTCCTCTTCCCTGTAAAATAATAGCAATAGTGTATATCATAATCTTAAAATCTAAAGAAAGCGAACGATTTTGAATATAAATTATATCAAAAGTTAAACGATTGACCATTTGCTCAATGGTTTCGGCATAGCCAAACTTTACTTGGCCCCAAGAAGTTATGCCCGGCAGTACTTTATGAAGGTGATGATAATGTGGGGCTATTTTCACAATCTGGTCTATATAAAATTTACGCTCGGGCCGGGGACCAACAACAGACATTTCTCCTTTAAGTACATTGTAAAATTGCGGTAGTTCATCAAGCCGTAAGCGTCTTAAAAAAAGGCCAAATTTAGTAATGCGCGTATCGTTATAGCTAGAGAGTTGCGGTCCGCACGCTTCTGCGTTTAATACCATTGTCCTAAACTTATGAATTACAAAAGGCTTGCCGTTTTTTCCAATGCGTTCTTGCGAGAAAATAACAGGTCCCTTGCTGTCAAGTTTAATAAATATGGCAATGATGATTAAAAGCGGACTTAAAACCAGCAAAACCATCGTACTAAAAACAACGTCAAAAAGTTTTTTAATTACTCTTTGCCAAAAAGGCATAAACTGCCGGTGCAGGGTAATTAACGGAATGGAAAAAAGGTAGTTGATTTTTACAAATCCGGAGACAATATCATATACATCCGGAATGATGTGTATGGTAACATGATGCTCCTCCAACTCGTCTAAAAGGGTTTTTAGCCGTAAATGTTCTGATGTTTCTATCGCTATAATAATCTCTTCAATCTGGTGCAGTTTAATCAGTTCCGGAATTTGATGGGTGAGGGTTTGCCCCGAATTTTTCTCTTGAAAAGTGCTGTGTTCTAAATCGTAAAAACCTAAAATTTTAAAGCCGAGCGATTTTTTTTGCGCCGCTATCTCTTTTAAAATAGTATCTGCCTTTTGCTTATTGCCAATGATAACGGTATTAAAACCTATAGTTGCGTTTTGCAGGAGCTTTTTTAAAGCGGTAAGATAAGTTAGCCTAAATATCGAAAACACGGCGAAGTGGCAAAGTGCAATGTTGAAGATGGTGGCGATAGCGAACGATAATCGGCTGTTTTGAAGATGCGTGTAAGTAAAAAAGAGCAGGCAAATAGCAACAATTAAAGACTGGTTTAAGGTGAGCACTAACTCTTTAAAGCGCGATTTGCGTTTAGCGTCTAAAAAAGTTCCGGATAAAGTATATAAGCCTAAAAGGCACAGCGCAAACCAAATATTTTTTTGGGTTCCGATGAAGGGATTTAAGTTAAAACTGTTGATGAGATAAACGAAAGTGGCCAAAGCCAACAGGTTTAAAATAAAATAAGAAACCTGCGATTTTTTTACCATTATTTTAAGATGCTCGTTTTCAGATTGTACAATTTTTAATACCGGTAAAACTAAGAAAATGCACCATATATTGGTTGGAGATTATATTTTTGTGAGCAAATGGCCTACAAATACGTTGATAATTACCGCGAAAAAGGTGCGAGAAAAAAATTGGTGCAAGAGCTAAAAGCGAAAGGGATATCAGACGCGAAAGTATTGGAAGCGATAGGAAAAGTGAAAAGGCACTATTTTTTTGACGAAACTTTTTGGGCGCAAGCTTATTTAGACAAAGCCTTTCCCATTGGCGAAGGTCAAACCATTTCCAATCCTTATACGGTTGCCTACCAGTCGGAACTGTTGCACATTCAACGTGGCGACAAAGTGCTCGAAATTGGTACTGGCTGCGGTTACCAAACCTGTGTTTTGCTAGAACTGGGTGCGCAAGTGTTTACCATAGAAAGGCAAGAAAAACTTTACCAACGTACCAGCCAAGTTTTGCCCCATTTAGGCTATAAGGCCAATTTCTTTTTGGGCGACGGCTCTAAAGGCATTGCTGAATATGCGCCCTACGATAAAATTATTGTAACTGCCGGTGCGCCTATGGTGCCTCAAATTTTATTGAAACAGTTGAAGGTTGGAGGCATTTTAGTTATCCCGGTTGGCGATGAAAAAGCCCAAAAAATGGTGACGGTTATCCGCGTAGGCGAAAACGATTTTGATAAAATTGTGCTCGATACATTCAGGTTTGTGCCATTGTTGGGGGATCAGGCTTGGTAGAGCCTCACCCCAGCCCCTCCGTTGTGCGGAGCAGGTTCTCCGAAGGAGAGGGAACCCTTGTTAACTACAATACGAAATAAAATTTAAGCTCGTTTAATTTTATAGGTTTTTCGCGTTCGTTCTTATGGTAACTACACAATATAAATAAAACTTAAACCCGTCTATTCCTCCCCCTCTCCTTCGGAGAGGGGGCCGGGGGCTGAGGCTCTTTTAAAACCTCTTCATCGCTTTATCCATTTCGCGCTTCACATCACGCTCTTTCATCGCATCGCGTTTGTCAAAAGCTTTTTTTCCTTGCGCCAGGGCAATTTCTAATTTTGCAAAGCCTCTGCTGCTGATAAAAATTTTTAAAGGAACTATGGTTAAGCCTTTATCTTCATTTTTTACCAAAAGTTTTTTGATTTCTTTTTTGGTAAGCAATAATTTGCGGTCCCGTTTAGATTCGTGGTTATAAAAAGAACCGTGAGAATATTCAGAAATATGCAGATTGCGGATATAAAGTTCGCCGTTAATAAACGTGCAAAAAGCATCACTGATATTGGCTTTGCCCTCGCGGATTGATTTAATTTCGGTTCCCAATAAGCTGATGCCGGCAACAAATGTTTCTAATAAATGATACTCAAACTTCGCTTTCTTGTTCCGGATGTTAATGTCTGTTGTTGCCATTGTTGCAAATATAGATAAATCAGATGTGAGATATGAGATTTGAGACGTGAGATATGAGACGTGAGATTTGAGAACCTAGCAAGCCAACCCCTGGCCAACCAGCTAACAAACTAACCACCTAGCTAAGCTACTTCCCGCATATCAACTGCCACTACGCGGGAGACGCCTTGCTCTACCATGGTAACGCCGTAAATAATATCTGTGCTGGCGATGGTTTTTTTGTTGTGCGATACCACAATAAACTGCGATTGGTTAGAGAAAGTGCGGATAATATTGTTGAACTTCTCAATGTTGGTATCGTCCAAAGGCGCGTCCACCTCGTCAAAAATGCAGAATGGTGCCGGTTTAAGCAGGTACAACGAAAACAGCAATGCAGTAGCCGTAAGCGTTTTTTCGCCACCCGAAAGCTGATTGATAGAAAGCGGACGTTTCCCTTTGGGCCTGGCGATAATGTCGATGTCTGATTCTAAAGGTGCATTGGGGTTGCTTAACACTAAATCACAACTGTCTTCTTCATTAAACAGCGACCGGAAAACCTTCATAAAGTTATCGCGCACCAGCGTAAAAGCATCCATAAACTTCTCTTTAGCGGTATCGTCAATTTCTTTGATGGTTTCTAATAAAGATTGTTTGGCCTCAGTTAAATCCTTCTTTTGGTTGCTGATGAAGGTAAAACGCTCTTCCATTTCGCGATAAGCTTCCATAGCCATGGGGTTAATGGCGCCAAACTCGTCTAGCTGTTTTTTTACCTTCTCCACATTCTCTTTCACCGCATCTTCATCCTCGTCTTCCGGTGGTTCATCGTCTAAAATATCCTCAATGGAAATGCTAAATTCTACCGCTAAACGTTCTTTCAAAGCGTTCAGCTCTATTTTTAGGTTGTTTTTTTTATCTTTTAAATCGTTGCTTAACAGCTCGGCGCTGTCTTTGTTTTTTCGCAAGTCGCTAAGTTCGGTTTCCAAAGCATTAATTTTTTCCTTGCTCTCGTAATAATCTTTTTCTGCCTCTTGCACCGCCTTTTCCAGTTCTTCTTTTTGCTGGTACATCGCCAACAAATCTTCGTCGTCATAATCGGTGTGCACCACAGTTTCCAATATAGAAGCCTTGGTAGCGTCCAACTCTTCCTGATTTTTATTTATTCGCGTATCTAAGTCTTCTTGCTGACTTTCACGGTATTCCAAATCTTTGTCTAAGCTGTTCAGCTTGTTTTTTTGCTGATGAAATTTGAGATTTTCTGTATTAAAGGCCGTCGATTTTACCGTCAAAAATTCGCTCAGCTGTGCATAATCGCTCTGCTCTTGGAGCAAAGCATCGGCGAAAGCTTGTTTTTGTGTTTTGCTTTCTTGGATTTTAGGCATCAGATCTAGCAAAGCCGATGAAATATTGAGCAGTTTTTGTTCGATATCTTGCTTGCGGTTTTGGCTGTTTTGGATGAAGCTTAAATATTGCTCTTGCTTGGTTTTTACAGATACCAGCTCGTTTTCTGCCAAGTTGATTTCTTTTTGAAGCGCCTGTAAAACCTGCGGCTGTAAAGAGGCTTTTAAACTTTCAATCTCGCGCTTGATGCTTTCAATCTCGTCCGCGGCTTTTGCCGATTTTTGGTTTAGCGATTTAATTTCCTTGCTCAGGTTGTCCAAGTTTTTAGCGCGACCAATCCTTTTCCCTTCAAACAAGCCCACAGAACCGCCAGAGAGCATAAACTTGCTTTTATAATATTTGCCCGATTTAGCAATCATCACGGCATCGTCGTTTTTTGGCAGTGCATTTAAAGCGACTTCGCTGTCATCGTCCACCAAAAAAACATTGTGTAATAAATGCATCGCCAGCGTTTGGTAGCGCTTGTCAACATCCACCACTTCTAAGGCCGGTAAAGCATCAGCAAAAGGTGGGGCTAACGCTGTATCAGGTTTTTGTATCTGATCTAAAATAAAAAAGTTCGCTTTGCCGCGCGATGCGTTGCTCAACAGCTTCACCGCTTCAACAGCATCGTTAAAAGTTGGCACCACATAATGGTTCATTAAGGGTTCCAAATAGTTTTCAATAGCTACGCGATACTCTTCCCGGCAAAATAAAATATCCGACAAAAGAGGAGCATTTTTGCTCCATTGTGTGTTTTTCTTTAAAAATCGGATAGACTCTGGGAAACCTTCCAAATTATCAACCATACTTTTGGTAAGGTTGTATTCGTTTTGCTTGGCGTCAATTTTTCTGCTGGTTTGGTTTAAACTTTCGCGATTATCCGATAGTTTTTGCTCTAAAATTCCCAACTTTTCTTGGGTAGCGCTTTCTTGCTCGGTTAAGGTTTGTAGCTCGTTTTGCTTGGCGCTGATGCCTGCTTCCAGCTCGTATAAAACCCTGTTAAATTCTGTTAACTCCTGCTCGCGGTTTTGCGTATCTTCAATATTTCGTTTGCTTTCTTGCAATAAAGCCTCCTGCTGGATATTTAAAATGTCTACCTCTTTTTCTAGCGCGTACAATTGGTTTTGCAAGTCGGTATTTTGCTGTTGCGATTGCTCTAGCCTTACTTTTCCGCTTGCTTGTTGCACCCTTAACTCGTCAACTTCTTCTTTTAAATCATCTAAAGCCTGGGTTAAGCTGTTAAGGTTTTGCTCTTCCTGCAAACGTTCCTCGCTCAAGCGCTTCATATTATAATGCACGTGTTGCAGTTGTGCGCGGTCTTTTTCAAGCTCTTCGTTTAAGCGCCGCTCTTTGTCTTGCAAAAACTTAAGCTGTTCGTTTTTAATTTTTTTCTCGTTTTCGTAGGCGCGAATTTTAGCCACAAAATCATTGGTGGCTTTTTGCTGTACAGAAAGGTTTTTTTCTTTAGTTAAGCTGTTGAATTTATGTTTCTGGATTTGCGCGTCTAAATCATCGATTTTTACAGCTAAAATATGTTTCCCGCTGTTTTGTGCCTCTTCCAGTTTTTCAAGCTCGTTTAACTCCGTTCTAAAATTTAAAATGCGGAAGGAAGCTAAAACCAAACTTAAAATCTTGTATTTTTCTTTTAAACGATAGTATCGTTCGGCTTTTTTTGCTTGGTTTTCTAAGGTTTTCAGGTTTTTTTCGATCTCAAAAAGCAAATCCTCAACCCGACTTAAATCTGCCTCAGTATCTTTTAAACGGCCAAATGTTTGTTTTTTGCGCAGTTTGTATTTGGATATTCCTGATGCTTCCTCAAACAAATTCCGCCGCGATCCTTCTTTATTTGCGATAATCTCATCAATCATCTTCAGCTCGATGATTGAGTAAGAATCTGAGCCAATTCCAGTATCTAAAAACAAATCAGAAATATCTTTTAAACGGCATTGCACGTCATTTAAGCGGTATTCCGATTCGCCGCTGCGGTAAAGTTTACGCGTAATGGTTACGGTAGAAAAAGCCGTGGGCAATATGTTCTTAGTATTGTCAAAAGTGAGCGAAACCTCTGCTAAATTGGCCGGTTTACGGGTTTTGGTGCCATTGAAGATGATGTTTTCCATTTTTTCCGACCGGAGCATTCTGGTACTCTGCTCGCCCAAAACCCAGCGGATAGCATCCACCACGTTAGATTTTCCGCAACCGTTTGGCCCCACAATGGCGGTAACTCCTTCGTTAAAATTGATGGTGATTTTGTCTCCGAAACTCTTAAAACCTTTTATCTCAAGCTTATTTAGCTGCATGCGCTCCCTAAAAAAATGGAAGGCTGAAATTAGGAAATTTTAATGAAACCGTTTGTGAGATTGGTAGCGCTTTAATCTGGCCCAAAATAAAAAAAGGGCGAAAAGCCCTTCTTCATATTGTTATTTGTTAAGCTTACCGCAGATAAACCGCGTCTTCCTCGTTATTCTCGTCCAAAACAACAGATACGTGTTCTTTTAAAACGGTGGAAAGCTCTAAACCTACAAAGTCTGTAGCTACAGGGAAGTTTTTATGGCTACGGTCTACCAAAACAACCGAGCGCAATTTTTTAAGCCTGATGTTTAAAAATACGCCTAAGCCGTAAGCAATGGTGCGGCCGCTGTTTAAAACGTCATCCACCAAAATCACCACTTTGTTTTCGCATTGTTCAACCGGGATGTCTATAGAAGATTCCAGTTTCGAGCTTGATTTGTTAAGTTCCAGCTTTACAATCTTGATTTTAATGTCCGAAATTTTCGAAAGCACCGCCTCAATACGTAAAGCCAAGCGGTAGCCGCGCGAAATTACCCCGGCTAAAATAATTTCCTCTTCATCAAAATTGTCTTCCAAAATTTGATAGGCAATACGGTTTATCTTTTGCTGTATCTGATTTGCATCCAGAATTAGGATTTGTTTCGAGCTCATAAAACGATTTTGATGGCTAAATTAGAAAATTATCACGAATAGCTTTTTGCTTCCGCATCAATCACATCAGATCAAACCAATTTTCTTCTGTATTTTTTGGGCATATTTTTTCATCGCTTTAATCAGTTCTTCGTCTTTTTCTTTGTGCGATGCGCTTTTGGTATGCAACCTCGAAATGGTTAAACACGCGTTTACCCCAGTTTTTTCATCGCCCACAGGCACTGTAACGTCAACAATACCGTCGGCAAAGTCACTCTCCTTTAAAAAGTGTCCCTTTTCGCGGATCTGTTTTATCGTTTCTTGAAAAGCCTGCTTTTGCTCGGCAGTAAATGTTTTATAATCCGGGTCTTTTTTTAGGATGGCATTCGCGGTCTCGGGTTTCATATAGGCCAAAAGCACTTTGCCAGATGCGGTTAAAGCAATAGGGAAAAGGTTGCCTTGCTCAATAGATAGCGCAATAGGCTCGGGACTGCGTGCGTGCAAAATCACCATCACCTTATTGTGGTAAATAATGCTCATGTGGCAGGCTTCGCGCACCTCACTTGCTAAATCTTCCATTAAATGAATAGAGGCTGTCCGCAACTCATCAACAACAGAGTGCTGGTGCGATAAATGATAAAGCTTTAAAGACAGCTTATATTTAGATGATATTTGGTCGCGGATGATGTAGCCCCGGTCTTCCAAACATACCAACATACGGTAAATCTCGTTAGAGCTCTTGTTTAAATTGCTGGCAATTTCTGTTTGCGATACCGGTACAGATTGTGATGATAGATATTCAAGAATGTCGAGTCCTTTTTCTAGCGCGGGCGCTTGGTATTTAGTTTTTGTTTCGGTTTCCATTTTGTATCAAAAATAATAATATCCCACAGTTTTACCGCATCCCATCCTCAGCAAAATTCCCTTTTATTCTTTTAAATATAAATGTTATATTTATATTTGAATAAGCCTTAATGCAAAACCGAACCTGAATTTTTCACATAGAATCAATCGGTTTATAGATAAAGTTTTCTTAAGGTTCGGATAATAAGACAGATACGGTTAGAGCCTAAATTGGTTTTGTAATTTTGATGCACGAATGAAAATCATGCCGAGCTACGCCTTAAGAAACATAAAAAAAATAGCGCAAGTTTTTTGCCTTCTGGTTTTGTTGTTAACAGCATTCGGGAAAAATGCTGTTTCACAAAATTTATCGGTGGAAGATTTAAGCGTACAATATCGTGGCCATGCCACAGAAGTAGATGTTCGTGAGCCAAAATTGGCCTGGATAAATAAGTCTTCTTTAAAAAACAGCAAACAGCTAGCTTACCAGTTACAGTTTGCTAAAAGCATAAAAGATTTAAAAAGCGGCGTTTTTTTGTGGGATAGCAATTGGCAAAGCGATGCTTCCTCTATTAATGTTAAATATAAAGGACCAGCTTTACAAGCGCTCACCAATTATGTTTGGCGGGTTCGCGTTAAGGATAACCGCGGAAACGTATCGGGATGGTCCGTGCCAAATAAATTTAGCACTGGCGTTTTAAGCAAAACAGATTGGAAGGGTGCTAAGTGGATTACAGACGAAAAATTGGCAGACAGTTTAAAAAATCCGTTACCTACGGATGGCGAAAAAGACAAGGCCAACTTTGCCAACCAGCTTCCATTGTTCAGAAAAACATTTAAAACGGAAAAGAAAATCCGTAATGCAAATATGGCAATTGCGGGCTTAGGCCATTTTGAGCTTTTGATAAACGGCTCAAAAATAGGCGATCATTTTTTAGATGCCGGCTGGACAAACTACAGCAAAGAAGCACAATATGTAGGTTTTGATGTTACTGATGCTTTAAAAAAAGGCGATAACGCCATTGGGGTGATGCTAGGCAACGGTTTTTATTTTGTGCCGCCAATGAAGGGGCGCTACCGCAAAACCAAAACCATGTTTGATTTGCCTAAACTGATTTGCGTGCTTAAGATAGAATATACCGACGGTTCTGTGGAAGAAATTTTTAGCGATGAAAGCTGGAAAACAGCCAAAGGACCTATAACTTTTAGCAGCATTTACGGAGGCGAGGATTATGACGCGCGTTTAGAACAGAAAAACTGGGCAAAACCAAATTTTGATGGCAGCCAATGGAAAAGCGTTTTAATAACAGACGGCCCGCCGAAACTCATTGCACAACAACAAGAGCCTTTAAAGGTGTTTGAAACCTTTGAGGCAAAAAAACTGGCAGATATTAATCCACAAACCAGCAGTTTTGATTTAAGCCAGAATTTCTCGGGCATCATAGCTATAAAATTGAAAGGCAACGCCGGTGATACGGTGCGTATTTATCCTGCCGAGCTAATCAACAAGGATTTTACCGTCAACCAAAGAGCCTCCGGTCGTCCATATTATTTCCAATATATATTAAAAGGAAAAGGGAGCGAAACCTGGCAACCACGTTTTAGTTATTATGGATTCCGCTACTTGGAAGTGCGTAACATGCCGAAAGATGGCGGAAAACCTGTGCAAATTGTAGAATTAAAGGGTTTGCACACCCGTAACGCGGCACCAAAAACGGGCTCATTTTCTTCATCAAACCAGTTATACAATCAAACCTATAAACTAATTGATTGGGCTATTAAAAGTAATATGGCAAGCGTGCTAACGGATTGCCCGCACCGCGAAAAGTTGGGCTGGTTAGAGCAGGTGCATTTAATGGGCAACTCGGTAAACGCAAATTACCACATTGCACCTATGTTAAACAAAGCAATGGCCGATATGCGTGCATCGCAATTGAGCAGCGGTTTGGTGCCAGAAACTGCACCCGAATTTGTTTTCTTTAAATGGGGTGGCGATATTTTTCGGGATTCACCAGAGTGGGGAAGCAGCGCTATCATTGTGCCTTGGTACAGTTACCAATGGTATGGCGATGACCAAGTTTTAAAAGACAATTACCAGATGATGGTTAATTATTTAAGCTATTTGCAAGCCGAGTCTGTTGATTATATTAATTACAAAGGTTTATCTGATTGGTACGATTTAGGGCCAAATCCGCCCGGAGTTTCTCAGTTAACGCCAAAAGGAGTAACCGCCACCGCCATGTGGTATTACGATTTAACTTTGATGTGCAAAATAGCGGCGCATTTAGGCAAAACGGACGATGTTCAGAAATATCAGGCCATTGCCGAAAAGGTAAGAAGTGCTTTTAACGCAAAGTTTTTTGATGCACAAACCAAACAATACGCAACTGGCAGCCAAGCGGCAAATGCCATGGCGGTATTTATGGATTTGGTAAATAAGGCCGACCGCCAAGCGGTAATCAATAACTTGGTTAAAGACATTGAAGCGCGGAACAACAGCTTAACAGCCGGCGATATCGGCTACCGTTACGTGCTACGCGTTTTGCAGGAAGCTGGGCGATCCGACGTGATTAACAAAATGAACAACCGCTCTGATGTGCCGGGCTACGGTTATCAAATTGCCAAGGGCGCCACTGCGTTAACAGAATCCTGGGCGGCATTGCCTACTGTTTCAAACAACCATCTTATGCTGGGGCATTTGATGGAGTGGTTTTACAGTGGTTTGGCCGGCATCAGCCAAGCGGAGGGAAGCGTGGCTTTTCAGCAAATCGAGATAAACCCGCAACTTGTACCGAGCGTAAATCAGGCGGAAGCCAGCTTTAAATCGCCTTACGGTGAAATTAAAAGTGCTTGGGTAAAAGACGGAAAAAGCTTTACGCTAAATGTGGAAGTGCCTTTCGGCTGTGATGCAAAGGTAATTTTACCTTCGGGCGATGCCACGATGGACGGAGAGACAATAAATAACAGCAAAAGCGGAATTAAGATAGGTTCGGGACAATATACATTTACAGTTGCTGAAAAATAAGATGATAAAATTAAGCCCATTGCTTTTATTGCTGATGCTTTACTTGCCCGCACGGGCGCAACAGCAAGTTGATGCGGAAACCATGCAACAGATTTACGAGGAAGTGAAAACGCCTTATAAATACGGTTTAGTGATGGTGCCGCAAAGCAATGATAAAAAGATGGACTGCCCCACAATTTTTCGTAAAGGCGGAAAGTGGTATATGAGTTATCTTATTTACGACGGGCGCGGTTACGAAACCTGGCTGGCCAGCAGTAAAGATTTGTTAAACTGGAAAAACGAGGGCAAGCAACTTTCTTTTTCTGATGAAGATGTCTGGGATGCCAACCAAAAAGCAGGCTACAACGCTTTGGTAGATATGAAATGGGGCGGTAAGTACAAGCTTAATAAATACGATGGTAAATACTGGATGTCGTATTTTGGCGGTAAAGAGCGCGGGTATGAAGTAGAGCCGCTTTCTATCGGGATGGCTTTTACTAAGCATAAACCTTGGGTGGCGCACGAGTGGCAGCGTTTGCCAAAACCTGTTTTATCGTCTTTGGATGCTGATGTGCGCTGGTGGGAGAACCGCCATAAATTGTTTAAAAGCAGTGTAATTGAAGATAAAGAGCGTTTCACCGGTCACCGTTTTGTGATGTATTACAATGCTGTTGGCGATTCTTTAGCTAACAATAAAAAAACCAGGTGGTACGAGCGCATTGGCATGGCTGTGTCTGACGATATGGTAAACTGGAAACGTTTTAAAACAGAGCCTGTGGTGCACCATCCGGTGGGGATTACCGGAGATGCAGTTATCCAAAAAATGGGCGGCAATTACGTGATGTTTTATTTCGGGGCGTTTTGGGAAGATAGAAAAGGAGCGTTTAACCGTTTTGCAGTATCAAAAGATTTAATTCACTGGACCGATTGGCAGGGAGAAAACTTAATTGCCTCGTCAAAAGATTATGATGCACTTTACGCACACAAATCTTACGTGTTAAAACATAAAGGTGTGGTTTACCATTTTTATTGTGCCGTTAACCAAAACGACCAAAGGGGCATTGCAGTAGCCACTTCTAAAGATTTAGGAACTAGCAACATACAATTTTTACCTTTTAACAAGGAAAGTAAATAATGAAGAAAGCATACCTGATTTTATTTTTTGTATCCGCGTTAACGCAGGCTTTTTCGCAGAGAATAAGCAAAGACTTTAACGCCGATTGGAAATTTTATTTAGGCGATGACAGCACTTTACGCTACGAAATAAAAGATTTGCAAAAACTGCAAGAAGTACAGCTTCCGCACGATTGGAGCATTTTAGGCGATTTCAGCGAAAAACATCCTACCACCAGTCAGCAAGGCGCTTTACCCGCGGGTATGGGCTGGTATGCCAAAACGTTTGACGTTCCGGTATCTCAAAAGGGCCAGAAGATATACATCGAGTTTGATGGGGTTTACCGCAACGCTACGGTTTATGTAAACGGCAAAAAAATTGGTTTTTGGCCTTATGGTTACACCTCTTACCGTTACGATTTAAGCGACGATTTGAAATACGGACAACAAAATTACATCGCCGTAAGGGTGGATAACTCTGAACAACCCAGCTCCAGATGGTACACCGGAAGTGGTATTTACCGCAATGTGCGCCTAGTGAGTACCAACCCAATTGCGGTTGACCATTGGGGAACTTTTGTACGGAGCGAAAAAATCACAAAAAAATCGGCCAATGTGCTGCTTGACGTCAGCCTTCGGAATGATGCGCCAGTAGCCGAAAAAGCAAAAGTCGTTTCTGCGATTATAGATGCATCGGGCAAAATGGTTGCGCAGGCGGTGAATTACCTCAATTTGGACAACAGCCTAAAAACAACTACCCAAAAATTTAAGGTGTCGCAGCCCCAGCTTTGGAGTCCGGAGCATCCGTACCTGTACACCGTAAAAACGCAGGTGTTCATCGGCGCCAAGCAAGTTGATGCTTACGATACGCCACTGGGCATCCGCAGTTTTAGTTTTGATGCTAAAAAAGGCTTTTTCTTTAACGGCCAGCCGATGAAGATTTTAGGGGTTTGTATGCACCACGATTTAGGCGCTATTGGTGCCGTGGTGAACGAAAGCGCGATAAAACGACAGTTGCGCATCTTAAAAGAAATGGGTACCAATGCCATCCGTATTAGCCATAATCCGCCATCGACAGAGTTTTTGAAGGCTTGTGATGAAATGGGCTTTTTAGTGATGGATGAGGCTTTTGATATGTGGCGCAAGAAGAAAAACAAGTTCGATTACCATCAGGAGTTTGACGAATGGCACGAGCGTGATTTAAAGGCAATGGTACTGCGCGACCGCAACCATCCATCCATTTTTATGTGGAGCGTGGGCAACGAAATCCGTGAACAGTTTGACGAATCGGGCACTAAAATTATAAAACAGCTGGTGGATATCGTGAAAAAATACGATCCAACGCGGCCGGTTACCACCGCGATGACAGAGATGGAGGCGGATAAAAATTTCATCGCGAAAGCAAATAACATGGACATTTACGGTTTCAACTACAAACATAAGTTGTACCCAACCTTGCCTGGTGCTTTCCCGGGCAAAAGTTTTTTAGCTACAGAAACTGCATCGGCGCTAGAAACGCGCGGGGTTTATGTGCAGCCGCAAGATACCGTGCAATTGTGGCCGGCCACATCAAAAAATAAGTACATGGAAAACTTAAACGGCAACTGGACGGTTACTGCGTATGATAACGTGGCGGCTTATTGGGGCACTACGCACGAGGAAAGCTGGCTGGCCGTAAAAAATAAACCTTACATGGCGGGGCTTTTTGTATGGTCGGGTTTTGATTATTTAGGCGAGCCGCATCCGTTTAACTACCCGGCGCGCAGCTCCTATTACGGAATTGTTGATTTGGCGGGTTTCCCAAAAGATGTGTATTACATGTACCAAAGCGAGTGGACAAACAAACCCGTTTTGCATTTGTTGCCACACTGGAACTGGAAAGAAGGGCAGAAAGTTGATGTTTGGACCTATTATAACCAAGCCGATGAAGTAGAGCTTTTTGTGAACGGCGTATCGCAAGGTGTTAAACGTAAAAGCCAGAATGAGGCACATGTGAGCTGGCCCGTAGTTTACAAAGCCGGCGAAATAAAAGCGGTGTCGCGCAAAAACGGCAAAGTGGTATTAAGCAAAGTCATTAAAACCACAGGCGCTGCAAACCAATTGCATTTAACTGCCGAAGAAAACAGCATCAAAGCGGATGGTAAAGATTTAGCATTCGTAACCATTTCTGTATTAGACAAACAGGGTTTGGCTGTGCCGGATGCGATGAACAACGTGTATTTAAGCGTAGAGGGCGGTGCCGAAATTGTAGGCGTTGATAACGGTTACCAAGCCAATTTGCAATCTTTCCAGGCGCATCACATTAATTTATATAACGGCAAAGCCTTAGTTATTTTAAAAGCAAACAAAAGCGGAAAGGCTACCTTAAAAGCTAGCGCTCCGGGTTTACAAACAGCAACATTCAATATCGATTTAACAAAATGAAGGCTTTAAAAATAAGTTTAGCGTTGTTATTTAGCGCAACCTTTGGTTTGGCGCAAACGGTTGACGGTTTGCCTGCTGCCATCCCGATGGTGCCCGGCATTTACAATACACCGCCTTGGGAAGTTCCGCAGATAACCGAAATTAACCGCGACAAAGCGCGTTCAACCTCTTACTCATACGCTTCTGTAGAAGACGCTTTAAACGGCGACCGCAGCAAATCAAGAATGCTGTTGTTAAACGGCGATTGGGATTTCAAATTCGCTTTTAAGCCTGCTGATGCACCACAAGATTTTTATAAACAAAAAGTAAGCGGCTGGGATAAAATTGAAGTGCCTTCTAATTGGGAATTAAAGGGTTACGACATTCCGATTTATAAAAGTGCGGTATTTCCTTTTCGCCCGGTTAACCCGCCTTTTGTACCGCAAGATTATAACGGTGTAGGCTCGTACCAAAGAAGTTTTACGCTGCCTGCAAACTGGAAAGATATGAACATCACGCTCCATTTTGGTGGCGTAAGTTCTGCTTTTAGGGTTTGGCTAAACGGCAAGTTTTTGGGTTATGGTGAAGATTCTTGTTTGCCGTCGGAATTTAATGCAACGGCTTATTTAAAAGAAGGTGAAAATGTGGTTTCGGTACAGGTAATCCGTTGGAACGATGGCTCGTATCTGGAAGACCAGGACCATTGGAGGATGAGCGGCATACAGCGAGAAGTGATGTTGCTGGCAGAACCTAAAATCCGCATTGCCGATTTCCACTATCAAACCAAGTTGGATAAGCAATACAAAGACGCCATTTTTAGTCTGCGCCCACGCCTTGATAACTTTACCGGCAAGTTTATCCCGGAAGGTTACGAGGTTAAAGCGCAGTTATATGATGATAGCAACAGAGCTGTATTTGCAAAGCCGTTACAACGTAGCGCCGAGTCTATCGTGAACGAAATTTACCCCCGTTTAGACAATGTAAAATTCGGCCTTTTAGAAACTGAGGTCAAAAACCCGAAAAAGTGGAGCGATGAAGCACCGAATTTATACACCCTAGTTATTTCTTTGGTGGACGATAAGGGCAATTTGCTGGAGGCTAAAAGCTGTAAAGTGGGTTTCCGCAGCATCGAGTTTTCTAAAGAAAACGGTAAAATGCTGATTAACGGAAAGGTGACTTACATTTATGGGGTTAACCGCCATGATCATGACCCAGTGAAGGGTAAAGCATTGAGCCGTGCCGATATTGAGCGCGATGTTAAAACCTTAAAGCAGTTTAATTTCAATTTAATTAGGACCAGCCATTACCCTAACGACCCTTATTTTTACGAGTTGTGCGACAAATATGGGATGATGGTGATGGACGAAGCTAACTATGAAACCCACGGTTTGGGCGGTAAACTAAGCAACGACCCTAGCTGGACGGGGGCTTTTATGGAGCGCACCAGCCGAATGGTTTTACGCGATAAAAACCACCCGAGTGTGGTAATTTGGAGCTTAGGTAACGAAGCAGGTCGCGGACCAAATAATGCCGCAATGGCCGCGTGGATTCACGATTTTGACATTACCCGCCCCGTACATTACGAACCGGCCATGGGAAGTCCAAAAGAAGAAGGATACATTGATCCGTCGGATCCGCGCTATCCAAAATCTGTGGACCATGCGCACCGCCTCCAAAATCCTGTGGACCAGTATTATGTAGATATGGTGAGCCGCTTTTATCCCGGAATTTTCACGCCAGATTTGTTGCTGAACCAAGCGAACGGCGATAAAAGACCTATTCTTTTTGTGGAATACTCGCACTCTATGGGTAACTCAACCGGCAATATGAAAGAGTTTTGGGATATTTTCCGTTCACGGGATAGGCTGATTGGCGGTTGCATCTGGGATTTTAAAGATCAAGGCTTGCTTAAAAAAGACTCGGCCGGAAAAGAATTTTTTGCCTACGGCGGCGATTTTGGCGACAAGCCTAACGATGGCAACTTCTGTATTAACGGTATTGTAGCATCAGACGGCAGGCCAAAAGCAGCAATTTACGAGTGTAAGCATGTTTACCAACCGGCAGAAACGCAATGGAAAAATCAGCAAGCTGGCGTTTTGGAAATCGAAAACCGCCACGCATCAAAAAATCTTGAGGATTATGATCTTTTCCTTTCGTTTTTAGAAAATGGGAAAGTGATTAAGAGCTTGCAGATTCCCTCAGTAGCTGTTGCCGCAGGCGAGAAGAAAGAGCTGAACATCCGTAAATACTACCCTAATCTAAAAACGGGCAACGAGTATCTGCTCAACATCAGCTTTAAGCTAAAAAATAATTTGCCTTGGGCAGCAAAAGGACACGAGGTTGCTTACAACCAATTGCCTTTAACTTCGGTTTTAGAAGGTATCAAAATATCCGAAAAGCCAGTTACGGTGGCGCAGAAAAGCGCATCTGGCCTAAGCTTAAAAGGTACAGATTTCCAAATTACCTTCACTAACGGTGCTTTAAGTTCGTACATCAAAAACGGGAAAGAGCTAGTTAAATCTCCGTTTTTACCTCATTTTACCCGCCCACAAACGGATAACGACCGTAAAGGTTGGAAACCTGCGAAAAAATTAAAACAGTGGTATAACGCCGTGCCCGAATTAACGGATTTTAAAGAAATAAAAGCCGGCTCGGTTTATCAGGCAAACTATCAAATTATTAAAGACAGCGCCAGCGTAAGCCTTACTTACCATATTGATGCGGATGGCGGGCTTAAAGTGGATTACGCTTTAACCGCAAATCAGGCTTTGCCAAATATCCCGAAAGTGGGTATGCAAGGTGCCATCGCTAATGATTTGCAAAACATCGCTTTTTACGGAAAAGGTCCGCAAGAGAATTATATCGACAGGGCTTTTGGTTTTGATGCCGGTTTGTACCAGCTTGATATTAAAAATTTTGTGGAACCTTATGTGTATCCGCAAGAAAACGGCAACAGAACAGATGTGCGTTGGATGGCTTTCACCAACAAACAAAACGGCATTATGGTAGTTGCCGATAGCCTGCTGAGCATGAGTGCTTGGCCGTGGACAGAAGCCAACATCAATAAAGCAAAGCATACCAATGAATTGTCTGAAGCAGGTTTTGTGACTTTAAATGTTGATTTAAAGCAAATGGGCATTGGTGGAAACGATACCTGGAGCGATGTTTCGCAACCTTTGCCACAATACCAAATTAAGGCAGGCAATTACAAATACAGTTTTTACATCAAACCGGTGGCCAGCGCCCAAACAGAAAAGTTGATGGCCATCTACAAAAAATTGAAATAATATAAATGAGTATTAAAAAGTTAAAGGGGATTACTTGGAACCATAGCAGGGGGCTTGTGCCAATGGTAGCCACTGCGCAACGGTTCAGCGAACTTTATCCCGATGTGGAGATTAGCTGGGAAAAAAGAAGTTTACAGGCTTTCGCCGATGCCTCTA
The DNA here is from genome assembly GCF_003609575.1 of Pelobium manganitolerans. Lineage (GTDB taxonomy): Bacteria > Bacteroidota > Bacteroidia > Sphingobacteriales > Sphingobacteriaceae > Pseudopedobacter > Pseudopedobacter manganitolerans. The sequence continues at coordinate 272,193 of NZ_MBTA01000025.1, read as the reverse complement.
TCGAAGATTTGGCAAAGCGTTTTGATTTGTTGGTGATAGACCATCCGTGGACGGGATTTGGTGCGCAAACAGAGGTGATTTTGCCTTTGTCGGATTTTATGCCTGCAAGCTACATTGCCGATCAGCAAGCAAATTCGGTGGGCAAATCTTATGAAAGTTATGTGTTTAAAAACAAGCTTTGGGCATTGCCAATTGATGCGGCAACACCCGTTGCATCTGCACGTTTAGATATTTTAGAAAGAAATGGTCTCACCGTTCCGCAAACTTTTGATGACTTGCTGGCTTTGACAAAAAAGGGCCTGGTGGCTTTTGCAGGTATCCCTATTGATTTGCTGATGAGCTTTTATATGTTCTGCTGCAGTTTGGACGAAGCGCCTTTCCAGTCAGAAGAGCGCGTAATTTCTGTCGAAACAGGTGTCAAAGCTCTAAAAATGTTTAGAGAGCTGGCCAGCCATATTGCTCCCGAGAATTTTGAGCGTAATCCAATAAAAGTATATGAGGCTATGGTAAATACAAATGATATTGCCTATTGCCCTTTTGCTTATGGCTACTCTAACTACGCACGCGAGGGCTACGCTAAAAATGTACTCCATTTTTACGATTTGGTAAGCGTAAATGGCAAAGCTATGTGCAGCACCTTGGGCGGTACCGGTTTGGCGGTTTCGGCGTATTGCAAACATCAGGCAGAAGCCGTAGCATACGCTCAATTTACAGGTTCGGCAACCGTGCAAGAGCATTTATTTACAGATAATGGCGGGCAGCCGGGGCATTTAAAAGCTTGGACTAGCGAAAAAATAAATGCTTACACGCATCAATATTTTAAAAATACCTTGCCGGCGTTAGAGCGTGCATTTTTACGTCCGCGCTATTCTGGCCACATGGATTTTCAGGATCATGCCGGTGACGTTGTGCGCAATTATTTAATGAACGGTGGCAGTGAGGAAAGCGTTTTAAACCAGCTAGATGAGCTTTATCATCATTCTTTAAACTTACAAACTGCATGAGGCCACTAGAAGGATTAGTTGTGTTGGAATTTTGCCAGTTTTTGGCCGGACCGTCTGCGGGTTTAAAATTGGCAGATTTGGGTGCCCGCGTTATTAAAATTGAGCGACCGGTGAAAGGCGAAGCTTGCCGGCAGCTGAGTATTAAAGACCTTTTTGTGGACGAAAGCAGCTTGCTTTTTCATACCATCAACAGAAATAAAGAGTCTTTTGCGGCAGATTTAAAAAATGCAGACGATGTTGCTTTGGTAAAAAAACTGATTGCCAAAGCCGATGTGATGACGCATAATTTCCGCTCGGGCGTGATGGAAAAAATAGGCCTCACTTATCAAGACGTTTTAGCTATAAACCCGAAAATCGTATACGGAATGGTTACCGGTTACGGCACTAAAGGACCTTGGGCGCGTAAACCGGGGCAAGATTTGTTGGTGCAGTCGCTCTCCGGCTTGGCTTGGCTTAGCGGTAAAAAAAGTCAGGCGCCGGTGCCTTTTGGGCTTTCCGTTGCCGATATTATGTGTGGCAACCATTTGGTGCAAGGTGTTTTGGCAGCGCTGTTAAAGCGGGCTAAAACCGGTAAAGGCGTTTTGGTAGAAGTAAGCTTGCTGGAGTCGGTTTTGGATGTGCAGTTTGAGGCCATTACATCCTACCTGAATGATGGCGGGCAAATCCCCGAGCGCGGAGATGTTAACGGCAGCGCACACGCTTTTTTAAGTGCGCCGTACGGTGTTTATCAAACCCAAAACGGTTATTTGGCACTAGCCATGGGCAATTTATTATACATCGGCCAGCTTTTAGATTTAGATTTTTCTGCTTACGCCGATTCAAAAACATGGTTTTCGCACCGCGATGAGATCCGCCAGCTGATAGCGCAAAAGCTACGCGGCCAGGATACCGCTCATTGGCTTAATTTGTTAGGTTCAAAAGGTGTGTGGTGTGGCGAAGTGTTAGATTATGAAACTTTAGACAAATTTGATTTTGGGATGCAGATGAAGCAAACGCTAGATTTACCCGGCCATAGCTTGGTGACCACCAGATGCCCAATACAATTGGATGGTGAAATTTTAACCAGTAAAAAATCGGCGCCCAAAGTTGGCGAGCATAACCAAACCCTAGCCGCTTTAATAAACAATTAGATGAAGCCACTTCAAGATTATTTAGTAGTAGATTTTAGCCAGTTTTTATCTGGCCCGTCGGCGAGTTTACGTTTAGCCGATTTGGGGGCGCGCGTCATCAAAATTGAAAAACCGGGCACCGGCGATATCTGTCGCACCCTTTATACTTCAGACTTAATTATGAACGGCGAATCGTCCGTTTTTCATACCATCAACCGCAATAAAGAATCTTTTGCTATAGATTTTAAGCAGCCCGAAGAGCTAGCCAAGCTAAAAAAGCTTTTGGCGAAGGCAGATGTGGTGTTACATAACTTTCGGCCTGGCGTAATGGAGCGCGTAGGTTTAAGTTATGAGGATGTAAAAGCGATTAATCCGCAGGTAGTGTATGGCGAAATCTCTGGCTTTGGCGCAAATGGTACTTTAAAAGCCATGCCCGGGCAAGATTTGCTGTTGCAGTCTTTAACCGCACTCACTTGGCTCAACGGAAATGACGGCGATGGCCCGGTGCCAATGGGGCTTTCCATTGTTGATATGCTGGCCGGCGCACATTTGGCACAGGGAATTTTAGCAGCGCTTTACCGTAAAGTTATGCACCAAACAGGCGCCTTGGTACAGGTGAGCATGCTCGAGTCGGCTTTTGATTTTCAGTTTGAAACCATCACCACCTTTTATAACGATGGTGGCGAGTTGCCACAACGTAGCAAAAGCAATAACGCAAATGCGTATTTAGGCGCACCTTACGGCATATACGAAACCAAAAATGGTTACCTGGCTTTAGCCATGGGCGAAATTCCGGTTTTGGCGAATTTATTGGCTTGCGATGCTTTGCAGGCTTATCCCGAAAACCGTTTTGAATTGAGAAACGAGATTAAAGAGGTTTTGGCAAAGCACCTTAAAACGCAGGATACTGCGTACTGGCTTAATATTTTAGAGCCGGCAGATATTTGGTGTTCTGATGTTTTAAACTACGAGCAATTGTTTGCACAAGAAGGATTTAAAGTGCTGGATTTTGTGCAGGAAGTACAAATGCAAGACGGTTACCGCTACAAAACTACGCGTTGCCCGATAAAAATTGACGGAGAAAGTTTCATTGCTGATAAAGGTTCGCCTAAATTAGGGCAGGATAACGAAAAAATTATCAAGGAATTTATCGACTAAAATGGCCAAAAGAAAATTCAGGATTGCGGTACGCAAGTTTGCACCTTTTGAAAGCGCGTTAGAAAAGCTTTGGAATGCTTTTGTAGAAGAATATAAAATAGATGTTGCCGTAGAAATGGTGGCTTTTGAGTTGCACGATTTGTACTACCAAACCATTACCCAAAATGGGTTAAAAGATGGTTATTGGGATATTGCACACTTAAATACCGACTGGATTTTAGATGCCGTTAACAAACATGCGGTGGCGGATTTAAATCCGCTTATTGCAGACAATTCACCTGATAATTATCCGGATGGATGGCACAACTCTTTGTTAAAATTGCAACAAATAAACGGTGGAACGTACGGCTTACCTTTTCATGACGGCCCCGAATGTTTAATTTACCGCAAAGATTTGTTTGAGGACGAAGCTGAGCAAGAGCATTTTAAAAACGTTTACGGCTACGATTTGCAGGTGCCTAAAACGTGGAAGCAGTTTAGTGATATCGCACGTTTCTTTAACCGGCCCGATAAAAATCTTTACGGTTGTGTGTTTGCCAACTATCCAGACGGCCACAACATGGTTTTTGATTTTTGCTTACAGCTGTGGACGCGCGGAGGCAGCTTATTAGACGATAAAAGTCAGATACAAATCCACCATAAAACTGCGGTAAACGCACTCGATTTTTATCGTAAAATGGTGAATGACGAGAAAGCCTGTCACCCCGGTTCGCGTAATTTTGGATCGGTAGGTGCGGGTATGGCATTTGCCAAGGGCGAAGCTGCTTTAGCCATCAACTGGTTCGGTTTTGCATCAATGTGCGAGGTGATTGCCGAATCTAAAATTAAAGGCAAGGTGAACATTGCCGAATTACCGGCGGAAGCTGGCGGGCAAACTGCATCATTAAATGTGTACTGGTTATATACCATAGGTAAAGGGAGCGAATATCAGGATTTGGCCTACAAATTTCTGCGCTTTGCCACTCGCGCCAGTTCTGATAAATTGCTGACGCAAGAAGGCGGTATCGGTTGCCGAAAATCCACCTGGGCAGATGAAGAGGTGAACGCAGAAATCCCGTTTTACCACCAACTGGCACAAATGCACGAGAATGCGCGCACCTTGCCGCAAATTAAAAACTGGCCACAAATAGCCGAGCTGATAGACCAAATGGTGTTGCAGGCCGTTATAACAGATATCCCTTCAACCGTTTTGTTGAAGAAAACGCAATTTAAAATTCAGGAACTATTATAAACTAAACTTCAGTTTTAACAATGCGCTTTTTTACTTTAAACTTTTGATTTTTTACTTTTCCAAATGCAAATCACCTATAAACCCCAGCTTCCCCAAACCAAACAACCCATTATCATCATCGGCGCAAGCGGCATTGTAAAAGATGCGCACCTGCCGGCGTATAAAATGGCCGGTTTTGAGGTTTTTGGGATTACCAACCGAACGCTTGCTAAAGCGCAAAACTTTGCGGAGACCTTTGGCATTCCTCATGTTTTTGAAAGTGTGGCAGACGCGGTGAAGAACGCTCCGGAGAACGCGGTTTATGACATTACGGTTTTGCCGGATCAGTACATCGAGATTTTAGAGCAACTGCCAAACGGTGCTGCCGTGCTTATCCAAAAGCCAATGGGCAATGATTTGGCGCAGGCAAAAGAAATTGTGGAAGTATGCGAACGGAAAAATTTGGTAGCCGCCATCAATTTCCAATTGCGTTTTTCTCCATTTGTAATGGCGGCGCGTTCAATCATTAACCAAGGTTTAATTGGCGATTTGTACGACTTAGAGTTTAGAGTTACGGTTAATACACCGTGGCATCTGTTTCCGGTAATTAAAGGGCATCCGCGTTTAGAGATTTTGTTCCACAGCGTGCATTATATCGACTGCATCCGCTCGTTTTTGGGCAACCCTAAATCTGTTCAGGCACATACCTATAAGCATCCTGCCAAAGACTTATCGTCATCACGTTCTACCATTTTAATGAACTACCGTGATGATTTACGTGCGGTAATCAATACCAACCACGACCACGAGTTTGGTCCACAGCACGAAGAAAGCTATATCAAATGGGAGGGCACAAAAGGCGCTATCAAAGCTAAAATGGGCTTGCTGATGAATTATCCGGAAGGTTTGCCAGATGTTTTTGAATACACCATCCGCAATGAAGAGGGGAAATACGAATGGCAAAAAGTACAATTGGAAGGTTCTTGGTTTCCGGAAGCTTTTATTGGAACAATGTCCAACTTAATGCGCTTTAAAGAAGGCTCAGACACGATATTACATGCCAGCGTACAAGACGTTTTAGGCACTATGGAAGTAGTGGAAAAATGTTACGAGAGCAGTGGAGAATAGTAGCAAGTATAAAGTAGCAAGTATCAAGACCAACAAACGGACAAACTAAAACCTAATAAACTAAAAACCTAACATGTTTATAAAATCAACTTTTTTTGAAGATTACCAACTGAACGATAAGCGGGTAACCTTAGGCCGGACCATCACCGAAACAGATTTTGTGGTACATGCCGGCCATACGGGCGATTTTTTTCCGCACCATATGGATGCCGAGTGGTGCAAAACTCAACCTTTTAAACAGCGCATTGCACATGGCACCATGATATTCAGCATCGGTATCGGTTTAACCGCATCAGAAATAAACCCCGAAGCTTTTTCGCGCGGATATGATAAAATGCGCTTTGTAAAACCTGTACACATTGGCGATACCATCCACTCGGAAATTACCATTACCGAAAAGGGCGACCATAAACGGCCGGAAATGGGCACCGTAACAGAGCACGTGGAAATTATCAACCAAAAAGGCGAAGTTGTTTTAGTGTGCGATCATTTATTATTAGTGAACAGAAAAGGGGAGCAATAACAAGTAGTAAGTAGCAAGTAGTAAGTAGCAAGATGCACGCTAACCAACCACCTAAGCCCTAACCGACTAATTCCTAGCCACCTAACCAACTAACACCTAACCAACTAAATCCTAACAAACGAAATATGCAAGTAACCAATCAACTGGGCGATCTGCACGAAGTGCCCACCGAACAAGGCAAAGGCAATAAATACCTGTTGCCCTTTATCTTAGTAACGCTTTTATTCTTTCTATGGGGAATGGCGCACAACCTGGATTCCATCCTTATCCCGCATCTAAAAAAAGCTTGCCAACTAAATAACAGGCAATCTACCTTAATTGATACCGCGGTGTTTTTCGCTTATTTTGTAATGGCTATCCCTGCCGGGATGATTATCAAAAAATTTGGATACAAAAACAGCATCGTAACCGGCTTATTGGTGTTTGCCTTGGGTGCATTTTTATTTGTGCCGGCAGCAAATACCCGCGCTTACGAGCTATTTTTATTCGCGTTGTTTGTAATTGGTTGCGGACTAACCATTTTAGAAACCAGCGCCAACCCTTATGCCGCTATTTTAGGTCCGCCAGAGTCGTCTTCAAAGCGTTTAAACTTGGCAGCTTCTTTTAACGGCTTGGCGGCTATGGTAGCCCCGGTAGTGGGTTCTTTGTTTATCCTTTCGGGCAAAAATTATACGCCAGAGCAAATGGAAGCCATGCCAGAGCTAGAGCGTTCGGCCTACCTTATGAGCGAGGCGTCGTCAGTAAAACTGCCTTACATTGTGCTGGGTAGCGTGTTACTATTGGTGGCGGTTATTTTCATTTTTATGAAGTTGCCGGCAATGAAGCCAGAACATACCGAGGTGGAGGTGAAGCCGGGCTTTTTCTCGGTTTTAAAGTTTTCGCACCTAAGCTGGGCGGTAGTAGCGCAGTTTTTTTATGTGGGTGCGCAGGTTTGCGTAACTAGTTTTTTTATCCGTATGGCCGAGCAGGGCGCCGGAATGGACGAGAAAACGGCGGGTTATTACCTTGGTATCTACGGCTTTTTATTTATGGCAGGTCGTTTCATCGGTACTTTTTTCCTAAAATATGTTAAAGATCACGTCCTGCTTTCTATCTATTGCGTTTTAAGCGTAATCCTATGCGCAGTGGCAATTTATGGAAGCGGAATTTATGTGATTTACGCTTTGGGCGGCATCGGATTTTTCATGTCTATTATGTTCCCAACCATTTTTGCATTGGGTATTGTTGATCTTAAATCGAACACCGAAACCGGCTCTTCGTGGCTGGTAATGTCTATTGTTGGCGGTGCAATTTTACCTTACGGGATGGGGACTTTAATTGATATGAAACACGATGATATACAGGCAGGTTACATCATCCCGCTTATCTGTTTCCTCATCATTTTATATTTCGGATTATTTGGTTACAAAGTAAAAACAAAGGCAACGTAATGATTTTTTGCAGAAGAGTTTTGGCGGTTTTGGTGTTGTTGTGCGCTTTGCAATTGCAGGCACAGGAAAACCAAAACGCCAAGCCTTTAGTCATGTGGTATTGGGTTAAAGCAGGCGTTTCTAAAGCCGGCATCACCGCCGATTTGGAAGCGATGAAACAGGCTGGCATTGGTGGCGCCTACTTGGCATTTATCCAAAGTGGCAAAAATAATCCGCCTTATACGCCTATTGCAGAACAACTAAGTCCCGAGTGGTGGGAGATGGTCACTTTCGCTGTGGCGGAGGCCAAACGTTTGGATTTAAAAATTACGATGCACGTGAGCGATGGTTTCGCTTTAGCCGGTGGTCCTTGGATTACGCCGGAGCTTTCTATGCAAAAAGTAGTGTTTAGCAGAAGCGATGTTACCGGCGGCCGGCAACTGAAACTGAAGCTTACCAAGCCCAAACATCATGCAGATTATTACGAAGACATTCGCGTTTTTGCTTTCCCATCTTTAACTGGAGCAGGCGAGAACAGCCAGACATTAAATCCTGAAATTACTGCCAGCACCGGCGAGAATGTTGATTTTTTGGTCAGGCCAGATGGTAAACAATCTTTCCGTTCATCAGAGCCGGCGTATATTACTTACCAGTTTGCAAAACCATTTACCTTGCGCAACGTACGGGTTGAAAGTAATGGCAATAACTACCAAGCACAACGTTTATTGTTGCAAACCAGCACAGATGGGCTAAATTTCACCAATCATCAGCAACTGCAAGCCCCACGCCACGGTTGGCAAGATACAGATGAAGAACATACGTACAGCATAAAACCTGTTACCGCAAAATATTTCCGTTTTGTGTATAATAAAGAAGGCTCTTTACCGGCCGATGAAAATTTGGACGCCGCTAAATGGAAGCCGTCCTTAAAACTTACAGGACTACAATTGTTCTCGGAGCCGGTAATTAATCAATTCGAAAGTAAGAACGGCGGCGTGTGGCGCATCAGCGAAAGAACTACCGAAGAAGAAATCAGCAATCAGCTTTGCGTAAATCCCGCGCAAATTATTGATATAAGCCACTTTGTAGATGCAGATGGCAACCTGACTTGGAAAGCGCCAGCCGGCAACTGGACAATCTTGAGGATGGGCCATACCTCAACTGGGCACACCAACGCAACCGGCGGCGGCGGTATAGGTTTAGAGTTAGATAAATTTAATCCTAAAGCGGTAGAACTGCATTTTAACAGTTGGTTGGGCGAAATTTTGAAAAGGGTAGGTGCCGAAAACCGCGATGCTATTCCCGGTTTTTATATTGATAGCTGGGAGTGTGGAAGCCAAAATTGGTCGGCTAATTTTGCTGGCGAGTTTAAGCAAAGAAGAGGCTATGATCTGATGCCTTACTTGCCTGTGATGGCCGGCGTGCCGATAGAAAGCGTAGCCAAATCTGAGCAGGTGCTGTATGATATCCGCCAAACCATTGCCGAGTTGGTGAACGATGTTTTTTATAAAACCTTGCGCAAGCTGGGCGATGAGCAACAGCTTTCTTTTGCGGCAGAAAATGTGGCGCCTACCATGGTTAGCGATGGCATGTTACATTTTAAAACGGTGGATGTGCCTATGGGCGAGTTTTGGTTAAACAGCCCAACGCATGACAAACCCAATGATATGCTGGATGCAGTTTCGGCCGGTCATATTTACGGTAAGCCGATTATCCAAGCAGAAGGTTTTACTACCGTGAGGATGGATTGGACAGAGCAGCCCGGGATGTTAAAGACTTTGCAAGACCGCAACTACGCGCTTGGGCTAAATAAATTGGTTTATCATGTTTACACTTTAAACCCCTGGTTGGATAAAAAACCCGGGATGACTTTAGACGGCGTAGGTTTATATTTCCAGCGCGACCAAACTTGGTGGAAACCGGGCAAGGCTTGGGTAAATTACGCGTACAACGTTCAAAAATTACTGCAAAAAGGTGTTCCTGTACGGGATATTGCGGTGTTCACCGGCGATGAAGTTCCGCGCCGTTCTTTACTGCCCGACCGTTTTGTAAGTACCCTTCCGGGGATTTTTGGTGCCGAAAGGGTAGCTTCTGAGAAATTGAGATACGAGAATAGAGATGTACCTCTGCAAAAAATCCCGAAAGGGGTTACCAATACTGCGAACGGTTTCCAAGCCGAAAAATGGGTTAATCCTTTACAAGGCTACGCCTATGACTCTTTTAATCCGGATGCTTTGCAAAATGCTGTTGTAAAAGATGGGCGTGTAAAGTTTAGCAAAAATGGCGTAGCTTATAAAATACTGGTTTTGCCCGTAGAAAACTTGATGAACCCAAGTAATATCATCAGCGAAGCCACCATAAATAAAATCAGCGAACTAGAGCAACAAGGCATTGCGGTAATTAAGGACAAGCCTTACACGAAAGCAGATTTTTCTGAATTTGGGATCGAGAAGGACTTGATAGTTACAGAAGATTCTGGCGTGTATGCCCAAGATATTGCCTTTAACCACCGATCTGCGGGCAATGAAGAAATTTATTTCATCAGCAACCAGCAAGAAAAAGAGCGCCTATTAACCTTCTCTTTTCGTCACACGGCCGCACAAGCACAATTTTATGATCCCGTTTGGGACAAATGGTCGCCGGTAAACCAGCTGACAACGCAAAACAACCGCAGCATCATCCCTATAAAACTTGCTCCTGCACAATCGCTTTTTGTGGTGTTCAACAATCAGCCGAAAGGCGAAACAAAATCTGGTGCCGCAAACTGGAAAAGCTATGAAGCGTTAAAAACCATCGGCGGAAGCTGGACGTTAAAATTCGATGAAAATTACGGTGGCCCTACAGCAAGTTTAAAAATTGACAGCCTAAAAAGCTGGACGTCTTTTGCAGATTCGGCAGTTAAATATTATTCGGGCACAGTGGTTTACAGCAACACGTTTAAGCTGAAAAGGAGAGAAATAAAAAATCATTTATACCTCAATTTAGGAGAGATGCACGATTTGGCAAGCATAAAAGTAAACGGCCAGCAATTGGGTACGGTTTGGACTGCACCGCATCGCATTGATATTTCCAAGGCCTTAAAAAAAGGGGAAAATAGCGTCGAAATTTCGCTTACTAATACTTGGCACAATCGTTTAATAGGAGACCAAACTTTGCCAGAAAGCAAACGTATTACGCACACAACCGCGCCTTACCGTTTAGAGGGCGACCCTTTATTGCCGGCAGGTTTGCTAGGCCCAGTTGTAATTGAAAAAGAGCTAAAATAAATATCATGGGAAAAAGATTTGTAGGATTTGCGCTGGCTTTAGCGCTGGCGTTTAATTATGGTTTTGCCCAACAAAAGGCTTTAACAAACACAGCTAACAGCAAATTTGCGGTTTTCCATAGTCCAAACATGGAAGATGTGCGCTGGACAGGCGGTTTTTGGGGCGATAGGTTTGAAGTTTGCCGAACCTCAATGATTCCACACATTTGGGATACCTACATGGATGCCGACGTAAGCCATGCCTTCAAAAATTTTGAGATTGCAGCAGGTTTGGATACCGGCCAGCATAAAGGACCGTCTTTTCACGATGGCGATTTTTACAAAGTTTTGGAGGGTGTGGCCAACATGTACGCCGTTACCAAAGACAAAAAGCTGGATCAAATGATGGATAAAGCTATTGCGGTGATTGCAAAATCACAACGTGCAGATGGTTATATCTACACCAAAGCAATGATTGAACAACGCAACACTGGCGAGAAAAACCAGTTTCAAGATCGTTTAAGTTTTGAAGCTTATAATATTGGCCATTTAATGACCGCTGCTTGCGTGCATTACCGCGCAACCGGAAAAACGTCTTTGCTGAACGTGGCTAAAAAAGCGACAGATTACCTGTATAACTTCTATAAAAAGGCATCGCCAACTTTGGCGCGCAATGCCATTTGCCCATCGCATTACATGGGTACCATAGAAATGTATCGCACCACACAAGATCCTCGTTATTTAGAACTGGCTAAACACCTTATCGCTATAAAAGGTGATATTGAAGACGGAACCGATGATAACCAAGACCGTATTCCGTTTTTGCAACAAACGCACATTACCGGGCATGCCGTGCGTGCCAATTATTTATATGCCGGCGTAGCAGATTTATATGCCGAAAACGGCGATGCCAAGCTAATGGAACGTTTAAATATGATGTGGGATGATTTGACACAGCATAAAATGTACATTACCGGTGGCTGCGGTTCGCTGTATGACGGTACTTCGCCTGATGGGACCTCTTATAACCCAACCGAGGTTCAAAAAATTCACCAAGCTTACGGCCGTCCGTATCAATTGCCAAATTTCACTGCTCATAACGAAACCTGCGCCAACATAGGCAATGTGTTGTGGAACTGGCGTATGCTGCAAATTACCGGCGATGCCAAATACGCCGATGTTATGGAGACGGCTTTGTACAACAGCGTGCTATCGGGCATTAGTTTAGACGGAAAAAAGTTTTTATATACCAACCCTTTGAGCTACTCGGACGAGTTACCGTTTAAGCAACGTTGGTCTAAAGATCGTGTTCCTTATATCTCATTGTCCAATTGCTGTCCGCCAAATGTGGTGCGCACCATTGCCGAGGTAAGTGATTACGCTTATAGCATCGGAAAAAACGGCTTATTCGTTAATTTGTACGGCAGCAACACGCTTAAAACCAAATTACAGAATGGCGAAGAATTAAGCCTGACACAAGACAGTGATTATCCATGGAACGGCTTGGTAAAACTTAAAATCCATAAAAGTTTAAAGCAGACGCAAGATATTAGTTTCCGTATCCCGGGATGGTGTAAAGGAGCTAAAATAAGTGTAAACGGTAAGCTTTATAAAGATGCTTTGCTGGCGGGAGCCTATTTTGCAGTGAACGGGAAATGGAAGAAAGGAGATGTGATAGAATTGCTTTTGCCGATGGAAGCCAAATTGATGGAAGCCAACCCGATGGTGGAAGAATCACGCAACCAAGTGGCCGTAAAATACGGTCCGGTGGTTTATTGTGCCGAATCTAAAGATAATGGCAATAAAGTTTTTGATTACACCATACCAACGGATATCCGGTTTTCACCAGAACTAAAAGAAATTGAGGGTGCTAAAATGTTAGTTTTAAACGGCGAAGCTTTGATAAACAACCAACAGAGCTGGAAAAACCAGTTATATCGCGAGGTAAATGCCACAGAACAAAAAGCACCTATCACTTTAATTCCGTATTACGCTTGGGGCAACCGCGGGCATGTGAGCGAAATGTCCGTTTGGTTGCCGGTGAGCAAATAACTGAAAATTAGGCTGTAAGCAAACGGCTAAATCTGGAACTTTAGTCCAGATTTTATACATCCAAACACATTTTAAAATCAATAGCGCCGGCCTTTAGCCCGGCGTTTTTTTATTAATTCATCTCACAAAATCAATTTTAATCCGGCGTTTTTTTTTAATCCAAGCTCCAACCCAATGATAATTTTATTATGCTTGCATAATAAATGAAAGATGTTTACATTTGGTACTGCAGCTGCCTGTAACCACAAACCTTTGAATATGAAACAACAGGAAACTATTGATTACCATCTTAAAATAACGTGGCAAAACATCGCCAACAGTTATAACCAGCTGGCTGCAGAGTTTGGTATCACGCAGTCCATCGGTTATTTGCTTATGAATATCGATGAACAAAATGGAACTACGGTGTCAAATATGGCCGCGTTACTGGGTTTAAAGTCCACCAGTTTAAGTCGGATGCTCAACAATTTAGAGCGTATCGGTTTAATTTATCGCGAAGCGCACCATACAGATAAACGCTCTGTAAATCTGTATTTAACAGATTTAGGCAAAGAAAAACGGCACTTGGCGCGCGTGGTGGTAAAAAAGTTTAACGATTATTTAGATGCCAATTTGGGCGAGGAAGAAAAACAGCATTTAATCAGTTCGCTTATACGCGTAAACGATTTGACAAATAATTACAAGCCTTGAAAAAATGATGAACAGAAAAATTAAAAAGGTAGCAGTTTTAGGTTCGGGGATCATGGGCTCGCGCATCGCCTGCCATTTTGCAAATATCGGTGTAGAGGTTTTGCTGTTGGATATTGTGCCAAAAGAACCCAACGAGAAGGAAGCCGCAAAGGGTTTAACTCTAGAAAGCCCAGCAGTGCGCAACCGCATTGTAAACGATGCGCTGGCTTTCGCGGTAAAATCAAACCCTTCGCCGGTGTACAGCAAATCGGTGCTTAACAACATCCGCACAGGCAACTTTGACGACAATATGAAAGACATTGCCACCTGCGATTGGGTAATTGAGGTGGTGGTAGAAAACCTAAAAATTAAGCAATCCGTTTACGAAAAGGTAGAGCAGTTTCGCAAGCCAGGAACGTTAATAAGTTCCAATACATCTGGCATCCCCATCCATTTAATGGCCGAGGGACGTTCAGAAGATTTTCAAAAACATTTCTGTGGCACTCACTTTTTTAATCCGCCGCGCTACTTGCGCCTGTTAGAAATTATTCCGACACCGCACACGGATAAAAGTGTGGTGGATTTTTTAATGCACTACGGCGACAAGTTTTTAGGTAAAACCACCGTTTTATGTAAAGATACGCCGGCTTTTATCGCAAACCGAGTTGGCGTTTATTCCATTATGGCGCTTTTGCATTTGGTGCAAAAAATGGATTTAACGGTAGAGGAGGTTGATAAATTTACCGGTCCGGCCTTGGGACGTCCAAAATCGGCAACTTTCCGCACAACAGATGTGGTGGGTTTAGATACGATGATTAACGTTGCCAACGGCTTGCGCGAGAATGCGCCGGATGATGAGCAAAAAGATGTTTTTGTGTTGCCAGACTATGTGCAGAAAATGCAGGAAAACAAGTGGCTGGGAGATAAAACCGGACAAGGTTTTTACAAAAAAACAAAAGACAAAAGCGGCAAAACCGAAATATTGGCGCTGGACCTAAAGACGTTGGAATACCGCCCGCAAGAGAAAGTTAAATCCGCAACTTTAGAAGCCACCAAACCTATAGAAAACTTAGCGCAGCGCATGAAGGTTTATGCGCAGGGGAAAGATAAAGCCGGCGAATTTTTTCGGGTTTCGTTTTCCGGATTGTTTGAATATGTGTCCAACCGTATCCCAGAGATATCGGATGAGCTGTATAGGATTGATGATGCTATGCGTGCAGGCTTTGGTTGGGAGCTTGGACCTTTTGAAGTTTGGGATGCGTTGGGCGTAAAAGAAGGTGTAGAAATGATGAAAGCTAATGGCAAACAGCCTGCAGCTTGGGTTAGCGAAATGCTGGATGCCGGTCATCAGTCGTTTTACCAAATTGAAAACGGCAACAAACGCTATTATGACATCGCCAGCAAAAGTTATAAAGCCATCCCCGGGCAAGATGCTTTTATTATTTTAGATAACATCCGCGCAAGCAAAACTGTTTGGAAAAACGCCGGTACTACCATCACAGATTTAGGCGACGGAATTTTGAATCTGGAGTTCCACACCAAAATGAATACCATCGGCGGCGAGGTTTTGAGCGGTATTAATAAAGCGATAGACCTTGCGGAAAAAGATTATCGCGGTTTGGTGATTGGCAACGATGGAGCTAATTTTTCTGCTGGCGCCAACGTGGGAATGATTTTTATGATGGCCGTAGAGCAGGAGTGGGACGAGGTGAATATGGCGATTAAGCTATTCCAAAATACTTCCATGCGGATACGCCATTCGGCAATTCCGGTAGTGGTAGCGCCACATAACCTTACCTTAGGCGGTGGTTGCGAGTTTTCTATGCACGCCGACCATGTGCAGCTTTACGCAGAAACCTATATGGGTTTGGTAGAGTTTGGCGTAGGCTTAATTCCTGGCGGTGGCGGCACAAAAGAGATGGCTTTGCGCGCTTCTGATGAATACCATGCAGAGCAAATTGAGCAAAATGTGCTTAAAGAGAAATTCTTGACCGTAGCTACTGCTAAAGTTTCAACTTCTGCGGTAGAGGCTTATGAGCTTGGCTATCTTTTAAAAGATAAATATGCGATCACCATGAACCGCAGCCGTTTAATTGCCGATGCCAAAGCGAAGGCGCTAGAATTAGCAAACGCAGGTTATACGCCACCTGCACCACGGAAAGACATCAAAGTTTTAGGTAAGTATGGCTTAGGCATGGTTTACGCCGGTGCCAACAGTATGCGCTCGGCCAATTACATCTCAGAGTACGATCAAAAAATCTCGCAAAAGCTAGGTTATG
Source organism: Pelobium manganitolerans (assembly GCF_003609575.1). Lineage (GTDB taxonomy): Bacteria > Bacteroidota > Bacteroidia > Sphingobacteriales > Sphingobacteriaceae > Pseudopedobacter > Pseudopedobacter manganitolerans. Next base: position 256,408 of record NZ_MBTA01000025.1, on the reverse strand, counting down.
TGATGTGCGGTGGCGATTTATCTGCACCAACTTTGGTTACAGAGCAATATTTACTGGATTTAGAACGCGAAGCATTTTTGAGCCTGTGCGGCGAGAAGAAAACTTTGGAAAGAATACAATCGATACTAACAAAAGGAAAACCGTTGCGCAATTAGTATTGCGATGTGAGTATTGAGAACTTTCAAACGTAATAAGAATATGGAATTATGCACAATATTAAAGAGTTGAAAATCTGGAATAAGGCAATAGATTTAGCTGTAAAAGTTTATGAGTTATCAGCTAAGTTTCCTTCGGATGAACGGTTTGGATTGACTTCTCAAACAAGAAGATGCGCTGTTTCCATTCCGTCTAACATTTCTGAAGGTGCCGGGCGGAACACCAAAGGAGAGTTTAAACAATTTCTTGGAATTGCAAATGGCTCTGCCTACGAATTACAGACTCAAGCCATTATCGCAAATAGATTGAATTTTATTGATGAAAAGTCTACAGATGAAGTCTTAGAAAACATTGATGAAATCCAAAAAATGAATTACAAACTTCAATTATCGTTAAGTAAATAAATAGTAGTGAGATTTGAATATCGGGTATTATTCAGTCTTTACGCTCTACTCAATACTAAATAAAATGGAAGCATACATCATAGCAGGATACAGAACAGCAGTTGGAAAGGCACCACGAGGTGTTTTCCGCTTTACCCGGGCCGACGATTTGGCGGCGGAAGTAATTAAAGAATTGGTAAAATCTGTCCCAAACCTTGACCCGGAACAAATAGACGACGTGATTGTTGGCAACGCCACGCCGGAAGCCGAGCAAGGTTTAAACATTGCCCGGATGGTTTCGTTAATGGCTTTAGATACCGATAAAGTTCCCGGCGTTACCATGAACCGTTATTGTGCCTCGGGCCTAGAAACCATTGCTACGGCGGTGGCGAAGATAAAAGCGGGCATGGCGCACTGCATTGTTGCTGGCGGGGTCGAAGTAATGTCGGGAATGCCTTTCGGCGGATGGAAAGTGGTGCCTAATCCGGAGGTAGCCATGAAAAACCCCGATTGGTATTGGGGCATGGGCTTAACCGCCGAAGCCGTAGCGAAAGAATATCAGGTCAGTCGCGAAGACCAGGACCAGTTTGCGTTAAAATCGCACCAGAAAGCAATAGAGGCCATCAAAAACGGGCATTTAAAAGCGGGAGTTTTACCCATTACAGTAAAAGAAACCTACTTAGACGATAATATGAAGAAGAAAACCCGTGAATACGTGGTAGACACGGATGAAGGGCCACGTGTTGACACTTCTTTAGATGCTTTGGGAAAGCTGAAACCGGTTTTCGCCGCTGGAGGCTCTGTAACGGCAGGTAACTCGTCCCAAACATCAGACGGTGCAGCTTTCGTTTTGGTAGTTTCGGAACAGATGCTGAAGACTTTAAATGTAGAGCCAGTAGCGAAATTGCTGAGCTACTCGGTAGCCGGCGTTCCACCACGTGTAATGGGAATTGGCCCCATAGAAGCGGTGCCAAAAGCCCTTAAACAAGCAAACATGAGTTTAGAGCAGATGGATTTAGTAGAGCTGAACGAAGCTTTCGCATCACAATCTTTGGCTGTTATCCGAACCTTAGGTCTAAATCCCGAAAAAGTAAACGTAAACGGAGGGGCCATCGCATTGGGGCATCCGCTGGGCTGTACCGGGGCAAAGCTCTCTGTCCAGATTTTTAACGAACTAAAACGAAGAAACCAGAAATACGGAATGGTAACCATGTGCGTAGGCACGGGGCAAGGCGCGGCCGGGGTGTTTGAGGTTTTTTAGATGTGAGATGTAAGAGAGGAGAGAGAGGAACAAGGATTAAAGAACAAGGAATAAAGAAATTACAAAAGATTTACTGATGCACAATTTTAGACAGCTGAATATTTGGAAAGATGCTCGTCCATTGGTAAAGCAAGTTTATGTTCTAACATCCAGTTTTCCAATGGAAGAGAAATTTGGGCTGGTTAGCCAAATAAACCGCTCCGCTATTTCTGTCCCTTCAAACATTGCCGAAGGATCCGCCAGAGGCACGGACAAAGATTTTTGTCAGTTTTTACGCATCAGTCTAGGCTCACTTTATGAGTTGGAAACTCAATTACTATTAGCGGTAGATCTTGGTTTTGCGTCCGAATCGAACGACATCTTTGATAAAATAGTGCATTTACAAAAGATGATGGTAGCTTTTATCAAAACATTACAAAAATAAATTCAGAAGAAGTGAAAAGAAGCCATTGCTTAATGTTGGCAAACCTCTATTTGTTCCTTCTTCTTTAATCGTTAATCCTAACAAGATGGAAAAGAAATCAACAAAAGGCGGAGAGTTCATCATCTCCGAAACAGATTTTAGAAACGTATTCATCCCAGAAGAATTTGATGAAGAGTCGGTGATGATTAAAAAAACCTGCGAGGATTTTCTGGAAACGGAAGTTACGCCCAACCTCGATCGGATTGACCAGCTGGAAGAAGGTTTAATGCCATCGCTGTTGGACAAAGCCGGTGAGCTTGGCTTGCTGGCAGTCTCTATCCCCGAAGAGTATGGCGGTTTTGGTAAAAACTTCAATACTTCCATGTTGGTGACTGATGCCATTGGCGCTGGCCATTCTTTCGCGGTAGCTTTGTCGGCACATACCGGAATTGGAACCTTGCCGATTTTATATTATGGCAATCAGGAACAAAAAGATAAATACATCCCTAAGCTGGCTTCGGGCGAATGGAAGGCTTCTTATTGTTTAACAGAACCCAATGCCGGTTCGGATGCCAACTCGGGTAAAACCAAAGCTGTTTTAAATGCCGAGGGCACGCACTACATCCTCAACGGACAAAAAATGTGGATTACCAACGGCGGCTTCGCCGATTTGTTTATCGTTTTTGCAAAGATCGACGATGATAAAAACCTTTCTGCTTTTATTGTAGAAAAAAACTTTGGTGGCATTACCATGAACCCCGAAGAGCACAAAATGGGTATTAAAGGTTCATCTACCCGTCAGGTGTTTTTTAACGATTGTCCCGTTCCAAAAGAAAACCTCCTTTCCGAAAGAGAGAACGGCTTTAAGATAGCGGTGAACATCCTTAACATCGGGCGTATTAAGTTGGGCGCGGCGGCAATTGGCTCGTCCCGTAAGGTGATAGATCAGGCCATAAATTATGCTAACGAGCGTTCGCAGTTTGGGCTTAACATCTCAAAATTCGGTGCTATACGCTATAAATTAGCAGAAATGGCAGTGCGTAATTTTGCAGTGGAAAGCGCAGCTTACCGCGCCGGACAAAATATTGACGACGCCTACGATGCTTTGGTTGCAGGCGGAATGGATTCGGGTAAAGCCAAATTGAAATCTACAGAGGCTTTTGCGGTAGAGTGTGCCATTATAAAAGTTTGGGGATCTGAGATGTTGGATTATGTGGTAGATGAAGGTGTGCAGGTTTACGGAGGTATGGGTTACAGCGCGGATGCGCCGATGGAGCGCGCTTATCGCGATAGCCGGATTAACCGCATTTTTGAAGGCACCAATGAAATTAACCGTTTGCTGATTGTGGATATGCTGCTAAAGCGTGCGATGAAAGGCGAGTTAGATTTGATGACGCCTGCGACGGCAGTGGCCGGAGAATTAATGTCGATTCCGGATTTTGCCGAGGAAGATGACACCCTTTTTGCAGCAGAAAAGAAAACCTTACAGAATCTCAAAAAAGCAGGTTTGATGATTGCCGGTTCGGCTGTGCAAAAGCTGATGATGACCTTGGCTAAAGAACAAGAAATTTTAATGAACATTGCGGATATCATAGGTTATGTTTATGTGGCAGAATCTACTTTGTTGAGGGTGGAGAAATTGGTGAGCATGCGCGGAGAGGAAGCTTGCAAAGGCCAGCTGGATATGGCGCGCATTTACCTGCAAGAAGCGGTAGACAAGGTAGCTATAGCAGGCAAGGAAGCACTGAATTCTTTTGCCGAAGGCGACGAGCTGAACATGATGTTGATGGGCTTGCGCCGCTTTACAAAAGTTAAGCCTTTTAATATTAAAGATGCCCGCCAAAGGGTTGCGAAACAATTGATAGACGCTAATAAATATTGTTTTTAATTTGCACTTTAAGTGGAGGAAGAGCCGTTCAGAATTGTTTTGGGCGGCTTTTTTTTATTGATGGATTTGCTAGTCTGGAGACGCTGTTCCATTCTTGAATCCCCTTAGAGGCTCTTCGCTAAATTCTTCGGATAGAAGGGATTTTAGAATAATCTACCCGTCCTTTAGAGGTTCCTCAGGGCTCTAAGAATTAAAGGGTGTGCCTCTCAGACTTTCCAATGACAGCGCTAACTAATATTATTTATAATCTTTATTTTAGGTTTTTAAAAATTAGAAACCTATAAATGAAAAGAACACTAAAAATAGGTAGTGCGCTGATGTTTCTGCTCGCCACCTTTTCTTATCCTAATGGGTTAAAAGCTCAAGAACTACCATCCTCAACCCTCAAATCGCGCGTTGTGGAAGATGGCGGCACCGGACCTTTTAAAGCCCTAATGTTGACAGATTCATCATTGCCTACGCACACGATTTTTAGGCCAAAAGATATGTCGGCTTTTAAAGGGAAAAACAAACTCCCCATTATTGTTTGGGGTAATGGCGCTTGCGCCAACTCGCCTTGGGAACATGTCAATTTTCTTTCAGAAATTGCATCCCACGGTTTCTTTATCATTGCCGTGGGGCCAATACCGGTAGAAGGAGAGGAAGAGCGTGCGAAATCTACTTCCTCTAAGCTGACGGACGCCATAGATTGGGCTTTTGAGCAAGATAAAAATCCATCCCAACCTTATTATCAAACCCTAAATCTTAAAAAAATCGCGGTAAGCGGCATGTCTTGCGGCGGTTTACAAGCGCTTGAAGTTTCATCAGACCCCCGGGTAAGCGCGCTAGGCGTATTCAATAGCGGTATTTTTAACACTCCGGGAAACGGCATTAGCAATATGCCGAATTTAACCAAAGAAAATCTAAAGCTTATCCATACCCCGGTGATTTATATGCTGGGGGGCGAAAAAGATATTGCGTACAAAAATGGGATGGACGACTATGCCAACATTAATCATGTGCCGATATTTTTAGCAAATCTAAATGTAGGCCATGGCGGTACTTATCGCCAAGCCCACGGAGGCGAATTTGCACGTGTGGCAACAGATTGGTATAAGTGGCAGTTGAAAGATGATAAAAAAGCCGCATCTATTTTTAAAGGCGATTTAAGCAAGTTCCCCTATGCTGAAGGCTGGAAAGTTGAACGTAAAAACATCAAATAGGCTGGATATAAAAACCTTAAAACTGTTAGCCTTTGTTTTGCTTGCGCCACCTGCAAAAAGTAATACTACAAATAACGAAACTCTCCCTAAAAAAGTTTCTGTAGGGATGTTCGGTGCGCCAGAAAAATTAGTAGCCCAAAATAACTACACATTTGATGAGCTGTTAGCGCATGGCCGTAAACAAAACCCAATGTGGAGCGATACAGATCTGAAATACTGCGCTTTGTCTAAAATACAATATCATGGCGCTTATACGCCAGGGGCACAACAGGCTATGAGTGGAACCATGAATATTGGCAACTCCTTAGCAAATATCAAAGTGCCTGCACTTGTTTTAAAGGCAGATGCTAACGAAGATGTTCGTAAATCAAATGAAGAAGTAGCTAAGGTGATACAGAGCGGTAAGCTCATCCATATTGAAGGTAGCCGACACAGTTTGCACCACGATAAATTAGAAGCTACTACCGAAGCGTTGAAGACTTTTTTTGCAACACATAAGCTTTATTAAAAAGTTTAAGGCTTTCCCAAAAGCTTATTGCTTTGGGAAAGCTCTTTTATTTTGTTGGAGGCAACAATACGTTATCAATTACATAAATTACGCCGTTGGCAGCAGGCACTTCGGCAATTATATTTGCCACGCCATTAATTTTAGGTCTGCCATTTTCCATTTTTATGGTAATGTTGTTTCCGTTCACTTGTCCAATTACTTGTCCGTCTGTAAAATTAGCCGTCTTTAAAACGCCTAAAGAAACGTGGTATTGCAAAATGTCCGCTAGTTTCTCTTTGTTGGCTGGCTTTAATAAATCGTCTACCGTACCCGCAGGCAATTTGTCAAAGGCGGCGTTTGTTGGTGCAAATACGGTGAAGGGGCCGGCATTTACCAATGCATCTACTAAATCTGCTGCTTTTACGGCCGCCACCAAAGTAGTGTGGTCCGGGCTTTCTGAGGCTACCTGTACAATGTTTTTTTGCGAATCATCGTCTTTCACGGTCGATTGTCCGCCACCAGCGGTTTGCTCATGTTGATGGTCGGTGGTCGCATCGGCTACTTTGTCTGCGTTTCCGCATCCAAAAAGCAAAGCCATGCAAATGGAAGTTGTAAAAAGTTTTAGTTTCATAATTATAAGATTTTTATTGCTCACAATTTGTAAACAAAACTTTTACATAGCTATGACGGGCGTCATTTTATAGAGGTGATGGTAGTCAGTTGGAAAATTGTTTTGGATCAGGATTTCGAAAGGAAAGCGAGGATTTAAGTTGCTGAATCCCAATAGTCAATGCTTTTAGACCGAATTAACAAAAAAGGCAATCCCGAATATGAATTGCCTTTGTGATCCCGCTGGGATCGTATATTTTTATCACATTCACTTGAATGTCAGTAACTTACAAAGCCTTTTAAAATCTAGGTAACCGAATTAGTAACCTTTTTCTTTGTACTTATTTGATTTTGTTTAAAGAACGATTTCGTTATGCAAATATAAAAAAATAGCTTTAAATGTATAGAAAAAGGTAAAAATTATTGAGGTTCATCTGTTAGTTCTCCCTCATCATAGAACCTGGCGCTTCCAAATTCTGTGTCTGGAAATCCTTCTACATGCATCCAATGAGTCACATCATCTACGTAGTTCCCAGTCTTGTAATCTTTCCAATTTTTATCAAAATTTAATGTACCAACGTAAATTTCTCCTGCTGACACAAAAAGCAATGTCCCGACAGATTCGTCTTTAAAGCCCTCTGGAAGATTGGTATTCACTGAATTTCTATTTGTCATCAATTCTTCTAACGTAATCAGACTTTGCTCTGGCACATCGGCAATCATCACTAAATCAGTTCCTGATACTTTAAAATTGATTTTATATAAAAAGGTGCTCGGTTCATAAACTGTTATCTTAGCTCTAAAAACCTCGTAACCCGTGTAGTCAATGTAATATAAAGATTGACCGTTATTATATTTTTGCTGTTGTTTCATCGTGTTTTAAATAACATGAAAATAATAAAGAAACTCTTCAAGAGTTGTTTAGAAGTGGCGCTATTATACTGTTTGAAAACCAAGCTTGATTAAATTGGCTAATTCTACCTGTCTTAATTTTGGTGTTGCCAACACTAAGAGGTGTTTGGGACGAGAGCATGCCACGTATGCAAATCGTACATGTTCTTCATCTCTTGAACCTCCTTCAATCCAATCAGAGTGATGCCCTCCTTTGCTGCTCTTATTTCGGTGAGAAACAAGCAATACCGCATCCAGGGTTTCCCCTTTCACGCTATGGATTGTAGTTGCTCTTAAGGAGGAGTTTTTATGTCTTCTTCTGCTTGAAGTAGTAGTAACTAACACTTCCCCACAATTATTAGGGACTCGTAACTTTAACTTTATTTCTTCGTAGGTAGTCGTGGAATACTTGAACTTACTCCAATATTCTCGGACAGCAATCTTTAACAGCTTTATCCATTGTGACCATTTGAGTGGCTGTTCTCCGTCGACTAAGGGACAATGTTTTTTCAATTGATTGGCTAAAATTGCAATTTGATTACGCCATATGATCCGCCTAATTCCATCAGGACAAAACTGATTTCTTCTGTTACCAAGGCCTCCAAATCCTAGATTGCATAAAGCTCGACCGATCAACTGTAATGCTGAATCTAAGTCCTCAGTTCTTCTACTTGGGTTAGTCCAAAGCACTAATCCTTGAAGAAGTAATTCAGCGTTGTTCAAATTGTAATTTTCGGAATAACCATTAAAGTAAGAAAGGGTATTTTTGCCGCGAGCTAAAATTGCAGATTTATTAACGTCCAGGTCGTTCGCAGTCAAAAATTCCGAGAACCGCTTTGGTAAATCACCAAAGTCATTTTCCGTATATTCCCAGAGAATAGTAGCCGGATGTGAGGGCATTGATCGACAAGCTACAATTTCTTTCCGGCTATTGATAAGTTCTCTACATATACTAACGATAGCTTGATTACTTCTGTAGTTGTTGCTAAGTTTTAATATCTGTAACCCGCTTTGAGATACAAAATTCAAAAATTTGCTTGGATCAACCTTTCTAAATTTGTAAATCGCTTGATTTGGATCGCCCACGCAATGAATCAAAACGCCCTCATCCTGCAATCCTTCTATTATCCTTAGTTGAAATTCAGAAAGATCTTGACATTCATCTATATATATAACAGGAAACCGCTTTGCTAATAACCTCTTTACAAAAGAGAATCTTGTTAAAATATTTTCGCATAAGCATTCTGCATCGGTATAAGTTGCAAAACCATCTTTGATAAACTTCAGTTTCTGTTCTTTCAATTGATTAAAGTCCTTTTCAGAAACTGACTTCACTATAACATCGAACTTTTCGTCATAACTATAAACCTCTTTCCAATCTGATGTAAAATGGTATTGTGTAACTCTTATTCCTAATGTCTTTCCCTTATATGAGATTATGGAACTATAATTAGCTAAGAAATAAGCATTTTTGTCGTCCTCAATAATCCTAATACTTTTGTCACCATTCTTTCCTCCATACCCTACCAGATCATGACAATACGGTTGAAGAATGTAGGCGTGGAGCCAACTATCAAAGGTTCCTACAAAGTGAGGATACGATATGGTTGTATTAAATTTACCGATTCTGCTAGTAAGCTCAGAAGCTGCACTTTTAGTAAATGTTAGTAACGCAATTCCACTACTATTCTTCCTCCATTTTAATACTTCAAGACAACACTTCAAACTTAATACCTCAGTCTTTCCACTACCCGGACACGCGTCAAGGAATGAAGATCTTAAACAATAGAAATTAATGTAAAAAACTTGTTCGTCACTTAAATTTGAAAGTGTCTCTAGTTTGCACTTAAGAATACGACTGATCTTGTAGAGAATTTTCTTTTTCTTATTCTCTTCCATCTATAATCCATTTTATTGCCTTTTCAATATAGCTTGGCACACTTAATTTGATGTCATTTTCGGTTATATAATTAACCAACTCTTGTGCAAACTGCCCTTTCCCTTTATCAATTCGCTCTAATAGATAATATGCCGCGTCACTCTTTTCGTTTTCAAGCACACCTATCCACTCTTTCTTACTGTATGAAAGCAAGGTACTTTTGATAATCCCATCGGTTTCTATAAGCTGAAGCAACGCGCTGGACATGATTTTTAAATTATTCCCTTCCAAAGCCAAATCGTATTCGAAGGTTTTAAGATTTGAGAATAAGCGACAATTTGGAGAATTCCCAGCAAGCTCCTCAACAAGCCATAATTGAGGATTTTTTCCAGGAACTTTATTGGACGATGTAGGCCTAGATCCTTTTTCAGGATCGTTATCAGTTATACCTGCACATCTAACAGGAATACTTTCGCAAGGTTCAAATCTGCCAGATTCTAAACGTATATATCCTTTAAACAGAGAAAAAAAGTGATTGAAATAAATCCCATTTAAGTTGATAATCGAAATGCCATATTCTTCTAGGTCAGCATGATATTTTGAATGTCCCAACTCGGTATTGAGCTTTATCAAAACTGTCTTCGCAAGTTCCTTTACTACAATTGCTTCAGCTATTCCTTCCACAAATAAAATCCCTTTCGAAAAGAAAAGAAGTGATTTAGTTATATCCAGCCAGCGCTCTAAAAACCTTTTGGATTGAAGAGACACCCCGCAATTTGCTACGGTAGTGAAAATTGGTGCGTCGTTCACCTCCGGGATTGATAGGACTTTTATAGCATGAAGGTCTATAGATGATGTAAGGGTTGGGGAATGGGTTGTAACAATAATTTGAATTTTACTTTCCTTTGCTTTCTCTTGAAGATATTGTAATAATTTAAGCTGTAATTGGGGATGCAGATGAGCTTCTGGCTCTTCAATTAAAAGAACTTTATGATTTATATCGTTATCAAAATCAATTTCTAGTTCTGCTAGAATAGTCGCCAGGTAGAGTATATTGTTATAACCAAGACTATTCTCATATAACTCACGAAATAAATTGAGATTATTTTGCTCTCCGTCCTTGGGAAGAAACGGGTAGAATAATAGCCTTATCTTCTCAATAATCCTATCGATACTAACTTCCGCAAATTGAAGAGAAGCATCTTGGCCAAAAATAGAGCCTATTGCGTTTACAATATTACCTTGAATAATTCTATTAGCTTTTTGAATTGATGGATCTTTTAGCATTTCCTTGTTTAATGCGGAAATTTTTGCTTCAAGCGGGTGCGTCTCTCCGTCTCCTAATTCAGGATGCAACTTTTTAATCAAACGAGCGAGCTTAGAACCTTTATAAGCTCGCAATTTCTCTTCAGCATTTCGTAAAGGAGGTAAATATATGCAAGAGATAGTGGACAGTAGCTCCCATTCAAAAAGACCACTTTCACAGTCATTCCCCCACGTTTTCCTTTTAAAACGTCCTCTTCCATCTTCCTTATTTTCGATTGCCATATTCAAAAGAGCAGAATTTGGATTAGCGGCAGATAGCCAAGGCAAAAAGGAAACTTGTTCGTGTTCTCCCTCGAGCTGGAACTCACATTTAAATAAAATCCGATCTACCCCTTTTGATTTTGCCGGATCAACTATCGAACGATGAAAATCTGTATCCGCAATCCCAGCTTTCCCATATTCGTCTTCTAAAAGAACCAGTCTTAGGGCATCTATAATCGTACTCTTACCTGATGCGTTTTCACCCACCAAAATATTTAGCCCTTCGGTCAGTTCAACAGTAAACTCGCTATTAAAAACTCTAAACCCCGAGATCTTTAGTTGTCGTAGGTACATAGGAAAATAAATAATGAAATTTTAATTAGCAAAGCTGGAATTTCAAGCGCTCATTTATGTCTATAGCTCACAGCTATAGGCGATAATGAAGATCTACCAAAATTAGCTTCGCATCCCCCTTGATGGAATAACTAAAAATGGTGAAAGAATTTCACAATAGAAAATGCATATATAAATTATAAGGAAATCTTTATTACATATTCAACAAAACCATTTCCAGCGCATCGAGAAATAAGTAATTAAACCTGAATAGTAGGTTAAAGCATCGCATTCTGTAGGGCGCGCTACAAATTTCCCCGTTCTTAACATGCTATGGCGGCTTCTATACCCTACAAAACGTCCGTTGCTTTCATATAAGCTACAGCCCTAGAGTAGTTACAAAAACCAAAATGGTTACTGTCCTCAAATGCCATCCTTGGCTTACTACAACATTGATGTGGCTTGTTTTGCCTTATTGGATGAGAACAGAACGTAAATGCTGGACAGGCATGAGTATCCTCTTTAGCTATAGAGGACTGATAATAATCAACATGGCAAAGAAGAGTAACAAGATCAAAACTTAGTAAAGGATCAAAATAACTACCTGCGTAATCTCTCATATATGTTTCAGTGTCAGTAAATTCATAAACAAGAGGACAGAGTCGGATGTAAGTATCCATCAGTCTCAGATTTCCTGAATATGTAATATCGACCTCAAAGGTTGGATTAGCAATACGTAATTGATAACCAGCCGACATTGTGGCTGTAAGATGTTTTACTGCCCCATGTAACCCTTGTCTTTTTTCAAAGGCTGCTTCAATTTCTGCCAAAGTATTTTTCAAGTCATCTAATCTCTCCTGAAGCAAACCTGAAACAATCGCTTTAAACTCGTTCAATTTTTGCTCCTTATCATCAGCTGTTGCAAGGTCATGTATCATAATGATAAACCACTCACCGCAGTTTAGATATGATAAAGATAAGGACGCGATTTCCAACATCATGCGCTTATCTATTTCAGGGTAAATATTGCGTGCTATCATCTCAAGAACCTTATATTCAGAATCTACCTGGCTTGCTGTAGTTAAAGGTTTGGATAATTGCAAAGCAACTTCCTGATCCAGTAAAAATGCCAACCCTTCATAAATGAAATAGCTCCCGAAAAAAAAAGAATCCGTTTTCATTTCCCCAGCACCATTATCTAAATAATCGTAAGTAACCAAAGGGACATTGAATTTAATAGTTTCATCAGAATTAGGAATGCTCCAATCTCTCGAAATCATTACTATTTCTTTAATGTTGAAGACTAACCTTCCATCTACATTAGACTTATTATGCCCTTGAAAGGCTGCAATTGTTGTTGAGATCTTATCAATTTTGATTTTATCTTCCTTTTTTATATTGGTGTAACCTGAGCTATTGGGAACATCAACATACGAAGAAAAAAGACCTCGATTATAGACCTGGAAATGAAAGGTTGTGATGCCAACCATCGTACTCACTTCGTGAACATAATGGACATATTCATGAAACAGAGCGACGAAGTTCTGCTTTTGCAATTCCATTTGGTCGTCTACAGAAAATGTATTATTCTCAAAATCATAAGAAGGAACATCTTTTCGTTCTTTCCCGGTACGAATCTTTATAAAAAATTTGTTTAATAGGTATTGGCCCCACGCTTCAGTAGAAATCTTGTTAAGGCGTTCTAAAACTAAGTCTGACATACAGTTCTAATATAACCCTTTACAGAGTAAACTACCACATCACACTTTTTTTTACCTACGAAGTAATTTACGTAATCCTCCCCTTTCCTTTTGTTAAGCCGCCCTCCTCATAGCGAAACAACTTGTCAAGAGAACATGGAATAAATCGGACGGAGGAACGAAGGCGAGTTTATGCCGTGAAAGCTCTTGACCAGGTGGTTGAGTGCGAGAACTTTGCTTTTACAAACGGAAAGATTCTATCTATAGATGTAAGAAAAAAACACGTAACTCCGGTGCAAGGTGTGAAAGGTGAAAGCTATCTCTCCGGAACTTAGCAGCAAATCTTCAATCTATGGAAAACTTTAATAACAACATGGGTGGAGCTTCGACCAGAGGTTCTGTTTTAAGAGATCAGCTTTTAACAGTTCAGGACATGATTGATTTTAAACAACAACTAATAGCAGAAATAAAAGAACTGCTTTCACATCAATCTCCAAAGCAAGAAAAGAAATGGTTGAAAGCATTTGAGATTAGACAGATGCTACGTTTGTCACCTGGAAAGCTTCAATACTTAAGGGATAAAGGAGTGATTCCTTTTAAAAAATTAGGTGGAGTTACGTACTATGATATGGAACAAATCCAGCAGCTTATGGAGTCTGACACCTTCAACCAAAAACTGAAACTAGCGTGAAAAAAAGAAAGGCCAAACGAAGGCGGATAATTGAAAATGCTCCTGAAAAAGTTGTCTCAAAAGCGAAGAGTTTGCAAGCCGGATTTGGTTATGAAATGCCACCCGAATTCGATTTGATTCTAATTTATTTCGATCAGAAAAGTGAGGCGAAACTAGCGTTGGAATTCTATTCGGAGCAACAAACATTGGGCTGGAAAACTGACAGAGGGGCACAAATAAAAAATTGGAAAGTTGCTGCGACTGATTGGCTCTATAACTACTACCAGGCACGAAGGCTTGAGGAGTGGAAAACCAGTCATGCTTTAGGAAATACTTAAGAAGTGAGAAGAACAAATTTAGAGTTGGAAGTAGACTGCCTCGCTTCGCCGCAGTCAGCAAGATGTACGTTTGTGGCACAAACGGATCTTGCCCTACCTTCCGAAGTCAGTCGGGAAAACCATTGAATCTTCTCCGAAGTCGAAGCTTTAAAAAGATAAGGCAATGAAAAAGGAACAAAGTAATCGAACAATATGGTTCACGATTCGACTGATGCCAGACGAGTATGCCCATATAAAACAGTCTTGTAAGAAGACGATGTTTCGGAATTTAAGCGACTATGGCCGGAACGTTTTGTTAGAAAAAACGATAACAGTTTTGCATCGAGATCAAGCCATAGATGACACGCTTGAGGAACTAATTCTACTACGTAAAGAGCTCAATTTTTTCGGAAACAACTTCAACCAAACGGTTAGAAAATTGAACAGCGTAAATGGAATGCCAGAAGCAAAACATTGGCAATCAATGCTTGAAGTTTTGAGAGATCAATTGGAGCCCTCCCTCAGGCAAATTAAAGAGCGGATCAATAACTATTCGGATTTATGGTCGCAAAAATTATTAGCGGAAAAAGTCTGATCGGAGCGCTCAATTATAATGAGAATAAGGTACATCAGGGCAAGGCTGAATTAATATTTCAAAGTGGTTATGCAAAAGATCTTATTCAATTAAATTTCAATGATAAGCTCCTAAGATTGAAAGACTTGACGCTAAGAAATAAACGGGTAAAAACTAATACAGTCCACATCTCTCTAAACTTCTCCACCAATGAAAGGTTGCCTCCCGATTTGTTGGGGGAGATTGCCAATGAGTATATGGAGCGGATCGGTTTTGGGAATCAACCCTACCTGGTTTACAAGCACAATGATGCAGCTCATCCCCATGTTCATATAGTAAGCACAAACATAAAATCATCAGGCGAAAGGATCAGCTTACACAATTTAGGAAGTACCAAATCTGAAGAGGCCAGACAGCTGCTTGAAGAAAAATTCGGGTTAGTACAAGCAGGCAAAAACACTAAAAGCCAAGCACTTGATTCCTCAGCCCTGAATAAGGTTGAATATGGTAAAGTTGATACTAAAAGAGCCTTGACTAATACTATAAATGCGGTGATTAAAACGTATCGTTTTACAAGTTTGCCGGAACTGAATGCAGTACTACAGAGTTATAATGTGCTGGCTGACAGGGGTGCAAAAGACTCCAGAATGTTTGCTAGCAAAGGACTTCTTTACTGGGTAGTCGACAACAAAGGCAATAAGATTGGAGTGCCAATAAAGGCTAGTAGCATTTACGGGCGTCCCACGCTTAAGAACCTTGAAGAAAGATTTAAACAAAACGAGGAACTCCGGAAACCTTTGGTTGAGAAACTGAAACCAATAATTGATGGGGTATTAATGACGAAAGCTAGTCCTAGAGGATTCTCTCAGGCTCTTATTAATAAAGGAATCCAAGTGGTATTTAGATGTAATGAAAACAACTATCTCTATGGTGTCACCTACGTGGATCATACTAATAAGGTGGTATGTAATGGAAGTGATCTTGGCAAGAAATATACTGCAGCAGCTCTAAATAAATATTTTCAAGAAACACCAAATACGTTGCCACCAAGGGAAGGTTTACATTCACGGTCAACTTCAACAGGTTACATTTCAGGAAGCAATACACTTAGTCCTCAGGCCCCTATAAATCAAAATTCCAACAAGAGTCTGATTGAGGGTCTATTACAACCAGATTATTCAGAGGTCTCAACCATGAGAAGCGTGTTGCAAAACAGACGAAAGAAAAAGAGGAAACGACTATCAAAATAAAAAAGCCATGGGAACCGGAGAAAATGAACAAGGGTTACGCAAAATTATCGACTTTACAAGGATGCTTTCGGTAGCTATTCTCGTCATCCACTTTTACTTAACCTGCTACTTAGTGTTTAGAGACAATGGACTTTCGTGGCCTGTTACAGATCGAATGCTGATAGTGTTATCGCGAATGAAAATTTTTAATTCCATATCGTCTGCGAAAATTGGCAGCATATTGTTGCTGCTGATTTCTTTGTGTGGTGCTAAAGGCAGAAAGGATGAAAAGTCAGATGTTAGATCCTTGCTGACCTATTCAGTTATAGGCTTACTGCTTTATAGTATAAGCTCCTTACTTTTTATCTTAAAAGTTAGGCCTATAACTATAACATATCTCTATATATCTTGCACCTCAGTAGGATATATTCTGATTCTGTCAAGTGGCACTCGTCTATCAAGACTCCTGAAATACAATCTTGCCAACGATGTATTTAACAAGGAGAACGAAACCTTTCCGCAAGAAGAAAGAAAACTCGAAAATGAATATTCTATAAACCTTCCGGCCAGGTACTACTATAAAGGAAGGATTAGGAATAGATAGATTTATTCACGAGGATTATAATTTAATGGCATTCATGCTCCACCAAGCCATGGAACTTGCCTGCCGGGGCGCCATCAACCTTTTCCTTGGATTTAACGGAAATAACAGGAACTTAGAAAGCCTTTTTGCTTTGACTAACAACGTTGTCGGTCACCTTCCGCCATTCCTACAGAACGAGCATACCAACGAACTTATCAAACAACTGCTTAAGAGCCACGACTTCGTGAAGTCTAATAGGAAGTATGCGGCAGAGAAAGATATAGTTACAAATCTCCAAACCCTTACAGAGTCCATAATCCAAACATTAGAGGACTATGGAAAACAACATTTAGATAAGCTGATGCCAGGATGAAAGACTTAAATATGCTTATACCACTTGTCATGAACTAACGCTTCAATTACATAACCGAAACCACTTCTCCTTCCTCGAAAAGCTTTCGCCCTTCGGGTACTCGTTCCGGTATATACCTGAATTGTAGTTATTGAATCGACGCCACAACTATCCACAATAGCTTCATTCCGTCCCATTCCATTCAGCCATTATTAAAAACAGTGATGCCAGACTATAATAAGAACTATTCCTAAAGATTTCATTTTGGCTTTTGCTGAGGCAAAGTTAAACCTCTTCGGCAGAAAAGGTCAAGCCCTTCGGGTTTGGACAAAAAAATCTCCACACCTACGCTTCGCTCTGGGTAGTATTTTTTCGCCTCAAAACCTTGCCTCGCCAGCCCCCCGCTCAATTTTTTTGCCTCTATCAAAAGCCAAATGAGGCGCATGCCGAATTGGTATAACAGATTTTTAATTACTAAAATTCTACTAAAATGAAAGTATCAGAAAAAAGCAACGGAGCGGTACAACCTGCAGAAGACAGAAGAGAAGAAAGCATTCAAGCAGCTTCTCAGAGTGTAAAGCCTTTAACTAACGGTCAACAAGAGAAGTCCAAAGTGGAGGAAAAACCTTCGGACATCCAAAACCTGGAAGTGAAGCCGGAACTAAAAGCTGGAACACAAAAGCCCCAGGAAGCAGAACAACCTAAGAAACTGGCTTTAAATCTTGAAGCAACTTTAAAATTAGTCGACGATTTACACCGGAGAAGTATTCAAAGAGATAACCTGTTAAACCGGATACACCAGTTAGATGCGTTTGAAATTACCCTAATTGAAGAAGGCGACGAACTGGAAAGCAATCATTTCCAAGGCTGCCAATTAATTATTAGTGATGATAAGGGTAGAAAATTCATTACACAGACAGCGGGCTTAATAAAGCTTGTAGCTGAATTTATTCATAGGGCTTGTCTTGAAAAATTGGGAGAAATTGAATCAAATATCGTTTTTCCCCAGTCCTAAACCTCAACGCTCCCGGCAAAAGCCGGGAGTATTTTCCAACAAAATAATAGCAGCTACAAATGATTGAAATATTTATAGAAGTAACAGACCAACTATTTTGGCAAGGTTACGCAGAACAGCTTTCAATAGAAAACCCTGCAAAATTTTCATCAGAGTTCAACGATTTTTTAAACCTCTATAACTTCTAAACAATGAAAGAAATACTCTATTTAATGGTACTGGTTGAGGTTCAATCGTCATTAAAACACATTTCAGATACAGTTCACGAGATTGAAACGGAGGCAGCTCTAATGGTTTCAGATACCCGGAACGTGAAGATCTTAAAAACTGAATTACTATTAACCCGAGTAAGGAACCCAAAAAAACATTAAGATGGCACACAACATAAATTTCAACGAAGAAACAGGGCAACACAGCTTTTTTTCTGTAAAAGAAAAAGCCTGGCATAATTTAGGTCAGATCGTTTCAGACTACCCAACCAGTTCCGAAGCGATAAAATATGCCGGACTAGATTTTGAAGTAATCAAAGCGCCAAATTTGCATCGGTTTCCAGATGGAGGCATAAAAGTCTCAGCAAACTCATTTTTCACTTACCGTTTAGACAATCACGAGGTTTTAGGTGACAAGCTAGGCAATGAGTATGAGGTGGTGCAGAACCGCGATGCCTTTTCTTTTTTCGATTCTATTGTGGATGGTAAAGAAGGTATTTTATACGAGACAGCCGGAGCACTAGGGAAAGGAGAACGCATTTTTATTACCGCAAAGCTACCTGATTATATTCGGGTAGGTTACGATGATTTAATAGAAAAGTACCTTTTCCTGACCACCTCGCACGATGGTTCCGGAAGTATTACGGCTGCCTTTACACCGGTTCGAATAGTTTGCAACAATACGTTAAATGCTGCCATAGCCAATATGAGCAATTGTATCAAAATCCGACATACGCAAAGCGCTCAGGACAAGCTAAAACAGGCTCACAAAATAATGGGCATTTCTAACAGTTTAGCCACAGAGCTAACAGACATTTTTAACAAATGGGCTAAGGTTCGAATCTCTGATAAGGAGGTTTTAAAACTCGTGCAAAAGGCAATGGCCCCGTCCAAAGAAGTGCTTCAAAATGTGTTAGCAGGCAAAGAAGACGAGCATTCAACATATTTTAACAACGTTTGTCAAAATGTATGTGAATATGCTTTTACGAGCCCTAGCCAGCAAACGGCGACAACAAAAGGAACATTATTTGGAGCTTACAACGCAATTACAGGCTACTTTCAGAACGTAAAACAGTACAAGAACGAAGAATGTAAATTAAAATCAGTGCATTTCGGAACAGGGTTAACCAAAACCCAAGCAGCCTTCAAACTTTGTATTGAATTCACGAAGGGAAAAATCCATAGCAATTAGTATAATTTTATGGGAGGCGGAAAAGCCTCCCATCTTCAAAAAAGTCACCGGGAGCCCCGCATTTTCCACTATTGGTAAAGATCTTTAAAAGCGAAAAATGCGGGGCTGTACATTGATGAAGATTCCTCATTTAAGACAATTTAAAGGTTTAATACGTGTACAGATAAAATAGTCAGGGATAGAATGTCAAATCCTCGAGGAAGTATTTTTTTAACTAAATATTTGGCACTGAAAAAAAATAATCGTAATATTGCGATATAAATGGGAGTAACTAAAACAGAAATATTTACAGAACAGCAGAACAGGCTGGCGGTTTTATTAAAAGCAATCGCTCACCCTGCACGAATCGCTATTTTGCAGGAGATTATAAATAGTAATGCGTGTATTTGTGGCGACTTGGTTTCTGAACTTGGGCTTGCCCAGGCCACAATATCTCAGCACCTGAAAGAATTGAAAAACGCCGGACTTATTCAAGGTACCATCGAAGGAGCCAGTGTGTGTTATTGCATTAACCCTGACTCCTGGGAAACCTTGAAGAATGAATTAGATGGATTCTTCAAATCCTATAAGGGGCCGACTACCTGTTGCTAAAAAAATTTGAATAAAAGTATCGCAATATTGCAATAACCTAATAGCAAATGTTATGAAAACAGATGATCAATTAAAAGAACTTGTAAGGCAGAAGTATAGCGAAATAGCACTTCAGGATAAAGAAACCAACCAGTCGTCATGTTGTGGTGCAGGTGGTTGCAGCACCGAAGTTTATAATATCATGAACGATGATTACACGAAGTTGGAAGCCTATAACCCGGAAGCAGATTTGGGTTTAGGTTGCGGACTTCCAACGCAATTTGCTAAGATAAAGCCTGGCGATACTGTTATCGATCTCGGCAGCGGTGCTGGCAACGATTGCTTTGTAGCACGGTCGGAAGTAGGGGAACAAGGGAAAGTTATCGGGATTGACTTCACTCCGGCTATGATAGAGAAAGCACGGCTAAACGCCGAAAAGCTGGGATTCAATAACGTTGAATTCAGACAAGGGGACATCGAAAAAATGCCTCTTACGTCTGATGTTGCCGATGTGGTTGTAAGCAATTGTGTCTTAAATTTGGTTCCCAACAAGGATGGTGTATTTAAAGAGATATTTAGGGTGTTAAAGCCAAATGGACATTTTAGTATATCTGATGTGGTACTGATTGGTGATCTTCCTGAGGGCTTACAGTCCGCCGCTGAGATGTATGCCGGATGTGTTTCAGGAGCGATTCAAAAAGAGGAATACCTTGAACTTGTCAAGTCAAACGGTTTCAAGAACATCACAATACAAAAAGAAAAGCAGATTCATATTCCGAAAGATATTCTTGTAAATTATCTAAATGAATCCGAGATAGCAGCTTTTACATCCGGCAATACCGGAATCTTCAGCATTACAGTATATGCAGAAAAACCAGTACCTGAAACAGCAGCATGCTGCGGACCAAACTGTTGTAATTAAAATTAAATGGAATTATCCTGAGAAAGAATCTCAGGATGATTCCTTCAATTCAAACTAAATAAATGAAGAATATTTTAGTGCTTTGCACGGGTAACAGCTGCAGAAGTCAGATTGCAGACGGATATTTAAAACACTTTGCTCGCGATAAAGCCGCGGTCTACAGCGCCGGTATCGAAACGCATGGAGTAAATCCAAAAGCCATTAAAGTAATGGCCGAAGATCATATTGATATCTCAAAGCATACATCTAACCATGTAGACGAATATCTGAACATTCCTTTTGATTATGTGATAACGGTTTGCGACAATGCTCATGAGGCGTGTCCCTTCTTTCCTGGAAATGTTGAACGTTTTCATCAAAATTTCCCAGATCCTGCAAAAGCGGTAGGCTCAGAAGAAGAAATATTTCAGGAATTTGTAAGAGTCAGAGATATGATAAAAGTTTATTGTGCCGACTTTGTTAAACAGCATCTTTCATAAATAACAGTAGATTATTATGTCAGCAACTAATTGCGCTCCAGTAGCAGAACGTAAAAGACTTGGATTTCTGGACAGGTATTTAACCTTATGGATCTTCATAGCGATGGCTATTGGAGTAGCGATAGGTTACTTCATGCCATCTTCGTCCGGCTTTATCAATTCCTTTTCGTCGGGAACAACTAACATCCCATTAGCAATCGGACTGATTTTGATGATGTACCCACCTCTCGCCAAGGTCAAGTATGAAAACATGGGCGAAGTATTTAAAGACACCAAAGTACTGGGTGCTTCACTCTTCCTGAACTGGATAGTAGGCCCGATACTGATGTTTTTTCTGGCAATTTTCTTTCTCCGCGATTATCCTGAATATATGGTGGGACTTATCCTGATCGGCCTCGCCCGCTGTATTGCGATGGTGGTGGTGTGGAATGAGCTTGCAGAAGGAAATCGTGAGTACGGAGCAGGCCTTATTGCCTTAAACAGTATCTTCCAAGTTCTATTATATAGCGTTTATGCCTATATTTTTATTACCGTATTGCCGCCTTACTTCGGCCTTGAGTCACTCCAAATAGATATTACGATCGGTCAAATTGCAGAAAGTGTAGGTATATATCTCGGCATCCCGTTTGCCCTTGGTATCGTCAGTCGCTATGCTCTAATAAAAATTAACGGCGAAGAGTGGTTCCAGAAAAAATACGTTCCGTTTATTTCTCCAATTACCCTGATTGCCTTACTGTTTACCATCGTGGTAATGTTTAGCCTAAAAGGCGAACTGATTGTACAGATCCCGATTGACGTGATTCGTATCGCCATTCCGCTGGTGGTTTACTTTGCCATCATGTTCTTGGTAAGCTTTTTCATGGGTAAATCCTTCGGAGCGGATTATTCAAGAAGCACATCGATTGCTTTTACGGCAACCGGAAATAACTTCGAACTCGCTATTGCTGTAGCCATTGGAGTATTTGGAATTAATTCAGGGCAGGCATTTGCAGGAGTTATCGGACCGTTGGTAGAAGTACCTGCTTTAATAGCCCTAGTAAACGTCGCTTTCTGGTTACGAAATAAATATTATAAAAATGAATCCTTGGTAGAAGTTAAATAAATTCTATTCGTCATCCTATACATGAAAATCGCTTTATTCTCAGATATACACGCTAATCTTCCTGCTTTTACCGCTTTCCTGAAAGACCTTGACGAAAAAAGGCCGGATGCTGTCTACTGCTTAGGTGACCTCGTTGGGTATAACATCTGGCCTAATGAGATTATTGCGGAAATTCGGAGAAGAGGAATAGTTACTATAGCAGGTAATCACGACACAAAGGTCAAAAAGAAAATGACCGATACTACCGGTAAAAACTATGCATATCATATTATCACTCAGCAAAATCAGGCATACCTGAGAGCTCTTCCTGCTCATATTCGTTTGGAGTACAAACTGGATGAAGGAAACTGCAATATTTTATTAGTTCACGGCAGTCCAAAGAGCAACGAAGAGTATATTTTAGCAGATACAGATGAACATTATATCAAAGCTCTCCTCTATGAATTTGGCGCAGATATTTTAGTTTGCGCCCATTCACATAAACCCTATCATCGCATTCTGCAAGCTTCTGAAAAGGCAGATTTAAAGCATGTCATTAATACTGGTTCCGTCGGGAAGCCAAAAGACGGCGATGTTAGGGGCGGTTACGTATTACTAACGCTCAAGGAAAGTGGCCGTCTTTCTGTAGCGGATAGCCTTCAGGTAGAATTTGTGAGATTTGAATATGATGTAGAAAAAGCAGCCATAGGGGTAGAACAAAGCCCCCTGCCCGACGAATTTGCAGATAGATTAAGAAAAGCTTATTAATACATCACATCGGTCTGTATTTGGGATCGGCCACTACCGAGCGCTTAAACTATTCTGTGTAAGTAATCTTCCGGTGAGTCTTTTGATGTTTTTCCTTGATTTATTTTGTTGACTTCGATTTAGTCAACTTTATTCAAATGTGACATGGACAAAAAAGCCCTGAAACTATGTGAGCAACAGGGCAACCTAAACCTTATCACAATTTTGTGATTTCAAAAATAAGAACCTGAATGTCAAATGCAAATTTTCTAGAGTCTAAAACGAAGTTCTATTGCCCGGCCGATTGCCTCGACTATTTCGGCGTCTATACCCGCAACTGCCTCTTTCGTATTCCAGCCATTTGAGCCTTTTATCAACTTCAGCGTCTCTCCGTTTAAAATTATTGGTATTTCAGTGGTATCCCTAGTAATAGGCTCCTCATTCACAACTTGAAAACTGTAGTCACGATCACGAAAAGTAATTCTAAGTGGCATTCCCATAGTGCCGCGAAAGTAATTCGAAAAGTCAGTTGATGGAAGACTTGTTGAAAACATACATGACAATATGTATTCATTAATCATTGGCACCAAGTTAGGCTAAGGGCTGCTGAAGCGGGCAAAAGCTTCCGGCATAAACGCTCTAACCATTCACTCCTGGCCATTTATTCCTTTTCCTTTTGCCCTTGATTACCCTTAGCCTGTGTCAAGCACCATAATTAATTCAATAAATTTTAAATCAGCTAATTATGGAAAAGCTACAAAACCAGATTTCATTGTTCCAGGTATCAGAAATTCAAGTGTCTTATAAACCAAAGTTCAAAGCGTCAGAAAGGCCAGCTGTTGCAGGATCAAAAGATGTTTATAATATCCTATTTAATAATTGGGACATTAACAAGCTTGAATTACTCGAACAATTTAAAGTGATGTTACTAAATAGGGCCAACAAAGTTTTAGGAATATTCGAAGTATCTACCGGAGGTTTTGCAGGCACAGTTGCAGATCCGAAGGTAATATTTTCCACTGCATTGAAGGCTTGTGCAAGCTCCATCATTCTCAGTCACAATCATCCTTCAGGAAATTTGAAACCCAGCCAGGCTGATTTGAATCTTACAAAGAAGATTAAAAACGGAGGTGAATTGCTTGATATAGCGGTTTTAGATCATTTAATAATAACTGCAGACAGTTACTATTCTTTTGCGGATGAAGGGCTATTATAGCCCATTCCGCCATTATAGGTAAGCATAGATTTTGTGTTTACCTTATTAATTGTCCAAGCGCTCGCTAAAGCGACTTAATTGCTTCGTTCAATTTTGAACTGACTTCTTCAGCAATTGATTCCAAATTTGACTTTTGAATTGCCGACATAGTTCCCATTGTTTATACTGAAGATTCTGCACGGCCGCATGGATTTTAGCCAGCAGCTAGCTTCTTATATTCGGTATTCGAAAAGATATGTTGAATTAGAACATATTTTTTTGCCAATTTTAAAAGCGATTTTCCAAGACGTAATTACTTATCCGTTGGTTTCTTCAAACGGTAGCCTTGAATCATTTGTTTTAAAAATAAATCACCTTCACATTTAAAGATTTATTCTCCTTTAAATCAAAGCTTGATTTAGAAAAATCAGGTCGGTTTTTCAATCCAAGTGAGGAGTAGTTTGAAAAACCAATACCTTCAACCGGCACAATAAAACCTTTGTCAATTTTACCATTCCTGTTTTCATCATGCAAAACGTTAACTGCATATTTCCCGGCAGGTATATTATTAAAGGTAATTGTAGAGGATTTATTTACGATCTCTCCCTTTAAAATTTTGTAAAACTTTTTATATCCTTCATCAGGTATAGATCCGTCCTTGTTATACAACGCAAATTGAACAACTCCTTTTTCATTCCTTAAATTCTTTACGTGTATGGTTAAGGAATACATTTCTGGGCTTGGTTTGGTAAATGAAGAAAACATGAAGGATAGCGTAAGTGCTATTGATATTCTGATGCAAGTTTTTACCTTCATTATTTTTTATGCTTTATTTTTTCTTTCGCTGTATCTACTAAGTAATAGACTACCGGTACCAGAAATACGGTTAAAATTAAAGAGGAAAACAATCCACCGATAATTACCCAGGCAAGTCCGTTTTTCCATTCTGCTGCTGTTCCTGTTGCAAGCGCAATGGGTAACATCCCAAAAACCATCGCCAGCGTTGTCATTAAAATAGGGCGCATACGCTCCTTACCCGCAATAATTAATGCTTCTTTAAAATGTCTGCCATCGGCTTTTAACTGGTTGGTAAAATCCACAATTAGAATTGCATTTTTCGCCACTAAGCCCATCAGCATAATCATACCAAGCAATGCAAATAAACTAATATTACTCAATGATAAATTTAATGCTAAAAATGCGCCGATCGCGGCAACAGGAATGGAAAATAAAACCACGAACGGGTAAACAAAACTGTCATAAAGCGCCACCATAATAAGATAAATAAGCAGAAAGGAGATGAGTAACACAGAACCTAATGCACCAAAACTATCATTTTGCCTTTTGATGTCACTGCCCCAGGTCATTTGTATACCGCTTGGTAGCGGATTTTCTTTTATGTACGCCACTACATCATCCGCTACAGTTCCTGATGGCCTTCCCAATGCATCAGCAGTAAGTGTAATAGCGGGCTGACGGTCTTTCCGCTCCAGCAAAGAGGGGGAATTGTCTTGCTCTACAATAGCAAATTGTGAAACTTCCACTGGAACACCCATTGGATTAATAATAGAAAGTTGCTGCACGTCCTCAAAATCTCTCCGGTTAAAATCATCAAGCAGAATTCTTACAGGATACTCTGTGCCGCTTTCAGTTAAAGTTGCATCGTCATTACCTGTAAAAGCTGTTCTCAGATTAAGTCCAACATATGCCGTTGTTAAACCCAATCTCTGCATTTTATCTTTATCAGGGATTATCTTGTATTCGGGACTTCCTTCTTCAACCGATAAACGCACATTGTCTGCACCGGGAATTTTCTCCACAATTGCTTTTAAGTCGTTTCCGCTTTGCATCACCATATCCAGATTATTTCCGCTTAATGTTATCTCAATAGGTGCAGATTTTGGAATTAGACCCAGGGCTGCCATCGAATAATTTATTCCCGGAAATTTCCTTTTCAAATCTTCTCTGAGTTTTTTCATAAACTCTTCGGTGGGAATATTCTTCAATTGCTTTTTATCTTTTAATTGTATAGTGAATTCAGTTTTGTTAGAAGAACCAATGCCCAGACTTCCGACTCCTGTACTCGGTCCACCTACATTGCTGAATACCGTTGCGACTTCAGGTTGATGGATGATGTAAGTTTCAATCTTTTGACTAACCAGGTTATTTTGCTCAATGGAAGTCGATTTGTCAAACTCCAACGACATTCTAAATTTCCCCTGGTCTCCTGTTGAGATAAGTTCTTTACCAATAATACCCTGTTTCATTATGCCTGCGGTTATTACAAAAAGTAACAATACCAATCCTGCAAAAATGAGTTTATGGCTCAAAACCCATTCTAATTTTCGGCCATACCAATTGATAAATCTCTCCAACTGACTTTCAAACCAGAGTAAGAACCGATTAAAAAAATTGGTCAGTTGTAAATCTTCTTTTTTCCCGATTCGTGAGGCCATCCAGGGTGTTAGGGTAAAGCCAACCAATAAGCTGGTAAGCGTAGAAGTGATTACAACTACTGAAAATTGCTTAAGCATATCGGCAACAAATACCTGTAAAAATAGAATGGGTAGAAAAACTACCACATCAACCAAAGTAATAGATAATGCAGAAAATCCGATTTCCATTCGTCCCTCCAATGATGCCGTTCTTTTTTCCTTCCCCATATCCAAATGGCGCTGTATATTTTCTAATACTACAGTAGCGTCATCTACTAAGATTCCTATGATTAAGGACATAGCAAGCAACGTCATTAAGTTAAGTGTGTAACCCAAAAGCCACATTACTGCGAATGCAGTGATTAAAGACGTTGGAATAGCAACTAAAACAATGATTGAGTTTCTGAAGCTTCTGAGAAATAAGAGCATTACCAACGATACTAGTATTACCGCCAAAACCAAATCAAAAACAACTGAGTTAACAGCAGCAATAGTGTTATCTGTACTATCGTCAGCAATAATAAATTTCACGCCTGAATTTAGATTCTGCTTTTCAATGGATTCAAATTTTGCGCGCACTAACTTTGAAACGTCCACCGCATTGGCATCACCTTGTTTCTTCAATAGTAAGCCGATACCATTTTTGCCATTGTAGCGACTGATCGAGGTCGTCTCTTTTGTACCATCAATAACGGTCGCTACGTCTTTTACATAAACCGGACTGCCGGGAAGAGGCATCGCTACCTGAACATTCTTTATATCTTCCAGCGTTGAAAATTTCCCTGTTAAACGAACTGAATTGCTCTCTTTGTCGGTTTGCACTTTCCCGGCTGGTAAATCAAGTCCCGAACGATTAATTGATTCAGCAATTTGATACAAGGACACTTTATACAATTTCAGTTTTTCCTGATTTACCTTTACCTGTATCTCTCTCTCTTCTCCTCCTAAAATGGTGATTTCTGCTACTCCTTTTAATTGTTGAATCTGGGGTAGGTAGTCATCTTTCATTTTTTGATAAAATTCAGTGGCAGACAAGTTACTTGTTGCACTGATTGACATTATTGGCAAATCGTTTGGAGAAACTTTACTCATTACCGGACTTAAAATATCCTCAGGCAAATCCTGGCGGATATTATCAATGTATCGTTGAGCATCCTGCATTGTTTTATCCAGATCTGACCCGTATTTCAGATTAGCGATAATAACCGAAGCATTGGGCAAGGACTTTGTAACGAGGTAATCTACGCCTTCCAGATTTGACAGGGCATCCTCCAATTTACGTGAAACGGAAGTTTCTACTTCATTGGGCTCTGCGCCCGGGTATCCTGTTTTAATCACCACAACCGGCTGATTAAAGTCGGGCATTAATTCGTAACTTAAATTTTTATACCCAATAATTCCAAGAAGGGTTAATACGCTGAAAAGCACAATAATCAGCGAAGGGCGATTGATTGATATTTCGGTAATATTCATTTTTCGCTGATTTAATTCACGGTTACATTCGCACCGTCATATAGATTTATAAATCCGTTGGTTACAATTACATCACCGGCTTTCAATCCACCTGACACTATTGTTTTATTTTGTATTTTATTTGATATGGTAATATTTTGTAAAATGGCCTTGCCATTTTTAATAAGATAAACCTGCGGTTGCTTAGCCGTACCCATAATTGCAGCAGAGGAGATAACAATCCGATCCTCTGGTGTGCTTTTTTTCAAAACCACTTTACCAAACATGCCCGATTTAATTTTAAAAGCCGCTGTGTTATTTACTGCAAACTGAACCGGAAAACTATTTCCTGTATTTGCTTTGCTTCCTATCATTGTGGTTTTGCCGCTTAAGGAAATTCCTGAATAAGCATCTGCTGTTACTTGATAACTCTGGTTCATTTGAAAATTATGCAGATCATTCTCAGGGATGTTTACAGTGAATTTCAACTTTGAGATGTCTGTTATTTGAAGCAACGGAACACCCGGTGCCGCAAAAGCACCTACCTCACTAAGTTTTGCTGTAACAATTCCATTAAAAGGAGCCTTTATAGTTGTTTTAGAAATCTGTTCAAGCAATGTTGCCCTTTGCACTTTGGCGGATCTTAAACCCAATTCTGCTTTTTCTAACTGTATACCTTGAATGGCATCAACCTTAGCTAAAATTGTGTAACGTTTAAAATCAGCTTCTAAACCATCGATTTGCACTTTAAGTGTCTGCAATTGTAATTTCAATAAAGAATTATCTAACTTAATCAGTGGCTGACCCTTATGTACAACACTTCCAACATCAACTAAAACATCATTAATTTTTCCTTGTATTTCAGCGCTTATTTTGGTTTCCTTGTTTGGTTCAAATATTCCTGAATAAGAAGATATATCATCCACATCTTCA
Source organism: Pelobium manganitolerans (assembly GCF_003609575.1). Lineage (GTDB taxonomy): Bacteria > Bacteroidota > Bacteroidia > Sphingobacteriales > Sphingobacteriaceae > Pseudopedobacter > Pseudopedobacter manganitolerans. Next base: position 227,734 of record NZ_MBTA01000025.1, on the reverse strand, counting down.
AATTGCAATGTATCTGCCTGAACCTTAATAGCCTGCTCCTTATTGTATTGATAAACTTTACTTTGAGTAATTTCTTTATTGCTTCTCAATTTTATTACGACAAAAGCGATTACTATCAATGGTATGATAAGGTATAGTGCTTTTTTCAGGGTTGATGATTTTGCATTCATTTTAGCCATTATTTAGTCGATAAAATATTTCCGGTTGCTTTTTTAAGTTCTAAATCTGCTTTCAGATAATCTATTACAGCAGATAAATATGTTTGCTGTGCTTCCCGCAAAGCATTATCTGCGAGTAAAACATCAGTTAAGTTTGCAGTTCCTTGTTTTTGCTGCAGGATTGTTTGCTCGTAAATAGATTGTGCGAGTTTAATTTGTGGGTCTGTGGTTTCCACGGATTTTTGGGCTACGAATCTCTGTAGTTTTGAATTTTCTACCTGCATCTTATTTTGTTCGGTAAGTAAGCCCAATTGAAGTTCATTATTTTGGAGTTCTAACTTTTTCTGATTGATCTTTCGTTTCGTAACCGTTCCGCTGAATATGGGAGACGATAATTGAATACCAGCGAAGCCAACCGGATAGAATTTTAGAAAATTATCCGGTCTCTTGTCGTAGCCAAAACCAGTCGATCCATAAGTACCGAACAATGAGATCGAGGGCAGTTTTGAATGTTTTAAAGTATTTAATTCACTTGTCAACAACCGGTTTTGTGTTTTTATAATACCAATATCCAATATTGATAACCTTGTATATTCTTTAACCTTTTGATATTCAATTTCTGGTTGAATTTGTAAATGTTGTTCGACGGGAATTCCCATTGCGAACTTCAAAGCATTGAGAACTTGCTCATATTTACTGACTATACTTTCTTTTTGTGTACTAATTTGTGCAACCTGCAATTTTACCTTACTTACATCTGTCCCTTTGGCAAGAAGATGCTCTTTAAGTAGTTCTGTATTTTGAAGAAGTTTTCTGGCATTTACAAGGTTGCCCTCAATAAAAGCCAATTGGTGATGCAATATTTGTGCATTGTAATATAGGTTTGTGATCTCAAAATAAATCTGTTCTTCTGTTTTCTGGTATTGTAAATCTGTTAATTCTGAGGCTATTTCAGTGGTTTGGATAGCTCCGTACATTTGCGGATTATACAAGGGCATTGACAATTGTAAGTTTGCATTAATATTGTGCGGAACACCAAATTGGGCTTCTTTAAATTTTCCATCAGCGCCACCGAAAACTGAAAGTGGCATTAACTGATAAGGTAAATTTGTAAAATACTTATAATCTGCGTTTGCAGTTATTTTAGGCATTAAATTCGCTTTTGCCTCTTTATGCTTTTGTTCGCCGATAGCAATCGTGTTTCTGCTTATTTGCAGATTTTTGTTGTGAACCTGGGCGGTGTCAATACACTTTTCCAAAGTCCAGACTTGAGCGTTTGATGGATTTAGTCCAACTACTAAAAGCAGCAGGATAATATATGGTATGTGAATATTTACTAACATGACAAATCAAATTTTTTAGTTGGTTATAATGGAAATATGAATTAAGTGTTATGGATATACTTTATCATATCAAAAACTAAAGGAACCTGAACTAACTTTCCATTTTCACTTTGTTTATTTTTCAATCATATTTAACAGTCCGTTTAAAACGATGCTTCCGTCTTTAATTAAATTTGAATTATGTCCAGAGAGTTTCCATTTTAACACAGTCATGCGCATACTGCCCAGAATAATAGTTGAAATAGTTGCCGGACCGATCAACTCACGGTAAAGTCCTTCGTCCTGACCTTTTTTGATGATAGCACTGATGTGGTCCTGCATGAGTTCCATCATAGCTGAAACCTTCTCACTAAGGCCTTTATTAAATTGAAAAATACCTTCGGAAAAAATTACACTAACAATAGCCGGTTTATTTAAAAATGCATTTAATTGAGAATCAAAGATTTCTTTTAACTGCTCTGTCGGCGTAATTTCTTGTTTAGAAATAATCGCTGCAACCCGATCTTTCATTTCAAAAATAAAATAGGACAAAAGGCCAAGTAAAATTTCATTCTTGCTTTTAAAATGTCGGTACAAAGCACCCTCCGATAGTCCCAGATCAGAAGCTAAGTTTTTTATTGTTAATTCTTGTATGCCATATTGGTCAATCCGCAAAGTGGCGGCTTCCATTATCTCTATCTGCCTTTCAGTAAAATCCTTATTTGTCATAATCCAGCATCAATTTTTTAATAACTAAATTTATCTCTACTTCATTAAACCCGGTAAGTGAGTGTTCGCTTACAAAGATAAAATAAATTTTATTACAACAGCAAATTTATTTACAGCAACCTGTTAAATCTGAGAGTCGACATGGAAAGAAAAATTGGTGCTGTCTTGTTTACGTAGCTCACATCAAGTGGCTAAACATTAATACACTCAGGAATAACTCTTATTGGCTAGGAAATAGAATGACCGCCAATCTCTCATAGGCCTGCTTGTGTTTGGAAGTGGACATTTTTTCCAAATTTATCATGCGCCATCTGACAGATGGTAATGCTGCAACGGCATTTGGATCGGCAACGCCTAAAAGCGACCAGTCCAGTTTTTTTTTAAAAGTGAAGAGGACTTGCGTTCATCCTCTCTCATGCTTTGGTTAAGGTCAGTTATGAGTCTTCGCGAGAATAAATATGGCGATAGTCGCCAAAGGAAGCACTAAGTAACCTATCTAAAGGTAACTCTGTCTTTTGCATGACTTAGGTGTACCATTTGGTGTAGAACTTAATTATTCTTGTTTTACTGGTTTGTAAACTCTAATCCTCCAGCAAACGCTTGATAAAGTCCTTCGTTTCCTGAGTATTATAATCTGCTATACCATCATGCTGGTAAACAATGTCGCCATTCTTGTTAATTATAACTGTGGTTGGTAACGTTCCCTGGAAGATACTTTTCGGAATTGTTCCGGCTGGGATAAATGCAGGTAAGGGATAGTTATTTTTTTCAAAATAATCCTGAGACGCCTTCAATTCTCCATCCACATTGGCCATTAAAAACAGAAGATCTTTTTCGTCTTTGAAATGTTTCGCGAGATTACTAATTGAGGGCATTTCTGCAATGCATGGCGGGCACCACTCTGCCCAGAAATTTATGAAAATCACTTTTCCTTTGCTATTTGCAACATCAATTAGTTCGCCGTTTACAGATCTGAAAAGTGCGGAGGGTACGGCACGTTCACCTTCGGCTTTTGCCGGAACAAAATCTGGCTCATACAAGCCAGATTTTATAAGTCCCTTCAGGAGTAAACTTTTTGCTTCAGGATTGAGAGCAATTACTGCAAGCACCACCATACTAATGATGAAGCCAATATTTGATTTGATATACTTCATTTTACTTCTTTATTTGAACAGCAGCACCCTCTTCCAGTTCTTCGGTTCCCGATTTTAAAATTTTGTCTTCAGTCGTCAGATCTCCAAAAACTTCCTGCATTTCTTTTTTTCTGATTCCAAGTGCTACCGGAATTCTCTCAACTAATCCATTTTCAACTTTCAAAATAAACACTCCCGATTGGGCCTGAACGACACTGCTTGCAGGTAACCATAAAGTAGAATCCGGGCGTTTAAGCATTAGTTTTACCTGTGCATATTCACCTCCTGCCAATGTCTGATTTCGATTGTCTACATCGAACTCGACTGCTATTGATCGGCTTTCCTGATCCAGTAGACCGCTGTTTCTTGACAATGATGCTTTGTGGGTTTTTCCAGGGCGATTGCTGACAGTAAAAGTAGCAAGGGTATTTCTGGTTACGGAATGGCCATGTTTTTCAGGAATGGAAACAGTTAATCGTAAGCGTTCCTGCTGAGCGATAGTAAACAATGGCGTAGAATTATTTTCGCCAACCAATGCACCCACAGAAACATTTCTGGAAACGATGGTGCCACTAAAGGGAGCTGTAATCCTCAGATAATCTTTCAGTTGGGCAGATGCTCCGGTCGATGCCTTCGCCGAATGATAGGCAGCGCTGTCACTACGGAGTTGCGCCCTTGCCCGGTCCAGTTCAATTTCCGCTACGGCACCGTTTTTTGATGCTGCTTTTTTAAGCCGCTGGTAGGCTTGCCGGCTATAAAGATAGTTCTCATAGAGCTTTCGTTCGCTGGATTGAACCGACAGGTACTGCTGACTAATTTCAGGTGCTTCCAGTACAGCAAGCAGCTGACCTTTTTTCACCCTGCTGCCCCTGTCTACATAAAGCTTTTTGACAAATCCTTTCGCCTTGGCAAAAACGTCTACTTGCTCAAAGGGTTTAAGCTCTCCGGGTAAAGACAGTGGATAAGGCGGCTGATCTGCTAAGGGACTAATTACTTCAACTACAGGGATTGCAGATGCTTCTTTTCCGGTGTTCGCTTCTTCGCTTTTACCGGTCGAGCAAGCACTCATAATGGCTGCCAGTCCGGATGTGATTATAAATAATGCTATATTTCTAGATTTCATAAACTTCTTTTTTTGAGATTATTTTAACAGGTATTTTCGTTAGAATTATTCTTTCCGGATCATCTGGATCCAGGGAGTTGCTGGTGAGAGTTGCTTTGCCTCGCACCATGACAAACAGATGTGGTAATACCAGTAGTGAGGTAACGGTTGAAAGTATAAGACCGCCAATGACAGCTTGCCCCAAGGGGGCAATTTGTTCGCCGCCGTCACCCATTCCCAAAGCCATCGGGATCATTCCAGCGATCATAGCCAGGGTTGTCATCACGATTGGTCTTAGTCTTGAAGAGACTGCAAGGAAAGCTGAGAGTGAAGCTTCCATTCCTCGTTTCCTGTTTAATTCAGCCTGATTTACCAGCAGGACTGCATTAGAGACCGAAACACCTACAGACATAATTATTCCCATGTAGGATTGAAGATTTAAGGTGCTTCCAGCGGCAAGTAAAATTAGTAAACTCCCACCTAAAACCGCAGGAACAACCGAGAGGATGAGCGCCGAAACCGCGAAGGATTGGTAATAGGCTGTAAGTAAGAGGAAGATCACCACGACAGCAACCACCAGGCCGGTTTGTAATCCGTCCATCGTTTCACGAAGTAGCTGTAATGTTCCCTCGGTTTTAACGATCACTCCCCGCGGCGCTTCTCCCACATTCATCAATGCCTGTTCCACAGCTTTCGAGGCTGAGCCAAGATCTTTATTGTAGGTATTTGCCTGAACGGTTACGTACCGGTTAGGCCCCTGTCTGTTTACTTGACCAGGCTGTTTGGTTAAACGAAGTGTAGCTACATCTTCCAAAACAGGCCGCGTTGATCCCGATTTTAAGGGCAGCGAACGTAGATTTTCAAGTGATTGCAATTCTGCTTCCGGGATCTGTAGCTGCACCTGGAACACCAATCCTGATTTAGGATCTACCCACAGGTTTTTGTTGGTGAATCGCGTGGAAGAAGTAGCTATGGTAAGCGCTTTGGAAACCTCCTGCATGCTTAACCCAAACTGAGCGACTAATTCCCTGTCGACATCTATCTGAACGCTCGGGTACTGAACCGGCTCCACCACCCGTACATCTCTGAAGAACGGAGTTTTCTTTAGTTCCTCTGATATTTTGCCGGCGTGTTTAACAGCCGTCTTTAAGGGTCCGGCAGCAACCTTTATTTGTATAGGAGTATTTGCGCCCTGACTCATAATCTTCTGCACCATTTCCATGGGCTCGAAAGTTAACTGCAGCTCCGGATATTTGGAGTTAACTGCTTTTCTGATGTTTTCTTTTAATTCTTCAATAGATTCGGAATAGACTTCCTGATCAATCGATAATTGAAGAACGGATTCATGAGAGCCACTGGTAAACAGGAAGATTGGATTGATCGCAGTGGTGGAAGGTTGAAGTCCTACGTAAGCTGAGCCAATTTTTACGGCATTGTCGGGCAGTTGCTTCCTGATCAGCAGAGTAACATCCTTCAGATATTTTTCTGCCTTCTCGAGCCTTGTACCCTGGGGTGCTGCAATCCGCAATTGAATATCGCCACTGTTACTGGCTGGCAGAATATCGGTTCCGATAAGTAAAGCGGCAAGGCCGATCATTACCACCACTAACAGGGCATATAGTGCTACGACCTTCTTTTTGTTGTTTGCCGCTTTTCGGGTCAGTAATAAATAAGAGCGCTTGAATTTCTCAAAACGGGTGAGTTTTTTCTTATGGAAGCTCGTTTGGTGATGATGAAAATTATCCGTTTTCATCAGCCAGTTCGCCAGAATTGGAACGAAGGTCTGCGATGCGATGAAAGAGGCGATCATGGCAAAAGCAACGGCTAAAGACAGAGGCAGGAACATGTCTTTTGGAATGCCGGTCATCATAAACGATGGCACCAGTACTGCCAGGATACAAAGCAGGATCAGTAGTTTAGGGATGGATATTTCCAGCAGGGCATCCAGAATTGCCCGGTCTTTGGGCTTCTCCATCTCAAAATGCTGGTGAATGTTTTCGATGGTTACCGTTGCTTCATCTACCAGAATTCCTATTGCCAGAGCAAGACCGCTAAGCGTCATAATATTGATCGTCTGACCCATAATGTAAAGCATGATCACTGCGGAGAGGATTGCTATCGGGATAGTCAGCACCACGATCAGTGCGCCCCGTTTATCGCCCAGGAACAACAGAACCATTAATCCGGTGAGCACGGCACCGAGAATTCCCTCATGTACAAGATTATTCAAAGCTCTTGAGATGTAGCCGGATTGATCGAATACATAGTTCACTTTCACATCCTCAGGAAGAGCACCTTCCAGCATGGGGATTGACTTTTTCAGGTTGTCGACGACGGTCAGAGTAGAGGCATCTGCTTTTTTGATCACCGGCAGGTACACCGAACGCTTTCCGTTAATGACTGCATATCCGGTTGTGATATCCGCGGCATCTTCTACCGTTCCGATATCCTTAACAAAAACCGTAGTTCCGGAACCTGTGCGAAGTGGCATATTCAAAAACTCTTCCGGACCTTTGGCCATGGTATTTACCGGACTCATCAGGTTTTTATCCCCAATTCGAATATTTCCGGCAGGAGATGGAAAACTGTTTTTGGCAATGGCAGTAGTCACTTCCTCTGCAGATAAACCATAGGATTGCATCAATCCAGGATCTACTTTTACCACAATTGTCCGGACATTCCCTCCGAATGGGGCAGGTGCGGTAACACCAGGGATATTTACGAACATCGGTCGTATCTTGGTGAGCGCTAATGTTTGCAGTTCCGTAATGGTCCGCTTGGGGCTCTCAAATACGAGTTGTCCTACAGGTTGCGAACTGGCGTCGAAACGTACTACCTGAGGAGGAATGGCCCCGGGCGGCAGAAGCGCCATCGCACGGGAGACCTGGGCTGAAAGTTCCGCTGAGGATTGCGCCATGTTTGTTCCGGGATAAAACGTCAGCTTCATCAGGGTAAAACCCTGAATACTTTTAAAGTCGATATCTTTAACGCCACTGACGAATATGAGCAGTTTCTGGAATTCGTTGGCCATAAAACCGTCCATGTAGGCCGGAGTTAAGCCTCCGTATGGCAAGGCGATATAGATAGCCGGAGATTCTATTTCCGGGAATATATCGACATTGATCTTTTTTATTGCTGTGAAGGAAAAGTAGGCAATGGCCAGCACCGCCACCATTACCGTGATGGGTTTCCTCAGAGCAAGTCTTATCATGTTCATCTTGTTCTATTTGAATTGGTTAGAGAGATAGCTAAAGTCGCCTGATAGCTCCGAGCGGGCAATCACCTGATCCCAGAATTGCTGGTAGGCTTCAATGTTTACCTTTTCGGATTGCTGAAGAAGTAATTGGATCTGCAGCAGTTCGGTCAAATTGATCAGACCGTTCTGATAGCGCGATAAATACAGGTCATAAGCTTTCCGGGCCTTATCAACCGCGCTATTGGTCTTTTCAACCTGCTTCCTGCTTTCATTTAGGCGGCTGTTAACAGATTGTAAACCGGTATTTAATTGCAGGCTCTGCGCCTCAAATCTTGATTGGGTAGCAGCTTGTTGTTGCTTAATCCGGTTTCTTTCTGTAATACTATTGAAGGCGCTGCTGATATTCCAGGTCAGGCCAACGCCGATCAGATAATTACTATTCTGATTGTTGAAACCAGACGACCAGCCGGAATTTATCAGACCATTTGATCCAATGCCACTACCTCGTGAACTAAGTCCCCCGAGAACTGATACGCTTGGAAACAGTTTTCGGGCAGCAACTTCAGCCCTTAACTTGTCATTCTCCACTTGATCTGAAATGACATTTAAGTAGGGATGGCCAGCAGTTGATGTATCCGCAGGTGAAAGCGGAGCGGCTGAAAGATAGTTTGAAAAGCCGAAATAGACGCTTTTTTCGTTAATCGGTACCAGCTCTGTCAAACGGACTTTGCTTGCTTCAAGCCGACCTGTCCAGTCGTCTAGTTCTCCTAAGGTCTGCAGGTAGGAAGAAGCGGCAAGCAGGGTGTCAGCACCTGGTTTTAACCCTGCGTCAGCTAAGGTCTTGGACAGCTCAACGATCTCCTTTACCCGCTCCGCATTGTCTTTTGCCCATTGCTGTTTTGAGCCGGTATAGAGGATATCGGAATACAGACGGCTTACCTTTGCCTGGACGGATAATTTTGTTGCATCAAAAGTACTTTCCGCTTTTTGGATATTTGCCTTTGCAGCTTGTACGGCCTTCCTTTGTCTTCCGAACTCGAAAACGCGCCAGTCCACGAGAACTGACCCAAAAGTGTTTGCAGCGGCTGAAGCTCCGGAAATCGCCGGATTGCCGCTTACATTGAACGTACCCGGTAAAGGGAAAAATGCACCTGTACTCCCAGCAAAAGTTCCGTAAGAATTCTGCAACTGCAACTGTAAGTTGGGTAGAAAGTCGTTTTGCAGTTCCCTTTTCTGATATTCTGATTCCCGTATCAGGGCCTGTTTTTCCGTCAAGCCCGGGTATCTCGAAAAGGCGGCTTCCCACGCCTCGGAAAGAGGTAATTGTCTCTCTTGCGAGTAAGACTTAAGATTGACGAGCAGCATGAGAACCGCCGTCAGGTAAAGCTTCTGCTTTATCATGCTATGAAATTTTTAAGAAATGAATAGAATTAAAGCTGCCTGTTAAGGCAGGAAATGATTAAGCCAGATTGGCTTAGGGAAGGATCAAATCAGAAGTAATCTATTCTTTATGTAGAGAGGTGTGCTATTGAAAGCAAGTGAAGCTTGCGGATAAAACCGTGCGAGCCTGTGATGCCATAGAGCAAGTAAGACAGCGGAGATGAAACCCAGCAGCGTAGTTAGAAACAGTGCTTGTGGTAATAATGAACCCAGGACTTTTGATCCTGGTTGATCAATATTTTGCAATATAGTTCTGTCATCAGAAGAGCAAAGTTGAGGACTTGCAAACTGAACATTATCAGATATTGCCCTGATCTTCTTAAACCCAAACCCATTAACCATGCTGGATTCCGTGTGAGCTGAACCTTGAAAAAACGCTTCAATACTTTTCCTCACCGCACAGGTTGATAACAGCATACAAGTAACAAGTAAGCCTAAAACGATAGTTTTAAGGTTACTTGCTTTCCTGATACAACTTATTATCCTGGAATTGAACATTGGCTGCAAAGATAAGTGCTTAATGGGTAGAACCACAAGTAACAATTAAATTAGGTGGAAGTTTTGATAGTTTTTTACATCGAATGAACAGTGCATCGTTAGGTATGAAACTACTGCTTCCACTAATTTGACCTGCGTATGTTGCCGATTTCTTCCATATTTGTCAGGCACTCCCTGGGTGGTAATAAAAGCGGCACTATACACCTTCTCTTTGCTCAAAAGTTCATCTCCAATAAAGATTTGTTGAATTCTGCTTCCTTTCGGATTTTCGATCCTCATGAATACCGTCAGTCCGAGACACCTGATCTACTGAGAAAGTCCGTTCGAGGTTTTCCTCCAGCATTTCCGTAATTTCCAATCCCGTGATTTCGACAGTTGAAATCTCAGGATTCATTGGGGCTAAATTATAAATATCCCATTTTGTAATTGGGCCGGCTGGAATCGGTGCGCCATAGCGCCAACCATTAGAGAAACTAACATCGGCTTTAGTCGCTGCTTGTACAGCCGAAAGAAGTAGATGGTCCGCAGAACTGTTCAAAGTGTCATACCTGTGCAAAACGGTTGAAGTTTCACCAATAATTTGTTTCTGTAGATATTGATACGGTTCCTGCGCCGCATTTATTAATCCTTCCATTTCCCGATCCGGAGCCAAAGATTCCTGAACCTCTCTAAGTTGGTAGTTGAAACTTTTGATAGTCTTCGATTCTATTTCTAGCTCCAAATGTCCAAGAAACGAACCATGGCAACCACTTTGAATAACAATTGTATCATCCACCAAAACGGGATCAAACAATCGGTTATGTGTGTGGGCACTTAAGCAAACATCAACGCCCGGAACCTGCGACAATATTCTCACATCCTGAGGAAAACCATTATGAGATAATAGTATTACAAGATCGGCTCCCTGACTCCTTACTTCTTCAATAAATTTAGGCAGTTCATCAATGCCGGTAGTTACACTTATTCCCTGACTGAATTGTTCGGGCATTGTTTTGTCGATGATATTAGAGCAAATGCCAATGGTAGCTACTTTTATTTCTCCGATCTGCTGCAGGGAGTAAGGCTTCAGCAGGCGCTCTTTTTCAGCATTATAAACGTTGATCCCTAGAATGGGATAGCGAAGTTGTCCAGACAGATGCAACAACTGCTGCGGGCCAAACGCAAAATCCCAGTGCCCTACCATCGCGTCGAATCTTATTTCATTTAGGATTGGTATGAGAACTTCTCCCTTCGACTCAACTACGGGGAGCGTACCGTGAAACGTATCGCCCCCATCAAAAACAAGAGTATAAGGATTGTCCTTTCTGATGCTTTTGATCAGAGTTTGAATCCTAGAATATCCCCCCGCAGTTCTTACAACATTTCCATTCCCCGTAAAAAATAGTTCAGGGTGTAGTTCTAAATATCCGTGAACGTCATTAATAAAAGCGATTGATAGTTTCATACATTGCTATTTATGGATGAACAATGGCCCAGCCCTCATAATGGCGAATAATAATTTCTCCATTACCGGAAGGGACATACGAAATAAAAGGGAACAATGCTCTCTTGTCGATCTTTCTTTCCCGCAGAGTGTTTTCGCACATACCAAGGATCACGCCTTTCTGTTGCAGATCTTTAAGTTTAGCCTCAAAAGGCCCTGTTTTTTCATACACCTTCACGCCGTCTCCAAAGACAATTAATTCGATTTGAAGCTTGCCTTTTAATCGCGGGTCTTCCAATGCATTTTGGATATTTCTGAGCGTTCCGTTGATTTTTTTCTCGTCCCCATTATTTAAAACGTACAAGGCCTTATAAGAGTCTAATGTGGCTTTTGCCCCGGTAAAAGGAATATTTTCCTGAGCTCGTGCAGTGCAGAGGAAAACAAATGCAAAAAGTGTAAGAAGAATTGCTATTCTTTTCATAGTGTTATCTGATCGTTTATGTTCAAGGAGGCTAGCGATGCAGCCCCTCAAATGCTAGCTATTTTTGAAACTCCTTTATCGCCTCACTGATATCATACACGTCGGCTTTGCCTTTCAGTTCTGAAGAAAGCAGCGAACTGGCGGCGGCGCTCCGATAGCCTCCAGCACAATGGACTGCTACCGGTTTATGGGTTGGAATTTCCTTTACCCGGCCACGGAGTTCCGCTAAAGGAATTGACAGGCTGTTTGCAAAGATCTTTTGTTGTTTTACCTCCGAAGGATTACGCACATCAACAATGGTATATTCCTCAGGATTTTCCTTAAGGTTGTTGAGATCCAAAAGGGCCTCTTCCTGCTCCGCAAAATCAAGAACAAAAGCTTCCTTTATCCGGCTTTCATAGCCAATTGAAGCCGCCCGTTCAATCATCTTTTTTAATTGATTTTCGTCTTTAGCTGCCAGATAAAAGCTTTCTCCAGGTTTAATGATACTGCCAAGCCAGGTTTCAAACTTTTCGCCTTCCATGATATTGACAGAATGAGCAAGATGCCCTTTCTTGAAATCCTTATCGTTTCTGACATCTACTACCCAGAGTTGCTTATCCAGATCTTTTGTATCTTCCTCAGAATTGATCTTCTTCGCAATCTGCACAGCGGCAACACTTGGTGAAAAATCTGGTGCTCCTTTTTTATTCAGATCAACATTGTAGGAGAAGTATACCGGGATAAACGGTAGGTCAGAAGTTAGTTCCTTCACAAACTGCTCTTCCGGCAGATCTTGTAACGACCAGTTGTGTTGCTTTTCTTCGCCAATAGTGGAACTGCTTGCATCGCTCAAAGCCTTTCCGCAAAGTGTTCCGGCTCCGTGTCCGGGATAGAGAACGACGTCATCATCCAATTTTGCCAGTTTCTCTCTCAGCGAAGAATACATCTGCTTCGCAAGGTATTCGCGTAAAGCTTCCTGCTCTCCGCCAAATTCCCGTAGGTCGGGACGACCGCAGTCACCAACAAACAAAGTATCTCCGGTGAACACTGCTTTATCTTTTCCATTGTGTTCTAAAACAATAGAAATACTGTCGGGAGAATGACCTGGGGTATTTAGAGCTTTTAGCTTAATCTTTCCAAATTCAATACTATCGCCTTCATCGAAAGGAGTAACAGGATAACTTGCCTTCATCAATTTGCTTCCATAGATCTTTACTCCGGTTTTATTTTGAATTTCCCGGTGACTGCTCACGAAATCGGCATGTGGATGCGTCTCGATCACTCCAATAATTACAGCCTTGTGTTCTTCTGCAAATCGATAATATGGGTTAGGATTGCGGGAAGGATCTATTAACACTATTTGATTTTCGCACTCACTTAAAACTGCGTAACTGTATTGTGCTAAATACTTGTCCTCAAATTGTTGAACTTTCATTTGGATAGATTTTGTGTTTGTCCTCATGCAAAAGTATGACCACAATCACTTTTGTTCTGTGACAATTGTCACCGAGCTCCCTTTCTCATTATGAGCAATTTTGGAGAAACAAAAAAGATTGTGAAATACATAATTATAGGCGCTGTAGCGGGCGGAGCCAGCACCGCAGCAAGATTAAGAAGATTAGACGAACATGCGGAAATCGTCATTTTTGAAAAAGGACAGTATATATCTTACGCCAATTGCGGACTTCCATATTACATCGGAAATGTGATCAAGGATAGAAACAAACTCTTCGTCCAGACTGCCACTTCCTTTGCTGCAAGATTCAATGTAGATGTGAGAGTAAGTACCGAAGTCACCGCCATCAATCCTTCTGTAAAAACAGTAAGCGCCATTAATCTTTTGACTGGCGAAGAGTACACAGAATCGTATGATAAACTGGTGCTGTCGCCGGGCGCCAGTCCGATACGGCCTGCTCTACCTGGAATACAGATCGAGGGGATTTTCACCGTTCGGAATGTGGGCGACACTGACTATATTAAAGGCTACGTTACCGAATCAAAGCCACAAAAAGCCGTTGTGATTGGAGCCGGTTTTATAGGCTTAGAGATGGCCGAAAATCTGCATGAACTCGGTTTGGAAGTAAGTGTGGTAGAAATGGGCAATCAAATCCTTGCTCCGGTAGATCTTCCTATCGCCGCTATTGCGCAGAAACATCTCAGAGAAAAAGGGATTCAATTGCATTTGAACACTGCTGTAACCGGCTTTGAGAAAGAAGATGACCACTTGAAAGTTCAGCTGCAGGATAAGGCAGCCCTGGATGCAGATCTGGTAATCCTTTCTATCGGTGTCAGGCCTGATACGAAGCTGGCTGAAAATGCAGGTTTAAAAATAGGACAGGCAAAAGGGATATGGGTAAATGAATATCTTCAAACCTCCGATCCTGATATCTATGCAGTTGGTGATGCCATCGAGTATGCTAACCCGATATCTGGTCAGCCGACAATTACTTTTCTTGCAGGGCCTGCGAATAAGCAGGGTCGCATTTGTGCAAATAATTTAGCGTTCGGCAATAATCAGAAATACAATGGTTCGATCAATACCGCTATTGTGAAGCTTTTCGACCTGACTGTAGGAGCTGCTGGGATGGCTGTAAAACATTTGGAACGAAATAAAATTCCTCACCTCACTGCAACCATTCATGGAAATTCACATGCGGGGTATTATCCTGGCGCCCAACTGATGACTATCCAGATTGCTTTTTCTCCTGAAAACGGACAACTGCTGAGTGCCCAGGTTATTGGCGGAGAAGGCGTTGATAAACGGCTGGATGTGCTTTCTTCGGTAATCAAAAACAAGGGAACGATTTATGATCTGATTGAATTTGAACAAGCTTACGCGCCTCCGTTCTCATCCGCTAAAGATCCTGTTAATATGGTGGGTTTTGTGTCTGAAAATATTTTACTCGGCGGGTTGAAAGTTATCGAATGTTCAAAACTGGATTCAGTGGAAGCAAATGCAGCTTTAATTGATGTGCGCACCCCGACGGAGTTTGCAGGAGGAACAATTGAAGGCGCTGTGAATATTCCTCTGGATGAAATAAGAAATCGCCTGACTGAAGTTCCTACAGATAAACCGCTTCATATTTTCTGCCAGCAAGGAATGCGGGGCTACCTGGCACAACGGATCCTTGTTCAAAGCGGATTTAGGAATGTCACTAATCTTTCCGGTGGTTACCTGCTGTGGAAGACGTATAAGGATGAGATGGAGCAGGCGGAAGCAGAGGTTTTGTAGGGAGATTCAAGGCCTGCGAAAGGTGCAGGCCTTATCCTTTAAAAACGTGGTATGTAATCAATTTCCTATTGATTTTCAATAACCTTATTCGTTGAAGTATGATAAATCGTTGAAAACGGAGGAAGGCTTTTTGTAATCCATACGTTGCCACCGATAATACTATCATGACCTATTACGGTGTAGCCTCCTAAAACAGTTGCATTCGCGTAAATTACTACCGAGTCTTCAACAGTTGGATGTCGTTTCGTTTCAGCCAGTTCTTTTTCGACACTCAGTGCGCCTAAAGTCACACCCTGGTAGACCTTAACATGTTTCCCTATTTTACAGGTTTCGCCAATCACAAGTCCTGTTCCATGATCGATGTAGAAATACTCGCCAATTTCAGCTCCGGGATGAATATCAATACCGGTTTGGGCATGAATGCATTCGGTGATAATCCTGGGAAGTAAGGGTATCCCAAGCTTCAGCAATGAATTCGCGACGCGATAGAAGCAAATAGCAAAGAACCCGGGGTAAGCTCTAACTATTTCGAAACGCGATTTAGCTGAAGGATCACCCTGGAAAATAGCATCTACATCCGTGTTCAAGACCCGGTACAATTCAGGGATATTTTCAAAAAACTGTTCGGCTTTTAATTCATTGTCGCAGCCATCACAAGCCGTAGTACCTTTGAATATTTTTAAAAGTTGCTCTTTTAACAAATCAAATCGATTGTCTATTTCCGCAGTGCTGGGGTAAATTATTTTATTGTGCTCCGGATATAAAAGGAAAATAAGGTCTTGTACCCAACCTTTAATGATGTCGTTAGAGGGAACAGACTCTACAACTTGCTGTTTCTCCTTCAGATGACGTAAAAGTTCCTGATTCATCTGCTGCTATATAATTAGAGTGAATCGATCGCTTCCTTCAATTTCAGGCTCACTTCGCCAGCTATTGCTTCCAGATTTTGATTTTGAACTGCAGACATCGTTTCCATAGGATTGACTGCAGATACTTCTACTTTGCCGTTCGTGCGTTCCTGAACAAGTACATTACATGGTAGTAATACACCTATTCTATCTTCCTGTTCAATTGCCTGGTGAGCCATTTTGGGTTGCAAGCACCGAGAATACGGTACTCACGAAAGTCGACGTTAAGTTTTTCCCTGAATTTTTCCTTTAGATCTATTTCAGTAATGACTCCAAACCCTCTGTCTGCCAGTGCCTTTTTAACCTTTGTTAAAGCCGTTTCAAAAGAGTCGCTTACTTCCCTGGTATGATAATAATTCATCTGGTCCATTGCTAAATGTTCACGATTAGAGATAGAACACCCTCTAGCGCATTAAGTTCTCTGATTCTGCCAAATGAACAATTGCAATAAGTTCGCCAGTGGTACTAAAAAGTGGAGAGATAAAAAATCAAAAAGGATCCGTTTAGAGATCCTTTTGATATTTAATTGGTGACAAGTAATGAAGTAATATCGTCCTTGAATACCTAAAATTGATTGTCATGAGTAAGATAACGGGTGAGATGGTAATTGCCATTAAAAGCCATAAATTACTTTCTCCAACAGTATAAAAGGCGGCTATGCCTGCTATCACTAGTTCCGCTACCGTAAATGCGTAACTGACGTACATCGCAGCGTAAAAGAAACCCGGTTCTATCTCATATTTTTGATTACAGTATGGGCATCTTTCGTGCATAGCAGCGTACTTCCAACTAAATATTGAGTTCTTGTAAATATCACCCTTTCTACACCGTGGACATTTTTCATTAATCCCAGCTGATATCTTAGTCATCACTATCACTTCTTAAGGTTTTACACTAACATTTACCGGGCTCGTAAAAGTTGCCCGACTAATACAAAAGTAAGGAGTTGATAAAGCGTCTTTGGTGACAAAAGTTACCGAACATTCACGTTACCGAAATTAGCTTTGTAAGAAATTTGTGGACTATGGAATTTTCAAAAAGAAACACAGGGATAGTTTTAGGAATTGTACTTGGGATGTTAGCAGGATTTCTATATTGGAATTATGTGGGCTGTGTAAGCGGCACCTGCGCAATTACTTCCAGTCCCGTAAACAGCACTTTGTACGGGGCATTGATGGGTGGTTTACTGGGTAATACGTTTAAAAAGGAAAGGAAGACTGAATGATATTTTGCGCTATGACCTCCCTTTCTTTTGTCCGGGGATCATCCTAAGCTGCACAACCAGGGATGATAAAATAGTTAACCCACCGATTGCTGCGATAGCCGTGGAAAGACCGAAAGTATCTGCAAGGATTCCTGAAAGGATTGCACCAAAAGCATAGCCGGAATCTCTCCATAGCCTGAAAATACCAAGACTTTCAGCCCTTTGTTCGGGCCTCGTTTCATCTGCAATAGCGGCCAGAAAGGTTGGATATACCACAGCAGTTCCTATCCCTAAAACTACTGAGATAAGCACGTAATGAGTCAACTCGAATGCAGGGATTAACAGCAACAGAGCTAAGCCCTGGGCAAACATGCCCCAAAATAGCAGTGTCTTTTTATTTATTCTATCAGCAAGTCTACCGGTAAAAAGCTGCCCTAGTCCCCATACTGCAGGATAGATCGAAACAATCATCCCTATCTCCTTCAGTCCATATCCATGATTACTTAAAAGAAGAGGAAGCAGCCCCCAGACCATTCCATCGTTTAAATTATTAACTAAACCTGCCTGCGTAATTGATGATAAATTTGGATGACGAAGGCTTGTGTCAAGAAAAACTTTGTCAAGCGGTTTTATGGTTGATGTCTTTTTTTCTGTTAAGACGAAGCCCCTGGTGTCTCTGATCAAAAAAATACTGCCAGCAAGGCCCAGAGTGGAAATAGCAATTCCGATATAAAAAGGATAGGGTCTGAGGCCATATTCAGAAGCAATAAAACCGGTTAGAAGAGCTACCAGCGCGACAGCAAGATAACCAGCAAACTCGTTAAGTCCCATAGCCAGTCCCCGGTTCTTTTCTCCTACCAGGTCGATCTTCATCACCACGGTGGATGACCAGGTTAATCCCTGACTTATCCCCAGGAGCACATTAGAAGCAACTACCCAGGTCCAACTTTCAGCGAAGATAAGTATGATCGGCACGGGGATGGCAAAAAGCCATCCGTAGATCAGGAGCTTTCTCCGGCCAACAGTATTTGCAAGTGCTCCTGCAAAGTAATTTGCTATAGCCTTTGTAAAACCGAAAACAACAATGAAAGAAAGAAGTGCGGATTTAGCTACAATCCCAAATTCTTCCCGCGCTAACTCGGGTAGGATCGAACGTTCAAGACCGATCATTCCCCCAACAAAGGCATTTATGATTATAAGAAGCGTGAACTGCTTCCAGTTCTGCCGGAGCCCCAGTTGGATTTTACTGCTCATTCTACAGGGTAGCCCTTATTGATCCAGTCGACTTTAATATTGGTTGCTAAATTTAGAAGCTTCCCATTCTTGAATCCGGCAGCTTTCAAGGCGGTAAAGGCCGGACGGATGTTCGGACAACGGTCAAACGGACAACAGCCACAATAAACAACTACCGTTGAAGCTTTTGGAATGCTTGATAAAGCCTTCTTAAACCGGTCCAGATTTTCCTTTTCGCTAGCACCACCCATATTTCTTGCCCCTTTGATATTCTCAACCACGCCTATATTGAAGATAAGCGGTTTTGAACCTTTCGGATTTTTTATCATAGCCGCCAGCGAAGCGGGGGCCATCAAGTCAGTTCTAGTCCAGGGATCCTTTACCAATTGTGGCTTCGCTGGAAATTGCGCCCAGGACGTAAACGCTACAAATAGGGTGAGAACAAATGTAATTAATGTTGTCTTCTGCATCAGTGAGGTAGTTTGTCTTTAATTAACCCATATAAATAAGTACCCGAAAGGGCTCCGATCACGACGATGATCATTGCCAAATAGCCGTAACCGATATTTACGAACATCGGGCCGGGACATGCTCCCGTTAAGGCCCAGCCTAGGCCGAAGATTGAGCCTCCGATAATATACCTCGGCCAGCTTTTATCTTTATCCTGAAAGGTAATTGGATTGCCTTGAGTGTCTTTCATTCGGAATTTTTTGATGAGAAACACAGCCAACACCCCAAGTACCACAGCCGTTCCGATAATTCCGTACATGTGGAACGATTGGAAACGGAACATCTCCTGGATACGGTACCATGAAATGGCTTCAGACTTGGCCATGATTACGCCGAAGACCAGTCCGGTTAAAATATATTTTAATCCTTTCATCTTTATCTCTTAAAATATTAATGGGAGTAGTAAATGAGTCATTACCAAACCACCTATAAAAAATCCGATCACTGCTATGAGAGAAGGGAGCTGCATATTGGAAAGACCACTGATCGCATGTCCGGAGGTACATCCTCCCGCATACCGGGCTCCGAAGCCTACCAGTACTCCGCCAATGAGTAAAACCAATATCCCTTTCGGGGATGTAAGAACATCTGCCGTAAAAAGCTGCGAAGGGTTTAATCCGCCGTCGAAGGCTATCCCCAGGCTTTTCAGATCTTCGATCGTAGCTGCTGACAGGCGAAGCGGCTCCTCGTTCTGAAGAATGGTTGAGGCCACAAGGCCTCCCAGCACAGATCCGAACAGGAAGAGGAGGTTCCATTTTTGAGTTCTCCAGTCGAAGTCGAAGAACTTTACTTTTTTTCCGGCACCAGCGATAGTACACATGGTGCGCAGGTTTGCCGATACACCGAATGATTTGCCGAAAAATAGAAGCAATACCATGATGAAAGCAATAGCCGCTCCCGAAATATACCAGGGCCAGGGCTGTCTAAGTAGTTCAAGCATGTTGTTTTTTTATTTGAAATGTCAATAAAGGTTTGATGCAATGATTCACCAAACGTTCGGCAATACTGCCAAACAATAGATGATTAATCCCTTTACGGGCGTTAGTTCTGATACATACCAGATCCATCTCGGCCTCGCGGTTAAAATTTCTGACACCATCGGTAACTTTTCTGTCGCGGTACAGATGTGTCTCATATTTTTCCAACTGATGTTCCTCGGCGAAAAACTTCATCTGCGCTTCAATTTCATCCGCATATTTTTCCTCACCTTCGGTCAGGATTTGGAGCAGGTGGATGGTGCTGTCAAAAGCCTTTGCCAGTTTCTTAATGGTCTCGATCTGAATGCCTTTTCCAAACTGCTCAAAGTCAGCAACTAAAAGGATGTTTTTCAGGTCAAGCATCGGTGTTCCCGGACGTATTGTCAGAACAGGAACCTGTAAATAGCGGGCCACGTGCTGTGCTTCCGATCCGGAAATCATTTCCATAAATCCATCAGAACCCTTAGTGCCCATTAATACCAGGTCAGCTCCCAGTTCAGCAGTGGCCAGATTGATCTGGTCTGTCAGTTTCCCTACACGTATATGCGCTTCGAATTTCGCCCCGCGGCTTTTCAATGCTTCAAACTTATTTAAGGCTTCCAACTTCTTGCTCTCCAGCACAGCATCAGAGCGACCTTCAAGATAGTCGGAATCAGAATCGTTCACCTGCATCACATGAAGCATATGAATCTGGATCGGGATTTTTCTTTCAAGCACCTGCGCCATTTCTATAGCCAGGGAACTCACTTCAGAAAAATCGGTAGGAATTAGAATATTTAGAGTTTCCATCATTGTTTTATTGATAAAAGAGGTCGCCCTTATCGTGGCCACGCTCCAATTCCACCAACTAAATTGTAAGATTTTAATCCAAGCTTCTCAAAAAGCGATGCCGCGCTTCCGCTCCTGTTGCCACTACGGCAATACAGGAAGTAAGTTTTGTCTTTATCGAGCTTTTGAACCCGGCTTTGAAAATCAGGAGCCATCAAATCGAGGTTCTTTGCTCCGGGAATACTACCAGAGGAGAACTCTCCCGGAGTACGTACGTCAATCAGCTCTGCTTTATCTGTTGTTTCAAACTTCTGTTTGAAATTCTTTCCGTCTAAATCGTTTTCTTTCTTTGAAAAAATGCTGTTAAACATGATTGTGCTTTTTAATGATTAATAGATTTTTATGCTTAGGCCATTGTACTTGGACATACATAAGGACTAATTTCAAATTTTCCTGATTCTTTCAGCGCTTTAAATCCGCCTTTGATGTCTATAAGATTATCAAAGCCACGTGCACGAAGTATCGAGTTGAAGATCATGGAGCGATATCCACCTGCACAATGCACATAGTAGGGCTTATTTTTATCCACTTGAGTCATTGCGTCATTGATGTAATCAAGAGCCGCGTTTTCTGAATTGATCAGATGCTCTGAATAATGCTCTGTATTTTTCCGCACATCCAGGATATTCACTTCCTTACCATTTGCTACTCTGTCAGCCAGCTCCTCAGGAGTGATCGACTCAATCTGATCCACTTCTTTTCCGGCTGCTTTCCAGGCTTCGATGCCGCCTTTCAGATATCCTAAGGCATTGTCATAACCAACGCGGGCCAAACGGGTTATAACTTCTTCTTCCCGGCCTTCATCCGTGATCACTAATAGTTCTTGCTGAATATCCGGAATTAAAGTCCCAACCCATGGAGCGAAACTTCCATCAATCCCTATATTGATTGAATTCGGTACAAAACCTTTCGCGAATGTCTGAGGATCACGAGTATCTAGAAGCAGGGCTCCGGTTTCATTCGCTGCTGCCTCAAAAGCTTCAGGATCTAAAGCCTGTGTTCCTTTTTTCAATACGGTTTCAAAGCTCTCGTAGCCTTCCTTATTCAATTTTACATTTAAAGGAAAGTATGCAGGAGGAGGAGTCAGACCATGGGTAACCTCCTTAATGAATTCATCTCTGGTCATATCTGCCCTTAACGCATAGTTGGTTTTCTTCTGATTGCCTAACGTATCAGTAGTTTCCTTACTCATATTCTTGCCACAAGCAGAACCCGCACCGTGGGCAGGATATACAATGATGTCATCATTCAAGGGCATGATTTTAGTCCTCAGGGAATCGAAAAGAGTTCCGGCAAGCTGTTCCTGAGTCATATCCGCTGCTTTTTGTGCCAGGTCGGGGCGGCCAACATCTCCGATAAATAGTGTATCACCCGAAAACAAAGCAGTCTCTTGCCCCTGCTCGTCAATCAAAAGATACGAAGTCGATTCCATTGTGTGGCCGGGAGTATGAAGAACTCTGATGGTTATATCCCCAATTTTAAATTCTTCGTTATCCTTGGCAATGTAAGCCTCAAAGCTGGGGTCGGCATTCGGTCCGTAGATAATGGGAGCGCCTGTTTGTTTTGAAAGATCTACGTGTCCTGAAACGAAATCAGCATGGAAATGCGTTTCAAAAACATACTTGATGATTGCCTCGTTTGCCTTAGCTTTTTCTATGTATGGACTGACTTCCCGTAGTGGATCTATAATCGCAGCTTCGTTTCCCGATTGAATGTAATAAGCACCCTGTGCTAAACATCCGGTGTAAATTTGTTCAAGGATCATATCTTTATTATTCTTTAATTTCATTTTGATAGTACAAATTTCGGTATCTCCTAAAGCAGGGACGGTGACTTTTGTTACAGAAGGAACTATCCGCTTATTTCTCTGAAAATGATGTAAATACCCATTACCAGAACAAACCAGCCAAAGCCTTTTTTAAGCTTTTCTCCCGGTATTTTCTTGCTCAATAGGCCGCCTACAAATATTCCGGCCACTGCAATTCCTGTAATGGTTAAAAGGAAAGTCCAGTTGATAGTAAAGTGTCCTAAATCTCCGGCAAAACCGAATAGCGAGTTCATGGCAATAATTGCCAAAGATGTCCCCACCGCTTTTTTCATTGGCAGTTTTATCAGAAACACCAGGGCTGGAATTAACAGAAAACCACCTCCGGCACCAAGCAAGCCGGTAACTAATCCGATGCTAATACCATAGCCGAGTAGTTTGAAAAATTTAATGCAGTCGGAGCATTCTTTTTCAGGACCGGCTCCACTCTTGTCCCGGATCATGCTAATGGATGCTACCAGCATTAGTAATCCGAAAAGCACCATGGTGAGGAATGATTCTGTAATGGTAAATCCGCCTATTGTAGTTATTTCCCTGGGAATGATCGGAACAAGAAATTTCCGTGTTGCAAATACAGTGATTACAGAGGCGGCTCCGAAAAATAAAGCCGCTTTCAAACTCACTAGCCCTTTACGAAAATTATTTACGGATCCGATAAGACTGGTTGAACCAACAATAAAAAGAGAGTAAGAAGTTGCCAGCAAGGGAGATACCCCAAAAAGATAAACCATCACCGGTACGGTCAGGATCGATCCACCGCCGCCTATTAATCCCAGTGAGATCCCGATTAAAGCTGATGCAATATAGCCTAGTAGTTCCATTATTTTGTTTTGATACTACAAAGGTCATGCTTAGAATTTCTGGAGTTTGTGACAAAAGTCACCCGGTGTGGCTTAGCTATAGGAAGGGGAAGAATCGGTAGCTGCGTTTTTGATATTCTCTATATTCAGGAAACTTTTCGAGCAGCAATTTCTCTTCGTAGCTTGACTTAAAATAGAACAACAGCAGCAAAAGAAAGGCGATAAAGAGTTTGAACAAACTTGGTTCCCACATAGCGTACCCAAAGAAAAACAGAAGCAGTCCAGTGTATACGGGATGCCGTATCTTTTTGTATAAACCGGTTTGAATAAGAGTTCCCTGGGATACCGGCCTGGGAAATGGACTTAAATTTCCTCTTAGCTGAAGCAGGGCAAGTACTGCAATCAATAAACCCATGATCGCTATAACCAGGAACGCTACTTTAACCCAGGAAGGAGATTGCCATCCCTGCCGGGATGGCAACAGAAAAAATAAAATGAAAAGCAAAAGCTGAAGACCGACGAACAGTATATCTTTTGCTTTTAATCGTTTCATTGAACTAAAGTAAGCTTCTTTTCTTCGAATCGGACTTTACCCTCATCCAAAAAATCAGCAAATGACTCAGGATCATAATCTGCACCACGAGGCTCATTTAACATTTCGCCATCATGGTCAAGCAGGACATAGTAAGGCTGAGAATTGGAATTGAAACGACTTGCCTGAAAGTCACTCCATTTATTTCCAATTGTCTTGATTTTTTTACCGCTGAAAGATGAAACCCTTTGCTCGTTTGACGGTAGCTCGGTCTTGTCGTCCACATACAGCTGAATCAACACATAGTCGTTTTGGAGCCTGCGCAAAACTTCCTTCTCGGGCCAGACGGTTGACTCCATCTTTCTGCAATTTACGCAGGCATGTCCGGTGAAATCGATAAGCACAGGCTTGTTCACTTCCTTTGCATAGGCTAAACCCTCTTCATAATCGAAAAAAGCATTCAGGTTGAGGGGTGCATGAAAAATATCGGAGTACTTCCTCTTCGACTTTTGATCTAAAGGTATACCTGCAGAAGAGATCGAATTAGTATACAAATCGAAATCCTGCGTAGTCTGAGGCGGAAAGAATGCCGAAATTGCTTTCAAAGGTGCGCCCCACAAGCCAGGGATCATATAGATCGTAAAAGAGAGAGTCATAATAGCAAAACTAAGGCGAGGGATGCTGATGACAGAATTATCTGAGTCGTGAGAAAACCTCAGCTTACCCAGAAGGTAAAGTCCAAGTAGACCGAAGATCACAATCCAAAGGGAAAGAAATACCTCACGATCAAACCAGTCCCAATGATAAGCCAGATCTACATTCGACAGGAATTTCAGGGCTAAGGCGAGTTCCAGAAAGCCCAGTACCACTTTCACCATATTCAGCCATCCACCCGAACGAGGCAAGGACTTCATCCAGGATGGGAACATAGAAAACAGCACAAATGGAATAGCTAGTGCCACCGCGAATCCGAACATTCCAATTGCCGGAGCTAGCAAGGTTCCGGTGGAAGCAGCTTCCACCAATAGCGTACCGATGATTGGTCCGGTACAGGAGAAAGATACCAGGGCCAGTGTGGCAGCCATAAAAAAGATCCCCATCCATCCGCTTTTCTCGCTCTTCGCATCCATTTTATTTACCCAGGATGCTGGAAGGGTAATTTCAAATGCTCCAAGGAAGGAAGTAGCAAACACCAGTAACAGCAGGAAGAATGCGAAGTTGAAAATTCCGTTTGTGGATAGGGCGTTGAGGGCATCAGCACCAAAAAGCACTGTTACCAATAAACCCAATACTACGTAAATCACGACAATGGAAATACCGTATACCAGCGATCGTCCAATAGCTCTTCCTTTGTTTTCGGCTGCCTTCGTAAAGTAGCTGATTGTTAGAGGCAGCATAGGGAATATACAGGGCATTAAAAAAGCTGCGAAACCACCAAGTAAGCCAGCCAGAAAAATCGACCAAAGCGAACTGGAGGTTTCTTTTGCCTTCCGTGTTGTTGGTGTCGGTTCGCTACCGCTCTCTTTTGGCTCATCGGTTTCCGCTGGGATTTCGGTGAATTCTAAGCCTTCCGCTTGAATGCTGTCCCCATTCTGTTCGATGGGAGTAAATTGCAGATTTTCAATATCGGTGAAAGTATCTGCAATACTTTCCTCCTGCGCCAATATCGGTGTGACACTGATAAGAAGTGTTAATATAACGAGATAGATCAGCCTGATCATCCTAAAATCGTTTAATGATTGAAATGATTATTTAATTGTAAGACTAAAATCGACCTCTTCAGGAGGAAGACATCTGGAGTCATCGCAGGCCATATATTCAATTTTTCCCTTAACTACTGCAGGTAGCCTGGAGAGGTTTACTTTTTGCTGAAAGACGACTGTATTTGAAAAGTAGCTGACTTTCATGTTGAAAGCCTTTTCAAACGCCGTACTTGGCTTTGGCTCCAGGGTTGCCCCCAACTTCTTATAAGAAGAAGAGGGAGTAAAGCTGAAGCTTGTTTTTACGGGACCGCCTTCCGGTACCCTCTGCGAGTAAATATGCCAGCCCTTATCGATCGTTGCTTTCAAGTAGATAATGGCCTCGTTTTTTCCGGTCTTTTTTGTCGCGTACGACCACTTCACCGGCTTCAAAATCTGAGAATATGAAGTAGCACTGAAAAACAGTGCTACTATCAGGAAAAGGATATTTTTCATCTTAATATTATTGGACTACCCAATATCTGGGAGTTGTTTATTTACTTGTTAATTCCTTAAAAAACTTTACAATTTCCGGGTTCATGTAATCTGCACCACCTTCATGCCTGCCAACTACTTTACCATCTTTGTCAATTATTACAGTCGTTGGGATGGATCCTGAAAGGAACTCCTGAGGAACCGAACTAACCGCGGTATATACTGGCAAGTCGTACTTATTATTCACCATGAACTTGCTCGACTTTTTGTAGTTATCGTCTACATCTACCATGAGGAATTGGATGTCTTTTTCGTCGAATTGCTTTTTAAGCTCATTAATAGATGGCATCTCTTGAATACAAGGAGGGCACCAGGTCGCCCAAAAGTTAATGAAGAGGACCTTTCCCTTTTGTTTAGAAATATCCACGGTTTTACCACTGCCATCTTTAAATACCACTGATGGGGCCGGAGCCAGTTCTGCAGTTCCTGTAGATTCATTGTTTACCTCTTGAGCAGAAACGGATGCTTCCTGTTCTGCGTTGATTTCAGATTCACTGGTGTTATTTTTTGCGCCTCCAAATAAAAGCGCTTTCGCATCCGGGCTTATTAATAAAATTCCAGTAATAAGTATGATAATAGCAGAAAAGATGCCTGCCTTAGAAAAGATCTTAGATTTCATTTTTTGGTGTTTAATAGTTGGCTCCGAAGAGTCGTAAGAAATAAATTGAATAATTAGTGCTGAACCAGACATAGTGCAGCCTGTGAAAGCCTGTAAGCAGGTTTTCAGATACAAGAAAGTTTGGGCGAAATCAAATCAGAAAGGTCCTGTTCCGAAGATATAGGGGAACAGAATACAGGGGTAAGGGTTCACGTTCCCTGGAAAATAAAATCAGGGAATCGGATTTAAACATGGCCGAGATAGCCCAAAAAGCAGTAATTAATACAGCTGTAAACAAGGGCGCATTAGCTTCTGCCGGACGCTCAGGCAAAGACATTTTCTTACTGAAGCTACTTTCTCCAGCGACACATATAACGGAAGCGAGGCTTTTCCCTTGCCCGCCACCGGTATGCTCCGTTTGGTTGGTACCATTCAAGTAAACGTTAATGGCCTTTTTCAAGGGGCACGAGCCCAGCACAAGGAAACTTATTGTCAGTAAGAATACCGACAAGAAGCCAATTTTTCTAGAAAATCCGTTGAGCTGTTTAACCATTTTTCCCTTAAATGTATTCTTTCTCTTGTGTAGTGTAACGATTCAAAAGTGAATTAAGTATATTTTTCAATGACCTGCTTTAGCTGGGAAGCCTGCATGACGCCAGACTGCCGCCATTTCGTTTCTCCGTTTTTGAATAAGATTAAAGTAGGAACTCCGTGGATATGATAAGATTGAGCTACCTCAGGGTTTTTATCCACATCAACTTTCAAAATCGTTGCACCCTCACCAACCAATCCTTTTAATTGCTCTAAAATAGGCGCCATCATCTTACACGGGCCGCACCATTCTGCAGAGAAGTCAACCAATACAGGTTTATCAGAATTTATGATCTCAAAAAATGTTGCCATATCTCTTTCTGTTTATCTACCCTTAATCTCTTCAAATTCAACATCCACTGTTTTATCGATGTTTTGCTTCCTCGGAGTGGTATTACAAGCGCTCGTTCCACAACAAGCTGCATTTGCCAGGGCCTGGAAAACAAACAAGCCTGCCAGAAGTCCTAATAGTCCGTTTTGTAATTCAAAAGCTTGGTAAGCAACAAGTACCCCCATTGCTAACCTCAACCACCTCATAAATTCCAACCGGTGAGTAATGTTTTTCTAAGTGTTTCCATTCGTCTCTCGTTTTCCTTAGACAAAAGTCAGGAGAATAGAAACGAATGTTTGTGACAAAAGTCACCAGGAGGTCTGAAAGCGGGACTTGGGAATTAATTGTAAAATTTCAAATCCCGAGGCGTTTACTGATGCAAATTCATGGATCATAAACAAATATCTGAATGCATAGTTAAAGGAAGTATGGACAAGATGAAACAGCCTTTTAGTATTACCGTAGATCTGAATGGAAACGGCGAACAAAGAACCTTGTTTCTGACTCATAATACAGAAACTTTTGATTTCGAATTAGACGGGCAAGCAATTTCGATAATCAACAATGGTGATAATTCGTGGAGCATTGTTGCAGGAATGATCGATCAGGAGACGGTTAATCTCATCGGTACAGAGGTCGAAAAGCATTATAAAAACCTCCACATTTAGTTTCTATATAAATTTTTTAGCCCCTTGTTCGAAATTAAAGAATCTTACTTTTTCCACTCTATATAATTCCTGTGCAGGGCTAGGTAACCTCTTTGTTCCATCTTCTTTAATAACCTTGATATCACTTCACGTGAAGTACTGAGGTCATTGGCAATCTCCTGATGAGTGATATTTAACTGCCTTGTTTCCAGCTTCTCTGACTGGTTTTTCAAATAAAATTCCAATCGCTCATCCATGCTTTTAAAAGCGATATTATCTACCATCGTAAGAAGTTCTTCATAGCGGTTACGATAGGT
The DNA here is from genome assembly GCF_003609575.1 of Pelobium manganitolerans. Taxonomy (GTDB): domain Bacteria; phylum Bacteroidota; class Bacteroidia; order Sphingobacteriales; family Sphingobacteriaceae; genus Pseudopedobacter; species Pseudopedobacter manganitolerans. The sequence continues at coordinate 199,503 of NZ_MBTA01000025.1, read as the reverse complement.
TTCCAGTACGAAATAGTACCAAGTCTTATAATCCCGCATCAGCTCGTCCATCAGCTGTATGGGAATAAGTAAGGCGACAGTGTCTTCAACGGCCTTAGCCATTACTTCACTGGTTTCCTGCCTTGCAGCGCAGATCATCGACAAAGCACATGCTCCACCCGGTTCTATGTAATACAGGAAAAACTCGTTGCCCTCTTCGCCCTGCCGATAAAGCTTTACCCGGCCTTCCACTATAAGCATGGTAGAGCGAAAGTATTGTCCGGGAGACATCATTACTTCCTCGGCCTCAAACTTTTTGATATAGCAATTTGCGATCAGCTTTTCCTTCAAGCCAGGCTCGAATTGAGGAAAGAACTGATTGATATATTGGGATACTGTTAATTCATTGGGCATATGCAAAGGTAGGGGAAAATATAGGGAATAGTCGACTTCTATGCGAATCCAAACTTGTCTAACATCTCTTAATTTTCCGATATTAAAAGTAACACATGGAAGAAGCAAAAGTATTTGAGGCCTGCTTTTCATTAGCTGACGATTTAATGTGGGAAAGTGAACAGGCCCGGATTGAACGTCTCCCTGAACAGATGGCAGAATTGTCTGAAATGACAAATGAATTTGTAAGAATTGCAAAACAGTGTTACTATCAGATAGAAGATATTCCGGATTCCGAAGCAATACTGCTGGGTGCGATCAGATATTTAAATGCACAGGCAATTCCCCCTCTTCGAGGAAATTATTCCTGGTTTTCCAACTCACTCAGCGCATTATTAGAGCTTTGTAACCCTAATAGCGCTGTCGGAAAGGACGGTTTACCATTTTTACTTGCGTTGCAGTGCGGTGTCAATAAATGTATAGAATGGGCGAGAGAAGACAGAGAGGAGTTTGAATAGGCAATCCCTATTTTTCTAAGAACTACAATTTTTAAAATATGATTGGTATTTGTAAACTATATGAGGAGCCCTGCGAATTGAAGGAAAGCCACATTCTTCTTAAGTTTATTATCGATTATTTTAAAAAAACTGGATCTAATTATCTCAGGACAGTCGTTGACCCGAATAGGCGAAGACAAGACGGTAAAAAAGGCTACTACTTGTCAGAAAGGGCCGAGTTGGATTTTAGCAAGAGGGAAAAGTGGTTTGCAGAGAAAATTTTTAATCCTTTTCTAGAGGAAAAAAGGAGACTCTTCGAATATGATGAGAATCTTTATTACTTTTTAATCTCCCTTCTTTGGCGAGGATTACTATCCGAACTTGAAAATCCGGACTATGTCAAAGAGGAATATTATGGGTCTCTTTTTGAGGTTGAAAGAGAGTGGAAGGATTATCTAAGAGGTGGAGCAACCCCTGTTAAATTCCCGGACGTTAACTTGTTTCTAACTGATTCAATTCGCGCTCATAATATAAATGTTACCGGACTAGACTACTACTTTACACGAACTTTGGATTTTACCATCTTCGCCAGTTCTGACGGTTCCTTTGTTGCCACATACTGCAAGTTCTTACGGTTTATGGTATGGTCAGTGATCAAAGACATACAAACATAAACAGCGAGCCTCAAATCCGCCCGAGTCGAGGCTTTATACATTTTCCTCAGCATATACACGACGCGCACATGATAGAAAATGTAATACAAAGGGTGCGAGTTATAGAGTCTATCCCGGGTGCTTCAGAACACCAGCAAGAAAAGATCGTTCAGGAGGTCAAAAAGAATACTCAGAAATTTATCAGTTCTGATGCCGCCAGAGCAATCTTCAATGATTTAAATAATCTTGATCAAAGTTGATTTGTAGAAGACCTGCCACCATTAATTAATTTATTTTATTTCTTTTGAAGTAATCCTTGAATCTCCTGGTAAGCGTAATAATAAATTCCGCCAATTTTCTTGCCGTATAGGATCCCTATTGTCCTATAGGTTTTTAAGGTATTTTTTGTGATATTCAACATGGTCATCACCTCAAAGGATTTGAATGAAGCCATTTTTTTCTTGGAAGATCTTTATAATCTTTTAAAAGCAGTTTGAAATGCTCTAATAATTGAACCCGGAACTGCTGCAAATCTTCGCTTGTAATTATTTCAGTAGCCATATTAAAAAGATTAGCATACAAAGATTATAAGGGGGCAGTTCCTGGAGGTACGCTTTTAAAAATGTACATTCAAAAAAGGACGAATATCCCTCGGTTCAAACGGGTATAATTATAAAAACAATTACTTTTTTCAATGTGTATTGTTAGATACCAGCTGCTAATGCGGTCCGATTTTAAGTCAAACATTCTGATAGATCAACTAATTCCAAAACTATGAAAACAATTAGAATCGTTCTTTCGTGCATCGCCCTCGGGCTACTTATTGGCGCCTGCCAAAATCCCGATTCTCGCAGTGGAACCAACACTGAAGACACGTCTGCTAACGAGCACATGTCCAGTATGGGATCAGATACCTCAATGATGGGTCAAGACTCTTCCATGATGGCGGGCATGAATGCTATGATGAAAGAAATGCACCGAATGAAAATGACCGGCAATGCCGATTACGATCTGGCGATGATGCTTAAACATCACCATCAGGGAGCAATCGATATGTCGGAAGCAGAGCTCAGATCCGGAACCGATGAGCAGCTGAAAGATATGGCTCAGAAAACGATCGATATACAAAAGAAGGAAATCCGGGATCTGGAGGCCATTGCTGACAAATATAAATCCGGTCCGAAAAATTATGATCCGGCGAATAAAAACGAAGGTCTTGGGCAAGACATGGATAAGAGTATGAGATCAATGATGGAGATGGGCCATGACATGTCGAAGAGCACCGATCATCAGTTTGCGTCCATGATGAAAAAACACCATAAGGACGGCGTCGAAATGGGTGAAATGATTGTGAAACACGCTAAGGACGCCAACTTTAAATCGATGACTCAGAAAACCATGAAGGAGCAGAAAAAAGACATTGAGAAGCTAGACGAGTGGCTGGATAAACATAAAAAATAGTCTTAAGCGATAGTGTAAAAACAAATCATTGGAATGGAGAATAAACCGAATAATTATAACAAGTTTGGATGGATGCTACTGGCATCATTTATCATCATGTACGCGGTGATGTTCCTTAATGTCGACAAGCTGGATCATGTGTATCTGAGTACTACACGGGCTTATATGGCCTTGCTTATGGTAGCCCCGATGGCCTTGCTGATGCTGGCAATGATGCCCATGATGTACCCCAACAAGCGATTAAATGGGATAATTGCTCTAACGAGCATTGCCGTGTTCATCCTGACGCTGGTGTTTCTTAGAAATCAAACCTTTATAAGTGATCGTCAGTATATAAAAGCAATGATTCCTCACCATTCTTCTGCCATTTTGGTGAGCCAGGAGGCGAAATTGAAAGATCCGGAACTGAAGCGGTTGGCTGAACAAATCATCCGTTCCCAGGAAAAGGAAATTACTGAAATGAAACAGATGCTTAAGCGAATGGAAAATAAGGACTGAAATACAAATAATCTTATTCAAAGACTGCATGAAAATATCCCTGATCACTATTAGTACAGCTATTATGCTCCTGGTATCCTGCCAGAGCGATTCGAAAAAGGAAATAGCTCGTGGAGGCAGTTCTGATACTTCGCAACAAGCAACTGAAAGTAGAAAATCCGATCGAGGAGCTGAAGCAATAATGACAGCTTACCTTGATTTGAAAAACGCGCTGGTAAAAGACGATGACAAGGCTGCGGCAGAAGCGGGAAAGCAACTTGCTGCAAGCTTTAAAGAAATCAACACGTCGGGCATGAAGGAAGCTGAACTGAAAGCATTTGAAGACATCCGGGAAGATGCAATTGATCATGCTTCCCACATCTCCAGGAACGTCGGAAATATCAGCCACCAGAGGGAACATTTTGAAACCTTAAGCGAAGATATTTATGATCTTAAAAAAGCTGTCAGAGGAGATCAGAAGCTTTACTATCTGCATTGCCCCATGTATAATGAAGGCAAAGGCGCTAATTGGGTCAGCGAAACCAAAGAGGTTCAGAACCCTTATTTAGGAAAGTCGATGCCGGAGTGTGGAACGCTTAAAGAAGAACTATAGCAGGCATGGGCCTTAAAACGAAAATATTGCTGATTCTGGTTGTTGTATTTGTTGTTATGCAGCTTTTTCAGTCTTCAAAAAACAACACAGCACCGGAGACATCGGCTGACATTTTCCGTGTTTATCCAATGCCTCCCAATGTGAAGACTATCCTTGGCAAAGCATGTTACGACTGCCACAGCAATTCAACCCATTACCCCTGGTATTCTTATATCCAACCTTTCGGCTGGTGGCTGTCTTCCCATATAGAAGAGGGAAAAGAGGAACTGAATTTGTCTGAGTTTAAAGACTATTCGGCCCGCCGGAGAAAAAGCAGGCTGAAGTCGATGGCTGAAAGTATCGAAGACGGATCCATGCCTCTGTCATCTTACACCATCATTCATAGCGAAGCAAGGCTTAGCTCGCAGGAAAAGGAGCTTTTAGTGAAATGGATCGACAGCGTGCGGGCGAGCCTTAATTAAAATGATCATGAAAACACTACTCATCTATCTGGTATTTACTTTTTCCTCTGTGGCACTTTTCGGGCAAACTTCTGATCAGTCAGCACTGCTTGTACGACAAGAGGTTTATACCTGTCCAATGCATCCTGAAGTGATCAGTAATAAGCCGGGCAGATGCCCGAAGTGCGGGATGGAACTGGTTAAGAAAACAGCAAAGCGGAGCGCGCCCGCTAAGCCGGCAGAACCCAAAAAGCAGCAGCCGAAAAAAGTAAGCAAACCTGCTCCTGTAAAAAAACAGCCACCTGCGAAAGCCACGCCACTACAGAAAGAACAGATGCCGGTTCAAAATCCGGTGGAAAAAGCACGCCCAGTTCCAAAAGCCGGACACAAAGTTGAAAAACCAGGACTCACCTATAAGCCTAAAACGGTACGCTACGATCTGTATGTGAACGATACAATAGTCAATTTCACCGGAAAAAACAGGAAGGGGGTGGCAATTAACGGTAGTATTCCTGCCCCGACCTTAACTTTTACCCAGGGAGATACCGCTGAGATTTATGTGCATAATATGATGCATATGGAAACCTCCATTCACTGGCATGGAGTGTTCCTGCCCAATCGTTTCGACGGGGTACCCTATCTTACTCAAATGCCGATTAAGCCTCATTCAACCTATGTGTATAAGTTTCCCGTCATTCAGAACGGAACCTACTGGTATCACAGTCACACTGAACTGCAGGAACAGAGCGGCATGTATGGCGCGCTGATCTTTAATAAACCGAACGAACCATCCATTCCTGCAATTCCAATCGTGTTAAGCGACTGGACTGATATGAACCCTATGGAAGTAAACAGATCGCTGCATAATGCTACAGACTGGTTTGCCATAAGAAAAGGGTCCACCCAGAGTTACTGGGAGGCGATCAGAAAGGGCTATTTTAAAACGAAGCTGATTAACGAATGGAAGCGGATGACCGCCATGGATGTGAGTGACGTAGCCTACGATCGCTTCCTCACCAATGGCAAGCCCATTGCCGAGGCTCCTCAGTTCAAAGCCGGCGATAAGGTCAAGCTCCGGGTAGTGAACGGCGGTGCTTCCAGCTATTTCTGGCTGACCTATTCCGGAGGAAAAATGACCGTGGTGGCGAACGATGGGAATGATGTGCAGCCCGTAGAGGTAGATCGTCTAATTATTGCCACTGCTGAAACTTACGATATCATTGTGACCATTCCTGAAAATATGACCTACGAATTTTTGGCGACTGCGGAAGACCGGACACAATCCACCTCTCTCTGGCTTGGTAGCGGGATGAAGATGCCCGCAAAACCTTTAGGGAAACTGAAGTACTTCGAGGGCATGAAGATGATGAATGGCATGATGAAAATGAATGGGGACATGGAGCCCATGGGGATGCAGATGAGTAACCAGCAGATGGATATGAATTCAGTGATGTATCCGGAAGCTACGGGCGAAGAAAACGGGATGCCGGCTGACGAAGGCCATGACATGCACAACATGGACAAGTCTAAGGAAGCGGACACCACGAGGAAAGCTCCCCGAGAGATGCAGGGACACGAAGGACATCAGATGCCTCAGCCTGCGGGGCACGAAGGCCATGACATGAATGCTGGCACCGGTTCTGATATGGTTACCCTGAATTATGGAATGCTTCGGGCGACTGAAAAAACAACTTTAAAGGAAGGCCCATGGCGGGAATTCCGGTTCGAGCTAACGGGCAACATGAATCGTTACGTATGGACGATCGATAATAAAACAGTAGGCGAATCCGACAAGATCCTGATTAAAAAAGGGGAAAACGTACGGATTATCCAGTTCAACAATTCCATGATGCGGCATCCCATGCACCTGCATGGTCACGATTTCAGAGTAGTGAATAAGCAGGGAGAATACGCTCCAATGAAGAATGTTATCGATATTATGCCGATGGAGACAGATACGATTGAATTCGCAGCCTCAGAAAGCGGCGACTGGTTTTTCCATTGCCACATCCTTTATCATATGATGAGCGGTATGGGACGCGTCTTCAGTTATGTGAATTCGCCCCCAAACCCTGAACTTCCCGACCCTGCCCGGGCCCGCCGTATGTTCGTGAAAGAAAACAGCAACATGTACTACTTCATGACCAATGTGGGATTGGAAAGCAATGGCAGCGATGGGGAAGCGGCCTTCAACAATACCCGTTATCGCTTGTCTACCGAGTGGCGCCTGGGAATAAAATCAAAATATGGATATGAGAGCGAAACCTACTTCGGTCGCTTCTTTGGCAAAATGCAGTGGCTCTTTCCTTTCATCGGCTTCGACTACCATAAAAACAATGTTGAGAATGAAACCGAAAAGAATATGTTCGGTCAGCGCACCAATCAGAATAACCGGAAAGCCTTCGTTGCGGGTATCCAGTATACGCTTCCTATGCTCGTTAACTCAGAGTTCCGTATCGACAGCAAGGGAAAGCTACGGTTCCAGTTAAGGCGAGAGGATATTCCTGTAACCAACCGCCTAAGAGCCACACTGATGGGGAATACCGACCGGGAATTTATGGGAGGGCTGCGATACGTCTTAACGAAATATTTTTCATTGTCTACACACTATGATAGCGATATGGGATACGGCGCTGGTTTGACGGTCACCTACTGATCTGACCTTCTTCTATGGCAAGAGGTTCAGGAACAGGAAAATCAGCAGCCGTTCCTCACTTTTAAGTTCAAGTTTTTCGTATGAACCATCAGCATCACCATTCCGAACACCACCAGCATGAGCAGCATGGGAAACAGATTAAAAAGCCTGGAGATCGTGGAACTGCAGAGCACAGTGCCCATGACGAACATGCCGGGCATCATACAGAAGATTTTCTAAGAAGGTTTTGGATCTGCCTCGCGCTCACCATCCCGGTGATCCTTCTGTCGGAAATGGTTCAGCTTTGGTTCGGTTATCGCATTGCTTTTCCCGGTGATAGTTTTGTTTTGGCTGGTTTGGGTCTGATCATTTTTCTGTACGGAGGGAAACCGTTTCTGGTCGGAATGTATCGTGAGCTAAAAAGGGTTAATCCGGGTATGATGACCCTGATCGGCATAGCTATTACGGCTGCTTTTGCCTATAGTGCCGCAGTCGTTCTTGGTTTAAAGGGAATGGATTTCTTCTGGGAACTGGCTACCCTGATCGACATTATGCTGCTGGGACATTATTTTGAGATGCGATCTCAACTGGCTGCTTCCCGGGCATTGGAATCACTGGTTGCTTTGCTTCCTTCGGATGTGCATGTCTATCGGGAGGGTTCCCTGGTTGATATTCCCCTCAGCAATTTAAAGAAGGGGGATCTGATCGAGATCAAACCCGGCGAGAAAATTCCTGCAGATGGGAAAATAACTGAAGGCCATTCTTCAATTAACGAAAGTATGCTTACCGGCGAGAGTGTTCCTGTAAATAAGGAGACAGAGGATCCGGTGATTGGGGGATCAATCAACGGCGACGGATCGATAAAAGTTCTTGTTACCGGAACGGGAAAAGAGAGCTACCTTAATAAGGTAATAGATATGGTTCAGACGGCTCAGGCCACGAAATCAAGGACGCAAAATCTGGCAAATACCGTAGCCAAATGGCTCACCTATATCTCCCTCGCTGTTGGTACGGGTACTTTTATTTACTGGTTTGGAAAAGAAGGCGACCTTGCATTTGCGCTCGAGAGAATGGTGACCGTGATGGTTACTTCCTGTCCGCATGCGCTCGGCGTTGCCATTCCTTTGGTGGTTGCCATTTCTACCTCCAGAGCGGCTACCAGAGGCCTTCTGATCCGCAATCGTACTGCCTTTGAAAATGCCAGGAAATTAACCCTCGTCATCTATGACAAAACCGGAACGCTTACCGAAGGTGCACACAAGGTTCAGCAGGTTATTTCTCTTGACCCTCAGTTCTCGGAAAATGAGATCCTTCAGAACGCTGCGGCTATCCAGCAGCACTCTGAGCATTATATTGCCAGAGGAGTTTTGACACTGCTGAAGGAAAAAGGGTTGGAGCTATGGCCCTCATCCGGTTTTGAGTACTTTCCCGGGATAGGTGTTTCGGCATGGGTTAAAGACAGGAAGGTGGTTGCAGCCGGTCCGAATTATTTTAAAGGAAATGGTCAGGCGCTGCCGGAAATCCCCCCACAGATCAACCAGTCGCTGGAGACGCTCAATTTTGTACTAATTGAAGGGAAGCCGGTTGGTATAATTACTCTGGCAGACACAATCAGGCCTACTTCCCGCCAGGCAGTAGATGAGCTAAGATCCATGGGAATAAAATCCTATTTACTGACAGGTGATAACGAACAAATTGCTGCCGCGGTAGCAAAACAACTGGGAATGGATGGCTTCCTGGCTAACGTTCTTCCTGATCAGAAGCAACAAAAAGTGCTGGAGTTTCAGCAAAAACAGGAAATTGTAGCTATGACGGGAGACGGGGTGAACGACGCTCCCGCCCTGGCTCAGGCTAACGTCGGCATCGCTGTCGGTTCCGGAACAGACGTGGCAGCGGAAACAGCTGATATTATTCTTGTAAACAGCGACCCTCGTGATGTAACTGCCATGATTCGCTTTGGCAGAGCAACTTACAGTAAAATGATTCAGAACCTGGTGTGGGCGGTAGGATATAACGTTGTAGCAATCCCACTTGCTGCAGGCATTTTATATCCCTCATTTATTCTTAGTCCCGCAGCTGGGGCTGTATTAATGAGTTTAAGCACCATTATTGTCGCCATCAACGCCCAGCTGCTGAGAAGAAGCTTATAGGAACCCTAATATTTTACCACGAAACCATGATCCTGACTGAGGTACACTTTAAAAAATGTCCATTCAAAAATTTAGCTTTTTTTCACCTTGCGTCTTTAATTCTAAAGCTATGATAACTGAAAGAATTTGTATCTACCCAAAAGATGTGATGCTGATTACCGGAAGAAGTGAGCGTTCTGGTTGCCGACTGCTGCAAACGATCAGAAAGAAATACAATAAGACAAAGCATCAATTGTATCGATCTTCGAATTTTCGGAATATACTGTTCTGCAAATCGCCACTCGAAATACCGAAATTATTGATAAGTTCAGTTTTTTTATAAGTATAATCCATGATATGTTAGGAAGGGACGTTCCTAAATCCAAATCGTTTTTATTCAATAGCCACACATTCCCTCTAATCTAAACTGAATAGGTTGCTGCACTTACACCTCCAGTTGCTTCCTTAGATCCTCTTTACTTGGTAGATACAACTTATACTCCTTCGCAAAAATTTGTTCGTTGTTCAGGGGTAAGGTAAATTCTACAACTGCCTTATTCTCCTCCTTACATAAGACAATACCAATGGTGTTTTTCTCGTCAGGTAACTTAATCTTGCGGTCATAGTAATTAACGTACATCTGCATTTGTCCTAAATCCTGATGGCTAAGCTTTCCAATTTTTAAGTCAATTAAGACGAAGCACTTTAGTAACCGATTATAAAACACGAGATCTATATAAAAGTGGTCACCGACAAGCGTAATCCGTCGTTGTCGCCCTTCAAATAAAAATCCCTTACCAAGCTCCATCATAAAATGCTCAAGCTTATTGATTATAGCGGTTTCCAAATCGCTTTCGGAATAAGATTCACTTTCTTTCAGATTTAAAAACTCGAGAACAAAAGGTGTTTTTAAAGCGTCAAAAGGCTTTTCAAGGACGTTGCCAACTGAAGAGAGGTCTTTAATGCTAGCTTTATTCTTGCTTAGAACCAGCCGTTCAAAAAGTGAAGAGCTGAATTGCCGTTGTAGCTCTCTTACAGACCAGTTGTTTGAAATGGCTTCAATCTCATAGAATTTTCTTTCCTCAGAATCTTCAATCTTCATCAAGTGAATGTAGTGAGTCCAGCTTAATCGAAATACCTCAGAAAACGCACTCAGTGATTGCGCAATGGAAGACGGCTCAGCTGATTGTTTAGATTGCGCAATCAGCGATTGCGCAATCTTACTTCTGTATAAGAGATAGAACTGCCTAAAATACTCTAAGTTCCGTTTCGAGAACCCCTTCCCATACTCCCGGGTGAGATGGGTACTTAATTCGGATATTATCGATTCGGCGTATGCTGCTCTTTGGCTACCTTGCTGTTCTTCTTCAACGATCATCCTCCCAACGTGGAAGTAGGTAAATACCATTGTAGTATTTACGTTTCTTACCAATACCTTTCTCGACTCTTCAATTAAAAGAGATACGGAATGAAGAAGTGTGTTATTGATAGTTCCCATAATTCACCTATAATGCTGTTCTTAAAAATCCCTCCTCACAGAATAGCTTTTCCTGCAGATCCTTCATATTATTACTCATTTTGCGCTTAGTGATCTTTGCATAGATCTGAGTTGTACGGATATCCTTGTGTCCGAGCATTTTACTTACAGTTTCAATCGGGACATCATTTTCAAGTGTAACGGTTGTTGCAAATGTATGCCGGGCTGTATGGGTTGTCAGATTCTTTTTAATGCCACATAAATCGGCGATTTCTTTTAAGTATGCATTGTATCGCTGATTGCAATTAACCGGAAGCAACTTATCGTTCTCCAGGCAATACGGGTGATTCCTATACCTCTCTATAATCTCAATGGCAATGGGAAGAAGAGGAACAGTTTCTTCGGTTCCTGATTTAGCTCTGTCTTTTGAAATCCAGAGGCGTCCATCTACTCCGGTAAAGATATTTTCGTATTGAAGGCTGTAAACCGTTTCATAAGCAAAGCCTGTAAAGCAACAGAAAATATAAACGTCCCTAACGGTGGCTACACGTTCTATTTCGATTTCCTTTTTGTAAATAGACAAGATTTCTTTCATTTCGAGATAATCTCTGTCGGGGTCTTTATACGGACATTTAAACCCAGCAATAGGATTGTACTTGATCCAACCGTGATCCACAACCTTTTTAATAACCTGCTTTAAAGTCTTCACATACTTCATTGCAGTATTTTCATCAATATCATTCATCAAGAGATAGTGGTAGAATTTTGTGGCAGTTGCATATTCAATGTCCTCCAATGGTATATCCTCAACCTTAAACTTTTTAGTTAGAAAACCTTCTACTTTTCCCTTGAGCCTTTCATAGCGCTTTAGGGTAGCGGGAGATCCTTTTCCCTTTTCCACAAGTTGGCTGAATAAGCTATTGTGAAAAACAAAGGCTTGCATGAGCGTTTTTTTGTTAACTGGAGCGGGCTGATAAGCCTCCCTAACCATTTTTGGTGTTATCACCTCATTGTCGCCTTTCAAGCGCTCATAGTGCTTCTCAAGCTCAACCTGAGTTTTGCGGATATAACTATTGATCTGCTTGGCATCCGGGCAGGAGGATTTTGCTTTCCCGTTCTCATCATCCCAATAGTCTGCATGAATCTTCTTTCCCGAGGAAAAATCCTCGCGCACACCTTTTATGGTGATCCGAACGTAAATTGGAATCATTCCATCTTTCGTCTTCTTCGCCTTGAATAACCAAAACAGTACCGATAAATCTTCATTAATTTTCATGATTTCAAATTTTAAATTTTGAAAATCAGCTCTTTAAATAATGGAATTCAAATAATTCAGTTACCTAATCTTGAATTCGGTTACCTAATTTCGGAAGAAGCGACCGGTAACCGAATAGGTAACCGATTTGGTTGGTTTCCTTTGGATTTGTTTGTACTGAAATTTTTGAGAAATGTGCCTTGGAAAGCAAAAAAGCCACTTTTTCAAGTGGCTTTGTGCTTGTTTGGAGGTTACTCCGTGAACCCTGTGGTACAAAACTCGAACCACTTTTTAGCGGACTTAAGACTACTAAGTGAATTGTAAACATCTAAAACATCGAGCTAGCGACTTTATTAAAAATTTACGATCATTTAATAATGCGTTCGGGAATTTGTTGTAATTCTATTAAATGTTATCGTGTTAATTCTATTAAACGATGCATTGTACTATTACTTAATGCAAGTTCTTCCATATTTCTTATTTCTGCTGAAAGCTTTTATGGTAGAAGGCTTTTTAAATATTCTTCGACATACCTCTGAGAAATTTTTTCCTGCTCCAACCTGTTATTATCTATTTGTTTTAATTTTTCAAAAAGGTTGTGTTCTTCATTGTTTAGTAACGAAAGCCGTTCAGATTTGTTGCGTGATCCTGTTACTGCAAACTTCGAAAAATACTCAAAAGTTTTACAGTCCATCATGATGCTTTGTGTACTTAGATAATAACTTCTAAGCTGGTGGAGAATTTGAAAACCATGTTCATCAATATCTCCCCAATATAAAATGCGCTTCTCCGTCAGCCAGTGAACATTTTTGAGGTAACTGACATTAAATCCGCCGCCGCTCCAAACAGCAACTGTAGAAGGCATGGCCGGTAATGTGAGAAAGTTCATCTTATTCTCTGTAATCAATATGTTCCTTGCTGGTATATCCAGTTTTTCAAAATCAGAAAGTGGGATACTAATATCAGAGAAATTACCAAAACAGGTCAGATCTATGTCCAGCATGCGTATTCTGATAAGCGGCTCGTCATATTTCAAAAAATAGCGTTCTGCAAAACGCTTTTGACCTACTGATCGTATCTGGTCGGGAATAAGATAATCAAGCAAAGATTGGATTAATGCATTATTTTCCTCAATGAATTTGGTATGTATTTCTATAGGCAGCTGTCGTAGATAAAGCTGAGGCCTTGGAGTTTTTATAAAATACTGGCAAACTTTAAGTACATCATTCCAATTGATATTCTTATTCGTTAGCCATAAACAATTCTGCAAAGCCCAATCATGCAATGAAGGAATGCTGTTTTTAATAATATTGTAATTTGTCAGAAAAACATTCCATTCCTTATTGTAACCTGTAAAAGTTATATAGTCCTCTATGGTTTCAAAGACAATGGCATCTGGCAGTTCATGGGTACCTGTGCGCCTGAAATTTCTACCGGCAGTCTGTACGACATAACCTGATCCGGTCTGATTTTTAGAATGACGGTATAGCGCTTCGATTTCCTGTTGCAGCGATTCAAATCTTGCCGTGACATGACTTGATTTGACTTTTCCAATACGGTTTATACTTTTTGGAAAAAATAGTACTTCCCGAATATAGCTCTGTAACAAAGGCTTCCACCACTTTAAAGCTTGATTTTTTATTTCGGCTGGACTAATCATAGGTCTGATACATTTTGAAAGACACCGTTATGCCTATCCCGTTCAGTTTTATATTCTTCTTTTGTAAAATTACTGACCTGTGAGTTGTTACCTTCCCGGTTGCTGACAAAATGAAAAGAATTGACATGACTTTCGATCACATGTATTTTTTGTAAGGGGGTAACAATAAGCAGCTGCAGATTAAGTTTTTTAAACAGTTCAAGCCCATAGCGCGTACTTTCATCGCTACCTCTACCGAAAGCCTCATCAATCACCACAAAGCGAAAGCTTCGGCTTTTACTCTCCCCGAATTGTAGTCCGAACTGATAGGCTAAGGCACTTGCAAGAATGGTATAGGCCAGTTTTTCTTTCTGACCACCGCTCTTTCCGCCGGAACCCTCGTAGAATTCCTTTTCGCTGTCGTCCAGGCGAAAACGTTCGCTGGCATTAAATTCAAACCACTGGCGCACATCGGTAACGGTAGAAGTCCAGTCGCGGTCTATATTTTCCATACTTGCGAAGCGATCCAAAATGCGTTTAACCTGTTCGTACTTTTCCTCCGTATATAAATCATTATTACTGCTGAACGAATGGATGTAACACTTTTTTAGCTCTTCTCTGAAAAGACGTATTTCCTTATTGGCGGTAGCGTCCATGAGAATGGTTATATAGGTATTCTGCGAAGCATTGTACACTATTTCGGAAAGATGTTGATTAATGGTACGTATTTTTTGTTTGATATCCGTTTCATGTTTCTGTAGCTGACTGTCGAATACCGCAATACTGTTTATCACATTCTTGTTCAGTTCTTCCTTGAAACGTTCTTCATGACGCTTTAAATCTTCGGAAACCAACTGTTCAAACTTTCTAATATACTCTGCCCGGGCTTCGATACTTTCCGCAATCTCACTGTATTCAGCCCTGGAATGTTCCTTAATTTCCCGCATCTTTTTCTCAATGGAGGAACGATAGCCCATTTGTCTTCCCCGGAGTTTTCGTAATTCGCCATTTTCGCCCTGAAATTGTTTACGGAATTCTTCCTGCCTGTTATCGATACCTCTTAGGGTGATTTTTATTTCAGTGAGTTTTTGTTCAATCAACGGGTACCATTTTTCTTTTAGGTGGATGGCTAATTGTTCCTTTTGCTGATAGGCACTTTGTTGCTGATCCTCATAGCTGTTAATGGTCGTTTTTAAACCACCGATTTTTTCTGTTAATTGTTTTTCTTTTGTTTTGGTTTCACTGATCTGCTGATCGACATCGCTCTTATTGCGTTGTAATTGAGCAAGAACATCGTTGTTATGAAGCAATTCATTGCGTTCCTGCTCCAGTTCATAGATTTTCCCAACGTGATACTGCCAGTTGATACGGGAAAAGTCTCTGACATAAAGTAACAAACCTAGGAGTTGCTTTTGCTCTTTGTTTTTCTTCTCTTGCCCTTCAATATTGTTAAGTTGCGATCTTAGCTCATTTATCTTTTTCTCTAGTTTATCAACAGAAGTTTCCAGTGCTTTTATTTTTTCCGTGTTGCTCCATCCCAATACATAGTTACGCCTGTCATCGATACGTTTGCGGTCATCCTTTGTATGTCTTATACGGCCGCTTTTTATCAAACCTTGTTGGGTAATACCAAAAGAGACATGTTGCAAGCCATTTACATCGGTACAGATATAGTCTCCAAAGCTCCGTTGTATATAGGCTTCCAGCCAATCGTAAAAAGGTGTTTCAGGCTTGATGTCCATTTTATATGCGATACTATCCTGATCCAGTTCCTTAATTATGCGGCTGTTGTTGTTATACAAATCCGCTTCCAGGTAAGTGAGTTTGATACCCCGTCCATCAGCACTTTTTAACGGGTTGTTATTTACGTAAGTGCTAACGCTCCTATAATGATTTTTAGGCACCAGGAGACTGATGCCAATATCGTGCAATAGTTTTTCTATCGCACCTTCCCATGCAGTTTCATCTTTATTCACTTTCAAGAGTTCTCCTGCGAAAGGCAGCTCTTCTTCATCAATGCGCAAATCATCACATAATTGCGAACGAAAGCCGACAAGCCAGGCCGGTATCTGTGTTTTTCGTTCTTTTAAGGATTGAAGTTCTTTTTCTTCCTGGCGGTATTCTGTTTCCTGCTTGCGCAACTCCGTTACCTGATTGTCTCGCTGTTCACGAAGCTGTTCTTCAAGCTGTCCACATTGTTCGTCAAGTTCCTTTGCCTTTTTAATATTTTCCTCAAATTCACTTTCCTCCTGTACGCCTTTAAGTCCTGCTTGCAGCGCAAGACGTTCATAATCGTCAAATTCTTTCTGCTTGGTTTCCTTATCCTGTTCATGCCTTTTGATCTCTCCGGCAATTTGCTCTATTCTTTTTCCACCGTTGCTGGCAATATCCTGTATAATCGTTTGCCTTCTGCCTTCTAGGTCGTCCAGCTCCTCTACCATACGTTGCTGCTGCTGCATGACCTTTTCCAATTCATTGCTGGCATCTTCAATAGCCTGCTCCAACAGCCCCCATTTCTTTTCAGCGAACCATACTGGCATCACTTCCAGCATGGCTTCAATATCCTCTATCTCGCGGGTAACTTTTCCGTACTCGATACAAGCTTCGGTTAATGGTTTCAATATCAGGTATTGCTCCCTGGTATGAACCACAGCGGCATGGGCTTTGTTAAGATCATCAAACCGTTTCAGCAACGCTATGATCTGTTCTTTGACATCGGTCTTCTCCAGCATTTGTTCGCGGACAAAATCAGTAAGACTGCTCACAGATTTCATCGAAACGGTTTGATAAAACAGGTCAATGGCCTTATCGCTGTTCATGCCAAAAAGCCTTCGAAAATATTCGCTATACTGCGAGAAGTTCTCGTTGAACAGTTGTACACCCTCCGTATTACGGAGTTTTTTCCTCAGATCATTAATATCTGTAAAATTTCCAAAGTGATCTTTAATAGTTAAGGGGACTGTTCCTATAATGAGCAATTTCTCTACTTTTCCTTCTTTCCCTATCCAAAAGAACTGAGCAAGGCAGATATCTTCATTATAACCCTCATTGTGAAAATTCCCGATCACTACCGTATAGGTATTTTCATCCGACCGTAGATACACTTTCTTGGCTACCTTGGTGATCTCTTCTTTTTCCTTTTTATACTCGCCTTTCACATAGCTCAATAGGTTGCGCTCTTTTCCTTCGGCTCCGGCAGCTTTATTAAAAACAATCTTGTTATGCGGTACCAAAAGACAGGTCAGGGCATCCACCAGGGTAGATTTACCGGAACCGATATCGCCTGTCAGCAAAGCGTTATGCCCGTTGGGTTGTATTTGCCAGCGCACTTTGTTGAAGGTACCCCAGTTGAGTACTTCCAAATATTGAAGCCGAAAACCAGACAGATTAATCTCTTCCGGTAAGATATTTAAAATTTCTTCCATACCTAATGTTTATTCTGTTGTCTGTTTTTCTGCCGCATAGCTCTGGAACCTCTTCAATGTATCGTCTATTACATCGGCATTTACAAAACCCTTGATAATGCGGTGTATCTCGTAGTTTTTTTCCAGATCTTCCAGCTTTCTCAAAAAACCTATTTCAAGTACCCGGTTTATGGTGGTTGTTATCTTTTCCTGCTGTTTGGCTTCATCACTTGCGTTTGGTAAAAACACCTTTGTCCGGTTGATGATTTCCTGTTCGCTGATGATAGAGCGTACGGACCCTCCCTGAGCGTCATGTTCAAGCAAATATTTTCTTAACACAATACATACTAGCGAAGTCATAAAATTGAGCTGCCGTTTTTCTGCCAGCTTTGGCAGTTGCAACTCATCTTCTTCCCATTCTTTTTGTCGTAGAAAAGCATAACCTTCACTTTTATCCAAAAACAATTCAAGACCGATCGGGACGAAATATTTTTTGATATCGGATTCGTAGTGCAGTAAGTTGTCCCATACTTCTTTTTGGTGATTGTACACAATTCCTTTTAGCAGGGCAATGAGACTTAGAGAATATTTATGTTCCATATTGTTTATCGGCTAAAAATGATGACTGGTGTCTCCATACGATACTTTTTCCCGCTGCTCGTGTTCTCAATGGTCAGATATTCGAGTTGATCCCGGTTCACTATGTGTTTGCCCTCATTTGTAGCTATCTGCATATAGCCTAATATTTCGGCAACGCCTTTGGTAGGTTTGTAATGGTTTAACAACTCGGAAAGTGCGATCTGGGATCTGTGTCTTAATAAGGATCTCACGTTGTTTCTCAGCAGATCTATATCCACATAAAATTGTTCAAACAGGATGTCTGTATCTGCTTCGGCCAGACCGTCTTCGATAGCTGTATTTTCAAAGGCAACTTTTACCGGAGGATTAAAAAGCGGACGATCCATCGTGAGCGAGGGTTTAAAAAGTCCATTGGTTTCCATCCAAACTTCCTGTTGGTCTATAGTTTCTTTATGCTCCAACAAAAGGCTTTCTATCTGTTCGATGCTTTGAAGGATATGCCTGCTTTCCGAGAGGTTCTTTTGCTCCACAAACTTCCTGAGCTGTTCTATTAAACCATCATTGCTGCGATTTACTTTATCACCTGCGTCCACGAGATTTGTTTTAATTCTGTTCACCGTCTGTTCATTTTTGATTTCCACGATTGCAGGTATGCTGTTGATCTTTTCAAGTAACTGTTCGAGTTCTTCCTGCATCTGCTCACTCATCAAAAACTCCCAGAAAGCTTTAAAGCTTTTTCCCTGGTCGGTATTCCAGAGATAATCCTGTTGTTGAAATACATTGTCCAAGAGGTCTGCCTTTGCCAGACTGCTCTTGATGATCGTCTGCCGGGTTTGTGTATCCAGCTCTCTGAAGTTTTCTTCCACCTGTCGAAAATCGGATAACAACCTTCTGGCTGTTTCTTCTGCCAGGAAGTAATTTTCTTTGACCTGGGTGCTGGATGGCTTGGAAAAATTCCCCTGTCTGATCTGTTCGATTTCCTGATCAATTTTATTGCGTTCTTCCTGCAATTGCTGGATACGTTCGTAAGGACCGGAGGTTGTATTGACAATCTGTTGCAGTAAATGGAAGAATTGTATGAGGCGACTATGGGTACCTATAAACTGTTGTTTATTTAGATCTTCCAGCCATTTTAAGGCGTTCTCTGTAGCAGGGGAGAGTTCATAAACGGGTTCGTCCGCTCTTTCATAATACCTCCGCAGATACCCTTGTTCGGCCCATTTTTGCAAATAATCCACGGCTGATTTTCCGTAATCATTGATACCCTGCTGCTGGAGTGCATATATGTAGTCTCCCAAAAGGCTTTGCAATTCACTCTGCAAATACGAAATCCTGTCTTGCTGCTTGAATGCTAAATGAAAGAAAGCAACTAATAGCGGGAAGTGCTCTGCCCGAAGTAGCTGAAGGGTCTTGTCGTTTTTATAAAAGGATAAGGCTTTTTCGTAGTTCATTTATTAAGTAATATTTGTTTAGACACTCCACAACCTATCAAAATAGCCAGGAAAGTTTTGATTTGCAAAGAGGGACGAAATGTGTCGGTTATTGCAGACGGAAACCAGTACTACTGTAGCTTTATAACGTTTACCATTTTAAGTTTTCATAATCAAAATCATCGTCACTTAATTCAAGGTCTGAAATTTTGCAGTTTAGTTTTTTAGCTTCTGTTTCCAAAAACTTTTCATACTCTTTGTATTCTTCAGTATAATAAACACCCCGTTTTAAAAGATCGGGAAGCTTTCGAAAAGCCTTTTTACCACCTCCCAAAAGAAAAAAATCAAGGTTTACACTTCTCATACATTGGTAGATGTGGTTATTCCCTCCATAAAGTCCATCCTCTTGGAATCCAATCAAGGCTCTTGCACCGACTTCATCATAGCTGTTCATTGCTTTTTCAAGCCAAAATTCTATCAGCAGAATTTGTGAAATATCGAACTTGTTGGTTTCAGCATACCGCATGTTGAATTTTAACGCAGTTAATGAAAACAAGAAATGAACCCAGGATATCTGAGTACCAAAGTATTCTTGTTCCTCGAAAGAGAAATGCCCACGGCCTCTTTTTAACCGGCTTCCGTCTTTTGCCTTTCGTATTTCGTACGAAAAGCCACTGATCAGGGTATCTCTGTTATCGAAGCCTTTTTTATTTGTTTTGTTCTCATCGTTCCAGAACTTTCCGATAACATCGTAAAAGTTATTCAAGTCGTCATAGGTACCCCAAATTTCTACCCCCAGGCCTCTTTTTGTCGGAATTATGTATATCATTGTGAATTAGTATCTGTTTAAATTGTCCATATATCGAAAACCGTTAATAGTATCACAGAAGCTATTCGCAAGCCATTTAAGCCCTTTTTTGTTGAAGTGTATAATAAGTCCTCAACTTTTCATATAGCCAGCCGTAAAAAATACATTCGTAGTTATGATGTACAGAGTTCACATTTATTTATTGATGATTAAAATTATCTGTTTAAGATTGTTCGAAATCAGCTTTTCGACCTCAATTAATGGTATTTCCCAAACATTGGAAAGATATCTATACACACCCATCACCTCGCCCGGCTTTATCGGACGATGGTCAATTTCAACGAATGGTCCATCAGTTTCAGTCAACAATTTGTCTTTTGGAATTCTTTGAATGATTTTTTTGCCAGATTCAGACTTTATCATTGCCGGATTAACAGATAAAAAATAGCCTGCTTCTGTGATTTTATCTATTAGATTTAATGGCCCTGAATACCAATGAAAAATTGCATACTGTATTCTGTTTTTAATCAACATGTCTAATACTTCTTTTTCCGCTCTTCTTGAATGGACACTTAATATTTTCGGCTGATTGTTGATTTCCGCCAATATTTTGCTAAACGTTACAATCTGGGTTTCTTTTGTTGAAAAGCCCTTTCTCGAAAAGTCCAATCCAATTTCACCGATATAGGAGGTTTTATGTAAATTTTTTAAAAAAGTAGGGAACTCCCTAATGTGTTGTTCCGCATACAGAGGATGCATGCCCAAGGCCATCCTAATTCTCTTAAAAGGTAAAACATGTGGAAAACCCATTTCAAAATGACTAGGCAAATTGGTCATAGTTATTATAGTTGCTCCAGCCTTTTCACATTCTGAAAGAATTTTTTCAGGTTGTTGATACAAATCAATATGGCAATGTGTGTCTATCATTGAATACCAGCCAATTTTTTTAAACTATTATTTCCTTTGTCTCCAATCCATTGTTTTATTTCTTCTCGAACTTGTTCAACTACCCGAACAGAATCATCCATTTCATTTAAGGGAATTGCACCGGACACTAATAATGTCCGCCTAATCTGTTCCGATGTCAAGTTGCTGTTCAGAAAATCGAACAGCGCTGGAAAATCGTACTTATCAAATATTTGATTTGGAGTTGAAAAGATATCTATTCCATATAATTGATTGTCTAAATTAAGAGTGTGCAATGCAGCTCTGCGATAAATGCACGGCATACATATACCGCAGTGATGAGTTCCAGCTTTTGTATCCCAATGCATCTTTCTTCCCCGCTTTCCACAAGACACAGATAGGCTATATGTTTTCTTAAGCTGGTCTTCGTTGTTGCAGCTTTGCACAAGCTGTCCCTTAGTTAAGGATTTATAGGGATTTTTTAGGTTAGTGGTTAAACCAAGTTTATTTAATAGTGTTTGGAGTTGGCTGATGTAGTGCGGATGGGTTGTGCGTGTGCTAAGCGTACTGCTGCGGGATGGGGTTAGGGGATAATTAATAGAAATTGTCCCATTTTCAGGAACCGTAAGTACATTACAATTGGGTAGTCTTTCTACACAAAATAGAGAGATGCCAATGAATAACAAAGAACGGCTTCTAAAGCTTGCTTCTTTAATAATTTCATTGTCGTTATTATCATGATTGTCAAGAGCAACAACACACTGTATCCAATCATATTTATTTTTTAGTTCAGCATTGCCGGCAAAAAAGTTGATTATATTTTGTTGATCACTATTTGCACCAGGAGAAGAAGAATCAAAATGAGATAACAACAATCCTTTTTTATTGTCGTCTAAACTGTTCAAACCATCTATAACTCCGACCAATGAATCAAGTCCACCTGAGAAAAGGGAAGCAAAAGTATAATCATCTAAATTATATCTTGGGATCTTGGATTTCCACCTTTTTGCTTTATCGGTGTAAAAATCAATATTGCCAACTTTTTCAAAAGTAACAGTCCAATAATCACCAGTAAGAAAATTCAGTAGCTGATTGAACAGATCTTTATTATCATTCCAAATCTGTAGGTTATTAACAGGAAGGGCTACTTCTATATCTCTTGCCCATCCATCTATTGAATATTGGTATCTCTCCAATAGATTGTCAATCCCATAAATTAATGAGGAAACCAGAAAAAAATCAAAACTTATTGAAGTGGTATCATTTGAAAAATCCTTCATGGATTGAAAGGATATATGTAAGTCTACCGACCTGGTATTTCCAGATGCGTCTTCAAATGACAGCTTAACCGTTGCAAAACGACCTGTTTTTGGCGGATTACTAATTATTACATTAACCTTCATAACCTTCAAATACTTTTAAAACATCTTCCTGAATATTTTTGATCAACCGGTCGGCCTCATCACTTGCCCAATTAATATTATTAAGCGGGTTAGTTCGATTCATATTCTTGACTTTTTCGAAAATATAATCCTTTATCTGCTTAAACAGGTTTTCACAATCTGATTTCCCTTTGTCAACTATCAGTTTCTCGTAGAACATTACTGAAAGATGTTCGAATATATAATATCCAAAATATCGTTCAATAACCTCTTCTAATGTCTCCTTATCTAGCACTTCAGTCAACTGTTGTTGCCATTCCTCTATTGTTTCAGCGTCAGAAACCAATTCTTCCAATATTTTTTGCGAAGCAGCCTTAGCCGCAACATCGTCCAAAGTGGATGCTGGGCCTGTACAATGCTCAATGAGTCTATCAATCACCTCATTTAACGGAAGTCCACCAAGTCCTGGCAATCCGATTTGCTCTAATGCTTCCCTTACATCGCCCCCCGAGCTACTAAATGATCCGAGGAAGGCTCCAAGATTTTTGGCTGTCCTTATACCTGCTCTTCCTGCAATCTTTGACCTTCCTCGTCCTGCGCTTCCAGATCCTCCGATTACGGAAACATATCTTGAAAGTATATTTCCTAAATTGCTCGAGGTTACCGTACCACCTCCGCAACTACTGGTTACTGCGCCGCTTAGATTGCCCCATTGAGGTTGCCCTTTAATCGAAGCTGAATATGATTTTGATGTCCCCATTATTTTGTCTTATAGGCCTTTTTTGCCGTTGATTCAACCTTGTTTAGTTTATTCTCGATATAGTTCTTAATTACATTTATTCCCTCATACCGTTTCAACGCGACACCTATCGCAGGAGGAATATCATTAGCAGATATGAAGTCAAGGGCATTCGCATAGGTTATTTCTGCGTTTTCCACTTTAGAATCAATCATCAAGTGAAAGATGTCATAAGATCTCTTCTTCTTCGGGTGTCGTATAAGCATTTGGGATGAAAACTCGAGAAAGCTATTCCTTTCAAATTCACTAAGAATTAGTACCTCGGAAGAAATAATTTTTTTTGTCACGGCATCGGTCATTGATTCCGAATCCATCTTTTGATAAAGATTTTTTACTACAGTTGGGATGAGGGATGCTCCAGGAATAGTTGATGCTATTCTATCCCTGGATAACCAGAAGTAATCGCTTAGATCAATGTCGGAAAGAATGGGTTCTACTTTTAGCCAATTGACAATGCGAGCGCTACTCCACTTTTTGAGTTCATCGACTTTTTCGATTTCTTGTTTTGCTTTAAGCGGATCTGGATTTTCTTTAACTATTGTCTCAAGTTGTTTGATTTCTTTTGGGATGCCTTTTTGGTCTACCTGCCAATCGTATAGCTGTTTGAAAAGGGTAATTTCGGTATTTGAATATTCAAGTACCATGAGTTTCGCCAATATAGCCGTGTTGAAACCGTGTATGTTTGCTACTGTAGCCAGCCTTTGCCTTAAAGTCAGGGTGTTAAGAAATCTCTTAATTTGTCTGGGATTGCCAGAAAGTGTTTGGGTTATTATTGGAACAAGCGCGGGTATAGATACTAAGCTCTGAAGTATCTTATCCCTGTGGGCTTCATCAATCGAATCTTTCATCGCTGCAAATCCACATACAGAATACCGATCCCGTTGTCTAAATGTGGTAAAAAACTCATGAATTTTCTTGAAATTCTCTTGAGGTAATTCCCTTTTGCAAATTAATAACGAAATATAGGTTTCAACTTCGGAGTCTGATAATTTAGGAAGGTTATAGGGGATTTGAATTAATTTCTCCAAATAGTCTTTTACAATATCAGCATCGTCGGTATCGACTATTTTACCTTTTTGCTTATATCTGTATTCAATAGCGTGCTTTACAATTCTGGGATCTGCACCTACGACGAAAGCTGTTTTTGAAACATTTAAAAACAGCTTCACTGCTTCTAAATTGTCAATAATCCTGTCAGGGGTACATCTATCAAGGTCGTCTATAATAACAACAAGTTTCTTGAACTTTGTAGCTGTCAATAAATCATCAAAGTCTTTTCTGAAATCTGCGACTGCGTTAGTCTTATCTTCTCTTTCCTGTTGTTCTTTTGTAAGAGCTTTAAATACGCCTGCACCTTCTTCAGATTGAAGTTTTGCAATTAATTTTTCAGGGCTGTCGATTTCCCATTCTGATAATTTTTGTGCAGCAAATGGAATTAAACTCAATCCACCGGTAAAGTAAGCTGATACAGCCGGGAGTGCTATGTTTTTCATTACCATACCCGCACCTCGCATCCAATCAATTGACTTCCACAGTTTCTTAGCCTTTTCTTTGACAGTCTGCTTTACCTCCTCAGATAATTTTTTGTTGTCCTCCAGATCTTTTAAAATAGCATTTAAGAGCGCAGCCTTTGCATCGTCATATCCCTCAAATGTCCAGCCATTAAAATAGATGCATAAAGTATCCTTGTTTTCTTCTTTATCAAATTCACTTTTTATAATTTGAAGGATACTTGATTTTCCACTTCCCCAATCACCGAATACCCCGATCGTTACCGGTAATACAGTGTCGTCATTGATTACATTTATTAATAAGTCTGCGTGAACTTTAAATCCAAGCAGGTCTTCTGATGTTTCATTATCCGCCCACATAATTTTTATTGTTTAAGTTTTAATAATTCCTCCACCAGCATCCATACCATCGTACAAGGGTTATGATTTGCATAATCCTGCCTGCCTTCAAATCGTCCCGCTAATCTATTAGCATTCCGGATCGCATCTTGTAAATTGCCGTGTTCTTTTAGCAAAGCGTACATCTGCTCACTATTCTTTTCGTATCGAAAATCCTCATCTAAAAGAGGTTTAAGATGATTTTCGATCATGTCTTTATAAACCCTCCGGGACATTGCATTTTCGTAATATTGAAAATGTAGAAGATACCATAGTTCAAAAGCTTCATTGCTCCAGGCACAACCCACATCTGAAGTATGGCAACGTTGAATAGCACCGTTGAAATCCTGGGCTGAAAAATTATCCTTATCACAAACCACCCACAGTCTGTCTATCTTTTGCGTAGTGCTTTTTTCATATACTGTTTGCAAACGGAAGGCCTCATCTATCAAAGATTGAGTATTACGACCGGTTCCCGCAATGTCTATTTGATAGGCGGTCAATACTCCTTTTGGCAAATCCTGCTTTAACCCTTCAAAGTAATTGGGTTCAGTGGCTTCTCCTTCGCATACGATCAGATAATATTTCCGTTTGTTTCGTATGTCCTTTTTGCGCTTTTGTTCTTCTCTCGCAAACCGCTTTAAGTGTTCATTTGGGATTTTTATTTTTCTTGCCATTCCGTTACAACATTTGATAAGTTTCCAATAAACGGAATAGCACCATAACGTCCCTCGATGTAATCTTTTTCGAATGAACGGTCTTTACGGATTGTCTTTCCTTCTTCTTTATACTCTACTAATGAATACATATTAGATGATCCGTAGGTATCTTTCTCAACGAAATAAATCTGATCTCTCCGGTAGTTGCCGTAATACAATAGGTTCGTGTCGTGTGTGGCAAAAATTAGCTGTGCGTTATTCTGATTAAATTCCCTGGAGTTGAAAAGTTTAGTAACCGCAAGTGTCAATAATGGATGAAGGCTTGCGTCTAACTCATCTACAACCAACACGCCACCATCATTTAATACATCGAAAACAGAGCCGGAAATGTTGAAGAGCTTATTGGTACCGGAAGATTCCTGGCTTCGCATATCAAATTCTACATTACCAACAAGCTTGCCTTTGGCACTGTATTTTTTGTGAATTGTTTTAATATCAATTCTAAAAGCCCCTTCCAAATCCGTAACCAATTGCTTAAATAAACCCTCAGCCATATCGTTTGGAAGTTCTTTGGGGTCGAACGGCTTCTTGCTTATATTGATATCATCGAAACCTAAGTCTAATTTTTTATAGAAATTAAGCAGTGTGGAACTGGTGTGTTTATTTTCCAGCATACCAAAAGTTACGCCTTTATAGCCTTCATGGCTCAAGCCTGATATGGTGATAAAGTTATTAAACCATTGCATGATTTTCTTGGCGATCTTGCCATTGAATTGATCAGCAACTGTCAGAAACAGGGCATTATCTCTTGTACGCTCTTCTAGATCTTTTCCCTCCGGAAAGCTTTTCATAACTTCAATGCCTTCGTCTTCACGGACGAATAGAGGTTTTTCCGCATTTTTAGGAGCCTCAAACAACCATTCAGCATGTACTTGCTTATCATCAACTTCAAACCCATATCTATAGCGGATATTATCAATGATAAAAACAGTCTCGAAAAAGGAAGCTGATTGCTCCGTATCAGTATTTAGCAGGAACGGAACAATATCTAATTCATCGGCAGATGATTGCTCGAAAGACTGCAAAACCAAACGTCTCATTGTTGACATAGCCTTGATGAAATTGCTTTTACCGCTTGCATTTGCACCATAAATCACTGCACCCTTCAACAGATCCAACCGCTCGGTGGAAAAAATATTTGTGTCAACATGCTCCTTAATCGAGGTTGCGGCCAGACTAAGGGTCGTTTTTGTTTTGAAGGAAAGATAATTGCCAACTGAAAATTCGAGTAACATACTTCTGTTTTTATGTGAAATTTTCTCAAAAATACAAAAAAATATTTAAGAACATAAAAATTTGAGATTTTTTCTCATTTTTATCAAATAAATAGCTTGTGCAGAATCATTCAGTATTCGTCTCGGGGGATCAAACCAACAGCTATTCTTTAACCACCAATATCCATACGGATGAACGAATTGTAAAGGACTTACCGCCTTAATCAGGAAGATAGGTTAGCTCAGAGTTGTGATACAAATAATTGAAAATGCTTGAAAATATGTACGAAATGCTCACCTTGAAACTCAAACAAATACATTACTCAAATGAAAACAGCTTATTTATATGTACGTGTCAGTACAGATGAACAGAAAAGGAAAGGATACTCCTTGCCTGAACAGGAGGACCGGTTATTAAAATATTGCAGGTACAATAATATAGAAGTCAAGGGAATTTACCGTGAAGACTTCTCCGCCAAGAATTTTAACCGACCCGAATGGAAAAAACTATTTTTAGTTATTAAAAGTATACCAAAGGAAGACAAGAATATATTGTTCATCAAATGGGACAGATTTAGCCGAAATGTTGAATATGCCTATGAGATGATAGGCATGCTTCGAAAGTACAGAACGACGGCAATGGCAATAGACCAGCCCATAGATTTTTCAGTTCCGGAAAGTACGGTCATGCTTGCTGTTTACCTCTCGGTACCGGAAGCGGAAAACAGCAGAAGAGCTTTGAACACGGCAAATGGCATGCGTCGGGCGAAACAGATGGGTAGATATCCGAGCAAAGCCCCATTGGGCTTCATCAATCTAACAACAGTTGATGGCAAAAAAATTATAGCTCTTAAGCAACCTGAAGCTGGCATTATAAGATGGGCTTTTCTCCAACTTGCAAAGAATATCCATACGATTGAGGAAGTTCGAAAGAGGGCAGACGATAGAGGGTTGAAATGTTCCCGTTCCTACTTTTTTCGACTTATACGCAATCCTGCCTATTGTGGACTTGTCCCGATCAAATCTGAGTCAGGGGAACCTTATACGGTAAAGGGAATACATGAACCAATAGTCTCCGAAACACTATTTCACGAAGTTCAGAACATAATCAACACAAAGAGAAAGGTTACTTCCAAAAGAGACGACCTGAAGGCAACGTTTTTTCTAAGAGGAATATTAGTGTGCCCTCTCTGTGACCGAAAGTTATGCGGAAGTTTTTCACGAGGATCAACAAAAAGATATCCATACTACCATTGCGAAGGAAAATGCAAAACACGAATCAATGCATTCTTTCTGAATGAGTGTTATGAACGTAAGCTCCAACAATTGATGCTTTCAAGCGGAGCGATGGATTTATTCAAAAGTATTTTAGAAGACTGGAACACAGGTACACAAAAAGCGGTGTATTTACAGAATCGAAATCGGGTTATAGCAAAATTATCTGAACAGGAATCGATTCTTTCGCAGGCGCGAAAGTTATTTGTGGCAGATGTACTAAAAACCGATGATTATAGCGCGTTAAAAAGGGAATGCCATTCCGATACCAAATGCCTGAAAAAGGAATTGAACGATATCGATGGCAAATTGAGGAGTATTGACCAACAAAGCCAGTTGTACAGCAGGTCTTTTGTAAATATTTTTCAAAGGTTCTCAAGCCTGGACACAACAGATAGAAAACACCTAGTCAATCTTATCCCTCCTCGGAAGGTAAATTTCAAAACAGGAGATATGTCTTTAGAACTGCACAATGGGCTATCAAAAATATTATCAACAAAACGACAAGCAAAAAAATAGTATGAGTTTTGTATATAAAAAGGTTTCCCTCAAGCAAGCAATTACGATATTAGCAAAAAATGGCATTGAAGTGGATGATAACGAAGCAACTGTTATAGTAGACTTCCTTTATCTTATGGCAAAAAATTATAAAAAAGACGAGGAAGAAAAAGTGCTGAAACCCCAAGGAGAAATCGAACTTTACAAAAAAACGCTGTAGTGATTCTTTAGGCAAGTTTTCTAAAGAATTCTAAACGTCAGCTTAAAGATTCCATACATAAAAATCGAACTATAAATTACCTGACTATAACAGTGTGGGTTACAGATCTTTATTAGCATAAAAAAAGGAGACAACCATTACTTGGTGTCTCCTTAAGTGACCCTGTGGTACAAAACTCGAACCACTTTTTAGCGGATTTAAAGCTCTTGACCGAGATTACGGCGTAAAGATATAAATCACTTTATGATTAAGTGAAATATATCTACAACTTTCTTACATGGTGGACGCTCGTTACACTTGAAGCAGCTATCTTCCAGATACTTGGAGGTGTTAAGTTATTCTGTGGAATGTGGTAATAATGTCGCAGCCTGTTGTACAAAGCGGATTATTGGAATATTGTGGGCCGGGATTCCGATTTGGGCAAGTGGCTGCACCGCTTCTCAGCGCAGCGGCGTTCCGCCAACGGGGAAAGGAATGCCGATGCGCCGCCCTGGGAGGGCTTTAAGCAACCTTTATCGGTTGGGTAGTGAAGTTGTAAAGGTTGTGAAAGAAGCCTTTATTTTTGGTCATTCCCTGACGAAAAAGGCTCCATAGCAGAGAGCAACCCATTTGCGCAAGGGAAGAATTAATGTACAGGTCTTGCTTTTCCAACGCTTCAGCCAGTGAACAGCTTGGGGTATTGTCCGTTTCTTCGGACTGTTTAAGCAATTCACCATATTCATCTGTTATAAAGGGTAGGTTAGCGACTGTCTCATATTTTTCAGACTTTGGTTGCTTGATGTTGCCGATAGTGGATAGCAACACTTGTCCTGTAGATTGGCTGTTTCCATAATCCATCCAATATTTGGCTCGGTTGCGGTATGCCCTGTAACTATCCAGTTCTTTAAGGATTTCTGCAATCTCATACCTTGCCTTCACGCTGTCCACGCAGGAAATGTAAATAGCTGCCTGTGTATGTTCTGGTAACCTGCCTAAACTGTCTTTGCCAAATTTCATGGTTTCGGCTTTCCAGTTCGTACCCATCCATCTGTTAGCACGGTTTATCAGGGCGACCGATTTATATAGCCCTACCTCGCACTCGGCAAACCGCTGTCTGCCTAAATTGGCATCGGTTACTATATCATCATCCCAAAGCCTGACAGATAATCCTGCATGGCCTAATTCATTCAGGCTATAATTCATTTCTACCAATGCGGTCAGCACCTTTGAACCTGTTCCACCAGCTCCAATAAGATTTACTTCAATTGGGTTAGTGGGAGCGACCAGGTCATTGTCTGTAAAGTGTACCTTTATTTTATCCGTTTTCATCTTAGTATATTTTTGATTGTCCTGTCAGTTTTCTTCAATACGTCTTTTGGGAATGGTTCACCTGTTTTGCGTAGCTTCTTCCATAGGCTAACACAGTTGCCTTGTATGGGATTATGGTTTTGCATCAGGTGACTGAAATAGCTGTTAAAGAAATAGGTTTCCCATGCGGCTGTAAATTCTTCCAATGAAGCAGACTTTCTAATATTTACATCTACCGAACCCATACATACATTTCCGTCCGCATACACATTAAAAAAGGGAGCATGATAAAGCGGTGTGCTTTCAGTCGGCTTCCTGTCACTTTTCAGAGCGTAGATATATAGCTTCTGCTTATTGGCTATCCAAAGCAGGGCGGGCACACTCGCTACGCCATTGGGAATATCCAACCCATCAATAAAGAAAAGATTTTTTCTTGTTGCCTTTGTAAACCACATCGCAAAGCCATTTTCAGATGGGTCTGTATAAAGAATATTTCCTGCAATAATGCTTTTAGGTTTTAAAAAAGCCTTGTTCCTTTCCTTTGTGGTGTCCAATGCCTTTGATAAATACTGTGCTTCCTTAACAGTCAAAGGATGTGCATTAATTGGATTGCCATTCCTATCCATATCGAAATACTCTACATAGACCTCTGCATTCGTTCCTTTAGCTTCGTAAAAAACCAAAGCTGTTTTGGGATGATAAAGTGTGCCTATATTTTCCATTACATCTTTCATAGTAATTCATTTAATGATTATTCAACAGGTAACACAACTCACCTATCAGGGGAAATAACCTGTTCTCAAAATCAAGATTGCAATCAGTAATATTAGCTCCGCTAAATGTTTTCACTACCGTAGGTTCTTCAGTTGTGCCACATTCATTAAACTCATTATTGACACATTCAGCAATCGTTTCATAAAGCCATCCGTTAGCATCTGCTATAAAGGAGATATACTTGTTCATGGCAATTACCTCGTCTTCTTGTTCTGCATCATCATCATCAGCGCACATGGCATGTTGGAAAACAGTTGTTGCAGGATAGTCAGTATAAAGAGTATAAAATCCTTTTGCTACTTTCAGGCATTCCTGTTCAAAATCGTTCTTAGGTCTGAATGACTTTAGCCGTTCCGCAAACACATCAAGGCTTTTGCGGTTAAAGATTTTCTGCTCTACTTTATCACCGCACCATTTCGCTACCTTTAATTCTTCCTTACGGCTATCTAACTCGGCTTCATCATCCTGCTCTATCCAATCGGTAATCATTTCATACTGCCAATAGATGTAAGCGTCTTCCTGCCTGTAATAAGGTATATCCGCTACATGGTACAGGTAGGCGAAAACGGAAAGCAGTAACCGGGCAGCATTTTTTGCTTCCTTATTCCTTAGCATCTTGTACAGGGGAACGACAGGGATATAGTACAGGGTCGCCCCTGTACTATATTGTTCCTTGGTAATAAAAAAGGTCTTTCCCTTACTATCCTGCACCAGTCGCAAGTTGTTCCAGTTCCTAACGTTTCGCTTTAAATGGCTTTCTACTTCCCAAACGGATAGGGCTAAATTGTAAGGATAGCCGAACGTTCTCGTATCCGTAGGCTCGAAACCATCATAATGCCTGGTTACTTCACAAAGGGAATGATAAAAGTCTGTTTCTATTTTCTCCACTTCTATAGGAGATTGTACAGATTTCATCATCTCCAGTTTAGGCAGAAAAGTCGTTTTCAGAAAAGCATTGGCAACATTTGCACCGGAACGGACTTCCGTTTGTCTTTGCCTATTTCGTTTGCATCCTTTGTGCATTGCATCAACGCTGTGAACTCGCTTAACTGTTTGTACAGCTTTCTTTGTCTTTGCTTTTGTGGCATTTGAATGATGCCCGATATAATATTGTGCTGCATATTCCATTGCTTTATGTTTTAAGATTAACCCTTGGTTCCCATTGCACTTTCAAAACGATACTGTACGGTATCTTCTTCAATGCGGGGTGCCGATATTTTGGCGGTAGTGAGTATAGGATAAGTATTGGCATAGAAGTTCATTACCGCTTCAACACTCCATGACGGTTCGGGGTCTGTTAGTCTTAAATCCGTTCCGTTTTCTGTAAGCAGGAAAACCCTGTCTAATTGCTTTGCTATTAACATGACCTTTTGTTTTACAGATTAATAATTGAGCTAATTGTCATCTTCGGATAGTTCAGGTACTTCTTCGGGGTCTGTTTCCTCCTCCGTATCTATATCTTCCCTTTGTGGTTCTTCATTCGCAACTTCCGTTGAAGTACCACCGAATAAATCAGGTGCAAACTGTGCCGATAAAGCTGACTTCCTTTTGCGGATAATTTCAGCCTGTTCGGGATATTCAGTCGGGTCAGGCACTTTCATCCATGCGTCCCTGTATTTCCCTTCCTTTTCCAGTTCATCAACTTTTTGCATTGTTTCTTTATACTTCTTTTCCTTCGCTTCTTTTTCCTTGCGTTCCCTATCTGCCTTATCTTTTTCCATCGCAGATTGTTTCTTTGCTTCTTCCACCTGTTTCATAAAACCTTCCATATCTACCATTAACCCTGAAGCAATCTGCATAGGCGTTGTAATTCGCTCAAAAAAACCGCTATCCAGTTCATCGGTAGTACCTCGCAGATTAAGTGGCGGTATCAATTTCCTTGCATCATCACCACATTGTTCATTATTGAGCATAACCGATACTATCCAATTATTTTCCGCTCCCTTGCGTATAGTCAGTTGCAAGTCGCCTGTTATGTTCAATGCGGCCACATTGCTGAAAAAATTTGTTGTTTCCATTGTTCAATAATTTTGATTAAATAATTCTATACAGTCCTGTATCATTTCATTTAAAGAGCCATCCCCACAGTTCCCACAGTATCAGGGCAAAAGCTGTCCACTTCAATATCCATTCAAGGGAAAGTGTAATCAATCCCACGAAATAGTTATCAAAATGCTGTAACCCACCTAAGCCCCTACGGTTGAATTGTCGCATACCGACAAATAGCCTTATTGCCAATCCGACAAAGAAGATAGTTGGGAAAGGCATAGCCTGCAATAATTTCATTAATGCTTCCATAACATTACATTTATGGGTTAAAAAGTAAGTCAATAGCTAACGAAAACTTATGATTAGGATGCTTCCGTATAGTTGTGTATAATGTCATGCAATGCACCATGTATATAGCGACATAACCATCAAATAACTGGTCGGCAAATAGTCTGCTCTGCTTGTGCAGTCGCTTTCCGTACTTGTCTATCTTATTCTTGACTTCTTCGACAAAGGATAGCCATGCTTCTATGGTTAGCAAACCGTTTTCCCATTGGTTACGTGTTAACTGCTCATCCTCCAGTATGGTAAGGCACATACCGTTGACATATTCTAACAGGGCGGGAATTTCCTGCGGAAACAATTCGTGCAGTAACCTCGCTTTCTCTACGTTTATCAAATTCTCTAAAGGTTTCATAATACCTGAGTTTAAAGTGAGTAATAAGGACAGGCAGACATTGCTGCCTATCCTTTGGTTGTTAATTCAGCATAAGCACATCTGCACCATCCTTTGAAAACTGATTGCATAGTTCAAATGCCCGTTGTGCTTTAGTCTGTGCTGTGCCACCCATTACGATGGATTGCAGTTTACTTTCATCATCCTTGTAGTTGCGTACATTTTGATAATAGCCTGTTACCGCATTATATGCCCCGAACACGGTTCCTTTGGTAGTATTCAACTGTTGTGTATCTGACATCATTGCGTAGGCAAAAGCATCTTCAACAGTATTTTTGAACACAGTTGATAGTTCATCTTCCGCACCTTTTTTAATTGCATCCAATGTTTCCTTATTGGGGCAAAGTGCCAGTTGAATAAGTTTCTTTACTTCTGCATCACAGATACGCACCTTTGTCCATTGGTTAAATATTCCTTCCAGTTGGGTACTAAGCTGATTAGCCAGTTCCATTACCTTATGAGCATTTTCCAAACGCTGTTTTGCACCTGATGTATGGCGAATGCGTACCACGTTGGACATATTCCCCAATGCTGCATTGAGAGT
Source organism: Pelobium manganitolerans (assembly GCF_003609575.1). Taxonomy (GTDB): domain Bacteria; phylum Bacteroidota; class Bacteroidia; order Sphingobacteriales; family Sphingobacteriaceae; genus Pseudopedobacter; species Pseudopedobacter manganitolerans. Next base: position 165,402 of record NZ_MBTA01000025.1, on the reverse strand, counting down.
GTTTTGGCAAACGATACGTACAGGCGTAAATGCTGCGGTAATACTTCCTGTACCATCGTGTGAGGTGGTCAGGAAGATGTATTTTTCGGTAACATCATCACCGTTACCTACTCGGATATAGTCAGGGAGTTTAGCCGTAATAAATATGCGTTCTCCGTTTCCTAATGCACCTGCTGTTTCATACAGGATACCATCACCACCACCTACGATAGCATCGAAAAAGGCAAAGGCATCTGCATTCTGTACTATTTGGTAATCTTTTCCTACTACGCCAAAAACCGTATTGGTATCGGTACGCATAGTTGCGAAATTGTCGGGCAGTAAGATGTTGCCACCTTCTTTTATTTCACCGTCATTGCTTATGCTTATGCCTGTGCCACGAGTATATAAAGGAGATTTGATAACCTCGAAATCAAGCCCTGCGTATTTGATAGCTTCTGCACTGGTGGGATATTGCTCTACTATCTGTCCCAAATTGTGCCATGCTTTCTGCTGTACGCTAAAGAAGCTGTATTTGCCTGTACGTTCGTTATAATTAAGATTATGTGCCATGATTGTAATTTTTAAAAGTTGATAAATGAAAATGAGTGATTAGAAAGGCAAATCGTCTGTGCCATTGTTAGCAGGTACTGCGGAGTCGTTTCTGTTACCACCTGCTACGGACCGTTTACCGCCTCCATACAATTTGATTTTTGATGTATGGAAATTGAGTGCTGCGTGTGCCTCACCATCTCCACCAATCCATGCTCTTGCACTCACCCTGCCATTGAGTTCTACCAATGTTCCTTTGGTGAGTACCTTTGCTACATTTGTTGAAATCCAGTAGGCGCAGTTGAAATACTCGGTGTGTTCCACTCGTTCGCCCTGTTTGTTACGGTAGCTGTCATTCACTGCTACGGAAAAATTCACTACCTGTTTGTCGCTCAGCAAGGTGCTGATTTGTGCGTCCCTCGTTAATCTGCCAATGATGTTCATGATTTTTAATTTTAATTGTGAAACCATTTTGTTTACTTTTTTTTCACCCGCCTGCCCTAAAAGCATTTTTCCAAAAGAAAAAACGGGAAAAAAGAAAGCAGCGACAGAGTGGAGACGGAGGCGCGGAGAGCTATAAGTCCCGAAGGGTGCAAGCGCAGCGCAGCATTATGCGCTCGTAGCAACGAAGGCGTAACTATCTTAGCTGCCTTTTTACCCGTTTCGTTGGAAAATGCCAAAGCAGGTTGGTTGCTATCTCAACCAATCAGGACTTGTTATTCACTTGTATAATAAAGCATGAGGGGGATGTAAGGCGGTGAGGTACGAGCCGGTCCCGATGAAAGAGGGACGGAAGCGAAGCGTACCCTGGAATGACCCGACCCAAAGGGACATGCACTTTTAAAGAAAAATGAATTTTAATGGGTGTTTTGTGAGTATGTCTTATGGAGTATCTATATTATATTTAAGTATTTGCTTAAATAAGTAAATAATTCTTACATTTGCTAAAACAAAAAGTTTGACAATGGGTGATACCTGCATCAGGTTGCAAGCAGACATCGGACAAATTAAAAGTTGCCGTGAAAAATTAAAGGCTAATTCAAAAGCCTTTTTACAGTTGGGACAGGTTCTTGCTTTGGCAGGCAACGAAGCACGATTGAAAATCCTATTTTTGCTTGAAGAAGAAAATGAACTCTGCCCCTGCGACCTTAGCGATATTTTAGGAATGAGCATCCCGGCTGTTTCTCAACACTTACGCAAACTAAAAGATAGGAATATTATTGAAGCCAGAAAGGAAGGACAAACTATTTTCTATTCATTACGCAGTGAACATTTGAAAATTTTAAGACCGTTTTTTAAAATTATCAATCACCAAAATTTGGCGACAGTATGACAATGACAACAAAAAAAAATAAAAGCTGGATTGCAGGACTGTTGACGGCAGTTGCAGCTTCGCTTTGCTGCATTACTCCTGTTTTGGCTTTCTTGGGTGGTGCAAGCGGACTTGCCTCATCTTTTTCGTGGATGGATCCATACAGACCTTACTTAATTTGTTTAACAATTGCAATTTTCGCATTTGCCTGGTATAAAAAATTGAAACCACAAAAACAGGTTGATTGCGATTGCGAAGCAGATAACAAAAAATCATTTTGGCAATCAAAATCATTTTTAGCCATCGTCACAATTATAGCGGGACTTCTAATTGCGTTTCCTTACTATGCTAAAATATTTTATTCCAAGCCACAAGAAACAAAAGTAATCATAGTTGATAAAGCCAATATTGCAACGGTTCAACTCAACATTAGCGGAATGGACTGTGAAGGTTGTACAGCTCACATAAACGGAGAACTTTCCAAAGTAAACGGAGTTATTGAAGCTAATACATCTTACAAAAATGGAAATGCAATCGTAAAGTTTGACAATAGTAAAACATCTGCTGACACTATTGCAAACAGTATAAACAGCATCGGCTATAAAGTAACTTCATCAACCATCATTGACAACAAATAAAATGGGCACAACAATAATACTTCAATCAGTAATCACCTGCCCCAACTGCGGGCACCAAAAAGAAGAAACAATGCCAACTGATGCTTGCCAGTTTTTTTATGAATGTGAAAACTGCAAAACAAGACTAAAACCCAAACAAGGTGACTGTTGCGTTTATTGCAGTTATGGAACCATTAAATGCCCTCCTAAACAATTGGGGACTTCCTGCTGCTGATAGCCTATAACATTGAATTGAATGCAAAATTGGTACAGACGGAAATTGTGTTTCAACCTTTTTATTCTTTATTGACCACCAAATGACTCAGGCTTGGGTTATTTAATAATCGTTCCATTTCCGATTGAATAATATCTTTTATATCCTGCTTTATCTGTAAATAATTGCGCTGTACCATGCCATTATCCAGCTTGCGGATCATCTCTATCTCCTTATAGCTTTCCTCCTCTCTTTTTAGTGCATCGTGGTCATTGATAATTTCACAATGGAAGGCTTTCAGGTCTATTTTATTATCAGGGTCGTCAGCTACCATGCCCACGAACTCGCCAGAACTTAACGCCGATATTTTTGATGGAGGTATAGCGGCCTCCAGTTGCTTTGAGCGACTGATAGAAGTATCCCCGCTGTTGATGGAATAACTTTCCCTGTCCTGCATGATTTTCCCGAAGCGTTCGGAGAGCTGTTTTGCGGTATCGCCTGTAACCTGCCCCGCTACGATATTGCCGGTAATATTCATAATTACATCTGCCTGCTCCCGGCCATAATCCTTGCGAAGCTGGCTGAAATCCTGGATGCCTAAGCAGGTAGAAACCTTATTGCTCCTTGCAGTGGCTATAAGGCTGTCCATGTTGTTCAAATAAATCGTTGGAAACTCGTCAAAAACCAAACTGCTTTTCAATTTTCCTTTTTTGTTTACCTGTTTTACAAGACGGGTTACATAAAGAGAAAGCACCGCTCCATAGATCTGTATCTTTTGCGGATTATTGCCCATGCAAACGACTTTTGGGTCGTCAGGATTATTTACATCGAGATTGAAGTCATTGCCGGATAAAACATAATACAACTGTGGTGATGAAAGCCTTGCCATAGCCACTTTAGCAGATGCTATCTGGCCTTCCAGTTGTTCCATCACATCATTTAAGTAGGCATTTAAAAACGGATTGATCAATACCTCGCATTCTTTAGCCGCTTCTGTCCTGAACAGCGTAAAAAGGCTGTCATAATCTGCCTGCATCAGTTCTATGACGTGTGGCAACGTGCAAAATTCTCCGTCCTTATATTTCTTCAGATACCATATCACAGCCGTTAGGAAGTTAATTGGCGATTCCACGAAAAAATCGCCCTGACGCTTTATCCACTCTCTATTTAGTCCCATTAAAATGGTGCGGGCTGATTCCGCAGCATCAGTAATATCGGTCATGGCTGATGGCTCCAAAGGATTGCACCGATGGCTTCTTGTTAAGTCGTCAAAATTGATCACAAAAAATCGCGGAGGCTTGGCGTACCTATGCTTGTTTTTCAACCAGGAATTGTAGGCAATCCTTGAAAGATCGTCGAACTTAAAGTCGTACACAAACATGGTAAACCCCTTACGGATATGTTGGGTAATGACGTGCCTGATTACGAAATAGGATTTACCTGCTCCGGGAGTACCTAATACCATTATCGCCCTGAAAGGATTAATGATATTTATCCAGCTATTGCGAACCTTGTTTTTAAGGCGGTAGCGTGCCGGCAGGTTGATGGAAAATTCATTTTCCAGTAAGCGTTCTTCCTGCGGGAACGTCTCGTTTTCCTTGTTAAAAATATCCTTGTTATTGAACTTGCTTTTAATGATCCGGGAAAGCAATGTGCCTCCAGAAAGTATCAGTAAAAAACCTATTGCGGTAATGCTTATATAAACAATTGTCTTCTCCTGTGCAGGCAACTGAAGCATCAAGGAAAGGTAGCTGGCAAAATAGAGCAACAGCCCCGTTATGAGGTAGGCGAAAGCTGTTTTATAATTCAGTTTCTCATCCTTTCGGCCTTTGGCTCCGAGCAACGAAATCGCCAGAAAGCCTAAAGCAATCAGCTTGCTTTTAACAAAGTTGCTGAAGATACCTGTTCGGTAAATATTACCTAAAATGCGGTCGCTGAAAGTGCTGCTCAACTCCCATTCCTGAAAGGCAGCATAGCAATAATAATAGAAGTGTATCACTAAAATAACGATACTGATCAACCTGGTCATGTCCAGAATTTTCCTCAGCGCCTGTTCGTTCTCACCTGTCTGTACAGCCATTGTTTTATGTTTTATTGGTTATTGGAAACGTTCTTGTTTCTTTTTCTTTTCTTGCCTTTTTTCTTTAGCTGACCGGGTATATAATCAGCTACTTGGTCGGGTTGTATCAAGGCATCCAGTGCATTGCCAACAGGGATGCTAATTGGATCTGGCGTATGATCCTGGGGAAGCGTTTTAACGTCGCGGTCGGTCACTTGCGCAGGCTGTGTAGCTTTGCCTGCTTTTTGAGCTGTCTGTGGTAATAACTCTGACTTCATCACTTCTTTCAAGCCGCATCGTTCCTGTATGGCTTTGGCACTGTATTGCTTACCCAATGCACTTCCGTTGAAGATACTTTTGGTCTGATGATCCACGTAGGTTATGCCATATATCAACCCGGCATCATTTTGACGCAAGGCAACGTGTATGCCCTTTCTTTCGAGTTGATTTACCAGTTCGTCCAATGTTGGCGTTTTACCAATAAACAACCTGTCTATTTCATTTTTTACGCGGCTTTTAAATGGTTGTCGTTTGGCATCATTCGGGTTAAATTTTTCTTCCAGAAATTTCAGAGTAGGCTTATTATAAAAGTCGCTGGCCTTAATGGGTACGCCTACAGGCTTTCCATCCTCATCCAGTATGCGGTAAACCAATCCGCCACCCTGAAAAATTCTTGAATGTTCACTGCCTCGATCCGCCAGTACATTGTACTGTTTCAATACTGCATTCAGCTCCGGCAGACTGGTGTAGTGATATTTAAACAGTACCGAATCGAGTACATTGGTGATGGCTCTTTTTGTTTCTGTACGCCCGTATTGTACCTTCTTTGCATCAATAGGTTTTAACCTGAATGCCTGCCTTCTTGCATGGGCATCGGCGACTACAAGACCAAACATTTTTTCAATCTCTTTTCTTGCAGGCTCTGACTTGCGAATGCCGAGGTGATGCAGGTCAATGCGATTGCCGTTAGACTGGATATTAGTAGTAACTATATGAATATGCGGGTGACCTGCGTCATGGTGCTGATAAACAAGATAGGGCTGCTCACCAAAGCCTAATTTCTGCATATAAACGTTGGCAATTCCCATCAACTTTTCCTTGCTCAAATGTGTTTCCGAAGGGTCAAAATTGAGGGAAATATGTACGCTGTTTCGTTTAACATTCCCTCTCAGTTCTGTCCTTTTCAGCAGATAGCCTAACTTAATCTTCAGGCTCATTTCATCAGCATTCAGCGGAAAATTTTCTGCTCCGATGCACTCTGCTACACCTTCTTTAACTTTGTTCTCATTGTAGTTGAAAATACGGTGCATAGAGTGGCCAGGCTTTATCACTGCAACCATATTTCCAGTATTTTTTTTACGTTTATCCTGACCTCATCTACCTTACTGCTAAGGATATTTTTCTCCACTTCATACGCTATCAACCAGCTTTTAAATTCAGCGATCTGGCTGAGTGTATGGAGCTTTTTAACAGCTTGATTGAAGTTGTTTCCTACTGCATTTAGCTCGCTGCGAAGCCGGGTAAGCTCTGCCATTAAGTCATCCTGTGAGCTGTTACGGTAGGTTGTTACAACGGGTTTATCGAACAGGCTTCGACGTACATAATCGCTTAGCTTTCGACAGGTAGAAGCCTTCCACTTCTTTTCAATTTTAGCATACTCATCGGGTGTCAGACGCAGCCCGATAATGCGTGTCCTGTTTGAATTTTGTTCTTTCATCACTGATCATTTTCACGTTTTCAAACTCATTTTCACCTTTCAGACGCCCTGCCCACGAGTTCCGAGTGATGGGCAGCCAGATCCGGTTGTTTAACAACCGTTCATCTGGCCGATTGCGGGAAAGTTGCAATCTTTCAGCTTTTAGAACCTCTTCAGACATTGATAAGGCTCTAAAGCATGTAAGAGGCTAAAGCACTTTAAGAAGCTAAAGCGGCTCTTATAGTTCTGTTATCACTTATTTCAACTTCTGTTTTTGATGTTTCCTTTGCGGCTTACCGAAATTCACTATCCAGTCGTTGAAGTCTTTGTGGTTTTGATACAGACTGCTTTCGTCCTTGTAGTTACTGCTCAGGGAAAGTGCATACCGACTGCAATTTTGTCCGGTAGCATCTCTGTCCAGATAAAGCCTGATGGTATTATGTTTTTCCAGAAAAGGGCGTGCAGTTTCAAAGAAGGATACAGAGTTCAGCACTACAAAATCAAAGCGGTCTTCGGGGTCTTGTTGGTGGGTAGCCTTGAAGGAAAGGAAGTCGGTAAAGCCTTCAAAAACGATGACCTCACCGGCACTGTTATCAATGGTGGTGATGCCTTTTGGCGAGCTACTGGCTTTGAAGTAAGGATTGCGTATTTCAAAGCCTCCCAGGTCATTTTTGAAGCCGATACCATAATACACTTTTCCGTTAAGTTCGTAACGGACTTCCCGGCAGTAGCGGTCGGCGATATCAATTGGTATTCGCCGTTGTTGCAAGTATCTTAAAAGGACGTTGGAAGACAGAACAAAATCCCCTAAAATCTTTATCTGCTTTTCCTGTTCTTGCTTCGGGAATGTTTGCTGGGAAACCGGCTTGTGAAGGGAAAAATTGCCATTTAAATTTTGGAGTAATTCGGCCACGGTACATCCGTGAAAGAGGATAGCAAAATCAACCAGGTTGCCACCTTTGCCAAGTCCGTGGTCGTACCAACAGTTCAGTCTTCGGTTGACCTTAAAGGACGGCGTTTTTTCATCTCGTAACGGAGAGTGATACCAATAGTCGTTGTTCCTGATCTTTGCTGGTTCAAAACCTAAGCCTGCAAGGAAATGAACCATGTCTATTTCTTTGGCTTCGCTAACGGAAAGCCTTTTCTTACTGAAATCCATAACCACACTTTTATCAAATACACATTCAGTTCTTCTAAGCGAAGTTAAACAGGCGATATGGGATTCACCTATCCTCATCATATTTTGATGAGGATGCAGAAGGGCCTGTTAGGTACTTTTGTGAAGTGAGTATTGTTTAATTTAAAATCGTGTGATTATGCTAACAACAAGTGATGTAGCCAAAGTGTATGATACTATTCTCAGTATCCCTGGCATGAGTGAAACAGTGAAGATTGACATGAGGATCTCTCGCAAAAATGTATTGTTATTGCACAGTGTCCTCAAACGTGGACTGACGGCGAAAGATGATGATAAATCGTCTGCTTTGCTGGAAAGTATTCCACAGGAAGCGTTGCAGGAATTACATGTAATTGCTGATGATTATCTTACAAAGGCAGGCTTAACCGAACTAAGCGAGAAACTGAAAGCCTTAAGCACAAAATAGGCAGGATAAGGTCGGAAAGCCACTTGGAGAGAATGAGTGTAAACGCTGATACTTCAAGTGGCTTATTTATCGTTTCACAATTTTAAATCCGTTACTTCATAACTGTTCTTTTTAAGCCGGTTAGCCACTTGTCATCAAAAAAATAGTGACATTTTTTAATCTTTTTTGGTGACCACCCACCCTTCCTCAGACCGGATATTTGGTATTTTGTTCTGTTCTAACCACCTGCGAAAAGCAGTCACATCTTTAGGAGTAAAATGAATGATATCACCATTTTTGAGCATAATGGTGAAAAAGTCGCTTGCGGCAAGAAATTTGGCTAATTGCCCGGCAGTGTAGCCGAAATCGGGATAATGATTAGCTGTGGCCATGCTATTACTTTTAATAGGTTTCCTTTTGACTTGCCACCTGACCAAAAAAAGAGCGCAGGCAACAACTCACCGCACTGAGGTCTTAGGAAACCCGGCAACGATAAGTGCGCCCACGCCGTAGCATGAGCGTTCTCACTTATGTCCCATTGCCTTTTGAAAGTTCCTAAGTTTCAGTGCGGGACTTAAAGCTAAAACGCTTCAAGAATATTTTGAGCAAAATTACTATTTCCAGTAGAAATCCTTACCATAATATCATTTATTTTAGTAATACATACTCATTATGGGCAGAATATCAGCAAAATCACAAGCCCCGTCCGTGGTATCTGAGCCGGGCATAGTTATTGGTGAATAAAATATATGAACAAATTACAGCTATAACTGTCATCTTAATAATACATTACTATGTTGTTAAGAGCCACAGCCATATTAAGTTTAGCCGTGCTGTACCTGTTGATCGCAACAGGCATGTTTGTATGTATTATTCATTGTTCAGCCGAGTTTCTTATTGATAAGACACACTCGATTAGCCATCGTGCCGAAGCCTCGATTAAGGATGAAGGAAAAAAATCCCATAATGAAAAGCAGAAAGGCTGCGGTGATGATGAAGATTGCTCTTGCTGTAATCAACATGGAAATTATGTAGTAAACGAGAACATTAAAGTTAACTTCGAAATAAAGGTTCCATCTGCACCGGAGCTGACCTATTATTTTGGCAATCCAACTGAATTATATTATCGGGTTGTAGCTATAAATAGTTCCTGGCCTGAAATTCACGGTCCACCAACAATTTCAGGTAAAGACATTTCTATAAAGTTTCGATCCCTCCTTATATGATACCCACCTTTACTCTGTAACTCCATACAGAAGAATCGTTATTGCCCCAAGGGCAGACTTAAATACTCACGTTTCTGGTAAGTATAAAAGACATTGGCACATGTTTGTTGCCATGAAAGTGGGACTGGTTTTATTCTAAAAAATACTTGCATGAAATTACAATACGCTATCATAGCATCACTGCTGTTATGCAGTACGCTTGCAGCAAAGGCACAGCATCATATGCCGGGAATGAAGGATAGCACACAACATGAAAATATGATGCAGGATTCATCTATGATGGATATGCCGCCAATGAGTCATTCTTACTCTTTAAACCTTCCTATGAGCCGGAACGGTTCGGGAACAGCTTGGTTGCCGGATGCTTCGCCAATGTATGGTATCATGATACATTCTAAAAAGTGGATGTACATGTTTCATGGTAACATTGCTCCCCGGTACACCAAGCAGGATTTAGGCAATACAGGTTCACGCGGTGATGAAGCTTTTGGCGCACCCAACTGGTTTATGGCAATGGGGCAACGAAAAGTCGGACAGAAAGGGTTATTCCATTTCAGTGCGATGCTTTCTTTAGACCGGGTAACCGAAGGCGGAAGCGGATACCCGCTATTGTTCCAATCAGGGGAAAGCTGGGAAGGAAGGCCTTTGGTAGATCATCAGCATCCGCATGACCTGATCTCTGAGCTTTCAGTCGGTTATACCTATGCTTTTTCCAAAAAATCAGATTTGTCCATCTATGTCGGTTATCCCGGTGAGCCTGCTTTAGGATCAGTAGCTTTTATGCACCGTCCTTCGGCCTTGTCTAACCCGGATGCTCCAATAAGCCATCACTGGAATGACGGAACACATATCACTTTCGGCGTAGCAACCATCGGTTACCGATACGATAAATTTAAAATTGAAGCATCGTCATTTACCGGCAGGGAGCCTGATGAGAACCGTTACAACTTTGATAAGCCCCGGTTTGATTCCTATAGTGGCCGGTTATCTTTTAATCCATCGCAAAACTGGTCCTTTCAGGTATCACAAGGCTGGATCAAAAGTCCGGAAGCCCTGCACGCAGAGGAAGACATAACCCGTACCACAGCATCCGCTATTTACAGCCTGCCATTTGGCGAAGAAAAATCGCTAAACACAACAGCCCTTTGGGGATTAAATAAAAGTAAGGGGGCTGATGGAGAAAATGCGGCGCTTCTTGAAGCTACCCTGCGTTTGCAACGACTTGCGCTGTACACACGTTATGAATGGACACAAAAATCTGTTGAAGAATTGGATTTAGATCCGGTAACGTATGGTGATCATGCTCTATTTCCGGTAAACGCATTAACACTTGGACTTAACTATGATCTGTTTTACATTGGCAAATTCCGTGTAGCCGGAGGCGGCCAGTTAACCGGTTACCATGCGGATAACCGCTTAGATAATTTGTATGGCAAAAATCCTATCTCCGGACAGGTTTTCCTAAGAATATATCCTTCACTGATGAAAATGAACATGTAAACATTAACAATAAAAAATACTACAGTTATGAAAAATGTAATTAAACTTTTAGCGATTTCTCTTCTTACCATTTCAATTGCGTCTTGCAGTAAAGATGATGATACCATCAAAATCCAAAAACATGATGAAAACCAGATGATGTCCATTATGCACAGCATGATGGATACCATGATGGGCATGCAAAAAACAAACGACCCGGACAATGATTTTGCGATGATGATGCGCATGCACCACCAGGGAGCTATAGACATGTCCAATGCCGAACTGAAAAGTGGCGATGATGCACAAATGAAAGAAATGGCGCAGATGATTATTGACGCTCAAACAGCAGAAATCGCACAGCTGACCACTTTTTTAAATTCTCATTCCCCACACGGAAATGTCCCTGAGTTCAGTATGCAGCAAATGGCCAATATGGAAAGGTCGGGAAAAGTTACTGACCTCCAGATCATCAATGGAGACATAGATCATGATTTTGCCATGCTCATGATACAGCACCATCAAAGCGCCATCGAAAATGCAAGACTGGAATTAATCTATGGCCATGAAGATGCTATGAAAACAATGGCAAGAAATATCATTGAAGCACAGGATCAGGAGATCAAAGAATTGCAGCAATGGATTTTATCAGACGGAAAATAATAACAACAATTTATTTATCAAAAAAAGTAACGTTATGTCACATCAACAATTTAAAGATTGCATCGATGCCTGTGTAGCATGTGCAGTAACCTGTAGCCACTGCGCTACCGAATGTCTTAAAGAAGAAGACGTAAAAATGCTATCGAAATGTATTCAACTTGATCTGGAATGTGCGGCAATATGTCGCTCTGCAGCAGAAGTTATGAGCTTGGGCAGTGAATACAGCCATCACCTTTGCCGTGTTTGTGCAGATGTTTGTAATGCGTGTGCCGAAGAGTGTGAAAAGCATGCTCAAATGGGTATGGAACATTGCAAAGAATGTGCTGAAGCCTGCCGGAAATGTGCGGCCGCCTGTGAAAAAATGGCGACTGCCGCATAACTTAAAATTCCTGCCTGATTTCGTCAGGCAGGAATTTTGTAACTATTTTCCGTAATTGTGTAATATCCATGAAAAGGGGCTATCTTATCTTTGCTATTGATTGGGATCATTTTATAAAAGAATAGCTATATTTGTGTTGTTGATGAAAAAGAGCCACCTCATACAGATCAAAGCAGTTTTCCTGTTAATTGTATTCTCTTTGAATACAGTAGTAGGATTTGCCTGCTCTGTGGGTGTAGATATGGGCTTTAATGGCTCCCATCACAAGCAAGAAGCTACTCCCGCTCATTCGGATTCCCATCAACATGCTAAACCGCATCATGAGCATAAAGAAGCGACAGATGCGCATCATTCATCTGACGACGAAAAAAATAACTGTTGCAAAGACGAGGTAGCTAAACTGGTAAAAGTTGATAAGTTAACGCCTAAGTCATTTGATTTTGGTATTTATCCGGTATTCGTTGCCGCGTTTATTTCCACCTTTTATCAGTTTAATATTGTTCCTTCGGATCTACATACTCCTGACAACAAATTTTTCGTCCGAAGTCATCATCCTCCCATACCCGATATAAGGGTAGCTATTCAGAGTTTCCAGATTTGATTTAATGTTTTTTGCCTGTTGCATGGTGATTGTATCATCATGCCTATACTTATTGCATTAAACATTAAAATCAATTAAAATGAAAAAGATATTTTTCGTAGTTGCTTTGATAGTAACTGCATTGGGCCAAAATAGCCTCGCCCAAAACAATGCGAGTAAAACGCAGCCTTCTGAATTGCTTACCCAATATTACGCAGTCAAAGATGCTCTGATAAGCGGTAATTCCGGAAATGCGTCTGCAAAAGCTGCTGAATTTGTAGCCACAGCTAATGCTATGGATGCTTCATCCCTTCCTGAAGCAAGCCGTGCTGCTTTAGTAAAAGATGCTTCAGATATTTCAAAATCAAAAGACCTCAAAAAGCAACGCGAGTATTTTGCTGATTTTTCGGATCATATGTTCGCATTAGCTAAAGCAATAAAGCTTAGTGACGCTCCGATTTACAAAGCTTATTGCCCCATGAAGAAGGCGAGCTGGCTGAGCAGCACTACGGCCATAAAAAATCCGTATTTCGGAAGCGCTATGCTCACCTGCGGAAAAGTGGTTGAAACGTTGAAATAAGGTCTGGCTTCTAACAACCAGCAATTCGCTGACGTGTTGATTAGCAACATGAAAAAACTACTTGCAATCTTCAAAAAGATTTTAAAATCGCTTTTTGTAAAAAAGTGCTGTCGGTAGGGCATGCGCTTAATCTATTTTTTATTCATACTTTAAATAATTCAGAAATAAAATGAAAACATTAGTTTTTAGTATAGCTCTGTCTACTTTGTTTTTTGCAGCATGCAACAATGGGACAACTAATAACGAATCCACAAAAGAGCCTTCTTCAGCAGCCAACAATCAGAAAGCACCTGCGGCCCCGGGCAGTCCCACTGAAGAATTGGTAAATGATTATCTCCAGCTAAAGGATGCCCTGGCAAAGGACAATGATAAGGATGCGGCTGCGGCTGGTAATAAAATGGTGAAAGCGTTCAATAATTTTGACAAAACATCCTTAACACCTGAGCAAGCCAAAGTATATAATGATATCGAAGAGGATGCAAAAGAACATGCGGAGCATATCGGTGCTAATGCAGGAAATATCGAACACCAAAGAGAACATTTTGAAACGCTGAGCGAGGAGATATATGAGCTGGTAAAAAGCGCAGGTGCAGGTCAAAAGCTTTATTATACGCACTGCCCGATGTACAACAATAACAAAGGTGCCAACTGGCTGAGCGGAACGAAAGAGATACAAAACCCTTATTTAGGGCAAGCCATGTCCACTTGTGGGACTGTTAAAGAAGAATTAAACTGATTGCAATGAGCCGGATAAAAATCATTCTGTTGGTGGTATTGCTGGTTTTTATTCTAATTCAGTTTATAAGGCCTGTTCGTGACGAAAACGGGCAGGCTTCCCCTGATCAGATAGGTAAGGTCTATGCAGTACCTGAGAATGTAAATGCTGTTTTGAGGGCTTCCTGCTATGATTGCCATAGCAATAACACTGATTACCCTTGGTATGCAGAAATACAGCCTGCGGGATGGTGGCTGGCATCACACATTAGAAGAGGGAAATCAGAACTGAACTTTGACCGGTTTGGGGAATATTCAAAACGGAGGCAGGATAGTAAATTAAAGTCTATTGCAAACAGCATAGAGGACGGAACGATGCCTTTGCCTTCTTACGCATTCATCCACACGGACGCAAAACTTTCAAAAAAAAATAAAATGCTTATTAAAAACTGGATTAAAGCAACCAGAGATAGTCTTTCTAAAAAGAAATAACAATGAATAGAATAATAATAGTTGTGTTGCTGTTATGCTTTGGGCAAATAGCTTTTGCACAACACGAGGGGCATGATCAATCAGTGCCAAAAAACAAACAGAGTGACACATATACCTGTCCGATGCACCCGGAGGTGAAATCATCGAAGCCCGGAAACTGCCCTAAATGCGGAATGAAGCTGGTGGTGCAAAAGCAGAAAGGCGTTCAGCCAAAAAAGAAAGTTCCTGCTGAAAAAAATGCGCCGAAAAAGACAGATGATATGAAAATGGCTCCGAAAAAGGAAGCAGCCAAGCCTTCTCAACCAGTAACCTATACCTGTCCTATGCATCCTGAAATCCACGCTACCAAACCGGGCAACTGCCCTAAATGCGGAATGAAACTGATAAAGGAAAAGTCCGCTGAGGTTCCGGCTGACCATAATGAAATGGATATGCCAATGAAAGAGAACCGTGAGAGTGAAAAAATGGAGGAAATGGAGGGCATGACTGGTATGCAAATGGGCGATAATAATGTCACGCTGGAAAACATAAAAAAAGCAAAAGCAAACTTAGGGCCTATAAAAACTATTGCAAGCCCTGAGCCACCAAGAACAGTCCGCTATGATCTGTACATCCGCGACACGATAGTTACCTATGGCAAAAAGCCAAAACGGGCAATAGCGGTAAACGGCCAGATACCAATGCCTACGCTTACGTTTACACAAGGCGATACAGCCGAAATTTATGTTCATAATGAGTTGGATGAAGAAACATCGCTGCACTGGCATGGATTGTTTTTGCCCAATCGGATGGATGGCGTTCCTTTTCTGACGCAAATGCCAATTAAGCCTGGAGAAACCTACCTATACAAATTTCCTATTGTTCAACATGGTACCCATTGGTACCACAGCCATAGCAAATTGCAGGAGCAGATTGGCATGTACGGGTCGTTCATCATGAATAAACGGGAAGAATGGGACATCCCTACTATTCCTGTTATACTGAGTGAATGGACAGATATGAAACCTGAAGAAGTGCATCGCAGTTTGAAAAATGCTACCGATTGGTTTGCCATTAAGAAAGGTGCAACCCAAAGCTATGCTGAAGCTATTAAAACAGGACATTTTAAAACAAAGGTTGGCAATGAATGGAAACGTATGAATGCGATGGATGTTAGTGATGTATATTATGATGCTTTTCTGATTAACGGAAAAAACCAAAGCACCTATCCCAAATTTAAAGCAGGCGACAAAGTACGGTTGCGCATAGCTAACGGAGGCGCATCTGATTATTTCTGGCTCACCTATTCGGGAGGGAAGATAACGGTCGTAGCAAGTGATGGTAATGATGTAGAACCTGTGGAAGTGGATCGGTTGATTATAGCCGTGTCAGAAACGTATGATGTCGTGGTAACCATTCCTGAAAATAAAAGCTACGAGTTCCTGGTTACGCCTGAAGACCGGACTAAGTCCGCTTCCCTCTGGTTAGGGGACGGAGAAAAAGTACCAGCCAAGAAACTTCCAAAGCTGAAATATTTTGCCGGAATGAAAATGATGAACGACATGATGGACATGCAGGGCAATATGATCGAAATGGAGGGTATGAAAATGCAGAACCAGGTCATGGATATGAACACGGTAATGTATCCTGAAATCACCGGCCCGGAAAATCCGGCTGATACTGCAAAAGCAGATCAAATGCAGATGAACGGTGGTATGCATGACATGGCTGGGATGGACAACTCCAGCTCCGATATCGTAACGCTCAATTACAATATGCTCCGTGATCCAAAGAAAACAACGTTACCAAAAGGCCCCTGGAAAGAATTGAAATTCGAGCTTACCGGCAACATGAACAGATATGTATGGTCACTGGATAATAAAACCGTTTCCGAAAGCGACAAAATCCTGATCAAAAAGGGAGAAAATGTGCGGATAATTATGTTCAACAACAGTATGATGCGTCACCCGATGCACTTACATGGGCATGATTTCAGGATATTGAACGATCAGGGGGCATATGCCCCAATGAAAAACGTACTCGATATTATGCCTATGGAGCGGGATACCATCGAATTTGCAGCCTCAGAGCCCGGAGGCGACTGGTTCTTCCATTGCCATATTTTGTATCACATGATGAGTGGCATGGGCAGGGTTTTTAGCTACCAGGATACGCTGGTTGACAAAACGGATATCACAGATCCCAAAGTAGCCAAGCGGGGTTTAAATTCAGATGACAGGCAGTTTCACCCAATGGCAAGAATTGGTCTGGAAAGTAATGGCAGCGATGGCGAAATTATGCTGGCAAACACCCGCTACAAGCTTTCTACCGAATGGCGGATTGGGTTAAATAAGGATATGGGATACGAAAGCGAAAGTCACTTTGGAAGGTATCTTGGCAGAATGCAGTGGTGGTTTCCGTACATAGGATGGGATTTCCGGAAAAGGACAGTTGATCCAAATGAAAAAAACCTGTTCGGCCAGTCACTTGCCCCAGGAAGGAACCTATTCGGGCAGAGCAACACCAAAAACTTCCGGCAGGTTTTTCACATAGGGTTGCAGTATACATTACCCATGCTGATCGTAGCAGACGCTTCATTAGACAATAAAGGCAATGTTCGCTTCCAGCTCATGCGTGAAGATATACCGCTCACAAGCCGGTTAAGAATGAACTTTATGGCCAATACCGACAAAGAATACATGGCAGGCTTCAGGTATATCGTAACTAAATATTTTTCATTGTCTACCCACTACGATAGTGATATGGGATTGGGAGCCGGGCTTACAGTAACTTACTAAATAAAAGAATATGGAACATACCTATAAAGTAACCGGCATGAGCTGTAATGGCTGCCGTACAAAGGTTGAAAGTGCATTGAACGGCATTGACGGTGTTTCCGCAGAGGTTACATTGGAACCACCACAGGCAAGGATTAAAATGGACAAACACATCCCAACAGAGAAATTGCAGCAGGCGTTATCTGCTGTTGGAGACTATACTATTAACATGTCTGTGCACCAACTTAACGATAAGAACCATCAACATGCAGAACACAATCATGGCAGTGCCATTTCGCATATACATGGGACACCTGCTTCAAAGCCTGCCTCCGGAAATAGCGGTGGCAAGTATTATTGCCCCATGCATTGTGAGGGCGATAAAACCTACGATAAGCCTGGGAACTGCCCTGTTTGCGGTATGGACCTCGTACAGCAGCCTTCGGTAAAGAAAGCTGCAAAATACACCTGCCCTATGCATCCCGAGATTATCCGGGATGAACCCGGTTCCTGCCCGATATGCGGCATGGATCTGGTGCCTATGGAGGCCGACGCTGAGGAAGAGGATAAAACCTACACCAGTCTGCTGCGGAAATTTAAAGTAGCAACCATTTTTACAGTCCCTATTTTCATCATCTCCATGTCAGAGATGATCCCAAACAATCCCTTGTTTGAAGTGATGCACCTCAAATACTGGAACTGGGTACAGTTCGCCCTGTCCATCCCGGTCGTGTTCTATGCCACCTGGATGTTCTTTGAGCGGGCATGGCGGTCACTTATCACCTGGAAGTTAAATATGTTTACACTCATTGGCATTGGTGCCGGAGTAGCCTGGCTTTTTAGCGTTCTTGCCCTATTGTTTCCCGGTATTTTCCCTGACCAGTTTAAAACCCACATGGGAACAGTTTACGTCTATTTTGAAGCCGCTACGGTTATTCTTACACTGGTATTATTAGGTCAGGTACTGGAAGCGAGGGCGCATGGAAAAACCAACAGCGCCATTAAAGAATTGCTGAAACTGGCACCTAATAACGCCACAAAAATCGTGGGAGAAAAGGAAATGCTCGTAAATATTGATGATATTCAAAAGGGAGATTTGCTACGTGTGAAGCCGGGTGAAAAAGTACCGGTTGATGGAAGCATTAAAGTTGGAGAAGTAACAATTGATGAATCTATGATCTCCGGCGAACCTATCCCTGTTGATAAGAGACCGGGAGACAAAGTAAGTTCAGGCACCATAAACGGGAATAAGACTTTTACGATGCTTGCTGAAAAAGTAGGCTCGGAAACTTTACTGTCCCAGATCATTGAAATGGTCAATTCTGCAAGCCGTTCAAAAGCACCTATTCAAAAACTGGCCGATAAAATTTCCGGCTATTTTGTGCCGATAGTGGTGTTGATAGCCATCATCACCTTTATTGTATGGGCAATCTATGGGCCGGAACCCGCTTATGTATATGCATTCGTAAATGCGATAGCGGTATTGATCATTGCCTGCCCATGCGCTTTGGGCCTTGCCACGCCAATGTCGGTTATGGTGGGTGTTGGAAAAGGCGCTAAATCTGGGGTGCTCATAAAAAACGCGGAATCTCTGGAAAAAATGAATGCCATTGATGTGGTGGTCATTGATAAGACTGGAACTGTTACGGAAGGAAAACCATCTGTTGAAAAGGTCATCAGCGTAAAACCCGAACTAAGCGAAAATGCTATTCTTCAAAAAATAATATCACTTAATAGCAGCAGTGAACACCCATTGGCGCAGGCAACGCTTCGCTACGGAGAAGAAAAGAAACTAAGCGTCCAGCCAGTTTCAAATTTTGAGGCGGTTACTGGGAAAGGGGTTATAGGGATGCTGGAAGGCAAAAAACTCGCTTTGGGCAACAGGAAACTGATGGAACAAGTGGAAGCGGACGTTTCGTCTGAGTTGCATGAACAGGTCAAAGCGGAGCAAAAACAGGGTAAAACAGTATCTTATCTGGCCGTAGAAAACGCAGCCGTCGGTTTTGTAGTCATTTCGGACAAGATTAAAGAATCGAGCAAAGATGCCATCCGCAAATTACAGGAAGAGGGTTTGAAAGTGATGATGTTTACAGGCGATAATGAAGATACGGCAAGAGCGGTAAGTAAAACATTAAACCTTGACGGGTATAAAGCCCAGATGCTGCCTGAGAATAAACTGGAAGAAATAAAGCGTTTACAGTCTGAAGGGAAAAAGGTGGCAATGGCAGGCGATGGTATTAATGATGCCCCTGCATTGTCTCAGGCGGATATTGGCATTGCCATGGGCACCGGCACCGATGTAGCCATAGAAAGTGCAGCAATTACTCTGGTAAAAGGTGATTTAAACGGAATTGCCAAAGCCCGGCTGTTGAGTCACAAAGTGATGCGAAACATTAAAGAAAACCTGTTTTTTGCGCTTGGATACAATGTATTGGGGATTCCTATTGCAGCAGGAATTCTATATCCATTTTTCGGTCTGCTGCTTTCGCCGATGATTGCGGCCCTGGCCATGAGTTTCAGCTCAGTATCCGTTATCCTGAATTCCTTACGGCTGAGAAGTGCAAAATTGAATGAAATAAAAAGTTAAATCCTATATCAAATGAAAGACGATAGTAATTTTAGAATCTCGGTCACCTTAAAAGGTACCGATCAGAAGACACACTTAAAGGTGCATCATAAAGATGAAACTTTCGGAGTGGAATTGGATGGGGGAACAGTAACCATATTAAACAACGGTGATAACTCATGGAGTATAGTCGATGGTGAACTTGACCAGTTAAACGTCAATCTAATTGGTGATGCAATTGAAAGATTTTATAAAGAACAGGGCTGGTGAACTATGATCTACTCTAAGTAATAAACAAATTCAATTTAAAACTTTTAACATGAAAAGCGAAAATCAAAATAATCAACATGGAACAATGGAACACGGTGGTAACCCATATCCAAAATTCCTTCTGATGCTGGCCATTTCCTTCATCCTTA
The DNA here is from genome assembly GCF_003609575.1 of Pelobium manganitolerans. Classification (GTDB taxonomy): domain Bacteria; phylum Bacteroidota; class Bacteroidia; order Sphingobacteriales; family Sphingobacteriaceae; genus Pseudopedobacter; species Pseudopedobacter manganitolerans. The sequence goes on along the minus strand of NZ_MBTA01000025.1, from coordinate 145,536 downwards.
TGTATGGTATTATGTTCTTAAATGTTGACGAGACAGACCATATCTATTTGAGCGTTACCAGGACTTATATGTCTATTCTCATGGTTTCGGCAATGGCATTAGTTATGTTGCCGATGATGGGTAAAATGTATCCGAATAAAAGATTGAACAGGATGATTTTAGTATCAGCCGTTGTTGTGTTTATCGCAGTTTTAACCTTTTTAAGGCAGCAGACATTTGTAGGAGATGTTCAATATATGAAAGGAATGATACCTCATCATTCTTCAGCAATTATGACCAGTAAGAATGCGGACATTAAAGATCCCGAAGTAAAGAAACTTTCAGAACAGATAATTAAATCACAGGAGGAAGAGATTGCCCAGATGAAAGCCAAATTAAAAGAAATGGAAAAGTAACCAAATTATGAAATCAAAAGTTCAGTCCCGCTTTAAACGAAGATTAGTACATCATGTAACTTTAACACTGGTCAGTATTGTTCTGCTTGCAACTGTCTATTTCACTTTAAAATCACCTGATACTACCTTTAAATGGAGCATGAGTACAGCGTATGTGTCCCTTTTGCTGCTGGGATTAACCTTAATCACCGGTCCGGTTAATCTCCTGCTCAAACGTCGTAATCCGGTTTCTACAGATCTGCGCCGGGATATTGGGATATGGAGTGGAATTATTGGCCTGGCCCATGTTGCCATTGGTTGGCAGGTACACATGGGCAATATGCTGCTTTACTTCTTTAAGGAAGATAAGACCACTAACGAATTAACGCTTCGCTCAGATTTATTTGGCTTTGCTAATTATACGGGATTGGCAGGGGCGCTTATTTTAGTGCTTTTATTGGCACTTTCAAATGATTTTTCGCTTAGGAAATTAAAAGCTACGCGATGGAAATACTGGCAGAGATATAACTATTTCTTCTATTTATTGGTAATCATTCATGCTATTTCCTATCAGGTTATTGAAAAACGAGAAATTCCTTACCCTGTCTTACTAACAATCCTTCTACTACCTGTTTTGATTATTCAACTAATCGGGTATTTCAGATATAAAAAGAGAAGCGCTATTAAATCTATTGGTAACATGGAAATAAATCAAGAACGCTAAAAAGGCCTGCGATCATGAAAGATAAAGTCATCAAAATATTCAAGTCCAATGTAGGGTTTATTATCGCAATTGCTTTTCTGGTTGTTATCACGTTAAATCCACAAGCCAAAGGCTTTGTCTTGGGTGGACTTATCAAAACCGGTTTATATCAGCCAAAAGTAAGTAATACTAAACCAGAAAGAAGCTTAGTACCCACAGTCAACTCAATTCTCTTCACGTCTTCAGACGGAAAAATTTTAGACTTGGCACATTTAAAAGGCAAAGTAGTTTTTCTGAATTTTTGGGCTACTTGGTGTCCTCCATGCATTGCAGAAATGCCTTCTATAAACTCCTTATATAATAAATTAAAGAAAAATGAGAATGTGATTTTCATTCTTGCAGATGTAGACAGCAATTTAAAACGTTCAGATAGTTTCATGAAAAAGAACAAGTACAATCTTCCAGTTTATATTCCTTCCGGCCCTATGCCACATCAATTGTTTCAGGGAAATCTACCTACTACAGTTATTATCAATAAAAGAGGAGAAATTGTATTTAATCACGAAGGAATGGCAGATTATAGTTCGCCTGAAATTGAAAAATTTATAGTTGACTTATCTAAATAAAATGAAGATAGGCCCATTCAAAAAGCTTGCACTTGAAAATCAAATTGTTTCGGCTTCAAATCAATAAATTGAACACTGTTGAATTCAACTCATTGTATGTTCTCTTTTAAATTGTTTAGCAGTCTGTCCGAATACGCTTTTAAATATCTTATTTAAATGGCTTTCATCTGTAAAGTTCATTTCATCAGCAATTTCAGATATGGTAAGATCACTAAATTTAAGCCGTGTTTGTATCAGGTTGAGTTTATATCGAGTGATATAGTCCTTAATCGTGTTACCTGTCTCGCTTTTAAAATACCGGTTCAGATAGTCTGGAGATTTATTAAACCAGGTAGCCAGATTTTCTATTTTAATTAGTTCCTTATCATAAATATGTTCCTGGATATAAGCCGTTATTTCATGAATTTTACTCTTCGGGTTTTGCTTTTTTGAAAAGGTGGTCATACTTTCCTGAATGTTTCTGGCAATAAGATGAAGAAGTAAAAAAACGATATTCTGAAGAATGATTTCTCCGAAGATCTGGTTCTTCTCTTTTTCTTTGATCAACTGATAAATCAAAACCTTAAAGAGGTTCCGGTCGGTGTTGGCTATAATATTTCCCTTAACATTATGATGATTGTGGAAAATGTATTCCAGCCTTTTGAAAAAGTCGCTAACATCCATTTTCTCCTCCTGTCTGTGGACACTTTTCGCGAAAAAACTTTTTGTAAAGTCAACGATACAAAATTTGGTTGGAGTAACAATCTGAAAAGTATGGGCATCTTCCGGTGTCAGCAAAAACACATCCCCCTTTGAAAAATCAAAATGGTTATTGTTGATATTATGAACGCCCGAGCCATCAAGAACGTAAATCAATTCAAAAAAATGATGTTTGTGAAGGCCGGATTTATTAGTAGCAACCTCCTTAATAGTCACCTCTACATCCTTAAAAAGCTGTACTGATTTCATAGTACAAAGCTACCGAAAAATGTCGGTTTTTTACCTGTTTTGCCGTTGCTGATTTAGTTAAATTTGCAGACATATATGTTTATGGAAAATCGGGAGGAAACAGGAGACGAGATTATTATCTATCAGTGTGTTGGACTGAACTGTAGAAAGAAGAAGAGCAAACTGTTGGAAAAATACCTTAAGAAGTACAGGTTGCAGGATAAAATTAAAACTGATGCAATGGACTGTAGCGATAGATGTAAAAATGCTCCAGTCCTGCATCTGCATCCTGATGATAAATGGTTTTCAGATAAGGATTTAGGAAACGTTTTTAAAAAATATATTCTCAATAGATAAATATGGCAGAATTAACAATATCAAAATCGGAGAACGGTGGCTTATCATTTGGTTCGTGGGAAAAACATGGAGCGGCCATTGTAACAAGCCTATGTCTCGTTTTTATTGTTTTGGCATGGATGGCCGGAAAGAATGAAATGGCTGGTCTTGAAATAGCTTTATATATTTTAGCATATATAGTTGGCGGTTACCAAAAAGCCCGCGAAGGATTAGAAACGCTCATTAAAGAGAAAGACCTGGATGTGGACTTATTAATGGTTGTTGCAGCGATTGGAGCAGCATCCATTGGATACTGGATGGACGGCGCAATTCTGATTTTCATTTTTTCACTGAGTGGAACCTTGGAAGGCTATACAATGGAGAAGACGAACAAGGATATTCAATCCATCATGAAGCTCCGGCCGGAAGAAGCAGTGCTGCTCGAAAATGGAGAAGAGCGTAAAATCAAAGTTGAAGACCTGAAAAAGGGAAATGTAATCTTAGTTAGACCGGGTGATCGCATTGCGGCCGATGGTATAATAATCGAAGGCTATTCGGCGGTAAACCAGGCTTCCATTACTGGCGAGGCAATCCCTGTGGATAAAAGTAAAGGAGATGAGGTTTTTTCGGGTACAATCAATGGGCAGGGTGCGCTTGAAATCGAGGTAACCAAACCAACGGAAGAGACCATGCTTGCCAAGATCATTCATTTGGTACAGGAAGCGAAAAACGAAAAACCTCCAAGTCAGCTTTTTGTAGAACGTTTTGAAGGAATTTATGCTAAGGTTGTAGTAGTTGTTGCTATATTATTGATGGTGTTACCTCCGTTTTTAATCAACTGGACATGGGACGAAACCATTTACAGGGCAATGATTTTTCTCGTTGTAGCTTCCCCTTGTGCTTTAGTATCTTCCATTATGCCCGCTATTTTATCAGGTATATCGAACGCCGCAAGAAAAGGAGTATTATTTAAGGGAGGTATTCACCTCGAAAATGTGGGTGGTGTTAAGGTTGTAGCGTTTGATAAAACAGGAACGCTTACCAGCGGAAAACCTAAAGTAGTAGATATAATCCCTTTTACAAATTTTAGCGAGATAGAACTGTTGCGGGTAACTGCTTCAATCGAAACGCTGTCGGAACATCCGCTTGCCAAGGCAATAGTGCAAATGGCTAACGAAAAAAACATTTCTTTATCAAAGCCTAAAGAATTGCAGGCGGTGCATGGATTAGGGGTTCATGGTACACTGAACGGAACTATGTATAAAATAGGGAAATTGGATATGCTGGAAGATATAGCAATATCCGATGAACACTTGCAAATTGCAGACCGGCTTGAAGCGCAAGGAAAGACTATAGTATTTGTATCTACAGACGAGCGAGCTATTGGCCTGCTTTCAATTGAAGATACAATACGCCCCCAATCAAAAAAGGTTATAGACGAATTAAAGGCAAAAGGTATAAAGGTAGCCCTGTTGACTGGCGACACAGAAACAACGGGTAACGCAATTGGTAAACAGGCTGGTATAGATGAAGTTTATGCAGAACTTTTACCGGAACAAAAAGTAGAAGCGATAAAAAAACTGGAACGCAAATACGGCAAAGTTGCAATGATTGGCGATGGTGTAAATGACGCTCCCGCTTTAGCTACTGCGTCCGTAGGTATTGCGATGGGAAGCGCCGGAACAGATGTAGCCATGGAAACAGCGGATATTATCCTGATGGCAGATAACATAGAAAATATTCCGTTTGCGATTTCCCTGGGCCGTCGGACAAGCAGGGTAATAAAGCAAAACATAGCCTTTGCCATTGCGGTTGCTTTAACTTTGGTGACACTAAACTTTATAGGCGGTATAATCAATTTGCCCGAGGGTGTGGTTGGACATGAAGGCAGTACGGTACTGGTAATATTAAGCGGTTTAAGACTATTGAAGTAAATATGGAAATATACAATGTAGAACAGCTAAATTCTATCATACTGCATAGGCGTAGCATATATCCCTATCAATATGAAAAAGGTAAAGTTGTGCCTGATGAAGTTATCTGGCAGATATTGGAAAATGCAAATCATGCTCCAAATCATAAGCAAACAGAACCTTGGAGGTTTTCCGTGTTTACTGGTGAGGGGTTGAAATATTTTGGAGAACTGCAAGCCGAAATATATAAGCGATATTCAGGTGAGAGTTTCAATGAAGGAAGGCATAAGAAATTAATAGATTACCCGCTGATGTCTTCTCACGTCATCGCTATCGGCATGAAGAGAAATGAGGCTGACAAACTGCCGGAAATAGAAGAGATAGAAGCCACAGCATGCGCTGTTCAAAATATGTTTTTAACCGTTACAGCCTACGGCTTGGGTTCTTATTGGACAACAGCAGGAATTACTTATTTTGAAGAAGCTAAATCCTATTTTCATTTGAATGCGAAGGACAAATTGTTAGGCTTCTTCTATATTGGCTACGTGGCAAAGCCATTGCTCGTCCCGTCTAAAAGAAGGCCTATTCAGGAAAAAGTTAACTGGACTAATAATTGTGGAACAATAAATGAATTATTTGATAACAAAAACGTAAAATCATGAAGAAAGTAATTTTAACGGCAGTATTTGCAACAGCATCTTTTATCGCTTTTCAGGCTTGTAACAATAGCGGCAGCAATAACAGCAGCACCGAAATAGAAAATACAGATGTTGTTCCTTCAGGAACATACACAGGGACCGCTGACAAAGTAGATCCCGATGAAAAGGAAATTTACGTTAAAACCACTGATGGAAAAACGCTGGAGCTTTATTTTACAGATCAGACAACGCTTACAAAAAATGGTCAAACAACAACATTTGACGCATTAAAGGAAGGACAAAATCTTGAAGTTACCGTTGAAAAGAAAGGCAAAAGATTAGAGCCAATCGCTGTTAAAATCATGGAATAAATGAATGAAATTCCAATTGTTGGTAGAACTGAACTCTGGCATCCTTTATTTGTTCATTTTCCCATCGCCTTATTGATTTTAGGCACCCTCGTTGGACTCGCATATCTTATATGTAAAAAATCTGGTTTTGCTGGTAATTTAAGATTTACAATGTCATTGCTTTTATGGTGTGGCATTGTATTCTTTTGGATAGCATTTTATACCGGCAACCTTGCTTACAGTGTAGAAGTAAGAAGAATATGTGATCCTACCGTACTGAAAGATCATTTGAAATGGGCATATATTTCTGGCGCCCTGTTTTCTCTTGCCGCGTTTTTAGATATCATTCAAAAGATTTGGCAAAATAGAATAAATAGATTTTTATCAGTACTTATCATTTCTTTGATGTTAATAGGGTCAGTTTCCCTGGGATACGATGGACACTTAGGAGCCTCGTTAGTTTATCAGCAGGGAGCTGGGGTTCACAAACCTGCTTCAGATTGCAGTGACTACAAATAATTTATGGAAGGCAGCGACAACAAATCATTACCCTCAGGCAGCGGATTAAAAACGACATTAATAGGTATTATAGTTAGCGGCGTTCTGGCTATAATCAAGGCATTGGGAGGGATATTGGGACATTCCTATGCTTTGATAGCTGATGCCATAGAATCTACTGCGGATATTTTTACATCAAGTATGCTTTGGCTCGGATTAAAATGGTCTGCAAAACCCGCAGATAAGGAACATCCTTACGGTCATGGCAAAGCAGAGGCCCTAACAGCAATTGGAATAGCCCTTGCTTTAACCCTGGCAGCCTTTATTATTGCTAAAGAAAGCGTCCATAATATTCTAACTCCGCATAAAACACCTGCTGCATATACATTGATTATTCTCGTGGTTGTTATTGCTACAAAAGAATTGCTGTATCGGTTTGTTCTTAAAACGGGCCTTGAACTAAATAGTGGTGCTGTAAAAGCCGATGCCTTTCATCATCGCAGCGATGCCATTACTTCTGCAGCCGCTTTTATAGGGATTACCATTGGTTTAATCGGTGGCAAAGGATATGAAGTGGCAGATGATTACGCCGCATTATTTGCCTCTTTAATTATTGTGATCAATGCTTATAAAATATTTAGGCCCGCTATCGGTGAACTGCTTGATGAAGATCTTGAACCGGAACTTAATCAAAAAGTCAAACAATTGGCTGCCGAAGTTCCGGATGTCATCCTCGTTGAAAAATGTCATACCCGAAAAATGGGTGTAATGAACCATGCCGATCTTCATCTATGGGTAGACAAAAATTTATCTGTGGAAGAGGGACATACTATTGCTCACAAGGCCAAAAATCATATCCAAAATAGTCTTCCCCAGTTTATTGATATCATGATTCATATAGAACCGGCAAAATAATTTTCAACCAGTAACTAAAATTCATATCTTTGCAAGATTCATGAAGTTTACAGCTTCCATATTGACTATCGTTATCTTGGCAATGCATTTTTTGCCTTGTTCTGATGCTTTTGCCCTAAACAAAAGTAGCCGGTATGAATCTGTACAACAATCTGCCGATAATGAGGATACACATAAGGCCTTTGATGAGTGCACCCCCTTCTGCTCTTGTGCCTGCTGTGCTATTCCATCGGTAACACAAGCACAAATCGCAATAAAACTTCATGTGCCTGACTATTCAAACACATACAGGCCACATACACCCGGCAATTTTATTGATGTCAGTCTGCCCATCTGGCAACCTCCTCAATTAATCTCTTAAGTTTTCTTTTTTGTGTACATGCCTCCTTCCGGCGTGTATAACTCAATTATTATTTCATTTTTTATCTGATGATTATGGCTAAAAAGTCCAGGTCATCCGGTCGACATTACGCTCGGCATTATAGTTCAAAAAGCTATAAAAAGCCTCGTTGGATGCGAATTACAAAGGCTGTTGCTATGGCAATCATTATAGTCTTTCTAATTATGGCCATCGCCGGTTTGATCCTTCATTCGATATCTCATTTTAAATAAGATATGCTTAAAAAGATTATTGAATTTTCAATCCAAAATAAATTAGTAATCGGGCTATTTACCCTTGCGCTGATCGCATGGGGAGTATATTCTCTTAAAAAGCTTCCGATTGATGCTGTACCCGACATTACCAATAACCAGGTACAGGTAATTACATTAAGCCCTTCTCTCGCAACCCAAGAGGTGGAGCGCTTAATTTCCTTCCCGGTTGAACAAACTATGGCTACTATTCCCGAGATCGAACAAGTACGTTCCATCTCCCGGTTTGGTCTGTCTGTTGTAACTATTGTTTTCCATGATGATGTGGACATTTACTGGGCCCGGCAGCAGGTAAATGAAAAGCTTTCAGAAGCAAGGAATAATATTCCTCCCGGACTGGGCAATCCAGAAATCGCTCCCATTTCTACAGGCTTAGGCGAAATTTATCAATATGTTATCCACGCAAAACCAGGTTACGAGAAGAAGTACAATGCGCTGGAATTAAGGAGCATCCAGGATTGGATTGTCCGCAGGCAGCTTCTTGGAACGCCCGGCATAGCGGAAGTAAACAGTTTCGGCGGTTTGCTAAAACAGTATGAAATAGCTTTAGACCCCGATAAACTCAGAAGCTTTAATATCAGTATTAGCAACGTGTTTGATGCTTTGGAACAAAACAACCAAAATACCGGGGGGGCATATATTGACAAAAAGCCCAACGCTTACTTTATCCGCAGCGAAGGCCTGGTGGGAAGCTTGGAAGACATCAGCAAAATAGTGGTAGAAAATACAAGCAATGGCATTCCCATATTAATCAAAGATATCGCAACTGTACAGATAGGTAATTCTATCCGGTATGGAGCTTTAACGAGAGCTACAAAAGAAAGTCAGGGGGAAGCAGTAGGCGGCATTGTGATGATGCTGAAAGGCGCTAATGCTAATGAGGTCGTCAAGCTGGTTCAGCAAAAAATAGATCGCATCAACCAAACGCTGCCCGAAGGAGTTACTGTTGAACCCTATCTCGATAGAAGTGCTTTGGTTGATCGAGCCATAGGCACTGTTGCAAAAAATCTGATAGAAGGAGCGCTGATTGTTATTTTTGTACTTGTTCTTTTCCTGGGAAATTTTAGGGCGGGCTTAGTTGTAGCATCTGTTATTCCCCTTTCTATGCTTTTCGCAATTTCCCTGATGAATGTTTTCGGCGTATCGGGAAACCTGATGAGCCTCGGCGCAATTGACTTCGGATTAATTGTGGATGGTGCCGTAATCATCGTAGAAGCAACCATGCACACACTTGCCGCCCATGGATTAGTAAAGGCCTATACTCAGAAAGAAATGGATGAGAAGGTAACTAAATCAGCTGTTCGCATGATGAGTGCAGCTGCATTCGGCCAAATCATTATTCTTATCGTGTACCTGCCTATTCTTGCCTTGGTCGGCATTGAAGGAAAGATGTTCCGGCCGATGGCTCAGACGGTATCGTTTGCGATTTTAGGCGCTTTCATTCTTTCCCTAACCTACGTACCAATGGTGTCTTCCTTGCTTTTAAGTAAGAAGGTATCGCACAAAAAGAACTTTTCAGACAGAATGATGGATTTCTTTCAGCGAGCGTATTCGCCTATGATCCATGCAGCTTTACGCAGACGCTTATTGGTGGTAAGTTCTGCAGTGGTATTACTCATAATTAGTGTTTTTCTGTTTATGAGAATGGGAGGTGAATTTATACCGACGTTGGAAGAAGGAGATTTTGCCATAGAAACCCGCTTACTTACAGGAAGTTCTTTATCTCAAACAATTGATAAGGTAAACCAGGCTTCTAAAATATTGGTGAATGAATTTCCAGAGGTAAAGGAAGTCATTGGCAAGGTTGGAGCCGCTGAAATACCTACAGACCCAATGCCTATGGAGGCTACGGATCTGACTGTGATTTTAAAAGACAAGGGCGATTGGGTAAGTGCTGATAGCCGCGAAGAGCTGGCTGAAAAAATGACTAAAGCGTTGGAAAATGTGCCTGGTGTTACCTTTGGCGTTTCTCAACCGATTCAGCTTCGCTCAAATGAATTGATTTCCGGTGTCAGGCAGGATATAGGAATTAAGATTTTTGGAGATGATCTACAGGTTTTGACAGACCTTTCTCAGAAGGTTGGAAGAATAGTGAACACAGTTGACGGCGCTAAAGATTTGTATTTGGAGCAGGCAACAGGGTTGCCGCAAATTGTTGTGAATATTGACCGCGATGCAATCGCCCGGTATGGATTAAGCGTCGGAACCGTTAACCAAGCTATCAGTACCGCATTTGCCGGACAGAGTGCGGGGCTTGTCTATGAAGGTGAAAGACGGTATGATTTGGTGGTCAGGCTTTCTCAGGAAAACCGGCAAGATATCAAAGATGTAAAAAACATCTACATCACGGCACCTAACGGCAACCAGGTTCCATTAGACCAATTGGCTGATGTCCAATTCCAGGTCGGGCCAAACCAAATACAGCGTGAGGATACCAAGCGTAGAATTATTGTAGGATTGAATGTAAGGGGACGTGATATTGCCAGCGTAGTTGAGGAAATTCAGCAAAAGATCAATCAAAAAGTAAAGCTTCCGCCGGGCTATTATATTACCTACGGTGGACAATTTGAAAACCTGCAGGCTGCCAAGCAAAGGTTATCTATCGCTGTTCCCGTTGCTTTATTGCTCATTTTATTGTTGCTGTATTTTTCTTTTGGTTCGGTAAAACAATCTCTCCTCATTTTTACGGCCATCCCAATGGCGGCAATAGGCGGTGTATTTGCCTTGCTGCTCAGAGGTATGCCTTTTAGTATATCGGCTGGTGTTGGCTTTATCGCTTTGTTTGGTGTGGCTGTGTTAAATGGAATTGTACTCATCACCGAGTTTAATCGGTTGAATAAGGAGAACAAGTATAGTTTACGTGACATAGTTATTAAAGGGACAGCGATCCGTCTGAGGCCGGTATTGATGACCGCCGCCGTGGCTTCGCTCGGATTTTTTCCGATGGCAATTTCTTCTGCCGCAGGCGCCGAAGTACAGAAACCACTGGCTACTGTTGTAATTGGTGGACTGATCACCTCCACTATACTTACTCTAATTGTTTTACCTGTGTTGTACACCTATTTCGAGTCTTTCAAAAGAAAGAAAAAGGGAATTTCCGCCGCAGTAATAGCTCCCGGTATTATTGGCTTGCTTTTATGGTCTCCGACAGCCAGGGCACAGGAAATCAACGTCGGTCAACCGCTAACCATGCAGCAGGCCATAGCTATTGCGATACAAAATAATCAGGCTGTAAAATCATCGCAGTTGCTCATTAACCGGCAACAGGCTTTAAGAGGAACCGCGATAGATTTAGGAAAAACCAATATTGATTTACAGTATGGACAGATGAACACATTGGAGAAAGATAACAACATCAGCGTTCAACAGAATATTCCTTATCCTGGATTGTTCAAAAACCAGCGGAATTTAAACCAGGCACAAACCAAAGGTGCTGAGATTAATCTTGCCGTTACGCAAAATGAATTGACCTACCAGGTAAGGAGTACCTATACACAATTGGCTTATTTCCTGGCACTACAGGAGTTGTATCAAAATCAGGATACGGTTTACCGGAATTTCCGGAGGGCAGCTTCTTTGCGTTATCAGACCGGGGAGACAAATTTACTTGAGCAAACCACAGCAGAAACGCAATACAATGAAATCCGTAATCAAATGACAAAGAACCAGTCTAACATTGCGATATATACATCTGAATTACAACGGCTCTTAAATGTTATGGAGAAACCGGAAATCATTAAAGCGGACTTTAAAAAGGTTATCTGGAATACCCGCATATTAGATAGCGCCATTGTATATAATCCCCAGTTGGCTTACCAAAAACAGCAGATTGATATCGCTGACAAAGCAATTGGTGTAGAAAGGGCTAAAGCAGCACCAGATTTTAATTTAGGATATTTTAATCAGTCAATTATTGGTTCTTATACAGTAAACGGGCAGGCTGAATATTTTGGCAGCAACAAGCGGTTTCAGGGTGTTCAGGCAGGCATTTCTATTCCGTTGTTTTTCAAACCATACTCTTCCCGCATTAAAGCGGCTAAAATTGAGAAACAGGTAGCAGAAAGCCAATTTAGCTTGTTCCAAACCAATTTAAAAGGACAATTTAATCAGGCTTACCAGGATATGTTGAAAGATGAGAAAAGCCTTGACTATTATGAAGAAAGTGCGCTTCCTAATGTTGACCTGATCTTAAAACAGGCTCAGATTGCATTTCAAAATGGTGAGATCGCCTATGTTGAGTTCTTACAAGCTTTACGCACCTATTCTGATATCCGATTTAATTATCTGGAAACACTCAATCAATACAATCAATCAGTTTACACCTTACAATATCTTATTGGTCAATAAACAAGTTCATAAAATGGAAAAATATATAAAAATAAAAGGCCTCATTGCTTATCTATTCCTGGCTGCCGTTTTACTGGCCTCTTGTGGGAACGAGAAAACGACAGAAGAAAACGGAACAGCGCAGCAGGCAACGGCCCCGGAAGAGGAAAATTCTGTGGAGCTAACACAATCACAACAAAAAGCGATAGGATTGACGTTAGGTTCGCCGGAGAAAAAACCGTTGAGTGGAATACTAAAAGTGAACGGTTACATAGATGTTCCCCCGCAAAATCTGGTAAGCATAACCACCCAAATGGGTGGCATTGTCAAATCCACGCCATTACTACAGGGCAGCATGGTAAAGAAGGGGCAGGTAATAGCTGTTTTGCAAAATCAGGAATATGTGGCCATGCAGCAGGATTATCTTGAAAGCAAAAGCCGTCTAGAACTTACTGACGCAGAATATAAGCGGCAGCAAACACTTGCGCAGCAAAATGTAAATTCCCAAAAGGTATTGCAACAAGCAAAAGCAAATTATCAAAGTGCGCTGACGCAGGTTAATGCATTGAAGGAACGCTTGCGGTTGATTAATATTAATTCACAGACCCTGACTGCCCAAACCATACGCAGCCAGATCAATATTTATTCCCCTATAAGCGGATATGTCACCAAGGTAAATGTAAACACCGGGAAATTCGTAAATCCAAACGACGTGATGTTTGAGATAGTAAACGGCTCAAATTTGCATGTAGAGTTGAATGTGTTTGAAAAGGACGCAGTAAAAGTTCACCCCGGCCAGAAAGTGTTTTTTACCCTTACCAATGACACTACGAAACGAACGGCCGTTGTGCAGTTGGTAGGCAAAGAAATTAATCCTGACAAGACCATAACAGTACATAGTGTTGCAAATGGCAGTAGTGTACATTTTATACCCGGCACTTATGTTAAAGCTTTTATAGAAACAGGAAGCAATGAAGTGCTTGCTTTACCAGAACAAGCAGTTGTAGACTTTGAAGGTAATAAATATATTTTCATAGGTACCGAAAGTAAAAACGAGACGGTGTCAACTAAAAATAATGGAGATGAACAGGCCGAACGGACTTATCATTTCAAAATGACACCAGTAACCACAGGTATTTCCGACGCAGGTTATGTAGAAGTTCAGCTACCTGAAAATTTAGATGCCTCTGGGAAGGTTGTTACAAAAGGAGCTTACGACTTATTGTCGAAACTGAAAAACAGCGAAGAGGAGTAACTTAAACTATACAGCCGGGCAAATGTCCGGCTGTTTTGATCCAAACATGAAAGAGATTTTCAATGAATTTGAAACGGATTTAAAAGATTTAAAGCCGAAAGTGAGGGAAAAAGCTATAGAAATAGCTTCCGGACTACTGATCAAAAAAAATTATACCCGGCAGGATGCTTTAAAAGAAGGAATAAGGCAGGCTGAGGAATGGTTTCTTGACTTAGAAGGCTAAAACACGAAAGCAATTATGAAAAAGAATATAAATAAACCGGTGACGGACCGGAAAATTAGCGTTAACGAAACAGCTAAGGACCCTCACCTTGGGGGCAGCACTAATAAAAAAGATGCCGAACAATCTCATGATGAACATGGTATCTTTGGAAAGAATACTGAACTGATTTTCAGTCTCATTTGTGGTGCTTTTCTCGCCACTGGCTTTGGTTTGTCTTTTATTGCAGGTTTGCCAGCCTGGATAAGTCTGACCTGCTATTGCATTGCTTATTTTTTTGGAGGATTTTATACCACCAAAGAAGCCTTTGAAAGTATCATCAAAGGTCATTTTGAAATTGACTTCTTGATGCTGGTAGCGGCTGTTGGTGCGGCCACCCTGGGCCAATGGGCAGAAGGCGCATTATTGCTCTTTTTGTTCAGCCTGGGACATGCTTTAGAACATTACGCAATGAATAAAGCCAGGAAATCCATTGCAGCACTGGCAGAACTGGCTCCTAAAACAGCCATTCTGAAAAAGGATGGTGGTGAGCAGGAAGTGCCTATTGAAGAACTGAAATTAAACGATATAATCATCGTAAAACCTAATAGCAAAATTTCTGCAGACGGTGCCGTTATCAAAGGTGAGAGCAGTGTAAACCAGGCTCCGATCACAGGGGAAAGTGTTCCGGTAGACAAATCGCCGGTGGACGATCCGGGTAAGGATTATAGTGATGACAGCAGCTTAAAACCAGCGCATAAAGTGTTTGCGGGAACTATTAACGGAAGCCAGGTGCTGGAAGTGAAGGTTACCAAATTGGCTGTAGATTCTACGCTATCCAGGTTGGTTAAGCTGGTGAACGATACAGAAGCGCAAAAATCACCAACGCAATTATTTACAAATAATCTTCAAAAATATTACGTTCCTGCTGTATTGGCGCTGGTTGTGATCTTGTTGTTTGCTTTTGTGGTGGTAGATGAGCCCTTTAGTCAGAGTTTTTATCGGGCAATGGCGGTATTGGTTGCTGCAAGTCCGTGTGCGCTGGCCATCTCTACACCCAGTGCCGTTTTAAGCGGAATTGCCAGAGCAGCTAAAGGCGGCGTATTAATAAAAGGTGGCGGCCCCTTAGAGGAATTGGGTGGACTAACTGCAATTGCGTTTGATAAGACGGGTACGCTAACTGAAGGTAAACCTAAATTGACCCATGTAGTGGGCCTTAATAATGTTTCGGAAGATGAAGTTTTAGAGCTGGCTGTAGCCGTTGAAAAGTTAAGCGACCATCCACTGGCTTCCGCTATTGTAAAAGGCGGGATAGATAAATTAAAAAAAGATATTCCTTCAGCTCAAAATTTGGAAGCAGTTACCGGGCATGGCGTTAAAGCGGAAGTGAACGGTGCTAAAATCATCATTGGAAATCAGAAATTGTTTAAAAGCATTTCCCAGCCTATTATCGAGCAGGTCAACAAGCTGGAAAAAGAAGGCAATACAACGATGATTGTCCAGCGGGACGATCAGGTGATCGGTCTGATTGCCTTAATGGATGTTCCGAGGAAAGAAGCAGCCGACACGTTAAAAGAACTACAGTTATTGGGCGTTAAGCGGATGATTATGCTGACGGGAGATAATCAGGAAGTAGCAGAAGCTGTAGCTAAGCAAATTGGGATAACCGATGCCTGGGGCGGCTTACTGCCTGATCAGAAGGTAAAATCTATCGAAGATCTCACCGTTAATAAAGGCGAGGTCGCGATGGTGGGCGATGGCGTAAATGATGCTCCCGCTATGGCTAAAAGTACAGTAGGTATTGCTATGGGTGCTGCCGGATCTGATGTTGCATTAGAAACAGCCGATATTGCACTAATGGCCGATAAATTAAATAACTTGCCTTTTGCCATTGGCTTAAGCAGAAAATCACGGAAGATTATCAAGCAAAATCTGTGGATTAGCCTGGGCATGGTTGCTATCCTTATTCCGCTTACAGTCTTGGGAATAACAGGAATTGGCCCTGCTGTAATTGGGCATGAAGGTTCTACTTTAATAGTGGTCTTTAACGGGCTGCGGTTGTTGGCATACAAACAAAAGCAAACGGGTATGAATTGACTTTTTTTTCATATCATACCAAAAACGGAAACGAATTTCAAAGAATTATTGTATAACTTATTCAAAACTATGGCGTTTTTCAAAATTTAATAGCTATTTTAGCACCTAATTTGGCAGATTCTGTGTTTATAATCGAATGAAAATAATCAGGCATATCGCATTTCTTTTATCACTCACGGTGATGATGGGGCATGATATTGTCCCTCACATTCATGTGGATGATGACCATACGCCTGCGCAGTCTGCTTCATTACCGTCTCCCACAAATAATGCGTTAGGCAATATAGAGAACGCCTTTTCTTATTTTCAGCACAGTTCAGCTGAGAGAAATTTAGTTTATTTAGGCGCTACTGAGAATAAGGCTGGTTTTGAATTCAAGATACTGAGTGATTTCACTTTTTTTACAAGCACTATTGATTACCCGCTTGTTTGGTACGCCAACTATAAAAAACAGCGTTTTTGGGACAATGCTAATATACCACCGGGTTATAAGCCAAGCTCCTCCTTTCTTCGGGGTCCCCCTTCCTGTTAATTCTTCTTACAACTTTTAATGCCTGTTTAGGTGTCAAATTTTTATTTGACATCTTTAATTGATCTATGCGCTTTTCAGGCGTACAAAGTTGTCTCTGATCAATATTTCTTAAGGTAACTGTATATCATTATTAGTTGTGTGGCTAAATAATGATATGTACACGGCTCCTGAAATCTGCTGTCAATACCTTTTATAGCTTTTAATTCTATAACTACTAATGTTAGATAAAATCATTCAATTTTCGATAAAGAATAAACTTCTTATCGGACTATTTACCCTCGCCTTAATCGGTTGGGGTACGTACTCTTTAACGAAACTCCCCATAGATGCAGTTCCTGACATTACCGACAATCAGGTAATGATCATCACGGTATCGCCGACTCTGGCGGCGCAGGAAGTGGAGCAATTGGTAACCTTTCCTGTAGAGCAGACGATGGTGAGTATTCCAGGGATTAAGGACATGCGCTCCTTTTCCCGTTTCGGGCTTTCTATAGTTACCGTTGTTTTTGAAGAAAATGTGGACTTATATTGGGGCAGGCAGCAGGTCCAGGAGCGGCTTACGCTTGCAGCAAAAGACATTCCTGAAGGCATCGGGAAACCGGAAATGGCCCCGGTTACGACAGGCCTCGGCGAAATTTACCAATATGTGGTACATCCTGAAAAGGGATATGAAAATAAGTATGATGCTACTGAGTTGCGAACCATACAAGACTGGATCATTAAACGCCAGTTATTGGGCACCCCGGGGGTCGCGGAAGTAAGCGGATTCGGAGGATTTGTAAAGCAGTATGAAATTGCCATTGACCCCGATAAGCTCAGAAGCATGGGGGTTACCATCACCGATATTTTTACTGCACTCCAAAAAAACAATCAGAATACAGGCGGCGCATATATTGATAAGAATCCTAACGCTTATTTTATCCGCAGCGAAGGGTTGATTAAGAACCTGGACGAGCTTAACAAAATTGTAATCAAAGCGAATGATAACGGAACGCCGGTACTTATCCGTGATGTAGCAAAAGTTCAGTTTGGGCATGGAGTACGTTATGGTGCGGCCACGCGTAACGGAGAAGGTGAAGTAGTTACCGGCATTGTGATGATGTTAAAAGGAGCCAATTCTTCGGAAGTTATCACCAACGTAAAAGAAAAGATTGAGCAAATTAAAAAGACATTACCGGAAGGCGTTACGATAGAGCCTTACCTGGACAGGAAAAAGTTGGTAGACAGTGCCATTGCCACCGTAACTAAAAACTTAGCAGAAGGTGCCTTAATTGTCATCTTCGTACTCATTTTATTCCTTGGGAATTTACGCGGCGGTCTGGTGGTGGCTTCCGTGATCCCGCTTTCGATGCTATTCGCCGTGGCCATGATGAACCTCTTCGGCGTATCAGGTAACCTGATGAGCTTGGGTGCTATTGATTTTGGGTTAATAGTAGATGGAGCGGTCATTATTGTGGAAGCGGTCATGCACCGCATTACCCAAAGTAAAAATCATTATCAGGGCGTAGCAAAATTATCTTCTTCTCAAATGGACGCGGAAGTCCGTGAGTCAGCGGGAAAGATGATGAGTTCTGCGGCTTTCGGCCAAATTATCATTTTGATCGTTTACCTGCCTCTTTGGGCACTGGTGGGTGTAGAAGGTAAAATGTTCAAACCAATGGCTCAAACCGTGTCCTTTGCCATTTTAGGCGCCTTCTTATTGTCACTTACCTATGTGCCGATGATGTCTGCGCTGGGTCTAAGCCGTAAAACAACGCATAAACCTAATTTTTCAGACCGGATGATGAACTTTTTCCAGCGTGTTTACCGGCCGGTTATCGAAACCGCTATTCATAAAAAGTTATTGGTGGTAACAATCGCCATCGTTCTTTTTGTCATTACGTTAATTACCTTTTCCCGCATGGGTGGCGAATTTATCCCTCAACTTGATGAAGGTGATTTTGCAGTGGAAACCAGGGTGCCGGTAGGAAGCTCCATTCAACAAATGATAGATGTTTCGCAAAAAGCACAGACCATTATTCTGAAAAATTACCCGGAAGTTCTCCAGGTCGTAAATAAAATAGGTTCCGGTGAAATTCCAACTGACCCGATGCCGATAGAAGCCGGAGACATGATGGTTATTCTAAAGCCTAAAAAAGAGTGGACAAGTGCAGAAACAAGGGAGGAACTGATACAAAAAATGCAGCAGTCGCTTTCTGTTATTCCAAACGCCACATTCAGCTTTCAGCAGCCTATCCAGATGCGCTTTAACGAACTGCTTACAGGTGCAAAACAGGACGTGGTTATCAAAATCTACGGAGAAGACCTCAATATATTATCAGACCTGGCAAGTGATGTTGGACGAAAGATAAAATCTGTTGACGGTGTGGAGGATTTATACGTCGAACAGGTAACCGGTTTGCCGCAAATCCAGATTCAATTCAACCGTGATAAAATTGCCCAATATGCTATGAATGTAGAAGATATTAATAACGCCATTGAAACTGCCTTTGCAGGTCAATCTGCTGGTTTAGTATATGAAGGCGAACGGCGATTTGACTTGGTTGTGAGGCTGGACAGTGCTTACCGCACCGATATTACCGACGTAAGCAATCTGTATGTCAGCACTCCTTCAGGTCAGCAGATCCCGCTTAGCGAAGTGGCCTCGATCTCTTATAAACCCGGTCCTGTTCAAATTCAAAGGGATAATGCTAAAAGGAGGATTACAATAGGGTTTAACGTGAGGAACCGCGATGTTCAAAGCATTGTAAGTGACATACAGGAAATTATCGGGTCTAAAGTCGAATTACCAGCCGGTTACTATGTTACTTACGGCGGGCAGTTCCAAAATTTAAAAGAAGCTACGCAGCGATTGGCAATAGCTGTACCCGTTGCCTTGTTGCTTATATTGCTGCTACTCT
This sequence comes from Pelobium manganitolerans, assembly GCF_003609575.1. GTDB lineage: Bacteria > Bacteroidota > Bacteroidia > Sphingobacteriales > Sphingobacteriaceae > Pseudopedobacter > Pseudopedobacter manganitolerans. The sequence goes on along the minus strand of NZ_MBTA01000025.1, from coordinate 126,296 downwards.
ACTTTACATTCGGATCGGTTAAACAAAGTCTACTGATTTTTACTGCTATCCCATTATCTGCCATCGGAGGTGTTTTTGCCTTACTGGTAAGAGGGATGCCTTTCAGTATTTCAGCCGGTGTGGGCTTTATCGCATTGTTTGGTGTAGCAGTATTAAATGGCATTGTACTGATAGCGGAGTTTAACCGGCTTGCCAAAGAAGGCGTTGATGATATCTATCAACGGGTGTTAAAAGGAACTCGTGTACGACTAAGGCCGGTATTAATGACGGCTACGGTAGCCTCATTAGGCTTTCTGCCGATGGCCATTTCCACTACTTCCGGAGCCGAGGTACAACGGCCCTTAGCTACGGTCGTTATTGGCGGACTGATTTCCGCTACGCTCCTAACACTTATCGTATTGCCTGTTCTGTATATCTATTTTACAACAGGTAAGGTTAAACTGAAGAAAAAGGTTACCACCATTACTTCTTTACTGGTATTTGCGAGCCTTTTGATACCATCTATGCAAGTCCGGGCACAGGATGTTAGTCTGCCACAGGATCGTAAGCTCACCCTACAGGAAGCAATTGATGAAGCATTAAGGAATAACAATAGTATTAAGATCGCTCAATACCAGGTTGATTTGCAGCAATCTTTAAAACGTGGCGCTATTACTATTCCGAAAACTGATCTGTCTTATACCCAGGGGGTAGTAAGTAATCCTACGATCCAAGATAATCTGCTAAATGTTACGCAACGGTTAGATTTTCCTACGCTTTACAGCAGCCAGTCAAAACTTGCAAGCCAGAAAATCGAAAGCAGCAAGCGGTATAAAGTCATTAAGGAAAATGACTTGGTAGCAGATGTAAAAGCTGCCTATCTGCAATACCTCTATGTTACTGAAAAAAGGAGGTTGCTACTTCATCAGGATAGCATATATAGCAATTTGGATAGATCAAGCAAATTGCGCTATCAAACGGGCGAATCTACCAAGCTGGAGAGTGTAACATCCTCCGCTCAATCTATGCAGATAAAAAACAAGATCGAACAGAATGATGCGGATCTGGAAATTGCAAAAAAGCAATTACAAACATTACTAAACACTTCGGATAATATTCGTGTAGCCGATTCGGAATTAACTCCCAAAAGTTTGACACTGCCCGATGACAGCAGTGCAGTTGCCAACAATCCCCTGATTAAATACCTGCAACAAGAACTAAAGATTAACGAGCAGCAAACAAAAGTTGAACGAAACCGGATGTTACCTGATATTATCCTCGGCTACAGCAGTCAAACGTACAAAGGCACTCAAAATATCAATGGAGTCAACCGGACATTTACTGGTAGCGACCGTTTCTCCTTCTACCAGCTTGGGGTAGCCATTCCCGTTTTCCCTGGCGGCTATCGCTCCAGAATAAATGCAGCTAAGATTAATGAGAACATTGCGGAAACACAGATTGCGCTGACCAAAACAACCCTTCAGGGCGAATTGCAAAAGCTGGTTCAGCAATATTATAAGCTTCAAAATACAATAACTTATTATCAGAAGCAGGCATTGCCGCAAGCAGAGTTGATTATCGACAATTCTGAGAAAGGTTTTAAAAGCGGCGATCTATCCTACATACAGCACTTTCAAAATCTCACGCTTGCGATAAGTATTCAATCAGATTACCTGGATAATCTTTACCAGTACAACCAATCAGTAATTGCAATCGAGAGTTTGTTAGGCATTAAATAATCACGATACAAAAAATAAATAGTAATGAATTTAGCATTTTATAAATCCGCCCCGGTCATACTAACAGCAGTTCTCCTTCTGGCCGCTTGCGGGAATAAACAAACACAAGAAAAAAGCGCAACTGCGGTGGAAAGCGCTGCTTCAACAGATACGACCACCACCACATCAAAGCAGATTACATTTACTACAGATCAATACAGGTTGGCCGGCATTGAAACCGGGAAGGTTGAAATGCGGAACCTGAGTAGTATCATCAAGCTCAATGGAGTTATTGATGTAGAACCTAAGAGTACCGCCATCGTATCAGCACCATTGGGAGGTTATATCCGGACTGCCGGGTTACTGCCGGGGCAGGCCGTTAAAAAAGGACAGGTTCTGGCTACCATCGAAAACCCTGAGTTCATTACCATGCAGCAGGAATATTTGGAGAGCAAGGGCCGCTTACAATTCCTGGAACAGGAATACAACCGACAGCAGAAATTGAGAGAAGAAGATGTAAATGCCGCCAAAACTTTTCAGCAGGTAGCGTCAGACTATAAAGTTATACAAGCCCGCATTAGTGGCCTTGAGCAGCAACTCGCATTAGCCGGTATAAGTAAATCAGCATTGCAGGCTGGAAAAATAACCCGAACAGCGAATTTGTATGCGCCCATTAGCGGATATATTAAGAATAGCAATGTAACTATTGGTAAGTACGCGACACCAACTGACGCACTTTTTGAAATCATTAATAAAAATGATATTCACCTTGCCTTGAATGCCTATGAAAAAGATTTGCCAAAGCTTCAGATAGGTCAGACCGTTAAATTTTCGCTGGCTAATGAAAACAACTATGACCGAACTGCAAAGGTGTTCCTGATCGGGCAAACGACCGGAGATGACCGGGTTGTGCCTGTTCACTGTCACTTAACGAATGGCGCTAATTCCGGCCTTCTTCCCGGAATGTACATAAAAGCCTGGATTGAAACAGGGGCTGAGAAACAGTATGCCATTCCTTCCGAAGCATTAGTCCAATTAGAAGGCAAAGACTATTTGGTCTTCCAAACAGAGAAGTCTTCAGACAGATATATATTTCAACTGGAGCAGGTAAAAAGAGGTGCCGAACAAGAAGGATATACTGCTGTAACCTTCCCTGAAGGTATGGACATTCAGAAAGTTGACGTGGTAGTAAAAAATGCTTATGCCATTTTATCTGCCTTAAAGAATATGGAAGAATCGGAATAGATAAACCAAGGCTGATCGGAAACGGTCAGCCTTGTTGATTTAGGTTTATGCTATGATTAATTAATGCATCATGAAATGGAACTAAAAAAATTATTACACGAATTGTCAGAGCCGTTTCATGCCCTGCGCAATAAATTATTCGCCAGACTTTATTTGGCACAGACCATTAGTCTGTTGGGAGATGCTTTTACATGGGTGGGCCTTGCTTTAATTTCCTACCAGTTTGGCAAAGATCGGTCAGCCGTAATCTTAGCATCCGCACTTACCCTTCGCGTAGTGGCTTTCATTATATTCTCACCTTTTGCCGGAGTGTTGGCAGACCGTATAGACCGGAAGAAAATATTGTATATCACGCATTTTTTGCGAATGGGAATTGTTGCCTGTCTTCCTTTTGTTACCGCAGAATGGCAGATTTATGTGCTGGTATTTTTGCTGAATGTTTTCAACGCCTTTTTTACGCCCACCTACCGAACCGTAATTCCAGCAATAGTAGAAAAAGGCCTTTACAGGCAGGCCATAGGTTTGTCTACTGCCACCTACCAGTTATTGGGTGTTTTGGGGCCTGGCTTAGCCGGAATATTAGCCATATGGCTGGGAGCGAGAGAGATTTTCTTTGTGGATGCGGTGTCATTTATTCTGGCAGGTATCCTAATCCTTACGCTTCCGGGCCACTTGATTAAAAATTCCAGAGAAACATCATCCGATACTAAACCACTTTCTACCTGGCAGGATGTTGCTAAAGGCGCAAGACTGCTATTCTCAAATAAACTCATCCGCTTTGCCTTGTCTATCGAATTTGTATCGGCAATTGCAGGAGCGCAAATATTGGTGAATACCGTAGGGCATGTAAAAAGCGGGTTGCAATTAACGGACAGGCATTATGGTATGGTTATGTCAGCGTTTGGAATTGGGGCAGCCATAGCTGCATTCGTTTCAGGAGCTATCGACAAATCGAAATCAAGAAAGGTATCACTTGTAGTCGGTGCCTTTATTCTTGCCCTGGCTATAAGCGCTGCCAATTACCTGAATTTTTCATTCCTTTTAGGACTGTGGGTGTTTGCAGGCTTAGGACAAAGCCTTGCCGAAATACCATCCGAAACACTTATCGGAGAGAATATAGCAGATCAAGAGCAGGGAAAGGTATATGGTTCACATTTCGCGTTCTCGCACTTATGGTGGGCTATTGCCTATCCAATTGCAGGATACTTCGGAAGTAAATTTCCCAATGATAATTTTCTTTATGGCGGGATGATGGCAATGGCTCTACTTATTATAGCCTATGTGTTTTTCAAACCTAAACAATCCATCAACACTTCTTGAATAATAAACGGGGTCTAAGCAGATATACCTCATTGCAAAAAAAGGAGCAATCTAATGAAGTGAAAAATCACAATTATGAAGGTCAAGAAAAAGGCAGTATTAGTACCTAAAAAAATATCAATGAGGCGTGTGATTATCATTGCTCTCTTGGTCATAGGCTTCATTGCACTTCTGTTAGCGACCTATTTCCTCTCTGGAATATCAGTAAATACCATACATAAATAATCATTTAAACAAAAATTTTATGAAAAAGGCACAATACACCGACAAGGATCTGATAGTTGACATTCTTACCAAATCGTTTGAATCAAATCAGAGTGTGAACTACATCGTAAAACAAGATGCAAAAAGGATTGAAAGAATTAAAGCCCTAATGGATTATTCCTTTGAAGTCTGCTATTTATTTGGGGATGTGTTCTTATCCGATGATAGTAAAGCATGTGCGCTCATTGTTTATCCAGACAAAAAGAAGTCCACCTTAAAATCGACATTGCTGGATATAAAACTTATCCTTCAAGCTGTTGGCTTAGGCAATATAAGTAAGACTTTAAAAAGAGAAAAGTTGATAGGCAGCATACAGCCTAAGATACCGATGCTTTACTTATGGTTTATCGGCGTTGATCCCGATTCGCAAGGCCGGGGAATCGGCAGTAAGCTACTTCAAGAAGTTGTTGACTTCAGCAATAGCAATACTCGCCCTATCTATCTGGAAACCTCAACTGTCAAGAATTTACCTTGGTATGAAAAATTTGGATTTGAAGTATACAATGAACAGGATTTGACATACCATCTGTACTTCTTCAAGAGAGATGTAAAATAGAAAGACAATGCTGGTATTTGGAACACAAATGCACATTGTCACATTTCTTTTTGTGAGCATAGAAATAGTTATCTTTTTCTATCTGGCAATATTTCGTTTAGCCCGGCCAGATGATAAGACCACTACGCTTAACCTGATCCTTATTTTTCTCCTTATAACCTATAATATTACGGGAGGTCTGCTTCCCGATCCCAAACTGCCGGGATCATTTTTTGTACAGGAAGTGATTGCATATGCCACTGGTTTCATTACGCCCTGCTACTTTCCGTATTATGTATATAAAGCCTTCGGCTTGACAAAGCTGAAATTTCACGTTTATAAGGGCGTTTATCTGTTCCTGATTTTGCCTTATTGCATTTTTGTGTTCGTATTTTGGTTTACCGGAGATTTGAAGGATGCACAAAATCTGCTTATCATTCCCGTCCTGTATGCCATATGGGTAATTATCTCTTTAGGAAAGGCTATCCGCTACAAGTACAATCATGATTTTTCAAGCATAGAGGCCCGGCAGGAAATGGTCGTATTGCTGTTTAGCCTGACACCATGGATAGGCTTGCCAATAATCACTTACTTTGATTTAGGTCAGGCAGTTGAGGCATCAATCACGAATATAGGCTTCCTGTTATTGTTTGGATTACAGGTGACAAGACATATACAGATGGTAAGAACTGAGCATGAAAAACTGATAGAATCAGAGCAGCGGCTGAGAAGTTGGAATGCTGATCTTAAGGACGAAGTTGATAAACGCACTAAGGATCTGGAAAAAATCAATGAACAGAAAACGAATAATTTTGTCAACCTTGTTCATGAGACTAAAACACCTCTGACGTTGATAAAAAATTATCTGGATGAATATATCAGTAAATATGGTACTGGAGAAGAATTGGATGTTATAAAGGGTGGCGTAGATAAGCTGACTGCTGACGTAATCAACTTGTTCGACATAGAGCGATTTACGAAAGGACTTGATGCCTATAAGAATAATCAGGTTTCTGATTTCAGCGGCATCCTTCAGGACAGCCTTCCTTTGTTCAAGCACTATTGTGGAAAACATAAGATCGAATGTTCAACATGTATAGATGAGAATATTTTTGTCAAAGCCGATCCCAATGCAATTTACCGTATAGTAAATAATATTGTAGAGAACGCCATTAAATTTACAGATCCGGACGGAGAAGTGGTTATCTCATTAACTGGTTGCGATGATGAGATAGTCTTTTCTGTAGTGGACACAGGCATTGGTATTGCGGAAGATTTGCAAAAGAATATTTTTGAGCCCTATTATCAGATCGGACATAAAAATACCAGTCTGCAAGGCATGGGTCTTGGCTTACCAATAGTAAAGAAAGTAGTTGAAGGTATTGGTGGCACCGTATTAATTGAAAGTAATCCGACTAAAATGCGTGGCACAAAGGTTATCATTACACTACCCAGGTATAAGCCCACAGAAATGGACAAACCTGTGAAAGAAGCAAATACCTTAAATAAACTCAATTATAGCTTCAATTATAATGAAGTAACTGATAGTGATTATGATACGAAAAAAAGAACAATATTGCTGGTAGAGGATAACGTTGCGATGACTAATTTTCTTTCAAACAAACTTCGGATTAGCTACAATGTATTTGTTGCTTATAACGGCTCCGAAGCATTAAAAAAACTATTTGGAATGCCTGTGATGCCAGATCTGATACTATCTGATGTCATGATGGACAAAATGGACGGCTATGCTTTCGCAAAAGCTCTATTAGAACAAGATAAATATAGTCACATACCCATTATATTTTTAACTGCTAAATCCACTCCTACCGACCGCTTGAAGGGTTTGCGGCTTGGGGCAATTGACTTCATTTCTAAGCCGTTTTCATTTGAGGAATTAAGCCAGAAAATTGAAACCATACTTGATAATATTGTAAAGCAGCAAAAGGCGATACTCAACACATCCATTGCTGCCTTAAAAAAGGGCAAAGGCCAGGAAGCTGACAATATGGCCCAATCTTCCTATTCGCAGTTTGAGCAAAACAGTAAATTATTTCAACTCACATCCCGCGAAAAGGAAGTAGCCCGGCTGATTTTTAAAGGGAAAACTTACAGGGATATAGCTAAAGAGCTATTCATTTCCGAAAAGACCGTAACAAAACATATCCAGAACATCTTCGAGAAGGCAGAAGTTTCAAATAAAATAGAGCTTATAAATAAGCTAAGCAAATGAGGCTACAAATCGTTGATTTACTATTAATTGCGTACGAAAATAGTAGAAAAGCCGTATAGGTTTGCGCATCATACCGATCTACCTTTGTAATGATGAATAGTCATCAAAACTAAAGTAAAGGGTATGTGTGACGGTTATGTATTGGAATGGCTGGATACTTTGGTTACTGTAACATTAAATCCAGAAAAAAGCAAGGTAAATATTGCCGTACCCGGCGATATTGCAGAAATCACCGATCAGGTGATCTCGCAAAAGGATAAGGTTCAGACTGCCATTAAGTCCACCGTATTTAATCTGAATGACGAGGCAAAAATCAGATGCCTGATAAAGAAATATCATTCAAGCTTGATTACTTTATTAGATCAGGCATTGGAAGACCTGTCGCTCATGAAAGAAAGCCTTCCTGTACGGCAAGTGTTAGATACTATAATAGCATGTATTGATGAGTTACTCACATTAATTGAGCACCGATTTATAAGTTACCTTAGCGTAGAGGAAAGAGTGCCGGCTACTTATCTGGCCGTTCTTAAAAAAGAATTGGTTAAGCGGCTATCGGCGGTTGATAAGAGGTTGCTCGATTATGAGGCTTACCATCCGACTTTTCAAACATTAAAACAGGAATTGGAGAAGTTTCTAACTCAGCCTCCCGATAAACACACATATATCTTTCAGGAAATACTTTACATAAAAGACCTCGTTTTAGAATTAGAACGCCTTGAACCTGTAGATGAAGCTGCTGTTTATTCCAGACTTGATGAATTACTCATCAATATGAATTTTAATAGCAAACCTTACATTTACCGCCTGACACAAAGATTAGCTGCCAGCACTAACGATCTGGAGCAACCAGGTGAAAAAATGGATAGGCTGCTTTTTTACCTTAAACTGTTAAAACAATATCACAAAAAGCCGGGGATAATTTTTAATCGAAAAGATGCTGATCTGCATAAGCAAGTCTCCAATTGGTTTACACAGGAAGTATTTTATTTGGAAAAGCAGATACATTATTCAATAGTTCCGTTAAAAGGAGTTGAAACACCCAAAAAAGTTGTGCAAAAGGAAAAGACAAAGCTCTTATCTATACTTTCCGTTGATCAAATGGCATTGATATTAAGAGCAGCAGATGACCTCAAAGTTGTTATGGCACGCTCCCTGAACAGCGTTTTCAAAAATATTGTTCCATATCTATCTACTCCCTATCAGGAAAACATATCCTATGATAGCATGAGGAGCAAGTCCTATTCCGCAGAGATGAGAGATAAGGAGATCGTAATAGAAACGCTTCAGCAGATGATTAAAAGGATAAACGAATACTGATGTCTTATCGTTGCTTATCCACTTTCCAACCAGTATCAAAATGGGATAGGTCGGCACGTTCCGTTTTCTTTTCGGATAAATCGCGTTTCATCAGCTTCGCAAAAGGCGTGATGTTCTTATAGGCAACTGTATATTCAACTGTAGCACCTTTATTGTCTTCCTGCAATTGAATGCCTGTAACTTCTGCCAAATCCATATCTGCAACCTTTACTACCTGCACGTTATCGTACTTCTCATTTATGCGAACGAGGTAAGGCTTTGCTTTCTCTGTAAAATGGACGATAGGCTGCCCCGCATCTTTTAGCTTCTGCGTTTTATCTATAGTTACCAGTCCCTCCGCTTCCAGTCCTGCATCCAATAACTTTCTGGCGCTTGCCGGATCAGTCATGTTGATTTCATACTCGTACACTTTGGGGTAATTCTTCTCGGCACGGATTACCGAAGCCGCTTCTTCTTTTTCCAGTTTAAGCTGACTACAAGATGTCAGAAATAATATGGCAAGTCCGAATACACTTACTGTTTTCATACCAATGGCTTTTTAGCTATTCAACAATAACGGTCAATCAAATTTCCGACTACTAATTTAAAAAAAATAATCGGTTCTCAGCGATCTAAAATGGCTGATAATCATAGGGGTACAATGGGTACAACTTTCAGTACAAGAAATGTTGGACTTGAAACGCCTTGTTCGTCTTCGTTTTTTTGCTATCAGAAACAACAGAAGACAACGGCTTTCAAAGTCGGGAAGAAAAGTGTAAACGAAAAAAGCAAGCGTATGTTAAAAAACATTTCATGGTCAGACTACATTATTGCAGTTGCCATACTATTAGCCATCTACTACCTCTTTGTAGGTATGAAGTATTTCTCAGGTGAGATCAAGGATCTATTATCCGGGAAAAGAAAACTGAAGTTCAGAGCAGCCGTCTCTAACGATCATGCTGCATACAATCCGGACAATGAAGAAAGCCTTCAGGAAACCAGTGGTTTTGAGGAAACCACAGATGATGAATTTTCAGAAGTGGAGCATCTTATCGAACGCCTGAAAGCGGTAATAGCAGATGCCTCCCGTAGAAAACTCATTCCCCAGGAATTTAAGCAATTTCTCAGCATGGTGCTGAAAGAATACCCTTCTGTGAGATACTCACCCATTCGCTCATCTATTAATGAACTGATTGTATCTGAGTGTCAAAAATATGGTGCTGTTACACTTAATGAGGATGAAGTGGAACTGTTGTGGAAGGAAGCAGTGTGACAGTCCTGACGGAGTGTGCTTCCCTGTCCTCCCCGGTGCGTAAGGGCAAAGTGTGGTAGGAATAAGCGGGATGTGTGACGGCGAAGCCGCTCCTTTTTTAAGAATTGATTTTAAATTTTAATAAACGTGTGTTATGGAAATGTGCAGCAGGAAAACAAAAGCGGATAACCGAAAAAGGGTTATTATGATCTGTGCCGCTCTGGCACTATTAGCCATTCATTATGGAGCGTTCGCTCAGGATGGCATACAGGGCATCAACGAAGCCAACACTAAGGTGCGAAGCTATTTTGCAGCAGGTACAAACCTGATGTATGCAGTAGGCGCATTGCTTGGTTTAATTGGTGCGGTTAAGGTGTATCAGAAATGGAATGCAGGTGATCAGGACACCGGAAAGGTTGCAGCCGCCTGGTTTGGCAGTTGTATTTTTCTGGTAGTGGTAGCCACCGTTATTCAATCCTTCTTCGGAGTTTAAAAAATCAGGACGTATGCAAAGTATGCTAACGGAAAAGTTGTGGGCGTATATCGTCCACAACAACCCTGACCTTATGCTCAGCTTGCAGGAGGACTATTCAGTTACGCGCTATCTGGAAGAAAAGGTAGCCGCGGTTATGCCAATGGCAACCCAGTTTCTTAGCGAAGAAAAGCCGCAATACATTATTGAGGAATTGTGCCTGCAAGCTATGACGGAGGATTTGAAGCCGTCCCGCTACCAGTTTATCCGCTCAGTTATCGAGGAAGAATTTAATGATGACTACCTGCGGATGAAAGAAAACGGAACACTCACCTATGAAGTAGTCAACCTCATTGAAGCTTGCAAGAGCATCTTCAGTGATTTTGATTTTAACAGTGAAAATGAAGCAAACAGGCATTTGAGATATGCCATCATCGGACAGCTGCATGACTATCTCGCCTAAGCCAAAAGAAAAGTGAAGAAAGAAAATGTGTGGTTATGGCTTACAATGTTTCTCAAAAGCTGCAAGATAATCTTGATGCTATCCGAATAGCGTTGGATTATCAGAATGGTCACCCGCTTACTGCGGAGGATGTCGCCAGCCTGAAAAAATACGCAGGGTTTGGCGGCATCAAGGCCGTTTTATATCCCTACGGCATACCAGAGGAATGGCAGGCTAATGGGGCTACCAAAGAAGACCTGAAGCACCACCAGGGTATAACACAATTACATGAGCTGCTCAAGAAAAACTATAGTGATGCAGCCTATAAAGAAATCATTGCTTCATTACGGCACAGTGTTCTGACCGCTTTCTATACACCAAAGGTCGTGCCCCAAACACTATATGGTGTACTTGAAGCACAAGGCATACAGCCTAAAAGGTTATACGAGCCTTCTGCCGGTTCCGGCATATTTATCAGCGAAGCTGTTACGGCCTTTTCTGAACTGGAACAGATCACCGCTGTCGAAAAAGACAGGCTTACGGGATTGGTGCTTTCTGCCGTTAACAGCACGCTCCTTGTAAAAACAGCTACCCATATCACGGGGTTTGAAGAAGCGCCGGTTAGAGATAATGGCAGTTATGACCTCGTAGTAAGCAATATTCCCTTCGGAAACTTCTCTGTATATGACGAAGCATTCCCAGACAAGGAAATATATGGCAAAATACACAATTACTTTTTTGCTAAAGGTTTGGATAAACTGGCCGAAGGTGGTCTGATGGCATTCATTACAACGGATGCCTTTTTGAACAGCCCTTCTAACCATGCAGCAAGGGAATACCTGTTTGAGCGGGCAAACTTCGTGGGTCTGGCTGTAATGCCGGACAACCTGATGAAAGATACAGGTAATACAGAAGCGCCAAATCACCTGTTAATCGTTCAAAAAAATACAGCAAAGGAAAAGATAAGCTGGGAAGAAGATTGGCTGAATGAAGTACGTGAAAGGGAGAATGAGTATGGCCGTTTTCCTTACAACTACTTCATCTCTACGCACGATCATGATGTTGTTATGGGCAATGTGCGTAAGCCCGGAAAAAATCAATACGGCAGGGCTTCAGAAGTAGTATGGCAGGAAGGTGATATTAACCAGATACGAGACGCCCTTTATGCCAGCCTTACACATCAATTCCAAAATCGCTTCAATGCAAAACTATTCCAAAAGGCGCAAACACTGGCCTTGCCGGTTATAGAAAACGAAGGCAAAAAGCTGACTTACCTGCCGATGCCGGAAAGTAAGGCAGAAGCCCCATCAGTACAATTGGGGCTATTTGATACTGCACCGGCAGAACAGATCAATCGGGCGATGGCCTATATCAACCCGCTCGATGAAACCATTGTACAAAAAACAACGGCCCGTATTGTTGGTACAATCCGTACAACTGATAAGCCGAGCCACGAAAATGTGGTATTGCTTACAGCAAAACAGCACAAAAGCAACCGCTTTTTATATAAGCTCTATTCCAATCTCAAGGAAGTAAATCAACTGTCAATAAACTGGATGGATGCCCGCTTATTGGGGCATGAACTCACAGGTATTTCAAATTACCTTAAACAGTTTGATCACAGTTTCAAATATGAAGGCGATCAGACATTAGAAGGCTTTTTCCACTTTGAGCAAAAAACGCCGCTTCCTTTTATTGGCCTGAAATCTTATTACCAGGAAGGGACATTGGTGGTGCACATGGGCAGCGTCGGAACTATAGGTAGCCCCGATCCTGAATATAAACAGGCAGTTTTTCAGCCCCTCGGTCTTCAGGGGAATGTTCGCTTCTATGAAAGTTACACTGCATTACGCGACGCTTATCTCGAATTATCCGGCAAGGAAGTATCAGGGGAAGCCATTACCGATGTTGACAGAGACAAGCTTAACACTACTTATGAAAAGTTTATTGCCGAATACGGGCTTTTAAATGGTTCTGATAATCGCAGGCGCATTCTTGAAGATACCGCCTTTGGTGTTATTACGCTTTCTTCTCTCGAACGAAGGGATGGCGAAAGGTTTGTAAAAGCCGACATTCTTACTCATGCTATTCATCACGTAAAAGAACGGTTCATCACCGATGATCCCATTGAAGCTCTGGCACACAGTCTTAATGATACAGGGAAAGTAGATGTAGGATTTATCAGCGCCGCAATGGGGCTGGAAGAAAATGAGGTGATCGGTCGCCTGGGCAACCATGTGTACCTAAATCCTGCCAGCAATGAATGGGAAACTGCCGATCAATATTTAAGCGGTAATGTGGTGGAAAAACTAAGACAGGCAGAACATCTGTCCGATGAGTTTCCCGACAATCCGCAATATAAACGAAGCGCTGATGCCATATTGAAGGTGCAGCCGGAGCGTATTCCGTTTGAACTACTGGATTTCAATTTAGGTGAACGCTGGATACCCACTTCTTACTACCAGCGTTTCGCAACTGCCCTGTTTGAGCAGGATGCTACCATTAACTACTTCGCTTCATTGGATGCTTTCAAGGTAAGCACCGGAATGAACATCAAGGTTTCCAGGGAGTTTGCCGTTACACCTAAAAGCGGCCGTACCACTTATGGCTACACGCTGATGGAACATGCGCTGGAGAACACCACTCCTTTCTTTACCTATGAAGTAAAGGGGCCGAACAACACAACCATCAGACTGCCGGATAGTGAAGCCATACAGTTGGCTCACCAAAAGATTGAGCAGATACGAAGCGGTTTTATCAGCTGGCTGAACGAATTGCCCGATACAGAAAAAAAGCACTTAGAGAACCTATACAACGATACATTCAACTGCTACGTATTACGGGAGTTCGATGGCACTCACCTGAATTTTCCCGGACTTGATAAAAAGGCTTTGGGTATTGAAGACCTATACAGCAGTCAGAAAAATGCTGCATGGCGTATTATACAAAACCGTGGCGCATTGGTTGATCATGAAGTGGGTTTGGGCAAAACGTTTACGATGATTGTTTCCGCTCAGGAAATGAAACGTCTGGGCATCGTACACAAGCCGATGATCGTTGCGCTGAAAGCCAATGTTAACCAGATTGCTGAAACTTATAAGAAAGCCTATCCAAAGGCCCGCATACTGTTTCCGGGACAAAACGATTTTACGCCAGCACAACGGTTACGCCTCTTTCATGAAATAAAGAACAACAATTGGGATTGCATCATTCTCACTCATGATCAGTTCGGGAAAATACCGCAGTCACCGGAAATACAAAAAGAAATATTCCAGACAGAGCTAAACAATGTAGAACGCGATCTGGAAACAGTCAAAGATCTTGGTGGCGACATCTCTAAGAAAATGCTTAAAGGCTTAGAGATACGCAAAAACAATCTTGAAGGCAAGCTGAAGGGAGTGCTTAAAGATATAGAAGAAAAGAAAGATGCAGGTATCAATTTCAGGGATATGGGCATTGATCACCTCTTTGTGGATGAATCCCATAAGTATAAAAACCTCACGTTTACAACCCGTCACAACCGGGTTGCAGGCTTAGGCAATATGGAAGGTAGCCAGAAGGCGCTTAACATGCTGTTTGCAGTCCGGGAATTGCAGAGCCGTTTTAACAGCGACCTGTGCGTAACCTTCCTTTCTGGCACACCCATATCAAACAGCCTTACCGAAATGTATCTGCTGTTCAAATACCTGCGCCCGAAAGAAATGGAACGTCAGCATATTGAAAATTTTGATGGCTGGGCAGCCGTATTCGCACGTAAGACAACAGACTTTGAATTTTCAGTCACTAATGAAATCATAGCCAAAGAACGCTTCCGGCATTTCATAAAAGTCCCCGAGCTGGCTTTATTCTACAACGAAATTACCGACTACAAAACGGCAAAGCATATCAACCTTGATAAGCCGAATTTGAATGAAACGCTGGTGAATATAAAACCAACACCTGAACAGGTTGAGTTCATCAAAAACCTAATGCAGTTCGCTAAAACCGGTAACGGTGAACTGATTGGACGTGGCAGGCTAACGCCTGAAGAAGATAAGGGCCGGATGCTGATTGCCACCAACTATGCAAAAAAGATGGCCGCAGACATGCGACTGATCAGCGAATGGAAGTATAGCGATCACCCGGATAACAAAGTAAACGTCAGTGCCCGCAAGATTGCAGAAATCTATCAGGAAAGTATGCAGCATAAGGGTACGCAGATAGTGTTCTCCGACATTGGCACGCCTAAACCAAACGAGTTCAATATTTACGATGCACTTAAAGAAAAACTGGTAACGGACTTTGGCATTCCTGAACGTGAGATCACATTCATACACGACTGGACAGATACTAAAAAGCCTGAGCTGTTCCGAAAAATGAACCGGGGTGAAATACGCATTTTATTAGGCAGTACCGAAAAGGCCGGCACGGGGTTGAACGTTCAGCAACGTGTGGTGGCTATGCACCATCTGGATATTCCCTGGAAACCTTCAGAGCTGGAGCAACGCAATGGCCGGGGCGCACGCCAGGGCAATTTGATCGCTAAAGAGCATTATGAAAACAAAGTTCGGAACTATGTATATGCCGTAGAGCAGTCGCTTGATAATTACAAATTCAATCTCCTGAAAAATAAACAGACGTTCATTTCGCAGATGAAAAATTGTGAGCTGAATGTCCGCACTATTGATGAAGGCGCCATTGATGAAAAGAGCGGGATGAATTTCTCCGAATACATTGCTATTCTTTCGGGTGATACATCGCTGTTAGAAAAATCAAAGCTGGAAAAGAAAATAGCTGTAATGGAGAGCCTGAAAGTGTCTCATTTCAGGGAAGTGTCCCGTAACAAATATCAGTTGGAAACCTTGCAAAACGAGCAGGCTTCCACAGTCAAAACATTGGACAAGCTGCGGGCAGATGAAACGGCGTATAAAAACGCACTTCAAATTGATAAAGACGGCGTGAAAGCCAATCTTATCAAACTGGACAACATCAGTTCAGCAGATAGCGAAGCTATCGGCAAACATATTATTAAACTGTTTCAGGACTGGAAACCAACTGCAGCGGGCGAGCATACTACCCAGGTAGGCACATTGTACGGCTTTAACCTGTATATCCGTAGGCAACAACAAGCCTACGAAGAAAATGGCGTTTTTGAATACCGCTACTCCAATAGCTTCTATGCGCAAAGGGGTCATGAAGGCATTAAGTACACCTATAACAATGGCCTTCCCAATACGGACAATCCCAAGCTGGCCGCAAGACACTTCCTTAATGCCATTGACCGGGTGGAGAGCCTGAAAGATAAATACGAACATACATTGTCGGATCTGGCTACGGCCATACCGAAAATGGAACAGCTTACTGTGAAGCCTTTTTTGCAGGAGGTTGAATTAGTACAAATGAAAAACGAACTGGCTAACCTGGAGAGACAAATAGCCATTAAAATACAGGAAAACCAATTGAAACAGCAGCAGGTAACAGAACACCAACCAGACGAAGTGGCTGAAGTACCTGTCATTCAACTTAACGAAAAACTCAATGGACAAATTGCTCCGAAGGAGGTAATACTTCCCACACAACAAATGGCAGAACGTTCCCGAAGCAGAATAAGAATATAAACCAATTAAAGGAAATGATTATGGCAAATAGTGTATATCAGATCAACAAAGGAATTAATCAGAGCATAGAGTTCAAGGGTTTGAAGGCGCAGTATATCTGGTATCTGGGCGGTGGTGTCGTGGCCCTGCTTATCGTTTTTGCGGTAATGTATATCATCGGACTGCCTACCTATTTGTGCATAGGTATTATCGTGGCCGCAGGAGCATTCCTTGTAATGAAGATCTACGGCATGAGCAATAAGTATGGAGAATATGGCTTGATGAAGGCTCTCGCCCGTAAGCAGGTCCCGAGAGTTATCAAATCGCGAAGCAGGAAAATTTTTATAGGAACTAAACTAAAACAATCATGAAAAGAGAATTACCGGTATATAGAATTGAAGGAACCGACTTTGTGATTGACGTAGCTAACCTACAGCTCAGCGAAAAGGCAAACCCGGAGAATGTAATACCTCTGTCAGACATGCGGGATGTAGGCGATGGATATGTATTTGACTACAGCCCTAAAGAAAAGAATATACCGATGCTGTTCAGCGATGATACGGATGTAAGAACAGTTAAAATACCGGAGCTGGTACAGCTCGACCCTGTTGGAATGGCAGAAAAATATGGCTGTTCCATTCATGAAATGCAGGACAAAACGGATTTCTCATTAATGGTAGATCAGCAGGCTCTTGGCAGAAGGCTGATGGGACAACTGCCGACGGTAGATATTGCCGGTCATACCTTCTATGTTGATATCCGCATGGATATGCTTCGCCCTAAAGACGATTTTCTTTCCAACGGTATTGTGTTCAATCAGATTGATCACTTCTATGATGATGACCGTAAAGTTTACACCATTCCTTACAACCCGAAGAAACATGAATTTCAGGATCTGGATTATGATAACATCACGTCAGTTCCTAAAGACCTTATAGTTATTTCGTTTCCTCACGAAAGCGTATTAGACCCCATAGGATACAATCGCAAAGGTGGCTGGGATGAAACCTACGGATTGAAGGAAACCCATTTAAAGTCTCATTTCGAGGCAAAGGTGGTGGATTGGAAGGAAACCGGCATCGAAGCAACTATACAAGAGAATATCAACAAACAGCGTAAGCAACAAAATCAGATCAAGCAAACAGGCAAAGAACAAAAAAGCGGAAAACAGCAACGCAGAGGGCCGAAGCTATAACATAGCACTGCCAGAGTGCAGTAAGTAATAACAGGTAAAATAAAGTGAGATGGAAAAAGTGTTGGATAATATATTACCGATCATGGATGTAGAACATGACTGCATCCTGAGCAAGCAAGGCGACGTGACTGTCGTTTTCAAGGCAGACCTGCCCGAAATATTTACCCTTTCCGATCAGGAATATGAAGCCTTTCACCAGGCATGGATAAAAGCGATTAAGCTGCTTCCAAAATTTAGCGTGTTCCACAAACAGGATTGGTTTCTTGAAAGCGGTCATAAACCCGACTTCTCAAAAGAAGATACCAGCTTTCTCAGCCGGGCCAGCGAACGGTTTTTTAATGAATGTCCTTTTCTCGCTCACACCTGCTATATCATGCTTACCAAAAAACCGGAAGGACGGAAAACAGCCAGTTCCATGTTTTCAAGCCTCTTGCGCAAATCCATAGTGCCGGAAGAAACATTGAAGCCGCAGATGCTACAAGACTTTCTTGACAGCACCGGGCAATTCAAGCGGATCATGGAGGACAGCGGGTTTGTGAAACTGACCAGATTAAGGGAAAAGGAACTGCGCAGTCATAGCCGTAAAATGGGATTGGTAGAACAGTATTGTTACCTGTCTGAGCGAAATAATAGCTTCCTGATGGGCGATATCGTTTTTGACGAAGCGATGCGTGTGGGGGATAAATATTGCCAGCTATATACACTGGGCGATGCAGTGGATCTTCCGGCGTTATGCGGCAGCCGTATCAACTACGATAAATACAGTACAGACAAAACGAAGTTCAGTGTCGGGTTTGCTTCTACGTTAGGTCAGCTCTTACCCTGCAATCACATATACAATCAATACATCTTTATTGAAGATGCGCAGAAAACTATCCAAAAGCTGGAGAGTAAAAGACTAAGGCTGCAATCCCTTTCCGCATACAGCAGGGAGAATTTAATTGCAAGGGACGCTACCAACGATTTTCTGAACGAAGCGATCAGCCAGCAACGGTTGCCGGTCAAAGCGCATTTCAATGTGCTTGTATGGACAGACAACAAAGAGGAACTGAAAGACCTGAAGAATATGGTATCCTCTGCGCTGGCGCAGATGGATGCAGTAGCCAAACAGGAAACCATTGGCGCTCCGCAGATATTTTGGGCAGGCATTCCTGGGAATGCCGCAGACTTCCCGATGAATGATACGTTTGATACGTTCGCAGAACAAGGAACCTGCTTCCTAAATCTTGAAACTGGCTACCGATCTTCTTTAAGCCCGGTAGGTATTCGCATGGGCGACCGGCTTACAGGAAAACCCGTTCATGTGGACATCAGCGATGAACCTATGAAAATGGGCATCTGCACAAACAGGAACAAGTTCATACTTGGGCCTTCCGGTAGCGGAAAATCATTCTTTACCAACCACATGGTACGCAGCTATTATGAGCAGGGTACGCATATCGTGCTGGTAGATGTGGGACATAGCTATAAAGGACTTTGCGACATGGTGAAGGGTTATTACTTCACTTACAGCGAAGACAATCCCATCCGCTTCAACCCATTTTATATAAGTGACGGCGACAGCCTTGATACCGAAAAGAAAGAAAGTATTAAGACACTGCTGCTGGCGCTGTGGAAGAAAGACGATGAAGCATTCAAGCGGAGTGAATACGTTGCTCTATCAAATGCCATTGGTGGCTATTACAGTTATCTCGAAAAGAATACGGATGTATTTCCCTGCTTCAACAGTTTTTATGCTTTTCTGCGGGATGAGTACACGCAAGTGCTGGAAGATGACAAGGTAAAAGAAAAGGATTTTGACATAGACAACTTCCTCTATGTGCTGCGTCCTTATTACGAAGGTGGTGAATTTGATTACCTGCTTAACGCTACCGAAAACCTGAATTTGTTGCAGGAAAGGTTTATCGTGTTTGAACTGGACAACATTAAGGATCACCCTATCCTGTTTCCTGTTGTAACCATTATTATCATGGAAGTCTTCATCAACAAAATGCGGAAGATGAAAGGCATCCGCAAAATGATACTGATAGAGGAAGCCTGGAAAGCCTTAATGAAAGAGGGCTTTGCAGAATACATCAAATACCTGTTCAAAACAGTCCGCAAATTTTTCGGTGAAGCAATCGTGGTTACGCAAGAAGTGGAAGACATCATTTCCTCTCCGGTGGTAAAGCAAGCCATCATCAATAACAGCGATTGCAAGATCCTGCTCGACCAAAGTAAGTACCAGAACAAATTTGATCAGATACAGGAATTATTGGGACTGACAGAAAAAGAAAAAGCATTGGTGCTCTCGGTCAATAAGTCCAACGATCCCGCTAAAAAATATAAGGAGGTATTTATCAGCCTGGGCGGTATGATGAGTAAAGTGTACCGGACGGAAGTAAGCCTTGAAGAATATCTCGCTTACACTACCGAACAAACGGAGAAGGTAAAGCTGATGGAATACGCTGCAAAGTTTGACGGAGACATACGCAAAGGAATTGCGGCAATGGCAGAAGATATAAGGAATAAAAGTTAAAAAACATCCGATGAAACTGAAGAAACTAATACGGGATCTGTGCTGCGCAATTAAAGTAATCGTGCATTTCGGCAGGGAGCATCACGCCACCATTTCTATGATGCCAGGCATCTACGGAAAACAACCGCTGCACAGTGATATGATCGCAGGAGTGGATACGATGCTAAGCATAACACCCTTTGGCAGCTTATTCAAAGTCACCCGTACCGACTATATCAGCAACATACCTGAAAATGAGGAAACATGGCTTGCCACCTACGGATGGCATTCTAACGGGCATCTGATTGAAATAGGTGGAGATCGCTACTGCATTTTCGATACAGGTTCTAAATCACTGTATCTGGAAAATCTGACGGAACAAGGAAAGACAACAATAGAATTATTTACTAAAAATATTTAGGTAATGAAAAAATATGTAAGAATGATGCTTGTGGCTTTTTGCATTTCCTTCACGGTTCTTCCGGTTCAGCAGGCAAATGCAACACCGATAGCCATACTGGAGATCATCAAGGCGGCGGTGAAAAAAGTGATAAAAGCCGTTGACTTAAAAATTCAGCGTTTACAGAATAAAACAATCTGGTTGCAGAATGCTCAGAAGACACTGGAAAACACGTTATCTAAGTTGAAACTGGATGAGATTTCCGACTGGACGGAAAAGCAAAAAGAACAGTACCGCAAATATTACGAAGAACTGGCGCAGGTAAAAGCAATTATCTCCTATTACCAGCGCATCCGGGATATTACCAAAAAGCAATTGCGCCTCGTGGACGAATACAACAGATCCTGGTCACTCATCCGGCAGGACAGCCGTTTTACCGCAAAGGAAGTGCTGTATATGGAAAAGGTGTATTCGGGCATTCTCGATGAGAGCCTGAAGAATATTGACCAGATCAATCTCATTATTAAATCCTTTACGACAAAGATGAGTGACGCCAAAAGGCTGGAGTTGATCAACAATGCAGCCGATCAGGTAGATGCCAACTACTCTGATTTGGTACAGTTCAACAGGGAGAACACCTTATTGAGCCTTCAGCGTGCAAAAACGGAAACTGAGGTGAAGGCAGTTAAAAAGCTATATGGACTTCCTTAAACCAACACGTATGAAAAAGATAACCTTATTTCTATTACTGTTCGTGTCGGCAGGGAGCACTCTGCAAGCACAAACTTTTGCAGAATGGTTCCAGCAAAAAAAGACACAGAAGAAATACCTGCTTCAGCAAATAGCGGCACTTCAGGTATATATCGGGTATGCAAAAAAAGGATACAATATCGCCAAAGAGGGCCTAACAACTATTGGAGGTTTCACCAGAGGCGAATTTAACCTGCATACCGATTATTTCAACTCACTAAAATCTGTCAACCCAGAGATCAAGCGGTATGCAAAGGTGGCGGATATAATAGCATTGCAGATCAAAATTGTAAAAAACTACAACCAGACATACCGGAGACTTAACAGCAGCGATGCCTTTTCAAATGATGAATTGGCATACATCAGCAGGGTCTTCAACAGGTTGCTTGACGATTGTGCGAAAACACTGGATGAACTGATAACTATTACGACCGATGGAAAAATGGAAATGAAAGATGATGAGCGCATGGGGAGGATTGATCTGCTATACATGGATATGCAGGACAAGTTCACATTCTCGCAGAGCTTCTCTAATGATGCAACATCGCTTGCAACGTCAAGAATAAAGGAGAAAACAGATATACAAACCAGCCGTGTACTGCATGGCACTAAAAACGAATAACGATGAAAAAGCTAATTATAATTATATCGCTGTCTTTTGTGGGTCTGTTTCCTGCTTTCCGTGCATCAGCACAAGCTGATGAAATAGCACAGCTACTGCTTAATGTAGAGAAACTGGCTCAATTCAAGCAGATCCTGAGCGACATGAAGAAAGGCTACCAGATTTTGGAAGGTGGCTACAATACCATAAAGAATATTTCCGAAGGAAACTTCAGCTTGCACAAGGCTTTTCTTGACGGTTTAATGGGTGTAAGTCCTACTGTGCGTAGTTACAGACGTGTAGCAGATATCACCAACTACCAGATCACCTTAGTAAAGGAATACCGTAACGCGTATGATCGGTTCAGGAGGGATAATAATTTCAATCCCGATGAGCTGGCGTATTTGGGCCGGGTTTATGACAATTTGTTTAAGGAGAGCCTGCGTAACCTGGATGAACTGCTCACGGTCATCACGGCAGGTAAAGCCCGCATGAGTGATGATGAGCGGCTGCAAGCCATTGACAGGATCTATGCTGATATGCAGGATAAGCTAATGTTTCTACGACACTTCAATAACAATACTACAATACTGGCAGTGCAACGGGCGAAGGAGCGAAATGATGCACAGACCATTCGTAAAATCTATGGGTTAAACAATTAAAAAAACAGATATGGCAAAGTGTGGAAAGGCCGCCTGGCTGGCGGTGATGGGATTGATACTGCCTTTTATAAGCCGTGCACAGGGAATAGCCGATGAAATGAATGGTCTGCATGGTGTTCTGGAGCAACTGTACGATGAGATGATGCCCCTGTGTGACCAGTTGATCGGTGTAGGTCAGGGTTTGGCAGGCTTTGCCGCAATGTGGTACATCGCATCGCGGGTTTGGGGACATTTATCAAGAGCGGAGCCTATTGACTTTTATCCGCTGTTTCGTCCGTTTGTTATAGGCTTTTGTGTAATGATATTTCCCTCGGTCTTAGGATTGATAAACGGCGTGATGAAACCTACGGTAACAGCAACTGCTGCTATGGTAGAAAATTCCGATAAAGCCATTGCTGTGCTATTGCAAAAAAAGGAAGAAGCCATTAAGAAAACCGATGTATGGCAAATGTATGTAGGAGAAAGCGGTAACGGCGACAGGGATAAATGGTATAAATACACTCACGATAATGAAGACCCCGCAGACGAAGGTCTTTTTGAGGGCATTGGCAATGACATCAAATTCGCTATGTCCAAAGCCTCTTACAATTTTCGCAACTCGGTAAAAGAGTGGATGAGCGAAGTGCTAAGAGTACTGTTTGAAGCGGCATCTCTTTGTATTGATACGTTGCGGACGTTCCAGTTAGTCGTACTGGCTATCCTGGGGCCATTGGTGTTTGGAATTGCAGTATTTGACGGCTTTCAACATACGCTTACGGTGTGGATAGCCCGCTATATCAATATCTTTTTATGGTTGCCCGTGGCAAACATCTTCGGAAGCATTATCGGCAAGATACAGGAGAAGATGCTGGAACTGGATATATCGCAAGTACAGGATTATGGCGATACGTTCTTCAGTAGAACAGATGTGGCTTACCTGGTCTTTATGATCATTGGTATCGTCGGATATTTTACAGTTCCCTCCGTAGCTAATTATATCGTTCACGCCGGTGGGGGTGGCGCATTAAGCCACAAGGTCACAAGCATTTTCGGCAGTTCTTCCAGAACGGTGGTGAATACAGCATCAGCCGGTGCAGGCATGGCCGTGGACGCAATGGGCAGCGCGGCAAACCGTATGACGCAAAGCATGGCAAGTAGCGGTACTTCCAATCCTTATTTCGGTGAAGGCGGTAGTGGCAAATCTGGCTATATGGATGACAAGCTAAAAGGCAATTCATAATAATTCAAAGGAGGAAATATG
This sequence comes from Pelobium manganitolerans, assembly GCF_003609575.1. Classification (GTDB taxonomy): domain Bacteria; phylum Bacteroidota; class Bacteroidia; order Sphingobacteriales; family Sphingobacteriaceae; genus Pseudopedobacter; species Pseudopedobacter manganitolerans. The sequence goes on along the minus strand of NZ_MBTA01000025.1, from coordinate 102,619 downwards.
TTCAAGAAAATGAAAAATATTGATACGGCATTCAGGCACATCAGAAGTTTTACCCTGGTAGTTATCATCGGCTGTGTGCTGATCTGCTGTTTTGCATTGTACAAAAGTTTCAGCCTTGTATCCCAGATGCAAAGCAAAATATACATTCTTGCAAATGGCAAGGCACTGGAAGCCTACGCATCGGAACGGAAAGACAACATACCTGTAGAAGCAAGAGATCATGTGAAGACATTTCATAAACTGTTCTTTACGCTTGACCCTGACGATAAAGCTATTACTGCTAATATCACCAAAGCACTATACCTGGCTGACGGAAGCGCCAAACGTGCCTACGATGATCTAAAGGAGAACGGATACTATGCTGCAATTATATCAGGAAACGTCAATCAAACCATTGTCGTGGATAGCGTGGCAATAGATATAAATGAATACCCATACAGGTTCCGTTGCTACGCTACACAAAGTATTATACGCCCTACAAGCATAACAACCAGAAGTCTGGTTACAGAAGGTGGTTTGAGAAATGTTTCACGGAGTGACAATAATCCGCATGGCTTCCTTATCGAGCGATGGAGTACGATTGATAACAGGGATTTAAAAACAGTAAGCAGGCGACAATAAAAATCAAGATCATGAAACTATTTCCAAAAAGAAAAAAGGACGATGCTGAGCTAAAGCTCAATGCGCTTTCCAAAGGAGTAAAAGCGGGCTGTCAGCGAATACAGGGTGGCTGGGCAAGTTGGATGATGAGGCGAACAGAGAATTTCTCACGGCGTACATGGTTTGTACTACTTATTCTTTTCGTCCTGTGTACTGGCACGTACAGCATTTATTTGGGAGTAAATGCTTTTACCAGCAAAAATAGCAATTCAATAACCATAACACCCATCAAAAAGCCGAAGCACGTAACCGAAACGGGAGAAGCAAATGTTGAACCAGCGGAAGTGTCTGAGGCTGAGTACAGCCGCATCAAAAGGTTTAGGGTGTATATGGACAGCCTGGCACGAAGTCCTGCGGGGAAAACTCTTTATGAAAGCATAATTCACAATCGTCCGGGACTAATGGACAGTGTGCGGTTTATTGAAAATTATTATCAACAATTAAAGCAGAAATAAAAATGGAAAAGCAAGTAAAAACTCCGAAGGAGATCAGGCAGCGCAGGTTCTTATTGGTATTGCCACTTCTCGCACTGCCTTTTATGACCATGATTTTTTGGGCACTTGGCGGTGGTAAAGTTGAAAAGGTAGAAGCTCAGGCATCCGTAAAGAAGGGATTTAATATTAACCTGCCGGACGCCAATCTCAAAGACGACAAGCCAATGGACAAAATGAGCTATTACAATCAGGCCCAACTGGATTCTATCAAATTTCAGGAGATGGTAAAAAATGATCCTAATTACCGAAATATTGGATTGACAAATACCGATGAATACCTGCCGAATGATGAAGATACCTTTCAACAGCCTACCAGTCCTAAAGGTTTGAATACATCCCTTCAGGGAAGCCGGGGATACAATGACCCCCATACTGATAAGATCTACCGCAAGCTGGCAGAACTGGATCGGGAGATGAATAAGCCGCTACCTCCATCATTAGAGAATGACGAGTATGGTTCATACCAACCCACTTCATCAAGAAACCGCAATACTACCACGGTAAATTCTTCTGATGTGGAAAGGCTGGAACAAATGATGAACATGATGAATCAGTCGAATGGCGAAGATCCTGAGTTGCAGCAATTGAATGGTATGCTTGATAAGATATTAGACGTACAAAATCCCGAAAGAGTACAGGAGCGATTAAGACAAACTTCTGAAGCAAACAGAGGACAAGTGTTTGCGGTATCATCAAAAAAGAAAGATAATAGCATCACGCTGCTTGATACGGAGCATATATCCGGTAACACAACCAACGGCTTCTATTCACTTACTGGCGCAACAGCTATCGAAGATTCGCAGAATGCCATACAAGCTGTTATTCACGAAACACAAACTGTCGTAGATGGCTCAACTGTCAAGTTGAGACTGGTAAATGATGTTTTCATAAATGGCGTTCGCATTCCGAAAGACAATTTTGTTTTTGGAATAGCCTCGCTGCGTGGTGAAAGATTAAGTATCAAGATTAACAGTGTACGCTTTGGCAATTCCTTATTCCCGGTTGAATTATCCGTATATGACATGGATGGTCTGGACGGCATTTATATTCCCGGAGCAATTACAAGGGATGTTGCAAAGCAGTCGGCAGACCGCTCTATGCAAACAATCGGACTAACCAGTCTTGATCCGTCGTGGGGCGCACAGGCAGCAAGTGCAGGCATTGAAGCAGCAAAAACGCTGTTCAGCCGAAAAGTAAAGCTAATCAAGGTAACTGTAAAGGCAGGGTATCAGGTGCTTCTGCGTGACGAAAAGCAAAAACAATCCAACTAAATATTTCAATAACTTAAAAATTCCAGAAGATGAAAAAGTTCAGTGCAGTAATGGTAATAGGAATTTTCCTGCTATTTACAATTCTCAAGGCTCAGGCCCAAACAAACACAGCCTGGCAAACCAAAGCAATCGAAACATATCATGTAACAGTTGCTTTCTCCAAAACCACCAACATCATCTTTCCTTATGCTATCGTCAGTGTAGATATTGGAAGCAGAGATGTACTGGCACAAAAAGCGAAAGGTGTAGAAAATATTTTGCAGATAAAGGCTGCAAAGGACAGTTTTCCGCAAACAAATATCAGCATCATTACAGCTGACGGCAAGCTCACATCTTTTCTTGTTGATTATGACAAGCAACCGTCAGTGCTCAACCTGGCTCTCACAGGCGTAGGCAGGCAAAATACAATCTCCATTCCTTCAGAGAACATTAATCAGGAACAAATGGAGCATTTTGCTACGATGGCTGCTGAATCAAAAGCGAAAACAAGAGGCATAAAGGATAAAACCTTCGGCATTCGCTTTAAGCTAAACGGAGTATTTATCCATGAGGATATAATGTTGTTACGTTTCAATATTTCCAATCAAACCAATATCAATTATGATATTGATCAATTGAGGCTTTATATCCGTGACCAGAAGAAATCCAAAAGGACAGCAACACAGGAGATCGAAATATTGCCTGTACTCGTGCAGGATAATACCAGCAAGGTAGCAGGTCAGTCGGATAATACAATTGTGTTTGTTGTGCCCAAGTTTACCATTCCTGATAAAAAATATCTCGCTGTGCAATTAATGGAGAAGAATGGCGGTCGGCATTTGGAGCTGCATGTGAAGAATAAGAAGATTGTAAAGGCAGTTCCGATTGACTAACAATCAAAGTCGTTGTGAGATGGAAAAGGTGAGTAGGAAATACGACATCATTTACGCAGACCCTCCCTGGGAATACAGGGTATGGAGCAAAAAGGGTTCAGGGCGGTCGGCTGAAGCGCATTATTCGACACAATCGTTAGGCTATCTCGCCTGCATGGATATTGCGTCTTTATGCAACCCTGATTGTGTGCTGCTTATGTGGGCTACATTTCCGTGCTTGCTTGAAGCATTCGCATTAGGAAAGGCTTGGGGGTTTATTTACAAAACGGTTGCTTTTGTATGGGTTAAGCGGAACCAGCATAATCAAAACCTTTCAACCGGTATGGGCTATTACACTCGGGCGAATGCCGAGGTGGTATTGCTTTTTACAAAAGGCAGAGCCTTGCCACGGACAAGCAAAAACGTTTCGCAAGTTTTGATCAGCCCTAAAGGAAAGCACTCGCAAAAGCCACCTGAAATACGCAACCGAATTGAACGGCTATTTGGTGATCGCTCACGTCTTGAACTATTTGCGAGAAGTCGAGAGGGATTTTTTCAGGACGTTGAATATGAAGGCTGGGATGTATTCGGTAATGAAGCCAATCATTCCATTCCCATAAATCTCAATCAGCATCTATTTCCTCTAAAAATTTGAACTATGAAAATTAGGAAAGACGATTATAAGGAAGTCCTTGAATACCTAACAAATAAACGTTGGGAAGGTGAAGAATTTGTATCGTTTCTCAATGATGGTTTACCTGCCAGTAAAGAAGAACTATACACATTCTCTACGGAATATGATGTCAGGGAGTTCTGTTACGAAATGTCAACCGACATAGACTTTTACAGCTTCTTGTCAATACGGTCGGCGTACAGGGCAATGCAGGAAGCTGCGGAAGATAGTAAGCTAATGATTGAAAGGGATGGCATCATTGACGTTTCTCTTATGGTTGCTGTTCGAGATGAAAGATTAGAAAGAGAACAATTAAATAACAATCAAAATTCAGAAGTCATGAATCAGAAAAATTTTGAATACCTGCGTGACCAAGTAAAGTACACGGGGTTTGGTGAAGGGTTGGAAAATGACCTGAAGCAAAAAATTCAGGAAGGGAACCCGGAATTTAAGTTAGCCTACGAAACCAAGTACGGCAACGATACAGTAAACGCAACATTGAATTTCAGCCAATCCAAGCAAAGCGATATGTACTTCTTTAATTCCTATCAGGTGAATGTACAAAAGGAGAATACTGCTGAAACAATGGATCAAACCTTCTACATCAATAAAGGCAACAACATTACCCTGAAAGAAGCCTATAACCTGATGGAAGGCAGGTCGGTCAACAAAGATCTCACCAACAAGGAAGGACAAGTGTACAATGCCTGGGTACAGATGGACTTTAAACAAAGTGACAATAACGGAAATTTCAAGCTGAAGCATTACCATCAGAACTATGGCTATGATCTGGAGGCTGTCTTGTCTAAGCATCCTATCAGGGAACTGAGTAATGAAGAATACAAGGCTAACCTGATGGATTCTCTCAAAAAGGGCAATCTGCAATCTGCAACGTTTCAGATCAACGGTGCAGACCATAAGCAATACATCGAAGCAAACCCTCAATTCAAGACAATCAACATTTATGATAGCAGTATGCAAAGGGTGGATAACCGGCAATCAAAAAAAGAACAACAATCTGAAGGTGAAGGCCAGTCAGTTAAACAGGATGGTAAAAAGGAAAAGCAGACACCTGCTGAAGATGATGGCCCTGAGATGCCGAAGGCATCTAACAAAAGGAAGAAAAGGCAAAGCATTAGCTAAAGATTAAACAGACCAGCTTATCATAATTAGCCGTGATGTTGGATGTGTGAAAGGGAAACTATTTATAACAAAAAAGCAAAGTCAAATGAAAAGTCAAATAATAGTGCTGTTAGTATTCATCATCGGTATTTCAGCATGTAAAAAGGATAATAATGCGACAGTAACCGAAGAAGAAAATAAAGCGATGCTTCTGCGATCAGGTTCAGGCGCAATTATGCCAGATAATCCCAACAACGCCTATGACAGCATAGGTTATTGGCATAACGAGATCGTTGCGTATGTGCAGGAATACAAACAACCTAACAATGCGCCGGATGTGGAAGCATCAACACAACGTGTCCTCCGATTTTGCAGGGAGAACCAACGTCCTGAACCACCTGCATCCCTGTTTATTACAGTGGAGCAGACAGTACGGCAAAGCAATGAAAGCATTGAAAAGCTTATTGCGAATTGTCCTTATGAGGAACCAGTAAAAGCTACCCTGGATTCGCTGGTGCAATTGATAAAGCGACTGTCAGATAACGATAGTCCTTATCCGGTCATTAAATCCGCTATTATAGATTATGAGCGCAGGATAATGCAGAATGATCTGCTTACTCCTGAAGGCCGCGGCATTGCACTTAAAACCGCATCGGTGGCACGTTACTCCATTTACTATTGGATAAACACGCTCCCTCCTCCGGTTCCAGTGGCAGCTTTTAAGTTTAAGAACATTGTGAAATGGATTGCTGCGGTAACAAGTGATATAGGCGGTGCTATTGTGAGCGGCAGTGTGGAATACGCTGCCGATTGCAGCACGTATGCATATGATCTGGTGACATACAGTATGCCTTAATTGTGTATCCTTTAAAAGTTGGGTTATGAATAACAGCCTTGTGAACAGAGTGGAAGCGGAATTAAATCAATGGCGGTCAAGGGAAGAACGGTTTAGCAAACTGTTCTCCTTTAACCTTTCCTCGAACAGAGCATTGCTAAAAGAAAAGCTGGATTACTATGACCGTATAGCGGCAAAGTACAAAGGCACGCAGGATCTGGACGAACGGTTTGCGCTTAGGATGTTGCGGCAGGAACGCAGCCGCATTGAGAAGCAGCTTTACCCTAACCTGCTAATAAGGCTGTTACGCCGGTTATTGGTATCACCCCTAAAGGAACAAATTGTGATTAGGCAGGATAACAGGAAGACAGAACAAAACAGCCAGGCACTGTACCAACAGGTGCAGCGCACTGGCTTTCCTGACCTTTCAGCCAAAATTAATGAACAGATCAGGCAGGGACAGCAGCAGTTTTCCATCCCGGTTTCTTATTACCTGAACGATAAAGAAAGATTAGATCATCAGCTATCATTTATAAAAGACCAATCGGGGCAATACCATTTTGAAGGGTATAAAACGGCCTTGTATAATGAAGCAAAACCGGATGAAAAACGCCAGCAATACTTTAGTATGCGACACGAGCATGATCTCAATACTACGGAAGCCTATAATTTATTGTCTGGCCGGTGTATTCAGAGCGGCGGAACCTGGTTACAGCTTGACCTTAACGATAAGGACCAGCACGGCAACTTTCGTATAAAGCAGTTCCATTCCGATTACGGATATGATCTTGACAAGGTACTACAGCAGCTTCCTTTAAAGGAGTTAATGAATACAGCCGAAACGGGAAAGCTGAAGGAGGCATTAAAGAATGGCGAAAAGATTTCTGTGAGTTTTGTAAAGGATGGCAATGAACAACGCTTTTATATTGAAGCAAATCCACAGTTTAAATCAGTCAATATCTATGACGAGCATTCCAGAAAGATAACGCTTCATACGGCATTAGGCAATAAGACGATGGATGCCATGAAAGTAACCCACAAGGTGAATGAACAGCAACAACATTCTAAAAAGAACGGCATCAAAGTAGGTTGAAAAGACATGGGCAATGGACAGGTTATGTTACTTATCGGATTTTTTTGAAGCCATAGGAACTGATCCGCGCATCAGCATTACCCATATTGGAGTATATGCAGCCCTGTTACAATACCGATTGCAAAAAGGCTTCACTAATCCGATACAGGTTTTCAGCCACGAGATTATGAGCATTGCGAAATTATCATCGGCTATAACCTACCATAAATGTGTAAAAGAGTTGAGCAATTATGGTTATATCAGGTATGAGCCTTCATTTAACCGTACAAAAGGCAGCAAGATTTACTTTACTGAAAGAAGCGATTGATCTTTAAAGTGTAATGTAACAGAAGCCCACCACGGGCTTTTGTTATCTAAAAGGAGGTGGAAGATGGAAGATGAAGTGTTGATGAGAATAACTCCTGACAAGGCGATGGAACTATTACAGAGAGACGGCATTTATGTCAATCTGGAAGAAGCCCAAATTATAATTGACTTCTTGTACAGCATGGCAAATATCGTCGTTGAGCAGTTTGTCAGTAGTAAGCAATCTGATGCCATGACCATAACAAATGACAATAAATAACAGCTATGAAAATTGCAGACCTTTATATCAGGGTGAGTACCGATGAACAGGCAGACAAAGGTTATTCTCAACGTGACCAGGAAGAAAGGCTGCGCAGATATTGCAATATCAACAATATCCAGATACGCAAGGTGATTTTCGAGGATTACTCGGCAAAGACCTTCAAGCGGCCAGCCTGGCAAAGCCTGTTGGTTGATCTGCGGAAGCAAAGGGGAAATTCCGATCTTATCCTTTTTACAAAATGGGATAGGTTTAGTCGTAATGCCGGAGATGCCTATCAAATGATAAGTCTGTTACGGCATCTTGGTATAGAGCCTCAAGCAGTAGAACAGCCATTGGATTTATCCATTCCCGAAAATAAGATGATGCTTGCTTTCTACCTTGCAGCTCCGGAGGTAGAGAATGACCGTAGGGCGTTAAACGTATTCAACGGTATGCGCCGTGCAAAAAAAGAAGGTCGCTGGATGGGTACAGCTCCAATTGGCTATGTGAACAGAACTACAGAAGATGGCAAGAAATACATTGCGCTCAAAGGTCAGGATGCTAAGATCATAAAATGGGCTTTTGAAGAAATCTTCCGCAATAAGCTGAATACTGAACAAGTCTGGAAGCAAGCCCGTGGACGTGGTTTGAAATGCAGCAAGAATAATTTTTGGGTAGCAATCAGGAATCCTATTTATTGCGGGCTGATTTTTGTTCCTCAGCATAAAGATGAACAAAGTCAGCTTGTGCCGGGGCAACATGAGCCGATCATATCGACTTCATTATTTTTTGATGTGCAAGATGTGTTGGACGGCAGAAAGAGAAAGGCGGTAAGTAAAAAGGTGGTTTCGCAGGATGATATTCCTTTAAGGGGTTATCTGATTTGCCCAAACTGCGGCAGGTTTTTAACAGGCAGTGGTTCAAAAGGCAGAACAAAATATTATCACTACTACCATTGCAGTTCTGAATGTGGCGTACGTTACAAAGCCGATGAAGCAAACAATTTAATGATAGAAGCAATCGGAGATGAAGTGCGTAATGTACCGCAGCTTAAGCTGTTCAGGGAAATTATTTCGGCTACCTATATGGAAGTAAACCGTCTTGAAAAAACAGATCAGAAGCGCATGATGTCTCAACTGGATCAGATAAAGCGCCGGCTTTCAAAAGCTCGTGAACTTTTGCTTCGTGAGGAAATTGAAGGGGAAGACTATCGTACTATTAAGACAGAAGCCAGTGAACGAATGACCGATATTGAAGCAAAGCTTAAAGCTTCCAGTTCCTTCTCAGATAATATGGAATTACTTTGGGATCATCCCATTTCCAAAATCTCGCATTTAGATGTACTGTTTCAAAACGGAACTGTCGTACAGAAAAGGAAAATTGTTAGTACAATGTTTCCTGAAAACCTGATATACGACGGTGTAAAGCTTCATCGTACAAAGGTGAGCGCAGCAATCAGCTTATTAACTACTCGCGAGAAATATCCACAGGATGCCGTTGCAAAAAACGACCAAACTTATCAGGCTGAAAGCGTTCATCTGAACCGCAAACATGCCGTAGCCATATTACGAAACAGAGTATAGTTCTTGCTATTTAGTTACCGGCAATTTAGCCACCATCTTCCCATGTAGCCGCTCATTAACCAAATAAGCAAGAAAAGTGGTAAACGAAGTAATATCCTGCCCAACACTTGCTTGCTCCAAAGCCTGCATGTACTCATCCCTTCTTTCAACTGGTATTATAGTCCACGGGTAACCTCCCGAAGCCAGCATCGCATTCATTAGAAAACGTCCTATCCTTCCGTTGCCGTCCATGTATGGGTGGATAAAAACGAAGATAAAGTGGCCCAATACCGCTCTTACGGATGGTTCTGGTTCTTCCTCCAGCAACTCAAATAGTACAGGCATGGCATCCCTCATAGCATCTACATTCAAAGGGACATGCTTGGAATTGCCGATGTACACTTGGTGGTTTCGATAGCCTGCAAGGTCTGCTGCTTTTAGAAGTCCGGCGGTTACGCTTGGGTCGAATAGTTGCCTGTACCATTTTAAATGATCCTTGTCAATTTGCTTTCCTGAATTTGCGCCCTTCAGTATAGCCGTGATGGTGTCTTTCACCTGCAGGAAGGCTTGGTAGTAACCTCTGGCTGCCATCGCATCTCTTTGTTTCCGGTCTTCTTCGTTTTCCTTGCTGTTCCACTGGCCACTGCTTACCCTTTCGATCAGTTCCGGGGTTACACGATACCGCTCGATGGAAAGCGAATTGTATGCGTCAGTAACGTAGATGTCGTCAACATCCTTTAAGTAGGCTTGCATATTGTCCGGTATGCCTGGTGCTTTGGGAAAGCTGGCAATAACAGTCTTACGCATCTGCTCCCACATGAGCCTGATCCGGTTGGCATAAGGTGAGCGTTCACGGGAGGACAGGCTAAGGCTTAGTTTGGTTTCAAAAGGATCTTCTTCCCGTATGTCATAATCAGCTTGTTTAAGGGTGTCAACAATCTGATCGGCTATCTTGTCTCTGCTTATATTTCTGAAAGCACCCGCTAACCTGCCTGCAAAGGTTGTATGCCCATTCTCCAGTAGAATAGGTAATACTTCCGAAGCATCCCTTATCAATGCAAGTGCCGTGCGGGCATCAATCGCATTCCTTGTATAAATACTTGGGGAGCTATAAACCAACGCAGCCGGCAGATTGTACATTCTAATCCCATTTGTTATTATAGTTTGATCCGGAGGAGGAATATTTGCTTTTAAGTTGAATAAAGAGGTATTATGCGGTAAGGGCGTAGGGTTATTATTACCCTGTGGCGAACGTAACATTAGCTGTTGCGGTACGGCACTGTTTCCTGCATGGATAAGAAGGGACTGGTCTGCCGACAAGCACCATTCTTCTCCAAATTTATAATTCAGGAATTTGGCAATGAAGTCCCAATAAGAGCTGTACCAGGAAGTTGTTTCCCCTGCTTTTTCCATAGGGTCGGTAGGTATATACCATCCTTTTGTAACTTCCCGGATAAAGCCGTTTTTAAGTAGTATCTCTCTGTATTTGCGGTTGGGGATTTCATCGGTATGAATACCAACGATTCCACTATCCTGCAACTCTTTCAGGAATTTAAGGGATTCTACCAATCGTTCGCGTGGTGTTGCCATATTGTAATTTTACTGAACAGGGATGTCTCCTATTAAACCGTGTTGTTTTCTATTTATTAAACCAAGACGTGGCAAATGTAGTAAATTTAGTTGTGATACTTCTATTAAATACTGCTCATTATGATTTTTATTCGTACCTTTATCCTGTACCACACTTAATTTTTATAGTATGAAAATAGCAGACCTTTATGTACGGGTAAGTACGGACGAACAGGCCGACAAAGGCTATTCGCAACGTGACCAAGAGGAACGTTTGCGGAAATACTGCGAAATAAACGATATCCGGGTTAGGAAAGTAATACTGGAAGATCACTCAGCAAAAACGTTCAAACGACCGGCTTGGACGGGATTATTAGGGGATTTGCGTAAGCACAAAGGACATACTGATCTTATCCTGTTCACGAAATGGGATAGGTTCAGCCGTAATGCTGGGGATGCTTATCAAATGATCAGCACCCTTCGGCGTTTAGGTATCGAGCCGCAGGCAGTAGAACAACCGCTTGACCTATCCATTCCTGAAAATAAAATGATGTTGGCGTTTTACCTCGCAGCACCGGAAGTAGAGAATGACCGTAGGGCATTGAATGTGTTTCATGGTATGCGCCGTGCTAAAAAAGAAGGGCGCTGGATGGGAACAGCTCCTATTGGTTATGCGAACAAGGTTAATGAGAACGGCAAGAAGTATATCGCTCCGAAGGATATTCAGGGTGACATAATGAAATGGGCATTTGAGGAGCTTTCGCGTAGTCAACTCAACACAGAACAGGTATGGAAAAAAGCGAAAGAAAAGGGCTTGAAATGCAGTAAGAATAACTTTTGGGTTGCTATAAGAAATCCGATCTACTGTGGGTTGATATTTATTCCAAAGTATAAGGAAGAAGAAAGCCTGTTGGTTAAGGGGCAGCATGAGCCTTTAATCCCGGAAACGCTTTATTACGATGTTCAGGATGTACTGGATGGGCGTAAGCGGGTCTTGGGCACAAAGGTTACGGCAGATGATAATATTCCATTAAGAGGTTTCTTGATCTGTCCGAAATGCGGAAGGATGCTTACCGGCAGCGCATCAAAAGGAAGAACACAATACTACCATTATTATCATTGTAGTTCTGCTTGTGGCGTTCGTTACAAGGCAAAAGAAGCGAATGATAAAATGATTGCGGAAATCAGAAAATATGTATGGCCTCTTTCAAGGCTTGAAACATGCAAAGATGTTATCACGTCAACATACAAATCAAAAGAACGTGGAGAGAGAGACGAGCAAAAAGATTTGAAGCTGCAACTGCAAGAAATGAACAGCCGCATTGTAAAGGCAAGAGAGCTGCTTTTGTGTGGTGATATTGAAGGTGACGATTATCGGGCGATTAAATCTGAATGTGAGGAAAAGATAAATCGTCTGGAGGCAAAATTGAAAGCTGCGGTAAGTTTTCAAACTACTGTAGAACCATTATGGGATAAGGCTTTCAGCAATATCGCTCAGCTTGATACTTTGTATAACGAAGGCTCCGTAGAACTTAAAAGAAAGATAGTTGGTTCGATGTTCCCTGAAAATATCGTATTCGACGGTTACCAACATCGAACCAAAAGATTGAACGAAATCATCAACATTATATCCTTGATAGATAAGGAATTAAAGCCCAAAAAAAATGGGACAAGTCGTATATCCTTTGACTTGTCCCATATGGTGATCCCGCTGGGATTCGAACCCAGGACCACTACATTAAAAGTGTAATGCTCTACCAGCTGAGCTACGGAATCAGTGTCTTTGGAAAAAAAAAGCCTCAATCGCTGAGGCTTTGAAAATTTTGGTGATCCCGCTGGGATTCGAACCCAGGACCACTACATTAAAAGTGTAATGCTCTACCAGCTGAGCTACGGAATCGTACTTTACAATGTTTGTTTTTGTAAAGTTGTGCAAAGATAGAGATTATGCTTTAGTGTGCAAACGAATTGATATTTTTTTTTGTGCACTGTACCTAAACAACTTAATATCAATAACAATAAATTTTGATTTGCTGGGGTATAGCAGAGAGTAGGCCAAGTACCTAGAGCAACTCTTCTCTTGCGTTGATCTTACTTTCATCCCCCGTTTATCTGGCCAGTCTGCGCGTTATCGCCTTCCCTTCAGCATCTAGGTCCCTGTTTATCTTTAATTTAATCAAATTATCTACAATTACATCTAAAACCTGGTGTCGTTGGCTAATCATCCTATCGGCTAAAGCCATTAATTTTTGGATATTTTTAGGGCTTGCAGCATCCATCCGCTCTTGTACGCTTTGCAGGTTCATAGGCTCAATACGCACATAATGATCCGGAATGCCCAAATAGCTGAAAATTTGCTTCATATAAAAGTGGCTGGTTTCAGTTGCTGCGCCCATCATCATATCCAGTAACGCAGGCACCACAAACAAAGCTTTGGTGTCTCGCAATTCGTCACTATCGTAAGATTGTTTAGAAACTCCTGTGCCTAAAGACAAAATGTGAATGTCATTCGGTTCAAACTCTTGCTCCGGCTCGCGTTTAATCTCAACAAATGCACTTAAAGAGGGGTTGGTTGCAAAAATTCCACCATCTAGCAAGGGATAACGCACGCCGGCTAAGGAATAGATTTCTGCCACACTAAAATAAGTTGGCGCAGCAGAAGTGGCCCGACAAACATCGCGCACATAAAAATCGCGGTGGATGCCCCGGCTTTTTGCCGTTTTTTGCCTAAAAATGTGTGCCTTGCGCAGTTCAATATTATACGCCGTGATAATGCAAGGCTTGATAAGTTCGGATAGTTTAACGTCTTCAAAATATTGCAGTAAAATTTTTTCCAAAAACTCGGCATCGTAACGTTCTGTTACCCAGCCAATATCTGCAAAAACCTTTTTGATGCCTTTAGTTTCAAATATTTTTGCGCCGTTGGCGATATATAAATCTAAAGCTTGTTTGGCGGTAAAGCGTGGTTTTTTAGGGTCGTCTTTTGAAGGGCAAAGCAGCAAGCAGGTTAAAATACCGCCGGTGCTGGTGCCAGCAAAAAAGTCGAAATAGTCTGCAATATGTGCTTCAGCATTGCCTGTGCGCTGCTTTAAACGTTCTTCCAGCTCTACCAAAACCATTCCGGGGATAATGCCCTTTATACCGCCACCGTCAATAGATAAAATTGTTTTCATTAAATTAAATGTAGTAAAAAGAATGAGGAATATGGGAGGAAAGATGTAAGGAGGAGCAAAGATATGAGACGTGAGATATGAGACAAAAGATTAAGGTGCAAAGAATAAAGAGCAAAGAACAAGGACGCGCGCTATACCTAACCACCCGACCAAAAAACACCTAGCTACCTAGCACCTAACCAACTAACGCCTAACCGCTAATCTCTAAAATTTTGTGTCACCATAATGCCGTAAATTCCACCGTCCATAATCCCTATGCCTACGCGTCCAAATTTGGGGTTTAAAATGTTAGCCCGATGCCCCGGCGAGTTCATTAAGCCCATATGCGCAATTTCCACGGTTTGCGCCAAAGCCAAATTTTCGCCCGCTGTGAAGTATGTAATGTTGTGTGCTTTAATACGGTCAAAAGGCGTGGTATTATCTAAGCTGATGTGCGAGAAATAGCCTTTTCTAAACATATCCAGAGAATGCTCCCGGGCAACGGTACGCAATGCGGTATCCCGCGCAAGCGGAGGTAAATTAGCTTTCCGGCGCTCTTCATTAACTAAAACTAGTAGGTGGTTTTCCATTTTTTCATTTGGGACCGGATTTTCTACTTTGAAGTGGAGCAAAACCGTCTCGTCCGACTCGGGCTCAAGCGTTAAGCGACTGATGCTTTTTTTTACCTGCTCGCTAATATTGGATGCTATTTTGGTATCTAAGGTTTCAATTTGTTGACTTAGCGTGTTGGCGATGTAGCTGGCGCGTGTTTCTTTGGTTAAGCCGGGCCAAAGCTCCATAAACAAAAAAATAAGGGAAAGCAGCGATGCATAAAAAATGCCGCGGATGGCTCCTGGAATTAAGCCTAAATACTTGTTTAGTTGCTGATGGTGGTAATGCTTAGGTAAATATTTTAAGCCGAAATATACCGCTATCCCGATGAATAAACGCGCAAGGATAATGGCGATAAAAAAAGAGAGCGGGAGCAACCAACGTTCGGAAATCACAAAGTAACTCGATAGCCAAACGCCTATGTACTGGTATACGGCGAAAGCTAAAAATATACTGGCGGCAAGCGCAAAAAGCTCTAAAAAACCGAGGATGAAACCACGAAGATAGCCGTGTAAAACGCCCGCGAGGATAATAAAAAGGAGGATGAAATCTACATAATTGAGCATATTTTGGCTGTTGCAATAAACACTCCAAAATATGCTCAACGGTGTATGCTAACGGATATAACTTTCTAAAATTTTAAATCCTTGGTTGGTGCTTAAAGAAACTTGTTTGGTACTGGCAGGAATTAAAATACAATCGCCCATTTGTACCGGCAACTCTTCAATTCCGTACTTTAAAATATAAGAACCCTCCACACAAACATGAATTACAAAACTATCTAAGTTGTTGTAATCTCTGCTGGTTTCTTGTGTATAATTTAAAATATTGGTTGTAAAATACGGGCAGTCTGCCACTTCAACCGGCTGATTTAGCGTTTGCTGGTATTTTGATTTATAGTTGTCGTAAAACGTGTAATCAATGGCGTCAATTGCTTCATCAACATGTAATTCGCGTTTGTTGCCTTTATCGTCAACGCGGTCAAAATCATAAATACGGTAAGTAATGTCTGATGTTTGCTGGATTTCGGCAATCAGTAGGCCTTTGCCGATGGTATGCACCCGCCCCGCCGGCAAAAAAAACACGTCACCTGCTTGCACCTCTTCTTCATTCAAAATATCGGTTAACTCGCCGGCGTTAAATTTTTTGAGATACAGTTCTTTGTCAACCTCTTGGTTAAAGCCCGAGATTAAAGTAGATCCGGTATCGGCCTGGATAACGTACCACATTTCGGTTTTTCCTTTAGAATTGTGGCGTTTGGCGGCCAGCTCGTCATTAGGATGTACTTGGATAGATAAATCTTCATTGGCATCAATAAATTTCACCAACAAAGGAAACTCATTGCCAAAACGCTCATAATTTTTTTTGCCGAGTAAATTTCCTTTTTCCTGGCTCAGCAGTTGCGCTAAGGTGGTTCCGGTTAAGGGGCCGTTGGCTATTACAGAAACATCTGATTTTACACCAGAAATTTCCCAAGTTTCGCCACAATTGGGTAGGGGAGAAAAATCTTTACCTAAGTAGGTTTTAATTTTGTGGCCGCCCCAGATTTTATCTTTAAAAATGGTTTTGAATTTTAAGGGATAGAGCATATTAAATAAGTAAGAAGTTAAAAGCCAAAATTAAATTAAAAGTCAAAACCGGAAACCGTCAAAATGCGTTTTCGTCGCCTTTTAACGTGACGATAATGGTTTTGATGATGATTTTTAAGTCGAGCCAAATGCTCCAGTTTTCGATATACCATACATCATATTCAATTCTTTTAATCAGCTGGTCTTCGGTTTTAATTTCACCGCGGAAACCATTTACCTGCGCATAGCCTGTAACGCCGGGTTTTTGGTAATGGCGGATCATGTATTTCATGATAATTGAAGAATATTCTTCGGTATGTTTTAGCATGTGCGGCCGCGGGCCAACTACAGACATATCACCTTTTAACACATTAAAAAACTGCGGAAGCTCGTCAATGCTTGATTTCCGCAGAAACTTGCCTAATTTGGTGATACGCTTATCGCCACGGGTAACCTGTTTGCTGTTGGCCTCATCATTTATTTTTAGGCTCCTAAATTTAATGCACTTAAAAGGTTTGTTGTTTAAGCCCGAGCGTTCTTGTAAAAAAAACACCGGTCCTTTAGAATCCAGCTTAATTAACAAAGCGATAAGCGGCACCAGCCAACTTAACAAAAATAGCGCCACCAAACTGCTGAAAACAATATCAAACACGCGTTTTTTTACCTTTACGCCAAAATCTTCCAAAGGTTCTGAGCGTAAGGAAAGCACCGGAATATTGTTCACATAATCTACGTGCACCTCTCTGTCTACGAAATAGTGTAAATCGGGCACAAACCTAAAGCGCATACAAAGGTTTTCGGCATACTGGGCTATATCGTAAATATCTGGATAAACCTCTGGCGAAAGAGTGCAATAAATTTCGGTAACTTGGTTTGCAACTGCATATTGCATACTGTCTTCTAAGGTGCCCAAGTAGGTAAAATTATCATCATTCTCTGTACGTGCTTTTTCAGAGAAACATCCTAAAATTGTTAAACTGTGGTTGGCTTTTTTAAGTTTAACGGCTAAATCTTTTGCGAAGGCGTTGTTGCCAAGGATAATCACTTTATTAAGTGCCAGTTTCTTTTTAGCTATGTACCTAGAAATCTGCAGAAATAAAATCCTGCTTACGATGAGGTATGCCAAAAACGAACCGAAACTTATAACTAGATATTGGGCGTTAAAGCTAAACCTAGAAAAGTAAAGGTATATCAATAAAAACAGTAAGTATAAGATAAATGCCCTGCTGGTTCGGCGGGCAAACTTTTTAAAGTTGAGTATCTTATCGTTGATATAAACTTCTGTTAAATACGAACTAATGAGCCAAAAGATATTGTTCATGATGAAAAATACCACGTGGCTGATATTTGCCGAATTAGTTAAAAAGTTGAAGTTTAAGAGCAATACTAGGTGTAGCACGCACAGAAATCCCAAATCGGTAAAAGCAAAAAATATTCTGAAAAGATTATCGAATCTACTGTTCATCAGCTTTCTATATGTGCTTATCTGTTTTCTGGTGTAAATAGGTTTATATCGGCAATGTTAGCAAATATTACGCATTTATTTTTTGTTGGTCAAACGCATGAACGTAATTGTAAGTGCTTTCTATATTCGCTTTTGATGAGGCACCAAATAATATAGATTCTATATTAGGCAAACCGCAAACGTATTCCATGGCTTCTTTAGGATGGATGGCGCCTCCGCCTAATACCTGCATGGCTATTGCACGCAGTTTTCTGGTTTTTAAAACGTCCTCGTAAACGTCATTACCGCCAGACATCCTGAAGCCTGCTTTGTTAATAGACGCACAAATAATCGGGTTTTCTATGCCTCCTTTCTCCAAAACATCCAATAGCTTAGGCATATTCATGGTAATAAAGCCTGCTTCGGCATTGTATTTTTTCTTTACGTAGTGATAAAAAGCAATTAATACTTCATCGGCGCGTAGGCCTAACAAAAGATCTGTAATTACGTTTTGTAAAAAAATTACCGGCGTATTAATGTTTTTAAACATCTTCATCTCGGCATCTACCAGCAATTCCATGATGGATAAATAATCTTTAGACAAAAATGCCACACCGCCTTTAAACATAGAGCCAAAGAAATTGCCCGGCACATATTGTTTTATAGTGCCTGTTATGCCCAGCTCAGTAACCGCATTTGCGTATTTATGGGCGTAAGGCATGCAAGGGTAAATGGTAAAGTCTTTATACTTTTCGGGCTGGCTTCTGATAATGTTGCAAATGTTCACAATCCTATCGTGAGTGGTACACATAAAAGTATTTATCCCCACGGCCCGGGCTTCATCTAAAGTTTTTATAATCGCGCTATCCTCTTTGAATTTGATGGATTGTGCCCGCGATTTCTCGTCAGAGATATGGTTTACCGCAAAAAACTGGTTATCGCCAAATATTACTCTTTCCATATGTTTATTTTGCATTATTTCTGATTAATTCAATTGCCCAATCTGTATACCAGGCGCTCTGAAATGTGTTGATGGTGTTAGGTACTTTCCCTGCTACTGCATTGATAAAATAATCTACTTGGCTGGTGTATTCTTCTCCTCTTAAATTAAAGTTTACCGGCTCTGTAAGCTCGGTAATATTTTTAACATTCCAACCTTTATCATATCCGGGTAGCGCGTTACTGTCTTTCAAAAAAACTTTTAGTTCGCTCGCATCAGAGATAATTTTTCCTTTGGTGCCTAAAATGGTGATGGTGGTCGACATTTTTCTGTAAGTTTCATCACTCCAATTAACGGATAGCACACCTTTGACCTTGTTAGAAAGCTCTAACAAAGAATACACTGCATCTTCAACGCTGGTAGAATAAATAGAATCCAACACGCTGCCTTTTACAACCGATACCGGCGCTAAAGTGCCAATCAGCAGGTCGATAACGTGTGCGGCATAATCCAATAAGCAACCGCCACCTTCGGTAGGGTCCGATCGCCAGGTAGATTGCTGCGGTTTGGTGACCACAGGACCGTAAGATTCGCCAACAAAATGATGGATTTTCCCTAACGCTCCGCTGTCGACTATCCGTTTTACCTCTTTAAAAGTTCCAATAAATTTATTGTGATAGCCTACTTGGTTAACCACGCCTTGGTGTAAAGCTAAATCTATCAGTTCTTTGCCTTGGGCAGATGTCAAGCAAAATGGTTTTTCGGCAAAAACATGCAGTTTTCGGTTTAATAATTCTTTAATTATTGCATAATGAAACTTGGTAGGCACAGCCACAAATACGGCGTCTGGTTTGGTCTCATCAAGCATTTTTTGGTAATCTGTAAAACAGCTGAATTTTCCGTAACGGTTTAAAAAATCGTTAACCATTTTAGATGTATCACACACGCCTACTACTTCTACATTTGGGTTTGCACCCAATATAGATAGGTGAGAGATGCCCATTTTACCAGCACCTATCAATGCCACTTTTATCATAAATTATAGGTATTTATTTTAATCAAATTTAATGCACTTGTACGCCACTCACTGTTTAATTGTTTCGGTTTCGTTTATGGTGTACGATAAAAATTGTGAATATTTACGACGTTAAATGTAGTTTCTTTAAAGCTAAAGTAAAAGCTGTTTGTGCCGAATTCTTTTAATTTTAATAAATCGATATAACTAAATTGTGCAGATAACGTAATGATGTTTTAAAGATGCTTAGGTAATTTAGTTGGCTCTTAGGAAAGCAAACAAGGTTTTTGCTACAAATTATAGGCAGTAGCACGTAATTACGCACTTATAATTTACTAATATTGATAAATGGTTGATAAAAATGTAAAGGTATTGATTGTGAGTTCGGCCGGTGGCCATTTGGATGAAGTATTGCAACTTCAAGAAATTAGGAATAAATACGAATATCTTTTGGTTACCGAAAAGCTGGAGGCCACTAAAGCACTCCGAGAAAAATACAAGGTTAAATATATTCGTCCAGATGTAATGGGCAGGGGCTACAAGTATATCTGGAATATCCTGGTCAACTTTTATCTTTCGTTTTTGATTTTAATCAAGTTTAAACCTAAAGTAATCTTAACCACCGGAAGCCATACCGCCTTCCCCATGTGTGTTTTAGGCAAACTGATGGGGATAAAAATAATTTACATTTTATCGTACGCTAGGGTAAATAGCAAAGCAAAAACAGCTAATTTGGTTTATCCCTTTGCAGATTTATTTTTGGTGCAATGGGAGTCGGCGCAAAAACTTTATCCGAAATCAATTTATAAAGGAGGTTTATTTTAATGATTTTAGTACTCTTGGGCACTTTTTCAATAGAGTTTAGCCGTCCTTTAATTGCAATCGAAAACGCGCTAAAAAAAGGTAAAATTAATGAGGAAATCATTGTCCAGGCGGGGCATACCACTTATCACTCTAATCTGTTAACCATAAGGTCATTTATTAACCCCACAGAATTGGAAGAACTTTATCAACGGGCAGAAATTATTGTTACCCATGCCGGCGTAGGTTCTATTTTAAGGGGTTTCCGGATGAACAAAAAGATAATTGCGATTGCCCGCTTGCACAAGTTTAAAGAACATGTGGATGACCATCAGGTAGATATATTGGAGGAATTTGCCAGAAATAACTATTTAATCCCTTGGCGGGAGGATGATGATTTTGCAGATTTGCTTGCACAAGCCCGAAAATTTACGCCTTCGCCTTTTGTTTCTACTAAAAAAGATTTAGAGGGCTTTATCATCAACTACATCGAAAACTTATAACCTATTGTATTAAAGCTATCGGCTTATATGCCGAAAAAATAAAAAAACCAAAATGAACCAAGATTTAGGAAAAAAATTTGACCTCTGCGTAGTAGGAAGCGGACCGGCGGGTATAATTACCGTGCTTGAGTATGCACGCGTTAATCCGCAAAAAACGGTTTTGTTGATTGAATATGGTTTTCCGGGCCAAAAAGTAAAAAACAGTTTAGACGATTCTATTGTTGTTGAAAATAAATTAAACCACCACGACCCGTACGAATGTACGAATAAAGGCTTGGGCGGCACTTCTTTAACTTGGGGCGGCCGTTGCGTAATGTACGATGAAATTGATTTTTTAAAAGACCGGCCGGTTATTAACGGCGAGTGTACTTGGGATGTTAGCCTGTTTGAAGAAGTAAAAAAACATGTGCCTGCCACTGCCGGATATTTTGAGTGCGGAGAACCAGTATTTAATCTTAACAAGATTCCGCAATTTGCAGGGAGCAGGATAGCAGAGAATTTTAAAGAAGGTGATGTAACAGACAGTTTGCTGGAACGCTGGAGCATGCCTACGCGTTTTGGAAGCAGGTACCGGAAAGAGCTTGAAGAATGTAAGAACATAACTTTGCTGGAAGGTTATGAGGCTAGAGATTTTGCCGAACCTGACGCCAACGGCAAAGTATCGTCTTTAACCATAAGAAACGTTAAAACCGGCGAAATAAGTAATGTGGAGGCCGAAAAATTTGTGCTAGCGGCCGGAGCGCAGGAAAGCACTAGGATACTGTTAAGAAATACCAAGCTGTTTAAGAATTTAGGTTTCACGCCGCCTGCTTTGGGTAAGTACTACCAAGGTCACGTTTTTGGTAAAATCGCCAGCGTAAAATTTTATGGTGATCCTAAAAAAACAGATTATGGCTATCTGCGCAACCCCGACGGGACATACATCCGTCGCAGGTTCCATTTTACCCAAGATTTTATGCTTAAAAAGGATTTGTTAAACACCATTATGTGGATTGATAATCCGCTTTATCATGATTATAAGCATAAAAATGGAGCTATGTCTTTTATGTACTTGGCTATGATTACTCCGGTATTAAAAAATATGCTGGCACCACCTGCTATCGCGCACTCTATTACCAAAGGAGAAACAAAAACCGTAGGAAAGCACATCTGGAATTTTGTGAAAGATTTGCCAATGTCGGTGATTACCCCTGCAAGTATATTTTACCAGCGTTACCTAGTGAAAAGGAAACTGCCGGGGGTGTTTTTGTATAATCCGATGAACGAATATTCGCTCAATTTCCATGCAGAACAAGTGCCCGCTGAGCAAAACCGGATGGAACTGGATAAGGATGGAGAAACTTTAATTATCCATTATGATTTGGTAGATGCAGATATAAGATCTGTAGTTGCCGCCCATGATGAACTTGACAAATACCTGAGAGAAATAAACTGCGGAGAGGTAGTTTATTGGTATCCGAAGGATGAACTTTCTAAAGCGGTGAAAAATGTTTCTAAAGACGGTATCCACCAGATAGGAACTACCAGAATTGCTGATAGCCCTGAAGAAGGTGTTGTAAATAAAGATTTGAAGCTTTACGGAACAGATAATGTTTATGTATGCAGCAGTTCGGTTTTTCCAACCTCTGGCCATGCCAACCCCACTTTCTTTTTAGGTGCTTTTGCCGTAAGATTAGCGAATTATTTATAATGAGGAAGATAGAACTTATCCCAGGAATAGCATCTTCTGTACTGGGTTTTGGTTGCGCACCAATTTTAGGGTCCATCAATAAAAAAACAGCACAGTACGCGTTAGATTTTGCATTAGATAACGGTATTAACCATTTAGATTTAGCACGGTCTTACGGTTATGGCGATGCCGAAGGTTTTGTAGGCAAAGCTATAAAAGGAAAACGGAGCAATTTAGTACTAGCCAGTAAATTTGGTATAGAAGCTAATTGGAAGGCCTCTTTTATGAAGCCGCTGAAACCCATCGCCAGAGAGGTCAAAAACTTTATTAAAAAGAACAGAAACCAAACTTTAACAGTTACCAACTCAAAGAATGTTGCAGATCGGTTTTTGGACCGTATTGTACCCTTGCGGGCAAATTTAATGAGGAAAAGCTTGGAGAAGAGTTTAGCGGAGTTACAAACAGATTATCTGGACTATTTTTTTATTCATGAGCCTTTTCATACCGTAAGTTACATCGATGAAATAAATGAAATGGCAAATAAATTAAAGGAAGAAGGTAAAATTAGGGCTTTTGGAATTGCTTATATGCAAACGCAAGAGGTTTTACATCAAAGTTATTTAGATACATTCGATATTTTGCAGTTTGATAAACCAGCAGAACCTCTTGATTATGCAAAGTTAGTAGAACGCAGGGGCACTGAACACAATATCATATTTTCACCCATGAAGGGCGGCGGAAATTTAAGCGCAAACCAAAAACTCAAAAATTTATTGACAGATTTTAACAGCAGCATTGTGCTATGCTCTATGTTTAATTTGACACACGTAAAAGAGAATATAAAGATTGCCCAAGAAATTTAAACATCGCCACTAGGGGACAAAAGCTCTAAGTTTTTTTCTTTGCGTCTTTGTGTCTTTGTGGTATCACAATAATTAGCCACTAAGGCACCAAGGCTCTAAGTTTTTTTCTTTGTGGCCTATTAGCATCTAATCTTTTATAAAATAAGACAATGGATACCACTCCTGCGCGAGATCGGCTTTTTTGTTTTTCCTTTCATACCACCATAAAAAAACCTGTTTACAAAGCGGTAATTGGATAACCACGTAATATAAATTGATGTATAAAAGCTTTGCTAAACGGTAAGGGTTGTTCAATCTCAACCTGAAATACCTTTTTAAAGCATTTCTGAAAACCTTTTGCTGTATTTTAAGTAAGCTTTCTTTTGAATCTGCGGTAAGTTGGTCGGCTCCGTTTCTCCGCAGTGCTGCACCGTAATGATCAGAGAAATTACCTTTATAAAACTCGCTCACCCGCATCCAAAGATCAATATCCTCGCCGTGGTAAATGTCTTCGTGAAACACCCCAACCTTGTCAAAAACTTCTTTTTTAAAAATAAAGCCATTGGTTTGTGCCACGTTATGCGAAGCGATATTTAAGTTCGCAACTTCCCTTTGCGTAATTTTTTCTTTTGACCAAAGCCTAAACGTGGGAGCTGCAGTAGCCTCGTTAATTTCCAAAATTCTGCAAAAAATGTAGCCGTAATCCGCATTTTCCTCTATCGCTTCCGCCATTTTTTTAATATGGCCAGGAAAAAAATAATCATCAGAATCTAAAAACAATATATACGGCTGGGTTGCCGCTTTTATTCCTCTATTTCGGGTGCTAGACGGGCCTTGTGTTTTGCAGTCAGCTGGTTTAGCTACAATTTTCACCGTATTGCCGTAAGCACGTGCAATTTTTAGGGTATCGTCAGTAGAACCGTCGTCTGCTATTACGATTTCAATTTCCCCGGTAAAATCCTGAGATAAAACGCTTTCAATTGCTCTTGGAAGCAATTTTTCTCTGTTGTAGGTTGGAATTATAACACTTACGTTCTTCATCATACTATTTAAACGGCTTTTTTTTGGACGAACTATTTGGTCTTGAAATTGGCTTTTATTTGAGCGTAATACTTTTTATAAATAAATAAGCCTGCGATTAAAGAGCCCACTAAAAAAAAGATAATTTTCATCGTTAAATTAATGCTTTCTGGTATTTGCATAGATAAAAAATAGGCAACAACAAGTAATGCAGAGATTTTAAGGTAAAATAGGAGCGAAATTTTTTGCTCTACGTATTTGTCTACTACAAAAAAGTGTAAAATTAGGTTAATGCCGGTAGAAACAATAAACGCAGCGGAAAGGTATTGCGCACCAAACTGCGAACCATACCATAATAAAGGAACGCCTATTAAAGTACAAACAAAAGAAAGATAACCCAATTGCTTTTGCCTATTGATAGCGCCCAAAACGGTGCCAAACAGGCATACTACCGAAAACACGGCAATGTACCAGCATTGGTAACTTAGCACCAAGCTAGAGCTGATATATTTTTCGCCATACAGTAGCACCACAATCTCTTTACGAAAAAGCGTTGCACCAAAGGCTCCGGCAATGCCAATTAAACTTATGGCTATGCACATGGTTTTAAAGATACCTACAAAACGGTCGAAGTCGCGCTCGTACAACCGCGCTAAAATTGGAAATATTGCAGATAACGCGGTGTTTACCACGATGCTAATTGGCAGTAGAACTTTACTGGCGATGTTGAAGTAGCCGATTTGTTCTGTCCCGGACCGGTACTCTAAAAATAAAATCGGGATTTGCATACTTAGCAAAGAAAAAAGGTCCAGATAATAGAAAGGCAAACTTTCTTTACCGAGTGAAAACGCGGTGTCTGCAGATTTATTGGTGTTAGAGAAGGTAGCTTTATAGGGTGTTTTTGTTCTGATGACTACTAGAAACAATAGCACTTTCACGATGTTGAACAGGGCAAATAGCAGAAAAACGAAGTTTAAACTTAGTTGCCTATCCGGAATTAAAAATATCGCGATAAGCCAGATTACTGTACTTGTCAGATTTGCAAAACCAGAAAATTCCATCTTCTCTAGCCCGAAAGCCAAGCTATTGAAATGGTCAAAACTTACCGTCATTATAATAGAAGAAATGACCAGCGCAAATAACAAAACATCATACGAACGAAAAAAATAATAATACGCAGCAAAAATTGCCACTGCAAACAAGGTTCCCGCTAAGCGTAGCAACAATGAGCTTTTAAGGAGGCTGTTAACGTTAAGCTTATCTCTGGCAATATTGCGGATAATAATGCGACTGATACCCAAGGTGGCTACCACAGAAAATATGGTAACGTGCAACTGAAGTAGGTTGTAAACGCCAAAATTATACGGACTTAAAACCCTGGCGATTTTAATCCCGATTATCATCCCTAAAAACTGGGTTAAAACGCTCGAGAGCGTAAGTACAGAGAAATTTTTGAAAAAAGTGTTTTCTGTTATAATTCTTTTTAGTGCAACAATCATAAAAATGCTATGATGATAGATCTGTTGTTTTGAAAGCTTTTACGATGTTCACTCTAGTATTTGCACGCCGTTTTGCAACAATCACAACATCAATTTATACGGTTTATAATTATTATTGTTTTCTTAAAAAACTTCCAACACGGTTAACGAGCATCGTTTCTTTGTAATTACACCTGATTAAGTACAGTGCTAAAACAGTTGAAGGCATATAGCCGGGGTCAAAGATGGCATATCCGGTAAATGCCGTAATAAAAAGCATTAAAAAATAAGCCTTAACGTAATTGAAATTTGTGGCATTTTGCATACTAAACGCCCTATAAAAAAACATGACCCATATACCGGCACCTAAAATTCCAAAAAAGCTAAATAGCCCGGTAAGGCCAATATCAGACGTGTAAAACCCTCTATCTTGCCCATAATAGGTGATAGTTTCCAGCTTGCTTCCTTTAGCAGGATAACCGTTTCCAAAAATTAGGGTGGGTAAACCTCCCTGCAAATCGTTCAAATAAAAGTTATAAGCCTGCACGCGAATATCTTCTGATGCAAACTCGGATTGCTCGGCATTTTGTTCCTTAATTCCTTTAAAAACGCCCGATGTAAGGTAAAATATTGCAGCAAAAGAAACGCCTGCAATCGCGTAAGCATAGCGGTAGCGTAGCTGACTTAACAGCAAAATAAGCATGGCGCCCAAACAAACGCCGGCCAGCATCATGCGGGCTTGGGTTAAAAAAAACAAAAACGCACCACCCACGGCAAACAAGAGCAAGTGATAAAGCTTAAAATCTTTAAAATATTTTTGCAGATAGTAAAAAGCACCTAAAAAGGTGAAGCCTTGTCCGTCAAAAAAAATGGTAATCCCGTTACGTCTTTCTTCGCTACGCATGGTGAAAATCGGATTGGGGAAAGTAAAATAACCGATGGCAAAAATAATTAGCGTTAGAAAGAAGATAAACTGTATAAGACTTTCCACCTGTTTTTGTGATAGGTCGAAAAATATCAGCAGAAAATACAAAAAATAGATATAAAACAGCCGGTAGGATAGGAGCGACGTACCCAAAGGTTGCCCCCAATAAATGTATGCGGTAAAAAAACTACAAATTACCACTGCCATAAAAATAAACACCATTTGGTCCAGCTGGTAAAACACGTAGCCACTTTTAAACAAAATAGTAAATATCGACATGGCCATCATCAGCATTCCGCATCCGAAAATTGCAGCCGCTAATACTTTAGAATCGTCGCTTATTCCGGTGTACGAGAAAAACTGGAGGAAAATGACGATGATGATGAATATCACCCCTTTAGCTAAAAAATCGGATTTGCCAATCATTTAAAAAAATAATGTTTAAACCGGGGACTAAGTGGTGTCAAATGGTATAATCGGGCACGGGATTTAGTTTTTGCCTAAACCACCGCACGTATTTTCTTGCGAAATTTTCTAAACTTATTCCTTGTTGCTTTACGTTTTTAAAGGGCGTCATTTTTAGATATTTCCGATAAATGTGTTTGTATGGGCTGTTATCCACAAAGTGCCAAGGTTTAGAAATGCCGTGGTAGTGTAAAATTACCGGAAGCTGGACGTGTTTTACCGCGGCGTCTGCGTTGTATTTGTCGTTAAGCTCTTTATAGTTGGTTTTAAAGTAAACGTTCATCACGTCTTGGTCAACGTAAACTAGGTTTTTGTCGTATTGTTGACCTATCGCAATCATTTTTTCTGCTGCGTTATCTGCCCTCCACTTTTTTAGATTTGCAAAAAAAACGCCTGTATTAAAATAACTGACCAAGTTTGCGCCCGCTTTGTTCAGTCTGGTAATTTCTTTTGTTGCTCTTACGTCTGTTACGGCGCATAAAGGGGTTTCTTCACCTTTAGCATCGTCGTAAAAATCAAGCGTACAAAACTCTTTTAAAGATCCTGTAACCGCTATATCGCAATCTATATACAAACCGCAGCTTACACTTTCGGGAATCATCTGCCCTAACAGTAATTTAAAATAACCGGCTTTGGTAATATGTTCCGCAATATGGAAATCATTAAAATATTTATCCTCGAAACTTATGGAAGCTATTTCTATGTTGTATTTATCTTTAAAAAATTTACACGCAAGCTCTAATGTGTCATTGTGGCCAAGCTCGTGCAATACAAAAGCTTGTATTTCAAGGTCTTTATTGTTTTCTAAAATGGAAGTTAGCGTTACGGTAAACGGAACTATGTAATTTTTATCCAAAACAAAAAAGATATTTAGCAAGTTATTTTCCATAGTTTGTTTTACTGTTTTTTGCTAAAAATGTTTCCCAGTTGCAAGGCTCTATTTAGTTGATTGTTAAAATATTAGGACGGTTTCAAAAGATTAATTATGTTTTTTTAAAACCGCTTCCAAAAATCTGTAAAAATGGTTTGTCCGCCGGGCTTACCATAATACCCGTATTTATAATTGTACCCGTGCCCATATTTCGCTTTCTGGATGCCATTAAAAATAAGCTGAGGGTTAGGTAGCTGTTCCGCATCAAAAAGCTCTTTAATAAAACTTAATTCTGTTTTTTCGGTATAACCTTGCCTAATAATATACAACGTTGCATCTGTATAACGCGCTAAAATTTGGGCATCCGGAACCAAATGTGCTGATGGGCCATCAATAACAATATCGTCATAAATGCCTTGTAGTGCATTAATTAGGCCTGCTAGTTTCTCGCTATCCAACAACTCCGTTGGGTTATCTGCTTGGGTGCCGCTGTTAATGACATGCAGGTTGGCGTTAAGCGCCGACGGATTTATGATTTCTTGTAAAATAGCCTTTCCGTTTAAAAAGTCTGTAATACCCAGTCCGTTTTTGTTTAGCACATCTTTAGGCGATGATTTGCGCAGGTCTGTTTTTAGGATGATGGTTTTTCTTCCGATATGGCAAAGCGCCAAAGCAAGGTTATTGCTTATAAAGCTTTTGCCTTCATTAGGCACGCTTGAGGTAACCAGCGTTACTTTACCGGTTTTTTTATGCCCATAAAGATGGTAAAGATTGGTGCGCAGTATCCTTAACTGCTCGCTGGTGATGCTTGGTTTGATGCTTTTTAGCGGGATGATATCTTGCGATTTTGCAAACGATATTTCGCCTATAATGGGTGTTTCTAAAACATCCTTAATTTCGTTTATATCTGTTACCGTTTCGTTTAAGGTGTTTCTTAAGAAAATGATTGTGAAAGGTAAGCCCAAACCTAAAACCATAGCTAAGGCGATAGCTACCAATTTTTTATCTTTTGGTGTGCTGGCGTAAGCCTGGTCAACAACGCGGTCGGGTGTTAAAAGTGTCGAGTAGTTGGTGGCAATTTCTTCTCTTTTTTGCAATAAATAGGTGTAAAGGCCTTCTTTAACCATTTGTTGCCTTTTTATACTCTCTAGCTGGCGTTCTTGCGAAGGGATGTTTTTAACCGAAGCTACTAAACTGTTGTTGTATGATTGAAGTTTAGCACGAGTGCTTAACAACGATGCTTTTATGTTTGTTACAATTCCTCTAATAGCGGTTTTAGTGGTTGCTATCTGGCGGTCAATGGCATCAAAATCGGGGTTTGTCTCTGGCGACACGGCCAGTAGTTTTTCTCGCTGTAACTGTAACCTCGAGAGGTTTTCTACCAAATTGTTTAAAGCGGGGTCCGTAATACCAATTGTTGCCGGCGCGTGACCCAATTTAGACGAGTTGATATAATCTTCAATATCTTTTATGATGCTCAGCTTTACGTCAACCTCATTTAAACTGCGTTCAATTTGCTGTATATCTTCCAAATTTATCTTTGACTCCACATCAATATCGGTAATACCGCGGCTGCTTTTAAAGCCTTCAATACCTTGCTCTGCAATGTTAAGTTCTGCCGTTAGTGAGTCTAAACGATTATCTAAAAATGCGAGCGTAGTTTTGGCTTTTTTCTCGTTTTCGTAAATGCTTAGGCGGTTGTATTCCGCAATAAGCTGATTCAAAATATCTTTTCCGCGCTGTGCTATCGGGTCCTCAAGTGTTAAAGAAACCGCTGTAGCCAATTTGTTGGGGATAGAAATTTCTATGGCTTTTTGATATTGTAAGGCTACTTTTTCGGGATCCAAAGAAGTAATTTGTATAGTAGCGCCCTTGTACTCTGGCAAAAAATCTGTAGGCTCCAATTTCCATGTGCCCCAGCTATTATTTAAAAAAGTGTTGAAAGAATATTCCTTCAGCTTTTTATCGGCACCCTGTAAAAAAAAGCTGTTTTTGTCTTTTATAACAATGGTAATTATCTTTTTTTCGGCTTTGCGAACCTGTTTTTGGTTAGGAAGCGTTGGGTTAAACATCACTAGCTTTACCGGGCCGGTTTTGTAAAGGTCTTGGGTGTTTAGTCCTTCTTTTTGTTGATAAATTATTTCAAGATTTAGCTTTTCAACAACATTGCTAATAAGGCGGTTAGATTTTAAAACTTCAATTTCATTTTCGATAAGCTTTGAAGAGTTTACCAAATCAATTTCGCTTAGCGCCGATTGTTGTTCTGGAGCTTTTTTTTCGTCTTTAATAATTAATGTAGCGTTTATCTCGTAGGTTGGCTTGGTCAATTTCAAATAAACAAGCGCCGCAGAAAGTGTAAATAACAGGCACAGCACAAATAAAGGCCAATGGTAAAGGTATTTTCCTACAATAACTTTGATATTCAGCGGTGGTTTTTTTTCCTCCGGAATAATTAAAGTGGTAATGTGGGGCTGCTGTTTAACCATACAATTAACTACCGATATAGCGTTGAAAAGGTTATGGCAATAATAGACAAGGCCGATAGAATTAATGTGGCATTGCGGTAACCGATATCTACCTGCGCGTATTTTGTACGACCTGGCGTCACATAAATTTCATCGTTGTTTTTTAAGTAATAATACGGCGATTCAAATATTTTTTTCGAGGTCAAATCAATTGGCAGGTATTTACGCACGCCATTGATCTCTCTTATCAAAATAATGTTTTTACGTTTGGCGGTAACGTTTAAGTCGCCTGCCATGGTAAGCGCTTGGGTTATCGTGGTGCGCTCGTTCTGGAAAGTATATACGTCTGGCTTTTGCACATCGCCGTAAACGGCTACTTTAAAATTAATGATGCGTACACTTACAGTGGGGTCTTTATAAAAATTGAGTAGTAAAGGCCTCATTTTCTCTGTGAGTTGGGTTGTTGTAAGCCCTGTAACTTTTAAAACACCAAGAAGGGGAAGGTCAATTTCTCCTTTGTCGTTAACTAAATACCCCGTCACGGGATTATCCGAAGAATTATCAAAATTATTTCCGTTTATCCGGTTTAGGTTATAATTAAAAATAGCAGATGATTCGGGATTTCTACTGTTCACATTAATTCCTAAAATATCACCGGGTTGTATAGTTAAAGGAGCGTAATTGGTAATGGGCTCTTCTACAGGTTTACTGCTCTTAAGGTCCTGATAATAGGGGATATCCTTATAAGAACCGCAGGAACTGATAACAACTATTAACAGAGAAAATATAAAAATATAACTTTTATTCATAGCGTAAACGCACCTATTATCGGCATTAAAGATAGCTAATTACGTTAAACTCGGAAATATAAAAAGCCCTTATTTTATCCTTAAACCGTGTTTCTTTTGAAACGTTTATACGCCTATAAGGTTTTTTTGTTTTCCAAAAATCACATCTACGGCGGGCTTAACAGCCGCCGTAGGGTGTCAAAATAGTTAAAGCGTATCTTTTTTCTGTTTAAAAAAGTTGTTAAGCTTGTTTTTTACCTCTTGTTTAATGCGCTGCTCTGTTTGTTTTTTTAATGTATCTGCTTTTTGTTGAAGTTGCTCTTTGGCTTGGTCGGTTAATTTCTGCACTTCTTCTTTGGCTTTTGTTTCCAGTTCGGCTTTTTTATCGGCAACTAATTGATTAACTACACTTTTGGCTTCATTTTTTAGGTCTCCGGCTAAATCTAATTTAAGGGTAGGTTTTGTGATGGTTCCGCCAAGCAAAGCATTAATTTTTACGTTTTCATTTACAGATACATTGCTGCCAATTTTGCTGTTGAGGCTGGCAATAAGGCTATTTGCTTTATCATTGGCTTTGCCTAATAATGAGCGTGGCATGTTAATTCCAAGCACATAATCTAAGCTTTGGTCCAAACCGTTGGAACCCTGCACATTCATTAAAATATCTCCTTTTTTTATATTGAAAGGCGCTACATTTAACCTGCCGTCTGTAATGTTAAACTTGGTGAGCAAATCGTGCAATTCTAGCTTGCGGATGTTGCCGTTGCTTAAACCGGCGGCCAGTTTGTTTAAAGGCTCAAAACCTTCAACCACAGCTTCAATAATATTAGCCAAACCAGAGGCATTAATGCTAGAATAAACTGGCATCATATTCTGTTGCAGTTCCGAGCTGAATTTGAGCTTAGTGCTAAACACGCCATTTGTGTATTTGGCCACCGGAGCCAATAATTTAATGGTGTTAACCGCGCTAAACGCTTTTTGGATGTTCATCTTTTCTAAACCAAAATCAATGTCAACAAAAGGCTTTTTCGGGTTTTTGGTAGTGTACATTCCGTTCATTTTTACCGCGCCGCCCAGCATTTGCAGGCCCAAATCTTTAAAATAAACGCTTTCATCTTTTACCAGCAAAGCGCCTTTTGCGTTGGCAATGTCGAAGCTATCGTACAATACGCGTTTGGCATCAACACTGGCCAAAAAGTTAATATTTGCCGGCACTTTAATTAAGCTGAGTTCGCTCTCGGCAGTTTTTGCCTCCGTTTTGTTTTCTGGTCCCATCAATTCGTTAATATCCAATAAATTGGAAGTTAAACTAAAGGTGCCACTTAACGCCTGGTTTTTGTTGAACAGGTAGGCCAAGTAATTGTTGATGCTCCCGTTAGCGAGAAAATCGCTTTTGCCGATTTTTGCGTTTAAATTGCCCAAAGTGATGTTTTTAGGGCTAAAAGTTAATTTAGCGCTTGCAATTTCAACGGGTTTAGCCACGCTTTCGCCAGTATAAACAAAGTGATGTGCTAGCATTTGGCCGGCCGCATAAAAGTTTTGGAATTGCTGCTTATCAACCGCAGATTTATTACCTTTCGCCTGCACATCGGCATCAATCATCCCGCTTAAGGTCATGTCTTTCATCGGGAAAATGGTGGTCAGCTGTTTTAAATCGAGTTTCCCTTTTAAAGCCATGTCAATATATGGGTCGCTTATTGGTGTTTTTACCAGCAAACGGCCGTTAACCGGAGCCTTATCAAAGGCCAAACTGAAAGCGGGGACGTTAACTACCGTGTGGTCCATCACGCCGTCTGGATTGCTGATGTTTGCTTTAACTTGAATATTGTTTACTGCGGCGGGTAAGCCTGTGTATTTCATTTTTCCGTTTTGGATGCTCAGGTTTACATCAAAGGCCGGGAGCGATTTTTCGTTGTAGGTGCCTTTAGCAAAACCGTTGAACGCAAATTTTCCGCTGGCATCTAAATCTTTAAAATTGCTGGCATAAACCGACGGAATAAGCGAGAGAAAATTTTTAAGATCAGACTGTTTTGCATCAAATTTTAAGTCCATTGCAATGTCCGAATCGTTAGGCATTGCAATGCTTCCTATTACACCTAAAACCAGCTCATTTAAATGGATTTGATTGTTTCCGAAACTGAACTTCATGTTTTTCAAATCCATATCGATGGGCAGATCAGCGCTTAACTGCACATCATTAAGATAGGGGATGGCGCCATATTTCATGGTCACATGCTTTACGTCCGATTCGGTTTTTAGCGTGAACAAATCTTGAGTGAAATCGCCGGTGCCACTATGGTTTACATCTTTTAAATCCATTAAAAAACCGAGCGAAGCATCATCATAAATAATATGTCCGTCTTTAATGCTGTAACGTTGCAGGCTTGCTTTAAATTTGGTTTGGGCGGTATCGGGTGTGCTTGTTGCTGCGCTGTCGGTTTTCATAATGTCCCAGTTTGCGCGCCCGCTTTTTAAAACTTTGGCGTAAATATTTGGGTTAATCAGATTTATGGAGTTGATTTGATAGCTTTCGCCTTTGATAACGCTCATCAAATTTAGGTTGAGTTCCAGTTTTTTGATATTGGCCAGCGTATCGTTGGCAAAACTATCTAAACCCACAACTACCAAATCATTTAGCTGCAGGCCCAGGTTGGGGAAACTAGAAAGTAAGCTTACATCAACATCTTTAAAATCAACTTTTGCGTTAACGTTTTTATTAATTGCAGTTTTTATACCGGCAACAATTTTATCTTTAAAAATAAATGGCACGCAAGCAAGCGCAATAATTAGCAGCATAAAGCCACCTAAAATGCCGAAAACGATTTTTTTGTTCATATTTTTTTGATTGATGAGCGTACAAAGTTGCGGTTTTTTCGCAAAGGTTTAAAGCGGTGTGTTTTTTAAGCGATGTTAAAAATGGTTAAAACAAGCGGATTAATATTAAAAGGGTTATAAACAAAAAAGCCATCGCTGCTAAAGCGATGGCTTGATGACTTTAATGTGATTTATGATGATACCTGCTTAGGCAAGTTTAACATTAACTGCATTTAGTCCTTTTCTTCCGTCTTGTAGGTCGAAAGTAACTTCGTCATTTTCTCTGATTTCATCAACCAGACCAGAAACGTGAACAAAGTATTCTTTGTTTGTTCCTTCTTCTTTAATAAAACCAAAACCTTTGGTAGAATTAAAGAACTTTACTGTTCCATTATTCATTATGTTGTAATTATTATTTACCAAATGTATATAAATAAGTTGAATAATCAACGTCATTTTATTTTGATTGAGAATCAAATGTTTATGCGGATCATTTTTCAACCAGCTTATATCTAGGCCTCGCGCTACTTTAACATGCGTTTTATTTTTCTGTATTTATTTTAATTTTTCCGCTTTTTAAACCTTTGGCGCTTACTATTAGTTCGCCTCCGCCGGCTATATTTGTAGCTTCTAAAGTTATCACCAGTTTACCGCTAAATGCGTGCATGCGCGGTTGGTGAAAAAGTTGCAGATTAGTAGGGTCTCCGTTAGCAATAGTTTTAAACTTGATATTTCCGCTGGTTTTAGCAAGCAATTCATCAGTTGCGGTTGGGCAAACATTTCCTTTAGCATCTACCACTGTTGCGGTAACAAAAGCTAAATCTTTCCCGTCGGCTTTAATGGTTTTACGGTCAACGCTTAGGTTAATCTGATATGGCTTTCCGGCTGTGCTGATGCTTTGTTCTGCTACAGCTTTCCCGTTTTCGTCTAAGCCAATCACTTTTATGGTGCCAGGTTCGTACTTTACATCGTTCCACATTAAGCGGTTGCGGGTAAATTTGTTGGTATCGTCTTTTTTGCGGATCCCCATGCTTTTTCCGTTAACAAAAAGTTCTGCCGCCGGATAATTCGTATAGCAATATACTGGCGTGGTTTCACCTTCGCGCCCTGGCCAAGTCCAATGCGGTAGTAAATGGAGGGTTTTCTCTTGGGTGTTCCAGCGCGAGCGGTATAAATAATAACGGTCTTTGGGGATGCCTGCCAAATCTACAATTCCGAAGTAAGAACTGTGTGACGGCCAGCTAGATTCATAAGGCGCAGGTTCTCCTAAATAATCAAAACCTGTCCACACAAATTCGCCAATGGTGTATTCTAAATCATCTTGTGCCAAAAACTCATCATCTGGCGTTTGCGACCATGGGCAGTGCTCCATATCGTATGATGAACTTTGGTTATCCGGATAGGTAATGTCTGCACCTGTTTTTATCGGGAATTTATAAATACCTCTAGAGCTTACAGTTGATGCCGTTTCTGAGCCTAAAATAAAACCCTGAGGTAGTTTTTCGTATGCTTCTTTATAGCGCGATGGCTTATAGTTGAAGCCGGGTAAATCTAAAACCGCTGCAAAACCATTCTTTAGTACAGCATCTATACGGTCCATACCAACGGTAACTAAACGTGTTGGGTCTTCGCGGTGGCAAATGTCTTGCATCCACGCGGCAAGCTTAACGCCGTTTGCACTGCCCTGATCCGGAACTTCGTTGCCAATG
Organism: Pelobium manganitolerans; assembly: GCF_003609575.1. Lineage (GTDB taxonomy): Bacteria > Bacteroidota > Bacteroidia > Sphingobacteriales > Sphingobacteriaceae > Pseudopedobacter > Pseudopedobacter manganitolerans. The sequence goes on along the minus strand of NZ_MBTA01000025.1, from coordinate 66,861 downwards.
CTCCAAAGCACTACAGAAGGGGAGTTGCGGTTTGCATGAATCATGTTAATCAAATCTTTCTCTACCCATTGGTCAAAATAATTGTGGTAACCGTTTTTCATTTTTGGCGCTTTCCATTCGTCAAAAGATTCAACAATAAGCATAATGCCCAGTTCATCGCTTAATTTTACCAGCTCGGGCGAGGGCATGTTATGTGCCGTTCTTATGGCATCGGCACCCATATCTTTTAAGATAAGCAAGCGTCTGCGCAAGGCCGCCTCATTTATAGCGGCGCCTAAAGGACCTAAATCGTGATGGTTACAAACGCCCTGGAACTTGCGTTTTACGCCATTAAGGGTAAATCCGCTTTCGCCATCAAAACTTATTTTTCTGATTCCAAAACGGGTTTCATATACATCTTTTAGCTTATTGTTTTCATAAACCTTAGAAACAGCTTTATATAAATTAGGCGTTTCTGGCGACCATAATTTCGGTTGTTTTACCAGAAAGTGCTGATCGGAAGAAGCCATAGAGATGCCTCCTTTTGTAGTTCGCGAAGCTACAATTTCACCTTTGTCGTTGTAAATCTCTGTTTCCAGCTTAATTTCGGATTTGTCGTCAGCAATTCCGTCAATTTTGGTTTGCACACGAACACTCGCCAGATGTGGCATTACAGACGGAGTGGTAATGTAAGTTCCCCAAATTGGCACGTGTACATTTTCGGTAATAATTAAATGAACGTTTCTGTAAATGCCCGCGCCTGGATACCAGCGAGATGATTCGCTTTTGTTCTCGAGCCTAACGGCCAAAACGTTGGGGGCGTCAGCACGTAATAAATTCGTAATTTCGGTATGAAAAGCGTTGTAGCCATAGGGCCAGTTGGTGGCTTTTTTTCCGTTGACATAAACTTCGGCATTGCTCATCGCACCGTCGAATTTCAAAAATACCCGTTCTTTAGCGCCTAACTTTTGCAAAGGCAAATGGATACGGTACCAGCCGATGCCAATGTAAGGCAAGCCACCAGTTCTACCGGTTTTTTCTGAGGCTACTTTTTCGCCGTTTTGTACAATACGAGTTGTTTGCAAGTCGTTATCGCGCCCAAAAGGGCCTTTAATTGCCCAATCATGGGGCACCGAAATGCTTTCCCAAGATTTATCGTTAAAATCGGCGGAAGCTGCGTTAACAGTTTCGCCTTTAGAAAATTTCCAGCCGGCGGTAAGCAGTTTCTCTGTTCTTTGCTGTGCGTTTAAGCTGGTAGAAAGGCAAAATAAAATTGCCAAAATAAAGTAGGGGAGTCGCATCATAATTTATGAAGTATATTATTTTAGATCGATGTTAATTACAGACAGAGATGTTTCTTTTCCGATTACAGTTTCTGGCATTTGATAGCCATAGGTAATTTCTAAGCGTTCTACATCTGCCAAAGAAAATGTTTTTGGCATGTTTGTTTGGTAAAACAGCGGTTGAAATCCGGGATAAGGCCTTGGCAATAGCAACATGGCTTCGGGTTTTAAATTAGAAAGCGGGATTTGTGCGGTTGTTACGGAATCTGTCACCGTAAAATTGCCTGCGTAAGCATTGCCGTCTTTGGTAATTAAAGCAACTTTGGCTGTCGCGTTTTTAAAACTGCTGCTTGCTTTAATGTTTAGTTGGACGAAATTTTGCAAATCGGCTTTTCTGTTTTGGACCAAATCTCCAATATAAGTTTGCCAGCCCATAAAATTAGTGCGGTCCGTTTTTTTCATGATGGATGTAACCGCAAGTTCATTGGCATTTGTTGTTGCGGTGTATGCTAAGCCATAATTCTCCCAATCTGGATTGTAGTAATTAAGCTGATTTTTATCCCGTAAGGCATTAAACAGCGTTAAGGAGCTATTGGCGCGGTTAACAAACACTTCATAAGGTTGCGCGTTAAAATCCCAATCATAGGGGCTACCTTTTATATTCTCTGGAAAAGCGGTAGTACTTTCTGGTGTAGCAACTGTGATGAAATATTGAAGCAAACCTGCCGAAATAGAACTTTGTGGAATTTTGGCTTCGTAAACACTTCCTTTTTTTTGCATTTCAATTTGTTGCCCGCGCCTTTGGCCCATATTAAAAACAACAGATACTTTTGCGGTAGAGTCTGCTCCGCCGATACTTGCTTGGAGTAGGATGTCTGAAGTTTCTGAAAGGTTGCGGGGTGGGTTATGGTAAACCCTAAGCTCATTATTATTGTCTGCCGGCGCAACAAACTCGGATAAAAATAGGTTAGCAACCTTTTGCTTGGGCTTAAACGCAGAGGCAGGTTTTTTACTGAGGATATAAGTCCCTGGTACAGCAGCAAATGCTTGCTTGGTGGCTTTGCCTACAAAAGAATTATTTTGGTTTGCCCCCTTTATGGTAAATGTTTCGCCCAAATCGGGCAATTTTATTTTAAAAGTGTTATTGTTCCAGCTAATGGCCCTAACTTTTCTGTTTGGCGATGTTTTAGCAAATGGATCGGCCAATGAAATTACATCGGGTAATACTTCTAAGCGCCACACACCATCGGTAATTTTATCTAAAAAATAAGCGCCATTGCCACTGTATTCGATAATTTTTGAGCTGCCTGTGCCAGCAATATGTTTAAGTTTTTGTGTTTTTACGATACTTTGCGAGCTATTGGCGTAATAAAATAAAGTATCTTTAACAAGCTCGCTATTGTTTTGGGCATAGCTTACGTTTGCCGGCAAATTATGCTGAAAAACTTGATTGGCAATCATAAAGCTGATTGCTTTTGATGGAGTGTAAGCCAAATTAAGGTAGTGTGTTTGATATTCGGTGTTAACGCCAGCAATTGTCAAAGGCTCATAAGCAAACATGGTGGCCCACTGAAAACCTGCATTGCGGAAGCTTTTTGCCATTGCAGGATAATGATAGCTTGCCGGAATATCTGCACCATCAAATTCGTAAACTATTTTTGCCCGTTTATTGAACCCGGGAATGGTATCAAACGGAATATTGTATGTAGATACATGGGGCAAAAAATTACCTTGTTGCGTTCTGTTTGCCACCAAGCCAGATGGATACCACTGAAAGCTATGCCCTTGCACATCCGCTTTTACCACGGCATCGGCATATTTGGGCGATTCGCTGATGTTGTAGAAAATGGGCTTCGTCCACCCAGTGTTGCGGATGGTTTTTACCATAGTATTGATGTATTCTGTGGTTAGCGCTTTTGGACCCGAATGGTGCGGTTCGTTATTTATTTCTGTGGCGATAATTGCGTCGTCATCTTGGTAGGTTTTTCCGGTGTATCTGTTTTTGCGTTGAAAAAACTGTTGCAGATAATTTTGTTGCGCTTTCCAGGCCTCCGGGTTAACTAATGCATCTTTTTTTCCATATTTAAAAGAGAAACTTCCCGTGGGAACATCTTTTTCGGGATAGCCATTGCCCCAATAAGCAATAGGCGTAAGCAAGATTTTGATGTCCCGTTTCTCTAATTCATTTATCAAAAAATCAAAAAGCCGTAGATGTTCGTTGTCTAAAATATTGCCCACAGAATCTGTTATTTCTGTATCGAAAACGTGGATGCGATAAGCGTTGATGCCCAAGCGCGCCAAATGGTAAACATCTTGTTTTATAGCTTCTTCAACACTTATACCGCTTGCTTTAATGTGCCGGTACCCAAATACAAAAGGCGCACTATAATTTACGCCAAAAAAATAAGCGTCTTTTTTAGAGTTTGTCCATTTTATTTTTCCTTGCTCGTTTACAAAAACTTTCTCTTGAGCATTTGCACACGCCGTAAGAAATAAGAATATCGCTATAAAAAATCCTGAAATTTTGTTCAACATCACTATACTTAGTTCATAAATGCATTTAAGGCTACCGATGGTTTTCCGGTATCGTCAAAAGCGCCCAATTTGTAGCTTTTCCAGCTGTTGTAGCTTTGCGGTTCCCAATAAAACACGCCCAGACCTTTGTTTTGCGGTAAAGATTTTACTTTGCTCAGCAAATCTTTGATGAACGATTGGCAGGCTTGAGCTTCGGACGCGGGCATTCCAACTTCGCAAATCATAATTTCGGACCCGTAACGAGATACCATATCTTGCATATTAGTTAGGCAAGCGGTGTTTTTTTGCTCCCAGTCTGTAGCGCTTGGATATAAAGACATGCCAATTACATCCCATTTTGCACTGTTGGCTTTTAAGCCGTCAAACATCCACCTAAATAAGCTATTATCATATCCGTTTGATAGATGAACAATTACTTTGCTATCCGTGTCGACCGCTTTAACCGCTTTGTAGCCCTCATTTATAAGCTCGGCAAAGTTTTTCATGTTTACAGAAGCTTTGCCATCTTCCCATAGCATTCCGTTGTTGGTTTCATTGCCAATTTGTACCCATTTGGCTTTAATTCCTTTGTTTTTAAGCTGGGTTAAAACAGAGAAAGTATGGTCATAAACAGCCGCTTTTAAATCTGTAAAGTTGTAGTTTTTCCACGCGGCAGGTTTGGTTTGCTTTCCGGGATCGGCCCAGGTATCGCTGTAATGGAAATCAATCATCAAATCCATCCCGTTGTCTTTTGCCCTTTGCGCTTTTAACAGCACATCTTGTGCATTGCAATAACCGTCTGCGGGGTTAACCCACACCCGTAGCCGTATGGCGTTCATCCCTTTAGATTTAAGTATTTTGTACAAATCTTGTGATGTTCCGCTGGCATCGTAAAATTTAATACCGGCTTTTTCTTGCTCGGTAACCCAGCTTATATCTGCACCTTTTGCCACCTCATCATCTGTAGGATAAATTTGCATATCGCCTTTCGGACTTTTCCCGCAGGCCGTTAATGCCAATGCTACCAAGCCAGCAAATAGTTTGTTCTTCATGATTTGTTTCTTGTGTTTAGGCAAAGTTGTTTAAAAATCATGGCCTTTGCTGTGCGCAAAGAACCATGAAATCTATCTCACCCAATTATTATTTTTTTATCAGTTCAAAACTGTAGTTGCCATCGCCACCGCTCAAATCTAAAATAACTTTATAAGTGCCGGCAGTTTCTACTTTTATGTTATTGCCTGCCCACGCAGGTGGGCCAGCAAACATTAATTTGCCTTTTTCATTTACTTTATAGCTGATGTCCCAACCGCCATTCCCAATAAAGGCGAAGCTGTTTCCGGCAGCAAAAGTTACATTGTCCAGCTCAAGTTGGTTGGTTGCAGGGTTCAGCGTTAATTTACTATCGGTGGTGCTCCAAGCGTTATGATCGCCAGAAAGAGAGAAAGTAACCGGTTCGTATGCTATGGTTTTTGCGTCTAAATCCACATTTACTTTCATGTAAGCAGGCGATGGTGTTAACCATAAATTTCCGGTTCCTTCGGCAATGGTAGTGGCAGATGTTCCCCAACCGTAAGACGTGCCGTTGGTACTGCTGATGAGCGTGAAAGCATCTCCGCCCCAGCCGTCGGCGTTTGGAAGGTTTAAGTAACCTTCATATTTGGAGTTAAAATTAGCCGATGCAAGCAGGAAACCATTGCTTCGCGTGGCTGGTGTTTGCCACGAGTTACCACCTTTAACTAAAAGTGCCGGGTACACAACAACATCTTCAAACGGTGTAATGTTAATTTCAACTTTTGCAAAAAGCGGAGGTATGGCAGATGTAGCACCGGAATTTTGTTTAATATCCGATTTTAGCCGTACCACAATTTTGTGCGCGATACCCGTTTCCAGTTTCATTTGTGTGGCTAAAATGGCATTTAAATCTGCACCCAAAAAAGATTTAGACGTAGCTTCTTCTGTTGTGAGAGGCACGTTAATGGCTTTTTCCCAAGCATTTGCACCTGTTGTATCTGCCGGTGTAGCAAACTGCAAGGTGTAGCTGGGCACCAATGCCAAGCCATAGCTGGGTTTATTGAAAGAAAAGCTTACCACATTTTCTGTTTTATTAGCTGCGGATAAAACAACGTTTTGTTGCGATGCCTTAAAATCAAGCGTAGATGCAGAAGGCATTTGCAACATCGGTTTTTCAATGTCGCTTTCGCATGATGCTAAAACAGCAATACATCCGAATAAAATGGTTTTTAATATCTTTTTCATCTTATAATGTGTTTAACACTTATTGATTTTGTTTAAGATTAGGGTTTGATGCCAGGTCCGAGCTTGGAATAGGGAAAATGTTCCGGCTTGCACTTACTGCGGTGCCCGCTTTTACGCCGCCTTTCCAAGCCCACAGATAATCTGCTGTGGTAAACTTGTTAAAGCGCACCAAATCTGTGCGGCGGTGGGCTTCAAAATAAAGCTCTCGTCCTCTTTCGTCTAAAATAAAATCAAGTGTGAGTTGGTTGGCGCTGATATTGCCTGATGTGTTGCCATAAGCCCTGGTCCTTAGTTTATTAAGATAATCCAAAGCGGTGGTTTGGTCGCCGCCTGTTCCGCCTCTTAACACTGCTTCCGCATAGTTTAAGTAAACTTCGCCAAAACGGAATAATGGAAAGTCGATGTCCGAGAAGTCTTTGGCAGGATCCAGATGTGGTGCATCGCCACCGCTTTTGGTCTTGTTTCTGAATTTTATCGGCGAAAAGCCAGATTTAGATAAGTAAAGTTCATCCATCTCTAAAGTTTGGCCCGTTGTATAAAACATAGCGCGTTGGTCAGTGTTTCCAGAATAATCTGGGAAGAGCGACACAAAATTTTGTGTTGTACGTAAACCGCCCCAATCGCCGTTTGAGCCAGAAATATCTGCCGGCACATTAGCTGGGCCGTGCATTAAATACGTAGTGCCTCCGTAGTTTTGGGTATGCGTACCATCGTAATTAATAGTGAAAATGTTTTCATCTGTGTTTAAGTGGTTATCCGCAATGGTTAACTCGCGGTAGTTGCCGTGCAAGGTGTAGCCAGCTTCAATGATTTTTTTAGCGTAAGTAATGGCTTCGGTATATTTTGGTGTTTTTGTATATACTTCCGCATTTAGGTACATACGCGATAACAAAGCCCAGGCCGCCGCTTGGTTTGCACGCCCATACTCGCCTGTTTTGGCCGGAAAAAGATCGCTATCTATTGCTGTTAGTTCAGATTCGATGTAGTTAAACAAATCTGTTCTGCTAATTTGTTGCGGAAGTTCTTTTGTGCCTAACTTAAAGTCTTCTGTTACAAAAGGCGGACTAGCAAATAGGTCCATTAAAACCCAGTACTGGTACGCGCGTAAAAAGCGGGCTTCTGCACGGTATCTTTTAATTTCTTGCAGGTCCGTTTCAGAAAAACCTTTTCCGCTAATCCGCTCGTCCGAAGATTGGCGGATAAAATCGTTACAAAGCGTAATCTGGAAAAAACAACGGTAATATAAGCCAGCTGTAATGGCGTTGGTTGATGACCAGCTCAACTCGTGCAAACCTAAAATTCCCGCATCGCTGGACCAGCTCCACGCTGCTTCATCTGTAGTTAGCTCTTGCAGGTTCCAGTATAGGCGTAAAAAATCCGAGTTGCCTTCGTCTTTGACAATTTCTGCCGGTATGTCTTGTTGCCCGGTGGTGGCGTTTCCGGTTAAGGCAAATGCGCCGTAAACTTTAGCCAATGCCTGTTTATAACCCAAAGGCGAGTTAAAAACGTCATCTGCCGTTAAGTCATTAGTGGGTTTTAAATCTAGCTTGCCACACCCAAAAGCGGCGGACAGTAAAATGGCTACTGAAAATATTTTTAAAGCTTTCATGCTGTTTCTTGTTTTAATAAAATGATGCTAAAGCGATAAGTTTAAACCTAATGAAAAGATTCTTGGCCGCGGATAGATGTTGTTGTCAACGCCAGAAGCTACTTCTGGGTCCATGCCTTTGTATTTTGTAATGGTAAATACGTTTTGTACAAAAGCGCTGGCCCTTAAACTTGCGCCGTTTTTAGCAATCTTGCCAAAATTGTAACCTACAGAAAAGTTGTCCATTTTTAAAAAAGAGCCATTTTCTACATAATAATCACTTAATAGCTGCTGATTTTTGAAACCGGTGTCAAAGAAATTTGTCGACCCGTTAAGCAAAACCTGGTTGCCAACAAATTGTGCTAAGTTGCCTCTTTGGCTAAAGGCGTTGTTGTAAACATAGTTGCCTAAACTTGCGCGCAACACAAAGCTCGAGCTCCATTTTTTATAGCTTAGGTTATTGGTAAAACCCAAGAAAACGTTTGGATCAGCGGTTTTGCCTTTTACAAAATCACTGGTAGAGATAGCGCCGTCTTTATCATAATCTAAATAAATGCCCTCCAAAGGTTTTCCAGAAGCATCATACACCTGTTTATATAAAAAGAAGGTGTTTTTTGGATATCCTACCGCATTAATAAAAGCATATTGCCCGCTTACACCGCCGGCAATTGTACCGCTAGGGAACCCCAAATAATTAGGGTCTTGAGGTACTACGGTAAGATTGGTGATTATGTTTTTATTATGGGTAAGGTTAAAGCCTGCATCCCATCTGAAATTGCTGTTTTGTACCGGCACCACATTCAAACTTAGCTCTACACCTTTGTTTTCCATATCGCCCACGTTAACAAACGCGGTTGCAGAGAAGTTTGTGCCTGCCGGCTGCGGAATTTTGTTAAGCAAGTCCGAAGTTTTTCTCTTATAAAAATCTATGCTACCAGAAATGCGGTTGTTGTATAAACCAAAATCAAGTGCGATGTTGCTGGTAGCCGTTTGTTCCCATTTTAAATCAGAAATATATCCGCTAGGGCGGTACATTTGATAGTAAGTGTCGCCAAACTGGTAAGTAGCGGTATTTGCGCTTAGGTTATAGTAAGACATGTATCCAAACAATGAATTAATATCCTGTTGACCGGTTAAGCCATAGCTGGCGCGCAGTTTTAGCAAGTTAATGGTGTTGTTGTTTTTTAAGAACGATTCGTTATTGATGGCCCAAGACAAGGCCACAGATGGGAAAGTCCCGTACCTGTTTTCTTCCGCAAAGCGCGATGACCCGTCCGTACGTACTGTTCCGGTAATAAAATACCTCTCGTCATAATTATAATTGAACCTAGCAAAATAGGACCTTGTGCGGGCGCGCGGTTTATCATAAGGGAAAGCCGGTTCAGAGATGATTGCGCCCGTTGCGTTATAACTTGTATAGTTAAAAACTTTTGTGAGGTAATCATTATATGAATAGCCTGCGGTTGCTTCTACCCGGCTTTTTATTGATTTGATGTCTTTTACGTAGTTCAAATAAAAATCGGCAACCGTGTTTAATTTGTTTTGCTTGTATTTGCTATCTGTTCCGCCCTGGTCAATTAACTCGGCAGCGGTAGCGGGCACGTAAACTGTTCCTTTACCGGTAGAGGCATCATATCCTAAGTTTAAAACCGCTTTTAAATCTGGTAAAAAATGAAATTTGTAGCTTAAGCTAAGGTTACCGATGCTTCTGTAAGGCGTTGCTCGATCTTCGCGCTGGTTTAGCAAGCCCAGCGGGTTTCTGCCCACTAAATTTTCTAAGCCAGAGGGGTTGGTGGCATTCAGATATTCCCAATAACCGCCATACTTAGCTTGGTTGGTGTAAACTGCTTGCGAGGGGTCAAAACTTACGGCTCCGCCGATTGCGGCTTGGTTTGCAAATCTTGTTTTTTGCATAGAGCCTTTAATGTTTAAGTTCACCTTCAAATGCTCGTCTAAAAAGCTGGGGTTAAGGGCAAGGGCTGCCGAGGTTTTTTGGTATTTATCTGTTTTTAATATGCCCGATTGATCTTGAAACCCCAGCGATAAACGATAAGGAAGCTTTTTGATACCGCCGTCAAAAGAGATATTGTTGTCTGTGTTAAACCCATTTTGGTAAATCTGTTTCTGCCAATCCGTATCAAACTGGCCTACTGCCGCTTTTTGATCGGCGGTGCCAAATTGGTTTACTACGCTCTTGAATTGTTCTGTTGATAAAACATCTGCATACTTTTCAATGGTTGACAGTGCGTTTACCGTGCTGAAGTTTACATTCAACTTTCCTGATGTCCCTTTTTTTGTAGTGATAATGATGACACCGTTAGAAGCCCGCGCACCATAAATTGCGGTGGCGGATGCATCCTTCAATACCGTAAACGATTCGATGTCGTTAGGATTGATGAAGCTTAAGGGATTTGAAGCGCCCGAAACCTGGCTGTTTTCCAGCGGCACATCATCAATTACAAACAACGGGTCGTTACTTGCACTTAAAGACGCACCACCTCTAATTCTGATGGTTGAGCCAGAACCCGGCTGGCCACCGCCAGATACGATAGAAACTCCCGGCACCTTTCCGCTGATCAGCTGTTCAGGCGTAGTAATAGTGCCTTTTTGAAAATCTTTGGCACCCACAACAGTTACCGCGCCTGTTAAATCTTGTTTGCGCATGGTGCCATAGCCCACCACTACAACTTCGCCAAGCGTTTTGTTGTCTTCTTTTAAATCAACATTTAAAATTTGGGTGCTGGCGCTAAGTTCTTGCGTGGTAAAACCGATAAATGTAAATACCAATGTTGCCCCTAGTTGTGGTACTTTAATACTGTACCTGCCCTGGGCATCTGTAACGGTGCCGGTTTGCGTTCCTTTTACAGATACAGAAACACCCGGTAAAGCTTCTTGGTCCGAAGCAGATTTGACAAGTCCGCTAACGGTTACTTGTGCTTGTGCAAAAGAGCTTAACGCTATCATTAAAAATGTAAGCGCACCCAATGTGCATCGTAAGTTAATAGATAAGTTTTTTAGCATAATTTTGGAAAAGTTTTAGGTTAACTTTTATTAGTTGGCTAGCACAAAAGAGGGTTAAATTTGTTTAACAGGCTTGTGCTAACGTATCTTTTTTTTGTTCTATCATTCATAAATAGGCTTTATAACAGGCTTTACAGCTTCTTTTGCTTTCTGTTTTTTAATATCGGCTTTATGTCTAATTTTAAAAAATAAAGCCTTAAAAGTCCTTTGATCAAATCAGTCTACACATATCAGTATCTGCGTATATGGTGGGTATGCCTTTTTTTGGTTTTTACCAAAGTTTTGGTAGCTCAAGATTTAATTGTTAAAAGATTAAATATCGGCGAAGGCTTGTCTAACAGTACGGTGGAATGTATTTTTCAGGACAATCGGGGTTTTATGTGGTTTGGCACGCGCGACGGCTTAAATAAATACGACGGTTATTCGATAACCAGTTACAAACACGATCCACGAAATCCGCAAAGCATAAGCGATAGCTATATCACCAGTATTTTTCAGGATAGCGAAGGAAATTTTTGGGTAGGTACAAAATCTGGGTTAAACCTATTTGATCAAAAAAGGGGTGTATTTTTAAAAATTAAGCTTAGTACAACTTTTAATGCGCCCATTTCTAAGCTTGCCGAGCTTGAAAAAGGAAATTTATTAGTTGCAACAAAGGGTGCAGGGCTGTTTTTGTTAACGCTTAAAGAGGCTAACCTAAAAAAGCAAACCATAGTTAAACTGGCGCAACAAAAATATTTTACGGATATCTATGTTCAGTCTGCCGGTAGGGTTTGGCTTACCACGTCCAGCGGTTTGTTTAAGATGTGGCGCAAACCTGGCGGATTTGGCGCTAAAAAAGTCCTTAGCCAAGATAATATCAATGTAATTGCATCAAACAAAAACACGTTGTGGCTAGGTACAGAGGATGAAGGTATTATCTGCTACAATTGGGCTAAGGGGCAATCTAAGGTTTTCAAGCACGATTTTTCATCTAAGACGAGTATTGGCAGCAATCAAATAAAAACTTTGATGGTGGACGATGCCCAAAATTTATGGATAGGCAGTATAAACGGTGGCTTAGATAAGATTGACCTCAAAAATTTGGCTTTGCGCAATTACACCAGCAATCCCAATAGTTCGGCGGGGCTGTCTCAACGTACCATTTCTGCTTTATTTGAGGACAGTCAAGGCAATATCTGGATTGGCACCCATAGAGGAGGCGTTAATATCTATTCGCCTGCATCGCAAAAATTCCCCTTACAGCGCCAAACCGCGTTTAACAAAGGTTTAAGTTATAACGATATAAAATCATTTTATGAGGATAAAAACGGCGAGATATGGATTGGCACTGATGGCGGAGGAATTGACGTGTGGTCCGCAGACAAAACGCGCTTTACTTATCTCAAAAGCAATCCTTTCAACCAAAAGTCTTTAGGCTCAAACGAAGTATTAGACATTACTGCCGATGCCAAAGGCGATATTTATGTAAGTACTTGGGGCGGTGGCTTAAATAAATTTGACCGCAGTACAGGCAATTTTGTGCGTTACGTAAACAGCAAAAATTTGCCAAACAGTATTAGCGGCAATTTTGTGCAGAAAGCTTATGAAGACAGCCGGGGTAATTTTTGGGTTTGCTTGTATTATAACGGCTTAAACTTGTTCGATAAAACTACCGGTACTTTCAGCAGGTTTAAAGACGGCGCTAAAGGAAGTCAGCTGCGCGGCAATAACGTGGTTACTATTTTCGAAGACAAAAGCGCTAATCTTTGGATAGGCACAGACGACGGCGGTTTAAACAAATACAATTTAGATACGCGCCAATTTAGCCACTACTTTACACGTGAAGAAAAAAGCCCAGATATCAGGGTGGTTTTTGAAGACCAAAAAGGACGTATTTGGGTGGGGCAAAGGGGGCTTTATTTGTATGATAAAGCAAAAGACAACTTCTCACCTTTTTGTGCGGATTGCCCTTTAGCGCAAGACTTTATCAAAGGTATATTGGAAGACAATGAAGGCAATTTATGGATAAGCACCACCAACGGCATTGTTAAGCTAAATCCGGATAAGCGAACCTGGCGCAAATATAATATGGCAGATGGCTTGCAAAGTTTAGAGTTTGAGGCAAACGCCTATATGAAAACCCGCGCCGGCGAAATGTTTTTCGGCGGCGTAAACGGCTTCAACCATTTTTTTCCGTCGCGCATACATTTTAACCGCTTTGTTCCACCTTTATATCTCACCAACTTCCAGATTTTTAATGAAACCATTTTGCCTTCATCTAAAAAATCTCCTTTAAAACAAGATATATCTTTTACTAAAAAAATCGACTTAAATTATAAGCAATCCACCTTTTCTTTCAGCTTTTCTGCGTTGAATTATATCTCTACGCAAAACAACCGTTACGAGTATATACTGGAAGGTTTTGAAAAAAACTGGACCGCTACCAGCGAAACACGTCGCGCTTATTACACCAATGTGCCACCGGGCTATTATACTTTTAAGGTACGCGCGGCAAATAATGATGGTGTTTGGAACAATGGAATTGCACTGCCCATCAATATTTCGCCTCCGTTTTGGGCTATGTGGTGGTTTAGGCTAGTTGTTGTTTCTACAGCAATTTATGTGGTTTTTTTGATTTTGAGGTTTAGGCGAAGTTTAGAGCTTAAAGCCATAGAAGAGCGCAAAAAAGAAGAAATACATCAAATCCAGCTTCAGTTTTTCACAAATATCTCTCACGAGTTACGGACACCTTTAGCCTTAATCATGGGGCCGGCCGAACGCTTGCTAAAAGAAAATTCGGCCTCCAGGTTTGCGCAGTTATATCATACTATATACAATAACTCCAACCGTTTGCTAAACCTCATTAACGAATTAATGGACTTTAGAAAGCTCGAATCGGGCAACATCAAGCTTAAAGTGCAAGAACTGGCCGTTAATCCGTTTTTTGCCGATATAGAAGATGAATTTTCTGAGCTTGCTTTTGAAAAAAACTTGAGTTTTACCCTTGTTAACAATAGTAAGCGGGGAACCATCTGGGTAGATAAAAACGTACTGGAAAAAATTTGTTTAAACCTGTTGATTAATGCCGTAAAGTACACGCAAAATGGCGGTCATGTAAAATTAGAGCTGGCCGACGAGCTAGCATTAGCGAACCCAAAACTGGTAAACCAGCTGCGTATTCAGAATAACAGTGGCAGCCAAAACTTCTTTTACATTAAAATAGCCGATAATGGCATAGGTATCTCGGCACAATCAATTACACATCTGTTCGAGCGATATTATCGCGTTTCCGACGCACATTTAGGCTCTGGTATCGGCCTTGCCTTTGTGAAAAGTTTAGTAAGCCTCCATAAGGGGAACATATTTATCAATAGCGAGCGCCAAGAAGGTACAGAAATTATTGTGGCCTTACCATGTACGAAAGACGAGTTTAGCAATACAGAAATAATTGATAGGAGTGATGCGGAAATAAATGAAGCTGAATTTGCTGGGCAGCACACTATTGAACATGCAGATGATGAATTTAAAGAACACGAACCGCAACCAAACCATATTAAAAAAATTCTGTTGGTTGATGACAATAAAGAACTTCGCGATTTTATAAAAAGCAGCCTAAAGGATAGCTATACCATAATAGAGGCCGAAGACGGTTTGCAAGGGTTTGAACTTTGCAAAACCGACTATCCGGATTTGGTAATTAGCGATGTTATGATGCCGAATGTAAACGGCATCCGCTTTTGTAAACAGCTGAAAGAAGATGTTGAAATTTCGCACATCCCTTTTATGATATTAACCGCAAAAGCAAGCCTGGAAGCGGAATTGGAAGCAAAATCATCGGGTGCCGAATTTTACTTTTCAAAACCTGTAAACATAGCGTTGCTGAAACTAACCCTGCATAATATTTTTGAGCAGCAAAATAAATTAAAAGAACGCTACCAAAAAAACTATCAGGTACAGGCTAAAGAGTTGGTAACCAATGTTAGAGACAAAGAATTTTTAGACAAGCTTTTACAGATAATAGAAAGCAATATTTCCAACACCAGCGTAGATATAGAGTTTTTATGCTCAGAGATAGGAATGAGCCGAACCAAGCTTTACCAAAAAGTAAAAGACATTACAGGGCAGGCCATAGGCGATTTTGTGAGAACTGTACGCTTGCGCAAAGCGTTAAAGATTATGATTGAGGAAGATGTTGCGTTAAATGAAGTGATGTTTAGGGTAGGGATACAAACCCAATCTTACTTTACTAAAGCGTTTAAAAAAGAGTTTAACAAAACACCGGGGCAATTTTTACAAGAGCTGAAACAGAAATCGGCTACGGCAAAACATTCGCCATAAACAAAACAGCCGAACGATAATCGCCCGGCTGTTTTACGTTGATTTTTTACCTAGTAAGAAAAATCATCGTCCGATTTCTCTGCTACAAAATCAGGATTGTATTCGTATCTTTTTTCAACCACTTCTTGGTGAGCTTTAATGTAATCTACAGTTTCGGTTAAGCCTTCTGCAAATTTTTCAAAATCTTCTTTGTATAAAAAGATTTTGTGTTTGATAAACGCACCGTCTTCTAATCTTTTTTTACTCTCGGTAATGGTAACGTAATAGTCGTTGGAACGTGTTGCTTTTACGTCGAAAAAGTAAGTTCTTTTTCCGGCTCTAACCTTCTTTGAGTAAACTTCCTCTCTCTCTTTGTTATCGTACTCTCCCATTGATGTGTTGTTTGTTTTTAAATTTGACGGCCTAAATAAAGAAAGAAAATATTAAACTTCCAAATTCTTAACATCAATCTTTTAAGATAATTCTTGCTCTTCTAGCAACTGCTTTTCGTAAAGCTCAAAGTACAGTCCCCGTTCTTTCATCAATTTGCTGTGCGTGCCGTGCTCGGCTATTTCGCCCTCATCTAAAACTAAAATCTGATCTGCATTTTTAATAGTAGATACGCGGTGGGCAATTAAAACGCTTGTTTTGTCTTTCATCACTTTGCCTAAACTGCGCAAAATCTCCTCCTCTGTTTTGGTGTCCACAGCCGACAAGCAATCATCAAAAATTAAAATCTCGGGTTCTTTAATAATGGCACGTGCAATAGAAATACGCTGTTTTTGCCCGCCAGATAGGGTAATGCCCCGCTCGCCAATAAAGGTTTCAAACTTTTTATCAAAGGCTTCAATGTTTTTATAAACTGCCGCATCTTTGGCCGCCTGCTCCACCGTAGCCATATCCAGCTCATCTTGGCCAAAAGCAATATTCCGGGCAATAGTATCAGAAAATAAAAAAACCTCTTGCGGTACAAAGCCGGTTTTGCTGCGGTAGGCCTCCAAATTAATGTACTTAATGTTTTGCCCGTCAATTAAAATTTCGCCTTGGTTCACATCGTACATCCGCATCAACAAATTAGCAATGGTAGATTTTCCAGAGCCGGTTTTGCCGATGATGGCCAGCAATTCACCTTTATTAATCCGGAACGATACATTTTTCAAAGCCTGTATCCCTGTGTCTGGATAGGTAAAGCTTACGTTTTTGAACTCCACATCGCCCTTGAGGTAAAAAGGGTTGGGGTTTGGATTGCTGATTTCCGGCTCGGTTTTCAAAAACTCATTAATACGCTTTTGCGATGCGGCCGCGCGTTGAATAAGCGAAGTTACCCAGCCCAAGGAAGTTACCGGAAAAGTGAGTTGCGTAACATACACTATAAATTCGGCAATATTTCCGGCAGTAATTCGGCCGTCCATTACCTGCAAGCCCCCAATATAAACGGTAATAATGGTGCTTAAACCCACCATCAACAGCATTATGGGGTAAAAGTAAGCCTGTATTTTTACCAGCGACAAAGACTCTTGTTTGTAAGCTTCGCTCTGCGACTCGAACCCCGCGCGTATAAAATCTTCTTTCACGTATGATTTAACCACCCTAATACCCGAAAAGGTTTCTTGCACAAAAGACGAAAGCGTACTTAAACGGCGCTGTATTTCCTCACTTTTTTGGTTGATGATGCTGTTTACGAAATAAATGGTAAGGGCCAGCAACGGCAAGGGTATCAAACTGTAAACAGCCAATTTTAAGTTAACCGATACCATAGCGCCGATGATTAAAATAAACAGCACCAACGTGTTAATGGTGTACATAATTGCGGGACCAATATACATCCGCACGCGGCTTACATCTTCGGTAACACGGTTCATTAAATCGCCGGTATTGTTGCGGCGGTAAAAAGCTAAAGACAGTTCTTGATAATGCTGGTAAATCTCGTTTTTTAGGTCGTATTCGATATGGCGCGAGGTGAGGATGATGGTTTGCCGCATAAAAAACAAAAACAAACCGCGTATAACCGCCATCAAAATAACCAAAGCACCAAAAAACAGCAGGCTATTGGCAAAAATATCGTAAATAAGGCCTTGTTTATCAAAGCCGTTAAATAAGCGGTAAACGGCAATATTTTCTTTTACCAAATCAAACGCGATACGGATAATTTGCGCCGGTAATACCGCAAAAAGGTTAGATATCACCACAAAAAATACGCCCGGCAGAAGCTGCCATTTGTATTTCAAAAAAAATTTATTGAGGTACGAGAGTTCTTTCATTTAAATACGCACAAATATAAGCTTTTGCAACCGCGGCTTTAACACCCTGCATAAAATAGCGCAATTTCTGACTTTGTAACCAAAAAACTCCGGTCGGCCTAAAGCGATATGCGCTCTATTCCAATGTCATTTTGCTCAATTCTTTCGGTAACCGCTAAAACAAATAAAAAAAACCGCTACTTTTGCGCAGAACTGTAGCTAAACATTCACTTCAATATGTCGTCAATCCAGCTCGAAGAGAATTCAATTTTTAACCAACTCAGCACTTTTGGTCATCAAAAAGTGGTTTTTTGTAGCGATGCGGATACCGGTTTACGGGCCATTATAGCCATACATGATACCACTTTAGGGCCAGCTGTTGGGGGCACCCGCATGTGGTCCTACGCTACAGAAGCGGAGGCTTTGTATGATGTTTTGCGTTTGTCGCAGGCGATGACCTACAAAGCGGCAATCACCGGTTTAAACTTAGGCGGTGGCAAAGCGGTGATTATCGGCGATAGCCGTACCGACAAAACAGAGGCTTTGATGCGCCGTTTTGGCCGCTTTATCGAAAATTTAAACGGATCTTTCATTACGGCAGAAGAAGTAGGCACGGGCGTAAAAGATATGGAGTACATCCGTATGGAAACCAAATACGTTACCGGCGTTTCAGAATCCATCGGCGGTAGCGGAGACCCTTCGCCCGTTACAGCAAAAGGTGTTTTTATGGGCATTAAAGCCTCTGTAAAAGAGCTTTTTGGTACCGATAGCCTAGCCGGACGTACCGTTGCGGTGCAAGGCACCGGGCATGTTGGCGAGCATTTGGTGAGCTTACTTAGGCAAGAAAACGCCAAAGTTTATGTAAGCGATATTAACGAAGAACGCCTGCGCCGGGTTGCCAAAATGTACGGTGCCGAGGTAGTAAATAACAACAACTTGTTCGATTTGGATTTTGATGTTTACGCACCTTGCGCTTTGGGTGCTACCGTAAATGCCGAAACCATCTCTAAAATGAAGTGCGGTGTCATCGCTGGTTCTGCCAATAACCAATTGGCAGATGAGAAAGAAGACGGCCAAAGGTTATTGGACAAAGGGATATTGTTTGCGCCAGATTATTTGATTAACGCAGGCGGATTAATCAATTGCTACTCTGAACTTGCGGGCTACAATAAAAAAAGGACCATGCAACTGGCAGAGAATATTTACGATGCCACCCGAAACGTGCTTAAAAAATCAAAAACAGAAAAAATACCAACTAATATCGCCGCAAATAAAATTGCCGAAAAGCGCATTGCGGATATTAAAAAAATAAAAGCAAGTTTTTAAAACTGGCGGCTGCATAAAAGGCTTAGCCATAAAAACAAAAATATTAGATTAGTTTGCCCTGGGTATTACATGGTGGACTTAAAAAATTAAAAAAATCGTTCTTTAAAATATGTTAAATAGAAGGCACCTAAGGGTTAAGGTAATGCAAATGCTGTACGCGTTTGAGCAATCGGACGTTAAAGACATCCGCAAGCAAGAAAAAAACCTTTTAGCCAGTGTTGACAAAGTTTTTGAAATGTACATTAGCCTGTTAACCTTGATTGTTGATGTGGCACAATATGCAGAAACTGACGCAACCGATAGGGCTAACAAGCATCTGCCTAGCGAGGAAGACTTAAACGCTAACCTCAAAATTTTAGATAACCGTTTTATCCAGTTGCTACTAAAAAATACCGAGTATGTAGATGCGGTTAAAAAGTACAAGGTTTCCTGGAACTTTGATCCCGAGTTGGCTAAATCGCTTTTTAACACGCTAAAAAACAGCGAAGAATACAAGCAGTACCTGCTTAAAACAGATGATGATTTATCTAGCGATAAAGACATTATTAAGTTTATCTTTAAAAAGGTAATTCTAAAATCGACGCTTGCCCAACAAGCTTTAGAAGAAGCGCACTTAAACTGGCAGGTGGACCAAGATGTTCTTCAGGCGATGATTGCTAAAACCCTGAAAAATTTCTCGTCAGAAGTTGGTGAGCAGAAACTAGCTCAAATTAGTGCAAGTTGGATAGAAGACAGGGAGTTTATCGTAGATTTATTTCAGAAAACTATTGCACATGATGACGCTTTTCAGAAATTGATTAGCGGAAAAACAAAAAATTGGGACGCCGAGCGGATTGCCTTGCTAGATGTGATTTTGATGAAAATGGCGCTGGCAGAACTCATCTATTTTACCAACATCCCGGTAAAGGTAACCATTAACGAATATTTAGAGATTGCAAAAGAGTTTAGCACACCAAAAAGCAATGTTTTTATCAACGGTATTTTAGACAAAGTATTGGCAGAGCTGAAAGAGCAAGGTAAAATAAAAAAATACGGACGGGGTTTAGTAGATTAAACCTATACAATAAGTAATTTTAAAGGATGAAAAAATTAATTTTTGGAGCAATGTTAGCGGTAATTTTCGCCGCTTGCAACAATAACGTGAAAAATCAAGCTGGTGCAGATAGCACTGCCAGCGCGGTTGACCCTGCCAGCGCACCGGTAATAAAATTCGAGAAAGACGTTTATGAATTCGGCAAGATTAAGCAGGGCGAAAGCGTTTCGTACAATTTTAAGTTTGAAAACACAGGGAAATCTCCTTTGATTATCAAAGACGCACACGCCACCTGCGGATGTACCGTTCCGGAGTTTTCCAAAGATCCTATTCCGGCGGGCGGTTCTAGCGTAATAAAAGTAGTGTTTAATAGCGCCGGTAAAGAAGGTTTGCAAGATAAAGTGGTCACCATTGTGGCAAATACCATCCCTGCAAACACCCAGGTGCATTTAATAGGTGAAGTAGTAAAATAATAATTGATAAATATGTTGTTAAATTTTGTGTTGTTACAAGTATCGAGCGAGGTGATGAATTTCTTGCCGATGATCCTGATTGTGGTTGTGTTTTACTTCTTCATGATTAGGCCACAGATGAAAAAAGCAAAAGACCATAAAAAGTTTATTGCCGAACTAAAAAAAGGCGATAAAGTAATTACTACTGCCGGCATACACGGCAAAATTGTAGAAATGAACGAAACTACTTTTTTATTGGAGATGGAAAGCGGTGCTAAAATCAGATTTGATAAAGCTGCCGTTTCTTTAGACTCGTCAAAAGAATTGAACAAGTAAGACTAGTAGATTAGTAAAAAATGCCGTTTTTGAACAAAAACGGCATTTTTTTTATTTTTACCTCTAACAGCAACTCGTTGATTTAAAAGCTACATGGCATTAATTAAACTAACAGCGGCAGAAAGGCGCAAAATCAGTATATTTTTCACATGTCTGATTTTGGCCGTAATCACGTGGCTGTTTTTTTCGTTATCGGGTAAGTACGAGTACGAGGTAAAAACCGTTGTTAATTTTAAAAACCTGCCGGTTAACAAAGCTTTTAACCCCTTGCAATCAGATACGGTTACCTTAACCGTGCAAGGCACCGGATGGCAGTTGCTGTTTACCCGATTAAGGCTTTACCCGCGCGACGTGAAGGTGGATTTAACCGGTTTAAGCAAGCGCAATTACGTCACCTTTACCGATCAGATGCGGGCTATAAACGCGGCTTACTCATCCGAACAAAAAATTGTAAGCGTAAACCCAGATACCTTATATTTTGATTTTTCTACACGTAAAGTAAAAAAAGTGCCGGTGCGCTTGGTTAGTAAGCTCAGTTTTGTGAAACAGTATGGGCAATCGGGTAAAATTGAGTTAAAACCCGATTCGGTAACTGTTACCGGGCCAGCGGAAGCCTTGCATAACATCAGTTATTGGGAAACAGATAGTTTCGTACGCGAAAACATCAGCAATACCGTAACAGACAAAATCGCATTGCATAAAGCCAGCGCGCCAAACATCACCATTTTTCCGCCTCTAACAGAGGTGAAAATTCCGGTAGAGCAGTTTACCGAGAAGCAACTTTACCTTCCCATCCGCGTTGTCAACAACACGCAGTATTATAATGTGAAATTAATCCCAGAGCGGGTGAAAGTTACCTTTATGGTTTCTTTATCAGATTTTGAGAATGCCGTGGAAGATGATTTTGAAGCCGTGGTTGATTTAAGCATCTGGAAAAATTACGGCGCAAATATGTTGCCCATAAAAATTGTAAAACGTAAATCTTTTGCGCGCATCCGCGCGGTAGAGCCGTCGCAAGTTCGGTTTATCATCAAAAAATAATGTTGAAAATAGGCATCACAGGCGGTATAGGCAGCGGTAAAACAACGGTTTGCCAAATTTTCAGTTTGCTGGGCGTTCCGGTGTTTTATGCAGATACTGTCGCAAAAGATTTAATGGTGACTGATGCTGTGCTAATTGCGCAAGTGAAGGGAGCCTTTGGTAACAAAGCTTATTTTGATAACGGTAGCCTAAACCGGAAACACGTTTCTGACATCGTTTTTAATAACAAGCAGGAACTGGAAAAGCTGAATTCGTACGTACACCCCGCTGTTTTTAGAGCGATGGACGTTTGGGCAAGCCAGCAAAAAAGTTCCTATGTTTTGAAAGAAGCAGCGCTGCTTTTCGAAAGCGGATCTTACCGGCAAAATGATTTTAATATCTTGGTAAGTGCGGATGAAGATTTGCGTATTAAACGCGTGATGGAGCGCGATGGCGTAACACACGACAAAGTTGAAGCCCGAATGCGCAATCAGCTGAGTGAGCAAGAACGTTTGAATAAAGCAGATTTTGTAATCGATAACAACGGCACACAACTCTTAATTCCGCAAGTTTTACACTTACACCAAGTTTTTTTAGATAAAGCCTCTGGTGGCGCACAGCAATAAAAAATGATTTTATCCGACTTTATCGTAAACAGCAAAGAAGGGCTTTATTGCAAATACGCAGATTTTTACCTGGACCCGCAAGTGCCGGTCAAAAACGCGGTAATATCTCATGCACACGGAGACCACGCAAAAGCGGGTAACCAAAATATCTACTGCAGCGCTTTTACCGCCGATTTAATGCGTTTGCGTTTTAAAAAAAATGCCGGAGCAATTTTTCAGATCTTAGATTACCGCCAAAATTTTGAGATAGGAGAGGTGCAATTGGAACTTTTACCTGCCGGACATATTTTAGGCTCGGCAATGGTAAAAATGACCTACCAAAACTGCATTTACCTATACACAGGCGACTTTAAATTGCAACCAGACGAAACTTGCGAAGCCGCAGTTTTATGTAAAGCAGATGTTTTAATTACGGAAACCACCTTTGCACATCCTGCTACGCAACACCCTAATCCGGAAACGGAAATAGCTAAACTCAACAACATCAGTGGCAATATTATGCTCGGGGTTTACGGCTTAGGCAAAGCGCAACGCATTACACAGCTCATTAACAAGCACTGTCTGCAAAAGAAAATTCATTTGCATTATTCTATTTTTCCGGTGCATCAGCTGTATCAAAAGCACGGTGTAAACTTGGGGTCTTTTCAGCATTATGATAGAAAATGGCTTAAAAATAATAACCAACAACAGGTTTACATGGTGCCGCCGTTAACGTTTAGGAGCTATCGGAATGCTTTTGGAGTGACTAAGATTTTTGCTTCGGGCTGGCAAAACCTGCAGCACGGCAATGATGAAACACTTTTTATATCGGACCATGCCGATTGGCAGGAAATTCTTGATACTGTAAAAGAAGTAAATCCATCAGAGATTTGGACAACACATGGTGAAGGTGAGCATTTAAAAGCTTATTTTAGAACTTCGTTAAGGGTTAAAATTCTTTAGTTTGCAAAAAAACATCGATTATTATATTAACGATGATGGTAATTATGTTTTTACCGAGGCTTATCACCTAAGAAGAGGCTTCTGTTGCAAAAACGGTTGTAAGCACTGCCCTTGGCGATTTGCTAAATCGAAAACCAAAAACGTAAACGAACAGGATAATTTAGACAGAAATGGAAATTGAAAAGGAAATACAGAATTCTAAATTTACAGACAACTACCAAAAAGCAGCCGTAAACATTATTTATACCTACGCATGGTTAAACGGCTATATTAAAGCCGAGCTGGCTAAACACAAAGTTACGCCCCAGCAATTTAATATTCTGCGCATTTTGCGTGGCCAAAATCCTAAACCGGCAACCATCAATATCATAAAAGAACGGATGTTAGACAGAATGTCTGATGCATCGCGCATTGTGGACCGTTTAGTGGCCAAAGGCTTGGTAACACGCACTACTTGCGAGAGCGACCGCCGTGCGGTTGATATTTTAATAAGCGATAAAGGCCTTAAGGTATTGGAAAAAATTAAACTAGAAGAAACCATGCTGGCTAAGTTTAAGCAACACATTAGCGAGGATGAGGCGAAACAGTTAAGTGATTTGCTGGATAAATATAGAGGATAATGCTAGACAGGCTAAAAGACATTACCACTTTTGTTTTTGACGTGGACGGCGTTTTAACTAACGGCAATATTTTGGTGACAGAAACGGGCGAGCAACTGCGTCAGTTTAATATTAAAGACGGTTTTGCGATGCAGTTGGCTATTAAAAAAGGCTACCGCATTGGCGTAATTACCGGTGCAAAAACCGAAGCCGTAAAAATGCGTTTACAAGGTTTAGGGGTGCAAGATATTTACCTGAACGCATCGTATAAAATGCCTTTATTTCAGCAGTTTTTGGCTAAACATCAGCTAAAAGCAAGTGAAGTTTTATACGTTGGTGATGATTTGCCCGATCAGGAAATTATGGAAATGGTTTCTATTGCGGTAGCTCCGGCTGATGCTGTGCAAGAAATAAAAGATGTAAGTCATTACATATCACCAAACAACGGCGGTGCCTGCGTAGTGCGCGAGGTAATAGAAAAAGTACTGAAGGTGCAGGGCAAATGGAACATCCAACATGCCAGTGCAGATGACGGTTCTGCAAAATAAAAAACCCGAACCTTTTGCTGATCCGGGTAATTTCCCAAGGAAATTAGAGTTTAGTTTAACTCTGATACTGCACCTTTAAGCTTTCTATTTTAGCCAAGGCGTTAGCAATTCCCTCCCTTTGCTTGGTTAAAAGCGCACGATGGTCTGCATGGTTTTCATAATTTTTTAATACCTCGTCGTACTTATCCAACGCCGCTTTTTCGCCCGTGGTAATGGCTTCCAAAATTGCACTGTCGTTTTTAGAGGTAAAGGCGTCTTTAATATCTAACCAAGCACGGTGCAAAGCACCTAAAACACCACCTTCATCGTTTTCTGATTCTCCGCCGTGTTGTAAAATATGCTGTTTTAGTTCTTCTGCGTAAGCGTAGCGCTGGTTACTAAACTCTAAAAAAATGGATTTTAGATTTGGCGATTCTACATTTTCTACGGCTTCTTTGTAGCCCACTTTTCCATCATTTAAGATGTTGATTAGTCCTTTTAAGTCTGATACGATTTCTTCTTGATTTTTCATGATAAATGGTTTTTGTAATTATAATTTAAGTAGAATTTGTTTTGCAAAGTTTTCCCAGCGCAGCTGGTTCAAAAACTGGTTTGAGCGTTCTGCAAGTTCCTGGTTTGCCAGTTTAATATCAACCGTTACCGTGTTTATTAAACGGCGTAAATAAAGCTGGCACCGGTTGACCAAACCTTCGCCGGCCGAAAGTTCTGTGATTAAACTTGGGTTTTCGGTTTCGCGCAGGGTTAGGCATACTATTTCTTCAGAAGCATCACGTTCTTTAAGATGTTCCACGTCTTCAACTTTCATCCAAAGCATACCTTTTGGACCGTCTTTAGCCAGTACTTTCACATAATCGCCTTTCTCTAATGGGCGGTTTACCTGCATCCCAAAGCAATCATGCAAACTAACATGATAAGCGAAGCCAAAAATGCTCATGTAATTCCATAAACTAACATTGCTTAAACGCTTGGCACATTCGCTAAAAAAGTTGCGCGCCTCTTGTTTATCGTCAATTCTTTTTACCTCGGTAAAACGCTCTCGGTTATTGCTGGCGTTTTGCGGGTTAATTAAAGCTGGATACATGTTTTTCTTTCTTTGGACTGCTACAATTGCACTAATAGTACCAAAAAAGCCAATCGGGTGTTTTAATAAGATTAATTCTTAACCCTATATATTTTTTCAAAAGGCTTGCTTGCTTTTATCATTAAAGGATAATTATTGCATTTTTGTGCTGTAACAAAAATTGAACAGTGTCTAAAAAAATATATTTAGCGTCCAAATCGCCGCGCAGGCAAGAGCTTTTGAAATTGATGGGTTTTGATTTTGAGCTTTTGCTGAAAGAAGTAGATGAAACCTATCCGCCCAGTTTAGCGGCAGAAGAGGTAGCAACTTACCTTTCTAAGCTTAAAGCTGACGCTTTTGAACTGCCCGATAATGCCTTGCTGATTACTTCTGATACAGTAGTGATTTTAGATGGTGAAGTTTTAGGAAAGCCAGCTGATGCCGATGACGCTTTTGCGATGCTGAGCCGCTTAAACGGCAGAAGCCATAGGGTTATCACGGGCGTAACTTTGAGAACTGCGGAACAAGCTATCACTTTTGCCGATGAAACCGAGGTCACATTTGCTTACTTAAGCGAGGAACAGTTTTGGTATTATATCCATAAGCATCGCCCATTTGATAAAGCCGGCGCTTATGGAATACAGGATTGGATAGGGGTGGTTGGCGTAAAAGGGATTAAAGGATCTTACACTAACGTAATGGGTTTGCCTACAGAAAAATTGTTTAAAGCAATAAACCAGTTACTCGGCGCTTAGCAACAAGCCTTCTTTAAGCGAGTACGTGCAGGTGAGCACTTTTTGGATGCCCGTAATTTCCAGCACGTACTCAGTTAAAATGGAAGCCATCAAAATCATATCCGTACGTAAAGGGATAAGCCCTTCCATGTCCACGCGGTCCTGGTGCGAGCTGGCAATAAGTTCGTTCAAAAGAGCGGTAAATTCTTCAAAAGCAAAAGGATAGCTTTTTGTGGTGTCTGGCTGGAAGGTGGTAGAATTTCGCAAAGCAATGATAGAAGCGTAAGAATCATAAGAACCAGCGGTGCCGATAAGACATTTAGGCTGATATAGTTTTATTTTTTCATCAAAATCTATCAGTGTGTTTGCAAAATGGTTTTCCATTGCCGTGATGGTGCTTTCTTCGATGGCGCTTTCCTGGCGGTAATAATCCGCAAGTAAACGTGCTGCGCCCAGCAAATAGCTGTTTTTCCAGAAAATTTTTTCGCCATTGCATATAATAAACTCGACGCTTCCGCCACCGATGTCCATAATTAAGGCAGTTTCATCACTCAATAAATCTGCGCCTTTTACGGCTTCGTAAATGTAAGTAGCTTCTTGCAAACCGTCTATCAGTTCAATAACTATCCCGGTTTTCGCTTTTACCTCTGCTATAAATTGCTGACCATTGGTTGCGCCCCGCACAGCTGCAGTAGCCGTGGTTTTTACATGTTCAACGTGGTGCCGGTCCAATGCTTCCTTAAAACGCAATAAAGCATTAATTCCGCGGTCATAAGCCTCCTCTGCAATATAACCTTTGTTTACGCCACCTTCGCCCAACTTTACCGCAATGGTATCTTTGTAAACAACCCCGATATTCTTTTCTGCATCAACCTCCGCAATTAACAAGTGGAAAGTATTAGTGCCTATGTCTATTACTGCTTTTGTTGTCATATGTGTTCAATTTTGAATGAATGATAGAATGAATGAGTAACCCAACATATCTCAAATCTCATGTTTCTCCCAATACTCTTTATTCTTTACTCCTTATTCTTTGCTCCTTACTCCTTATAAGAAAACCACTTTGCCAGCTCTTTATAGGTGATTTTTTTGCCGTGCATTAAAATACCCACACGATAAATGCGCGAAGCTACCCAAGTAGTAAACACAAATCCAGCAATCAATAATATTGCCGACAAAGCCAGTTGCCAGTCCGGAACACCGAAAGGAATGCGTATCATCATAGCAATAGGAGAGGTGAAAGGAATTACAGAGAGCCAGAAAGACAGACTACTATCCGGATTATTTACCACCACATTCATCCCCAAAATAAAGGTGAAAATTAAAGGTAAAGTAATGGGCAGCATAAACTGTTGCGTTTCCGTCTCGCTGTCCACTGCCGAGCCAACCGCTGCAAAAAGCGCACTGTACAATAGGTATCCGCCAATGAAATAAAAAATAAATGTGCTAATGATAAATGTGAAATTAATGGTTTCTGCAGCTTTAAAAAACTGTTTGGCAGCATCGCCTTTTTGTACAGATGTTTCTGCCTTCAAATCATTTTTTGTGTCTTTCAACTCAGTTTTTACTGCGTCTTTGTCGCCACTGCTTAACATGTTTGTGCCAATGGCAGATAGGCCTGTGCTTAACAAAATCCAAAGTAAAAACTGCGTTAAACCTACTGCACCTATACCTAATATTTTGCCCAGCATCAGCTGAAACGGCTTTACCGACGATACAATGACCTCTACAATACGGCTGGTTTTTTCTTCGATAACACCGCGCATTACCTGCGCACCGTAAATAAACAAGGCCAGATAAATTAAAAACGCGCCCAAAAATCCGACCGCATAAGTTGCGCCCACACTCGCGTCTTTCTCGCCCTCATCCGTCAATTGTTTGGCATTAATGTTCACTTTGCTTTTGGTGTTGTTTAGCACTGCGGTATCAATACCTGCGGCAAGCAGTTTTTTGTTGCGCAAAATATCTTCCATCTGGTTTTCTACATCGCTTAACAAAGCAATACCCGGTTTTTTCTCGCCAATAATTTCAACGTTGCCTGTTTTCTCAAAATCCGGACTAATGTGTAAAATAAAAACATCTTTATGCTTTCTGGCGGTTTTCTTCGCCTCGCCATAACTGTGCTGTGGATAATCAAAACTTAAGTTTTTTTGATCTTTAAACTGGTTTTGGAAAATCCCGCTTTCATCAATCACATGAAACCTCTTCGCGTTATCATCATTATGTTTATAGATGAAAAATATTGCCACATACATCCCAATAAATAAGGAAGGCACCAAAAACGTAAGCAATAAAAACGACTTCTTTTTGACCCGGCTAAGGTATTCGCGCTGTATAATAAGTAATACTTTGTTCATGGAAATCAGTCTTTTACAGTTTTGATGAAAATTTCATTAACGCTCGGGATCACCTCTTCCAAAGAGCTAATGCTGCTGATAGGGATCAGCTCTTGCAGTAAATTATTTACCGCAAAACCCTCTTTTAATTTAAGGGTGTGCACGGTTTGCTCATCATTCTCTTGGCTTGCAAGCAGATAGGCGGTTTGTAAAGTAACGTCGCTTAAATCATGCGCCAAGCCAACTTTAAAAGTGTTGTTGCGGTAGGCGTTTTTAATGGATTTTAAGCTGCCATCTAATATTTTATGCGATTTATGGATGAGCGCAATGTGCTGGCAAAGTTCTTCTACAGATTCCATGCGGTGGGTAGAGAAAATGATGGTTGCACCGTTTTTGTTCAGTTCCAGAATTTCATCTTTGATAACCGCGGCGTTTACCGGGTCAAAGCCCGAGAAAGGTTCGTCTAAAATAATCAAGTCTGGCTGATGCAAAACCGTAGCAATAAACTGCACCTTCTGCTGCATCCCTTTTGATAAATCTTCCACCTTTTTTTTCCACCAGCTTTGAATTTCCATTTTCTCAAACCAAAACTTAATTCTTTTAGTCGCTTCGGCTCTGCTCAAACCTTTCAGCTGTGCTAAATACAGCATCTGCTCGCCAATTTCCATTTTCTTGTACAAGCCACGCTCTTCTGGCAGGTAACCAATTTTGCTAATGTGCTTTGGTGCCAGTTTTTCGCCGTTAAAGAAAATTTCGCCACTGTCTGGCGCCGTAATTTGATTAATAATGCGGATTAGCGAGGTTTTGCCTGCACCGTTGGGTCCCAACAAACCAAAAATTGTCCCTTGCTCAATTTCCATGCTCACATCATCTAAAGCCCGATGTTTCGCATATTCTTTTACAATATTTTTAATACTTAGCACTTTATTTTTGTTGAGGTAAAAGTTTATAAATTCCTTCGCCTTCTACAGCAAGATAAACATATCCGTTTGGCGCCTGGCGTACATCGCGCACGCGCCCAATATTTTTAAATAACAACTCTTCTTTTACTATTTTTCCGTCTTTAACTACGCAGCGGTTAAGGTATTGGAACCTTAAAGAGCCCACCAGCAAATTGCCTTTCCAGCCTTTGTAGACGTCGCTGTTAACAAAAGCCATTCCGCTTGGCGCGATAGACGGGTTCCAGTAAAATATTGGATTTTCAATTCCTTCCTTCGCTGTTAAAGTGGTAATAATTTTACCGTTATAATTGATCCCATAGCTCACCACTGGCCAACCATAATTTGCACCTTTTTTTATGATATTGATTTCATCTCCGCCACGCGGACCGTGTTCGTGTTCCCAAAGTTGTTGCGTAAACGGGTTTAGCGCTAAACCTTGCGGATTACGATGGCCATAGCTGTATATGCTTTGATCGGCATTTTTACGGTTATAAAAGGGGTTGTCTTTTGGTATCTCACCATCCGCACCAATACGGTGGATTTTGCCCAGACCATTTTCTAAACTCTGCGGATTTTCGCGTTCGTTACCCCGTTCGCCTACCGAGAAATACAACATTCCGTCTTTGCCAAACACCATCCGAGAGCCATAATGGTGGCGGGTTGAAGTATAGGGCTGGGCTACAAAAATATCTTTGCCGCTTTGTAAGGCATCACCGCTAAAAACAGCTTTAAAAATAGCGGTGGTTTGTAAGTTGTTATTGCTTGCGTGCGGTTTAGAGTAGCTTAGATAAATGGTTTTGTTTTTAGCAAAATCCGGATGTAACAATACGTCCATTAAGCCACCTTGGCCGCCGAAACGTACAGCAGGCACACCATTTATCTTTTTGCTTTTATCATCTTCGGTTACCAGATATAAAACTCCCGATTTATCTGTAGCTAAAATTTCTCCGCCGGGCAAAAAGGCCATTCCCCAAACATTTTTTGCATCGCCAAAAACCTTTTCCAGCTTTATTTTGCCGTTTTCGGTTTCAAATAAGTCCGATTTTGGTTTTTGGTTAAAGTTGTAACGGTCCACATTAGCGATGCCTTTCAAGATATAATCAGCCAAAGCTTTAATTTCAGCGTCGCTAAATGTTTGGGCAAAGGCCGGCATACCGTCATCTTTATTGCCGAATTTGATAGATTTGAAAAGATCCTCCGCGCTATTGCCATACTTCCATTTTCTATCGGCGAAGGCATTCATTTGTGCGCCATGGCAACCTGCACAGTACTCTTGGTAGTTTTTTTCTGGGTCTGATGATTTGCCGCCCGTATTTTTTTGCCAATTGAAGGATAGCAGAGCCACTGCGCCTGCCACGCCCATCACTAAAAATGTTTTTCCCTTAATCATGATTGATGCTGCATTGAATAATAAGCAAAATAAATATTTTTAGGAAATTCTAGACGGGTGTTTTTAGACTTTTAAGCCTTTGGTTAGCCTTTCTATGGTAAGGCCTTGCACTAGTATAGAAAAAGCTACCACAAAATAGGTTACAGAAACCCAAAGGTCTTTATTTAAGTCGTAAGTTAATGAAAGTGCCAAAGCGATAGAAACACCTCCGCGTAAGCCCCCCCAAGTTAGTATCAACAGCGTTTTGCGCTGAAATTTCTCGCTAAAGCGGATGATGAATGAGGGCACAAAAACAGAAATGAAACGGCCGCACAAAATAATAAGCACCATCACCATACTTATCAGCAAATAATCGCCAATGCTTTTGATCAGTAAAAGCTGTAATCCTATCAGTACAAATAGCATGGCATTAAGGATATCATCAATCAGCTCCCAAAATTTGTAGAGGTACTCGGTGCTTTTATCGCTCATTGCGTATTTTTTGGCGTGGTTACCTAAAAAAATTCCTGCTACGCCCATTGCCAAGGGGCCTGATAATCCAATTAAGCTGGCTAGGGTGTAGCCTCCCATCACAACGGCTATCGTAATCATCACTTCTACTTTGTAATCGTTAATGCTGCGTATCAGGCGATAGCCTATCCATCCCAACGCAAACCCGAGGAGCAGTCCGCCAATGGCTTCTTTCAGAAACAATAAAGCAATATCAGAAAATTGTGGCAGGTGAGGCGATTTGGCTGCTCTCCAAATCGACACAAAGATGACTACGGCAACTCCATCATTGAACAAAGACTCGCCAGAGATTTTTGTTTCGATAGATTTAGGCACCTTGATATCCCTTAAAATACCTAAAACCGCAATGGGGTCTGTAGGAGAGATGAGCGCACCAAACAATAAACAATGTAAGTACGGGACGCTAAAATGAAATAAGGGAAGTACAAAATAAGCTAAGGTTCCTACCACAAAAGTGGACAGTACCACACTAAACGTGCTGAAAAAGATTACCGGCAGTTTCTCTTTCCTTAGGTCTTCGATATTGATGTTAATGGCGCTGGCAAAAAGCATAAAGCTTAGCAGACAGTTGAGCAATAGCTCAGAAAAATCGAACTTTTGGATAAGCGAAGTGGCGTCGCCCAAAACGGAAGGAAACAAACGGCCAACCACCACTAGGGCCAAAGAGCTAACTACTGCAATTAGCATTAAGCCAACCGATGCCGGCAAACGTAAATATTTAGAATTAATGAATGCAAACAGCGCCGAAAGTGCAATTAGCAAACAAAAAGTATGATATAAGCTCATCCTTTATTTTTTTTGTGCCCACGCTGGCTTTCAAAAAAATGCCAGGCTTTATAGGCTTGACAAGGCTTTTAAAATGGTGCTGCAAGCAAAATTTATCTCTTCTTCGGTAATGGATAAAGGCGGCGCTACGCGTAAAGCACTATCGCAGTGTAAAAACCAATCTATAATTAGGCCATCATCCAAACATTTTTTGCTCACGGCTTCCACTTCTGCAAAATCCGAAAGCTGTATTGCAATCATCAAGCCTAAGCCTCGGGTTTCTTTAATTTTTGGATGTTGCAACTTGCTTTTAAACAATTTTTCAAATTGCGCTACATTGTGGGTCAGTCCATCATCTAAAATCACATTTAATGAAGCTAAACCGGCGGCGCAGCTCACCGGATGCCCACCAAAAGTGGTAATATGGCCTAAAATTGGGTTGTCTTTTAATACGCCCATGATATCCGCAGATGAAACAAAAGCGCCGATAGGCATTCCGCCGCCCATACCTTTGGCAATCAGCAAAACATCAGGCACAATGCCGTAGTGCTCGAAAGCGAAAAGCTTTCCGGTACGGCCAAAACCAGTTTGTATCTCATCAAAAATTAGAAGTGTGCCGGTATCGTCACATTGTTTGCGTAGCGCTTGTATGTATGCCAAATCTGGCACGCGTATGCCTGCCTCGCCTTGTACAGCTTCTAAAATTACAGCCGCAGTTTTGTTGGTGATTTTTGCTAAATCTGGAAGGGTGTTAAGCTGGATGAATTTGATATCGGGCAATAGCGGTCGGTAAGCTTGTTTATAATGTTCATTTCCCATTACGCTTAACGCGCCGTGCGTGCTGCCGTGATAAGCGCCTGTAAAGGCAATAATTTCTGACCGGTTGGTGTAGCGTTTAGCCAACTTTAGTGCGCCTTCAGTAGCTTCGGCGCCGGAGTTTGTGAAGTAAACAGAAGAAAGGTTCTGAGGCAAAACTTCGCTGAGTTTTTTTGCAAAATTTACCTGCGGCGATTGCACAAACTCGCCGTAAACGGTTACGTGCAAATATTTTTGCAGCTGCTGCTGGATGGCGTCAATCACTTTAGGGTGGCGATGGCCAATATTGCTTACAGCAAAACCCGAAACTAAATCGAGGTATGGTTTACCTTGAGGGTCGTAGAGGTAATTTCCTTCCGCTTTTTCAATTTCTAAAAGACGCGGGAAGTTGGAAGTTTGGGCGGTATTGAGTAAAAAAAGCTGTTTTTGACTAAGCATGGCGCAAAGATAAGTCATTTGCAACGCCGCTGATGTTGCGCGCCATTTAATTTGCGTTTTTTCTGTTCTTTAGCTGTTTAATCAATTCCTCCCTAAAATCGCGTTCGGCTTGGTACAGTTTTTTTAGTTTTTCTGCCGGTAAAATTTTTCTAAAGTTATTACGGTAGCTTTTTTTCAACTCTAGCAGTTTGGTATCGTAATAAAAATCATCGTCCACCGCTTTTTCTGCATTGTTGATGTTTGCCGCACGATTTTTTCGCTTTTCTACTAATAGCTGGTTGTACTCGGTTTGGTACTGCGTATAAACGGGCCAAAAAGCTTTAGCTTCGTCGGCGCTCAATTGCAATCTGCCAGCAATAAAGCCCATTTTAACGGCTTCAATCTGCTTGTTTTTTTTGGGTGCTTTTTGTGCCGAAGCTTCCAAAACTTGTCCAAAGCTAAAAACGCAGACTATCAGGATGTTTAACAAAATTTTCATCATCAAATTAATTGAGGGTTTCAACTTCTGGTGTGGTAAAATCAAAGTCGAAATCTTCGTCGATGTTTTCCAATAACATAGGCACGTCGTTGTTTTCAGGATGTTGTGTTAAATAGCGTTCTATTTCTTTAGCAGGCACTTTAGACAGCTGATAAGTTACCGAAGTATTGCGCGCTACATTAAAATATCCGCCAGCAAAGGTAGTGAGCAAGATACAGGCTGCCGCCGCATATTTGGCAAAATTAAATCTACGGATTTTGGCGTCTTGCAGTCCGGTTGTTTTTTGTAGGATGCGGTTTTGTGCAGTGACAAAGTAGGCTGGTGGAACAGAAAAACCTTCGTTTGTTCCTGATAGCGTTGTTTCCAATTTGGTGCGTGCAACAAGCTGTGCCTCCAGTTGCGAAAAATAAGCTTCCGGAAGCTCAAAAGGTGTTTGCCCGCGCAAACTTTCCAATAACACATTGCGGTTTATTTGGCTTTCTAAATTCTCGAAATAACCTTCGGGCGTAGTAAAAACTTGATGTTTCGGAATGCCCGCCAACAAAGGTGCTTCCTCCGCCAAGTACCTGTCTTCTACTCTGTTGCTCATGTTTTTATTGATTGATTTTATGGCAAAAGGTTTAATTTCTAATCGTTAGAAAGCAGAAATTGCTCTATTTTTTTTACAGCCAAATGGTACGATGCTTTTAAAGCGCCCACGCTGGTCCCTAATACATCGGATATCTCTTGAAACTTCATGTCGTCGTAATATTTCATGTTAAAAACCAATTTCTGTTTTTCTGGGAGGGTAAGTAAAGCCTGCTGCAATTTCTTTTGGATGGCATCGCCGCTGAAATAGTTTTCTTCATTTAAGTTGGAAGTCAGCTGTTCTGATAAATCATCTAAAGAAACCTGTTGCTTTGCTTTTTTCTTGTTTAAAAAGGTGATGCACTCATTGCTGGCAATACGGTACAACCATGTATAAAGCTGCGAATCTTGCCTGAAAGACGAAAGATTTCGCCAAACCTTTATAAAAACGTCTTGGGTAAGGTCGTCCGCATCGTCATGGTTAAGCACCATCCGGCGTATGTGCCAATATACTTTTTGCTGGTATTTTTTGAGTAACAGAGAGAAGGCTTCGTTGCGTGTTTGCTCATCTTCAAATTTTTTGAGGATATCAGAATCTTCTACCTGTTGCATAAATTGGTTTAAAAAAATAAGCCGAAGTGTTTGCTTCGGCTTATAAATTTATGTTTTTTTCGAAATGAAATTATTTTCTTTTCATCACTTTTTTAACGGCATCGATAATGTTGCTGCTGTCTAAACCGTACTTTTTCATCAGCTCTGCTGGCGTGCCGCTTTCGCCGAAGGTATCGTTAACCGCAACAAACTCCATTGGTGTTGGTTGGTGGGTAGATAGCAACTGTGCGATGCTTTCGCCCAAACCACCGTAACGGTTGTGCTCTTCGCAAGTTACTACGCATCCGGTTTTCTTTGCAGATTTTAATACTGCTTCTTCATCCAAAGGTTTAATGGTGTGGATGTTGATGATTTCTGCATCGATACCTTCTTCGGCAAGTTTTTCGCCTGCTAAAATAGCTTCCCAAACCAAGTGGCCGGTAGCAAAAATACTTACATCTGCACCTTCGTTTACCATCCAAGCTTTTCCTATCTCAAATTTTTGATCAGGATCTGTGAAAATAGGCACTACTGGGCGGCCAAAACGTAGGTATACCGGACCTTCGTGTTCGGCAATGGCCATAGTTGCTGCCTTGGTTTGGTTATAATCGCAAGGATTAATTACCGTCATCCCCGGTAACATCTTCATCATACCAATATCTTCTAAAATTTGGTGTGTTGCGCCATCTTCACCTAAAGTTAAACCTGCGTGCGATGCGCAAATTTTCACGTTTTTATCAGAATAGGCCACCGACTGGCGAATTTGATCGTAAACACGGCCGGTAGAAAAGTTTGCGAAAGTACCGGTGAACGGAATTTTACCACCAATGGTTAAACCGGCGGCCATACCAATCATGTTTGCTTCTGCAATACCTACTTGTATAAATCTTTCAGGAAAAGCGTTGATGAAGTCTTGCATTTTTAAAGAGCCCACCAAATCAGCACATAATGCCACAACCTGGTCGTTCTTTTTACCTGCTTCTAAAAGTCCTGCTCCAAAACCAGAGCGGGTATCTTTTTTTTCTGTATATGTGTATTTTTTCACTACTGTAATATTTTATGTTGATTGTTGCCTGGTGCAACACATTTGATTATTTTAAGGTTGTAACGCTTAGTAATCGCCGTAAGTTTCTTCTAACTGCGCTAAAGCAGCATCAAGTTGTTCTTTGTTTGGCGCAACACCGTGCCATTTATGAGAACCTTCCATAAAATCAACACCTTTGCCCATTTCTGTTTTCATCAAAATAACAATTGGTTTGCCTTGGCCGGTTTTAGTTTTCGCTAGCTCGATAACGCGTAAAACTTCGTCCATTTCATTGCCGTCCATGTGCATTACTTCCCATCCGAAAGCAGAAAACTTCTGGTGCAAATCTAACAGACCTAAAACTTTATCGGTAGGGCCGTCTATCTGTTGTCCGTTGACATCGATTGCGCAGATTAAGTTATCAACTTTGTTAAACGGAGCAAACATTGCAGCTTCCCAATTCTGTCCTTCTTGCAATTCGCCGTCGCCGTGTAAAGTAAAAACTAAGCGGTCGTCGTTATTTAATTTTTTAGCAAGCGCAGCGCCAATGGCAACAGACATGCCCTGGCCAAGCGAACCCGAAGCTACACGCACGCCCGGTAAACCTTCATGTGTAGTAGGGTGGCCTTGCAACCTGGAGTTTAATTTTCTGAAAGTTTTCAACTCCGATTTATCAAAATATCCCGAGCGTGCCAATACGCTGTAAAAAACAGGCGAAATGTGGCCGTTGGATAAGAAGAAAAGATCTTCTCCGATACCGTCCATGTTGAAAGACGGATCGTGTTTCATAATGTTAAAGTATAAGGCAACAAGGTAATCGGTACAACCTAAAGAACCTCCGGGGTGGCCAGATTGGCATTCGTAAACCATGCGTACGATGTCTCTTCTTACCTGAGAGGCCATGCGTTTCAAATCGTCATTATCTAGTGTCATATGCTGTTTTGTAATAATCCGGCTAAAGTAAATAAAATACTCGAAAGCGGTAACTGTTTATTTGATTGATGATGTTAACAACATGCTGTGGAAAACTTTTTGTTTTGAATAGTTTTTTATAAATAATCTTTGTTTAACAATCAGAAACCTACGTTTAACAGTATTCGCAATGTTTATAACGTAACGTTGATAACTTTTTGAGAGTATGAAAAAATCTTTACTGTACGTTTTTTTTCAAGATAAGTCCAGCTTTATCCGTGTTTTGCCCCTTGTATTGTTTTTAGTTGTGGCCTATGCCCTATCCGCTCACGCTCAGGGTTCGGTAGGTATTGGCACGGCTACTCCAAATGCTTCGGCAGCCTTGGATGTGGTTTCTACTTCAAAAGGGGTGTTAGTGCCGCGCTTAACCGTTGCGCAGCGTAATGCGATTGCATCGCCGGCTAACGGCCTGTTAATTTATAATAGCGATGCTTCAAAATTTAATTATTGGGACGGCGCAAAATGGGCCGAGGTGGGCGAGGGCTTAACCTGGTTTACAGGGCAAGGTGTGCCGGCCAATATGGGTAAGGTAAATGATTTGTATTTGGATGAGGCAAGCGGTGACATTTACCAGCGCAATTACGATTCTTTAAACCCTCTGGTTTTGGTATGGAACCGTTTTAATTTTAATAAAAACAATAAAAAACAAGTAGCCGTAAGCGGAGCAACGGTTGCCGCTAATGGTTTTTCAACGCAAAGTTTTACGTTTCCGGGCGTTGGTAGTAGCAACGCGGTGTTATGTTCGCCCGCATTCGATTTGCCTAACGGATTGGTTATTTCACACGCATGGGTAAGTGGCGCTAACGAGGTATCAGTGAAATTTTACAACAGTACCGCGGCGCCAATCTCTATAAGCGGAAACTTTCAACTAGCTATATTTTAATTATTGTTAATGGGCTTGGTACGAAACATACTTCTCTTATGTGCTTTGCTTTGTTGGGCAACGGCGCCCGCTCGTGCGCAATTTGTTAATAACGGCAGTGTAATTAGCGTGCAAAACGGAGTTGCTTTAAACATCAATACCGATTTTATAAATATCAGTGGCAGTATTTTGCTGTTTGGCGATTTAAACCTAAGCGGCAACTGGGCAAACAACGATGCGGCAGGGGCTTTTCAGTTAGCTTCTACCGGTAAGGTTAGCTTAAACGGTGCCGATCAAATCATAACAGGCTCGGCAAAAACGATTTTCCCTAATTTGATTTTAGCGGGCACGGGGATAAAAAAGCTAGGCGCAAATGCAGATGTACGCGCCACTCTGGATTTAAAAGATCGGGAGCTTGCCATTGAGGATAAAAATTTAGAACTGTTGGCAACCGCAACCAACGCATTAAGCTACAGCACAGGTTTCATCAGCAGTGATGCAAAAGGCTATTTTTATCGCCACACCAACACCGCCGATGATTATATTTTCCCACTAGGCTCAAAAATCACAGGTACGTTTATTTATCGTCCGGTGACTGTACAAGCAAAAGATAATTTGGACAATACCATCGGTTTAAGCTTTGTGAACAAAGATCCCAGCGCCGAAGGTTATGATAGAGCATTAAAACGTTTTGATGTAAACGAAGTTAATTCGCACTATTTTTACTTGGCCGATCAAAAAAACGGTACAAGCCAGCTGGAGTATCAATTTGCTTTTGATAAAAACACAGACGGTGATTTTAACCAGCTGGTGAACTGGATAAATTTTGGACTGTGGGAAAAGGCCGGCGTGTCTAATGTTAGACCGTCTGGGGCATCGCAACCCGACTATAAGCTGATTACTTACACAGCTTTAAAGCCTGCAAGCAAGCTGCCT
Source organism: Pelobium manganitolerans (assembly GCF_003609575.1). Classification (GTDB taxonomy): domain Bacteria; phylum Bacteroidota; class Bacteroidia; order Sphingobacteriales; family Sphingobacteriaceae; genus Pseudopedobacter; species Pseudopedobacter manganitolerans. The sequence goes on along the minus strand of NZ_MBTA01000025.1, from coordinate 28,379 downwards.
TTAACGATGTCGTTTATTACGCCAACTAACGACCCCATTACTATTTTCAACAGTTTTTCGCCAGATGGTGACGGTAAAAACGACACTTGGCTAATTAAAAATATTGACCTTTTTCCGGATAACGAACTCACCATCTTAAACCGTTGGGGCAGCGAGGTGTATCGCGCTAAAGCTTATAATAATGCAAATGCCTGGGACGGCAAGGGTTTAAGTAAAGGCACCTATTTTTATTTGTTAAAAGTTACTATTAATAACGAAGCTAAGGTTTATAAGGGCTTCATAACCTTGCTACGCAATGATTAAAATAAAGAAAAGCGCAATATTATGCCTTGCTTTATTGGCGAGTACTTTTTATGCTGTGGCGCAACAAGATGCGCAGTATAGCCAGTACATGTTTAATTCATTGGTAATTAACCCGGCCTACGCGGGCTATAAAAGTACTTTGAATTTAAGTGCCTTGCACCGTAGCCAGTGGGTGGGTGTAGATGGCGCCCCGCAAACGCAGTCTTTGGTGCTGGACGGTAGTTTTGCGAGTGATAAAGTGGGCTTGGCACTAAGCATTGTTAATGATAAAATAGGCTTGCAGCGCCAGTCAAACGCATACCTCAACTACGCTTATAAGTTAAAAGTATCTGAAACAGGCACCCTAGCCTTTGGTTTAGGTTTAGGTATGGGGCAATTCGTTTTAGATAACGGCGATGCGCATTTCGATGATCCATCAGACGGTAACTTTGCGGGCGGTAAATTATCCTTTATAGTGCCAGATGCACGTGTTGGCATCCATTACAGTACCCAAAAGTTTTATGCGGGCTTTTCTGCTACCAATCTTTTAACGGGGGCGGTAAATTATAGCACCGCTGCCAAAAACCTGGTGATAAAACAGGGGCAACATTTCTTTTTAACAGCCGGTTATTTGGTAGATGTAAATGATTTTTTGAAGTTTAAACCTTCGTTTTTGCTGAAAGAAGACACCAAAGGGCCCAGCAATTTGGATATTAATAATTTTTTCTTGTTAGGAGAGAAAGTTTGGTTGGGCGTCTCATACCGCACATCTTTAAACTTATGGAAGAAAAACGTTGCCCAGGGCAATGTGAAAGCGGGTGATGCAATAGTTGGCATGGCAGAAATTTACGCGGGCAAATCTCTCAGGATTGGCTATGCGTACGATTATTCGGTTTCGGGGCTTAGAGGTTTTGATAATGGTTCGCACGAGATTTCAATAGGCTACACTTTTGGCCAGCGCAAAGAGTACAGCATTTTATCACCACGTTATTTCTAAGGCAATGAAGATAAAAAGGCTTTTAATTATTCTGTTTTTTTCGGGCTTAATCATTTACTTGGTGCCATTTGCCTTGTTTTCTGATGATTTAGGAAAGGCAAACAAATACTACGAAAAATACGATTATAAATACGCCATTGAGATTTATGAGCGTGTGATGGAGAAAAACCCAACTTTAGAAGTAGCCGAAAAGTTGGCTAATTGCTATCGTTTCACCAACAACTCCATCATGGCAGAGAAAGCTTATGCCACTGTGTTAACTTTCCCTGGCTTTAACCCAATCAACTACATTTACTATGCGGATGCGCTAAAAGAAAACGAAAAGTTTGAGCAAGCCAAACGCAATTACCTGATATATGCCGAGCGTGTACCTGCGCAAAGCGATGAGGCCGTAAAACTAGCGAACAGTTGCGATGCTGCGCGTATCTGGCTAGATAACCCGAATACAGATATCGAAGTAACCAACGAAGCTGGTTTTAACACCAAAAACTCGGATTTTTCGCCTATCCCTTACGGGAAAGGTTTCATTTTTGTATCAGATAGGGAGTTTTTAAAACCCATTACCGAAAAAAAATCTCCTAAAATTTATGGCTGGACGGGTAATCCGTACCTAAAGCTTTACCAAGCAGAACCTGCCGATAGCGGTGTATTTAACGGCAACATGAAGCTTACGCTGATGCCAGAGCAAATAAACGATAATTACCATGCAGGACCAGCCACTTTAAGTGCCGATGGAAACACCTTGTTTTTTACAAAGGCAGGTGTAACCACCGTTGATGAAAAACCGTCAAAAACTAAGGACGTGGTGTTTAAGAAAGCAATTTTTTACGCCACCAAACAAAACGGTGTATGGTCGCAGGCACAATCATTCGCTTATAACAAACCTTTTGATTATTCTGTACAACATCCGGCTTTAAGCCCAGACGGAAACACCCTTTATTTTGCTTCGGATATGCCGGGAACTTTAGGTGGGATGGATTTGTTTTATTGCGAAAAACAAGGTTCGGGATGGTCCAAGCCTAAAAACTGCGGACCGGCTATAAACACCAGATACGATGAGGTTTTTCCGACCGTACGTAAAGACGGCAAGCTGTTTTTCTCTTCGCGCGGACATATCACCATTGGCGGACTGGATATTTTTTCGGCAAACGGCGCAAAAGACAATTGGAGCGAACCGGAAAATCTAAGAGCACCCATCAACTCGGCAAAAGACGATTTCGGTATCTATTATTTTGACGATAACCTAACGGGATTTTTCTCTTCAAACCGTCCGGGCGGGAAAGGAATGGATGATATTTATCAGTTTAACGAACGTCCGAAACAAAAATTCTTTGCCGTTAACGGACAAGTAGTGCAAAAAGAAGATGGCGCTCCTTTAGAAGGCATACGTGTGTTTCTGGTAAATAAAAGTACGGGTGAAGAAAAAAGCTTATTATCCGATGAAGAAGGGAATTTCAGGTTTGATTTAGCGCCAGAAACAGATTACTTAGTGCGTGGCGATTTAGATAAATATTTTAACCGCCAGCAAGGTGAAATTACCACAAAAGGCGCTACCTCATCAACGGTATATAATGTGAAGTTTGAGGTAGAAAAAGGCGAAGAGGCTTACTTGGTACGGTTAAACAATATTTATTACGATTTTGACAAGTACAATATCCGTAAAGATGCCGAGCCGGAATTGCAAAAGGTGCTCAACTTTATGAAAAATACGCCTAACGTAAATATCGAGTTGCGTTCGCATACAGATGCGCGCGGAAAAGCAGCTTATAATATGGCCCTGTCTAAAAAACGCGCCTTGTCTGCCGAGAACTATTTGTTAAAAAGAGGTGCGGATAAAGAACGCTTAAGCGCTAACGGCTACGGCGAAACGCAACTATTAAACCAGTGTAAAGATGGCGTGAAATGCACGGAGGCTGAGCACCAGCTAAACCGGCGGACAGAGTTTAAGGTGGTAAAAGTAGAACCGGTGATTTCTTATGTGCCCGGCTACAGCTTAAACCCGATTTTCCCATTAATTAGTGGCACACAACAATAATACATAGATTAGATTAACCCAACAAAGGCCGCGATGAATTTCGCGGCCTTTTGTTTTTTAATGATATTATTGTTTTTTGAATTTATGCGTCAACTGTATCAATATCAAAGCCGGCGCTTTCAACAATATCTATTACGTCATCTTCCTTTTCTGCCTCGGTAGTTACCGTAAGTATTTTATCAGGATTATCCGTATCTACTTTCCATTGGCCAGCGCCTAGCAATTCATCAAGCTTTTGCTGAACTTTTGCTACGCAGTTGCCACAATTTAGTGTGGTTTTAAATTTCAACGTTTTATAGTTTTTCATTTTTTAATTGTATTAGAGATTTGAGTTTCTATATAAGTTACTTTTTCCATTTCAGGCGTAGGCTATTGCTCACCACGCTAACGCTGCTTAAAGCCATTGCGGCGCCTGCTATCATCGGGTTTAGCAAAAATCCGTTAAACGGATATAAAATACCCGCTGCCAAAGGGATGCCGATTACGTTATAGATAAATGCCCAAAACAGGTTTTGCTTAATTGTGACAACGGTTTGTTTGGATAGTTTGATGGCTTGCGGAATGCGCATTAAGTCTGATGAAAGGATGGTCATTTTCGCTACATCCATGGCTATATCACTCCCTCGCCCCATGGCTATGCTAACATCGGCGGTGGCTAAAGCGGTACTGTCGTTTATGCCGTCGCCCACCATGGCTACCGTTTTTCCTTGCTTTTGCAGTTCTTGTACAAAATCTGCTTTATGCTGGGGCAACACTTCTGCACGGTAGTTTTTAATGCCCGTTTCTTTGGCAATTGCCTGCGCGGTAGCCTCATTGTCGCCGGTTAGCATAAATAAATCTAAGCCAAGTGCTTGCAATTCTTTAATGGCTTTCGCCGAGTTTTCTTTAATCTGGTCCGCGATAGCCAATACAGCCAAAGCCTGTTGCTTATCGGCAAACCAGATGACCGTTTTTGCTTCTGCGGTCCATTTTTGCGCCATTTGTAACAATGCGCTATCCAAAGTGATATCATGTTCCGCAAGCAAAGATGGGTTGCCTACAAAATAGGTTTGGTTTCCAAAATCAGCTTTTGCTCCTTTTCCGGTAATACTTTCGAAATTTTCGATGGCGATATTTTCTGTTTTGCCAATATATCTCACTACCGCTTCTGCAAGTGGGTGTTCGGATTGTTTTTCTAACTGCGAAAGGATGTCTTTAAAGCTATCTTTGTTGTTTAGCCAGGCAATATCGGCAACTTCGGGTTTGCCTTCAGTGATAGTGCCGGTTTTGTCCAAAATGATGGCGTCCACTTTTTTTGCCAATTCCAGCGCTTCTGCATCCTTAATTAAAATCCCACTGGACGCGCCCTTGCCCACGGCCACCATAATCGCGGTAGGGGTAGCCAAGCCCAATGCACAAGGGCAGGCAATAACCAATACGGTAATGCCAGCCAATAAGCCCTGTGCCAGCCCGTTTGCTCCGCCAAAAATTATCCATGTGATGAATGTTAGAAGTGCAATTAACATCACCGTTGGCACAAAAATGCCTGCAATTTTATCAACCAACTTTTGCACTGGCGCTTTGCTTCCTTGTGCATCTTGCACCGCCTTTATAATGTGCGCCAACATGGTTTCTTTACCTACCTTTTGTGCTTTAAACCTGAAACTCCCTTTTTGGTTAATGGTGCCGGCAAAAACACGGTCGCCTTGTGCTTTTTGCAAGGGCACCGGCTCGCCGCTTAACATGCTTTCATCTACGTAAGATGAGCCTTCAATTACTTCGCCGTCCACCGGTATTTTTTCTCCCGGTTTTATTAAAATCGTCTGGTTTAAAGTCACTTCGTCAATTAAGATGCTGCGCTCGTTTCCTTCGGCATCTAACACAGTCACTGTTTTCGGCTGTAAACCCATCAGTTTTTTTATGGCGGTTGATGTATTGCTCTTCGCTTTTTCTTCAAGCAGTTTACCCAAGAGTATAAAAGCGATGATGACTGCCGCAGCTTCAAAGTAAACATGCGCGTGTAAGCCTCTACGGTGCCAAAAATCGGCAAATAACAGATTGAACACGCTGAAGATGTAGGCAATGCCGGTACTCATAGCCACCAGCGTATCCATATTTGCCGAGCGGTGTTTGGCCTGTTTCCAAGCGTTTACAAAGAAATCCCGACCAAACCACAGTACCACAGGCGTGGCAAAAAAGCACATGATGTAATCAGCATAAGGCATGTTCATAAAAAACATCCCGATAAGGGCTACTGGTAAAGCCAGTGCCACCGCCCAAAAGGTTTTCTGTTTCAGGCTTTTCAATTTATTATGATGGATGCTCTCCAATTGCTCTTGTTGCGCTTGGGTTTCTTCCACCAATAAATCATATCCGCTTTTTTGCAGGGCGTGTTTAAAAGTTGTTGCATTGGCTATATTAGGCAGGTATTTAACATTTAAGTTGCCGGTGCCGTAGTTAACCGAGGCTTCCACTACGCCCGCAGTTCTGTTTACAATGTTCTCTGCGCTGGTCGCGCAAGAGGCGCAGCTCATTCCCAAAACCGGATAGCTATCTGTTTTTTCGCTAACACCGTAACCTAAATCTTTAACCGCTTTAATTGCATTGTTTAGCGCTTCTTTTGATTGCAATGTGATTAAAGCGCGGCGGTTGTTCAATTCTACGCTTGCTGCAGAAATTCCCTCAACTTTTGAAAGTCCTTTTCCTACAATTAATGCGCAATGCTCGCTCTCTACACCCTCTAGCGGAAGGTAAATATTGTATGGATATTTTTTTGCCATGATGTAAAAATTGATGTCACCTACAAAATTGGCGATAAATAAACGCTTTAGGCTGCGCTATTTTGGAGCGTTGTTGTAAAATTTTAAACCTCGTCTAAAGGTTTCCGCTTATTGGTTTTTACCTGTTTAAAATGGCTTGGCGTTAACCCGGTTGTTTTTTTAAACTGATTGCTGAGGTAGGCTACGCTGGAGTAGTTGAGCAAATTCGCAATCTCACTTAATGATAGTTCATCATAAACTAAAAGTTCTTTTACCCGCTCTATTTTTTGGGCTATAAAATATTTTTCGATAGTGATGCCTTCAATTTCGGAAAACAGGTTGGAGAGGTAGCTGTAATCTTGATGTAATTCTTCGCTTAAAAGGTCCGAAAGATTGAGTTTAGCATGATTGTTTTGCTGATGTACCAGCACGATAATGGTGTTTTTTATTTTTTCGATAATCCTGCTTTTGCGGTCGTCAATTAGTTCAAAACCAATTTTAGAAAGCGCTTTTTCCAAGTTTGCTTTTTGGAGAAGGTTTGGGTTTTCTTGTAAAGTAACTTCACCCAATTCGATATGGCTAGCTTTTAAATCCAGCTTTTGCAATTCGTGTTCAACAGCAATAATGCAACGTTTGCAAACCATATTTTTAATAAAGAGTTTGGGCATAAAATTGATGGCTGTGGTGTCCATGCGGACTTTTAAAATTTATTTACCTCATTTTTAAAACTTTCGTTTTTCTGGATTCTTTCTGTTAGAAAAAAACGATATAATCTGAATTTCCTCGTTATGAATGCGATAATAAAGAGTGTTAAACCTTAATATAACTGCCCGATGTACATTTTTAATTTTTACGTGTGGAAACATTAGTGGGTTCTCAGTAATCAAATCTAATGTTCGTTCAATTTCTGAGGCTAATCTTTTAAGCTCTCTTTCTGAGAAATTTAATCTTAAGTAATTAATAGTGTGCTTAAGTTCTGACAAAGCATGACTAGTCCAACGGATTTTATAGCCACTTTTCATAGAGTTTTTTTACCTCCGAATGCGTAACCAACTTGTTATCATCTGCATCTCTCAGTCCATTTTCAATAGCAGTTCTTTCTTCTTCAGAAATTAAAGTCCACCAATCCCTATTATCATTCATCTTGAGGATAGCTACTTGATCAAGAACAAACTCATCTTCAACTGTCAGAAGCCACTTAATCAGCTCCGCTTTCTTATTTACATTGGCAGAATTCATACACTTTGTCTTTTTACAAAATTAAAAAAATATGCGCTAGCCACCGCAAAAAAAAGTGACTCATCAATACAGTCTGGTCGGTTTTTTGTTTTCCGATAAAAAACAAAAAATCATGGAAACTCCAAAAGATCCTAAAGCCAGGGGACAAATTAATCCTGATAAAATCACTAATCAGCCAGATAAAATTGTTAACAAACAAAAAGAAAACCTGCACGAAGCTACCAATGAAGAGCAATGGGCACACGATGTAAACGAAGAGTTCGGCGACGATTTTGTGTTGCCTGATGAGGATGATGACGAAGAGTTGTAAGGTTTTAGCGTGGCAAATATTCGCACCTAACACCAAACTTGTTCAAAAAATCGACGCCCTCATCGCTTGCTAAGCCTTTGTAAGCGGCGTAAGAATCTTTGAAATAAACGTGCTTAATGCCCGATGTTAAAATGAGGCGCGCACAAGCGATACAAGGCGATAAAGTAGTGTATAAGGTTGAACCTTGGATTTGTGCCCCGTTTTTTACCGCGTAAAGGATGGCGTTTTCCTCGGCGTGCAATGCTAAAGAACAGCTGTTTCTGGAGTCGCGCGGGCATCCCGTTTCTGGCCATTCCTCGTCGCAGTTGTGTGTGCCGGCAGGCGGTCCGTTGTAACCTATGGAGATTATTCGCGTGTCTTTAGTTAAAACCGCGCCCACTTGCCGTTTTACACAGTGCGAGCGGGAAGCCAAATCACTGGCTAAATTCATGAAGATACTGTCAAAGCTAGCTTTTTTGTCTTTTGTCATCTCTCTAAAAATGAATGCGAAGATAAGTTAAACTCGTTTTAACGTGCAATTTATTCGTATAAAAGGGCGTTCAATGAAAATTAAACTATGTTTTTGCCTGCGAAAATTGCATATTCGCAGGGATAGGCAATCAAAAAAAGGTTAATGCTCGAACTTATCATATCCGGAATTGGTTTAGGAATTGTACTCTCTTTTTTAACCGGTCCGGTATTTTTTGCCTTGATTAAAACCAGTATCGAAAAAGGTTTTTACGCCGGTGTCGCGCTCGCAACAGGTGTGGTTATCAGCGATTTTATTTACATGACCATCACACTTTTTGGCACTTCCTTGCTCAGTTTCGAAAGTAAATATCGCATGCCCATCGGCGTTGTTGGCAGTGTGATATTACTCAGTATCGGCTTATATTATTTGCTAAAAAAGGTAGAAATTACTTACGTAGAAGAGTCATCGCGAATTAAGCACGCAGGTTACTTTTTCAAAGGATTTTTCATGTGCATTTTTAATCCTTTTATTTTATTGTATTGGGTAAGCGTAGCCAGCGGGGTTTATTCTATTTACGGTGAACTTAGCTCTGCTCAAATCATTCCGTTTTTTGGATCCATTTTGTTAACCCTTTTTGGGATGGATACCCTAAAAGCTTATTTCGCTTATAAACTTCGTTACAGAATAAAGCCTAAAAATATTCAAAACCTTAATCGCGTTGCAGGCGCTTTAATTATTGTTTTTGCTTTAAAGCTGATTTATAATTTAGTTGCGGGACAGTCGCTGATTTAATAGTAAAAAGAAGTTAAGATTGTGCCTGCAAAAACAAGTCGGAAGGAAGATTAAAGAAATCTCGTAACTTCACAGCCATCCTTAACGTTATGTCTCTTTCGCCTGATAGTATAGAGGATACGTAGCTTTTGCTACCGATTATAGGTTCTAGATCTTTATTTTTCAGACCTCTCTCTTGCATTTTTGCTTTAATTATGTCTCGCACGTCAACCCGAGGTAACTGGTAACGCTTTTTGTCATAATCTTCAATTAATAGTGAAAGCAATTCAAGTTCGTCATGCTCAGCTGTATTCGGAACCGCGTGAAATATGTCCATCAAACGTTCACTGGCTTCCGTGTAATCCTCTTCTGTTTTTAAAATAGTCCAGTTCATATTCATCCCTTCCTAAAGTTGTTTATGTTTTTGTCAAACCTCACTGTTTCAACGTCTATTGTGTCATATTCTTTATGAGGACCAAACCAAATCACATAAGCTTGTTGTATAAAGTTAACCGAAACTATCAATCTAAAATCGTTTCCTTTTATGTTAAAAATTACGCGTGGTTTGCGACAACTTGCGTTCTTGTATACCTTTTTTATTTCATTAAAATTTTGAAAGTCAACTTTCGAGAACTCATTTTCCCATGAAAGTTGTGCTTTGCTTGCGGTGGGATTACTTTTGTAAGTAATAATGTATCGTCCGTTTAACCAGCACTTTCATATGTAAAAGATACTGAAAGTTTACAAAATGTGAACTTTCTCACAAAGAACTTTTACCCGGATAAATATCCACATAGTCAACCACGTTGTTTTCTTCGCAATTGCCCATGTTTTGTAGGCGGTAATAACTGCGACTACCTTTTCCGTAAAAAATCTGTTTACCTTCTTTTACACAAGCTTGGCCATTGTTGTTGTAATTTACTTTGGTAATTATTGTGCCTTCGAATTCTAAAGTTTTTTGATCTAAGCGCCTAATTTTTCCATCAATCTGCAAATAATCGCCTTCTTTATTTTTCTGCGAACCTTTAATACTATACCAAATATCGTCTAAGGGTTTAACCAAAGCCGACCCTGGCTGGTCCCAGCTAATCCACTGCAAGGTAATAGGATGTTTGCCCGCATATTTTACGGATTTCGCTGTTTTATTTGGGCTGTTTTGGTTTGGTGTAGTGTCGGTAGAAACTGTACTATCGGCAAGCTCAAGATGTCCAGTGGCCTTGGCCGAGCTATCGCCTCTTACTTGTTGCATATCTGCTTTTTGGCTGTTTTGAGCCTTATTTGATGTATTGTTGCATTGGGAAAACAAAAAACTGGCGCCAATCATCAGGCTGTAATAAATATTTTTCATTCTTGTTTTTTATCTGGCAAAAAGCCAAAATACGTACCAATCCTAAAAAATGGATTTAACGCATAAGAAGCTATCAAGCTAAGCACATCTCGACGGTAATTTTTAATTTTGCACAAATTTTAAGGAAATGGTGCTGACAGATACACATACCCATATTTATTACGAAACGGACCCCGTGAAGCAGGCGCAACAGCTTGAGCGTTGTATTTTAAATGACATAACACGTTTGTTTTTGCCCAACGTGGATAGCAAATCCATGCCTTTGGTGTTTGATATTGCCAAAAATTATCCTGAGAACTGTTTTCCGATGCTGGGCTTGCATCCTTGTGATGTGAAAGAAAATTATTTGGATGAATTGGCTATCATCGCAGAAGCGATAAGCGCCAACAAAGTTTACGCCATCGGCGAAATTGGGATTGATTTATATTGGGATAAAACTTTTTTAAAACAACAGCAGCAGGCCTTTAATCTGCAGATAGAGCAAGCTAAAAACCTAAACCTGCCCATTGTAATCCATTGCAGAGATGCTTTTGAAGAGGTTTTTGAGGTTTTAGACAGCCAAAAGGATGAGCATTTGCGCGGGATTTTCCATTGTTTTACCGGCGATTTGGCACAGGCACAACGGGCAATAGATTTAGGTTTTTATTTGGGTATCGGTGGGGTGGTTACCTACAAAAAAGCAGGTTTGGATAAGGTGGTAGAGGCCATAGATTTAGAACATCTGGTTTTAGAAACAGACGCACCTTATTTAGCGCCGGTTCCTTTCCGGGGCAAAGCCAATGAAAGCTCGTACCTTATCCACACGGCTCAAAAAGTGGCAGATATTAAGCAGTGCAGCTTAGAAAAGGTGGCCGAAGTGACTACCGCTAATTCATACAAAGTTTTTGGCATCTAAATCATAAAGCGTTAATTTGCGCTTCATCAACCATAAGGCAAAATGACTAAAATATTTGTGATATACACGGGTGGAACCATCGGTATGATCACAGATCCTGTTTCGGGAGCTTTACGCCCCTTTACCTTTGAGCAGATTATTGAGAACGTGCCAGAGTTGCGCCGGATGGATTATGAACTGACTGTTTACTCCTTCGATCCGATTATCGATTCTTCTGATATGACGCCCGAAATCTGGGCTTTCTTGGCAAAACTCGTTCATGATAATTATGAAGACCATGACGGCTTTTTGATTCTTCATGGATCGGATACAATGGCTTTTACAGCCTCTGCACTTAGTTTTATGCTGGAAGGATTGGGTAAACCGGTGATTTTTACGGGGTCGCAGTTGCCTATATCCGAGGTGCGTACAGATGCCAAGGAAAACTTTATCACCGCTTTAGAAATTGCATCGGCAAAATTAGAAGATGGCAAGGCGCGTGTGCCAGAAGTATCTATCTATTTTGAGAATAAGCTTTATCGGGCAAACCGCACTTTTAAATACAATTCGGCAAAGTTTGAAGCTTTCCGCTCGCCCAACTACCCGGTTTTGGTAGAGGCGGGCGTGCATATCCGTTACAACGATGCGGTCATAGGCAAACTAGAGAAGCCGATTTTGAAAGTGCATACCAATGTGAGCAATAATGTGGGCGTGTTAAAACTGTATCCGGGCATAAGTCCGGAAATTGTAGATGCCGTATTAAACTCTGATGCCGAAGCCATTATTATGGAAACTTTTGGCACTGGGAACACCACCACCGCTAAATGGTTTTTGGATAAGCTAAAACGGGCTATTGATAAAGGGAAAATCATCCTAGATATTTCGCAATGTAAAGTCGGTTCTGTAGAGATGGGGCGTTACGCCACCAGCAGCGCCTTAAAAGAAATGGGCGTTATTAACGGTTATGATATGACTTTTGAGGCCGCAGTAACCAAATTGATGTATCTGCTGGGCAGAGACTATCCCCGCGATAGGCTGTTACGCCGTTTAAGCACTTCCATAAGAGGAGAGTTGACTAAAAACTGACGAGCTACGAGCCTTCCGATATTATAAAGTTTCGGAAGGTTTTGCCTATACAATACCATACAAAGAACCGCCTTTTTTTGCCAGTTCATCAACTTTTGCCTCTGCTTTTTCATCCATAACCAAGGGCGGTGCATGGTGCGGTTTAATGCGTGCATCAATAATTAGTGGCCCTTTGCAACCCCAATGTTTATGTTCGGTAAAGCTATTGATGCCCGAGATGTCTGTTGCTGGGTTGCTGCGCGTAAAAGTTACCCACACAAAGTTGTTCAAGTTTTTGGCGGTAAAGCCGGCATCATCGCACAGCACCAATAAGGGTAAGTTATTTAAATCCTGTTTTTTTAACGATTCATTTAGTAAATCAATTTCGGCTTTAGCGCTAGCTTCATCGATATATTGGGGGGCATTTACAGCGGCTACGCCCGGCATAACCAGTTTAGCCTCAAAAATATTCGGAAGATTAAGATTCTCCGGTAAGCTGTTGCATAAACCGCGCTTCACGCTCCCGGCTACGGTAAAAGCTACTTTTGATCCCGTGTTTAAACCGCTTCCGCTGTAATCCAGCGTATCAATGGTGGTTTTGGTGTAAAAATGTAAATCCCGACTTAAATCAATGCGCTGTAAAATATGGCTCAGGAAGGCTTGGATGTTGTAAATGTCTAAATCGGGACGGTCTTCTTTGGCGCATATAAACAAGTATTTCGCTAAACTGAGCTGGTTTTTTCCTAAAATATGGTTTGCAATGGTTAAAATTTCCTGCGGTTTCCGTTCACTTAAATAAGGCGTATAACGCTCGCTGCCTATGGCAAAAAGCAAAGGATGCACCCCGGCGGCATCAACTGCGTTTACAGCGTGTAAACCGGGAATTTCTTGCGGAATAGCACTTCCGGCAATTTCGTGGATCAACTCGCCAAAACTAGTGTCTTCTTGTGGCGGCCGGCCTACCACGGTAAAACTCCAAATTGGATTTTTTTTATGGTAAACGTTGTGCACCTTCATCAGCGGGAAGGGGTGCGTTAAGCTGTAATAGCCCAAATGATCGCCAAAAGGCCCTTCAGGTTTATTTTGCATGGGTTGCACGGTTCCGGTAATCACAAAATCGGCATCGGCAGAAATGCAAAAGCCTTCATTATCGTAAAAATAGCGGAACCGGCGGTTGCCTAAAGCACCGGCGAAAATCATTTCTGATAAACCCTCGGGCAAAGGCATTACCGCAGCAAGTGGGTGTGCGGGTGGGCCGCCAACAAAAATGCTCACCTTTAAAGGTTTGTTTTGGGCGTTTGCTTTTGTTTGGTGCACACCAATGCCGCGGTGCAACTGGTAGTGCAAACCTATTTCTTCGTTTAAAATATAATCATTTCCTTGTAACTGTATGCGGTACATGCCTAAATTGGCGTTCATAATCCCGGGTTTATCAATATCTTCTGTGTAAACCTGAGGCATGGTCACAAACGGTCCGCCGTCCATGGGCCAGTTAACAATTCCGGGGATATCTTGTATCCTGCATTTTCCAAAACTGATAGGCGCATTGCTACTGACCTTCATGGGCAAGGCAGATAAAGCGGTAAGCGATACCGAAGCGTACTTTAAAGGGTTTTTAATGGCCTTTAAAGGGTCGTTTTTTAATTCAACAAGGGTTTTAATTTTATCTAGGCTATCTCTGAACATAAATTTGCTACGTTCTACCGTACCAAATAGGTTAGAAACAGCAGGGAATTTGCAACCCTTTAAATTTTCAAAATAAAGTGCGGGCCCTTGGTTTTCGTAAACTCTTAAATGGATGGCCGCCGCTTCTAAATGAGGATCAACTTCTTCTTTAATGCGTATTAAGCGCCCGTGATTTTCTAAATCATCAACGCAATGTTGCAAATTTTTGTAACCCATAGCGCAAATATGGCTTTTTAATGCTTGCATTGCCATAATTATTGCATGATAGCCGTCATTTTTTGATTTTACGGCTTTGTCCCCTTCCTTGTCTTAATTCGTACATGCTTAATTTGGATATTATGTGTAATTTGCACACTTAATTTTTGCAACCAATTACATCGCTTAAGCGAAAAATTATGAACACAACTCTAAAGACGACTTTTTGTTGCGCCCTGCTTTGCTGCATGGTTCTGCCTAACTTAATTGCCCAAACCAAAGATGGTTCCCCAAAATTTAGCGCTTATCTTTTCACCTATTTCACCGGTGGCGGAAGAGATGGCGAATCCATCCGCTTTGCGATAAGCGATAATGGTTACGATTACAAGGCGTTAAATGGCAATCAGCCCATTTTTGATTCCAAAGAAATTAGTTCTGCCGGTGGTGTGCGCGATCCGCATATTTTACGTGGCGCAGACGGTAAAACCTTTTATATGGTAGTTACGGATATGATGGCATCCAAGGGCTGGGACAGTAACCGCGCCATGGTGCTTATGAAATCTACAGATTTGATCCACTGGACTCATCACGTCGTAAACATTCAAAAACGTTTTCGGGGGAATGAGGACTTGTTGCGCGTTTGGGCACCGCAAACCATTTACGATAAAGAGAAAGGCAAGTACATGGTTTATTTCTCTTTAAAAAACGGCAATAACCCCGATAAAATTTATTACTCCTATGCCAATGAAGATTTTACAGACTTAGAAACCGCGCCTAAGCAACTGTATTTTAGCCCAACCAATGGCGCAAGTATAGATGGGGATATCATAGAAAAAGACGATAAATTTTACCTGTTTTTAAAAACGGAAAGTGAAGGTGCCGGAATTAAAATCGCGGTAGCGGATAAGTTAACAGGTAATTATGTGTTGCGCGATAAATATGTGCAGCAAACCAAAAACAAGGTAGAAGGCTCGGGTGTGTTTAAGCTGAACGATGGAAGTGGCTATATTTTGATGTATGATATGTACACCAGTGGCAAATATCAGTTTACCAAAACTACCGATTTTGAGAATTTTAAAGTGATTGATGAAGAAGTGAGCATGGATTTTCATCCGCGCCACGGTACGGTAATGCCAATTACAGAGGAAGAAAAATTGAGGCTAATTGCCAAATGGGGCAACCGCGATGAGCTGATGCTGAACCCTCAATCGTCTTGGGTACGTAAATTAAATATCGTATTTGATACGGCCAGCAAAAAGCTGGTATTGCCGTTAAACAACGGTGCAAATTTAAAGCGGTTTAATCCCGAGTTTCCAGCACCAAAAGGCACCACTATTACACCAAAAGGCAAGCAGAATTTTAAAAAGGTAAATTATACCTTAACAACAGAAGGAAGGCCAAACCTGACTTACACGGTTGAGGCCAAGCAGTACAATAATCCGGTGCTTAACGGTTACTATGCCGATCCGGATTTGATTTACTCCGAGAAAAACAAAAAGTTTTATTTATACCCTACCAGTGATGGTTTTGATAACTGGTCCGGTACCTATTTTAAAACTTTCTCTTCTACAGATTTGGTAAATTGGAAAGACGAGGGCATAATTTTAGATTTAAAAAAAGATGTGAGCTGGGCCGATAGAAATGCTTGGGCGCCTTGCATCATCGAAAGAAAAATTGGTGGCACCTACAAGTACTTCTATTACTTTACGGCTGCGCAAAAAATAGGTGTGGCTGTGGCCGATGATCCGGCAGGTCCTTTTGTTGATTCGGGTAAAGCTTTGATAGCCGAAAGACCCGAGGGTATAAACCGTGGCCAGGTGATTGATCCGGATGTTTTTCAGGATCCAAAAACCGGCAAATATTATCTGTACTGGGGCAACGGCTTTATGTTTGGTGCCGAGTTAAACGATGATATGGTTTCTTTAAAGCAAGGCACCGAAACCAATTTAACACCAAGAGGTACTTTTAGGGAGGGCACGCACGTGCTTTACCGCAACGGACTTTATTATTTTATGTGGAGCGAGAACGACACGCGCGACGAGGATTACCGCGTGCGTTACGGTATTGCTGATGGTCCTTTAAGTCCAATCCGTATTCCGCAAAATAATTTAGTGATTGCTAAAGACCCCACCCAAGGCATTTATGCAACGGGCCATAATACCACAATTCAAGTTCCCGGGCGCGATGAGTGGTATAATGTTTACCACCGCTTTGTTTATCCAAAAGGAATTAAAATGGGTCGTTCTGCAGGTTACCACCGCGAAGTTTGTATCGATAAACTAAGCTTTAACGCCGACGGGACCATTGCGCAAGGCAGGCCCACACACGAGGGAATTGAACCTATAAAAGCAGTAAAATAGTTCGGGATGAAGCACATTATCCGTATTTTTTGGGTTTTAACTTTTAGCCTGGCGCTTTTAACTTGCTTTACTGCTTTTGCCCAAAATTCCGTTACAGAAACTACGGTGGGCTTCGCTTGGGCTGGCAACACCGTGAATACAGCGGTGTTCCGCAAAAACTCAGTAGTTACGTTTAAAGACACGCAATACACTGCCTTTTATAGTGAAGATGGGGCTTTAACCTTGGCAAAAAGAGCAGTTGGCGATAGCGTTTGGACGGTGCAAAAAACAAATTACAAAGGGAACGTTAAAGACGCGCACAACATCATCAGCATCATGGCAGATGGCGACGGCTATTTACATGTAGCTTGGGACCATCATAACAACGCCTTAAAATATGCACGTTCGGTAAAAGCCGGTTCTTTACAATTAGGCGGGCTTTTGCCGATGATAGGCAAGAATGAAAATAAATTATCGTACCCCGAGTTTTATAAATTAAACGACAAGCAACTGCTGTTTTTTTACCGCGATGGCGGATCTGGCGGCGGTAATATGGTGGTAAATAGCTACAATGTGGCAACGCAAAAGTGGACGCGTTTGCACGACAATTTAATTGACGGCGAGGGCGAACGGAACGCGTATTGGCAAGCATGTATTGATGATGATGGCGTAATTCATGTTTCATGGGTTTGGCGAGAAACACCTGATGTAGCCAGCAACCATGATATTGCCTATGCACGCTCTAAAGATGGCGGACTCACCTGGGAAAATTCGGCCGGCGAAAAATACACCTTGCCCATAAATGCTAAAACTGCGGAGTATGCGGCACGAATCCCACAAAAACACGAACTGATCAACCAAACCAGCATGTCTTGTGACGAAGCCGGAAACCCATTTATCGCAACCTACTGGCGTTCGGATGCCTCAGCTATTCCTCAGTACCACATTATTTACCACCTCAAAGGCAAATGGTATAACAAAAGTTTAGCGTTCAGGAAAACGGCTTTTTCTTTAAGCGGCAGCGGCACTAAGCAAATTCCTATATCGCGCCCTCAAATTTTGGTGAAAGGAAAAGGTGAAAAAGCTGCGTTCATGCTTATTTTTAGGGATGAGGAGCGCGGGAACAAAGCATCGGTTTACCAAGCAAAATTGCACCGTTTGAAACGTGCCACGGTAAGCGATTTAAATGCCGAAAGTCTGGGATCTTGGGAGCCAACTTTTGATACTGAACTTTGGAAAACGCGCAAAATAATGAATCTTTTTATACAAAATACACCACAAAAAGACGGGGAGGGCTTAACGCAAACACCACCACAGCTGGTAAAGATACTGGAGTGGAAACCTTGACAGTTTTAAGACGCAAGTCGGTAGTTTCTGTGATGCGTAAATGATAGATTTGCTGACATGAGCAACAAAGCAACCGTATTATCAGAAATTATAAAAGGCAGGAGAAGCGTTTTTCCGGAGAGTTTTATCAATAAAGCGATACCCAAAGCGGTAATAGAGCAGATTTTGGAAAGTGCCAATTACGCACCAACACATAAATTAACACAGCCTTGGCGTTTTACCGTAATTGTTGGCGAGGCCAGACAAAAGTTAGGAGAGGAGTTAGGCCGCTTGTACCAACAAAACACCCCCGCTGATAAATTCCTGCAGAAAAAGTATGATAGCTTTGCACAAAAAACTTCGCAATCTGCTGTAATTATCGCAATTAACGTGGCTTTAAGCGGTGCCATACCCGAGTGGGAAGAGCTAGCTGCCGCAGCTTGTGCGGTGCAAAACATGGCATTAACGGCCCAAAGTTTAGACGTGGGCGCTTACTGGTCATCGCCACCGCTGATTGATGACTTAGGCCATTTTTTAGGTCTGGCGCCTAATGAGAAATGCATTGGATTGTTTTATATGGGTTATCACGATGCACCTGCTCGCGAGGCAAAACGCAGTCCCATGAGCGAGAAAGTAAAATGGATGGGCTAAAATCCTCTATTTCATTGCAATATCGGCTATTCCTATCCACGGTTGGCAGCCTTGGCATTCTCTAAATCAGACATTTTACTTGCGCCCTTCGGATGGCATTCGCGCAATTCTAGCTTCATGGTAGTATTATACCCGTTTCTAATGCTGTAAATTCCGCAGTTGTTATAATTTAAGCCCTTGTAGTTTTTTAAGTCAACAGGGCCTTTTATTAAACCCACATACATACGTACAATGTCTTTTGGGCCATAATTGGCAATCTTTACATCTATAAAACCGGTAGTTCCCTGATGTTTTACCAAGCGCGTGCTGATATCAACTTTTTGACGGTAGCCATCACGTGTTATTAGTGTAAAGGCCTGTGGCGCGGACCATTCTTCAGCGCTATTAGGTAAAGTAATTGGGGCCAATTGCGCAATACTGTTAAGGCTTGTTAGCAATAAAGACATAACAAGCAGAAATAACGATTTTTTCATAATGTTTGTTTTTTATCGGATAAATTTAGGAGGCCTCCAGTAAAAATAGGATACGTAAAAAACGGTATTTTATCGCCCCAATTTGGCGGTGCAAATTGGGGCGTTCAATTGTCTTGCGAAGCTTGATCAATAAAAACTTATCTTTTTAAAAATTCGCTTCCACTAGTCTTTTCATTTCATTATTCTCTATAAAAGCGATATGGGGATTAACAACTTTGCCTTCTTTATTAACCAGCACCATGTGTGGTATACCAGATATACTGAATTTGTCGGCCAGGTATCTCCACTCATCAGATTTTAACCTGTAATGTTGTCCCTTAATGGTCGGGGTCATGTTGTTATAAGTTTGCAACGGAGAAGTTTCGTTGGTGATGTAAACAAACTCAACGTCTTTGTCTTTCAAATCTTCTTTCAAAGGCGCAATTCTTTCAATGCCCGAAAGGCAGGGAGCGCACCAAGTTGCCCAAAAATCTACCACCACTACCTTTCCTTTGTATCTGGCTAAAATGGCGTCAAAAATTTGGTCGGCTTCTACTGTAGGTGTGCTGTTCATAAAATAGCCTCCGTTTTTTTTGTTGATTTTCACTTGCTGTGTAATAGCTAGGTTGTTGTTGAAGATATATTCTTTTATGAACGGATTTTCTACGTCTTCCAGCAAAAATGCCAAGCTATTTTCATCCACTGGCGTAAGCTGTTGCACCATCGGGTTGGATACTTCTTGAGCGGTGATCAGGTCTTTTAAAATGCCTTTTTCTGCTATACCAATTGCCGATTGCAGTTTGGCATAATATTGTTTTCTCAGAATGTATGCTGTAATAAGTTGTATTTCAGTGCTGTGTTTATTTGCCCATTTTTCAGATAATTGTGCGTGTGCGCTGTCAATTTGTGTTGACTGCTGGTTGGCCATCATGTATTCTTCAAAACTTTTGTCCTCAGCATCTGGGCGGTAAGCAGTTTTTTTAAGAAGAGGAATAATTTCTTTGTAGTGATAGGAAACCATTTGCCTCAAGTTTTCGATAAACCTGATACGGTTAATAAATGTGTTGAAAGAAGGGGCCAACAAGTTTTCTGCCTTGTTAAAGTCATTGCCGATAAAGCTATAATAATCATTTGGATACTGCTCGGCAATTACTTTTTCATTGTTGGGCAGTTTATTTACGCTTTTAAATGCAGACGGAACTATCCAGTGATATTCCATCATATTATTGGCATAGCTAAGTTTTATATCCAGTTTTTTCACTTGGAAAGCCTTTGCCGAGATTATGTTTAAACGGTAAACCGAATCTAGTTTTCTGTTCTCAATATTTTGGAGCTGCGTTAAATAGGCTTTGTACTCATTAGGCTTCATATTTGCAACTTTCTTCTGAACGCTGTAGTAGTCAAATTGCCGGATGGCATTCAACCTGCTCAGGTCATAATTCAGCTTGGCCAATTCTCCCATATACTGGGGCTTATCTCCGCCGATAACCATAAACAGTTCTTTGCCAGGCTCCAGATAAATATCGTTCTCATTTGCAATATCAGATCTTAAAAAGACTTGCTGAAAATGATAAAGCGGGATTTTTTGATAAAAGTAGCCGTTTTCCTGTATTTTAATGAGTACAAGTTTTTGGGTCCCGTTAATGATATTGTTTACAGCTAAACTCATGGTTTTTGTGCCGAGTCTGGAAGTGTAATTTTTAATATAACCGCTAAAAACAGCGCTGTCATTTTTTAGGTAAGGCTCATGAAAAACAGATTTATCGACAGCTTTATCGCAATGATTTCTATTGGCAAGCAATTCAATACTTTCGTTACTGCCTCTGTACACTAAATTGCCCTTTATTAATTGTGCGCTAATCTTTTTTGTTTCTCCGTTGTTCAATAGCGTTATCGTAAATCGATTGCCTTTGCTTGCCACATTTTGATAAGCCCAAACTTTGCGGTCCAATACCACCGTTTGGTTGTAAAAGGCAATTTCCAGCTGTCCATTGCTTTTGTTATACCATTCCTTATAAAATTCTGTCGGCAACAGTCTGTTTTTCTGCTCAAGTTCAATATCATAAATTTTCCAACCTCCGTCTTGTTCCTCCCCATAATCTATTACGGCAACTTGTTGCTTTAATGGCGGAAATATCAATTGGTAATTAGCTGCTCCGCTATCGGGCATGGTATATTGTTGGTTAAAAGGAATGCCTTTAACACCCTTGATAAAGAGTTTGTCGTTTTCATTTTTCCCTTGTATATAAGTGTTTTTTGGTATCCTTATCCAATCGCCCGGTCTGGCCGTAGTTCTGAAATAAAGGACGGTGTTGCTGTCTGTAAGTACTACTCTTGTGATTTTAACATTTGGATTTGTCCCGTTAAAACCAACTTGGGGATAATCTATCTTTTTTTGCGCAAAGGAATCGATTGCGTAAATTATTAATAGCATACAGACGAAACTTTTCAAAAGGTTTTTCATTTTCATATTAGGATAATTTAGGTGTTATTTAGATCTACAATTGAAAGTTAGTTAAATAGACTTCACAATGATAGGGTGTTTTGCGTAAAATAGCAAACTTAGTTAGAGACGCTGATTAGCTGGGCGTTAAACCTTAGGAGCGAGCGGTTTCGTCAGGATGAAGTATAAGTTACTTTTGCATGGCATAAAAACCTCTCATCTGTTGCCTTGAAGGTTTCTGCAAAGAAAAATTTTTTACGATATACTATTTGTAAAACAAGCTGCACTGCAAGCAAATTCTTCACTTTTTTTCAAAACGGTCGTCAAAAACATAATCCGTTTGCTCATCTACCATCCAAACAATGGTTTTTATAATGCCCAAATAGTTAAGCGCTAAGCCTAAAACCACACCCAAGAGCCAGTCTGAAAGATTCAAATCTGCAATCTTAAAAAATTAAAAGGTGCAAGGTGCAAATAAAAAAATACTGGTAGCCATGCCGGCATTGTAAAAACTTTTAGCTTTTACGTTAAACATCAACAGATGTGCAACCACATTACCGCACGAAACTAAAATGGTAGCCAAACCCAACCATAAAAATCTTTCGGCAAAAACAGCAGCTAAAAAATAGCTTAACCAGCCGATGCCTACGTTTATAACTAGGGCGGTGTTGGTGTTTAAAGGGTAATAAAGCGGATGGTCGCTTTTAAACATTACGCGGTTTAGCATGGCGGGAAAGGTCCCCGGAGAACGATATTCTTCTAACTGATGGAGAAACAAAGTGCCCAAGCTAAGCCACATTAGAAACTGATAGGTGCTGTGCGTAAAAAAGAAGGCATGCATCAAGGTAACAGGCATTAAAAACGCACCTAAATCGTACCAATGCTTTCTCAAAAAATTCAAGTCTATCTTAAAATTTAAGTACGCCAGCCAATAGCTATTTCTTTTCTGCCCTGCCTGTTACTGAGGTCCTGTACTAACATTTGCGCCAGCTCCAAGTGTGTTTTTATTTGGGTGTGCCCCGCTTACTGCGGGTCGGGCTTTCCGTTGCAAGTCCTCGCTCGTTCCTCGCTGTGGGCTTTCCACTGCAATCCCTCACACAAAAACGGCCACAAAATAAAATTCAGGATTACTGGTTTTAGTTTTCCAACAACTTCTCGCGATATATTTCTACCTTCTCTTGCAGGCTCATCTGCGCAAACCTTGGCGAAGGAGAGGGGAGAAAATCAACATAAGCGACCTCGGGGAAAAGTGTATTAAAATGTTTGCCAACTAATTTGCTGGTGAAGAAAACGCGTTGGATGTTTTGCTCTGCTAAAATTTGTCTTATGACGTGGTCATTATAGGCCACTAATTCTAGGTTCTCATCTAAATTGTTATTGCTTTTGCGCCTAACCTTCAAAAATATGTCAGTGATTGCAATTTGGTGCTGGGCAAGTACTTGCTGTTTCGTTGTTTTTTTGTTTATCTGTACCTCAAAAACTGCCGATAAAATTTGCCAGAACTGGTTTCTTTTTGCACCGTAAAACCAAGCCTCGTCATTGGCCATGCCTTGTGTATGTTGCCTGCCAGGGAAACTCCCAATGATGAGTTTGTTTGCATTGGCTGGTACAAAAGCTTTAAAAGGATGGTCTTCTACTGCGTTCATTTCCACAGGAAAAATAAAACAAAAATCTGTAATCAGCTATATCAATCAAATTTAAAGTTTGGCAATCAACAATTCTTGTGTCGATGGTGCTTTAAGCGTGATGCTGTCTATCGTCATCATCGCCAAAAACAAAGTCCGAACAACATTAGCAAGGGCTTAAGCTCATTCCATCCATCCTTCACTCATTCATCACTTCAACCCAACTCTCCTAAAGCCCATTAATCTGCCTTTATAATAATTGCTCAATGTTGCAATACCCACACCGTTCAGCTTTCCGCCACTGGCGTGGATAAATTGTAGAGGTTCTCCTTTTGGCGTCACTACAATCCCAACTTGGTACACTGCTTTTTTTAGGGTATCTGATTTAGCAAACAGAATAATATCGCCCGCTTGTGCATCAGCCAAACTCACGTTATCGCCTGCGCTAATGTAAGCCGGTGCATATTTAGGCACTTTAATTCCTGCGTGTTCAAAAACGTAATGCACAAATCCCGAATTATCGAAGCCTTTCTCTGGCGTGTTGGCGCCGTACACATAAGGTTTCCCTATTAAGGTTTTAGCGTAATTAATCAAGGCTGCGGCAGAAGCATTTATGGGTGCAGGCGCTTTCTTTATCGTGTCCGTTTGTGTTATGGCAGGCTTAGCGGGAGTAACTACCGTATCCGTTTTCGCAATGGCGCTACTGTCTTTGTGCGCGGTGTCTACTTGTTTGGTGGTATCTCGCTGAACTACAATGTAACGGCGCGCCGTGTCTATATAACTTCTGCTGGCAACAATAATGTTGCTTCGGTTGGGGCTGTAATCACAAGCGGCTAAAGCACCAATACAAATTGTTAACACGGCGAATAAACTGTTCCTCATTTTGTTGTTATCCTGTTGTAATGATGTTTTGCACTGCGCTAAAATAGTGGTTTATTTTTGGATGATGGGTGAATCAAAATCGTGGCGGAAATTAATTACGCGTTTCTTTAAAACCCGGGCGGGTACAAAATTGCAATTTTAGCCCGCTGCGCCCAAAAATTTTTATCTTTGCCCATGCAAGAGAAAATCCTCATCCTCGATTTTGGCTCGCAGTACACCCAGCTTATCGCTAGGCGCGTGCGCGAACTCAATGTTTATTGTGAAATCCATCCGTTTAATAAAATTCCAGAGATAGATCAATATACCAAAGGTGTTATCTTTTCGGGTAGCCCTTCTTCGGTAAGGCAGGCCGATGCACCACAGGTCGATTTTCAGCAGTTCCACGGTAAACTGCCACTTTTGGGCGTTTGTTACGGAGCTCAATATTTGGCCCAACATTCTGGCGGACAGGTGGTTCCATCAGAAATTCGCGAGTACGGACGAGCAAACTTAGCATACATCCACACCAACAATACTTTGATGAAAGACTTGCCAGCAAATTCGCAAGTTTGGATGTCGCACGGAGATACCATCAAGGAAATTCCCGCCGGCTTTGAAATTATTGCCAGCACAGAATCTGTGAAAGTAGCGGCCTATCAAATTAAAGGAACACAAACTTATGGCATCCAGTTTCACCCAGAGGTGACGCACTCTACAGACGGCAAACAGTTGTTGCAAAACTTTTTGTTGGACATTTGCGGATGCACACAAGATTGGACACCTTTTGCTTTTGCCGAAGAAACCATTGCACAGCTTAAAGCTGATTTGCAAGACGATAAAGTAGTTTTGGGGCTATCTGGAGGTGTAGATTCTTCTGTTGCGGCCTTGCTTTTGCACCAGGCTATCGGTAAAAACTTGCATTGCATTTTTGTGGATAACGGGCTTTTACGTAAAAACGAGTTCGAGTCGGTGTTGGACTCTTACAAAGAGCTGGGCTTAAATGTAAAAGGCGTAAATGCAAAGCAGCGTTTTTATGATGCTTTGGCCGGATTATCAGATCCAGAGCAAAAACGTAAAGCCATTGGCAGGGTTTTTATTGAGGTATTTGACGATGAAGCACATCAAATTTCGGATGTAAAGTGGCTGGCGCAAGGCACCATTTATCCAGATGTTATCGAGTCGGTATCGGTAAACGGAGGACCGTCCGCAACCATTAAATCGCACCATAACGTGGGCGGTTTACCCGATTTTATGAAGCTAAAAGTGGTAGAGCCGCTAAAAACTTTATTTAAAGATGAGGTGCGCCGGGTAGGGAAGGCCTTGGGTTTGCCAGAAAATATTTTGCACCGTCACCCTTTCCCGGGACCAGGTTTGGCCATCCGTATTTTGGGCGATGTAACACCAGAAAAAGTAGCTATTTTGCAAAATGCAGATCATATCTACATCAAAAATTTGGAAGAAAGCGGTTGGTACGATAAAGTTTGGCAGGCCGGCACCATTTATTTACCTATACAATCTGTAGGTGTAATGGGCGACGAGCGTACTTACGAAAATGTGGTGGCTTTACGCGCTGTAAGTTCTGTTGACGGCATGACCGCAGATTGGAGCCATTTGCCTTACGAGTTGTTGGCAAAAATCTCCAACGAAATTATCAATAACGTAAAAGGAGTAAACCGTGTTGTTTATGATATCAGTTCTAAACCACCTGCAACCATCGAGTGGGAATAAAAAAGATCATCAGTTGCAAAACAAATATTATACGGAGGCTAATTTGGCCTCCGCTTTTTTCTTGAATCGTACCGCCTCACCGCAGCTCCGCTTTTTTGTCTGTTGTTTTTTAGCGTTTATTTCCGCTTCTTTACTGATAGTGGCTTGTTCGCCAAAATCCGCGCCGGTAAGGCAAGAGCCCCAAACAAGCACAGGCACAAAACCGAAGCAGACCCAAACAGAGGAAACTGCTGCTAAACCCACAGAGAAACCAAAACCTGTAGTAAAGCAAAAGGAGCATCTCCAGCTACAAATTTCTTTGATCTTACCTTTCGAACTAAAGAGTATCGATTACCGCACGGCTACTAACTCCGATTTACGTAAAGCCGAAATTGCTATAGATTTTTATCAAGGATTTAAATTTGGGCTCGATTCGATGACGCGCGAAAAAGGGAATGTGGGTTTTACACTGAACGTGTTTGATTCCAACGACAATCCCAGCGCTCTGGCTACTTTAGCGGCGAAAGAGGCCATCAAAAATGCAGATTTAGTGGTAGGTCCTATATTTCCAAACGGCATCAAAGCATTTTCTGTACACAGCAAAAACATGCAAAAACCAATGGTTTCGCCTTTGGCCGCATCAGATCCAAACCTGTTTCACAATCCATTTTTAATTACCATTAACAACTTTTTAGATCAGCACGCCTATAAAGCGGCAGCCTTTATCAAAAGCGATTTAAGACCAAAAAAAATTGTGATGATCCGGAGCGGGCAGGCCGATGAATACAAATTTGCCGTTCCGTTTAAAAAAGGAATAGATAGTTTGGCAAAAGGTTATCACGTATCCGAAATAGGCATTAAAGCCGTAGGTTACGAAAATGTGTACAAGCATTTAAGTCCGGTTGGTTTAAATGTAATTGTGTTGCCGGCCACAGAACGCGTTTTCTTGCACACCATGTTTAAAGAGCTGGAAAAACTGAGCCGTAATTTTCAAATTGCAGTTATCGGGCATCCCGCCTGGGAAAAGCTGACGTTTTTAGATTATCAGCAACTGGAAAGTTTAAATACTTATCTCACTTCCTCGTACCTAATTGATTACCGCAGTTCGCGCGTGCAAGATTTTGTGCGTAATTATCGCTATCAGTATTCTTTGGAACCTTCTGAGTATGCTTTTAAAGCTTTTGACATCGCTTATTATTTCGGCCTTTTGATGGATGCAAAAGGGAAAAAGTTTATGGAAAGCTTAACAGATGAGGATTACAGAGGTTTGCACAACAATTTCAAATTTACTAAGAGCAAAGCTTACGGTTATTATAATTTAAGTTTGATGATGTTGAAAATTGAGAACGGCAATTTGGTAAAAGCAGATTAGGGATGAAAGCAATACACCAGCTGGCCACGCTTCAAAAAATTTTGGGCGAATACCAATTTGAGCAACCTTTGCACCGTTTTTTGGCGCAATACTACCGTCAGAACAAGCAAATGGGCGGTCGTGATAGGCGCACCGCAAGTAGTTTGACTTACAATTATTTCCGCTTGGGCGGGATTTTAGCTAAGCACGACTTAGAAACACGCATAGCCGTTGCCGAACTGCTGTGCAATACCGAAACCAGCGAATTTGTAGCGTACTACCGCCCCAACTGGCAAAATAAACTTGGCGATAGCTTAACGCAAAAGTTGTCTGTTTTGAAAAGCGAATTTGCAGATTTTCAACTGTCGGACGTTTTTCCAGAAGCCTCTAAGCTTTCGCCCTTGGTAAATACGACGGCATTTTATGAAAGCTTTTTTGTGCAACCCAATTTGTACATAAGGGCTTTGCCACATAAAGCTCATGTTGTAGCCAAAAAGCTATCAGCTAGTGGAATTGCATTTGAAAAGATAGGTGAGCACGCCTTTTCAATGGCCAACGGCACCAAACTGGAGGCGGTATTGGATAAAGGCGATTATGAGGTGCAGGATATCTCGTCGCAAAAGGTCGGCGCTTTTTTTGAACCTAAGCCCTACGAAAAATGGTGGGACTGCTGCGCGGCATCTGGTGGGAAGTCGCTGCTTTTGCACAGTCAAGAACCCAGCGTGAAGTTGTTAGTTTCTGATAATAGAGAATCCATTTTGCATAACCTGCGCGAACGCTTTTTTTATGCCGGCATAGAAGGTTATCAGCAAAAAGCGTTGGATTTAACGCAAAACCAAGATTTGCTGTTAAGCAATTATGAGTTTGACGGGATTATCTTAGACGCACCCTGTAGTGGCTCGGGCACGTGGGGTCGCACACCCGAAATGCTTAGTGCTTTCCCTCCAGAAAAAGTGGACTTTTACAGCAACTTGCAACGGAAAATTGCTAGTAACGTGGTTAGTTATTTAAAGCCCGGAAAGCCGTTGATTTATATCACCTGTTCTGTTTTTGAAGCCGAGAATGAAGCACAGGTAAAATGGTTGTGTGGTACCTTTCAGCTTAAAACCGAACGCATGGAGCTGATTAGCGGTTACAAGGACAAAGCCGATACACTTTTTGTAGCTAGGTTGGTGAAGCAAGGTTAAAGGTAGTTTTGATAAACGTGTTGATTTTTTGCCACAGAGCCACAAAGAAAACCTTAGCGCCTTCGTGGCTAAT
Source organism: Pelobium manganitolerans (assembly GCF_003609575.1). Classification (GTDB taxonomy): domain Bacteria; phylum Bacteroidota; class Bacteroidia; order Sphingobacteriales; family Sphingobacteriaceae; genus Pseudopedobacter; species Pseudopedobacter manganitolerans. The sequence goes on along the minus strand of NZ_MBTA01000025.1, from coordinate 373 downwards.
TATTTTTGCGTCGCAACGCCACTAAGAAACCTTAGGGTCTTCGTGCCTTCGTGGCAAACTATTTTTGTGCTACAAAGCCACAGAGCCACAAAGACAACCTTAGCGCCTTCGTGCCTTCGTGGCTAATTATTTTTGCGTCGCAACGCCACTAAGAAACCTTAGGGTCTTCGTGCCTTCGTGGCAAACTATTTTTGTGCTACAAAGCCACAGAGCCACAAAGACAACCTTAGCGCCTTCGTGCCTTCGTGGCTAATTATTTTTGCGTCGCAACGCCACTAAGAAACCTTAGGGTCTTCGTGCCTTCGTGGCTAATTATTTTTATACCACAAAGCCACAGAGCCACAAAGAAAACCTACCGCCTTAGTGCCTTAGC
>NZ_MBTA01000024.1 GCF_003609575.1 Pelobium manganitolerans | reverse complement strand
AACACGGAGCTTGCTCTGTGGGATCAGTGGCGAACGGGTGAGTAACACGTGAGCAACCTGCCCCTGACTCTGGGATAAGCGCTGGAAACGGCGTCTAATACTGGATACGAGTAGCGACCGCATGGTCAGTTACTGGAAAGATTTATTGGTTGGGGATGGGCTCGCGGCCTATCAGCTTGTTGGTGAGGTAATGGCTCACCAAGGCGTCGACGGGTAGCCGGCCTGAGAGGGTGACCGGCCACACTGGGACTGAGACACGGCCCAGACTCCTACGGGAGGCAGCAGTGGGGAATATTGCACAATGGGCGCAAGCCTGATGCAGCAACGCCGCGTGAGGGATGACGGCCTTCGGGTTGTAAACCTCTTTTAGCAGGGAAGAAGCGAAAGTGACGGTACCTGCAGAAAAAGCGCCGGCTAACTACGTGCCAGCAGCCGCGGTAATACGTAGGGCGCAAGCGTTATCCGGAATTATTGGGCGTAAAGAGCTCGTAGGCGGTTTGTCGCGTCTGC
>NZ_MBTA01000023.1 GCF_003609575.1 Pelobium manganitolerans | reverse complement strand
AAAAATTGATAAAAGCCTGCAAATCAGATGATTTCAGGCTTTTTTATTTTAAGGTAAACGCTAAAATATGTAAATACTCTCTATTTAAACGAGAGTATATCGAGAGTATTTAGATAGTACCGGCAGCACTCTCGACTTGGACGGATAACACACTGATAAAGAAGCCGTTCAGTCATCGAACATCTTGATTTTGGTTAGTTGCAGAAATACTTTTGTTTAACTTTTAATCCCAAAATTATGAGTACTTTAGTCCAGCTTCACTTTTATCTTAAAACTCCCAAAGCTTACACCGGTGGCCCTATGCCGGTTTATTGCCGGATCACAGCGGGAGGAAAAAGAACCGAAATCTCGCTCAACAGGAAATGTGAACCCTCCAAATGGTCAAAAAAAACCTGCCGCGCCACCGGAAACCGTGAACCCGAAAGGATGCTGAACAGATGTATCGACCAATTGCAGGTCAAGATCTATGACGCCCAGGAGTTCTTGTCGAAAAATAACGAGACAATCAGCACAATGTCCCTGCGTGATAAAATATTGGGCACAACAGAAAAAGTCCGGACGATATTGGGCGTTTTTGAAGAGCACAATTCAAAGGTAGAAGCGCTGACAGGGAAAGAGTTTGCAGCCGGCACGCTGGAGCGGTACAGAACATCGTTTAAGCATACCGCTGACTTTATCCAATGGAAATACCGCGTAAAAGATATGGATATCAGAAAGATAGACCACCAGTTTATCACCGAGTACGATTTTTATCTGAGGACCGTGCGCAGCTGCGCAAATAACACGGCGGTCAAATACATCAAAAACTTTGGGAAAATCATCCGGATATGCCTGGCGAACGGATGGATCACTGTGAACCCGATGCTGAACTACAAACCGAAAGTCAAAAAAGTGGACCGCGTTTTCCTGACGGCGGAAGAACTGGATGCGCTCAGCAACAAAGAATTCAGGATTGAGCGCGTTGCGCAGGTGCGCGACGTTTTTGTATTTTCATGCTATACCGGCCTTGCTTATGCTGACGTAAAAAAGCTGAAAAAGGAGGAAATTATCAAAGGTGTGGACGGGCACGAGTGGATTTATACGCACCGCCAGAAAACCGACGTGGCCTCGCGGATCCCATTGCTGCCGCCCGCCAAAAAGATACTGCAAAAGTATGAAGACCACCCTAAATCCATTGCAGAAGGAACTGTTCTGCCGGTGCTGAGCAACCAAAAGATGAACGCTTATTTAAAAGAAATTGCAGATACCTGCGGTATTGAAAAAGAGCTCACCTACCATATCGCAAGGCATACTTTTGCCACCACCGTAACGCTTTTGAACGATGTGCCGATAGAGACCGTCTCTAAAATGCTCGGCCACAGCAGTATTAAAATGACCCAGCATTACGCTAAGATTTTAGATGTTAAAATCGGCCGGGACATGGCGCATCTAAGGGAGAAATTTTCTTAAAATTGAGTTTGCAAAGTCCCAGTTAGAGGTTTGACTGGGACTCTTTATGGGTGTTAAATACAGCCAATATTATCTGCATTAGAAAACTCATTACACCTAATATATTTCACCTAAACTATGTGATTTTTCTAGACATCCTGCTTTCTTTTGCGCCTTTTCCTGCGTGTCTTTTTCAGCTGGCACGTCAAGGTTTCGTTACACAAATTCTCCCGCGTTTACGCTCGGTTTACCGTCATCCGAACGTCCTCAGGACAGTCCGGTTGAGGTTGTTTGCCAGCCCGTTCAGGTCTTTCCGTAGCTTGATCAGCTCTTCCATCAGCCCGTCCAGAGAGGCGTTGCGGTAGGTTGCGACTACCGGTTTCTCCAGCAGTATTTTGCGGGCGTAACCGCTCAGCTTCCTCTGCGTGGTCTTCAGGAAAGCTTTATGGATCTGTATCTTTTCGCTCTCGGACAGCCTCAGGTGCAGCCATTGGTTTCTGTTCTGTTTTCTCTCTTTTTCCATTGTCTTTATCTAATAGCTTCCAGCGCCCACGACTCCGGAGTTAGGGCGCCAAAAAAACCGGTTGTGACACAAACGGACATCTTGCCGTTTGCAGGAACGTGGCAAACTGCCATTTTTTGGGGCTGGGGGTTAGAGTTTCAGTGCCTGTTTTGATTTTCTGGAAAAGCCTTTCATCATCAGCCATTCATTAAGGTCGTTGTACGGCCGGTAAAGCTTGCTACAGTCGACAAATTTCGGGGACGATTTTAAAGCGTTATGCGTAAGCTTTTTGCCGGTGGGGTCGTTGTCAAGGTATAGCTCAACTGTTTTGTACCATAAGGCTTCTTTGTTTCGATTTTATAAATGGCGTTGTAAAAGATGAGTTTTGAAACAATTACAGGCTTCTGGTATTTGAAAAAATAGATTTCTTCCGCAATGTTCTTGAACCCTTTTTTTAGAACAAACTCTTTTAAGTCTGCAAGGCTTTGAATGATAAGCTGTATAACCGCTTCTATTCTTTTTATGGGGCAGTCAGTTTCAATCTCCAGTTCCTGGATTTCAGTTTCCAACTTAAGATAGATTTCATTGTAAAATTTCTCCATTCGCTTCATTTTGAAATACACATTGTTCGTTAATATAGAAAAGCTAATACTGTTCATATTAGCTTATTATGCAACTACTGATTATAGAATTTCACCTCCAATCGTATTGATGATGGAGGCACTTAGATTTTGTTGTATAATTTAATGGGTTGTAGCATGATGCAGGTTAATTATTATTAACTACCCCGCATCACTACCACCTTTTTGTCGATATTATTTATCGGTTTTGCAGTTTACAAACCATTGGTGCTTATTGCAATTTTAGTAAGTTAAAGCAAGCCCCACACCAAGCCCCATATCACTATCATAGTGGGTACGTATGCCAATATTTTTGTTGACTATATACCTAAATTCTGCCATATACTCAAAATCTGTATTGACCATAAAGCCACCTCTCAATCTTTTTGAGATAGGAATATCCTCACGCATCAACGATAACCGTACAATGCCGTCATGATATACTTCTGCCTGAAAATTAATAAGCATTGGCAGGGTGTACATAACACCTAAGCTAACTGCCCTGCGTGTATCTTTTTCATTCTTTTGTCCGAATAAGTTTGTTTCGTGTTCGTCTATCCCCATTTTACGATAACGCCAGTCAAAGCCAATAAATGGCATCAGCCATTGCATCTTACCGACATATCTTCCCAAGTGGGTTTCAACTTCATAGCCGTGCATATCACTATAACCTAAACGCCATTCTGTACCCAAGCTCCATCTTGCGTTTTGGAGCATTGCCTCCCCGTCATTACCATTGGTGGCAAAATCATTCTGCGCCATGAAATGAGGCATATTACTTTCCCGCTGTAATGCTTTATAGGCTTTAGCCTTATTAGGTAAGTAGGGGTTTTGGTAATCGCCTACGGCAAACACCCTGTTCATACCTGACATCATATGATAAAGGATATGGCAATGAAAGAACCAATCACCTTCTACGTTTGCCAAAAATTCAATTGTATCAGTCTCCATAGGCATTATATCCAATACATTTTTGAGCGGCGATTTTTCACCCTTGCCATTGATTATTCTAAAGTCGAAGCCATGTAAGTGCATTGGATGACGCATCATCGAATTGTTATGGATGGTAATACGCAGTATTTCCCCTTTCTTAACAGGTATTTTATCAGTTTCGGAAAGTATTTTATTGTCCATGCTCCAAACGTAGCGGTTCATATTTCCCGTAAGGGTAAATTTTAGATTTTTTACAGGCGCATCTTTGGGAAGTGCGGTATTGTAAGGAGATTGGAGCATGGCATAATTTAAGGTCACAATATCTCCCAACGCATTTGCATTATAACGGTTGGGGTCATTATCCATATTCATACCGTCGTGCTTACTGTGGTCTGCTTTTTTACCTGCTTCGCCAGTAATCTCCGGATACATCACTACATTCATATCCATTTGGTTCAGGCTCATCTTCATGCCCATATCGTCCAAATCGCCGTTCATCTTCATCATGTCGTTCATCATCTTCATCCCCTCGAAATACTTCAGTCGTGGCAGCGGAGAAATAAGCTGTTTGACACCGTTACCAATAAAGTAGCTTGCCGATTGTGTCCTGTCCTCGGTAGTCGCTAAAAACTCATACGCCAATCCGTCTTCGGGGATGGTAACGACCACATCATAGGTTTCCGATACGGCAATGATTAACCTGTCCACTTCGACAGGCTCCACATCGTTGCCATCGCTGGCGACCACGGTAATCTTACCTCCGGCATAGCGCAGCCAGAAATAGGAAGATGCACCGCCGTTGGATATGCGAAGCCGTACTTTGTCCCCCGCCTTTAAGGTCTTGCCGTCAACCGTTTTTAGCTCCGGTGCATTGCTGCCATTGATAAGGATTTTATCATAATACACATCGCTCACATCCATTGCCAGCATCCGCTTCCACTCATTAGTTACTTTCACGCCAAATTTTCCCTCTTTAATGGCTTCAACGTATGACTGCGTAGCGTTCTTTTTGATAGCCGCCCAATCGTTGGCATTGTGCAGCATCCGGTTGATGTTGTCGGGGTTGTAATTTGTCCATTCGCTTAGGATAATGGGTACGGTCGGCAAATCGTCAATCCCTTTTCTAAAGGTCTTGTCATCCTCCCGTTTCTTCATTACAAAATTACCGTACATACCTATCTGCTCCTGCAATCCCGAATGGGAATGATACCAGTGCGTACCGTGCTGGATAATTGGGAAACGGTAGGTATAGGTTGTACCGGGTTCAATGGGCTGCTGCGTAAGATGGGGTACACCGTCTTCCTTATTGGGCAGGAACACGCCATGCCAGTGCAATGAGGTACTTTCTTTCAATTGATTGTGTACTACAATCTCGGCAGTGTCGCCCTCGGTAAACGTAAGGGTAGGCATCGGGATTTGCCCGTTTACGGCAATCGCCCTTTTTTGCTTACCTGCATAGTTGACAAGGGTATCTTTTACATACAGGTCGTAATGCACTACTTTCTGTGCAAACAACGTTTGGGTGCAAAGCAGTATCAGCACTGTTTGCAGTATTCTTATGGGTATTTTTTTATATCTGTTCATTAGTTGAAAAATTTTATTTAATGCTGTCTTCCATTGTGCCAAACCACGCCATCAAAACCTGCTTATCCTCCGGTGATAATACTGCATTGCGATGGATGAGTGTGTATGACGACAAAGGCATTTCCCCGTCCTTGACCTGCCCCGCCATAGCCCTGAACTTGTTACGCTGCCTGCGGGCAGAATATTCACCAAATTCGCTAAAGTTGAGTTCCTCTTTGCCCTTTTTGATATGCCCTGCCATGTACCATGCTCCGGGCTGGATACGGCTGTACCACGGATAACGGGTATTGTTGCTATGGCAGTCGTAACAGGACTGGACAAGGATAGCCTTTACATTTTGGGGTACGGCGTACACCCTTTCGATATGGGTGGCTGGCACTTCATCCGCCTGGTTCCGTAACGGCTGAAAAAACTGTATGCCGATTAAGATAACAGCCAACCCCAATATGATTTTCTTCGTTAAGGACATAAATATCTCATTGTTACTTAATTTGAAATTTGGCTACTGTTTCTTTAAATAGTTAGTGTAGTTGTCCTTGCTTTCAAAGTAGGACACTTCACCGTTGTTTCCTGTAACGGCAATCACCGCAAGGGCTTTATCCACCTGTTTATGGGAATAGGGGTCTATTGCTACCCGCACGCTGGCATCCTTTGGAATGCGCTCCTTGCACATTTCGCAGCATCCGTAGTAGGTTTTACCGCCAAATTTTACGTCAAACTGCTTTTTGCCCATATAGGCATCGTTGACCATGCAGACTTCATCCGATGGAACCAATTCACCTATTTGGGTACTATGCCCGTGGCTTTCCGGAGTTGCCTGCGAATGCTGTGCCGCTTCAGCCTTATTTGACCCTGCCTGCCCACAAGCGGTGAATAGCAGGGCTGATAAGGAAATAAAGCCGATTATTATTTTGCTCATGTCGAAACTGTTTTTTGAAATTTTATTATTTACTTTCTTCAAACTCTTTTAGCTTGCGCTTCATCAGTTCAATTTCTTCCGCTTGGGTTTTAAGTATGTTTTTTTGCAGCTCTATCAGTTCCGGGTCGGTCAGGTGTGCCTTTTCGGACATCAATATGGCTGCTGCGTGATGGGGTATCATACCCTTTGCAAACTGCTTGTCTCCCACATTGATTTGTTCTCTGATGCCAAACCATGAAAAGATGCCAACGGCAACCGAGATGATGGCTATCGCCCAATTCATCTTCCTGTTGCGGTACATCACTTTCATTATCACTAATTCGATAAGCAGCATTGCCGAGGTCATCAGCAGGGTCATGTACAGGTTGTTGATATTGGGTATCAGGTTCTGCCACCCGTCAATCATGGCGTACATGATAAAATACATCACTGCGAACATGGCGACAGCCATCACCGCAAAGCGTTTGTACATGCCCGAAGCATCTTTTGAATTGTGCGCAGCATGCTTCGAAGCATGACCCGCATCGTGACTGTTTTGCATTTTTTTCATAGTCTTGAATTTTATTTATTGTTAATTGTTTTTTCCACCTTACCGCATTTCAATAGCTTTTTTTGCGCTATCACGAATAGTATCTGCCTTCCCATATTACATCGTGCTCATATCGTGACCCGCCATCGGGTCGGCTCCTTTCTTGAATATGTATTCACTGTTCAGCAAGTAGGCCCCGGAAACCACAACTTCGTCACCTGCTTTAATTCCGGAGGTGATTTCTATTTTGTCTTCATATTCCAGACCCGTTTCCACCATTCTGTTTACGAAGGTGTTTTTGGCGGTTTTCACCCAGACCGTGGAGGATTTACCATCCCTGATTACCGCATCCACAGGCATTGAAAGTCCATCCTGTGATTTGTTTTCCACCAGAACATATACCGGCATGCCGGGTTTCAGCAGATTTCCTTTGTTGGGTACGGAAATGCGGACCAGATTTATTCTGCTGGAGGCACTGATTTCGGGGTTTGTAAAATCAATCTTCCCATTAATCTTCAAATTATCCATATCGGGGATATACACCGTTACTTTGCTGTCTTTCTGAAGGAGCGACATTTGGGAAGAATACACCTGCGCCTCCGCCCAAAGCGACGATAGATCTGCCAGATTCACGATGGTGCCGCCTTCGGCGAGATAATCACCTTCGGCAATGCTTAGATCGGTGATGAAACCGGCCGCATTGCTGAACACGGTGGTGGTAGGTGTGGCTTTTCCAGATTTTTCTAACTGTTTGATCTGGCTTTCCGACATTCCCCATAAATAAAGCTTGTTTCGGGAACTTCGGAGCAACTGGTCGAAATCAATGGAAGTATTGCCGACGAAAAGTTTTCGTCTTTCCAGGGCCATCAGATATTCCTGTTTGGCATTGTTGAGTTCTTCACTGTAAATATCGACCAGCGGCACCCCCTTCGGAACAAAATCGCCAATATTTTTATAATACAGTCTTTCGACTCTTCCCATTACTCTGGAACTGACTGACTGCATCTGGTACTGGTTAAAATTGAGTGTTCCGGTAAGGGTGAGTTTGTCTGCAATGGAACCACCAGAAAGTGCGACTGTTTTTATATTACCCAGTTTAACCTGCTCGTCATTCAGTATGATTTCATTGGGATCCGCGTTCTTTTTCTTCTCGACAGGCACCAAATCCATGTGACAAATAGGACATTTTCCCGGTTTATCGGATACGACCTGCGGGTGCATGGAACAGGTGTAGTAGATATCATGACCAGCGTGCGGATCTTCCTTCTTTTTGCAGGAGTAAAGAAAACCCAGCAAAACCAGCATTAAAATATTGAATTTCATTTTATCAATTTTTATCTGTTAATTTTTATAAAACTTTCGCTGTCCATCAGGTACTGTGCATTTTCAGCAACACCATCTTCAGGAAGCAAACCACTGACGATCTGAATTTTATCACCTACCACAGCACCGGTAACAACCTTGTGGGCAATAAAACCGCCTTCTACTTTTTTGAATACGATTTTATCAATCCCTAAAGAAACCACTGCTGATTTCGGCAACCAGTCTGCCATTCTGTTGTGGCTTAGAATCTCTGCTTTAACCTGGCTTCCGATGGGAATTTTTGCGGTACTGTTATCAAAATACACCCGCGCCGTCACGGTTTTGCTGCCCTGTCTGAAAAACGGTTCTATAAAACCGATGGTTCCTTTGAAGCGGCTGTCCGGATTTGATTCAGGGATGACCGTGACGGACTGCCCTTTGCTGACCAAGGCAATATCTTCGGAAAAAATATTGATCAGGGCCCAGGTTCTGTTGGGATTGTAGACACTGAAAATATTCTGTCCCTTCTGCAGGTACATTCCTTCTTTCAGGGGCAATTCTGCAGTGACTGCGGTATTTGAAGCCATTTCGGGACCGGATTGCAGTGCTTGTCCCATGGTTCCTGCCGCTCCTGCCTGCTGAATGTGTCCGATGTAATTGCTGAACACCGGAACTGTGAGATCGGGTTTTCCTTTCTGGATGACTTTCTGAATCTGTGAAGCCGGCATTCCCAAAAGAAGAAGTTTCTGGTGTGCGGCATCAATCATCATTCTGTTTGAGCGGTCATTTTTCAGAACAAACAGCAGATTTTGCTGTGCAGTTAAGAGTTCCGGGCTGTATATATCTAAAATACGCTGGCCTTTGGACACTTTTTGGTATTTGTACCGCACATAGAGTTTTTCGATCCGACCAGCAACGCGGGATGAAATACTGCCAATCTGCCGGGTGTCATACGCCACTGTTCCCAAGGCATCAACCGTGGTCGGAATGTTTTCTTTTTTTAACTTTACGACCGGCAATTCCGAGACCACGAATTCATTGGTTGGTTTCAGCAGATCATCCAGTTTAATCCCTTCTTCCTTTTTTTCAGGGGCATCTTTCAGGACCAAATCCATCCCACATTTCGGGCACTTGCCAGGCTTATCCGAGATCACTTCTGGGTGCATGGGACAGGTATAGGTATGCATTGCCGCTTCTGCCGAGTGCTTGTCTTCCCTGAACTTCAGTTTGTCACACGCCGTCAAACCAAACAAAAGCATGGTGAATATTATAATTTTTTTCATCTTCTTTCAATTAAACGGTCAATTTCAGTTTGCGTCTGCAGTGCTTTGGTAAGGATTTCGAAATATTCCAACTGAGCCATATTCAGTTGTTCCCAGGCATCGTACAACATAAAGAGTTCTTCCGTATTCTGTTCGTAGCCCAACTGCATGGATTTGTAGTTGTTTTTTAACGCGGGAATGATGGTGTCTTCATAGAGTTTGAGCTGATTTTTATTCAAGTCCAGTTCATTGCGCATTCCGTAGGCCATTCCACTGTATTCGTTCACCATCATTTTTTTCTGTGCCTGAAGGGCTTCTTCTTTCAGTTTCAGGCTTTTAATATTGGCTTTATTCATGCCTGAAGCCCAGGAAACGAAAGGCAGCTTTGCCATGAGCATAAGTGAAAACTGCATCGGTTGGCCACCAAAACCGAACATGTTTTCGAACCTGACGCCGAATTCCGGCTTTAGATTCTGTTTTTCGAGATCCTGTTTCAGTTTGGCAATATTGATTTCCCTGTCGATGCCGCGAAGGTCACTTCTGTTTTGATAAAATAAATCCTGACCAAAAGTCTCGAGGGAATAGTCATTTAAATTGTATTCAGGCTGTATTTCCAAAGGGGAAAGCGCATCTCTTCCCATTAGGGCATTGAGGCGGATGCGGTTGACGCGGAGGTCATTCTCATACATGAGCTGCATGTTTTTGGAACTTCCAAGCGCTGCTTTTGCTTTGTAATAGGCCGATATTTTGGCAAGTCCGTTTTTATACCTGATTTCAGCATTTCTGATCATAAAGTCCAGCATCTTTTCGTTTTCCTTCACGACCTTCAGCTTTTTATCCAAGACGACGGAACTGTAATACAGTTTTTTGGCATCCTGGAAGTTTTCGTTGAGGGCAGCAAAGAGTTTTTCCTTCTCTACGGAAGACATTGCCTTCATCAGATCTTCGTTGGCATCGAGTTTCTTTTTGTTGGGAAACATCTGTTCCACAGAAACTGCGGCGGAACCCATGCCGAGCATATCGCCATCGCGCTGCCAGAGTTTCGCATTATAGGGCGTCATAAAAAACCCGGCTCCAACCGTAGGTGCCATCCAACTTCTTGCTCCTTTGGCAGCGGCATCCATCGACCGGATTTCGGCATTGTACATTTTTACCACCGGATGGTTGGCTGCAATACTGTCCATTACTGCAGACAGAGACATTTGCTGGGCATAACCGGTAGTGTAAAGCAACGCAAGCGCTCCTGTTATTATGAATTTTTTCATTTTTAATCAATTTTTGGATTAATGGGAAGCGTCCAATACATCAATTTTACCCAGTTTGTTCAGTTCCCACTCTTTCTGCATATAAAAGATAATGGGTGTTACCAAAAGGATGTGAATGGCCGAAGTGAAAACACCACCGACCATCGGCAATACGATTGGTTTCATCATGTCACTTCCCACACCGTGGCTCCACAGGATGGGAACGAGTCCGAAGAGGGTCACGCAAACCGTCATAATTTTAGGCCTTAATCTTTTCGCTGCACCATGGATGACATATTCACGAAGTTCTTCATTGGTAATGGTCTCCCGTGAGTTGCCGTTCTTCGTAGTAAGCTGAATCATGGCATCATTCAAGTAAATAACCATCACGATTCCCGTTTCCACTGCAAGTCCGAACAGCGCAATAAATCCTACGGCTACGGCTACAGAGAGATTCACTCCCCAAATCGAAATCATGAAAACACCGCCAATCAGGGCAAACGGAATACTGATGAGATTAAAGAAAGCTTCTCGGTAAGAATTGAACGCAAAATACATCGAAAGGAAAATCACGATTAATACCAAGGGCATAATCATCTTTAAGGTCTGCTCGCCCCGAATCAGGTTTTCATACTGGCCGCTCCATTCCACGAAATAACCTTTGGGCATTTTCGTGACCATACTGTTGAGTTTTTCTTGGGCTTCTTCTACGGTGCTTCCTAAATCCCGGTCACGCACGTTGAACAGAACGGTTCCGCGCAACATTGCGTTCTCAGAATTGATCATCGGGGGACCTTCGGTAAGGCGGATGTCCGCCACCGCACTCAGCGGGATGGAACCAAATTCCATGGTCTGCATGGGCAGTCTTCTCAGTGACTCCAGATTATTCCTGAAATCCTGGCCGTACCTAGCGTTTACCGAAAAGCGCTGCCGGCCTTCAACGGTGGTGGTGAGTTTCATTCCGCCAAGGGCACTTTCCACAACGGCATTAACATCATCCACACTTAAACCATATCTTCCAATTTCTTTGCGTTTCACTTCAATATCCACATATTTTCCGCCTGTAATTGGTTCTACATACATGTCCTTAATTCCTTCAATTCCTGTGAGTTCCTTTTTTATTTTTTCGGAAAGGACGGCAATACTGTCCAGATTCTGTCCATATACTTTCACCCCGACATCCGTTCTAATCCCTGTCGAAAGCATATTGATCCGGTTTGAAATCGGCATGGTCCAGCCATTGGTTACGCCGGGAATCTGCAGCTTAGCATTTAATTCATTAATGAGATCATCTTTTGTCAAGCCGTCGCGCCATTCGTTCTGGGGTTTCAGCAGAATTATGGTTTCAATCATGGAAATGGGTGAATTATCCGTCGCGGTGTTGGCTCTTCCGGCTTTTCCCAAGACATGATCCACTTCCGGAACTCCTTTAATGATTTTATCCTGTACCTGGAGTAATCTTTTGGCCTCGGAGTTTGAAATATCAGGCAACGTGACCGGCATGAAGAGCAGGGATCCTTCATCCAGAGGTGGCATAAACTCGCGCCCCAGGCTCATAATCATTGGAATACTGATGAGCAGGGCTAAAATATTAATGCCGAGCGTCGTTTTTTTCCATTTCATGCACCATCTGATCAGCGGCTCGTACACACGTTCCAAGCCCCTGTTTATTGGGTTTTTATTGTCATCTTTAAATTTTCCCTTCATGAAAAAGGAGATGAGCACCGGTGCAAGGGTAAGTACCAGAATGGCATCCACGATCAGGATGAAAGTTTTGGTGAATGCCAGCGGGTGGAAAAGTTTGCCTTCTTGGCCGGTGAGCATAAACACTGGGAGAAAAGAAACCACGATGATCACCGTAGAAAAGAATACGCCTCGGGATACCTGTAAGGATGATTTTTCGATAATCTTCATCCGAATGTCTTCGGGAATCTTAACATAACCGTCTTTCTCCTTATCTTTTTTTCTGAATATATTTTTAAACCAGTTAGTCTTCATTGTTATGGATTTTTATTTTGTTGATGGTTCTGCCAATCGGAGAGATTTTTATACGCATTTTCAGACATGATAATTCCGTTATCTACAATCACCCCGATTGCCAGCGCAATTCCGGTAAGCGACATAATATTGGAAGAAAGTCCAAACGCATTGAGCAGAATAAAGCTGATGGCAATGGTGACCGGTATCTGAATAATGATGCTGAATGCACTTCGCCAGTGGAAGAGAAACAGAATAACAATAATGGCTACCACGATGATTTCTTCGATCAGCTTGGTTTTGATATTGTCGATTGCCCCTTCAATAAGGGTACTGCGGTCGTATGATGTTTTGAAAGTGACACCCTCCGGCAGACCTTTTTCAACGTCCTTCATTTTCTCTTTCACATCGTTGATGACCTTATCTGCATTTTCGCCATACCGCGCCACCACGATACCGCCCACGACTTCGCCTTCACCGTCTGCATCAAAAATACCCAGCCGAAGATCTCCACCCATCTGTACAGAGCCAATATCTTTCACACGTACGGGAATACCGTTGTAATTTCCCAAAGCAATTTCCTCAACATCGGCTACGTTCTTGATGTAGCCCAAGCCACGAATAATGTAGGCCATATCGGCCATCTCAAACTTTCGTCCGCCCACATCATTATTGTTGGTTTTCACTTTGTTCATCACATCCATCAGGGAGACATTATAGTACTGCAGTTTTACAGGATCTACAACGAGTTGGTACTGTTTTTCGAAACCGCCAAAGGAGGCCACTTCCGCCACACCGGGAACCGTCTGCAGAGCAAATTTCACATACCAGTCCTGAAGGGCGCGCTGATCGCCCAAATCCATTTTGGGTGCATCGAAATGGTACCAGAAAACGTGGCCAACGCCTGTTCCATCCGGTCCGAGAGTAGGTGTTACGTCCTGTGGCAATAAGCGCTGCGCATAATTGAGGCGTTCCATTACGCGGGTTCTGGCCCAATAAATGTCCACGTTATCTTCGAAAATAACATACACGAAGCTCATCCCAAACATGGAAGAGGCCCGGATATTCTTAATTTTCGGAATACCCTGAAGGTTGCTGACCAGTGGGAAAGTGACCTGGTCTTCAATAATCTGTGGGCTTCTGCCCATCCACTCCGTAAAAACGATGACCTGGTTCTCACTCAGATCGGGGATGGCATCGATGGGATTGTCCCTTACCGCAAAAATACCCCAGATAAAAAGGCCGATTGCAATCAGCAAAACGAAATACCTGTTGTGGAGGGAGAGTTTGATTAAATTTTGAATCATGGTCTGTACGGTTTTACTTTATTTCTTCCTTAACCTCGCCACAGGACAACATTTCTTTACCGTAATAAGGATTTTTTACCTCACGTGAATCGCTAAGCCAGAAGGCTCCTTTGTTGTCATTAAACATTGGGCAGAATACCTTATACATCGGTTTTGATGTACCGAACAAACTAATCAGGTCTTTCAAATCTTCGCTAAGCATTGCCAAATGTTCCCGTTGGTGAAGGATGTTGCCGACATTTTTATCAATATGTTCTGCATGTTCTTTTGCATCTTCTGTTATGTCCATGTATTTTTTGTGCTTATCGGCAGGAACAGCATTCATGTCCATTTTATTCAAGGTAGCTAACAGCTTTCTGCCTGCACTCGCGGCAGCTTTATCATCGTCTGAAACAAGGGCGTTCTTTAATGACAGATAATCGTTAACTATGGGCGCAATAGAAAAGTTTTTTGCTTCTTCTTTTCCTGTTGCTTTTGCATCCTGACCGCTTGATGTTTCGCTAACGATGGAGGCCGCTACCGTATCATCGTCTTTTGGTCGAGAGGAGGGCTGTTCTTCTGAAACAACAGCAGTATCGTTTGAAGACTGCTGGTTTTTGTTCGATGCCTGGTTGCATGATATTGTTATAATTGCCATGATAACAGCAACAATTGATAATGTTATATTTTTCATTTTTATTTATTTTTGATTTTTAAAAAACTTGCATTAATAGCTACTACAATGGTACTTACGCTCATTAGTACCGCACCCATCGCAGGGCTTAGAACAAAATTGGGATACAGCACACCTGCGGCAAGCGGAATGGCAATCACATTATAGCCAACTGCCCAAAGGAGATTTTGAACCATCTTTTTATACGTTCGTTTGCCAAAATCAATCAGCTTGACTACATCCCTGGGGTCGCTGTTTACCAGAATAATATCGGCTGTTTCGGCAGCTACATCCGTTCCTGAACCTACGGCAATTCCAACGTCAGCCTGTGCCAATGCAGGTGCATCATTCACGCCATCACCAGTCATCGCTACAATCTCTCCTTTCGCTTGATACTCCTTTACTTTTTCCTGCTTTTCGTGAGGCAATACATTGGCGATATAACCGTCCATTCCTAACTCTTTAGATACCGCTGCTGCAATTTTTTCATTGTCGCCTGTGAGCAAAATTGATTTGATGTTCATTTTTCTCAATTCGTCAATAGCTTGTCGAGAACCTTCACGGATACTGTCAGCCAACGTGATGATGCCAATTACTTCACCTTCAATAAAAACATAATTAACGGTTTCAATATTTTGATTGATTTCTTTTGGAGTTTCAGGCTCTGTAAGATTGTTCTGCTTGAAATAATTAGGGCCAGCCGCTACCACTTCCTTTCCGTTTACAACTGCTTTTACACCGATGCCTGCCATATAGCCAAAGTTCTCCGACTTCCACAATTCAAGGTTTCTTTCTTTTAAGGTTTTCAGAATGCCTTTTGCAATATGGTGTTCGGAATATTGCTGCACGGCTGCGGCATACTGTATCATTTCATCGGCAGAATATTTGTCGGTTAATGGAATAACCTTTTCTACTGCGTGAGAACCTTTGGTAAGTGTTCCTGTCTTATCGAAAATGATGGTGGATAATTTCCGGGTGGTTTCAAAAGCGGTACGGTTACGAATGAGCAAACCATTGGTAGCTGAAAGCGTGGTTGAAATAGCAACCACCAACGGAATAGCCACGCCTAAAGCATGAGGACAAGCCGTAACCATTACGGTCACCATTCTTTCCAATGAAAAAGCAATATCCCCGCTACTGCTAAACCAATAAATAAAAGTAGCTACACCCACGGCAATGGCAGTATAAGTAAGCCATTTGGCTACTTTATCGGCAAGGTTTTGTGTATTGGATTTTGCTGCCTGTGCATCCTGAACCAAATTGATTACTTTATTGAGGTAACTGTCTTTGCCCACTCCGGTTGCAGTAACTCGCAATGCTCCTTCGCCATTGATGGAACCTGCAATTACTTTTCCATCCGCTTCTTTTTTTACGGGAACACTTTCCCCGGTAAGCATACTTTCGTTTACATAAGAAACGCCCTCAATAACCAATCCATCGGCAGGAATTTTTTCACCCGGTTTGATGATAATGGTTTCACCGTTTTTCAGTTCTTCGAGTTTTATTTTTATGGCTTCTCCATTTCGTTCTACTGTTACATCATTTGGCAATAGGGCGACTAATGACTGCAAGGCTTTTGAAGCTGCCATTGTAGAACGCATTTCCAACCAATGCCCCAAAAGCATGATTACGATAAGGGTTGCCAGTTCCCAAAAGAAATCCATACCGGGCAATCCAAAAACAACAGCTACCGAATAGATATAGGCAACCGAAATGGCGATAGCTACCAAGGTCATCATCCCGATGGCTTTGGCTTTTATTTCGCCTACCATTCCTTTCAGGAAAGGCATTCCGCCATAGAGGTAAATGATAGTTCCCAATGCCAGCAATATATATTTGTCTCCCGTAAAAGCAATGGTAAAACCGAGCCATTCCTGTATCATGTGGGATAAAAGCAAGATAGGGGCAGTGATGATTAAGCTTACCCAAAAGCGTTTCAGAAAATCATTTGTACGATGACCTTCGTGTTTGTCGTAACCATTTTCTGAATGATGGCTATGTGAAGAATGTTCTTTATGGTCGTGGTGGCTATGCGTTCCTTTCTTTGCTCCACCCATTGGCACTAAATCCATTCCGCAAAGCGGACATTTTCCCGGTTCGTCCTTAATCACTTGCAAGTGCATCGGACAGGTATATTTTTTCATACACAAAGGTTTTAAAAGTTATCTGTGTTTAATCTTTTTGCCATCTCAAAGGTCATTTCTTCTGCATAAGTACCATAGGCATCAACAAGAACCCCTTTGTTCTTGCCGTCATTGGATGAGATGGCATAGATCACGGGATTATTGTCCGGGCTGCTATCGAGGCTTTCAAACCGATGTGTTTCTGCCACCGTAAAATCCTCCGGCTTTAGTCTAAGGCTCTTTGATGCGCAGTACACGCAATCCGGCAAAAGACTAAAGTCCATATTGTACCCACGTTGTCTTAGGTCTCTAAGAGCCTGCAACATATCATTGTACTGTACCATAGCTTTCAAACCTGTTATTTAATGGTTTCAACCGTACTGCCGCAGGTAAGCATTTGCGAACCGTAATAGGGATTTTTGATAGCATTATCCTTACTTAGCCAATTGGCTCCTTTTCCATTATTGTACATGGGGCAATGCTGATAGTACACAGGCGTTTCGTGTTTTGATGCCTTAGCTAATTCGTACATATTTTTGGAAAGCACAGCGAATGTTTCTCGTTGTTTTGCAACATCTTTGGAAGTGGAAATCTTCTCGACATTTGCCTTCAAGTCTTTCACTATGTTCATCCAAAGGGTATGTTCTTCTGCCGATAGCTTGTTCATATCGACTGCTTTGATGGCGGATGCCAACTCAAGGGCTTTGGCGGATGCGGTCGCCGCATCGGTTTTTATCAAAGCATCTTTCACGGAAAAGTAGCCGTCAAATACAGAATTTAACTGCGATTGGTTTTGCGCTGCATCCTTTTTGACGGGTGTTGTCTTTTCGCTATGGTTGTGATTGCCATGTCCCGCGTTCATATCCATTCCTGCCTCTTTGTTTTTGGCAACCGTCTTAATAGGTCTGTCATACTGGCAACAGCCAGCCAGTTTCGCATATACATCATCCGGCGCACGGAACTTCTCACTGTCATAACCAGCCAAAGCGATACGTTTTAGGATTTCGTCCTGATTTGTTTTGTTGCCGTCATAAGTGAGCGTAGCCATCTTGGTATCTTTGTTCCAATCCACACTGGCTACCTTTTTTACGTTACCTGCTTTTTCGATAGTGGTTTTGCATATACCGCAATTACCATAAATTTTTACGGTTTCTGTATTCGCATTTTTTATCTGTGCGAAGCTGTTTATTGATGATAGTAATACAGCGATTACCATCACTATTCTTGATAATGATTTCATAATAATTACATTTTAGGAAATGGGGCATTAGCAAACCCATTTCTGTTTGAAATTCTAAATAATTGCTATAAATAGGGGATTTCCAAAAGCTGGAACAGCTTTTGACAAGACACACCTATGGCTATTAAGCCATGGTTTTAGCTTATTTTAGGCGGTAGCCAAATAGAGAAAAAGCCCGAAGAATAATAGGCTTCTTTGAAACCGAATTTTTTCTTTTTGCCTGCTGCAAGTGGATTTTTTGCTTTGAATTCAATTACAAGGGGTAAACTTAAAGAAGTTGTTGAGGCAGCGCACCTGCAAGAGCTATGTTTACAATTACCCCCGCAACCGTTGCTATCTTTGCGTTTTTTGCAGGATTTACCCTTGCAACTGCTGTGTTTTGATTTTTTGGATTTATCTTTTGAGCAGGAAGACTGCTCGGTTTGTGTTGATTTTTTGGAACAAGCATAACTCTGATTGGGCATCAGGAAGAAACCCAAAAAGAAAAGTAATAAAATGCTTATATGTATTTTCAAATTTTTCAACGCTACAAAGTTACAAATAATATTGGGGGAGTGTAACCTGAACTGTGTCAAGATTTAAATTAATGCTTCTCAAACCCCATTGTTTTTTTGCTATGTAAACAAAAATTACTACATCCGCAATAGTCTTTCAGTTTTTTTAAATTGATAAGTTTTATAACTGCTTCAATCCGTTCTATCGAACAGTCAGCATCAATCTCCAATTCTTTTATTTCGTTTTCCAGCTTAGTCAGCGTTTCGTTATAAAATTTATCCATCCGTTAACTTAAATCCATTTTTTAAACAATAATAGAGAAACCCAAATACTGTCATATTTGAAAGGAATTTGCATTTTCGGGCTTCTCTTTTGGAACTTTGGTTTTTGCTCGATACAGAACTTATAAGTCCACTTTTAGTGATAGTGATAGATATAATAGTGTCTAATTTTATGTATATCAAAGCAATAAGACACAGAGCTAAAAATATCCCAAAAAGCATCATAAAGGGCGAAGGTCTTTTCTTCTTCTTCGACAAATTGACATTTGAGGGTATAGAAGCTCCGTATCTTTTGTAGGGAGGTACTTTTTGATAACTTTTGCCTTTCTTACGGATTGTGTGTTTTATTCATAATTGGGATGACCTAATCTTAAAATTTCATCCGCTGTATCCTTACTGCATTTAGTATTGCCAATAATGCCACACCAACGTCAGCAAAAACCGCTTCCCACATTGTAGCCAAACCGCCTGCACCAAGAACTAATACAATTCCTTTTACCACAAATGCCAACGTGATGTTTTGCCAAACGATTTTCTTTGTCTGCTTTCCTATATTGATTGCCATAGGTATTTTACTCGGTTTGTCGTCTTGTATTACCACATCTGCCGTTTCAATGGTCGCATCGCTTCCCAAACCGCCCATTGCAATACCAACATCGCTCAAAGCCACAACAGGCGCATCGTTTACACCGTCGCCTACAAAAGCAACGCTTCCGCCTTTAGCTTTAATTTCTTTAACTCTGTTTACTTTATCTTCAGGCAATAAATCTCCGAAAGCATTATCTATCCCCAACTGTTCCGCTACATACTTTACAACTGTACTTTTATCTCCGCTAAGCATGGTAGCTTTAACATTGAGTTTATGCAACAGATTTATGGTTTCCTTTGCGTCTTCTTTTATGCTGTCCGCAATGGTAATGTAACCAACAAACTTTCTATCATAAGCCACTGCGATTACCGTGTAAACAATGCTGTTCGGGTCTATGTCATAAGTAATAGAAAATTTATCCATCAGCTTAAAATTCCCTACCAATAATTCTTTCCCATTTACATTAGCCTTTAATCCGTGTCCTGCAATTTCCTCTACATTTTCTAAAGGGAGATTATGGTTTACATCGCCCACATATTCCTGAATGGCAGTTGCTACGGGGTGGCTACTATGGCTTTCCAAAGCATTGACCATTTCCAAAATCTCTTTCTCATTAAATGCTTTGTCAAATACAACTTCCTGAACTTTAAATACGCCCTCCGTCATTGTACCTGTCTTATCCATTACTACATTTTGGATGCTGGCAAGAACATCTAAAAAGTTGCTCCCTTTAACCAGTATTCCATTTTTACTCGCTGCCCCAATTCCGCCAAAGTAGCCTAAAGGAATACTTATTACCAATGCACAAGGACAGGAGATAACCAAGAATACCAATGCCCTGTACAACCAATCTGAAAACTGATAATCTGCCACAAAGAAATAGGGCAATGCACAAATCCCAATTGCTAAAAACACAACAATAGGGGTATATATTTTTGCAAACTTCCTGATGAATAATTCGGTAGGTGCTTTTTGGGAAGTTGCATTTTCTACCAACTCTAAAATCTTGCTCAATTTACTATCGACGTATGCTGTGGTAACCTTTACCTGTGCAACCGTATTAAGGTTTATCATTCCTGCTAAAACCGTTTCGCCTTTGGTCTTGGTATCGGGTCTGCTTTCGCCAGTTAAAGCTGCTGTGTTGAACGATGCTGTTTCGGTTAGTAATTCGCCGTCCAAACCTAATTTTTCTCCTGGTTTCAATTGGATGATTTCGTCAATCTCTACGCTTTCTGCTTTTATGGTTTGAGGCTGATTATTTCTTAAAACCGTCACTTCATCAGGTCGTTGGTCGAGCAATGATTTTATATTTGCTTTAGCTCTGGTTACGGCTAATGTCTGAAATACTTCGCCTACTGCATAAAACAACATCACTGCAACACCCTCCGGATATTCGCCAATGGCAAATGCACCAATGGTGGCTATGCTCATCAATAGAAACTCTGAAAATACTTCGCCTTTGGAAATGCTTTGCATGGCTTCTTTAATTACAGGAAAACCGACAGGCAGATAGGCAATAATGTACCAGACTATTCTTACCCAACCTGTGAACCACTCTTGTGGCAGCCAATTATCAAAAGTTATAGCCACCATCAATAGAATAAAGCTGATAATAGATGGGAGGAACATTTGAAAAGTAGTTTGATTACCTCCCGAATGGTCGTGTCCGTCATCATCGCTGTGGTCGTGGTTGAGTGCTGCTTCAGGATGCTTTTTCTCTAATAATTTCTTAGCTTTTGCATCTTTGTAAATTTTCTCTTCTTGTGGTGTGCAACAAAGCTGCTTGCCTTGTGCATCGTAAATATGCTTGTGATTTTTATCTGTATTTATCATGGCTTTTATTTTTTAATGTTCGTGTCCGCCTGTATTCGTTAATTTGGCATTGATGAAAAATGCGCCTTTGGTAACAATTTTGGAATTGGCAGGAACGTCCTGTATAAAGGTTACTGCCGTATAGCCCATATTGGAAACGCCTTTTACAACCTCTATTCTTTCAAAGTTCACATTGTCTTTAGGTTCTTCTTTATGAGTGCTTTCGGTTGCTTCGTGGTCGTGTTCTTCGCTTTCTTCATCGTGATGCTCTTCCGCTTTTTTATCAGTAACAATAAAAATATAGTCTTTGCCCTCTGCATTAACGATTGCTTCGCTTGGCACCGCAGGTGTAGTAACATTATTTAGGCTAACAATACCTGTAATGTTCATTCCGTCAATCAAGCCTTTTTTATTGCCTGTTACGGTGCTATGTACTGAAATAGTTTTGCTCTCATTCTCAAATGAAGAACCGATGCTAAAAACCTTTGCATCATACTCGCTGGTAGGATTATTGGTTAAGGTAAAATGTATGACTTGCCCGATTTTTAGCTTCGGTAAATCTTTTTCAAAAACCTGTAAATCTAAATGCAATGAACTGTTATCCACAATTTCTGCCACTGGCGAAGAAACATCCACATAGCTGCCTATTTTGGCAAATAGGTTGCTTATTGTCCCATTCAACGGACTTGTAACCACCAATGCCGATTTTAGATTACCGTTTGATACCGAATTTGGGTTGATGCCCATTAACTGTATTTGCTGTTGCAACGATGCTTTACGGGTACGAAGCGTATTGAGTTCTGCCGTTGCATTTTGCAGGTTTCTCAAAGCACCTGCATTTCCGGCGTTTAGTTCTTTTTGTCGATTTACTTCCTGCTCTGCAAAAGTGATTTTACTGCCAATGGTCAAGTATTCTTCCTGCAACTGGATAAACTGCGGATTGGCAATCGTAGCAATTACTTGTCCTTTACTAACATAATCGCCAATCTGTACATTAAGGGTTTTGATAACTCCACCGTACAAAGAAGTTGCATTGCCTTTATTATTGTTCGGCACTCGCAACATACCGTTTGTCTTAATGGTGGCTGTAAGTTCCTTGTTTTCGATATTGCCGAAAGTAATACCCACTGTTTTTATCTGCTCTTGTGTGAGCGTGGCAATGGTTTGGGCTTTTTCTTCGTGTCCCTGTTCTTCCTTAACCGCTTCTTTGGTTTCAGGTTGGTTTGAATTTCCGCAACTTGTGATGAATAGGGAAAAGCAAAGTATAGAAAATATTATTTGATTTTTCATCTTTAATTACTGATTGATTATTGAATAAATGTTGATTACCGATTGATTTACTTGCTGAATACTTTTCAGGTAATTCAATTGTATATCCGTAGCAGTTTGCAAAGCATAGAGATACTCCATATAACTGATGTCGCCTGTACGATAACCTAATTGTGCCGATGAAACAATATCCTTTGCATTAGGCAGGGCTTGCTGCTTGTAGTAATTAAACTCTGCTAAATCCTGTTGGTATTGTATTATTACGTTTTGAAACTGCGTTTCCAACAAAACTTGATGTTGTCTTGCATTGGCTTCAGATGCCTGTTTCTGATAATCCAATGATTTTATCCTTGCTTTAGTTGTTCCGAAAGTCAGGGGAATGGCAATGCCGATATTGACGAAACTAAATCGGTTGCCCGAATTAAAATACTTTTCCTGTCCGTTTACGGTTTGAGAACCGATTAAAGACTGATTAGTATAACCTATCGTAAAATCGGGCAAACCTTGTGCTTTCTCAACTTTCTTTGTTTGCTCGGCAATCAAGGCGTCTTGATAGAGGGCTTTGATAGTAGGATGGTTTGCTACGGCTGTGCTATCAAACAAGGTACTTACCTGCAACGGTTGAAATGTTTGGTCGTTGCTTATCTCAAACGGTTCTTTAGTATTCATCAATGCCTGCAAATTTTGATAGGCGTTGATTAGATGCACGTCATTTTGTTTCAGCAACAAATTGATTTCGCCTTGCTTGGCTTGTGCTGTACTGATTTCAACTTTTTTCGTATCTCCTGTTTTATACCGTAGTTCAGCTATCTTTATAAAATCGTTGTACAAGCTGTCCAACTGCTGCAACTGTGTTTTATTGTGCTGCAAATACTGGATTTGGTAATAATACGTCCGCACCTGATTTTTTAATTCAAGTAAGGATATATTCATTTGTAGTTCTTTGCCCGTAACTGTTGCGTTGATAAGCTGCTTTTTAGCACCAAATAAAGTTGGGAAAGGTATGGTTTGTGCCGCCTGAAAAGATTGGTCAGTGTTTACACTGTTGTATTGCCCCAACTGGGCGTTAACGTCCAGCTTCGGCAGTTCGCCTGCCGTTCTTTTAAGGCTTTGTGCCGATTTGATTTCCCAATCTTTTGCTTTGATGTTGCCATTGTTCTGCACCGCAATATTTATGGCTTCGTCTACACTAATGATTTTCTTGGTTTGGGCATTGGCATTGTAACCTAATCCCGAAATCAACAATACCAGTATGGTTGTAACTGATATCATTTTCCCTTTTCTCTTATTGTTGATTTTTGAATTGAAAATGATGTAGAGCAACGGCAATACAAACAGCGTAAGGAAAGTAGCCGTAATTAAACCACCAATAACAACGGTTGCCAATGGTTTTTGTACTTCCGCACCTGCGCCTTGCGATAATGCCATTGGCAGGAAACCCAAACTTGCTACGGTTGCCGTCATTAGTACGGGTCTTAACCGTTTCTTTGTGCCGTCATATACCCGCTTCAGAATATCTTTTACTCCGTCTTTTTCTAATTGGTTGAAAGTTCCAATCAATACTATACCGTTCAGCACCGCCACGCCAAACAAGGCAATGAAGCCAATACCTGCGCTAATACTGAAAGGCATTCCACGTAGCATTAATGCAAATACGCCACCTATGGCACTCATTGGGATTGCCGTAAAAATCAGGCTTGCCTGTTTGAGTGAACGGAATGTAAAATACAACAAGGAAAAAATGAGAAATAGCGAAACAGGTACGGCAATCATCAAACGTTTACTTGCTTTCTGTAAATTCTCAAACTGTCCGCCATAAGTGAAATAATAGCCTGTCGGCAATTTTATTTCTGCGTTCAATTTCTGCTGAATATCTTCTACCACACTTTGCACATCTCTACCCGAAACATTGAACCCTATTACAATTCTACGTTTACCATCATCACGGCTGATTTGTGCAGGACCTAATTTGTAATTGATTGTTGCTACTTGTGATAAAGGTATTTGATTACCTGTGTTGGTTGGTATCATTAAGTTATTTACATCATCAATGTCGGTTCTGTAAATACTATCCAGACGAACAACCAAATCAAAACGTCTTTCGTTTTCAAAAACCTGTCCTGCTGCTTTACCTGCAAAAGCCATACTTACCACATTGTTTACATCTTCTACATTGATGCCGTAATTGGCAAGCCTTGTGCGGTCATACTCTACATTGATTTGTGGCAATCCGCTAACTCGTTCTACCTGTGGCGATGTAGCACCGTTTACGCTTTGAATTACTTTGCTAACCTTTTCGGCATAAATGGCAAGGCTATCCAAGTTTTCCCCGAAAATCTTAACTGCTACATCTTGCCTGATACCTGTCATCAACTCATTGAAACGCATTTGTATTGGCTGATTTTTTTCAAAAAATACGCCCGGAATGACTTCCAATGCTTCATTTATTTCATCGCCTAAATCTGTATAGCTCTTTTTTGTTTTCCATTCATCCTGCGGTTTCAAAATGACCATTAAGTCTGTGGCTTCCGGTGGCATCGGGTCTGTCGGCACTTCTGCTGCACCTGTTTTACCAACCACCATTTTTACTTCATCAAACTGTTTGATAATCCTTGATGCCTGCATAGATGTTTCAATACTTTGGTTTAAAGAACTACCCTGTGGTAATATGCAGTGAAAGGCAAAATCGCCCTCTTGTAATTGTGGTATAAATTCGCCACCCATTCTACTGAAAAGGAATAGGGTAAGCGCAAAAACCGCAACTGTAACACCCACTAACCAATACTTAATCTTAATCGCTTTTTGCAATAAAGGTTGGTAGATGCCTTGCAGGTAGTCCATCATTTTGTCTGAAAAGGTTTTCTTATGCGAAACTTTCTTAGACAGGAACAAAGCACACATCATCGGTATATAGGTCAATGATAAAATCAATGCGCCCAAAATGGCAAAGCCAACTGTTTTCGCCATTGGTGTAAACATTTTGCCCTCAACACCCACCAAAGTAAGTATCGGGATGTACACGATAAGGATAATGATTTCTCCAAACGCCGCACTATTCCTGATTTTGGAAGCGGAAAGAAATACTTCATCGTCCATTTCCGGTTGTGTCAATCGGTTCATTGATTTTCGCAAGCCCAAATGGTGTACAGTGGCTTCTACTATGATAACCGCACCGTCCACAATCAGCCCGAAGTCAATTGCTCCCAAGCTCATCAGGTTGGCACTTACTCCGAAAATATTCATCATTCCCAATGCAAAAAGCATTGATAACGGAATGGCAGAAGCGACAATCAAACCAGCCCTTAAATTTCCAAGAAACAGCACCAATACAAAAATGACTATCAATGCTCCTTCAATTAAATTTTTTTCTACGGTACCGATTGCTCTGCCAATCAAATCTGTTCTGTCCAAGTACGGTTCAATCACAACATCATCGGGCAACGATTTTTGAATGACAGGAATTTTTTCTTTGATCCGTTGCACCACTTCGTTGCTGTTTGCACCTTTCAACATCATCACCACACCGCCAACGGCATCAACTTCACCATTGTAGGTCATTGCACCATATCGAACCGCGCTGCCAAAACGAACTTCGGCAACGTCTTTTATGAAAATGGGAACCGTCCCCATGTTCTTCACGGCTATGTTTTTCACGTCTTCCAACGAAGTAACTAACCCAACTCCACGAATGAAATAAGCGTTTGGTTTTTTGTCAATATAAGCACCGCCTGTATTTTGGTTGTTCTTTTCAAGTGCGTTAAAGATGTCGGTAATACTTACACCCATTGCTTTTAAGCGGTTCGGGTTTACCGATACTTCGTATTGTTTTAGTTCGCCACCAAAACTGTTTACTTCGGCAATGCCTTTTGTGCCGTTGAGTTGTCGTGCAACAATCCAATCCTGCATAGTACGCAAGTCTTTGGCGTTGTACTTGCTTTCACTTCTTTTTTTCGGGTGCAGAATGTATTGATACACTTCGCCCAAACCTGTGCTTACAGGTGCAAGTTCGGGTGTGCCGATGCCTTGCGGAATATTTTGTCCGGCTTCTTTCAGTTTTTCATTGACAAGCTGTCGGGCAAAATAAATGTCCACATCATCGTCAAACACAACGGTAATAACCGAAAGCCCGAACCGTGAAATGCTTCGGGTTTCTTCCAAGTCGGGAAGATTGGCAATGCTTTGTTCTATGGGAAATGTAACCAACTGTTCCACTTCCTGCCCTGCAAGCGTTGGGCAAACGGTAATAATTTGCACCTGATTATTGGTAATATCCGGTACGGCATCAATGGGTAAGCGGGTAACGCTCCAGCTTCCCCAAATGATAAGTAACAAGGTCATTATTCCGATAACTAACTTGTTCTTTATACTAAATTTTATGATACTGTCTAACACAATTCATTTGATTAATGATTAATACGAATGGATTTGAACTCTTTCTATATGGCACAGAAAGAACAGTTAATGCACAAAATGACGATACACAGCGATTAACGCATAGCGTTATACTTGCACCAACAGTACATTAGCCGATAGTATTAGGCATTAATCTTTGGCGGTTGCCAAATCTTTCCGCAGTAATTGGAAACAAAAGAAAAATCACGAACAGGATATGTGATTTTGGAAGTTGCAATCGGTTTAGGAATGCGGAACTTATAAGGTGTGAATTTCAGACTTGCAGTTGTACTACAACAAGTGCAAGTACAGAAAGTGCTACAAAAATCGTTATGGTCTGAATTGTGATTATGAGCCTCTATACGTTCTGAAACTGTGGTGTTGCTTTTGCAATCATTAGACGCATCACTACAAGGCACTACTGATAATGCCAAAATGTAAATGCTGAATATGTACGCAAAAAGCCTCATTTGGGTGCAAAAATAATAAATATTTTGCGGGTAAAGGCATAAGAACAACCCATATTTACGGCTCTCCTTAGCAATATTATCAAAAGCATTTAATTCTGTACTTTCAAAATATTCATCCTTAACTTTTTTATTTAGGAACTGATGGGCTTCATCTACAAAAAGTATCAATGGCTTTTCTCTAAAAGCATTTGTTCGTGCTTTATTTAATAAATATCTACCTAATGAATTAGCCAAAATCTCTCTAACCTGAAAATTATATGGCACATTTTCAAACCCAATTCGCAGAACGTTTAAATCAGGATTTTCTAAAAATTCATTTATTTTGGTAATTAAATTATTGGTTGTTGGGGCATTAAATCCAAACATTCCCGAATAGTCGTTATCAGATATGACGTTATTGACACGCATTATTAAACTTGTCGCATTTCCGTAATTTCTTTCATCTCTATTAGCTGCCCATCGGTCGTTAAATATTTGGAAACATTCGTTTCAGATTTGTCTATGAAGCAGGTTTTTCCCGAAATTATTTATAGAAAAGTCTTCTACTATTGCCTTATAAGTAAAGTAGGCGTTATTATATGCAGCGGTTAAATTTCCCTGCTTCACAACCAATCCATTATTTACTATAACTTGCTGTCCCCGGAATGTAAAACTATCATTTGTTCCATCATTATTATGACCATTGTTTGGAATATTGCTCATTAAGCAATGCGCTACTTTTAAAGATTTTATGGCTTCCAGTAAAACGGGTTGTTGAACTTGACCGGATGGTCTGAACAAGACAAATAAATCATTTATGGTTAAGTTTTGATAAGGAAAATAACTCTCTGAAATTAGTATTGAATGTGCAACTTTTGGATGTGTGTCGAATGTAGAATATTCTCCGGTCGGGTCTAAAATAATTGCTTTTGCTCCAGTATCTATAACTCCCTCTAAAAATTTACTGATAGTATAACTTTTACCTCCGCCAGTAGTACCTACCACTGCGCAATGGCGACTGAAAATTGCCTGAAGAGATATATCTACAGGGACATTTTTGTCATAAATTAGATTACCCATTCTAAATGTGGGCGAATGTTCAATATTCTCCGGTTTTATTCCAAAAGTTTTAAAATGAGTAGAAAGAAATTCGGATGAACAAATAAATACCTTAGACCCAATAAGAGGTAAACTATTTATTCCTTTCTCTATTTTACTTGGATTGAACAAGTCAAATGATAAGAGAATTTCTATTCTGCCTACTGGATGAAACGCCTTAGTCGAAAAGGTTCTTTCACTTAATTCTAATCGTTCTTTTTCAGGTAAAGATATTTCTAACATTTTGCCTAAAAACCCTTTGTCTTCTCCCTCAATAACAATGTAATTGCCCACAAGACCACCTCGCAAGACTTCTGTGTGATGAACAAATGTTTTCATCAAAACCGAGGACGGAAAATGCACTTTAACAAAGGCAGGGGATACAAAGTTGATATACCCAAGAAAATGGCTGTGATTGAAAGGGCTATTGCTCATATTTAGGTGTTAGGAATATTAATTACTATTTGTCTTGTATCCTCCTGGTTGTAAGATTTTAAATCAGGGTAGTTTTTGGCGAAATCTTCAAAGGTTTCTGACATTATACTTAAATTGGAATATTTCTTTGAAGCCTCAATAAAGGGTTTCAGGTTTTCGTTAGTTTCGTCTATTCCCCGATTGATAATCATTAATTGGAAACTTGGATTTTGTTCCAGAGCTTCTACAATAGCAGTAACTATATGCTTATCTCCGAAACTAAACCCCATCGTTATCAGAAATACATTATCCTTACGGAGATTAGCCTGAAACCTTGACATCATTTCAAAATATGGCTGTTCATAAGAACTTTCATATTTAGACTGATGGGGATAAATCATCAATGGATTATCAGGATTTTCTTTTTGTACGATTTTGCTTTCTTGCTTTTCCCAATTAACAGAACCGTGTAATTTATATAGGTGGAAAACTTTTTGAATGAAATTGTCTTCTTCTTTAACTCTGCTTTGATTTCTGGAAACAATATCGTAATCATAATTACGCCCGCTAAAAATTCTTGGTTGTGAAAATGAAAAACCGTCAACTACGACAAAATTGCTTTCACACGCTGCTTGTTCAAACATCATATCATAGTTCAACGTGAACAATTTAAATCGTGGCAAAGTGACCTTACGTTTCGTTATCTTATTAAGCAATAATGTATGTGGTGAGTTGTCAGGTAGGCTTAATTGACAGGCTTCTTTGATAAAATCCTTAATCTTGTTCACACAATCCTCAATGTCAATATCATCTTTAGGCACATAGGGAATTGCAGGAGTAGCCATAGAAAGAACTTTTTCCAAATTCTTAACTATTGAGCCATCTTCCCACTTTTCATCGTAACCGATGGTTTCAAGTAGTTTTGCAAAAATTTCAGATGTCAGAAGAGCTTCGGCGTCGTCCCATAGATTAGCCATCGACTTACCTAACTTTCCATCTTTGCCCCAACCTATGGATGAACCTGCCCCTGTTAAAAGAAGTAAATTCTCAAATTGATTATTTAGAGTTTGCGAATATTTATTCCGCTTTGTAGCAATAGCATAATCAACTCTGTTTCCCGTACTGTCCTTAAAATCGTGAAGTTTCCCATCTATATACACTTTTACATCGGCGGCTTCACTATCGTCATAAGCAACAGAACTGTTATTGTTGAGTAAAATATATTTCATACGCTCATACTTTTTATTTACCTAAGTTTATATCGAATGGTCAGCTTAAGACTTTCAAAAACTATAACCACAACTTCCTCATCTGCCTTTAAGCTCGTTTAAAACATTTTTTAAAGCCTGTTTTCCAATCTCCTTATCATCAATAAGCCCTTTTATTCTGTCAGATAGCCACAAAATCAAAAGTTCCTCTATCGGTATATTCAGAAATTCTGAAAGATTAAGGTATGCTCAATATGTGGTTTTGAAATCTCGGTGATGGTGGAGAAACAGCTGTCAAATAACATTGGATTTCTACGTTAATTTTAATAAATTGCAAAACATTTGCAATCAAACTGAAACAAGCTCAAGTAGAGTATAGCGAGAGTTTAAAGAAAAACGGATTTCAAAAATCTGTTTTTCAGGCGTTTAAAACGAAGGTTCGAATCCCGCCCTCTCCGCTGGTAGTGATACCAAAAATTGATGGAAGTCTCGTTAACAGTTAGTTACGAGACTTTTTTTTTAACAATACGCCTCTTTTAAAGTCCATATCTGCATCACCCCGAAAATGGATAATTGGTTGTCTAATAAGCTGGGGAATTTGTACTACCGTCACCGCAAATTTTGAAGTGAATATTGGAAAATATTCGCAGTTGAAAACACACACTTTATGCTGCTTTCAGACGCCAGTAGAGGTCAGTTTATAAGTTTAGAAGAAAGCGATAATAAACAGCTTGCATATAGCGTCGAAAACCTATTTCGGGTTTAAATGGCCAGTCTACAAACTTTATTCTTAAAACCCGAAAACAAAAAATCTCGTATTTTGTAGAAATTAGTTATGAAGATAGTAATTATCGGCAACGGCATTGGTGGCATTACGGCGGCCAGAAACATCCGAAAGCAATCAGATCATGAGATTCTAGTAATCTCTGCCGAGTCGGACTATTTTTTTTCGCGCACGGCCCTAATGTACGTGTACATGGGGCAAATGAAATTTGAGCATACGCAAC
The DNA here is from genome assembly GCF_003609575.1 of Pelobium manganitolerans. GTDB lineage: Bacteria > Bacteroidota > Bacteroidia > Sphingobacteriales > Sphingobacteriaceae > Pseudopedobacter > Pseudopedobacter manganitolerans. Next base: position 326,984 of record NZ_MBTA01000023.1, on the reverse strand, counting down.
CCTACGAAAATTGGTTCTGGGAAAAAAACCGCATCAGTTTACTGAATGCTTATGTTAAGTCTGTCGATTTTGAAAAACAAACATTGCACACCGCAAATGGACAAAAAATCAGCTATGACAAGCTGATAATCGCAACTGGATCTGTACCTAAAAAAATTGGGCTTAGCGGCGAAGGGCTTAAAGGCGTACAAAGTTTGTACAGCAAGCAAGATTTGGAACTGCTGGAACAAAACAGCGGCGACGTTAAAGAGGCGGTAATTGTGGGCGGAGGATTAATTGGGATTGAACTTGCCGAGATGTTACGCAGCAGAAACATTAAAGTTAGCATTTTGAGCAGAGAAAATGCTTACTGGAACAGCGTGTTACCCCAAGAAGAGGCGCAAATGATTAGCCGGCACATTGCCGAACACCACATCAACTTGATAGCGAACACCGAATTGGGCAAGATTTTAGACGATGGGAGTGGTAGCGTAAAAGGGATTATTACAAAAAAAGGAGCAGAAATTCCCTGCCAATTGCTCCTGATCAGTATCGGTGTGCAGCCAAACATTAATTTTCTAAAAAACAGCGCTCTGGCCATTAACAAAGGTGTTTTGGTAAACGAGTTTTTGGAGACCAATATTACCAACGTGTATGCCTTGGGCGATTGCGCCGAATTTGAGAATCCAAAACTTTTGCATCCGCCGATAGAGCAGCTATGGTACACCGCGCAAATGCAGGGCGAAGCGCTAGCAAACACTATATGCGGGCATCGCCAAACCTACCGAAGAGGCGTTTGGTTCAACTCGGCAAAATTTTTAGATATAGAATACCAAACCTACGGATGCATGTTTAAGCAGCCATTGGCAGATGAAGAAACTTTTTATTGGGAGCATTCCTCGGGCCGAAAAGCATTTAGGGCCAATTTTGAAAAAGAAAGTGGTGCTTTACGCGGATTTAACTTTTTGGGGATACGCTTTAACCATCCGGTAGCCAACCGCTGGATTAGCGAGAAGCGCAACATTGGCCTTTGCATAGCCGAATTAAAAAAAGGTGTTTTTGATGCCGAGTTTAGCAAGCAGCATCACCGTAAAATAGCTGACGAGTTTTTCCGGCAATTTCCGGCTTACGCAAAAACTCAAAAGACGAACAAACTAAAATTCTGGATGTAAAGATGAAGCTGGTTAAAAATATAGGGTTAGCGGTGTTCTTGTGCTGTTTTGCAATATTTCTCTGTTTGCCTTTTATGGGCACCTACCGCTTAACGTCACAGCAGTTTGAAAGCGTAGTTAGCGACAGCGCTCACCGCGCCGCATTGGCTCCTAACATGCAAGCCATGTTTGATAAAAGCTATGCTAACAATTTTAATTTCTTGGCAGATTACGGGCAAGCGTTAGACAAAACCAACCAGCAATTTAAAGATAAAGAAGCGTGGGTCAAGGTAATCCATACCGATTATGCGCTACCACTGGCAAAAATTTCTGCCAGAGGCTTTGTTAAAGAACACATTCAAACCTTATTCTATATCTGTTTTATCATCAGTAGTTTGGGCGGTTTAATTTATTTTATTGCGGATTTATTTCTGCAAAAAAAAGGAGACACGCAGCACAAACAGGTTTTTAAATCGGGTATTACAAACCGCGGGATTTCTGCCATCGTGTTTGCGGTATTTTTAATTGCCTTTTACATCCTATTGTATCAGGCCCCAGCATATTTAAGCAATTGGGTTTTGATGGTAGATCCGCTTAGCATCAAACTCACCGGCAGCCAAGCCAGCCAATGGTTTTTGTACGGCTTTATGTATTGCTTAGTGATGCTGGTAATGGGCCTAAAGATGCTGATTAAGCACCGCCACAGTAATTATCAGTTGGTGCGAACCGTTTCCGTGATATTTTTTCAGGTGGCATTTGCCTTTATGATTCCCAATATTTTAACCTTGCTTCAATTGCCATCGGCAGATTTAAAAAACATTTGGCCGCTAGACTATACTTTCTTTTTTGATTACCATTTGAATGATTTGCTCTCTGCCGGATTGCTAGGCTATTGGATGTTGGGCTGGGGAATTTTTTTAATTGTGGTTGGCGTGCCGGTGATGGTTTATTTTTTTGGGAAACGCTGGTATTGCAGCTGGGTTTGCGGTTGCGGTGGCTTGGCCGAAACCTTTGGCGACCCTTTCCGGCATTTATCAGACAAATCAATAAAATCCTGGAAAATTGAACGTTACTTAGTGCATGGCGTGTTGCTTTTTGCCGTAGTGATGACCGTTGCCGTACTTTACACATTTTTTACCGGCTCTTCTACCCTCTTGGGCATCAACACCTACGGCATACGGCAGGTTTATGCTTTTGCCATCGGATTTATCTTCGCCGGAGCAGTTGGCACCGGTTTTTATCCGCTAATGGGCAACAGGGTATGGTGCCGTTTCGGTTGCCCATTGGCAGCTTATTTAGGCATAGTGCAGCGCTTTAAATCGCGCTACCGCATTACTACCAATGGCGGGCAATGCATCTCTTGCGGCAACTGCTCTACCTATTGCGAAATGGGCATTGATGTACGTGCCTACGCCCAACGTGGCGAAAATATTATCCGTGCATCTTGCGTGGGTTGCGGAATTTGTGCCGAAGTTTGTCCGCGCGGCGTGTTAAAACTAGAAAACGGCCCCGAAAACAACAGATTTGAGAATCAGCTAAACTTGATTAGAGCTAAGAATGAAGTTTGACAAACCGGATGTGTACGTGGTAATTCCTGCTTATAACGAGGAAAAATCGATAGCGAAAGTGTTAAATGATATTCCGGCAGGGCTGGTTAAAGAAGTGCTGGTTTGCAATAATAACTCTACAGACGCTACCGCTGCCGTGGCCCAAAATGCAGGCGCAAGGGTGTTGTTTGCTAAAGATGCTGGCTACGGCAATGCCTGTTTAGCGGGCTTGGCTTATCTGGAAAGCGTAGCGCAACCTCAAGATATCATTGTTTTTTTAGATGGCGATTACTCGGACTATCCCCAGCAGATGCCCCTTTTATTACAGCCAATTTTAGATGGAGAAGCAGATTTGGTAATCGGTTCGCGTGCGCTAGGCAGTAAACAAAAAGGGGCTATGACGGCGCCACAACTATTTGGCAACTGGCTAGCTACCAAATTAATCCGCTTATTTTATAGCGTCAGCTTTACAGATTTAGGCCCGTTTCGCGCTATTGGTTGGGGTAAGCTTCGGCAATTAGATATGCAAGACAAAACCTATGGCTGGACAGTGGAGATGCAAGTAAAAGCGGCCAAACAAAAGCTTATTTGTATAGAAAGGGCGGTGGATTACCGCAAACGCATCGGCAAAAGCAAAATATCTGGCACCGTAAAAGGCGTAATTTTGGCAGGTTATAAAATTATATGGACAATCTTTAAAAACCTTTAATTTTGCGGGATTGATGTGGTGGCAAAACGGGATATTATTTTTATACACGGCGGCTTTGGGCGTATTGTTTATTTTTAGTGCCGGACAAGCGTTCCTAATCTATTTTTATCTAAAAGCGAAAAAAAAGCCTGCGCCACAAAAGCCGTCGCTACCTCTACACTTACCTAAAATAACCGTGCAGCTTCCGCTCTTTAACGAGCTTTACGTAACCGAGCGTTTAATTAACGCCGTTTGTCAACTGGATTATCCCAAAGAATTGTTGCAAATACAAGTTTTAGACGACTCCACCGACCAATCTTTAGCATTCACAAAAAAATTAGTGGACGACAAAAAGCGGTTGGGCTTTAACATTTGCCAGCTTAAACGCGAGAAAAATATCGGCTTTAAAGCCGGAGCTTTACAACACGGTTTGCAACAAGCCACAGGTGAATTTATCGCCATTTTTGATGCAGATTTTATCCCGGAAGCGGATTTTCTGAAACAATTACTCCCTTATTTTAGGGATAAAAAAATAGGCATGGTGCAAAGCCGGTGGGGGCATTTAAACAACAATTATTCTTTATTAACTAAAGTTCAAGGCTTTGGTTTAGATGGGCATTTTAGCGTAGAACAAGGAGGACGCAGTGCGCGGGGCTTGTTTATGAGCTTTAATGGCACCGCGGGCTTATGGCGCAAAGCCTGCATTTTAGATGCCGGTGCCTGGCAACACGATACCTTAACCGAGGATTTAGACCTTAGTTACCGTGCGCAATTGAAAGGCTGGAAATTTAAATACCTGGAAGATGTAGTTTCGCCAGCCGAACTTCCGGCAACGCTAAATGCGCTTAAATCTCAACAGCACCGCTGGACCAAGGGCGCTATAGAAGTGTCTAAAAAGACTTTCGAAAATTTATGGCAAGCCGATGTAAGCAAGCACAAAAAGTTGTTTGGCTTTTTCCACCTGCTAAATTCCTACGCTTTTGTATTTGTTTTTTTAGCAGCCGTGCTAAGCATACCCGTGCTACTAATTAAAAATGCCGTGGGCGTGCCAAATTGGTATTTTCCCTTATTAGGTATTTTTGCATTGGCTTTTGTAATCATGTGTGCTTTTTATATAGTGGCCTTTTACCAAAGCCATAGGAGCTTAAAAAACTTTATCGTCACGTTTTTGGCCTTTGTTTCGGTATCCATGGCGCTTAGCTACCACAATTCTGTGGCGGTGTTAGAAGGTTTATTCGGCTTTAAGTCTGCTTTTATCCGCACACCAAAATTCAATATCCTCAAAAGCGAAAAACCGGTAAAAAACATTTATGCGAACTACGCTTTTCCCCTGTCTTTTTATGTCGAGTGCGCGCTGATGCTTTATTTTGTTTTCGGAATTGTTGCTGCATACCATTTCAAAGATTTCGCTTTATTGCCTTTCCATTTGTTTTTAGTTAGCGGATTTGGCATTTTAAATTTTTATGCACTGAAAGACAGGATGAAGGGGAAGGCTTGAGATGGAAGACATAAGGTTTAAGGCATGAGGCTGAGCGTGTATAATTCAGGCAAAAACTCAATCGTTTAAATCCGTTAAAGCAAATTTTGAAACTTTCTAAATCATCGGCCTAAAGCGCAATGGCTCGGCTTTGCCAACATTGAAAAAATAGGCAGCGGCCGTGCCCGTGGTATGCTTTTAGAAGTTCATTCACCAGAAAAAGTAAAAAATTAGGCGAATATGGCGAAGTCGCTCATTTTTTAATCTAATTTTTACATTTTTGCAAAAAATTTTATAGATGCAGAGCTACGAAGAATTCCTAGACCAAAGCGTTGGTTTTCCGCAAGAGGGTTTTGACATTATTGACGATGAGCTTTATTTCCACGATTTAAATCTGATGGAAATGATAGAGACGTATGGCACGCCATTGCGTTTCACTTACCTGCCCATCATCAGCAAAAAAATACAGCAGGCAAAAATCCTGTTCCAGACCGCAATTTTAAAAAACAACTATCGCGGCAGCTATAAATATTGTTATTGCACCAAAAGCTCGCACTTTAAGCATATTGTTGAAGAAGCGCTAAAAAACGACATCCACTTGGAAACGTCATCGGCTTTTGATATGCCGATGATTGATGCGCTGGAAAAAAAAGGCACCTTAACCAAAGATATCACGGTTATTTGCAACGGCTTTAAAACTTTCCAGTACAAGCAATATATTATTGATATGTTGCACGATGGTTTCCACAACATTATCCCCGTGCTGGATAATAAAGAAGAATTCAATTTGTACGATGATGAGATTGAGCTGGATACGCCTTGTAATTTAGGGATACGCATTGCGGCAGAGGAACAGCCCGACTCGCAGTTTTACACCTCGCGTTTGGGCGTCCGTTTAGAAGACATCATCGATTTTTACAACAACAAGATTGTTAAAAACCCTAATTTCAGGGTCAAGCTCTTGCATTTCTTCATCAACTCCGGAATTTCTGACACTCCATATTATTGGAACGAGCTGGAGAAATATGTGACTCTGTATTGCAAGTTCAAGAAAATCAACCCGCATTTAGATACGCTGGATATTGGTGGCGGTATGCCATTTAAAGATTCTTTGGTCTTCGATTTTGATTACGAGTACATGATTAACGAGATTGTAAAGCGTATCAAAGAAATTTGTGCCGAGCATGAGGTGATTGAGCCGGATATTATTACAGAGTTTGGTAAATACACCGTGGCAGAAGCTTCAGGCATTTTATACAAAGTTTTAGGCCGTAAGCAACAAAACGACCGCGAAAAATGGCTGATGCTTGACGGCTCTTTTATTACCAATTTGCCAGATGTTTGGGCCTTAAACCAACGTTATGTGCTATTGCCAATTAACAACTGGGATAGCGAGTACGAACGTGTAAACTTGGGCGGCATTACCTGCGACGGGCAGGATTACTACAACCAAGAAGCGCATTTAGGCAACGTTTTTATGCCAAAAACGCGAAAAGTACAGTTTTTAGGCTTTTTTAATACCGGCGCTTACCAAGAGGTTTTAAGCGGTTATGGCGGTATACACCATTGTTTGTTGCCATCGCCTAAGCAAGTCATTATCCGCAGAAACCGCGATGAAACGTTCAACTACGAGGTTTTTGGCGAAGAGCAAAACAGCAAACAAGTGATGAAAATACTGGGCTATATTTAAGCCGATCACTTTTAGATGTACAAAGCTTCGGGAGTTAATCCCGGAGCTTTTTTTACTTTCTTTACCCTAGAAGACCACAAACTAACCACCTAACAAACTAAACCCTAACCACCTAACCACCTAACAAACTAAACCCTAACCAACTAACTCCTAACAAACTAGCCCCTAACAAACTAACCAACTAACCAGCCTCGGCAAAAACACCAAACATCCAACCGCCACCGCTACAACAGCTGCAACTAAAACCGCTAAGGCAGCCAAGTCTTTTATCTTTTTAATGCGGATATCTTTCTCGGGGCATAGCACATCACAAACTGCCTCCACGCAGGTGTTAAAAATTTCGGCCACCAGCACAAAGCCTATCGTAAATAGCAGCAAGCCCCACTCCGCATAACCTATATCCATTATAAAGCCAAATATCACCACCAAAACAGCCACTACCATGTGGATTCTGGCGTTATGCTCCTCGGCCAAAAGCACTTTTAATCCATCAACTGCATATTTAAAACTGCTAACACGCTTCCGTAAAGAAAAACGCTGTTTGTTCGTCTGCTGATTCATATAATTTTAAACTTCCAAACTTTTCATTAAAATAGAAACGCTTTAAATTAAGTAAGTTCTGTTAAAATATATGCAGAATAACGCTTTATGTTTATGTTTGAGGATTTTAAAAACATCTTCAAATGGACGATTTTTTAGCTGCCCGTTCGCAAATGGCGCTCTCCTTGGGCTTTCACATTATCTTTTCGTGCATAGGCATGGTGATGCCCTTTTTTATGGCCGTTTCGCACTACCTGTATCTAAAAACCAACCACATCACCTACAAGCACGTCACCAAAGCCTGGAGCAGAGGCGTGGCCATATTTTTCGCCACCGGAGCGGTATCAGGTACGGTATTATCTTTTGAGCTGGGCTTATTGTGGCCAAAATTTATGGAACATGCGGGACCTATTTTTGGAATGCCTTTTTCTTTAGAGGGCACCGCTTTTTTTATTGAAGCTATTGCTTTGGGCTTTTTCCTTTACGGCTGGGATAAGTTTAACAAATGGTTCCATTGGTTCACAGGGGTTGTGGTAGGTATCAGCGGATTGGCTTCGGGCATTTTGGTAGTTGCCGCCAATGCGTGGATGAACAGCCCCGCCGGCTTTGACTACATAAACGGAGAGTATCTCAATATCGACCCCATTGCGGCCATGTTTAACGATGCTTGGTTTTCGCAAGCTTTGCACATGTGCATTGCGGCATTTGTGGCCACTGGCTTTGCAGTAGCTGGTGTACACGCTTTAATGATGCTGAAACAGCAAAGCGTCGATTTCCACGCCAAATCTTTTAAAATAGCGGCAGTTTTTGGCGCCATAGCCGCGCTTTTGCAACCTATTAGCGGAGATATTTCGGCCAAGTTTGTGGCTAAAAACCAACCTGCTAAACTGGCAGCTATGGAAGCGCATTTCCACACCGAAAAAGCTGCGCCACTCATTATCGGAGGTATACCCGATACCGACAACCAAACCGTGAAATACGCCTTAAAAATCCCTGGTGCCCTAAGTTTTATGGCTCATAGCGATTTTAACGCAGAGGTTACCGGCTTAGATCAAATCCCGAAAGAAAACCAGCCGCCTATCGCCATTACGCATTATGCTTTTCAAATTATGGTGGGTATTGGCGTTTTACTGATGTTATTAAGCATCGCTTATTTTATCGCTTTATGGAAAAAGAAAGCCTGGCTGCAGCAAAAGTGGTTGCTTAAACTTTTTGTGTTTTCCACGCCACTGGGTTTTATAGCGGTAGAAGCCGGCTGGACCGTTACCGAAGTTGGCCGGCAGCCTTGGATAATTAAAGATGTAATGCGCACCATAGATGCCGTGACGCCTATGCCGGGCATTGTGTACTCGTTTTACATTTTTACCGCCGTTTACATTTCCTTATCGTTCATTGTAGCCTTTATGCTGTACCGCCAAATTAAAATGGTGCCTCAACTTTATGGTTCAACCCCATCACAATAGAATATGATCTACGTAGTTATCGCTTTTTTGTGGACCTCTATCCTACTCTACTTAATTTTGGGTGGCGCCGATTTTGGAGCTGGAATATTAGAGCTTTTCACCTCCGATGCCAACAAGACCAAAACGCGCAAAACCATGTACCGCGCCATAGGTCCAATTTGGGAGGCCAACCACATGTGGCTCATTATTGCCATTGTAATTTTGTTTGTGGGTTTTCCCAGCATTTACACCACCATGTCCACTTTTATGCATATCCCGCTGGTGCTGATGTTGCTGGGCATTATTGCGCGGGGCACGGCATTTACCTTTCGGCATTACGATGCGGTAAAAGACGAAATGCAGAAAATTTACAACCCTATTTTCGTGTACTCCAGCTTTGTAACCCCATTGTTTTTGGGTATTATCGCAGGCAGTACCGTAACGCGCAGCATCAATCCGCAGGCAAATAACTTTTTAGATGCCTATATTTTTAGCTGGCTCAATGCTTTTTCTTTCGCCGTAGGCCTGTTCACCGTGGCTATCTGTGGTTTTTTAGCAGCGGTTTTTATCATCGGGCAAACGCAGGAACAAAGCGAGCGCGAGCGTTTTATCCGCAAGGCAAAAGCTTTTAATATTATGGCCGTGCTAGCAGGAGCGGTAGTTTTTGGTGTTTCTTTTATAGAAGACATCCCTTTGACTACTTGGGTATTTGGGAGCTGGCCGGGCGTGGCCGCTTTTATTCTAGCTACTATTTCCGTCATCGTCCTATGGTCTATTTGGCACAAGCCTTACACCAATACGATGCGCTTTTTGGCAGGTTTTCAGGTGAGCATGATTCTTTTTATCACTACTTGGGAGCATTATCCAAACATCGTACTGCTTAAAAATGGCGACGCGTTATCCTTGTTAGAAGAGCAGGGCAATGCAAAAACCATAGATGCTTTAGCCTGGGCGCTTCTGCTAGGAAGCATTTTTATTTTGCCAACGCTGGTTTATCTCATTTACAGCTTTCAGAAAAACCCGGCGACAGATAAAACCTAATTTTTGGGCGTTCCCCGCTAAGCGGGGCGGGCTTTCTGTTCCAATCTTTTTGCTGGTAGAAGCAAAAAGGATTTCCACGTCAATCCCTAACGCAAAGTTTAGCATTGGTGGCAAAAGCTTATCAGTTAAATGTAATATACTTTCAAATTTTGATTTAAAACATAAATGGTTCGGTATTTAATGCGCAAATTCGCCCTCGTTATTGGTCTAATACTTACCTTTGCATCATGATTGAACTTCCTGTAATCCCGGCAAACCAAGCGCAACGCAAACCAGATTGGCTTAGAGTTAAACTACCTGTTGGCAAGGAATACGCCCATGTGCGGGGTTTGGTAGATCAGCATAAACTGCATACCATCTGCGAAAGCGGCAACTGCCCAAATATGGGCGAGTGCTGGGGCGCAGGTACAGCCACATTTATGATTTTGGGGAACATCTGTACCCGTTCATGCTCGTTCTGCGCCGTAGCAACCGGCAGGCCTTTAGCCGTAGATACCGACGAGCCTAACCGGGTAGCCAACTCCATCAAATTGATGAATGTAAAACACGCGGTATTAACTTCGGTAGACCGTGATGATTTAAAAGACGGCGGCTCTATCATCTGGGCAGAAACTATCAAAGCTATCCGGCGCGACAGCCCAGGCACGACCATGGAAACCTTAATCCCAGATTTTAAGGGAATTTGGGACAACTTATACCGTGTTTGCGAAGAACGTCCAGAAGTGGTATCGCACAATATTGAAACCGTGCGCCGATTAACCAGAGAAGTACGCATACAGGCCAAATACGACCGTAGCATGGAGTGCTTGCAGCGCATTTCTGAGTTTGGTTTAAGGACCAAATCGGGCATTATGCTGGGCTTGGGCGAAACCGAAGCAGATGTTTTGGAAACCATGCAGGATCTAAAAACTGCTGGCGTTCACGTGCTTACCATAGGTCAGTATTTGCAACCAACTAAAAACCACCATCCGGTTTTAGATTGGATACATCCCGATCAGTTTGCGTTTTACAAAGAAAAAGGAAGAGAAATGGGATTCAAATATGTAGAAAGCGGTCCTTTGGTACGGTCATCCTACCATGCCGAAAAACACTTGTTTGATTTTTAAGTACTCATCAAGGCTGGATATGTAAATTTTATTGCCTTTAGCAAACGCACCTATTGATAATTGTAACAAATACTTGATTATCCCCATAAGCTTGCTATATTTGCGCTTATAATATCTCGCCCCAGAAATATTAAAAAGACATGAAATTAATTTTGACCACAACAACACATCATTTACATCATCGCTAAGGCGATGTGATATTTGTTATGTTTTGTACGTCAAAACTGTTTCTCTTTAAATTCTTTAGTCTTTTTATCAATACTTTTAAATCTTGAAAACTTTAAAAATCGCCATTCAAAAATCTGGCAGATTGAACGAAAAATCTGTTGAACTGTTAAAAAATTGTGGCTTATCTTTCGATAATTATAAAAGCTCGTTAATTACCCAAGTATCCAATTTCCCGCTCGAAATTTTGTTCCTGCGTGATGATGATATCCCCGAATATGTACAAGACGGCATTGCCGATATTGGCATTGTGGGCGAAAACGGCATCGCCGAAACAGATGTTGATGTAACTTACCTGCAACGTTTGGGTTTTGGAAAATGTAAATTGAAGCTGGCTGTGCCTACGCATAGCGATATAAAAACGGTAGCCGACTTAAACGGTAAATCTATAGCTACCTCCTATCCCGTTATTCTTCAAAAATTTTTAGATAAAGAAGGCATCCAGTCAGATATCAAAACCATTTCTGGCTCTGTGGAGATTTCGCCGGGCTTGGGTTTAGCAGATGCTATTTTTGATATCGTTTCTACCGGCGGCACCTTACGTAGCAATGGTTTAAAACCTTTTGCGGATGTAATGTCGTCTGAAGCGGTTTTAATAGGCCGTAAAGGGATAGAGAGCGATGCCTTAATTACCGAGCTGATGCAACGCATACAATCTGTAATGCGCGCCAAAGAAACCAAATACGTGGTATTAAACGTTGCAAAAAGCAATTTAGATAAAGTTTTGGCATTGTTGCCAGGCGTAAAAAGTCCTTCCGTTTTGCCTTTGGCAGAGGAAGGCTGGGTAGCCGTACACACTGTAATTCCGGAAACAGATTTTTGGAACCACATTAACGAGCTGAAAAGCGCCGGCGCGCAAGGTATTGTGGTAATGCCGATTGAAAAAATCATCATGTAAATACCAGCACGGAAAACGGATATGAAAACCTATAAATTTTCAGATTTAAACCCTGCGGAAGTGGACTTTTTGGTATCGCGAAATGCGGATAGCAACAACCAGATTAGAGCCAGCGTAGAAAACATCATTAACGAGGTAAAAATAAACGGCGATGAAGCGCTAAAAGATTTTGCCTTTAAGTTTGATGGAGTAACGTTGGACGAGCTTTATATTGGAAAAGCCGAATTGGCTGCGTTGGCATCTACAATAAGCAATGAGGCCAAACAAGCGATTAACACGGCTTACCAAAACATCAAAAAATTTCACGAAAGCCAGAGAAGCGATGAAAAGCCAGTAGAAACTACGCCCGGCGTAAAATGCTGGCGCGAGCTACGCGCCATTGAACGTGTAGGTTTATACGTTCCGGGCGGAACAGCCGTATTGCCCAGCACTTTTTTAATGTTAGGCGTACCCGCAAAAATTGCAGGCTGTAAAGAAATTGTGGTTTGCTCGCCACCGCAAAAAAACGGAAAAACCAATGCCTATATAGCTTATGTAGCGCAACTTTTAGAGATTGATAAAATTTATTTGGTAGGTGGCGCACAAGCCATTGCTGCCATGGCTTATGGTACGGCAAGCATCCCTAAAACCGACAAAATTTTTGGTCCCGGGAACCAGTACGTCACCATGGCTAAAACCATTATCCAATCTACCACTAATACGGCTATTGATATGCCGGCAGGTCCGTCGGAGGTTTTAGTTATTGCAGATGAAAGTGCAAACCCTGTTTTTGTAGCAGCCGATTTATTGGCACAATGCGAACATGGGGTTGATAGTCAGGCTGTGCTGGTAAGTAATTCGGAATTGCTTATAAAAAATAGTTTGCTAGAGGTGGAAAAACAGCTTTTAGTTTTGCCGAGGAAGGATATCGCTGCAAAAGCTATTGCTAATTCTTATGCGGTTTTGGTTTCTGCTTTAGAAGAAGCACTGCACTTTAGCAATTTGTACGCGCCAGAACACTTGATTTTAGCTTGCGATAGCTGGCAAAACTTAACCGAAAAAATTGTGAACGCGGGTTCTGTATTTGCAGGCAATTTAACACCGGAAAGCGCCGGCGATTATGCCAGTGGCACCAACCATACTTTGCCTACCAGCGCTTATGCAAAAGCGTACTCGGGTGTATCTTTAGATTCTTTCGTTAAAAAAATAACGTTTCAGCACATCAGCGAAAGCGGACTTAGAAAGCTAGGCCCTGCAATAGAAACTTTAGCCACCATAGAAGGCTTGCAGGCACACAAAAACGCGGTTACGGTAAGATTGGCAGAGGTGAAGTGAGATTTGAGATGGGAGATTTGAGACGTGAGATTTGAGACTCGAGAACTTAATGAACTAATGACTTTCTCAAACTCAATGAACATTGAACTAATGGAACTTCCCAAACTCAATGAACTAATGGACTCAATGAACCATCCAACGAATGAACTCAGTGAACTAATGAACCAGTGAACTAAAAAATCATTTAAAACGAAATTGCACGATGAACTTTGACATCAATAAAATCATACGCCCAAATATTAAAACTTTAAAGCCCTACTCTTCTGCGCGCGACGAGTTTAGTGGCGAAGCATCTGTTTACTTAGACGCTAACGAAAATGCCTTCGGTTCGCCTTTGGCTACAAATTACCATCGCTACCCGGACCCGATGCAATACGCCGTAAAAATGCGTTTAAGCGCGATAAAAGGTGTTCCGGCACGTAATATCTTTTTAGGCAATGGCAGCGACGAGGCGATAGACATTTTGTTTCGCAGTTTTTGCAACCCGGGCGTGGACAATGTGATTATTGTGCCGCCAACTTACGGAATGTACGAGGTTTCTGCCAACATCAACGATGTAGCGCTGAAACGGGTAAACCTTACTGCCGATTTTCAGCTAGATTTGGACAGCATTGCAGAAGCGATTGACGTAAACACCAAACTGATTTTTATCTGTTCACCTAACAACCCAACGGGCAACTCGATACATCGTGAAGATATTGAAACCTTACTGGCCAATTTTAACGGTATTATAGTAGTGGATGAGGCTTACATCAATTTCTCGAGGCAAAAATCCTTTATCCAAGAGCTTACCGAATACGCCAACTTGGTGGTGCTACAAACGCTTTCTAAAGCTTGGGGATTAGCTGCATTACGTGTGGGCATGGCTTTCGCCAGCGAGGAAATTATCGAAGTGTTTAATCGGGTTAAACCACCTTATAACATTAATGAAGCATCGCAACAATTGGCTTTAGAGGCCTTGCAAAATGTAGATCAGGTAAACCAATGGATTAAAGAACTTCTAAAAGAGCGCGATGCTTTAGTTTTAGCCATTAAAGATTTTGATTTTGTGGTGGATATTTATCCGTCTGACGCTAATTTTATTTTGGTAAAAACTACCAATGCCGATGCAATTTATAAATACCTAACGCAAGTAGGCATCATTGTCCGCAACCGCAATAAAGTGGAGCTGTGCGAAGGCTGCTTGCGCATCACAGTGGGTACAAAAGAAGAAAACGAGGCTCTAATTGATGCCCTTAAACAATTTAAAGAGAGTTAAATATGTTGCAACCTGACTTAGAAAGCGCTTCAGCTGAGCAAACAAACGCAAAAAGGATTTTGTTTATCGACCGTGACGGCACACTGATTTTAGAGCCGGAAGATGAACAGATTGATAGTTTTGAGAAATTGGTTTTTTATCCAAAAGCCATCAGTAACTTGGCAAAAATTGTCAAAGAGTGCGATTTTGAGTTAGTGATGGTAACTAACCAAGACGGCTTAGGAACTTCGTCACACCCAGAAGAAAATTTTTGGCCGGTACAAAACTTCATCATACAAACCTTAAAAAACGAAGGTGTTGAATTTAAGGAGATTATCATTGATAAAACCTTTGCTAAAGATCATGCGCCAACCCGCAAACCGGGCACTGCATTACTTACGCATTTCTTTGATACCACAAAGTATGATTTGGCAAATTCTTTTGTCATCGGCGACCGTTTAAACGATGTAGTTTTAGCCAAAAATTTGGGTGCCAAAGCTATTTGGTTAAATAACAACCCGGCTTTAGGAGCCACAGAGGCCCAAAATAAAATTGACAATTTGGATGAGGTTTTGGCAATTGAAACCGGCGATTGGGACGAAATTTACCGCTTTTTAAAGGTTGGCGACCGTAAAATTGAACATGTGCGCAAAACTAATGAAACGGATATCTTTATTAAAATTAATTTAGACGGCAAAGGCAACGCAGATATCAAAACAGGCTTAAACTTTTTTGATCACATGTTGGACCAAATTGCCCGCCACGGCGGTATAGACCTTACCGTGCATACCAAAGGTGATTTGCACATTGACGAACACCATACCATTGAAGATACCGGCATTGCTTTGGGCGAGGCTTTTGCTTTGGCTTTGGCCGATAAAAAAGGGATTGAACGCTACGGTTTCTGCCTGCCGATGGACGATTGCTTGGCCCAGGTAGCCATTGATTTTGGCGGACGAAATTGGATTGTTTGGGACGCCGAATTTAAGCGCGAAAAAGTTGGCGATATGCCTACGGAGATGTTTTATCACTTCTTCAAATCTTTTTCGGACGCGGCAAAAGCCAACTTAAATATTAAGGTTGAGGGCGATAACGAACATCATAAAATTGAAGCCATTTTTAAAGCCTTTGCAAAGGCCATTAAAATTGCAGTAAAAAGAGATATTAATAATATGCGTTTACCAAGTACAAAAGGACTTTTGTAGAAAGAGAGAGTAAAGAGCAAAGATTAAGGAGCAAAGACAATACGTCCCAGTCTTGATACTTGATACTTGCTACTTGATACTCAAAACCCAATACCCAATACTCAATACTCTATACTCACTACTAAACAATGATTGGAATAGTAAATTACGGCGCCGGCAACATATTCTCGCTAACTGCGGCTTTGGATAGGTTAGGTTTAAGATACGGAATGATTAACTCAGAAGCTGAGTTTGACTTGTACGAGAAAATCATTATTCCGGGTGTAGGCCATGCCGGTACAGCTATGCAGAAGTTGAGCGATACAGGCTTGGTACCCAAGATTAAAAGCTTAAACAAACCTGTTTTGGGAATCTGTGTTGGGATGCAACTGCTCACCGAATTTTCTGAAGAGGGCAATTCGCAATTATTGGATATTGTTCCGCTAAAAACATTGAGGTTCAGAGAGCTAGAGTCCAAGAAAGTTCCGCACATGGGCTGGAACCGCGTTTACTCAAATTCGGGACAGCCACTTTTTAACGGAATTGCATCCGGCGCATATTTTTACTTCGTTCACTCCTATTTTATAGAATTTAATCCTAATTTTACCGTCGCTTATTGCGATTACGGCATCAAATTTTCTGCTGCAATCCAAAACAATAACTTTTACGGGGTACAGTTCCATCCAGAAAAGTCGGGTGAAGCTGGAGAAACACTCCTTAAAAATTTCGCTAACTTATAAAATCAGAACATGTACATTATTCCTGCTGTTGACGTACTTGACCAGAAAATTGTCCGCCTAGTAGAAGGCGACTATAACCAGGTTACCCGCTACGAAGTGTCATTGGAAGAACAAATAGACATGTACCAATCTAACGGTACCGAAATTGTCCATATCATCGATTTAAATGGCGCCAAAGGCGATTTCAGCAATCAAAAATATTTAGCAGATATCATCAAAAAAACCGACATGAAGGTGCAGTATGGCGGCGGTGTTAGAAGCATTGACAAAGTAAAAGAATTGATTGATGTGGGTATTTACCGCGTTATCGTGGGCACACAGGCTATCACTAATCCCTCTTTTTTAGAGGAGCTGAGCAGAGAAATCTGCAATAAAACAAAATGCTCTGACCAAGTAGTTGTTGCTATCGACGTTTTAGACGAGGTGATTAAATACTCTGGCTGGATGGAAAGCTCTCCAATTAAGCTAATGGATTATGTTGACAGATGTTTACAACTGGGCTTTTTCCGTTTTTTGTGTACCGATATTAATAAAGACGGTAAGTTGGGTGGCGCCGGAGTTGAGCTGTACAAAAAGTTGTTGAACCACTCCCCTTTCATTAAACTGATTGCTTCTGGTGGTATCAGCTCAATGGCAGATATTGAAGAACTCAACCAACTAAATATCGAATCATGCGTGGTGGGTAAAGCTATTTACGAAAAACGCATCTCTATTGAAGAGATTAAAAAATGGAATTTACAGCGACTTTCCTCGCTATAAACACAGCTAAATGTTGAGTAAGCGTATTATCCCTTGTTTAGACGTTAAAGACGGGCGAACAGTAAAAGGGGTAAATTTTGTTGACCTTAGAGACGCCGGCGATCCGGTTGAGCTGGCTTGGCAATACTCTAACCAGGGCGCAGATGAGCTGGTTTTTTTAGACATCACAGCTACCCATGAAAAGCGTAAAACCACCATTGAAATGGTGAAAGCTGTGGCGCGCCAGGTGAATATCCCCTTTACCATTGGCGGTGGCATCAGCGAGATAAAAGATGCAGAAGCACTATTAAATGCAGGTGCCGATAAAATTTCTATTAACTCTGCCGCTGTCCGTAATCCGCAATTAATTAACGATTTGGCAAAGGCTTTTGGGGTGCAGTTTGTAGTTTTAGCAGTAGATACCAAACATTTGCCAATCGGTGATTTTGTTCACCTAAACGGCGGGCGTATTGCTACGGAAATTGAAACCCAAAAGTGGATAAAAGAAGCTGAACAACGTGGTGCAGGCGAAATTTTATTGACATCGATGGATAAAGACGGAACCAAATCTGGTTTTGATAATGTTTTGTTGAAACAAATTAACGATTTGGTTAGCATCCCGGTTATAGCCTCTGGCGGTGCGGGGAGCAGTGAGGATTTTGTAGATGTTTTTAAGCTAACAGACGTGGATGCAGCTTTAGCGGCTTCAGTTTTCCATTATGGCGAGATTTTAATCCCCGAGTTGAAGGCGCTGTTAAAAAAAGAACAGATTGAAATAAGGCTTTAAATTATTATCTTTAAAGTATGGAATCGCTAACAATCAACATCCTTAATCCAAAAGCAAAAGGGCTTTTGGAAAATTTAGTCGAACTGAATTTAATAACCATTTTAGAGGTTGTTCAAGATTCGAAGACGGACGAACAGGCTTGGGAGTCGTTGTCTAAAGAGCAACAAGATGGCATTTTGAAAGCGATGCAACAGATTGAAAACGGCGAAGGGATTCCGCATGAAACAGTGATGATGGAAGCTAGAAAAAAACTTCAGCTTGGCTAGGTCAGTTGTTTGGTCGCCACTGGCGAAAGAAGATTTCCATAACATCTTATATTACCTCGACCAACATTGGGACAGCCATGTCGCAAATCAGTTTTCGGAGCTTACGTTAAATAAAATTACGAAAATAGTCCAGAATCCGAAGCATTTTGCGCTGATTAATCCCGCTGCAGATATTAGAAAATGTGTACTGACTAAACAAAACACATTATTTTACAGAGAAATAGGTTCAATTATCGCCGTACTAAGAATTTTTGACACACGGCAAGATCCGAAGAAACTAAGATTTGATTAAGTGAAAATAGATTTTAATAAAAGTGAAGGACTAGTTCCTGTAATTATCCAAGACAGCCAAACGCTTGAAGTTTTGATGCTGGGCTACATGAACGAAGAAGCCTATCTAAAGACACAAAAAGAGCAAAAAGTAACCTTCTTCTCGCGCAGTAAAAACCGCTTATGGACAAAAGGCGAAGAAAGCGGCAATTTTCTTTTGGTGCGCAACATCAGCGTAGATTGCGATAACGACACCATTTTAATTAAAGCAAAACCTGTTGGCCCAACCTGCCACACCGGCTCGCGTAGCTGTTTTAAAACAGATTACAACCAAAATTTCATTTTTGAACTTGAAAATATAATTGCCGATCGCTATGAAAACCCCAGCGCTAAATCATACGTGAATAGCTTGAGGCAAAAAGGCATCAACAAAATTGCACAAAAAGTGGGCGAAGAAGGCGTAGAAACGGTAATTGCCGCCCTTGCAGAGAGCGAAACCGATTTTATAAACGAAGCATCTGATCTGGTTTTTCACCTTTTGGTATTGCTAAAAGAAAAAGGGATTACTTTGGATCAGATAGCTAAAAACTTAGAATCGCGCCACCGCTAACAATTTAAGGGCGTCCGGGCGGGCTTTCCGCTACAATCTTCACCGCCGAAAAAAGCGGTAAAGATTTCCGCTGCAATCCCTGACGCAAAAAATAAATCGCACCATGAAAGCTACTACCCTTTCCGGGCACAACAACCCCATTTACACCTGCATCACTCATCCTGGCCTGCCCTTATTTTACACTGCCGGCAATGATAAAGGTGTGGTTGAGTGGGATTTGGAACACAAAGTTCACCGGCGCGTTTTTAAAAATGTGCAAAGAACGGTTTACGCCTTAGAAATTATACCGGCGTTAAACTTATTGTATGCCGGTTGTAACGATGGAAATTTGTTGGCTTTTGATTTAGAAAGCACCGAAACCAAGGCTTTGCACCACCTTGGTTCAGCTATTTTTGATTTAAAATACATCCCTTTAAAAGAAGAACTAATTTGCGCTACCGATAAAGGCGACATCTTTATCTTATCTGTAACAGACAATCAGATTGTACATCAATTTAGCTCCGGCGCAGAAAAAGTACGCTCCGTTGCTATTCATGAAAAGTTGAATTTGCTGGCAACAGCCTCTAACGATCAGCAAGTGCGTTTGTACAATTTAGATGATTTTACGCTGATACAACAGTTTAAAGCAAACGATTACGGCGTGGGTTCCATCTGTTTCTTGCCGGATGGCACGCAACTGATTACGGGTGGTAGAGACGCGCATCTAAACATTTACAACGTGTTCGATTGCTCGCTGATAAATCGCTTCGCGGCCCATTTGTTCGCCATATACCACATCGAGTTTCACCCGCATCTGCCTTTTTTTGCAACCGCTAGCCGAGATAAATCGGTAAAAATTTGGCGCGCAGAAGATGCTTCCTTATATAAAATGCTCAGTATCGACAAAGCCCGCGAAGGACACATCCTTTCGGTAAATGATGTTGCGTGGTCTGCAGATGGTAAACATCTAATTTCTGTAGGCGATGATAAGATGGTGAAAATCTGGGATTTCGAAGCGATTTAGCTTTTATTGCACCATTTTTCTGTTGAATTTGTTTCTCATAAGAAGCTTGCTTGGCACAAACCTTGCAAAACTCCTCACCGTATGCACATTGCATACGCAAATATTGATTAACAAATTTTTAAACCCATGAAAACAAATTCAAAATTTTTCAATTACTGCAAACTTGCAGCAGTTGCATTAGTAGCAATGGTAGGTTTTTCGGCCTGTAGTAACGATGACGATAACGGAATTACCGGAGATGCTTATGTAAGAATTGTGAACGCAGCAAGCGGTTCATCTGCACAGGACTTTTATTTAGACAGCACAAAAGTTAGCACAAAGGCAGTCGCCTACACAGAAAGTAGCGCTTACATGACCACCAACAGTGGAAATAGGTTAGCAAGATTTAAAACAAGCGGCAGCACTACCGTGAATTCATCATCAAACGTAAAATTAGATGCTGGTAAATATTACACCATCTACTATACAGGGGGTGCATCTGCCAATGCCAACTTTGTAACTACAGACGAGCGCGGAAAAGCGGCAGCAGGTAAAGCTAAAGTGCGTTTTGTACACCTAAGTAGCTTTTTAGCCGATAAAGTTAATTTGACTATTAAAAACGGTGCAACCATCGTAAACAACTTGGCTTACAAAACCGCGTCGGCTTACCAAGAAGTTGCTGCATCAAGCGATTTTGAGCTGATAGCCACAGGTTCTAACGATTCCTCTATAGATCTTCCTGGGCTAAACTTGGCGTCTGGCGCAAGCTACACTGTTTACATCAGTGGCGATAACTTATTGAATCTTAAAGTTAAAGCAATGGTAGACGAACAGTAAAAAACCGGAATCAAAGAAAAACAAAAGCCGTTGGAACCAAAGTTCCAATGGCTTTTGTTATTTTAAGGTTAATTGTTATATAACATCTTCAAACAAATTGATGGCATCTTTGCTTTCTAAAGAAGAATGCCCCATCAAATATTCGTCTACTTTACGGGCTGCTTCCCTTCCTTCCGAGATAGCCCATACCACCAAAGACTGACCTCTACGCATATCGCCGGCAGCAAAAACTTTCTCCACGCTGGTTTTATATTTGCCTTCAATAGCGTCCACATTGTGGCGACCGTCTAATTTAACTCCCAACTGCTCCAACATACCTTCGTACTGTGGATTTAAAAATCCCATTGCCAAAAATACACGCTCGCAAGGGATTACGCGTTCAGTACCGGCTATTTCCGTAAATTTAACTGGGCGTCCTAAGAAATCTTTCTCCCATTCCACTTCGCTAATGCGCAAACCTGTTAAATTGCCATCGGCATCGCCAATAAATTCTTTGGTATTGATAGCCCAGTAGCGTTCGCAACCTTCTTCATGCGAGCTAGTAGTCTTCAACAACATGGGGTATTGTGGCCAAGGCATATTAATAGTACGCTCTTTAGGAGGTTGAAACATTAACTCGAACTGCGTAATGGATTTTGCACCTTGACGGTTTGATGTGCCCACACAGTCGGAACCGGTATCGCCACCACCAATAACTACCACATTTTTATCTTTTGCAGAGATTTCATCTTCCGTAAAACTGATACCCGCCACGTTTTTATTTTGCTGCTTTAAAAACTGCATCGCAAAATAAATTCCTTTTAATTGGCGACCGGGAATCGGCAAATCTCTAGGAATGGTTGACCCTCCGGCCAGTACAACAGCGTCAAAACTGTCCACCAATTGTTGTGCGGGAATGTCTTTGCCTATTTCGGTATTAAATTGAAAACTGATACCGCTTTCTTTCATCACTTCCACGCGCCTTTGTACCACTGTTTTTTCCAATTTAAAATCAGGTATTCCGTAACGTAACAAACCTCCGGCGCGGTCATCGCGCTCGTAGACGGTAACTTCATGACCAACTTTGTTGAGCTGTGCCGCAGCCGCTAAACCCGCCGGACCAGAACCAACCACGGCAACCTTTTTACCGGTCTTTAGAATCGGGTTATAAGCCTTCACATAACCCTTTTCGTAAGCAATTTCGATAATATGTTTTTCAATTTCCTCTATGGCCACCGGCGGCTTATTAATACCCAGCACACATGCAGATTCGCAGGGTGCCGGACAAATACGGCCCGTAAACTCCGGAAAATTATTGGTTGAGCTTAAAATCTGATAAGCTTCTTCCCAGTTTTTCTTGTACACGGCATCGTTAAACTCCGGTATCACATTACCTAGCGGACAGCCATTGTGACAAAACGGAATACCGCAGTTCATGCAACGCGCAGCTTGCTCATTAAGCTTCTGCGGCGGATACATGCCCACAAATTCATTGTAATTTTTTACCCTATCTTTTGCAGGTGTTTTTTCTGGAAGCTCTCTTCCGTACTCTTTAAATCCTGTAATCTTTCCCATTTTAGTAAGTTGATTGTAATTGTTCTTTTTGGGCCAACACTCGTTTAAATTCTTTAGGGAATACTTTAATGAATTTTGCAGATTCATCTCCCCAGTTTTCTACCAGATGTTTGGCTACGCTGCTTTCGGTTAATTGATGGTGCTTACGCAGTAATTTGATAATAAGCTCTTCATCTTTAGGACTTAGCGGATCTAAATCCACCATTTCCAAGTTGCAATTATCTCTAAACCCGCCATCTACATCGTAAACCAAAGCGATACCGCCGCTCATACCCGCCGCAAAGTTTCTTCCGGTTTTACCGATAATTAATGCGATACCGCCTGTCATATATTCGCAACCGTGGTCGCCAACACCTTCTACAACTGCAGTTGCGCCCGAGTTACGCACCGCAAACCGTTCGCCCGCTTGCCCGCGGATAAACAACTCGCCAGAGGTAGCTCCGTAAAGCACCACATTACCCACAATCATGTTATCTTCTGGTGCAAACTGCGCTTCTTTAGCAGGATAAACCGCCAGTTGCGCACCTGATAAACCTTTGCCTACATAATCATTGGCCTCGCCTTCTAGCTCAAAAGAAAGTCCTTTAGCGCCAAAAGCTCCGAAACTTTGTCCGGCAGAGCCTTTAAACTTGTAGTTGATGGTGTTATCTGGCAAACCGGCAGAACCATACCGTTTAGCAACCTCGTTAGAAAGCATAGTGCCAACGGTACGGTCGGTGTTTTTTAAAGAGAACTCGCCAAATACCGGAGTTTTGCTTTCTAAAGCCAATTTTGCATTTTCTATCAGCTTCCAATCTATAATGTTGTCCATACCGTGGTCTTGGCTTTCGCTGTTGTAAAGCGTTAAACCTTTAGGATAAACCATCGGCGCAAGCAAAGCAGAAAAATCTAGTTTTTTTGCTTTCCAGTGGGTTACATCTGGACGTACTTTCAAGAATTGTACGCGGCCAACCATTTCATTTACCGTTCTAAATCCAAGTTCGGCCATCACCTCACGTAGTTCTTGAGCCATAAATTTAAACAGGTTTACCACATGTTCTGGCTTACCGGTAAACAGTTTCCTTAGTTCTGGATCTTGTGTGGCAACACCAACCGGACAAGTATTTAAGTGACATTTACGCATCATAATACAGCCACCAACAACTAAAGCAGCGGTAGCAACGCCCCATTCCTCGGCACCTAAAAGAGCGGCAATGGCCAAATCGCGTCCGGTTTTTAACTGACCGTCGGCTTGTAAAACCACACGGCTTCGCAATTTATTTTTAACCAATGTTTGGTGCGCTTCTGCCAAGCCTAGTTCCCAAGGTAAACCGGCGTGTTTGATAGAACTAATTGGCGATGCTCCGGTTCCGCCATCATAACCTGCAATTAAAATTACGTCGGCATGGGCTTTTGCCACACCGGCGGCAATGGTGCCTACACCCGCTTTAGAAACCAGTTTTACGTTGATTCTGGCAGCTCTGTTCGCATTCTTCAAATCAAAAATTAGTTGTGCCAAGTCTTCGATAGAATAAATGTCGTGATGCGGCGGCGGAGAAATTAAACCCACACCTGGCGTAGAGTGACGGGTTTTTGCAATCCAATCGTCCACTTTATGTCCCGGAAGCTGACCGCCCTCGCCCGGCTTAGCGCCTTGAGCCATCTTAATCTGCAACTCATCGGCATTTGTTAAGTAATTGATGGTTACCCCAAACCGGCCTGATGCTACCTGCTTAATGGCCGAACGCATAGAATCGCCGTTTGGCAATTTCTGGTAACGCATTTCATCTTCGCCACCTTCGCCGGTATTGCTTTTACCGCCAATACGGTTCATCGCTATGGCCAAAGTACTGTGCGCCTCATGCGAGATAGACCCGAAAGACATGGCGCCCGTGGCAAAGCGTTTCATGATGTTTTCTGCCGGCTCTACTTCATCAATAGAAATAGGTTCTAAATGTTTGGCAAAATCCAACAAACCGCGCAAAGTGTACATTTTCTCTTTTTGGTTGTTTACCGCATGCGCATATTTTTTATACGTTTCGTAATCGTCTGTTTTAGTAGAGTGCTGCAGCAAATGCACCGTAGTTGGATTAAACAAGTGTGCTTCTCCCCTACGTTTCCATTGGTAAATACCCCCTTCTGGCAACAGATGCTCGGCATCCTGTTTAAAACCAGAAATGTGTTTAGAAAGTGCCTCGCGCGCTATCTCATCCAAACCTAAACCGCCAATTCTGCTAATTCCGCCGGTAAAATATTTATCTACCACCTCTTTGCTGATACCTAAGATTTCGAAAATTTGAGATCCGTGATATGATTGTAAAGTTGAAATTCCCATTTTAGAGAATATTTTTAACAAACCGTCGCAAACAGATTTGATGTAGTTTTTAACCAACACGTACTCTTCCAAAGGTGTATCGTATCGGTCGTCTAACTTTATGGCGTGTATAGATGCTAAAGCCAAATAAGGGTTAATAGCGGTAGCACCAAAAGCCAGTAAACATGCAAAATGATGGACTTCCCAAACGTCGCCGGCTTCAACCACCAAGCCCACAGCACCGCGTAGGCCTTTTTTAATTAAAAAGTGGTGTACTGCAGAAACTGCCAAAAGTGAAGGAATTGGCGCGTGTTCTGAATCTATGGCACGATCCGATAAAATTAAAACCTCAAAACCGTCGTTCACCGCATCTTCTGCATAACGGCAAAGCCTATCTAAACCGCGTTCTAAAGAACCTTCCAAACCGTCTGCCTTAAAATAGGTTTGCAAAGTTTTAGCATTAAATAAGCCTGTGTCAATACTTCTCAGCTTCTCTAGCTCCTGGTCGGTTAAAACCGGCTGCTTCAAGGTAACGCAGTGGCAGTGCATTTTATCTTCATCTAAAATGTTGCCGTTATTACCGATGAAAGTAGCCAAGCTCATTACCAAACGCTCGCGGATTGGATCTATCGGTGGGTTGGTTACTTGGGCAAAAAATTGCTTGAAGTAGCTTGAAAGGTGTTGTGGTCGGTCTGAAAGTACAGCTAAAGGAACATCTGTACCCATGGAGCCAATCGGTTCTTTACCATCTAAAGCCATCGGTTTAATAATGGTATCAATGTCCTCACGTGAGTATCCAAAAACCTTCTGGTAACGGTAAACCGATTCTTGCGAAAGTTTAGTGAAAGAAACACGTGGCTCTGGCAACTCTTCTAACTTGATTTTATAGTTGTTAATCCAATCGCCATAAGGTTGTCGGCTGGCAACTTGTCTTTTTATTTCCTCATCCGTGATGATTTGGCCATGTTCAATATCAATCAAAAACATTTTTCCCGGCTGTAAGCGGCCTTTGCGGATAACTGTTTTTTCATCAATTGGCAACACGCCGGCTTCTGAAGCTACAATCACACGGTCGTCATTAGTAATGGCGTAGCGTAAAGGACGAAGGCCGTTTCTATCTAAAATAGAACCGATGAGCTTTCCGTCTGTAAAAGTTAAAGCTGCCGGGCCATCCCAAGGTTCCATAATGGTGGCGTGGAACTCATAAAACGCCTTTTTAAGCGGATCCATTGCTTCGTTACCGTCCCAAGCTTCGGGCACCAACATCATCATTACGTGCGGTAATGAGCGTCCGGTAAGCATCAAAACTTCAACAATATTATCTAAGCAAGCCGAGTCTGATTGATTATTATCAATTACCGGAAGCAAAATTTCCATTTCTTCTGGCGTAAAATATGGCGAAACGTAAGAGCGAACACCTGCATAAAACCAGTTTAAGTTACCGGTTAAGGTATTAATTTCTCCGTTGTGCGACATGTAGCGGAAAGGTTGCGCCAACTTCCACGAAGGAAATGTATTGGTAGAGAAACGAGAGTGGATCATCCCGAAGGCAGAAGTAACACGCTCATCTTGTAAATCTTGGTAATATTGACGTACCTGATAAGTGGTCAACTGACCTTTATAAACAATTACTCTGGAAGAAAGCGAGGTGAAATAAAACTCGCCCTCCGCCGTGCCAACTGTATCTGTTAAGGTTTTGCTGATTAAGCGACGTAATACATAAAGCTTGCGTTCAAACTCGTCATTATCTTTAATGTGGTTTGGTTTGCCGATAAAAATTTGGCGAACTAATGGCTCTACAGAGCGGGCTGTTTCCCCAACCACTTCAGAATTAACGGGAACCTTTCTATATCCTAAAACAGGCAGTCCCATTTGGTCGGCACAAGCTTCCACTAACTTGCGCAACGCTTTTCTATCATGACCATTTTTTGGCAAAAACATCATACCGACGCCATAATCACCAGGCTCTCTGAGCGCTATCGCTTCTGCCATGCACTCATCTAAGAAAAACTCGTGAGGTATTTGTATCATAATACCCGCACCATCTCCACTGTCAGGATCACAGCCACATGCGCCACGGTGCTCCATGTTCTCGAGCATCGTTAACGCATCAACTATAATCTGGTGAGATTTTTTGCCGTTGATGTTAGTGATAAATCCAGTACCGCATGCATCGTGTTCAAACTTCGGATCGTAAAGCCCTTGTTGAATTTGATCTGGTTGATTCATTAAGATATAATTTAAAAGTTCTTTGTTTGGGCTCTCAAAATACGGTTTTTTAAGCCTAAATTTTTATTCATTTATTTTTTACGAATGTTTCAATGATATTGCTAATTTTTTCAATATTTAATAGATAAAAGGGAAATTTAAACCGATTTCATTGATGATTTATCAATTTTAGCAGTAAAATATTATTTATTCGATAATACAAAATAACAATCAAAACAGACTAAAAACGCGTAAAAACAATATTTACCAAACTTTAGTTTGCAAGAAACCCAAAAATCGGCAATTAAATTTGGTTGGTTATTTAGAAGAATTTTAAATAAGTATGGGCAAAATTTATACTTTCGCAGAACAAAGTAAAAGCTATGAATAAAGCAGTTTTTTTAGATAGAGATGGCGTTATAAACAAAGAGCTGGGCGATTATGTGTGCAAGTTTGAAGATTTTGAAATTTTGCCACACAACTACGACACCTTAAAAGAACTACAAGATAGGGGTTATTTGCTTTTAGTGGCAACTAACCAGGGCGGTTTAGCTAAAGGATGGTACACCGAAGATATTTTAAAGAAAATGCACGACCATGTAGAGGCAGACTATCTTAAACACGGCATTACCATATCTCACTTTTATTATTGCCCGCACCACCCCAACTTTACCGGCGAGTGCGACTGCAGGAAACCAAAGCCCGGAATGCTTTTAAAAGGTATCAAAGATTTTAATTTAGATCCTAAACTGTGCTATTTCATTGGGGATAAGTTAACCGACGTAGAAGCGGCGGAAGCTGCAGGCATGACGGGGATTAAAATAGATATCGACCAGCCTTTAGATGAAGTGCTGCATTTAATTAAATAGCTTTTAGCTTCTCTGATTAAAAAGGCATCCCTATGCCAAACTGTATTTGTGAAATCGAATATTTATCTGGCGCATTGGTGATGGCATAATTGCTCTTTAAGCGGTTTCTCCCCTCCCTATCAAACCAATATTTCACTACATATTGATCGTCTCCGCGGAACTGCGGGTCTTTGAACTTGAAACCTGCATCTAAACGGAACACAAAGAAAGAAACATCAAACCTTAAGCCCAAGCCTACACCTATTGCAGTTTGCTCAAACAGTTTATTAAACTTCAGTTGTCCGCCATCTAAACCATTATCACGCAGTTGCCACACATTACCAAAATCAATAAAGGTGGCGCCTTTCACCTTAGAGCCAATAAAATTTTTGATCAGCTTAAAGCGGTATTCGATATTGCCCTCAAACTTAACATCGCCCAACTGATCTAAGTTACGCAAGTTGAAGCGCGCCGAATCTGACGCCAAAGAAGCTCTGTTATAATTCCCAGGCCCTAAAGTACGCGCCTGCCAAGCCCTAATACCGCTAGAACCACCTGCAAAAAAGCGTTTATCAAAAGGTAATGATTTTACGTTTCCGTATGAATAGCCCACTCCAGGGTTTACCCGAACTACCAATTGCCGCTCGCCCCCGAAAGATTTGTAAAAACGCACATCAGTTTCCAGTTTCACATATTGATAATAAGGAACACCGAAAAGCAGTTTTTGACCGTCGCTATTGTACTTATTAGACAGCTGCGCAGCTAAA
The DNA here is from genome assembly GCF_003609575.1 of Pelobium manganitolerans. Taxonomy (GTDB): domain Bacteria; phylum Bacteroidota; class Bacteroidia; order Sphingobacteriales; family Sphingobacteriaceae; genus Pseudopedobacter; species Pseudopedobacter manganitolerans. The sequence goes on along the minus strand of NZ_MBTA01000023.1, from coordinate 298,565 downwards.
GCCGCACTATTGCCACCAATTTCTGCCGTACCAGAGAAGAAAGTAAAATTATTATAGGTAGTTAGCTTGGGCAGGTTAACGGTGTAAGTATAATAACTGCTAGATAACAATTGCGACCGCAGCGTAGACAGGAAGAAAGCATTTCCCTGGCTGATGAGCAACTGTGCTAAATCTGCACTGATTAAAGCGTTTGAGTAAGAGATATTTACCGGCGTAAAAGAATGCAGTTTGTATTTGGTTTCAACCCAATCATAAGTGAGGTTGAAGCCCAAACTTTTACGCAGGTAGCTTTGTGTTAAACGATAATTTTGATACGAGCTAGCGATACGCGTATGCGGGATACCGTTGCGGCCGGATGAACGAATGTTAAAAGGCGTAATCAATCGCGGGAAACTTAGGCTAACGCCCACTTGGAAATCACGGCTCAGCAACCTGTCGGATAAAGAGCCATCCACATTTTTATCAAACTGCACCCCGCCCCGCAACTTCACCTCAAACAGTTCGGCACCGCCAAAAAAATTACGGTTTTGATAGGTTAAACCGGCATTTAAACCTGTAATGCTCGAGTTAAAAGTGTACTCTCCATCTAAACGGTTAGATTTTTTCTTTAGCGGAATGATATCCATCAAGCCAACCAATTCTCTTTTGCTGCTGTCTTTTGATTTTGCAAAATCAACACTAACGCTGCGGAACGCATTTAAATCAAAAAAACGCTGCGTGGTTAAATCGGCATTGCTGATGTTATAGATATCGCCCTTATCTAAATAAATATAATCAACAAACTTTTTGGGCTTAAAAAAATGGGAGTAATCATAAAATCGGTATTGCGAATCTATCACCACGGTATCCCGGTCTTGGCGCGGATGCGCAATAATCCCCGAGCTAGGCTGTATCCGCACATAAGTGTCTCCTAAAGTATAAATAGGATGTTTGGCTAAGCCCGGCGGATTTAAAATCGCAATTTGTATATCTGCCACCCCAGCGTTAAAATTGGTGTCAACCGTTGGCCTCATGTACTGGCGCACAAAATCGTAATAGCCATTTTGTTTCATTAACAGATAAATTTGCTCGCGCTCAAAAGCAATACTGTCTGTATCATAACGCTTACCCGAATCTATACGCGTAAAACTTTTTCGGTTGTTGAGGTAAATTTCTTTTACGGCAGAATCTGCCACGTCGAAACTGATATTTCTGAACTTAAACTCGGTGCCGGGAATGGCGGTAAAAACAACGTGCGCTCTTTTATTTTTGATACTGATGCTGTCTTTGACTTTGGCATTTAAGTAACCTTTGATGTTTAAAAATTTTTCAATTTGATTGCGAGAAATTTCCACTAAAGAGCTATCCAGTAAATGGGGCGCTTCCCCTATTTTAAGCTTCCCTTTACGGCTAAAAGTGTTATAAAGCCAAAGGTTAAACGGAGAATTTGGGCGGATATCTAGTGCAACAAAATCCTCAGCTTGGTCTGCAAATGGCTCGTCCACACCATTAATGGTAAGCTTGGTAACCAACGCTTCATCTTTAGATAAACGCTTTGTTGACCTACAGCCTAAAGCTATAAACACAAAAAAGGTTATTATTGCAACAGGATAATATCGATATGATTTCAAAGTCTCAAGTCAGTTTTGTTAAGTCCCTTCATCAAAAAAAATACCGAAAAGAGCATCAGCTTTTCATTGTGGAGGGCTATAAAGCCGTGTCAGAATTTGCACAATCTGATTTTGGCATAGATTCTATTTTTTATACGCCCGATTTTTCTGCAAAAGTGGCTAATTTATCTAATAAACGAAAAGATTACGAGCTTAGCCCAACCGACTTAAAAAAAATTAGCTTGTTGCAAAACCCTCAGGGCGTACTGGCTTTGGTTCAAATGCCCGAAAACCAAAAATTGCAAGCCGAATTTGATGATTTGGTTTTGGTGTTGGATGGCGTGCAAGATCCCGGCAACCTGGGCACTATCATCCGCACGGCAGACTGGTTTGGTTTTAAACAGTTGGTATGTTCTGAAGATTGCGTGGAGGTTTACAACCCGAAAGTAGTGCAGGCAACGATGGGTTCTTTAACACGTGTTAAAGTTAACTACCAAAATTTAAACGAGCTTTTTGCAGCACACCATTTACCTAAATATGGAATGCTACTAAACGGCGAAAATATTTTTAACACAGTTTGGCCACAAAAAGGGTTCGTAGTTTTAGGAAGTGAAGGAAATGGCATTTCTGAGGGTTTACTGTCCAGCATCACACATCCGCTAACTATCCCCGGCGGGCAAAACACAGAATCTCTGAACGTTGCCATTGCAGGCGCCATCTGCTGTGCAGAAATACGCAGAAATAAACTTAAATAAGTTGGCTTGTTTTAAAATTTTACTATTTTTGCATTCCTTAAAACAAAGGGTCGAGTGGCCGAGTGGCTAGGCAGAGGTCTGCAAAACCTTCTACAGCGGTTCGAATCCGCTCTCGACCTCGTTTAAAAGTTTAATTAATTAAAAAGTCATGGCAGTAACGCGTTTAAAAAGAAAAGACAGAAGAAATAAAACAACTTCTCGCCTAGAAGTTCAGTTCTTAAAAAACGCTACCAATGTTGAAAACGGTAGCCGTTCCAGAGAACCAAAAAACAGTCAGATTATTAAAAACAACGAAGTTTTAGCTTCATTGTCTAAATAAAGTTTTTCTTTATCGAGCAAATCCTGTTTATCGGCCGGTAAACAGGATTTTTTTTGTGAAAATTTTATTATTAGCTATGAGATGAAGGGATGAACTTACCTAAATGATCTCTCTTTATACCTAATACTTATTACTCGATACTTACTACTTGATACTCCTAATTCCTAACCAACTAACACCTAACACCTACCCTCTATCCAAAAAAGGCCTCATTAAAATTTACATAAAAAAGCTCTTTGGTGGCACGGGTTGTGGCCGTATAAAGCCAGCGCAAAAGATCAACATTCAGCATTTCTTCGGTTAAAAAGCCTTGGTCGATAAAAACCAAATCCCACTGCCCGCCTTGCGCCTTGTGGCAAGTTACGGCATAAGCAAATTTAATTTGGAGTGCGTTGTAATAAGGATTGGTCTTAATGGCTTCTAAACGTTCGCGCTTAGTTTCTAAATGCTCATAATCTTTCATCAACTCTTCAAAAAGTACCTTTTGGCGTTCGTAAGGTAAGTTTGGCGATTCTACATACAGCGTATCCAGCATCACTTTGCAAGTCAGAGGTTCCTCATCAATATCAGCAAACAAAATCTGTACATCGGCAAATCTAAATCCGTAAGCTTCGTGGATATTTTTTACCCGCATTACCTCTCCAATATCACCGTTTGCTATAAAACCGCCTTTTTCTTCGGCCAGCCAGAAATAATTGTTTTTAACCACCATCACCAAATCACCACCGCTAAGCTCGTCTTCGCGCCATAATATTTGGTTGCGGATGCTTTGGTTGTACATATTGGCATTTTTGTTAGAGCGGCAGATGACTAAGCAGTTTTCTACGCCGTACTTACCATAGGCATAGTTTAAACCCTCCACAATGCGGTCGCCCATCATTTTGTAAACATCTTTAAAGCCTGCACTGGTTAGGGTTGGGAAAGCCTCCGCGCCTGTTCGGACCAACTCTCTGATGTTGGTGGCGTTATATAAAATACCCGAGTCTTTTTGTTGCCGCACTACATCGCTCAGCTCTACCGCTGTGGCATCCAAATCAAACTTTTGCAAAAAGCTTTTTGACAAGGCCGGGCTCTCTGATGAGCCTACCGGTGGCAATTGTGCCGTATCGCCCACAAATATCAACCGGTTGCGGTGCGGATTGTACACGTACGTAATTAAATCTTCCAATAAACTGGTGCCGCTGTAATCCGTAGGTTCATCGGAAATCATCGACGCTTCATCCACAATAAAAAGTGTGTCTTTATGCAAATTTGGCGATAAGCTGAAGTGCATATCTGGCGCTAAAGCCGATTTTTTACGGTAAATTTTCCGGTGTATTGTACTTGCTTCTTTGCAGGCATAGCCGCCCAAAACTTTGGCCGCACGGCCGGTTGGCGCCAGCAAAACCGTGCGTATGCGGTACCTGGGCAAAATGTTGATGAGTGCACTTATTACAGTAGTTTTGCCAGTACCGGCATAGCCTTTTAAAATAAAACAGGGATACTCGTCTTCGCGACTTAAAAACCGATCGAGCGCTGTAAACAAATTGCTTTGTTGAGGTGTAGGTGTGTGCGGGAAGTTTTTCGCCAGATCCGTTGCGATGCTCATTGTTTCAAATTTCGCTAAAAAAGCATCGCCTTACAGATAAATTTTTACTTTTGTTAAGCATGAACGAACAGGCACAAGCACAAGTTGAGGATTTTGACATTACGCAGGCAAAAACGCACGAGCTGTATTTAGAGGTAGGTGCTAACTATTTCAAATATGCCGTAGTTAATCCGGAAAATAAAGCCGTTCGCCTGTTATCGCACAAAGCATCTAATTTGTATAACGGCCTGCATGATGATTGGCTGCGTTCGCACTTTGCGAAGACCAAAATTAGCCTAAGCAGCCAAAAGTTCACTTTTGTTCCCAGCGCATTATTTCATGAGTCTGCCACACAAAATTTCGTGAAATACATCGGCGCTACAGACCATGATGAGGTTTGTGTGCACCATTTAACCGATGCCCAGCTCACCATAATTTATGCACTGCCCAAGTTGCAACTGGATAAAATACATCATTACTTTCCTAATGCCGAGATTTACCCACAGATTGCACCTTTATTTAAAGGAATAAATTTTGGGTTTTCTCAAATCTTTGGCAAGCAGATTTTTATCAATTTAAGAGATACTTACGCCGAAATTTTAATTATGGCCGATAAGCAGTTTGTGTTTTATAACCTGTTTGAGTATCAGAACCAAGACGAACTGCTGTATTTCGCTTTGCTTTGCGCCCAAGAAAACGACCTTAAACCCGCAAGCACCACTTTAAAAATAAGCGGACTGCTTGGCGCGGATAGCGAACTAATGCAACGCTTGCAACATTACTTCACGCATACAGAAATGATAGACCAAGACAGCTTACCTTTAAACACCAGCCAGTTTGAAAAACCTATCGTTTCTTCCCATTTCTCGCTTTTGGCTTTGCATTTATGCGGATTGTAGGTGGCAAATTAAAAGGCATTAGGTTTAATCCGCCTAAAAACTTACCGGTGCGCCCCACCACAGACATGGCTAAAGAAGCGTTATTTAATATTTTAAACAACCAGCTTGAGATAGAAACTTTAGCTGTTCTGGATTTATTTAGCGGTACGGGAAACATTAGTTTAGAGTTTGCTTCGCGCGACGCGAAAAAAATCATTTCGGTAGATAAAAATTACGGATGCTACAACTTTTTAAAAAGCACGGCACAGGCTCAAAATCTTAGTCGGTTAAAAGCAGTTAAGGCCGATGTATTTAGGTATTTGGCAACAGAAACTGATAAATTTGATTTAATTTTCGCAGATCCGCCGTACGATTTAAACCGCATACCGGAAATTGCAAAAATTGTGTTCGACAGGAATTTATTAAATACCGGGGGCACATTGATTATTGAGCATCAAAGTATGCAATCATTGGCCGACCATCCTAACTTTGTTGAAAGCAGAAAATACGGATATGCCGCTTTTAGTTTTTTCAAAAATTAAGGCTTACCTTTCGCAGGTTTAAATCAACCGCTAACGCTATGAAAACAGCATTATTTCCCGGCTCTTTTGACCCTATCACTAAAGCGCACGTTGATATTTTAAAACGTTCTTTATCATTATTTGATAAAATTTATGTGGGCGTAGGAACCAACAGCACTAAAAAATCTTTGCTGAGTGTTGAGCAACGTTTGGCTATGATAAAAGCTGTTTTTGCCGACGAACCCAAAGTAGAAATCATCAGCTACGAAGGTTTAACGGTGAATTTTTGTCGAGAAATTGGCGCTTCGCACATGATCAGGGGCATCCGTACCGTATCTGATTTTGAATATGAAAAAGCCATTGCCCAAATGAACCATGCTTTAATCCCAGATATCGAATCTATCTTTATCGTAAGCAAGCCTGGCTATTCCTCCATCAGCTCTACTATTGTTCGGGATGTATTGCGTTATGGCGGAGATGTGGCACAGTTTGTGCCAAGTCCTGCAATCCCTTTTTTGAAAGAACTGGGTTAATTGCTTTTTGTAGAAAGCAATTCTCCAATTTAACTATCGCAAATCAAATAAATTATCTACACCTAAAATTTTACGCGATAAAAAGCCCTCGGCATGGTCCACTTGTATAGACCTGCCGTATTCGCGTGTGCGCCCGATAATTAACTCCATAAACGCAGGGTTCGAAATATAGGTTTGAGGTTCGTCGCTATTTACGCCCTCAACAAAAAACTGGGTTTTATAAGCTCTGATGGCTTCTAGTTTTTGTTCCATAAACTCAGAAATATCTATTACTATATCTGGCTTAATGTAGGTATCTTGTATTAAATGCAACAATAATCTTGGGCGGTGCGGTGCTTGCGGCTTGCCCTGTTCAACAGTTTCAATTTTTTGCAGACCGGCTAAAAAACAGGAATCGTTCACCAATTCGCAAGCACGTCCATGGTCCGGGTGCCTATCGTGGTAGGCATTTGTTACTACAATTTCGGGCTGGTATTTGCGTATGGCAGCAATCACTTTTAGTTGGTGTTCTTCATCGTTTTTAAAAAAACCATCCCTAATCCCCAAATTATCGCGCACATCTAACTTTAATATTTTTGAGGCATGTTCTGCCTCCGTTTTACGTGTTTCTGGTGTTCCGCGCGTTCCCAATTCGCCACGTGTTAAATCAATAATGCCAACTTTTTTTCCGGCTTTTTTATGTTTTAGAATCGTTCCGGCGGCGCCAAGCTCTACATCATCTGGGTGAGCCACAATAAATAATAGATCTAACTTCATCTTATCCTTAGGGATATAATAACAATTTTTTAATTTTCTTTTTTACGCGTGCCGAGTTGGGCTTGGTAAAGGAGTAAAAGAAATCAACAACTTCGCCATTTTTGTTGATCAGGTATTTATGGAAATTCCATCGTGGCACAGAACTGATTGCACCGTTCAAAGATTTATCTGCCAAAAACGAAAAAAGAGGGGAAACATCTTCGCCACGTACGCTTACCTTTTTAAAAATAGGAAAATGCGTATCGTAATTGATGCTGCAGAATTTGGCAATTCCGGCATCATTCAACGGTTCCTGATGCCCAAAATCATTGCTCGGAAAAGCCAGCACCTCAAAACCTTCTGCCAAAAACTCGTTTCTCAATTCCTCCAGTTGGGCCAATTGTGGTGTAAACCCACACTCAGATGCCGTATTTACAATTAATAAAACCTTGTTTCGGTAGTTAGACAAAGGCACTTCTTCGCCTTTAAGGTTTTTAACGGTAAACTGATGAATACTAGGTTTGCCCATATTTACTACTGGTAGCTGTAGTAGCCAGTAGATCTGATGATTGCTTCAATATCTCGCTCCTGGTCCACATCATATTTATTTTTGAGATCGTGCCCAAACAGTTTGGCCACAGACTGCATTACAAAAGCAGATACATTCCCTTTTAAATCGCGCACCAGCTCATAGCTGCTGTGTTGCGTTTCACGGTCAATCAGCTTAATTAAAATTTCTCCTTGCGAGATGGTGAGGTTTTTAACCTCTCGATTAAACAAGTCCTTAATTTCTTTATCGCAATCTTTAACGTATTGCTTTTGCTTACGTTTATCAGAAGTGGTGGCTAAATCGCGCTCTAGTTGGCGGTAGCGCTGGCCAGCGAAACGGGCATAAGGAAGTACTTTTATCACGTTGTACCGCAAACGGCGAAAACGGTCGTAATCTTCTTTAGTAGCAAAGCGCCTATAATCGGCAACTACCACCTCTTTAAGCACAATCCAGGGCATTATTTCGCCGTTAACGTTAATGGCCGCAACACGTATGGTATCATTTGTGCCGGCGCTAACGTAAGTATTTTGTGCCATGCTTAAAGATGCCACAGAAAACAGGGAGCAAAACAGAAGTAGCGCTTTGTTTATCATAATTTTAAGGTACAAATTTATTGCTTATTTATTACTAAAAAAAACAATAAGTAACCCTAAATTCGTTCTTTTGGTATAAATAAATATACACACCGCAACATTAATGAAAGATTACGTAATTGATATAGAAGCCGAAAAATCTGAGATATTAAAAAGATACCGAAAACTATTGCGCGCCTGCAAATCCACCTTAAAAAAAGGCGACAAAAAAATGATTAGGATGGCTTTTGATATGGCGGTGGAAAGCCATAAAGATATGCGCCGCAAATCTGGGGAGCCTTACATTTACCACCCCATTGCGGTGGCGCAGATTGCGGCAGAAGAAATTGGCTTGGGTCCAACCTCTATTGTATGTGCGCTATTGCACGATGTGGTAGAAGACACCGATATTACCTTAGAAGATATTGAACGCGAGTTTGGTAAAAAAGTGGCTAAAATTATCGACGGGCTTACCAAAATTTCGGGCGTTTTTGATGCTAACAGCTCTATACAGGCCGAAAACTTCCGTAAGATGTTACTTACGCTGGCGGATGATGTGCGCGTGATTTTAATTAAGCTTGCGGACCGTTTGCACAATATGCGCACGATGGATTTTATGCCACGTGATAAGCAACTCAAAATATGTTCGGAAACGGCCTATTTATACGCACCATTAGCGCACAGATTAGGTTTATACGCGATGAAATCTGAGCTGGAAGATTTATCCATGAAATATGTGGAGCCAGAGACCTACAAATTCATCGCTAAAAAACTGAACGAGAAAAAAGCGGAGCGAGAAGCATTTGTAAAAGAGTTTATTGGCCCTATCAAAGAAATTTTAGACGAGGTGGGTTTACATGCCAGCGTGGTGGGCAGGCCAAAATCCATCCACTCTATCTGGAATAAAATGAAAAAGAAAGGAATCCCTTTTGAAGAGGTTTACGATCTTTTTGCCATCCGCATTATTTTAGATAGCCCGCCAGAACACGAGAAATCTGACTCGTGGAAAGCATATTCTATCGTTACGGACTTGTACCGTCCAAACCCAGACCGTTTACGAGACTGGATTTCATCGCCAAAAGCAAACGGATACGAATCGTTACATACAACCGTGATGGGCCCCAAAGGGCAATGGGTAGAGGTGCAGATACGCACCGAGCGCATGAACGAGATTGCCGAAAAAGGCTTCGCGGCGCATTGGAAATACAAGGAATCTTCATCAGACAGCGGTTTGGACCAATGGGTGCATAAAGTGCGCGAGCTATTGGCCAACCCAGAGTCAAATGCTTTAGACTTCTTGGATGATTTTAAAATGAATCTTTTCTCTGACGAGATTTTCATTTTTACGCCCAAAGGAGATTTGTTGCAACTGCCTTTAGATGCAACAGCGCTCGATTTTGCTTTTGAAATCCATTCGGACGTAGGCGCAAAATGTATAGGCGCCAAGGTTAACCACAAACTGGTGCCATTATCGCATAAGCTGCAAAACGGAGACCAAGTGGAGGTAATTACCTCTGGCAAACAAACGCCTAAAGAAGACTGGCTCAACTTTGTGGTAACGGCCAAAGCAAAGGCAAAAATAAAATCATCATTAAAAGAAGAAAAACGCAAAATTGCCGAGGATGGTAAAGAGATTTTAGAGCGTAAACTAAAATCGCTTAAAATCACCTACAACACAGATAACATCTTAAAGCTGAGCTATTATTTCAAGCTACCGTCTACGCAAGACGTGTTTTACAATGTAGCCAAAGGTTTAATCGACTTAAAAGATTTAAAGGAGTTTGCCGCATCTGAGAAGAATGTGGAGCAGAAGACACCTGCAGAACACGACTCGGAACATATCCAAAACCTAATTAAGCAGGTTAAGACTAAAGACAGCGATATTTTGCTGATTGGGGAGGATATGCAAAAAATTGATTACAAGCTTGCAAACTGCTGTAACCCTATTCCAGGGGATGATGTTTTTGGCTTTGTTACCGTATCTGATGGCATTAAAATCCACCGCACCAATTGCCCTAACGCCACCAAATTGATGTCGAGCTTTGGCTACCGGATTGTGAAAGCGAAATGGACCAGCCAAAAACAGCTGGCATTTTTAACGGGCTTAGAAATTACGGGTATAGACGAAGTTGGCCTGATAAATAACCTGACGCAAGTAATTTCTAACGATTTTAAAGTAAACATGCGCTCGATAACTATGGCAACTGAAGACGGCATTTTTAACGGGCGGATTATGATTTACGTTAACGATACAGAGCATTTGAATAACCTGATTCAAAAACTCAAAGAAGTGAAAGGCATATCAGACGTTACCCGCTTTGATTCCGAGACGGAAGTAGCAAGTGTAAAAGGCTAAATATGATTTAGCTATATCATAAATTTTAATAACTTTGGCTTTTAATATTCTGTAATGAGCGTACAAGAAACCATTGATATGGTAAAAAAGATTTTCGAGAGCTATCTTGAAAATAAAAATCTTAGAAAAACTCCTGAACGTTTCGCTATACTTGAAGAAATTTATTCCAGAACCGATCATTTTGATGTAGAATCATTATACATCCAAATGAAAAACAAAAAATACCGCGTAAGCAGGGCCACGGTTTACAACACTTTAGAGCTACTTTTATCTTGCGATTTGGTAACCAAACACCAATTTGGCAAAAACATGGCCCAGTTTGAAAAATCGTACGGATTTAAACAGCACGATCATATCATCTGTTTAGATTGCGGTAAAGTGGTAGAGTTTTGTGATCCTCGCGTGCAGCAAATCCAAACCATGATGGGCGATTTGCTCAAGTTTGATATACAGCACCACTCTTTAAATCTTTACGGTAATTGCACCCGTTTGCAAGAAGGTTACTGCGAATCAAAAGAAAACAAAAATTAATTATTTATACATTTCATATCTGACCAAAAATAAATGGCTGTTGATGTTTTATTAGGCCTTCAATGGGGCGATGAAGGAAAAGGCAAAATTGTTGATGTTTTAGCGCCTAAATACGATTTAATTGCACGTTTCCAGGGCGGTCCAAACGCCGGACATACTTTAGAATTTGACGGCAAAAAATTTGTTTTAAACACCATCCCTTCCGGGATTTTTGAAGAAAACACCATGAACCTTATCGGAAATGGTGTGGTGATTGACCCGATTATCTTAAAAAAAGAACTTGATAAATTAAAGGAAGCCGGGCATGATTTGTTGGCTAAAAAGAACTTAATGATTGCCCGCAAAGCGCATCTGATTTTACCTACGCACCAACTTTTAGATGCGTCATCTGAAAAGAAAATGGGGGAAGGCAAAATTGGCTCGACCCTGAAAGGGATTGGCCCGACGTATATGGATAAAACCGGCCGTAACGGTTTGCGCGTGGGCGATATCTTCCTTCCCGATTTTAAGGAGCGCTATAATAAGCTGGTAGCAAAGCACCGCGATATTTTATCACATTACGGAGAGGTTGAAGATTTCTCTGACAGAGAAGCTGCTTTCTTTGACGCTATTGAATTGCTAAAACAATTTCCGCATGTGGATAGCGAACATCTAGTAGCCAAATATTTAAAAGAGGGCAAAAAAGTTTTGGCAGAAGGCGCGCAAGGCACCATGTTAGACATCGATTTTGGCTCTTATCCTTTTGTAACTTCTTCTAACACCACCACTGCAGGTGCTTGTACTGGTTTGGGCATTGCTCCAAACAAAATTGGTGAAGTAGTAGGAATATTTAAAGCTTATTGCACACGTGTAGGTGGCGGCCCTTTCCCCACCGAATTAGAAAATGAAGTTGGTGAAGAACTGCGTAAAGTTGGCCACGAATTTGGCGCTACTACCGGCAGGCCAAGGCGCTGTGGCTGGATCGATTTACCTGCTTTAAAATACGCCATCATGCTAAACGGGGTTACGCAATTGGTAATGACCAAAGCCGACGTTTTAAGCGGTTTCGAAAAGATTTATGCTTGCACACACTATAAATACAACGGCGAAGTAATTGATTATATGCCTTACGATATTTGCAGCATTAAACCAGAGCCAATTTGGGAAGAAATTGACGGGTGGAACGAAGATCTGACCGGGATTCGCCAGCCAAATGAAATCCCAGCGAAATTGCAAGCTTACATCACGTATTTAGAGAATCAATTAGAAGTTCCTGTGAAGTATCTTTCTGTAGGCCCGGATCGCGTTCAGACTTTGACTTTAGGATAATTTAGGATTTTTACATGGCAAAAACGCTCTTCGGATTCTCTGGAGAGCGTTTTTTTTAATGACGCTATTTCTTTTCCCCCACTCTTATCCATTCTGTCCGGTTTATCGCTTTTACTGGTTAACAAAGCCTAACACTTCGACCTATTTAGCTCAACTTCTCGGATGAAACTCTCTAATCGTTTGTTTTAAAAAATCGCGATCCAAATGGGTGTAAATTTCTGTAGTGGTTATGCTTTCGTGGCCAAGCATTTCCTGAACTGCGCGTAAATCGGCCCCGCCTTCTATTAAATGGGTGGCAAAAGAATGTCTAAACGTGTGCGGACTAATGTTTTTCTTTAGGCCGATTTGCAGGGCTAAATCTTTAATTAAAGTAAAAACAGTTGTGCGGCTAAGCTTGCTTCCGCGTTTGTTTAAAAAAATATAATCTTCGTTTCCTTTCGCTATTAAAACGTGATTACGCACTTGGTTTCGGTAAATCTGGATGCTTTTGATAGCTGTTTGGCCTATCGGCACTAAGCGTTCTTTGTTGCCTTTTCCTGTAATTTTCACAAACTCATCATCCAAAAATAAATCAGACAAGCGCAGGTTAATTAATTCGCTTACCCGCAAGCCGCAACTGTACAAAGTTTCTAACATGGCTTTGTTACGTGTGTTTTCTGGCCTGCTTAAATCAAGCGCAGCTATCAGCTCTTCCACCTCGTTTACGCTAAGCACATCGGGCAACTTACGTATTGTTTTGGGGCTTTCTAACAGCTCGGCCGGGCTTTGTTGCAAAAAATCCTCTAAGACTAAATATTTGTAAAATGCTTTAATGCCACTTAATATCCGTGCTTGAGTTGTGGCCAACATCCCTAAGTGATTAATCCACTCCAAAAAATCTTTAAGGTTAGCTTTTTGGATTTCCAAAGGTAGTAGCATGGGTTCTTTTGCGCTGAAAAACTGATAAAGCTTTTCGATATCCCGTCCGTAGGCTTCCACAGAATGCTTCGCCAAAGATTTCTCTAACTTTAAATAATTTGCAAAACCCTTAGTTGCTGTTTGCCAATCCACTTTTTGTTTTAAATATTTTATGATAAGTTTGGGCAATGAAGATACAAATTATCAACGGACCTAACCTAAATTTACTGGGTAAGCGCGAACCAGGGATATACGGCAGCGAAGGCTTCGAACCATACCTAGAAACGTTAAAAAGCCTGTTTCCAGAAATCGAAATTAGCTATTTCCAAAGCAATGTTGAAGGCGAAATGATAAATAAACTTCATGAGGTAGGTTTTGATTATGACGGCATTGTAATGAATGCGGGTGCTTATACCCACACTTCTGTAGCCTTATGTGATGCTATCGCTGCCATTAAAACACCGGTGATTGAAGTACATATTTCTAACGTTTACAGTCGCGAGAGTTTTAGGCACCATAGTATGATGGCGAAAAGTTGTAAAGGAGTAATTACCGGATTTGGTTTAAAATCTTATGAATTGGCTATACGCTCTTTTTTATAAGTCAAAAGGTAGATTAAAAAACCACACAGTGCCATTGTTGCTGATGCAATACAAATGGCACCCCAGCCTTGCCAATCCCAAAACCATAGTCCCAAAGCCGAGCCTAAAGCGGCGCCGATGAAACTCATGGTCATTAAAACGGTGTTTAATCGGTTGCGGGCGGCCGGATTTAATGCGTAAACGCGCGTTTGGTTACTTACATGCACGGCTTGCTGCCCCATTTCTAACAAGATAATTCCAGCAATAAAAGCGAACAAATGGGCGCTAAAAAAATAAAAAACTACCTGAGCTAAAAACAAAATGGCTAAACCATAGCCCACGGCAATACGCGGATTGGCTTTATCGCCAAGCTTGCCTATTAGTGGTGCAGTAAGCGCACCGGCAGCGCCGGCTAAGCCAAATAACCCAATTTGATCGCTCTCGAAGTGATAAGGAGGATTCGCTAGCAACAGCACCATATTTGTCCAAAAGCTGCCAAAAATCATAAAAACAAAAAAGTTGATGGCAGACGCCTCGCGCAAAACATGCTCTTGTTTTACTAAGGAAGTGATAGAGCCCATCAATTTTTTATAATTGCCATCAAAGTTTGGCATACTCTGCGGAAAACGGAACTGAATTAAAAAAACGATGGCTAAACAAATTACGGCAGCAATGTAAAACATGCTTCGCCAGCCGCATAAATCGCCTACAAAACCGCTCAATGTCCGCGATGCCAAAATACCAATCAATAAACCGCTCATAATAATACCCACAACTTTGCCTCTTTGCTCTGGTGCAGATAAATGGGCAGATAAGGGCAAAATAAGCTGGGGTACGCAAGATGCAAACCCAATTAAAAAACAGGCTGCTTGCAGTACTGCAAAACTTTTAGCGCTGGCGGCCATCAGTAATGAAAGTACTGCTAAAATAGTGGTAAAAACAATTTGCTTTCGGCGCTCTAGCATATCGCCTAAAGGCACTAAAAACAATAAACCTACCGCATAACCGGCTTGCGTAAAATAAGAAGTTCGGCCTGCTACGGCAGGACTAATATGAAACTCATCTGCAATTAATACAATGAGCGGCTGGCAATAATAAATATTGGCTACTATAAACGCAGTAGCCACGGCCATAATTAAGGTATCAGATTTTTTTAGTTGCAATGTATTTATTTACGCAGTTTATTAAACGTTTTATTGCCCAGTAAAAAATAATCAAACACAATACTGTTGGGATATAAACCTTTAGTATTCGGGCTTTTAGAAACGTCTTTATTAAACTTTACTTTATTGCCAAAAAAGCTGAGCAAAACGTTACGGTGAGCTTTTGAAACGGCTGCCGCGTTACCAAACTTACCGGCAAAAGCAAACTTAAGTAAAGCCAAAAAATCCAAACTAAATCTTACAGGAATAATGTAAAGTAAACGCCATGGGCGCAGATTTTTACGGATGAGGTAATAATTGTTACGGAAATTAAGGAAAGTTTTATGTGGGTTTTCGATAGAAAGGGTGCCACCACCCACATGCCAGACTACAGAATTTGCGCAATACATTACCTTGTAACCCAAATTTTTAACCCTCCAACAAAGATCTATCTCTTCCATATGGGCGAAAAAATTAGCGTCCAATCCGCCAACGCGTTTCCATATTTTAGACTTAATGAACAAAGCGCATCCGGATGCCCAAAAAATCTCGCAATTGTCGTTATATTGATTAAGATCCTGTTCTACGGTGTCAAATATCCGTCCGCGACAAAAAGGATACATCAGCACATCTAAAAACCCACCAGCTGCACCGGCGTACTCAAACTCATCACGGTTAATTAGCGATTTGATTTTCGGTTGGGCAATGGCAATCTGCTCATCGCTCTCCATTAGTTCAATCACGGGTTTTATCCAGTTGTGGTGCACTTCCACATCCGAGTTGAGCAGAATGTAATAATCTGCCTCTACCTGTGCAAGTACACGGTTATAACCTTCGGCAAAACCATAATTTGCGTCGTTTTTAATTACTTTAACCAGCGGAAAGTTGTCCGCCAAATAAGCCACGGAGTTATCGGTAGAGCAATTATCGCCTACAATAATCTGTAAGTTTTCGTAAGAAGAATTGAAAACGGAAGGCAAATACGCCTCTAAAAATTTTTGACCGTTCCAATTTAATATGACAATAGCAACGCTCGGACTCGCCATTTACTCTTCTGGTTTATATTTCCAACGCTTATGCGACCATAGCCAATAAGCAGGTTCTTGGATAATTCTGTTTTCTAATAGTTTCGTGTGGGCTTTAGTTATCTCTAAATCAGCGGTTTCTTTAGGTTTATCGCAAACCAACTTAAAGTCGCAGTTATAATAGCCTCGGCCACGGCGCTCAATATCACAAAAAACCACGGGATAATTAGTGATTTTGGCTATTTTTTCGATGCCTAAAAATACGGGTGTATCTTGATTTAAGAAAGTGATGTACTGCTGAATTTCGGCGCGGGCAGGTGTTTGGTCCGCTGCAAAAACACTCACGGTAAGCTCATTCTTCCGCTTTACCATCTCTCGTAATATCGCCCTCATTTTTACCATTTTTGCACCGGTACGCTCACGCGCTTCTTTAAAAAACCCATCCATTATTGGGTTGTTTAAAGGCTTATATACAATTAAAGTTTGCGCTTTTACCAGTAAAGGCGTTACCAAGGCGCTCCACTCCCAGTTGCCGTAGTGGCCAACTACAAACAAATAGCTTTGTCCACTGGCTTCGTAACGGTTCAATAAATCTGTATTACTAAATTTAAAACGGCTATTGATAAAGCGCTCGCTCGCAGAAAACATCTTTACAACTTCCATCATCAAATCTGCCAAGTAACGGAAATATTTTCTCTCGATAATAAGCAATTCGCTAACGCTTTTTTCTGGAAACGATTTTTGTAAATTCTCACGCACAACCTTCTTGCGGTAGCCCAAAATATAGTATAGCAGGTAGTAAAGCACATCAGAAATTAAGTATAATATAGGCATGGGCAACAGCGATACGAGGTATAAAAAAAACGCAATTGCTTTAGAAAGCCCTTTATTTATCATTAATTTCGTTTGATTTTAATTGCAAACATAAAAAATAAGAAATGGAAAATGGCGCGGTGTTCCCTTTGTTTTATCTGCCAAATGTAGAATTCTTTAAAACCCTGCGCGAGCAAAACAAAGAACAGCTGTTTATAGAAAAACAAGAGCATTATCCCAAGCAAAGCAGCCGAAACCGTACTACTATAGCAGGTCCAAATGGTAAGTTGCAATTAACGGTGCCTGTACAAAAAGGAAGCAATACCCATACGGCTTATAAAGACGTTAAAATTAGCTACGCTGATGACTGGCAGCGTATACATTGGCTAAGCTTAGGAACAAGTTATAGAAGTTCGGCTTATTTTGAGTTTTACGAAGACGATTTTAGGCCGTTTTACGAGAAAAAGTTTAATTATTTGTTTGATTATAACCTTGAACTTTTTCATTTACTGCTAAAATTGCTGAAAATGCCCCTTAATTTCGATTTTACCGATGACTATCAAAAAACATATACCGATAAAAACGACTTTAGAGAAAGCCTAAACTGGAAAAACCAGAGTAGTTATCAGCACAAAACCTATTATCAGGTATTTCAGGATAAATACGGTTACCAAAATAATTTGAGTGTGGTAGACTTATTGTTTAGCCAAGGTCCGCAGGCAAGCAGATTTTTTTAATAGCAAAGCATAAGCCTATGATAAAAGTACCGCTTTCTAATATTAAAGTGCCACGCATCAATGTGGTGCGCCGTAAAAGGATGGGCTTGCCGGGTGCCATCCCCGGCAGTTTCCTGATTATGGAGAATGCCGTGCCGAGCAAAATATTTGTTTTTTCTTACAAAACTGATTTTTTGGAAGAAACAGAAACAGAGAGCGTAGAAGAGGCTTTCGCTTTTACAGATAAACATCCCGATTGCTTCCATTGGGTAGATGTGCGCGGCTTAGGATCGCAAGAGGTGCTCAACTTTATACAGCAAAAATTCGGAATTAGCAATTTGGTGATGGAAGATATTGTGAACATCCACCAAAGACCAAAGAACGATGAACACAATGGCTACAGCTTTATCGTTAGCCGAATGCTGGAATTGGATAAAGGTTTACAGTTAAACAACGAGCAGCTTTCGTTTCTGCTGTTTGACCGTCTACTGATCAGCTTTCAGGAAGATTACAAAGATGTGCTGGACCCTGTACGCCTGCGACTGCGCAAAAACACCAACGGAAATATCCGAAAGTTGGGCCCCTCCTATCTCATGTACGCTTTGATGGATACCGTTATTGACCATTACTTTAGCATCATAAACCGTATTGGCGATGAAATGGAGATGGTGGAGGACCATTTGTACCAAAAACCGCATAAATATTTAATGTACCGCATACAAGGTGTTAAAAAGCTGATGATAGCGATGCGGCGTGCGGCCTGGCCCGAGCGGGATAAGATTAATGACCTGATGCGTTTAAACAGCCCGCTGGTTAATGAAGAAACTCGGCTTTACTTACGCGATGCTTATGACCATACCGTACAAATTATAGATTTGATAGAAAGTATGCGTGAGGCATCAACCGGATTGCTTGATTTATACCTCTCTTTGATGAGCAACCGGATGAACGAGGTAATGAAAACTTTAACCATTATTTCGGCAGTATTTATCCCATTAACGTTTATTGCGGGTGTTTACGGGATGAACTTTGCTTATGAAAACCCAAAAACCGGCGAAATATTAAGAGGCAACATGCCCGAACTATATATCGAAAACGCTTACGTTTACGTATTGGTTTTAATGGCCATAATTGCCCTGGCGCAGATTTGGTATTTTGCCCGGAAAGGATGGTTTAAGAATTAAAAACAATGCAATTTAAAATTAAAGCAATCAAATTTTAACTATATTTGGCACAAAATAAAAGACAGAAACTTTCAACTATCGCACTCAAGTTTGATAGTTGTGTAAAAAGCAAACAATAAAAAAAGATGAAAAATATCGGTACCATTATCCTTGTCATCGGCATCCTAATCGTAGTGGGCTCTATAGTGTTAACTAACGCACATTCATTTAACCCGGCAGATTCTAGTAGCGGAACACATGCGGCCGCTGGTTGGTTTTTTGGTGGTTTAGCTGTATTTGGTGTTGGTGTAGTAATGCTCGCAAATTCTTTACCTGATTACAGACAACGTAATAACCGCGGATAAAAACATCGTCGTAACGAATAGAAAATCCCGTTTTTGAAAAAAGAACGGGATTTTTTTATAGCTCAAAATCCGTAAAGTGCGCTACCGGTTTTGGCAACACCAGATGGCTACGATGATCCTTACAATCGTTTTTAAACGAATAGTTTTGATTTGCCCAAATAGAAATTATAGGTAAATGCGCGGAAGGCTGATTAGGTTGTTCAAAAAAATTCAGCGAAAGTTGCTGGCTAAATTCAGAAAGTTGCTGATTGCCTATGGCCAACAACATATCCACACTGTGGTTACGGGCTATTTCATTGGCTGTTTTAAGTTCTTTACTACACAACTGTTTACTCAAGCACTCAAACGTTACGTGCTGGGTGCCGCAAATGTTCAACAAAGAAACTACACGGGCATACAAACCCGACTGCTTTACCTCTGGATCTGCAAAAACAATAAAAGCCTTTTCGCCTAAAGCACTGCACTCGTCGCAAAGTAAATCTAAAACATTTTTACCCCGTAAAACTTTAGTCTGCTGATTTTTAAGCTCCATAAATTACATAACCGCTAAATGCAACAAATGTTTTGATACAGAAACGGAAATTTAACCCATAAGCTTTTGCTTTTGTTAAAAAACTTAGACAACTTCTTTTGGAGAAGATTTTATAAATCAGATATGTTGTGCAATTACAAAACCCGAGGCCCAAGCCCACTGAAAGTTGTACCCACCTAGCCAACCTGTAACATCTACACATTCGCCACCAAAATACAAACCCGCCACTTGTTTACTTTCCAAAGTTTTAGATGAAAGTTCATCTGTGGATACGCCTCCGCGCATTACTTCGGCTTTATCGTAACCTTTATCGCCGGCAGGCTTAACCTTAAAATGATGGAAAAGCTGGTGTATGGTTTGTAGCTCTGTTTTAGATAAAGACGCCAAATTTTTAGGGAGCGGAATTTCATTGGCCAAAGCCTCTACAAACTTTTTGGTGTAAAAACGGGTTAAAAAAACACCTAAGCTCTTTTTTCCGTTGATCTTGCGCTCGGCTTCTATTAAATCGATAATATTGTTTTTAGGCAATAAATCTATTTCTAAAATATCGCCCGGTCGCCAGTAGCTAGATATCTGCAAAATTGCCGGGCCACTTAAGCCCCAGTGCGTAAACAAAATGTTTTCTTCAAAACTGATATGTGGCAAACTAACCCGCGAGAAAATAGCGTTGCCCGAAAGGTTAGCAAAAAAACTTTGTTGATTGCCCGTTATCGTTAGCGGAACCAATGCGGGAGCAGTTTTTTCAATTTGCAATGCCATTTTTTTGGCCATCCGCAACGCAAAATCTGTAGCTCCCATTTTAGCTATCGGTAAACCGCCGCTAGCAAAAACTACTTTCGGCACTTTAATGCTCTGCTTTTTGCTTCCTTGCTCGTAAAAAACTTCAAACCCGTCCGCGGCTTTTTGCACATCAGTTACGGTGCTGTTTACGTAAATTTTCTGCGCTAACTGTTGGCAAAGGCTAATAAAAACCTGTACAATATCTTTAGCCTTATTACTCTCCGGAAAAAGTTGCCCCAGTGTTTTCTCGGCACCATAAATCCCGTAGCTTTCAAAAAAGGAGATGGTATCATTAACCGTCCACTGCGACAAAGCCGATTTTACAAAATGTGGATTAGCGGATATGAAATTATTGGCAGAGGTATTTAGATTCGTATAATTACACCTACCGCCGCCGGATATTAAAATTTTTGCTCCGACCTGCGCATTGCGCTCCAGTATAAGGGTTCTTTTTCCTAAAAATCCGGCTTGTACAGCACACATTAATCCACAAGCACCGCCGCCAATAATAAGCGCATCAAAATCCATGGTCAAAAATGGCATTTAAAAATCATATCTGTAATATTTAAGAAAAATACGGCCTCATTAGTTAACTTTGCCTTATGGAAGAAGTCTCCAGTATTACCGAGTTTGGCAAAGTAATCATCTTTTTAATTACTGGGCTTTTAGCTATGGGCGGCGCTTATTTTGTAAATCATCTGTTGTCGCCAAATCATCCAAACCCAGAAAAAAACAGCTCTTATGAATGTGGTGAAGAACCTAGCGGGAGCTCTTGGCTACAGTTTAACAGCCGTTTTTACGTGATAGCACTTATTTTTTTGCTATTTGATGTAGAGATGATCTTCGTTTTTCCGTGGGCTACCGTTTTTGCCGACTCTGAACTTATTGCCGCTGATGCCCGTTGGGGATGGCTTAGCTTTACCGAGATGCTAGGCTTTTTAAGCATATTGATATTGGGCTTAGTTTACGTATGGCGTAAGAAAGATTTGGATTGGATAAAACCGAAGCCAACTGCGGTAAGCACAGACACCGCTATTCCTTTGAGTGCATACGAAGCAATAAATAAGGAAGTTTACGTTCCATTTAAAAATAAAGTGGAGCCAGAAACGGAGAAAGTTGCAACGCCTGTGGTGAGCAAACCTAAATTTGTACCCCGATTTAAGAAAGCATGAGTTTAGAAAAACAGTTAGAAAGCACCGGCATTGTAGTTACCAAGCTTGATGACTTGATGAACTGGGCAAGATTATCTTCTCTGTGGCCTTTAAGCTTTGGTTTAGCCTGTTGCGCAATTGAAATGATGGGTTCTATGGCATCTAATTTTGATTTAGACCGCTTCGGCGTGTTTCCGCGCCCTTCGCCGAGACAAGCGGACGTTATGATTATTGCTGGTACGGTAACTTTTAAAATGGCCGAAAGGATAAAAAAACTATACGAGCAAATGCCCGAACCTAAATATGTGATTTCTATGGGATCTTGCTCTAACTGCGGTGGCCCTTACTGGGAACACGGATACCACGTGGTAAAAGGTGTTGACCGTATCATCCCGGTTGACATTTATGTACAAGGCTGCCCCCCAAGGCCAGAAGCCTTAATTGGCGGATTTTTAGAACTTCAAAAAAAGATTGAAAAAGAGAGCTTAGCAGCGATGTAAGCTTCATCAGCAACAAAAATATTCATGAAATCAATTTCACAAAGCCGTTTGGGCATTCTAGGTGGCGGACAGCTTGGCCGAATGCTTATACAGGAAACGATAAATTATAACATCCATGTCAGCGTTTTAGATCCCGATGCGGATGCGCCTTGTAAAAACATTTGCGATTATTTTGAGGTGGGTTCTATTGGCGATTATGAAACGGTTTACAATTTTGGTAAATACTTGGATTTAATTACCATCGAAATTGAAAAAGTAAACATTGAGGCGCTTGAGCAATTAGAAAAGGAGGGCGTAACCGTTTATCCGCAACCGCGAATCATCCGATTAATACAAGATAAAGGTTTACAAAAACAGTTTTTTAAAGAAAACGACATCCCTACGGCTGCTTTTCAGCTGTTTAACACACGCGAGCAGTTAATTGCCGCAGAGTTGCCTTTCCCGTTTATTCAAAAATTGCGTAAGGACGGCTACGATGGTAAAGGCGTAAAAAAAATCGCATCAGAAAAAGATTTGGAGGACGCATTTGAGCAACCCTCTTTAGCAGAAAGCATGGTTGAATTTGAAAAAGAAATTGCTGTGATTGTTGCGCGCAATGCAAATGGCGAGATGAAAACTTTCCCGATGGTGGAGATGGACTTTAATCCCGAAGCAAATCTGGTAGAATTTCTGATTTCTCCGTCCACTTATAGTTTCGAAATTCAGCAACAGGCTGAGGAAATAGCGAAAAACATTGCTTCGGGACTTAGTATGGTGGGTTTATTGGCGGTTGAAATGTTCCTTACTAAAGACCATCAGATTTTAGTGAACGAGCTTGCACCACGTCCGCACAACAGTGGCCACCAAACTATTGAAGGCAACTATACCTCACAATTTGGCCAGCACATCCGCGCAATTTTTAATTTGCCTTTGGGCGATACCAAAGCGATTGCCAATGCTTTGATGATTAACTTACTGGGCGAAGCAAATTACGAGGGCGAAGCAGTTTATGAAGGCTTAGAGGAAATTTTAGAAAAGGAAGGCGTATATGTGCATCTTTACGGAAAAAAATTTACCAAGCCGTTCCGCAAAATGGGTCATATTACCGTGGTAGATGAAGACCGCGAGCGTGCTATCGAGAAAGCCAAATTTATTAAAGACACCATCAAAGTAAAAGCATAAAAAATGAGCAATAACGTTAAAGTAGGCATAATCATGGGCAGCAAGTCCGACTTAAATATTATGGACGATGCGGCGAAGGTTTTACAAGAGCTTGGAGTACAATACGAACTCACGGTAGTATCGGCGCACCGCACGCCAGAGCGGATGTTTGATTATGCCAAACAAGCAGCAGACCGTGGTTTAAAAGTGATTATTGCGGGTGCCGGCGGTGCTGCGCATTTGCCCGGAATGGTGGCTTCTATTACCTCTGTGCCGGTTGTTGGCGTGCCGGTAAAATCAAGCAATTCTATTGATGGCTGGGATTCGGTTTTATCTATTTTACAAATGCCCAACGGCATTCCTGTGGCAACCGTAGCGTTAAATGCGGCAAAAAATGCTGGTATTTTGGCGGCGCAAATATTAAGCGTGGCTGATGATGCCTTGGCACAGCGTTTAATAGCGTTTAAAAATGATTTAAAAAGTAAAGTAGAGGAATCTGCCGAAGGTTTAAAATCAGAAGGCTATGCTTGCTCTTTTTAATTTAAACTTGGGTCTTGCGGAAAGTTTGTAATGTGGGCATATTTAACGCCCATATTCAACACCGCCTCTTTCCAGATGTTTACTTCTCCATTTTCTAGAAGCATATCGGGGTTAAATTTATCTGAAACAATCCACGCGTTCATTTCTAACTCATCTTCTAATTGGTTTTTGGACCAGCCAGAGTAGCCGATGAAAAATTTAATTTCATCTGCTTTTATGCGATAATTATTGATTTCGCTTTTTAAGATTTCAAAATCGCCTCCCCAGTAAAGGCCATTTCCTAAATCTGCCCCGCCCGAAATTAAATCGGGTCTTTTATGCACAAAATGCAAGGTATCTGGAGCAACTGGACCGCCAATAAAAACCTCAAAATCAGCGTCCCAACAGTCGGCAATTAAATCTTTTAATAAATAGTTGCTTTTTTGGTTTAGCACATAACCCACTGTACCTTCTTCTGTATTTTCGGTAATTAAAACCACCGTACGCTGAAAGTTAGGGTCGGCCATAAATGGTTCCGAGATTAATAGTTTTCCTTTTTGTGGTAGTACAGTACTGAGCATATTCAAATAAAATAAATTATTTTTAAAGCTCGTGGAACTCTCGGGAATTTTACATTTGGGCTTTGTATTAAACCGCCTGTGCTAAATTACCTTCGTTAGCGCCCATCGCTTTTTTCATTTTGTTAATATCAGCTTTTATAATCGCCAACAATTCTTTATCGTAGCTTCGGGTAGCCATGTTAATCAACTTTGTTTTCATTTTTTGGTTTTGCTGACGTAAATCGTCTTTCAAAATCGCTAAAAGTTGCATGTCAAAACCTGATAGTAAATTTTTAATGTTGGTGTTTGTAGCTTTCATAATAATATCGTTTAACTTTCTTTTCCTATTACTAAACAGATGCCAAAATCTCTATTATCATCATAAAATAGTCAAAAACCGGCTTTAAAGCCCCTAGAAAGGGTTTTGACTGTACAAAAAAATATACAATTATTGGCAAATAGCTAGCTAACTTAAGATCCAAAAAGCTTTCAGCAACGCACAATAGCCCATGGATAATAAAAATTTATCTTTGTATGCTTTTTGAATCTAAAAGGATATGTTAATACGACTTTATGAAGAAAACCCCAATGAGCGGGTTTTAGAACAAATTGTTGACGTGCTTAAACGTGGCGGCATCATCATCTATCCTACCGATACGGTTTATGGGCTTGGGTGCGATATTACCAATCAAAAGGCTATTGAGCGTATTGCCAAGATTAGAGGCTTAAAGCCCGAAAAAGCTAACTTTTCATTTATTTGTTATGATTTAAGCCATATTTCAGACTATATTAAACCGATAGATAACAGCACCTTTAGGATTTTGAAAAAAGCGCTGCCGGGTCCCTTCACGTTTATTTTTAATGCTAGCCATCAGGTACCAAAGCTTTTATCGAGTAAGAAAAAAACAGTAGGTATCCGTGTGCCTAACAACAATATTGCACGCCAGTTGGTAAAAATGCTGGGCAACCCGATCCTATCCACCTCTATCCGCGATGATGATGAAATTATTGAATACACTACAGACCCCGAATTGATCCATGAGAAATACGAAGATAAGGTGGACATGGTAATTGATGGCGGTTATGGCGGTAACTTGGCGTCTACGGTTATTGATTGTACCTCTGGCGAGTTCGAAATTGTAAGGGAAGGCAAAGGGAATCTGGAAGATTATCTGTAACAATCCTAAAGGCTTTTAATTTTTTTTATGCCCTAAAACAGTTTTTTAAGCGCTTTTGCTATTTTAGCAGATATGGCACACATTATCAACCTTAAACCTTTCAAAAACTTTTTTCAGTCCGAATCTACCGGCGGCATATTGCTGATGCTCTGCGTAGTCCTCAGTTTAATTATCGCAAACTCATCATTAGGCCCGGCTTTCGCCGATTTATTAGCCACTAAAATAGGCTTCGAAACCGATAGCCTAAACTTAAATTATAGCGTACTGTTGTGGATTAACGACGGCTTGATGGCCATCTTCTTTTTGATGGTGGGTTTAGAGATTAAGCGAGAGCTGGTTGAAGGTGAATTATCCAGCATAAAGCAAGCTAGCTTACCCATTATTGCCGCTTTGGGCGGGATGTTGATGCCGGCCTTAATTTATTTTGCAATTGATCACAGTGCAGAAACCGGCCACGGATGGGGTATTCCAATGGCTACAGACATTGCTTTTGCCATCGCTATTTTGTCTTTGCTGGGCAACCGTGTACCCAATGCCTTAAAAGTTTTTTTAACAGCATTAGCAATTGTTGATGATTTGGGTGCCATTCTGGTAATCGCGATTTTTTACTCTAATGAAATTCATTTACAATACTTAGGCTACTCGGCCGTATTGCTAGTTTTAATGTTGGCATTTAACTATTTCGGAGTCAAAAAAATATACTTTTATATTATCCCGGGCATTGTGATGTGGTACCTTATCCACCACTCTGGCATACATGCTACCATTGCCGGTGTACTTACTGCTTTCACTATCCCGACAAATGATACGGCTAAGGAATCACCCCTGGAGCGCTTAGAGCACCTACTAGTAAAACCGGTGAATTATTTAATTATGCCCATTTTTGCCATTGCAAATACCAATATCCGTTTTGAATCTGAGATGTTCGAAAACGTAGCTTCGGGTTTAAGTATTGCTATTATATGCGGGTTAGTAATAGGTAAACCTTTAGGGATACTTAGTTTTTCTTGGCTTTCTGTTAAATTAAAGTTGAGCAAACTTCCTAGCCAAACAAAATGGTCTCAGGTGGCGGGCTTGGGCTTGTTGGGTGGTATAGGTTTTACCATGTCGATATTTATCGCCTTACTTTCTTTTACAGATGTAGAGCATCAAACGCAGGCCAAATTCTCAATTTTATTGGCATCAGTAACCGCCGGCGTCCTCGGATTTATGATTCTTAAATTTTTAGGAAAAAATAGAAAGCGTGTGCTGGTGTAATAAACCAAAGCTCACCAACAAAAAAGCCGTCTGCAAACTCTCAGACGGCTTTTTTAATGCTTGTACATTTCTGTAGTGCTATTAATTTGAGCCTTTTATTTTCGAGATAAACTCTGGGATGTGCGACAGATAATCTTCCTTATTGCCGATGGTTTTCACAAAAGCAGTCCCTACAATGGCGCCGTTCGCAAACTTATTGGCTCTTTCAAAACTCACTTTATCGGAAATTCCAAAACCGATAATCAAAGGGTTGTTTAAGTCCATCGCACGTACGCGCTCGTAATACTTGCTAATCTCTTCCGATTGGTTTAAGCCTTTTCCGGTGGTGGCAGATGATGACAAAAGATATATAAATCCGTTAGAAAGGCTGTCTATTTTGCGGATACGCTCTTCGGAAGTTTGTGGTGTTACCAAAAATATGTTGCTAAGGCCATGTTTTATAAATTCATCTTTGTAAAGCTCTTCGCATTCATACAAAGGCATATCTGGTACGATAATGCCATCTACGCCAGCTTCAGCCGCATCCCGACAAAAATTCTGGACCCCATATTGCAACATCGGGTTAACGTAGCCCATTAATAAAACCGGGATACTTACTTGCTGACGCAAATCTTTAAGTTGGTTAAAAAGCATTTTAAGCGTCATCCCATTATCTATGGCCACTTGTGAGCTGTGCTGAATCACCGGACCGTCGGCCACCGGATCTGAATAGGGAAAACCGATTTCCAAAAAATCGGCACCGGCCTTTTCCAAAGCTTGTGCTATTTTTAAGGTAGCTCCAATTTCTGGATAGCCGGCTGTATAGTATATAGAAAGTATATTTTCTTTTTTCTCTGAAAAGAGTTTGGTAAGTCTGTTCATAACTTAAGGTGTAATGTGTAAAATATAAGGTTTAAGGTATAAGGTGTAAAGTATAAGGTCTGAGGTGTAAGATTTAAGGTTAAGACGGGAGGTTTTAAGCCTTATACCTCAAACCTTCCGCCTTTTACCTTTTTTACAAATTAAAATATTTCATAAAGGTGGCTAAGTCTTTATCTCCACGGCCAGAAAGGCAAACCACCACCACATCGTCTTTTTGGAAGGTCATTTTCTCTAGTTGGGCCAAAGCATGTGCTGATTCTATTGCGGGGATAATTCCTTCCATTTTGGCTAAAAGCAAACTCGCCTGCATCGCTTCATCATCCGTAATGCTCACATATTCAACTCGTTTAACCTTGTTTAAGTGCGCGTGCTGAGGACCAATGCCGGGATAATCCAAACCTGCCGAAATAGAATAAGGCTCTACCACCTGCCCATCGTCTGTTTGCATCAAAATAGTGCGCGAGCCGTGCAAAACCCCTTCTTTACCCAAGACAGATGTTGCGGCAGAATGGCCAGAATTTACACCTAAGCCTGCTGCTTCTGCTGCAATTAATTTCACATTTTCATCATCTAAAAAATGATAAAACATACCCATTGCATTACTGCCGCCGCCAACGCAAGCCAAAACATAATTAGGCTGATCTTTACCGGTATGTTCTACCAGTTGTTTTTTGGTTTCCTCGGAAATAACCGACTGGAACAAAGAAACCATCTCTGGATACGGGTGTGGCCCCACCACAGAACCGATGATGTAATGCGTATCAACCGGATTGTTAATCCAATCGCGCAGGGCTTCGTTGGTGGCATCTTTTAAAGTTTTGCTGCCCGATGTTGCCGGAACCACCTTAGCGCCCATCATTTTCATGCGGGCAACGTTTGGTGCCTGACGCTCAATATCAACTTCGCCCATATAAACCACACATTCCAAACCTTTTAAGGCGCAAACAGTGGCAGTTGCTACGCCGTGTTGTCCGGCACCGGTCTCGGCAATAATCCGCTTTTTCCCTAATTTTTCAGCAAGCAAAATTTGCCCGATGGTGTTGTTGATTTTATGCGCGCCGGTGTGGTTTAAATCTTCACGTTTTAGATAAATCTTCGCGCCATATTTATCGGACAATCTTTGCGCTAAAAACAAAGGCGAAGGACGCCCAACGTAGTCTTTCAAAAGCGACTCGAATTCTGCCTTAAAATCTGGCTGATTAATAATTTCCAAATATTTACTGCGCAGTTCCTCCACGTTTGGATAAAGCATTTCGGGAATGTATGCGCCACCAAAATCGCCGTAATACCCTTTTTCATTTATTCTATAGTTCGTTTTCATCTTCTTAATGTTTCAAAAGCAGTTTTTAGTTTGTTGATGTTTTTCGAGCCCGGCTCGGTTTCAAATTTAGAGTTTAAATCGAGCGCGCAAAGCTGTGGGAAATTGAGCGTTAAAATTTGTTCCAAATGTGGCAAATCTATCCCCCCGCTTAAAAAAAACGGCTTGTTAAGCTGGTATTTTTCCAAAATTCGCCAATCAAAAGTTTTTCCGCTGCCACCGTGCAACTCGGTTTTTGTATCAAACAAAAAAGCATCTACCGCACTTTCATATGCATTTAACCTTCCGAAATCGAAATTTCCATCCACACCAAATGCTTTGATGGTAAAAAAACCGGCCTCTTTAACTGCCTCACAAAATTCCGGGCTTTCGCTACCGTGCAATTGCACCGCCTGCATATCATAAGCCTTGCTAAACTCTAAAACTTCTGCTAAGGTAGCGTTTACAAAAACAGCAGTTTTGATGATTGTTTTATCGATAGATTTTAGGTGAGCTTTTTCAAAATCTAAACCTATGAAACGCTTTGATGGCGGATAAAAAATGAAGCCCATAAAATCTGGCATCAAAACAGACAAAGCCTCAATATTTTCCGGATCCCGCATTCCGCAGACCTTAATTTTTAAATCTCTCATTTATTGATGTTGATTAAGGCTTCGAACGATTTTAGGGCTTTGCCGCTTAACAGCGAATTTTCAGCTTCATAAAAACAATCGGCAAAAGATTTATCGGGATTGATGGTTTGTATGGCTAAGGCAGCATTGCAAAGCACCACGTTGTTTTGGTTGGTAGTGGCTTTGTTAGCCAGCACATCCGTAAAAATTTTAGCCGAAGCTTCCACATTGTGGCCGCCTTTTATGGTATTGGCATCTATTTTTTCAAAACCTAAATCGGCCAAAACATTCATTTTTTCGCCTTTGTTGCTAAAGGTTTTGAAGTTGCAGGTTAAAGAAACCTCATCATAGCCTTCCAACGCATGCAAAATAGTATAGTTACAATCAGAGTTTTGATACAAATAAGCGTATAAACGCGCCAGCTCCAAACTAAAAACGCCAACCAACTGGTTTTGTGGTTTAGCCGGGTTAGACATTGGCCCCAACATATTAAAAAATGTTTTTACGCCCAGCTCTTTGCGGATCGGCGCCACGTTTTTCATTGCCGGGTGAAACAGCGGCGCGTGCAAAAAACAAATTCCGGCAGCATCTAAAGATTTTTTGAGCAAATCAAGATCGTTAGTGAAACGGTAGCCCAAAAACTCCATGACGTTGGAAGAGCCGCAACCAGATGAAACGCCGTAATTGCCATGCTTGGCAACATGATAACCTGCGCCCGCCACCACAAATGAAGCTAAGGTAGAAATGTTAAAAGTGTCTTTGCCATCCCCTCCGGTTCCACATAAATCAATCAGGTTAAACTCTTCGTTTAAATTTACGGGCAAACAAAGCTCTAACATCGCCTCGCGAAAACCCTGGAGCTCCTCTACGGTGATGTTGCGCATACAATAAGCCGTCATAAAAGCAGCCATTTGCGAGGCGTTGTACTTGCCGGAAGAAATATGGGTTAAAATTTCTTTAGACTGGGCTCGGCTAAAAGTTTTATGTTCAAACAAGTGATTTAAAATCGCTTTCATTTTTGTTGTTTATGGGTTTTATCTGGGATATTTATGATGCTTCAATATCCTAAAAAACATCATAAAAAAAGGGCTACCACTGGCAACCCTTTACAATATTTATAATAATTAAAAAATGGTTTGCCTTACGAGTTTTCGTAATGCCACCACCAAATTTTATTTACGTTCTGAATTCTCATGTTCCGCAACAAATATGGGAATTATTTTTAAAAATTAAAATTCTGCAAACAGCATTCAACAAAAAGCTCAGTTGAGATTGATTTTTTTATCAAACTTATTAAGCAAGCTGGAGTTGGACACCATTTTTAGGATGATGAAGCCAATGCATACCGACAGCAAAATTTGGAAAGTGTTTAGAAAACTGCTGTAATAAGTATCTTTTTTATACTGCGCCAAAAGCTGTTTGCCAATTTGGCTTTGCAATTTATTGAGTTTACCTAGGTGTGTATTGGTTTGGTAGATGTTGTTTTTGGCATTTTGCAAGGCCAATGTACCGGATTGCGCTTTGCTCAATTGGGCAAAAGCGTTATCAAACTGCCGAAGATTTTTTTGTAGCTGCTGCAGTAGCTCGCGTTCTTGTGCAACTAAAAAAGTGGTTTGGTAGCGCGCCAACAACTGATCAAACTGGCTGTGGTTAAGCTCCATTTTTTCATTTAAACGGTTACGGTCTGTGGCAGAATTGGCATGCAAAAACTCTTCGAGAATAAACAATCGCTGATCATTTAAAGTGCGCATCTCGTACAAATCTGTGGAAGGTTGCAGGCGGTCCTCAAAAATGGACGATACCGTAAAATCATTACGGCTGGCCAAACGTTTTTCAAAAAAATTACTGATGATGATTGCCAACATCAAAGCCACTAAGATGATAGCGGCTTTCATTTTTTCTTTAAATAATAACGACCATTTCATCGGCAAAGTTTTAAAGCTGAAAATAAGGATTTTATGCTTTCGCCGATATTTAACGGGTGGAATTTATTGCAACAATTTTATGGAAAAACCTAGTTAATCAATGGATCTTTTTCTTTCTTAAAATGATTGAAAACCAATTTATCCAAAACAGCAGGAATAAACTTTTGCAAAGTTACGGTCAGCTTTCCTTGCCCAGTCATCACCAAAGTACGTTTGCGGGCTACCACACCGTCTACAATGCGCTTAGCCACCTCGGCGCTGCTCATCATTTTATCTTCTTCCATAGAAGATTCGCCTTGGGGCTTTGCATCGTTATTTAAAGCCACGTTGCGGATGTTAGAGGCTGTAAATCCCGGGCAGGCCAGCATCACATGTAAGTTGTTTTTTAAATTTTCTATCCGTAAAGATTCTAAAAAACCGGTCATTGCAAATTTGGAAGCAGAGTAACCCGTACGGCCCGGCAAACCTTTAAAACCGGCAATAGACGATACGCCAACCACAGCGCCTCCCCTATTAATTAACTCGTTTATCGCGTATTTGGTGCAATAAACCGTGCCCCAAAAATTAATATCCATCACTTTCTTTAACACTTCCAAATCCAAATCTTTAAACAAGGCGCGCATAGAAATACCGGCATTATTTACCAGCACATCTATCTGTCCAAAAGTGCCTATGGTTTGTAAAATCAATTGGCGGCAATCTTCTTCTATACTAACGTCTGTTTGGATGGCTAAAGCCCGCACCTGATAATCATCGTGTATTTTTTGAGCGATTTCGCACAATTTCACATAGGCACGCGCCGCCAAAACCACAGTTGCGCCCCGTTTAGCAAATTCATAAGCGCAAGCCTCTCCAATTCCGCTTGATGCGCCGGTAATGATGACTACTTTACCTTTTAAATCCATATCAAAATTTTAAAAAATACTTTCGTGCAAAAATGAACATCGAGCCATAAAAGCTACGAATGTACCTATAACTTAATTTTTTAGTGCTTTGTCCTTTAAAATGCGTAATGCTGACTTTAGGGAAATAATAATTTTTGTATCCCGCTAAGGTTAATCGGTACGATAAATCCACGTCTTCGCCATACATAAAAAAAGCTTCATCAAACAAACCAATTTGGTCTAAAGCTTTTTTCCGCAACAACAAAAATGCGCCGGTAAGCACATCTACGGGCGTAGTTTCAAATTCGCTTTGCCACCCCAAATAGTAACGGTTAAACACTTTAGATTGCGGAAAAAGTCTGTACAAACCCGATAGCTTGCAAAAAGAAACCCAAGGCGTAGGTAAACCGCGTTTAGATTCGCGCAAAAACTTCCCGTTGCCGTCCAGCATTCTTACGCCTAAACTACCGGCATCTTGATTTTGCTCCATAAAAGCCACAGCTTCTTTAATGGTGTTTTTAGGCGTAATGGTATCCGGATTCAAAATCAGTATGTATTTGCCTTTTGCACTCCGCAGTGCTTGGTTATTTGCTACAGAAAAACCGACGTTGCTTGTATTGGCAATCAAGTTCACTTGCGGATAATGTGTTTTTAACCAACTGGCTGAGCCGTCTTTAGAAGCGTTATCTACTACAAAAATTTCGGTGGCTAACCCTTCGGTGGCAAGTAAAAGCGAGTCGAGCGCGTTTTTCAACAGATGCTTTACGTTATAGCTCACTATCACAACCGAAAGTTCCACAACTATCTATTAAGTGTGTTTTCGTAAGGAACGCGCGTAGTGATAGACCTACCCAAAGTCAGCTCGTCGGCATATTCAATTTCACCGCCAAAAGCAATCCCCCTAGCCAAGGTGCTAATTTTAACGCCCGGGTTCTGCAATTTTTTGTGTAGATAAAATAGAGTGGTATCGCCCTCCATAGTGGCGCTTAAAGCAAAAATCACTTCGTCAACCTCTTCCTCGTTAACCCTTTGCACCAGATGGTTAATGGTTAAATCTGCAGGACCAACACCGTCCATTGGCGAAATTAAGCCGTTTAACACATGATACAGGCCGTTGTACTGCTGGGTGTTTTCAATTGCCATCACATCCCGGCTATCTTCTACCACGCAAATCAGTTTTTGGTTTCTCTTTGTGGACGAACATATTTCGCAATAATCGGCGTCAGATAAGTGATGGCATTTACGGCAAAACTTGATGTTGTTTTTCAAAAGCGTCAAACTTTCGGTAAAACGCTCTACGTCCTTGTCATCCTGATTTAACAAATGCAACACCAATCGTAGCGCTGTTTTTTGCCCAATACCGGGCAATTTGCCAAATTCTGAAACCGCATTCTCTAATAGCTTAGAGGAAAAATTCATTTTGCTAAATTAAAAATTAAATGCTAATTAGCGCTTTAGCACCTTATAATATATGGCTCCAAGCATCCTTTTAGCCTTCATTGTCGGCTATTTTACGCTGTTGATATTCGTAGCATTCCTCACTTCCAAAAAATCGTCGGACAACTCCGCGTTTTTTATCGCCAACAGGAATTCTAAATGGTATTTGGTGGCTTTTGGGATGATTGGCACCGCTTTAAGTGGTGTCACTTTTATTTCTGTACCGGGGCAAGTAGGTTCTTTAGCGGGGCACCAATTCGAGTATTTTCAGTTTGTGTTGGGCAATGCCTTGGGCTTTATTGTGGTGGCTTTGGTGCTTTTACCGTTGTATTACCGTCTAAACCTCACCTCCATTTATGGTTATATAGAGCAGCGTTTAGGGAAAGTGAGCTATAAAACCGCAGCAGGTATTTTTTTAATGAGCCGCACCATTGGCTCTGCATTCAGGTTGTACTTGGTGGTTATTGTTTTGCAGAAATTTATTTTTGACAGCTACGGCGTGCCCTTTTTTGCCACCGTTTTAATTTCGCTTACGCTGATTTGGCTTTACACTTACCGTGGCGGTTTAAAAACCATCATCATTACAGACACTTTGCAAACTTCTTTTTTGGTCCTGTCGGTATTGCTCACCATTTATTTTATCTGCGACAGCTTGGATTTGGGCGTAGTTGACGCTTTTGAAACCATTAAAAACAGTGGCTACTCTAAAATTTTCTTTTTGGATGATTTTGCCCACAACCGCTTCCACGTAAGCAAACAATTAATTGGAGGTATGTTTGTGACCATAGCGATGATTGGGCTGGACCAAGATTTAATGCAGAAAAACCTGAGTTGCAAAAACATTGGAGAGGCACAAAAAAACATGTTCACCTTTACCGGCATTTTTGTGCTGATAAACCTGTTTTTTTTGAGTGTAGGCGCTTTATTGTACGTTTATGCGCAAAAAAACGGCATTGCCATTCCTACAGATGCACATGGCGCCGTACGTACTGATTTTTTATTTCCAGAAATTGCTTTAAACCATCTTTCGCTGATACCCGCGGTGGTTTTTATGTTAGGTTTAACCGCAGCAACTTTTGCCACCACAGACTCGGCTTTAACGGCCTTAACCACTTCTTTTTGTGTCGATTTTTTAGGTTTCGATAAAAAGGAAGATGTCAACTCGGCTAAAAGCATCAGAACACGCCATTACGTGCATATAGCTTTTTCTGTACTGATGTTTTTGACGGTAATCTTATTTAACGAGGTGAACAACAAAGCCGTTGTAGGCGCAATTTTTACGGTGGCATCTTATACCTACGGCCCGCTTTTGGGCCTCTATGCGTTTGGGTTGTTGGTTAAAAGCCGTAAACTGCACGAGAACTTGGTGCCCGTAATTTGTTTGCTATCGCCGGCAATATGTTACCTTTTAAATTTATATTCGCCAAGCCTGCTGGCAGGCTATGTTTTTGATAACGAATTGATATTAGTTAACGGCATAATCACCTTCTTAGGTTTGTTATGTATATCCAAAAAAATAAATACAGTATATGACGGCAAGTGACGATAAAATTAGAAGTGCATTTGAAAACAAAACTTGGCAAGAGATTAAAGTAACCGACTCTTGGCAGGTGTTTAAAATTATGGCCGAGTTTGTTGAAGGATTTGAAAAGCTGGCAAAAATAGGCCCCTGCGTTTCCATCTTCGGTTCGGCACGTACCAAAAACGACCATAAATATTACGGGGTAGCGGTAGAAATTGGACGCTTACTTACCGAGCGGGGTTACGGTGTAATTACCGGAGGCGGCCCTGGAATTATGGAAGCAGGTAACAAAGGCGCTTATGAAAACGGGGGCAAATCTGTTGGCTTAAACATTGATTTACCTTTTGAGCAGTTCCATAACCGTTATATAGACCGCGACAAATTACTGGAGTTTGACTATTTTTTCATCCGTAAAATGATGTTTATGAAGTACTCGCAAGGTTATATTGTATTGCCCGGCGGCTTTGGCACCATGGATGAGCTTTTTGAAGCAATGACTTTAATACAAACCGGTAAGGTGGCACGCTTCCCTATTATTTTGGTTGGAAAATCTTATTGGAGCGGCTTATTGGATTGGGTTAAAAATACGATGTTGGAAGCGCAAAACATCAATCCGGAAGATTTGAATTTATACCGTGTGGTGGATACCGCCGAAGAAGCGGCCGAACATATTTTTAGGTTTTACGAGAAATACGTACTTAAACCTAATTTTTAAAGCACAAAACCGGACAAGCTCCGGTTTTGTGCTTTAAAGTTATTAGTAACATCACTCAAGATCTAACACAATTTTGATGTTTTCTTTCAGCTTTTTCTGCTGTTCTTTAGAAAGCTCTCCAAGCCGGCTAATTAAACGCTTATTATCAACCGCGCGAATTTGATCAACTAAGACATCACTAAGATCATTCAGCTGTTTCTTATTCAAATGAATCCTCAAAACATCCATATTTTTTTGAACGTTTGTTGTAATAGGGCAAATTATAGTTGATGGAAGTTCTCCGTTCAATAAATTAGTTTGTATCACAACTACAGGACGAGTTTTGCCCGGTTCTGTACCACGTTGTGGATTAAGATTTGCAAGCCAAATATCGTACTGTTCAATTTTCATCCATTAATTGCTCAAATTCATGAAGTACTTCCATAGAGTCTTTAGCAGTCAACTTTGCTTCTTTGGACAGTTGCTTTTTTAACAAACGTCTTTTATTCACTCTATTATAAATATTGACCGCTTCATTAATGTAACGATTTCTTGCCAACTTGAGTTTTCCGGTTATCTCTTCGGCTTCATTAAAAATCTCTTCTTCTAGCTTCAATGATAATGTTTTCATACTGCAAAAGTATACATTATTAGTATATACTACAAAATATAATTTTTAATCTAATCTCATTGAAACACTATTGTCTCAATTTATAAAACATCAACTGCGCAATAGTTTGTGCACGTTGTTTCGCTAGTTGAGCGGTTGGTCCGTCAAAATAAAAATCAACTGTTTCTTCAAAAAGCGTTAGCCACCGGTCAAATAGTGCTTGGGTTAACTTCACTTTCTCGTTTAAGCTAAAGTGCGCATCAATTACGTAACCTTTATACTCGGGAATACCTAAAAGATTGGCATTCCAAAAGCGGTACATAATTGGTAAGTGCGCTTCCCAATTTACTTTAGCTACATCGTTAAAAACAAAAGATAAATCCTTGTCGGCATTCACTTTATCATAAAATTGGTTTACCAATCGCTTAACGTCGTCCGTATTTGTAATATCAACTTTCATCAGCGTTTAGTTTCTGCGTCAAATGCAAAGTTAAGCTTCCGTAATCTATAACAGCGTTATATTCTTGTAAGATATCGCCACCTAAAACGCCAATTACGGGCGGCAAATCTAATTGGCTGTAGGCATATTTTATCGCGGATAAATCAAAAACTGGCGCCTCGTAATCGTGGATAATAAGATCTCCCAGTTTCAGCTCGGGGCAAATCACAAAATATCGTTCCATGGTTGTAGTGCCCAAACCTATGGCGTGATGATCGGGCATATGCACAATCTGGTCTGCAGGTGCCAAACCCGAGATAATTTCCATATCAAAAGCTGTTTTAGATGCACCGGTATCCAGCACGGCCTTAAATTGTACACCAAACACCTCAATATCTACTAATAGGTGGAAACCATCACCTTGCAAATCAATTAATTGTAAAGGTAAAGCGCTGTTGGTTTGTATATCTGTCATCAGATTTGCTAAATTTTAAAAGCTGAAGGTCTAAAAACAACAAAACTCCCAAAAGCGGGAGTTTTGCTCGTTATGTGTTCAGTAAAGTCAATCGTAACTTGCTGAAACCCTTTCCTTAAATCAAATTAGAATCGGATAAAACCTTATTCATGGCTCTCACGGCATCAGCGCTCTTGTTAAATTGCGCCTGTTCTTCGTCAGAAAGTTTGAAGTCCATAATTTTTTCCCATCCGTTTTTGCCTAAAATTACAGGTACAACTAAAGAAATATCGCTTTGCTGATACTCGCCATCCAAAGCAACACCACAAGAAATCAGTTTTTTCTCGTCGCGCACGATAGCCTCTACCATTGCGGTAGTTCCGGCTCCCGGTGCAAACCAAGCAGAAGTACCAATTAATTTGGTTAAAGTAGCGCCACCAACCATTGTTGAAGAAACTACACGATCCTGCTGTTCTTTGCTCAACAATTGCGTAACCGGAATGCTGTTCCAGGTAGCGTGGTTAATCAAAGGAATCATGGTGGTATCGCCATGGCCGCCGATAACAACCGCATTTAAATCAGACGGAGAGCAGTTTAGTTCTTGGCTCAGGTAGTATTTAAAACGGGCCGAATCTAAGGCGCCGCCCATACCAATAATCCTTTCTTTTGGCAGGCCAGAAGTTTTCAAAGTAAGGTAGTTCATGGTGTCCATTGGGTTAGAAACCACGATGATAATGGTGTTTGGCGAGTGTTTTAAAATATTTTCTGTTACCGACTTTACGATGCCGGCGTTGGTACCAATCAGCTCTTCGCGGGTCATTCCCGGTTTACGTGGCAAGCCAGAGGTGATAACCACCACTTCAGAATCAGCTGTAGCTGCATAATCATTGGTAACGCCTTTAATTTTGGTATCAAAACCGATGTACGCGGCGGTTTGCATCATATCAATGGCTTTACCTTCGGCAAAACCCTCTTTAATGTCTAACAAAATCAGCTCTTCAGCCAACTCTCTTCTCGCAATGTTATCAGCACAGGCTGCACCTACTGCTCCTGCTCCAACTACGGTAATTTTCATGATTTATTATGATTTTATGTTGTTGATTAATAAAGCGCACAAGTTAAGGAATTAGGCGGTAAAATTAAAGGAGGCAAATGGAGATTTCCAGATTTGAGATGGGATCTGGCGCAAATTCAAAAGTAGAAGCACCGGCTCAGCTAGCCGCGCCATCATGCTACCTAATACTTGCTACTTTCTACTCGATACTTCCTACTTGATACTTCCTACTTGCCACCCCACTCCTACATGACACTTTTTTAACACGCCGTGCCGCAAAACATCTTAACTTTGCAGGCACACGCAAATATTATGGCAAAAGTTTCAATAAACCTGGCAACAGGCTCGATACAAAAAGAAGATATTATTGTAGGGATTGATTTGGGTACCACCAATTCTTTGGTCGCTTTTATTGCTCCAGACGGAAATCCAAAAGTGATTAACGATACCGGAAAAGGCGTTTTAGTGCCATCTGTTATCCACTTTAAAGACGGCGAAGCGGTAGTTGGTGATGAAGCCAAATCTTTCTTGATCAACGATCCTCAACACACCATTTTTTCGGTCAAACGTTTGCTGGGGCGCTCATACAACGATTTAGAAAGCCATAAAAATTATTTTTCTTACAAAATCATCGACGATGCTAACGACGAAAGTTTGGTAAAAATTAAAGTGGACGATAGCTTTTACTCGCCCATTGAACTTTCTAGCGTAATTTTAAAAGAGTTAAAAGCACGTGCAGAACACGCTTTAAAAACAAATGTAAACCGGGCGGTAATTACTGTTCCGGCTTATTTTAACGATTCGCAGCGCCAAGCCACACGTGATGCGGGCAAACTGGCCGGTTTAGATGTTCTAAGGATTGTAAACGAGCCTACTGCGGCATCTTTAGCTTATGGCATTGGGCTTTCGCCGGATGAACAGAAAACGGTTGCAGTATACGATTTAGGTGGCGGAACTTTCGACGTATCTATCCTAAAAATACAAAACGGCATTTTTGAGGTTTTAGCTACAAACGGCAACACTTTTTTAGGCGGTGATGATTTTGACCGTGCTATTGTTGACTATTGGGTGCAGCAAAATAAACTGGAAGGCAATGTACCCATGCAAGAACTGCGTTTGAAAGCCGAAGAAGCTAAGAAAGCTTTGGCGCACCAAAGCTTGTTTAACGAGAAAATTGGCGATATTTTTTGCACAATAGACCGCAACACTTTTGAGCAGTTAATTACTTCAAAAGTTGAAGAAACGATAAATGCGTGCCAAAATGCTTTAAGCGATGCCAAACTTGAAATTACAGCTATTGATGAAGTAATTATGGTTGGCGGATCTACCCGTACAGCTTTGGTAAAACGGCGCGTGGCGGAATTTTTTGGCAAAGAAGTAAACGACCAGATTAACCCGGATGAAGTGGTTGCATTAGGTGCGGCTTTACAAGCGGACGTACTTTCTGGAAACCGAAAAGATATATTATTGCTGGATGTTACACCACTTTCTTTGGGCATCGAAACCATGGGCGGTTTAATGGATACTATTATTCCGCGAAACTCTAAAGTGCCTACCAAAGCGGGCCGGCAGTACACCACCTCTGTTGACGGACAAACCAATATGAAAATTGCGGTTTACCAAGGTGAGCGCGATTTGGTAAAAGAGAATCGTAAACTGGCTGAATTTGAGCTGCGCGGAATACCTGCCATGCCCGCCGGTTTACCTAAAGTAGATATTAACTTTTTGCTTAACGCCGATGGTATTTTACGTATACAAGCGGTTGAGTTGCGCTCTGGCGTAAAACAGGAGGTGGATGTTAAACCTACCTACGGCTTAAAAGACGAGGAGGTAGAGCAAATGCTTTTAGATGCGGTTACGCACGCCAAAGACGATGTTGCACAACGGATGATTGTTGAAGCAAAAACCGAAGGCGAACAAATGGTTTACACGGTAGAGCGCTTTATGCAAAAAAATGCAGGTTTCTTGAGCGAAGAAGAAACAGCGCACACTAAAGAATTAGTAAGCCAATTAAAAAAAGTAATTGCCCAAGAAGGCAAAGATGAAATATTAGCTGCCGTTGATGCGCTTAATGAATATACACGCCCTTTTGCCGAACGTTTGATGGACACAGCGGTTTCGCAGGCCATGAAAGGAAAAAGCATTTAAGAGCATAAAAGCTTTGCTTTTACTCATTTTTTTGAAACCAGCATATTTTACTAACTTTAATAAGTTTAAGCACTTGATTATGGAAAACATCATCGTAACGCCTAAAAATGAAAGTCAACTTTCGGCGATTAAAAACTTTTTAAAGGAGATGAAGGTAAGTTTTAAAACGGAAAAAAAAGACGATACGCTGTTAACGGAAGAAGAGTTTTACGATAAAATTGATGCCTCTATAAAAGAAGCAAAAGAGGGTAAAGTTAAAGTGGTTAATACTAAAGAGGAGCTCAACACTTTTTTAAAGTCTCTATGAGATTCAACTTAAGCTTTTCGCCACAAGCTAGCAGAGATATTAAACGTATTAAAAATTCCGGAGACAAGGCTTTAATGAAAAAGCTTGTTTCTTTACTTAATGAGATAGCTGAACATCCTACAACCGGCACCGGAAAGCCCGAGCAGTTAAAACATTACCGTATGCCAACTTGGCCCCAGACGCATTTCCAAAGAGCACAGGTTAGTTTACAGCATTGAAAATGATATTGTTACCGTATTGATTCTTTCGGCTTATGGGCATTACAAATAAAAAGCGCTAATCCAAAAAAAAATGGCAGACCTTAAAGTCCGCCATTTTTTTATTAAAGCTTGGTTTAAAAATTATTTTAAGTTTTCGATTGCTTCTTGCGCACGTAAACCTTCAATGTTGTTTTTGCCCTCAAACTTGTTTTTTACTTCTTCAAAATTCTCTAAAATACCTGCAATAGAATCCAAAATTTCTGAAGCGCTTTGGTGCATATCACCTAATTTATCTTCTAGCGTTTTATCATTGAGCTCGATATTATCAACTTCTATTTTCCCTATTTTTTGAATCACCGCAGTTTGGCTGTTTTTTAAATCTTCCAACTCTCGGCTTATTTTCTCCATCAAATCAAATTTCTTTAACTTATCCATGATATTTCCAATTTGGTTTCGACGTAATTATCCACTAATTATGCCAAAGCGTGGATAGGTTACTTCTTATAACGGTCAAAAGCCAAGGTTTGACTCAAAAACTCAAATTTCCAATAACCCTTTACCTCCATTTGGTTTTTCTTATTAAAATAAACCACCGAACTCCAATACTTGCCGTGCCTAGGGTCGTAAATTTTACCTTTTTCCCAACGGTGCGATTTGGGGTTGAACGTTAATCCTTCTAAAACATCCATTCCGATAATGAGACGGTCGCGCAAGCTTTCATCTGGGTTATGGATGTCTTTGCGCGTAGCACGCGGCTGGCTGGGGTCGTCACGGTCATTAAACCATAAAATTTTTGCACGGAACTCGCCTTTATCTTTGTACACATTAATTACAACATTCTTTTTTTCGGAAACCCAAGTGCCCAAAATATCATCTTCACTTTGGAAGCTAAAGGCTACAAAACTTTGCGTACAGCATAACAGGCATATACAAAAACGGAGAAACTGGCTCATAAAATGGTTTTTAATGCCCAAAGCAATTACCTTGCAAAATATTAAAATACTAACATGAACCTTATAGAAGCTTTCAAAAATTTAGATATTAGAACAGGGACAATTATCCGCGCAGAAGTGTTTAAAGAGGTAAAAAAGCCCGCCTATAAATTATGGATTGATTTTGGAGAATTGGGTATCAAAAAAACATCTGCACAACTAACCGTAATTTATGTCCTAGAGGATTTAGTGAACAAACAGGTGGTTGCCATTGTAAATTTTGAGCCAAAACAGATTGCCAATTTCATGAGCGAATGTTTAATACTTGGCGCTTTGGAGGCAGATGGCGCCGTCAATTTACTTACAACGGATAAACCGGGCGTAAACGGTAGCCGTATCGCATAAAGGCTCATCTATTTTTGTTTTTTTTATAAGTGTTAACAAGCCACCGCACAAAATCCATGTTGAGCGCCAGATAAACTACCAACACAATTAATACGCCCCGTATTTTTCCAAAGCGCAAACCTAAAAGCAGCAAAAAGCCAAGCGCAATGGTATGTCTGTAAATGTAATATTTGGCCGGCTTCACAATTTTATTTTAGCGATGCTTTGCGGCAGGGATTGAAATGGTTTAGTACCGGCTTTTGGGCCGGCACCGAAGCGAAGCGGAGCCATGCAAAGCCCGCCCGGCCGCCCAAATCTTTTTAAACTGCCGGTTCTTGCTGACTTAAACAATGGAAACTTCCTAAACCCCAAATAATATCGGTCGAATCTATCCCAACAGTTTCTCTGTCTGGAAAGCATTTTGCGATAATTTCTAAAGCAATTTTATCTTTATCACAACGGTAAGTTGGCACAATTACATGCGCATTGCTGATGTAAAAGTTGGCGTAAGATGCCGGCAAACGCGTGTCCTCGTAAATCACCGCATCGGGCATGGGCAGTTTTATAATATTTAAGGCCTCGCCATTTAATAAACGCATAGCTTGCAGTTCCTTTAAATTGGTTTGCAGTAGCTCGTAGTTTTCATCTTCTGGATTATCTTCTACAACTGTTAAAACGGTGTTATGGTTTACAAAACGCACGGTATCGTCAATATGCCCGTCGGTGTCATCGCCAACTATGCCATCGCTCACCCAAAGCACCTGTTGCTGACCGTAAAAATCTTTCAAATAACGTTCTACCTGCTCTTGACTTAAGTGCGGGTTACGGTTTTTGTTGAGCAAGCAGCTTTTGGAAGTCAACACAGTGCCCTCGCCATTAAACTCTACCGAACCACCTTCCATAATTATTCCGGGGTGATAAACAGGGATGCCAAAGTGCTTAGCGATACGTGTTGGGATTACATCATCCAAATCAAAAGGCGGATATTTACCTCCCCAAGCGTTAAAATCCCAATCTACAATCACTTTCTTTTGCTCGGCATTTGGGTTTATCAAAAAAGCCGGCCCATGATCGCGGCACCAGGCATCATTACTTGGGTTAAAGTAAAACTCCACTTGCGCTAAATCAGCTCCAGCTTTTTCAATGTGCTTCAAAGCAAAAGCCTTCATTTCCTCATCGCGCACGTTAATCCGCACTTTTTCTGATAAAGCGATGTATTTAATAAACTCCGCATATCTTGGATAAATGCTTTCGATTTTGCCCGGCCAGCTTTCTAACTTATGTGGCCAAGTTAGCCAAGTAGCCTCATGCTTTGCCCATTCGGGCGGGAAGGTGTAGCCTGCGGGAGGAGTAGTTTTGTCAATAGTCAATGGTCGATGGTCCATAGTTATAGCTTGTTTCTTAATGCAGTTATCTTTTTTGATAATATTTCGACATCTGTATAAATTTCTCTGAATAAATCCTCACTGATATAATTCCTTTTTCTTGCTAAGAAAATGCAAGAAATTACCTCAATACCCGAGCGTAAAGCGTAGCCCAAAAAAGTTTTAAAAACTGCATTCGTTTGTCCGGTACTTCCTTCGGCAATGTTCAATACGATTGAATCTGCCGCTCTTCTTATTTGTGGAGTTAAAATAAACTGTTCATCCTTGGGGAAATAATCTTTAGTCAACAAAAGAACCTTGTCGTTAATATCCATCGCATCATGCCAAATCTTTAAACTTTCGAATTTAAATGCCATAATCGTAATAATTTAATCTAAAAGCACGCACAGGCAATGGACTATTGACCATGGTCTATCGACTATCCCTCATCAATAAAACGCTTAACAATCTGTCCGTAAGAATCAATTCTTCTGTCTCTTAAAAACGGCCAATGCACCCGATAGCTGTCAGATTTAGCTAAATCTATTTCTTGCACATGTACT
Source organism: Pelobium manganitolerans (assembly GCF_003609575.1). Classification (GTDB taxonomy): domain Bacteria; phylum Bacteroidota; class Bacteroidia; order Sphingobacteriales; family Sphingobacteriaceae; genus Pseudopedobacter; species Pseudopedobacter manganitolerans. Next base: position 254,325 of record NZ_MBTA01000023.1, on the reverse strand, counting down.
TCTTCATCATCTACAGAGCCTTTGTAAAGCAGTTTGCCAAAGGGATTTGCAATAAAAGAGCCGCCCCAGAATTTAACACCGGCTTCTTCGCCTACACGGTTTACACCTACAACGTGCACCCCGTTGGCCACGGCATGTGCGCTTTGGATGGTTTGCCAAGCGTGATGCTGCTCTTGGTTAGTTTCTTCGTCTTGTTTGGTGGACCAGCCAATGGCTGTTGGGTAAAATAAAATTTCGGCGCCCATTAAGCTGGTGATGCGGGCCGCCTCTGGGTACCATTGGTCCCAACAAATTAACACGCCAATAGTGGCAAACTTGGTTTTAAAAACCTTATAGCCTAAATCGCCCGGCGTGAAGTAGAATTTTTCGTAAAAACCGGGATCGTCTGGGATGTGCATTTTGCGGTATTTGCCCAAATAGCTTCCATCGGCATCTAAAACCGCGGTGGTGTTATGGTACAAACCTTCGGTACGTTTTTCAAAAAGTGATGCAATAATTACTACGCCCAACTCGCCGGCAAGGCTCTGCAAAGCATCGGTTGATGGTCCGGGGATAGATTCTGCCAAGGCAAAATTGTCGTAATTTTCTTCATCACAAAAATATAGTGAGGTAAAAAGCTCTTGTAAACAGATGATTTGCGCGCCTTTTTCTGCGGCCTGTCGGATACGGATAATCGCTTTTTCTAAGTTGTCTTCTTTATTTGGCGAGCAAGTCATTTGCACCAAGCCCAGTTTTACGTTTTTCTTCATGGTAATCGTCCAAAAAAATATTTGTGCAAAAGTAGGCAATAATCCCTTGCTTTTAAAGCTCGGCGCCTATGCTTTGGTAAAGCTACAAGCGTACTACTGGTAAATTAAGCTGTACACATTTAATCAAAGTCTAAAATAAAATGATAGCGAATGGTTTAGAATGTTTGCAAATACAGTTTCGGCTGTTAAATTTGGGGAAGTTGGGACAGAACCTAATAACCAAATTTTAACCCCCAACATTTTTTTATGGAAGTTTTACAAACAAATTTAATTTATTGCATACCAGCTTTAGGCCTAATTGGCATTCTGGTTATGATTTCAAAGTCTGTGTGGGTGAGCAAACAAGACGCCGGCGACGCAAAAATGCAGGAGCTTGCCGGTTACATTGCCGATGGCGCAATGGCATTTTTAAAAGCGGAATGGAAGGTGTTGAGCATTTTTGTTTTATTCGCAGCCGCTCTTTTAGCTTATTCAGGATCTATTCATGAAGTTAACGGCCGCGAAATACATTCTAGCTGGATTATCTCTATCGCTTTTGTTATCGGTGCTGTATTTTCTGCCACAGCGGGATATATCGGGATGAAAGTGGCTACCAAAGCCAACGTACGCACCACGCAAGCAGCGCGCAGCAGCCTAAAAAAAGCATTAAAAGTATCTTTTACCGGTGGCACGGTAATGGGCTTAGGCGTTGCAGGTTTAGCCGTACTGGGTTTGGGTGGTTTGTTTATCGTTTTTCTTTCGCTTTTTGCGGATTTAGGCGCTAATACTGTAAAAACCGCTATTGAAGTGTTAACCGGATTTTCTTTAGGCGCCGAGTCCATCGCGCTATTTGCACGCGTGGGCGGCGGCATTTACACCAAAGCTGCCGATGTTGGCGCCGATTTGGTGGGCAAGGTGGAAGCAGGAATTCCTGAAGATGATGTGCGCAACCCTGCTACCATTGCTGATAACGTGGGCGATAACGTGGGCGACGTGGCCGGCATGGGCGCGGATTTATTTGGATCATACGTAGCCACCATCTTGGCAACTATGGTTTTGGGACAAGAAATTATTGCCATAGATAATTTCGGCGGACTCTCTCCTATCCTACTGCCTATGGTCATCTGCGGATTAGGCATTGTGTTTTCTATTGTAGGAACTTGGTTTGTAACCATCAAAGGTGAGGATTCTAATGTACAAACGGCTTTAAATTTAGGTAACTGGTCGTCCATTGCCATTACCGCTATTGCATCTTTTTTTGTAGTAAAATGGATGTTGCCAGATGTTTTGGTGTTACGGGGTTATGAGTTTACCAGCATTAACGTGTTTTATGCCATTATGGTAGGTTTGGTAGTAGGCACTATCATGAGTTTAATTACCGAGTATTTTACGGCAATGGGCAAAAACCCGGTAGATTCTATTGTGCAACAATCGTCAACAGGCCATGCTACTAATATTATTTCGGGCTTATCTGTGGGGATGAAATCTACCGTGGTGCCTATTTTAACTTTGGCCGCTGGCATCATGTTATCTTATCATTTCGCCGGATTATACGGCGTAGCTATTGCCGCCGCGGGCATGATGGCTACTACTGCCATGCAACTAGCCATTGATGCTTTTGGCCCTATTGCGGATAATGCTGGTGGTATTGCCGAGATGAGCCAACTGCCACCAGAAGTTCGCGAGCGTACCGATAATTTAGACGCCGTTGGGAACACCACTGCCGCAACCGGAAAAGGCTTTGCCATTGCATCTGCCGCACTTACATCTCTGGCGCTGTTCGCCGCTTTTGTAGGTATTGCTGGTATTACCGCAATAGATATTTACAAAGCGCCGGTTTTGGCGGGTTTATTTGTAGGCGGGATGATTCCTTTCATTTTCTCGGCGCTGTGCATCCAAGCGGTTGGTAAAGCAGCTATGGATATGGTGAACGAGGTGAGACGGCAGTTTAGAGAAATACCGGGCATTATGGAGTACCAAGCTAAACCTGAGTACGAAAAATGTGTAGCTATTTCTACCAAAGCTTCTATCCGCGAAATGCTGATGCCAGGCGCGGTGGCTTTAATTACCCCGATATTAGTTGGGTTTATTTTTGGTCCGGAGGTGTTGGGTGGTTTATTGGCTGGCGTAACCGTTTCAGGTGTTTTGATGGGAATTTTTCAATCTAATGCAGGAGGCGCGTGGGACAATGCGAAAAAATCTTTTGAGAAAGGCATTTTGATTAACGAAGCCATGCATTATAAAGGTTCCGAACCACATAAGGCATCGGTAACCGGAGATACAGTTGGTGATCCGTTCAAAGACACCTCGGGCCCCTCAATGAATATTTTAATTAAGCTGATGTCTATTGTTTCTTTAGTAATAGCACCATACATTGCCGTTCCTACATCAACTTTAGCCGAAACTACGCACACCGAGCAACATATGCAGGTGCATCAGGCAAGCGCAACAGTAAATAACAAAAATTGTAGCCACACCTGCTCTCCCGAGGAAATGAAAGCAGCGAAAAGCGAAGGTAAAGTTTGCACCATGCCGAGCAATGCTGCACAAAGCCGGTTTTCTACCGAAAGTAAAAAGGCTTGTTGCGAAAAACCGGGGATTAAGGACCGGTTTAAGTAGAGGATAATAATTTTGTTAAAAAGGCGCTTCTTGGTATAAAAGAATGCGCCTTTTTTTTAACGATGCTTAAAAGGAAGATAGAGAATAATATTCAATTCTAAACTTTACAATTTAATTTTCTAGTTTACAGCCGATTAGGCCTTAAAAATAGTTTAAAGGCACTTTTTATTGCGTTTTTTTGTGAAAATAAATTTGGAGGCAATAATAAAAAAGCTACATTTGCACTCCCAACAACGAATAAACGGGATGTAGCGTAGCCCGGTATCGCGCCACATTTGGGATGTGGAGGCCGCAGGTTCGAATCCTGCCATCCCGACTAGATACCAGTCAGAATGAATCAGAAACCCGCAAATCTCACGATTTAGCGGGTTTTTTGTTTTTTTATCGTACCAATCAAACCCAAAGTATATCAATGTAGTTGTGAGTAAAACAGTGAGTAAATTTTATTGTTTATATTTACTCACTGAAACCTATATAAATTACTGACTATCAATAATTTATATCATTTATTTTAGTGATTTTTGATAGGATTTGCTAGCCTTTTTGGTGAGTAAATTTTAACCAAAACACCAACTAAAAACAAACGACATCAAAATGAATTGATATAAAAATGAGAAATATTTCGACAGCAAATTTTTGGCCTCAAAACTAGGAAAATTGAATATCTGGTGAGTAAAACAGTGAGTAAATTTTATTCATTCATTTTTACTCACCAGAAAGCACTTAAATATTTATTTATCAAACAATTATAACTATAAATTTAGCATTATTTTGAGGCGCTTTTAAGTGAATTTATGAGCTTTTTGGTGAGTAAATTTTGTAAAGAAACAGAGAACAACAAGAAAAACAATAAAATTCATTGATATGAAAACGAGAAACACTTTTGGAATTCAGTTCGTATTACGCGTTAGCAAGTCAGAGGAAACATGCGGTAGCGTTTTTGCCCGCATTACCGTGAACGGAAAACGTTGCGAGATTTCCCTGAAAAAGAAAATCGAAACCCTAAACTGGGACGCAGCGAAAGGCAAAGCAAAAGGGATAAAGGAAGAAGCCCGTAAATTAAACGACCATATAGAACGGGTACGAACTTTAATCAGCGATGCCTACTACCAATTAGTGCAAACAAAACAGATTATCAATGTTGATGCGGTAAAAGCCGAGTTTCTAGGCTATAACGATGATAGCGGTATGACTTTGTTACAGCTTTGTAAATATCACAATACAGAAATGGAAAACAAGCTTGCAAAGGGGACGATGAAAAATTACTATACCACCCAAAAGTATCTTGCACTCTTTCTAAAGCAGAAATACAGACGAACAGATATTTCGCTTTCGGAATTGAACTACAAGTTCATACTTGATTTCGAAAACTTTTTGATGACCAGACAACCAAAGGACCATCAGAAGAAGTTACATAATAACGGTACAATGAAACACTTGGAACGTTTATGTAAAATGAGCAACATGGCTTTGATGCTGGAATGGATGGACAAAGATCCTTTTGCCAGACACAAACTGCACTTTCAAAAAGTTGAGCGCTTTTTTCTGACTAAGGAAGAACTGAAAGCAATTGAAGAGAAAAAATTCACCATCGAAAGATTAGAAGCTGTAAAAGATCTGTTTCTTTTTAGCTGTTATACGGGTTTGGCTTATATTGATACCATGAACCTGGGCAAAGAAAATATTCTGAAAGGAATTGATGGCGAGGACTGGCTGATGACAAGCCGACAAAAAACAGATACCGACGTCCGGATTCCGTTATTACCAAAAGCTTTGGCACTTATCGAAAAATATAAAGACCATCCCAAAGCGGAATATCAGGGAAGATTATTCCCGGTTATTTCTAATCAGAAAATGAATGCTTATCTAAAGGAAATAGCTGACGTCTGCGGAATTCAAAAACCGATCACTTTTCATATTGCCAGACATACTTTTGCGACAACGGTTACACTCAGCAATGGTGTGCCAATCGAATCTGTGAGTAAGATGTTAGGGCATACTTCTATTCGTACAACCCAAGTTTATGCCAAGGTGGTTGAGAGTAAATTGAGTGAAGATATGAAACAGTTAAAGTTGAAGATGGCGACTGGTTAAATCTAGTTTGTCTTTACGATTAAGTGGTCGGCGGACCTTGGTGTTATCAGAATCGAGTTGATCGCTTTTGGATTTAGGTTATAATAAGCTTTCACGATTTTGGAAAAGAAATAATTTGTAAGTATCTAAAAGTAAAAGATTATGAGTCTTCTAGCCTAACCGCGGGAGTGTAACCTGAACTGTGTCAAGATTTAAATTAATGCTTCTCAAACCCCGTTATTTTCTTTGAGAACTCTGTCACCAGATTTAATATATAATTGTGAAATGACCAAGCCGCAAGTACAGCGTTTTTTATCGTCTCAAAGTAAAACTCAGCAGTTTGTTTCCTGCCTTTACCTAGTCCCACCAGTATCCTGAGTACTCGGATATAGTAATCACGTTTGTCGCTTAGGGTCTTGCGGCTCTCACAAATCAGCCAATAAGTTTGAATCGCAAGTTTTGCATGAGCAAACTTATTGCGTTTGTTTACTTGGAGAATATCCAAGAAGAATGCCCTGATATACAGATTGTTGATTCTCGGAGCAATATCTTCCAAAACCGCGAGTGTTTCCTGACCCGGCTTGTGGTCGTTGATATCTTTGGCTTTGGAGTTGGGGTTGAGCAATGCAAGTTTTAAAACAACATCCAGGTAAGTAAATATCACCCGTTCGAGTTCTGGCAATTCCAGTCCCTCTAATAACGCCTCGGTTTTTAGCAGGATAAGTCCTAACCGGTCGCCTGCCGTAAAGTATTTATTGATGATTTCATCTGCATCTGTCATGTTATTTTTGATTAAAATCCCTTTTAGGCCCTGTTAATTTTCAAGTAAGAACATTTGGTAGAGAAGATGATTGATGTTTATATGGCCGTTTCGTATGCTATCCCCGTTATATTGCTGAATAACTTCTAAAGGAATTTTAACACCAACATAGACATTCCGGTAACCCACCTAAATATTGCTCAAAACTGTCAACATGATTTTGCGCAGTTACATCCACTACAGAAATGTCCCTTAAATTAAACCCATGAAGTATGTACCGATCAGTGGCCTTCGCAAAACCCTCTGCATATTCATAATCATTTTCTACAGAAACAATTTGAGCATTTCCATAACACCTACCAGCAAGAAATTTTTCGTTTACTAACTTCTCATCCACATAGACTAAATCGTATTGTTCCGCCTTATTTTGAAACCAGAACCAAAAATTATCTCTTTGTTCAGTTGGTATAATTAATGTTTCATGGTCAGCATTTGTGCTGAAATCATGTATAATGTGATTTAATGTATCATCTTCAATCATCTCTAATCACATTAATTGTTAGGTATTCTTTATTTCTATTGCCTTATTAAAGCCACCCGAAAAGGTATTTTCGTCATATATCTCCAAAGGCATATCCGCCTTAGGCATCCATACTCTTCCAAATTCAATTGCAGCGGCTATCGGCATTGCCGGAAAAATGTGTAGTGGCGTTGTTCCGCCATGAATGGATTTGATCTCGTTCAATAGTTGACGTACAACAACGCTAAAATCCTCTAGGTGTACTTTATTCTTCAAATAGTCATTAAAAGGAGCAGGTATCGTGATTGTATAGATCGAACAGTCCTCACCTATGACAGATGTTATTCTATCACTAGTAACTGTAGCACTGAGAGAAATATTTAGCGCTACAATTGGATGTAATTTTTCGGGTTTGGTCACAGTATATGCTACCTGATCTTGGTCATCAGATAAATTCCAAGTTTTAGGTGACCGTACTGGTTGGTGCACTTCAATAGTCTGTATATCATTTAAGAGTGTTCCCAGTTTTATTAATAAAGGCATTGGCGCAAACGCAAATAGAGAAAGATGACTGATTTCATTTTTTCTTAGCTTTGATCTTAATTGCTCGTTAAACTGAGTTTCTAAATTCTCCATTTCGGCTTGCCAAAAGGTGGCATTTTTATCTCGTTGTGGACTATTACTTAAACTAAGATCAATTGCCGAAGCTTGTGCCGGATAGTGGTTAGGCAACAGATATTCCCTGACCGATTCGTATGTTACAACAGGCGTGTGAACGCCGACATTTGCTTTATAAGTAATAATATAACTTTGCATATCATAGGCAATATCAGTAACCTTTTCAATACGATCCTCGTGCTCTTTTTTCATTTCCAGAAGCAAAGATTCTGTATGTCCGGCTACATCATCCTTATCAATTTTACGATGATGAGAATCGCACAATAACATTAGGTTTGTAATATCCTGTTTCAACAATGGTGATCTTACCTTGTCTCCCCGCGGGCCATCAGGTACGTCTGCAACTATATGTGCTATGTAAGATTGATTATATTCACCTTTTGTTAATGCGTCAATAAATAAGGATTTATTGCATCCTCTATATTGGCATCTACCGGCAGACTTACCCCATAAAATGAATTTTACAGGTTGTGGGATGTACGATACGCTCATAGTATTTATTTATTAGTTTGAGCACTTCGCTCTAATTCTTCAATTTTGGGCTGATTTTTAAACGGGTGTACACCTCCGCCTTTCCAATCGTTGTCCGTACCAAGCCATATTTCATAGTGATATAGCCATTCATAAGTCCACCAGACAATAGTTTTTGCAAGTGGCATCGATGAGTTCCATTGCTTTCCGTCAGGATAGTAAAGGCAAAGCCTTTGTTTCTCCTGGTCGTAAACATGCGGCAATCTTTTTGCACCTCTCGCCAAAGCAAGGGGTTTTGGATTAAGCACGTAAACTTTGGGCGATGAACCCAATTCATATACCATTTTTACATTATACTCGTCCCCCAAAGGCGAAGGTCTTAAAGTGTAATGCCAGGTTAACCTTTTGTCCATTGAGGTTACGACTGTTGAATCTGGAAACATATTTCGCAACAGTCCAGCTTGCGCACTTATGGAAAAGGGTTTAACCTTACTCGCCATAAAATGTATGCGGTTTTATGGTGGCTGTTCCAAGTGTTGAAACACCTATCTTGGCAGCAATTTGATTGTTGCCGGATTCTGTAAGCATACGCGCCTTTTCACCAATATCGCTAAATGTCTTCCGAACCAGGCTCTGTCCCAATGATTTCTCGAATGATTCTTGAATGCGATGTACACCTATTTGACTCGTTGCCTCTGCAATGTCTTTCTGAACTTGTTTAAGCCACTTAAAGAAGTTCTCTTGCCTTTCTGGATGATCTACCCATTTATCAGCAAAATTCTCCTCTGAATTGATAGGGTTCTCTACCCATTTAATCATTTTATTATGCTTTTCAGAAAACTTGTCTTGTATGAAGTTGGGTATCGCGGCAACCACATTAGCCAAAGCATCCAAAATGTTAGCTTCTTTACTGTAAGCTCTTGCGGCGAGAGTAGTAATTATAATTGAGATAGGTTTATTTTCATCCCCATCAAACATTAAATCTCTATGTCTTTTGAGAATCTGAACGACCCTTTGAAGTGGAAGCCTTTCTTTTGAATAAGTAGGAATAGGCTGAATTGCCTCGCTAAATAATTCTGCCTTAATAATATCTAAGCTCGCCTGATTAAAAAACCATCTTGCATATCCAAAAGGATTGCTCTTTAACCATTTGTGATGGTCTGTTTCCGTTGTATAATTATCCTCAGTGTTATCAGTTATTCTCAATGCTAAAGCATTGGCCTCCGCTTGATCTGTGGCTGAAAACGCTTTTTCCAAAAGGATTCGGTACCCGCTATCAACAATACTCGGCAAAATATCTAAATGATAGTTTGCATCTTCTGAATAATCCAAAGTCCAACACCTTCTGCCGTCCGGCTTCCGTAACATTTTTTCATAGGTACCGTGTGCCTTTAATTGATCTCCCACTACTTTTTTCAAATCAAATTGCGTCCAAGAATCTTGCTTACCAACAAGTTGACAAACTAAATCCACATCTAAGTCATCATCTTCATGAATTGGCTGAATCATCGTGCCCAGCATAAACGATCCCTGTGGTAGGATTTCAGGGCTATATTTTCCTAATGGTGAATCATACTTTGCCAGGTGAAGCCCAACAGCATCATAGCTTTTAGCTACTGCATTATGCTGTGTTTCGCTTATATCGAGATTCTTTCCAAGTTCCTCTAATATTTCGTTAAATTGTGTTTTTTGTTCGGTTGAAAGCATACTTGATGGTTTATAATTGAATCTGTATTCTATCAAAAAAGTTACCAAGTAGCTGTTTTCGGCCAGTTTGTCATAAAAACAAGCAAGAAATTATTAATCTAGACAAAGAGTCTGACATATAGAGGATTACGCATCCGTTAAATACCGTAAATGACTCGGTAATTTCGGCGGATTTGCCTTAGTATAATCGTTGACATTTGAAAGCTAGTGATTTTTCGCTAAAAGATTCTAAGTCCTCAATTCTGACTACACTATTATGAAGCAAAATTGCTCTTCTAGGTTAGAAAAGCAATTTTACGAACGTTTAAGTTTTGCTCCGTTACGTATTTGTTACGGTTTTTTTAATCCGTAGACTTCAATCAGGGTGTTCAGTTTGATTGTCAGCTCCGGCAGCAAGTTGGATTACATAGCCAACCATGAAAGCATCGATCATAGAAAGCGCATAATCGCGATCGATCGGCAGCCTATCTGGGGTCAATATATCTTCATCGATAAATTTCTCCGCATCCCACAAAGACCGGGTCAATTCAGGGTTGTCAGGTTCGATGCGACTAAAGACGCGCTCGAATGACTGATTTGCTGCTTTAATAAATTCTTCTCTGTCATTATCAGCTAGAGGGAGTGAGGAAATTTTTGCGGTGGGGACGCCTAATATAGCATCATCTTTTTCCCATTCAATTTCAGTCTCATCGTCTTTAGACAGTCGATAACCATCGTAATAGACGTCTTGTTCCCCCTCGATAAAAACTTCTGTAAAGATTTGCAATCTAAATTCATCATCAAGCTTTACTTTGTTTTCGGTTTCAATACGCGAGACATATTCTTTCCAATCCCGCACTTCAACCCTCTCCATGTTGGTATACAATAGAATAGACAACTCTATTTTGGCCGGCGATGCTTTTGATAAGTCAGTCCATTTGTCCAGTCCGCACAATTTCGCAATCACATGCTGGGCATTCCCTAATTTGAAGTTTTCCTCGTTAATGTTGAAATTATCTACGAGCAAGTCGATCTTAAAAAATCTTGGATCGTACTCGTACACGTTACGCCGCAGTTTCGGATTGAACGAAGAGGTTTGAGTTTTGAAATCTTTGTGAAGATTTTTTGCTTGGAGTTTTAGATACTCAATAGGTGTCATAATACATTCCTGTTTAGACCTACTTAATTATCCTGGGTATTTGCGTTCGTAATCTTGTTTGGATAATAAGCAGGCAGGTTTGCATTATTAAACAATTAATTGGCTGAATAGATCTTTGCACGAACGGGCATGCTCGCCAACAAGCATGCACAATTATCGAAAAAAAATTCTTAATGTCAATACCTAAATTCAGTTTACGACAGTGTTTGGATATTTCTCGCGTATGGGTTTCTATTATGGTTTTTAATGACAACAAACACGACGTTCTTTCGAGGGAATGAACATCCGATTTAGAATTTTAAAATGATATGATCGGAAGATAAACAAGCTATTGTGTAACTTTAATCTTCACTTAATAGTTACCGTTGCTATGAATACAGATTTTATGACGTTTCTTGAAAAGTTATCACCTGAGGATCGGGATACCTTGATCGGCATTTCTTAAAGAATCTAAAAGGAGAACCGACCGAACCAATCTTGATTAGAAAAACTTTAAAATCTCGAACCAAGGCACTGAAGAAGAAATTAGGCAGCGGATTGCTGACGTGTATGGTGTCCCAGTGGATCAACTTCCACCTATGGATATAAAATCAGAATTTGCAAGGAACCGGAATAATTGGATGCAAGTTTCTGAACTTATTGCACCTTATGAGGCATTTCTAAATGGTCAGGCCCATACAGGCGCGGATAAATTTGAAGAGTTGACAGACATGGGAAGGTTTATTGTAGCTTGGCCAGACGAGTTGGATTTGATTGTCCCAGATGAACCGTTGGAGTACCCGGACTTTATAGTCAAATCCTCTGAAACAACAATTGGCATTGAACGTACTCGGCTAATAAATCCAGCGTTAAAAGCTGCTTTCAACAGTGCAAAACAACTAATAACAGAAGCGGAGATTATTTTAAAGAATAGAAACCTCGACTACAAACGTACAGTCAACATTTTTATTAATTTTTCTAAACCTGTTATTAACGAGAGTAATCATGAATCCCTCGAAAGCAACACTTAAATCAATGACCTATAGCCTGGAAAAACAACTGGCTGAACTGATGCAACTGGAAACGATGATTTTTGCGCGGTTAAACGTGTAATCCTCTTAATCTTGAATAACCGCTACAAGCGGTGCCTGATGTGGGTAATTTTAAAATCTACACTATAGCCTTTTGTTTGGGTTGTCCAAAGCTCTTTTTTGACAGATAGTTTTGCAAGGTCATTATTACTGATGGCATGCTTTGCCTTCACTATTGCATTTTTGATTTTATCCGGTAAAGGGTTGCCAAATACACCTTGGTGAACCAGTTCCGAAGATTCCAATAATTGCATTAGGGATGCTGCATTATCGATAGTTCCGTTGAAGACTTTTAGTCCGATATGAAGTTCAGTTGCTATTAATTGTTCACCAAGCACCATGTAAGTGATAGTATCCGAAAATACAGGATCGTCAGTCAACTTAAAAGGAAACGAAATCGCACAAAATTCTTCATCAATAGTGTTTCGGTAGCCGGGCGTTTCAATGCCCTTAGCAACCAACAAATCTTTTACTTGATAAGGAGACCATCCAAGCCCCTCGTTAACAGTATGCGGGTTTTGTTCTGCATCTTTCAGCGTTTTAACCGAGCTTATCGCTTGATCGATTTCTTCACGGGTTTGTAGGTTCTTGGTAAAAACTATTCTTTTCCAACGCTCCATGCCGTCGATGTCGCCGTTAAAGCGAATCAATGCCTGCAACATCGCGTAATTGTAAACACCTGGCAGTTTAAACTGTCTTTTCATAACCACAAAGGCTGTTTCGTAATGCGTGTACATGGCAATGCCATACAAGACCGGAAGAAAAAGCAATGATAAGGAAATCGGCATAATAAACTGTATTAGCGTCAACCTATTAAGAAAGTCCGAATAATGATAGAAAAGGTGGAAGACAACCGCGGTTAGTGATAGCAGCCCTAATAAATTGAGTATGCCGTTCATTAGTTTATGCACCTGTCGATGTTCTGGTTTCTTATCACTGTATGCAAGCATCCCGCCAATAAACACCGCAACCGGCACCATCAAAACTTCAATCCACCAGTCAAATGTATATAATCCAAATATATACTCAAATATGATCGAAAACCCTATCAGAGGTCTTACTACCTGCTTTACGAACTTTTGGAAGCTGTTAATTTTTGCAGCGTTGTACATTAATGGCAAAGCGACAAATAAAAACCACATTACCGTGTCCTTAACCAGCGAAGCATCCCAAATCTTGACTTTATATAACGCCCAGACAAAAAGCGAAACATGACTCAAAGCGATCAAGTAGGCATACAGGAAATGCTTGCAAAAGAATGCTTTTACCAGATCAAATAAGGATGATCGATTCTTGCCGGAAAATAAAAGAACTATCAATAGTAGCGATCCCCAAATAAGATAAGCAATTTCCCTAGTGTTAAACATAATGAAATGTGTGAATAGTAAAACAGATAAATAAGCGCATCTCTTAAGCTAAAAATATTAGTAAAAAAGTTGTTAATTAGATCTATAAAAAGTTAGCATTATGATACAAAGTTCTGCAAAAGGGTTATAACGTCTTATCAATAACATCGGAGAGTCGAACTGCGGGAAAGGTTTACAAACTCATCCCACCATGCATCAAAAATTCAGCTCCAGTAATGAAAGCAGATGTTCATGATTCATGAACATTCAAATTTAATGAACGCCATTTCTTTTAGAAGCGTTAATATCGGTCTTTTTTAATTTCCAGAATCCAACTGAACGATGAACTTTTTTTAAAAATAGTGCGCAAATGCCCTTTTAGGAAATACTGAACGGAGGTACGGAGTGAAGTTTTTCCTGTGTGCAGGCAAAAGCGGGTGAAAGAATAAGTGAAGCCTGCGGAACGGATGAAAAAACCTGCGTTTGCGACGGGCTTTTTCTCTCAAGGTTTAAGTCTGATGAGACCGATATTTCCTCTTCTTCCTTTTACCCTGATAAAACTCCTTTTGCTCTGCAACCGAATCAACTTTCAGCAGGCTTTCCAATAAACCCTCTTTCGAATTGCTCATGAAAAAGTCGCTGAAAAACGCCGGGGTTCTTTCCATAGAAATTTCTTTAGCCAGTTTGAAGGCAAGCGGTTTCGCGTCTGGATTAATGTCGACACCTTTTTCCAAAACATCCAATTTTTCTTTCTGCTGTAAACTACCATTCTTCTGAATCATCGCGTAGCTCGCTGTTTCTTTGAACGCCCGCTTGAAATCAAATACGTTATTAAATAGCTCCTCTCCACACTGTTTGAAAGCTACCCGATTAAACTGACCCAGTTTTTTCGAATGGTTTTCGTTTTTTCCTCTGGAAGTATTCATCGGGCTAAGCTTGATTTTATCCGTGATATCCTTTCGGCTTACGATGATCTGGATGTGCATCTGCTCGCCGTCCTTCTTCTCACCGCGTTTGCGCTCTCCGTTTTTTACCTCTTTATCCGTATGGTTGAAATATCTGAAATTCTCCAATTTCCCAAACCAGAGCAGATCGCGGTTGCTTTCTACTCCGGGACGTTTGAAGTTTTTGGCATATTCGTCCATCACCTTCTCCGCATATTTCTTCAGTTCGGCTTTTGCGCCTTGGTCTCCAAATTTCTCCAGCAAATGCCGGATCTCTTTTTGGCTGGGACTGATGTTGACCAAGAAAAATTTCGCATCTGCTTTACCGAGTTTGGAAACGTTGTTATCTAACGCTCTTCGAACCCCGTAAGCTTCTGCGGTTTGCTGCTGAGAACTGGACCACCTTTCGGGAGCATCTTTCAGCTCTTTCCTGTTTTCCTTTTCCAGATACTGCACTAAGCTACCGCTACTTCCTTTGTTGCTTCCTTGTGTCGTGATGTTGATGTGCATTTCAGAGCATTTTTATATTGGCTATTGTTTTTTGAAAAAGCTCCGCTTTATCTTTCGCCGAAGTCATCATCCCAAAAGCATCTCTAGCGTCCGCATAACTTTTCAGGATATTTAGAAATTGCACTTTCAACTGTTCTTTGGTGCTGAGGCTTTGGTTTATTTTTACCATCAGTCGTCGGTTTTCTTCGCATTCTTTTTTCTGTTGCTCCTGATACGCTAAGGTTTTATGGTTTTGCGCCAATATGTCTTCTTTAAAATAATTTGCCACAAGCTGTAAACCTTTTATCATTCGGTCTGCATCGCGTTTGATGGGAATCAGCAGTTCACTTTCCTGAGTCTTGATGAACCCGATATAATCTCTATGGTTTCTGAGCAATGTGTTTTTTAAGAGCTCGTCGCTGATGTCTTTTGGATCTTTCTTGCTCGAATAAAAATAATCTACCATCTGGATAAATGTTTCCAGTTTGGTGCGACCTAGTTTCATCGCAATTTTCTTGATTTTTTCGTCCGTTTTCACGGGAAATCTTATCGTTTTCTCATTCATGGAATTTGAGTTATGATAGTTAGAATTAAGTAAGCCAGTATACTGTGGCGTATACTGATTTGTCCGTTTCCAAGGCGCACTGCCAGCAGAGTATCCCCGGAGGATACTTTCAACCCCCTCAGTGGTAGCTTAGGGCAAGAAAAGTAGGGCTCTGCCCAACTTCCGCTTGCTCCTTAAATAGGACCGTTCGCTCCTTAAATAGGACCGTTCGCTCCTTAAATAGGACCGTTCGTGGAAACAGTTTGTGGAAAATCAAAGCGCAATTATTCAGACGCTCCATTGCCTTCCAATAAGCTGATGATGTCGGCATGTTTGTAATAAAGAGAGCCACCGATTTTTGTAAATTGTAAGGTGCCGTTTACACGCAGTGTCTGCAAAGTTCCGGGTGAAATGTTCAGCATTTTACGCACTTCATAACTTTTGAGCCATTCCTTTTTCGCCTCAAATTTCCCGGGTCTGATGATCTTGTGGATTTCGGTAAGCAGTTCAGCTTTGAACTGAGAAAGGTCTTCTTTAGTGAGGATTTCTACTGACATAATTTTTGTTTTTCTTTGGTTGTTAAATAGATGATCTTTTTTAATTAATCGACGATAACATATTTTCTCATGTTAATAACGCTGTTAATGTTCTCCAAAATTCGTGACTGTTTTTGGATAAACATCACAACCTCTACCTAAGTTGTGATGTTTTTTTATCGCTTTTCACAAGCCTGCTCATGAGAAAAAAGATTCCCAGAAACTGGCTTTTACAAAGTTAAAAAGAATGGATGGGTTTTATCCTCTATAAAATTTGTAGTGGATGCTAAGGTATTTCGCAGTAATTTACAGCTATAATTTTCTTGGTTTTTGTGGCAGCAATTTTAACACAATAAACCGTACAGCCTCAACCGAAGTCGTAATCTTTTTTGTTATTATTTCAACTTTTTCAGAAGTTTACTTACTGAAACGGGCATTAAAGCGATAAGAAACGAATCAATTTTCGGCCTACTTAACGTGTGGTGAATAATTTGGCGTGATTTAGGACTTTTCTGCTAAACCTACTATTTCAATAGTTCCGTTTTAATTAAAACATAAGAGGTCTCAAAAAAATTGATGCTCTTTAACTCATATAATGAATGTTCCCCGCCAATCTATCCAAACAAAACAGGCTGTCTCATATAAACAAAACAACCTGTTTTTGTTGACAACGACCAATACTATTTAAGGAAAAAGCGATTATACCAAGCTTTACTAAAAGAATTGCATATTAATGCTTCCCTTTTATGTTGCTCTTTTGGCCACCATGCTCCTTAGCTTTATTGTTACCCCCATTTTTTGGGAAATACGCTTTTTTAGCTTGCCCCGGTGGCATTCCGTGTGGATGACCTTTCACTACGTAATAACGCGGGTCATTACTGTATCTAATGATCTTTTGACCTCTTACTTTTTTGTATTTTGCGTATCTAATACGATCACGGTCAAAATTACGATAAGCGTTATTTACATTAATTACCACTTTATAACCTCTGTCTAGATCATATCCACTGTATCGGGACGGTAATGAATAGGAAAAATTCCATCGGCCACCATCCATATATATGAATTGCCTTTTAGGCACATAATAGTAGCTCTCTATGGCAGGTAGATAATAGTACTCAACGTAATCATAACCTACCGGAGCCCACAAAGGTTGAGACCCAATATTTACGTTTACATTAACTTGTGCATAGGACTGGGTTGATAGCAGTCCGACTGCAACAAGTAGGGTTAAAAACAACTTTTTCATGATTGTTTTTATTTAATCTATTAAATAGAAAGTAGTTAATTATTGCGTTAAAGTCATTGTACCTAAATCGGTATTCTGTCCTAAAACTACGCTTACATTCGTTACCGTACTATCTCTGTAGCCTGTTACTGGTACATATTTAACAGAATAGGTACCAGCGGCAAGACCTCCAACAGTATATTTTCCTGTAATTGCATCTGCTACTGTACCAACGGTATCTTGTCCATTAATAACCAATACTTCCGGATGTGCATCCACTGGCATTATCGTTCCAGATATCAAACCGGAGTTTGCAACAGTAATTCCTCTTACCACAGGTTTAAGCAAATATTTGCCGTTACCAGTTTTTACAATAGATTTGGCAGCATCAAAATCTAATAATAAAGAATAGGATACATCTGGAATTAGGCTAGGATTTTCAGTAAGTTTTACTTTCCAGCCGGATGATTGGCCACTTGGCGTAGTAAGCGGTTGCGAAACACCATCTACAACAATTGTATTTTCATCATTTAGTACCAATCTAATCTCGGTAATATCGCCACTTGGAATCTCCCCAGAAGCAACTAAAATATCTGGCTTGCTGGTCCCAATTCTAAAATCAAGAATATTAAAAATATCTGGTTGGGCGGTAAATGTATAAGGCTTGCCGTCAGAGAAAAGGATAATTTCTTTAACACTCAGATTAATTTGGTCAAACGCACCAGGTGCATCAGTCATTCTTATTTGCACTTTAGTTGTTCCAGCAACACTGCTGTCTTTTTTACAACTACTTAAAATGGCTAGCCCCATCAAGGATAAGGCAAAACCTGCATACATAATTTTCTTTTTCATAACTATAGAATTAAATGATTTAATATTTTTATAATCCAAAGTTGTTTAGCCAAGATGAAATGAAAATGAAATTTCAAATTTATTTTACACTAAAATTTCATGTTAATTTCATCTTACATGACGACATTTGTTCGTTATCTTTAAACGATGAACCCCATGTCCATTAAGAAAACTTTACTTAGTTTAATTTTGATTTCTTTGTTTCCAATTGCGGGGTGGGCAAATACGGTGTCTATTGAAGCCATGAACCTTCCAGATACTATTAGCGTCCAAAAACAAGATAAAAAGAAAGAAACAAACAAAGGGAAGACCCAGAAAAAACAACAACCAAATAATCCTACTGTAAAAAAAGTACCTAAAGCCCGTAAACAGCCAAGGCCACAGGTAATTGTAAAACCTAAAATTAAGCCTATAAAAGTTATTAAGCCAAAAATTAAAAAACCATAAAGTATTACATGAAAGTTAGAGCTGTACTGGTTTTATTATTGACTGTTGTTATAAAGGTTCAAGCGCAACAAGATTCTTTAAAAAAAACAACTTTTACTTTGGCAACTATGTATAGCAATAACATAAGTTACTACGGGCAGTCTACCAATGAAAAAATGCCTTACATATTGGCTAATTTGACCGTTAGGTTTCCAGTGGGTATTTATTTGTCTGCCGGTTCGTACAAATTATTCAATTATGGGTCCGGGTTATCAGAAGCAGATCTTGGTATAGGATATGATTACGATTTCAACGATCGTTTTAATATGGGAGTTGCTTATACACGCTCTTTTTTTCCTGCAAACTCTCCATTACTGCAGGCGGCAAACCAAAACAATGTAAATTTAACCACAACTTATGACTGGAGCTGGTTAAAGACCAGCTTTAGTGCTGATTACGCTTTTGGTACACAAAACGATGTTTTTATAAGTCTCAATAATTCTAAAGAAATTAGCTTAGGTAATCTTTTCAATGAGAAAAACATGATTTTTATTGAACCAGCGGTGGAGCTTATCGGCGGAACACAACGTTTTTATGAAACCTATGTAATAGAAAAAGGAAAACGAGACCAAGCCAACGGGAAAGGCAAAGGTTTGGAGTTGCCACGAAACTCGGACCAAACCGTTACAACAACTTATAACAGGTTCAACCTTTTGTCTTATAACTTTAAATTACCGCTTAGCTTAAGCCGGTCAAGCTATATTGCCGAAATTAGCTATCAATTATCTGTTTTAGGCCCTAAGGCACAAGCCGAGTTAAAACATCAACAATCTCTTTTCGGGTTTGCTTTTTATTATCAGTTTTAATTGTTGAGAATATGAAAGTTTTAATTGTTGAAGATGAAAAAACACTGGCATTTGAGATGGAAGCTTTCTTAAAAAAGAGCTTTTACGTTTGCGATATTGCCCACAGTGTAAAATCTGCAAATGAAAATTTGGAACTAAACCAATATGATTTTATCCTGATAGATTTAAGTTTGCCTGATGGAGACGGGTTGGAAATTCTTAAAAATGCTAAAATGAGTCATCCAAATGCTTCTTATATCATCATAACGGCAAGAAGCAATTTAAAAGACCGTGTTACCGGCCTTGATTTGGGTGCTGATGATTATTTACCAAAACCATTTTATTTGTTAGAGCTACAATCAAGGATGCAAGCAATCTCTCGAAGGAAATTTGGTATTACCGAAGAACTGCTTTCTATTGGCCAATTTAAGGTAGATCTGCCAAAAAGATTCGTTCTTTTTGAAGAACAAGTTATAGAACTTTCTCGAAAAGAATTCGACCTATTAAGCTATCTTCTTTTACATAAAGGTCGGGTGTTAACTCGGGTGCAACTTAGCGAACATATCTGGGGAACTTTTGTAAACGACGATTTCGATTCTAACTATATTGATGCCCATATTAAAAATATCAGAAAAAAATTAAATGCTTGGGCAGAAACAGAATGGTTGGAAACTGTACGTGGTGTAGGTTACCGAGTTAAAAAATCATGAAATTATCTACCAAACTTACCCTGTTTATTACCAGTTCAAAGCTGGTAGTTGTTTTATTGTTTCTGCTTGCGCTACCGTTTTTGATCAAGCAGATTGAATCAAGATATACCACTTACACTTTAAAACAGCAGAAAAAAAAGGTACTTAGCATTATCCAAAAAAACGGGTTGGATTATTATTTTCAAGGAGATGACACTTACGGAAGTTATACCATGCTTAAAGAAGAATTTGTTGCGCTTTTACCCGTGGCAGATAAATTTAAGATGGATACCATTGCAGATTCCAAACGGTTGATAGAAAATGACACGCTGGATTATAAGGTGTTAAGCTACACCTTTAAACAGGGAAATAAAAATTATTTACTTGAAATTGGAAAAACGACCGAACGTAGTGACCAGTATAACAAACCGTTACAGCGTTTTGCACTGTATATACTTTTAGCGTTAATTGTAATAACTATATTAATAGACCTCACCTTTATCCGGATAATTATACGTCCGCTTTCAAGAATTATAAAAACGAAGCTACTCAACAGTAAATTCCCTTTTAAAAGTGAACAAAAACGCATCATCACCAGCACAACGGACTTCAAATATTTGGATGAATCGCTAATTAATTTGATGAACCAAATTAATGATGCCTTTTATAAAGAAAGAGAGTTTACATCTAACGCATCTCACGAGCTGATGACCCCAATCAGTGTTCTTCAAAGCAAAATGGAGAATTTGCTTGCCGAAGAAAATTTAGATGAAAAATCATCAATTGCTATTGTGGAAATGATGAAGACAGTGAGTAGGCTAAAAAACATTACCAGCTCATTATTGTTGATATCTAGAATTGAAAATGACCAATATATTAAAAAAGAGAATGTTAATTTATTTATGCTGTTAAGCGAGATTACCGATGAAATTGGCCATCGCTTAGAAGAAAAACATTTGCAAATACACCTTAACGTTTCGCAAGAGTCCATACTAAAAAATGTAAACAGAGATCTGATATTTCAGTTATTTTTCAACCTCATCCATAATGCTATAAAATTTAACCGCGAACGAGGCAGCATAACTATTGAAGATGGGAAGTCGAATAGCGGAGCGTACGAAATACGCATTAGTGATACCGGTATTGGCATTCCGCCAGCAGACTTGTCGTTGATTTTTGATCGTTTCAAGAAAACAAACCTTAATGAAGACGTGGGCTTTGGTTTGGGGCTCGCTATTGTCAAAAGTATTGCGGTGTACCATAACTTAAAAATCGAAGTCTATTCCGAAATAAATAAAGGGAGTACTTTCAAGATTAGTTGAGAGATACCGATATGGCAACGCATTTCTAGAATTAAACTTCATATGCTTTATCAGAGCATTTGAAATAAGCTCGGAAATTTTTAATAAATCTTTCCTTAGTCTAAAAGGCATCCAGAAGTTATATTAAATTAACTGGAAATTATGAGCCGATTAAAAACTTAATCGGCTCACTTTTTTATTACATGTTGAGCCAATAATAAAAAGAATCGGCTCAACATGTACAACTGGCAATTTAAAAACTGGCCTAACTTTACTTACTCTGTAGAGAGACTTCAAGAAATCGCCGTCGCTTTTGCGCAGGAATTTGGTGTTGTAAACGGTTTGCTGACTGGTTTAAACGACGAGCTAAAGCAGGAAACCTTATTGGAAATGCTGATTGAAGAAGCTATCAAAACCTCTGAAATAGAAGGCGAGTACATGAGTCGGGAAGATGTAATGTCTTCCCTTAAAAACAATCTGAGCCTTCATCAAAATCCGGAAGTCAAAGACAAAAGAGCTTCGGGCGTAGCTAAGCTGATGGTTGAGATAAATCAAAAAAC
This sequence comes from Pelobium manganitolerans, assembly GCF_003609575.1. Classification (GTDB taxonomy): domain Bacteria; phylum Bacteroidota; class Bacteroidia; order Sphingobacteriales; family Sphingobacteriaceae; genus Pseudopedobacter; species Pseudopedobacter manganitolerans. The sequence continues at coordinate 232,801 of NZ_MBTA01000023.1, read as the reverse complement.
AGCTGTTCCTTTAACGGCAGATTTGTTATGCCACTGGCACCACCTTTTGTTGGAGCATAACCAAAAAGTAATCCCGGCTTTGGCGACAGGGAGAAGCACCCATGCAGATAATCTCTGGCGCCTGCGGTAGAGAAGTGGTGCATTATGAATCACCTCCTTCGGCAGTTGTTGCTATTGAAATGGAAAAGTTTTTAAAATCGGGCTTTCTAAAGATTGGCACCAATCCGACCTATTTTCTGTAGTTGGACATAAGCCTTCAGGCTTCTCCAGTTGTCCAGGTAATTGTTTCAGGTTAATTTCTCTAATCAGCGTCTTTTCTTTTATCTCAATCCTTAATAATTTATAAGGTTTTGCTATGTTGATGGATGAATGCTTTTAGATACTAACTGAGAATTCTGCGAAATGCCAAATCGGTTTATGAATTTTGTGATTAGAGAAATCGAAAAAAATATAAACAAATTTGTTTATATTTGAATATGCAAATCTCAATAGATAAATATAAAGGTATACACCCAGGAGTGATTCTGGAGAGAGAGCTTAAAAAAAGAAAGCTTAAAAAAGCGCCTTTTGCAATCTCTTTAAAAGAATATCCACAGACCTTAAATGAAATCACGAAAGGAAGACGCGGTATTACGCCAGCTTTATCTTTAAAAATAGATAAAGCACTGGAACTCGAAGAAGGAACCATGCTTGTTTTGCAGGCTTATTATGAGATAGAGAAAGAAAAATCAAAGCTAGAAAACGAAGCTGGACCAGACCTCTCCCTGCTTAGAAGTGCTCTTTTTTGGGATACTGACATCGAGAAAATAAATTGGAACAGGCAATCTAAAGCTGTTATAAAAAGAGTGTTTGAAAGAGGGAATGAAGGAGAAAAAAAAGAAATGATTAGATTCTATGGAGCGCAAAAAGTGACCGAAGCGATCGGGGCAAATTATCCTGAAACCTCTTTGAAAGTCCTTGACCACGTTAAGACTAATTAAATGCTTTATTGGAACACCGTTGAGACACTTTTGAAGGAAGCATTATTAATGCTGATGAATACGGAAGAGCTAAAGGAATTTAGGCTGGTTGGGGGTACTGCAATGAGTTTACATCTTGGTCACCGTATGTCTATTGACATTGATCTTTTTACGGACGCTGCTTATGGGTCTATTAACTTTGAAGATATTGACAAAATGCTTCGAAAAAGTTTCGCTCATGTAGGCGGAGATTTTGGGGGAAATCCTGGACTTGGTAGGTCATATCTTGTCGGGAAATCTTCTGAAGAAGTTGTCAAGTTGGATCTGTACTATTCGATGGATCCTTTTTTTCAGAATGCTGTTGACGAAGAAGGAATCAGAATGGCAAGTTTGGAAGAGATTATAGCCATGAAAGTGGATATTATCCAGAGAGGCGGAAGAAAGAAAGATTTTTGGGATTTACATGAAGTATTACCTCGCTATGATATCAATCAAATGCTTGCTCTTCACCAGCAAAGATTTGAATGGACTCATGATGAAAAGATGATAAGAGAAAATTTCACAAATTTCAGTGAGGCAGAGGCTGATTTGACTCCAATCTGTTTACGAGGAAAAGAGTGGGTTTTTATAAAAGAAGATTTTGAAGACGCTATAGCAAATTCTAACAATGATTAGTAGTTGTATTATAGAAATAGAATAATTAAATTTGAACCAACAGCTACTAAACTTCATGTGAGTAAAACAGTGAGTAGCTATCGTAACGCTCATTCAATTTATTGATATATAAATATTTGCGGAAGGATTTAACCGTCCTGCCATCCCGACTAGATACCAGTCAGAATGAATCAGAAACCCGCAAATCTCAGGATTTAGCGGGTTTTTTGTTTTTTATCGTACCAATCAAACCCAAAGTATATTACTCAAATTTGCCTACATTCATCTGTGCGAAATCATAACTATCAAAATTCTGTTTTGGTAACCGGAGACGCAAAAAGTGGCGGATACACCTCAGGCTAAAACTATCTATTTTTTACCGCTGTCGCATTAACTGACTCCAGTACGTATCAGTCTAAAAAAAGAAAAAATATGGCACCAAAATTTTTATTTACTCTAATCATCACTCTCCTAATCATGGCTTGTAGCAATAAAGAATCCAATAAAGCAAATGATGAGAAAGTACTTGCCAGCTTGTATGCAGCTATTAAATCAATGTCTGAAAGTGTAATTTGCAGCGACGGTTCTGAGTGGAGAGCCACTGCCTTGGGTGCAAAGGCCTGTGGCGGACCTACAGAATATGTGCTTTACTCGGTAAATATAGATACGGTTGCATTTCTAAATAAAGTGCAGTTATATACGAAAAAGCAACGAGATTATAATGCTAAATACGGCGCCATATCCGACTGTATGTTCGTAAGTCCCCCGCAATCTATCGTGTGTAAAAACGGCAAAGCTACTGCTGTAAATTCTTACGACACACCCTAACCGGCTTAAACTTAAATTGAGAAAACGTCAAAAATCGGCTATGATCAATTTTTTCATGCCCATCATTTTTTTGAAGGCTCCGGGCTTTTTCAGCGTGTCGTCCCAGTTTTCGGGACATATCTGCCAGCTTAAGCCAAACTTATCCTTTAACCAGCCACACACACTTTCCTCGCCTCCATTTGCAGTGAGCGCATCCCAGTAAAAGTCAATTTCTTCTTGGTTTTTGCAAGGAATCATCATTGAAATGGCTTCGGTAAACTTAAACTCCGGACCTGCATTAATGCCGATGAAGCGCATACCCAAAATCTCAAACTCAACGGTGAGCACCTTTCCGGCTAAATCTTTTTGAAAATCAGCCAAACCCTCCGCTTCCGAATTGGGATAATAAGTGGTTTGCAGTATTTTGCCGTCTTTAAATATCGATAGATAATAGTCGGCGGCTTCTTTGGCGTTACCGTCAAACCAAAGGTTAGGGATTATTTTTTGAGATTTATCCATTATACTGAATTTTTGATTGGCAAAAGTACGACAAAGCTAAAATGGCCAAGAAAGCGAGTGGCATCAGCATATAAGCTATGTTTTGGTCAACACAAGCATGGCTAATGAAAGCAAATATGAGGTTAAACGACAGCCCGGCATAGGCCCACTCTCTTATTTTTGCCGGTGTGTGACGATATAAAATTGCCAGAACGCCCAACACTTTTGCAATAACGAGGGCTTTGGCAAAATAATCAGGATAAAAAAGCGCTTTTGTGCCTACGGTAAGGTATTCTGGCGCAAAAATCCAAGTGGCAATTGGCATTAGCCCTTCCCAAAGGGCGATGATTATGGTGGCAATCCAGAAAATGACTTTGTTTTTTTTCATGACATTCTAGTTGGTTAGGAGGCAGTTGGTTAGTTTGTTGGAGACTGCTTTTTTACGGTTTTAAAGTTAAGATATGAGCAATTAAAGTCAACTTGACTTATGACAAGAAATTGCGCTGTTGGTTTTCGGATGATTTAGTTTGGCACGTAAATCCGACTTTTTTATTTTTATATTTAAGCGCAATTATGAGCACCTCCGTTTTTCATCAGGTTTATAAACATCCGCTTTTTACCGAAGCTGATATGCAACAAATTATCGAATTACACCAACCAGTTAAAATCGCTAAAAACGAGCTTTTGCTGTGCGAAGGCAAAACAGCCAATGCTTACTATTTAGTTGAGCAGGGTTTAATCCGTTTTTACGTGAATGATTTTAATGGCAATGAAATAACTACGCAATTCACTTGTGAAAACGAAATTGCAAATGAGGTTTCCTCTTTGTTCCAGCGCTTACCGTCTGTACAAAACATTCAGGCTGTTACAGATGCCCTGGTATGGAAAATTGATTTTGAAAATTTTCAGTACTTATACCACAGCTTAGAATCTGTGCGCGAATGGGGACGAGAGTGGATGTCGGCCAAGCTTTTTGAAATTCAACAACGCTCCGTTGAGATGATTACGCAATCGGCTTCTACGCGTTACCTGCATTTGATGCAACATCGCCCGCAAATCATCCGCCAAGCGCCTTTAAAATATATTGCTTCTTATTTAGGCATTGCAGATACTTCTTTAAGTCGCATCCGTAAAGATCTGGTATCTGCTTAAATAAACGCTAACTTATCTTTATTTCTTACTCCTTATTCCTTACCCCTATTCATCAGGCACAGCTTTTGATTTATTTGGAAAACCTCGATATAATAAATCATGAAAAGCATTAAAAAAGTACAGGACGAAAAAATGCGCGAGCGCGAAGAAGAAGCTGCCAGCGTAACCGCAAAACCTAATAAAAGCGCACTTACCAAACGACATGAAAAACCGAGCGGCGCGCAAGAAAAAGAAAAAGTGAACAGCAAAGATTAATTTAGGGAGCGGTTAGTTAAATGAGTTCATTGAGTTCATTAGGAACAAGTTCATTGAGTTAGAGTTGTTTAGTACATAGGAGTTCATCGGTATAAGAGGCATACGACATTTTTACTCCTTATTCTTTACTCCTTGTACTGTTTTGGTTCATTGAGCCAATAGTTCACTGAGTTGTTAGTACATGGGTCATAATGAGTTCATCAGGCTCACCGAGTTCATCGGCACAAGAGATCTACGATATCTTTACTCCTTATTCTTTACTCCTTGTTCAAGACAAACAAATCCAACTAAAGAACTAAAGATACTCCTGATCTCTTTTTTTACCCGCTAAAATGATGGCTAAGCCCACAATAGGTGTCATCAGCGCCGAAAACACGAACGACCATAAAAAGCCGACCCGCCTTTTACGTCCCCAAATCCAGGCTATAGCGAAACAAATTACTAGATAAATAACGGCTAACACCAGCACGGTATTGCTAATGGCATCTACATTTGGGTCTCTGAAATCCATGGTAAAATGTATTTAAATTCAACAATTTGTTGATATACTTTTACAAAGAATAAGCCAAAGGAGATTAAAGCTTTAGATGTTAGTTTCCGTTGCTGAAAATATTTTCTTGCAAAGTGCTGGCCTGCAAACGCGCATCAAAAACAGCGCAAATATTCCTTAAAAAGCGTTCACCGGTTTTAGTCACGTTTATGGCGCGTTCGTTAATGCAAATTAATCCGTCCTCGGCCAAAGCCGGCAACAAATCCAAACTATTTCTAAAACTGTCGTTTAATAAATCGGAATGGCTCCAAGCGGTTTTGCTTTTACACATCAGGCTTAAAATATGCTTGCGCATTAACAAATCTTCTTCCGTTAATATGTGCCCTTTTACTACCGGGATTTCATTCTCCGCAATCAACTTTAAATAATCTTCTACCTTTTTTACGTTTTGTGCAAACGCCGTCCATGTATCGCTGATGGACGAAACGCCCAAGCCAATCATCAGCTGCGTGTATTGATGGGTATAGCCCATAAAGTTGCGGTGCAGTTTGCCCATTTCTTGTGCTTGGTACAAGCTGTCGGTGCTAAGCGCAAAGTGATCCATACCAATTTCGCGATAGCCTGCTTCAATCAGCATTTTACGTCCAAGCTCATACAAAGCTTGGCGTTCTTGAGTGTTTGGCAAATCGGCTTCAGTAAATTTACGCTGACCGGGTTTTACCCAAGGTACATGCGCGTAGCCGTAAAAAGCAATACGATCTGGGCTTAACTTTATCACCGAGTTGATGGTTTTCTCTAAGCCGCTTAAAGTTTGCAGTGGCAAGCCGTAAATCAGATCGTAATTGATGGAGTTGTAGCCAATGTCTTTAGCGTTGCTGTGCACATGATTTACCTGCTCAACAGTTTGATATCGGTTAATAATGGCTTGCACTTTAGGGTCAAAATCCTGAATGCCTAAGCTTAACCTTTTGAAGCCTAGCTTGTACAATACGTTTAAATGCTCTACCGTGGTGTTTGCCGGGTGAGCCTCAAAAGAAAACTCGGCGTCGGGATGCAAAGTGCAAGCGCTTAAAATGGATTCGATGAGGTTTTGAAGGTGTTCTGGACTAAAAAAGGTAGGCGTGCCACCACCTAGGTGCAATTCTTTAATAACGGGTTTGGTATCAAAAAGCGCTTTGTAAAGCTCCCACTCCTTTGCTACCGCCTTAATATAAGGTTTTTCTACCGCGTGGTTTTTAGTGATACGCGTATTGCAACCGCAATAGGTACATAAACTTTCGCAATAGGGTAAATGGATGTACAAGCTTATACCACTTATTGCATTACTTTGGTTAAAGCTTTCTTTTACGTGCTGGAGCCAGGTTTCTTTGTTAAAAGTATCCGCATCCCAATACGGAACGGTTGGGTAACTGGTATAACGAGGCACAGCGCCAGCGTATTTTTCAATTAAAGATTGGATTTGCATAGCTCAAAGTTTTTAGCTTGCGATGTTTAGTACATAATATCGACGCCGATGGGCTTTATTGGCTTCTCCCGGTTTTTCTTACTATCCTCACACTCCACGGTGCAGGCGCAAGATTCGCCAGTGCACTCCCCTAGTTGCCAATGGTCCAGGTTTTTGATGGTCTGCGCGGCAATATCCCGTAAAGCTTCCGTAGTTAAAAAAGCTTGGTGAGGGGTTACAATAACGTTCGGCATGTTCATCAAACTCTGCAAAAGCTGGTCTTTGTGCTCATCGTTATGATGATCTTCAAAAAACAGACGTTTTTCATTTTCGTAAACATCTGCACCAAAAGAACCAATACGGCCGTTTCGGATGGCGTGCAACAAATCGACAGTATTAATTAAAGCGCCACGGCCGGTATTAATAAGCATTACATCTTTACGCATTTTACTAATGCTTTCTGTATTAATGATGTGCTTGGTTTGTGCAGTTAAAGGGGTATGCAAAGAAATGATGTTTGACTGGCGATAAAGCTCGTCTAAATTTACCTGTTTTACATATTCCGGAAAATCTTGGCAGTAAGGATCGTACACCAAAACGGTGCAACCAAAACCATGAAGAATGCGAGCCAAATATTGTGCTATCGCCCCAAAACCGATTAATCCTACCACTTTGCCATACATGGTAAAGCCCTGCAAACCATCTAAACTAAAATTAAACTCTTTAGCATTTTGTATCGCCAAGAAAATTTTTCGGTTTAAGGCCATCATTAAGGCTACGGCATGCTCTGCAATACTTTGTGGCGAGTAAGAAGGGACATTGGCAATTTTAATTCCCGCTTGCGTAGCATAATCGCAATCGATATGATCAAGCCCTACAGAACGTGTGGCGATATATTTTACGCCAAATTTTTTCAGTTTTTCTATTACCGGGGCGCTAACATCGTCATTGGTAAAAACCACCACGGCATCTTTTCCTTGGGCAAAGCTTACGGTATCAATACCTAGCGGGTTTGATATCAGCGTGATATCATGCTTCTTCTCATTGGCTTTCGCCAGATACTCCTTCTCAAAAGGCTTAATACTATAAACAACTGCTTTCATACCAGATTCTTTCTTTACTCACAGCTATTTTTAGCTTATGAATAAACAAATTTAGGCCAAAGCTTAGGGCTTTGTAATGAGAGCAGTCAGCAGCAGAAATGATTAAAATCAGTTTTTCATTTTCCGCAATTTCTCTACGGAAAGCAGGCTAATTTCGGCGCCTTTTTTATCCAATAAATGTTCTTCTTTAAAATCGCTAAGGGTACGGCTAACCGTTTCTGTAGCCATGCCGGCCATCGCCGCTAAATCGTTCCGCGATATTTTAAAGGTTTCGCTACCGTTAATCTCACTTACGCGCAACAAGGTTTCTGCCAATCGTTTACGTACCGAGTGGTAAGCCATTTGTATCAGCTGTTCTTCTTTTTCGTGTACGGTCTCGGAAAGCAAATGGATAAATTGCATCGCCAAATTGGCGTTGCGCTGTAAAATATCGTCGAGCTGTTCTTTATATAAAAGACATACCGTACTTTCTTCCACGGCTTCGGCGTTCTCGGTGTGCGTGCGGCTAACCAAAGCATCGTAAATCCCAAAATATTGGTCGGCAGAGTGGATAGCTGTTACCAGCTCGCGCCCGTCTTCGGTAATTTTACTGATTTTCACTTTACCTGTTAAAACCAAGTAAATGCCTTGCGAGGTGTCGCCATCAAAATATAAAAGCTGTCCTTTTTTTAAACTGCGTACTTTTTTAGAAGCCAGCAATCTTTTTAAACCTTCAAAATCGTTCACACTTTCCGAAAAATCTTCCAGTTTGCGCAAACCTTGGCTATAAAAATCTTGATGTTTTTGCTGTTTGGCCAAACGCCCTTCTATCGCGTTAAGCAGTTCCATATCATCAAAAGGCTTGGTTAGGTAGTCGTCTGCTCCCATTTCCATTCCTTTACGCATATCAATACGCTCGGTTTTTGCGGTTAAAAATATAAAAGGGATAACCGCTGTTTCAGGCTGTTTGCTCAACAAATACAAAACGCCATAACCATCGAGCTCGGGCATCATAATATCACAAATAATTAATGCCGGCAATTGCTTTTGAGCCAGCTCGACACCTAGTTTTCCGTTTTCTGCGGTGATGGTATGGTAACCTGCCAACTCCAGAATTTCCGCTGTGCTTTCGCGGATATCGGTATTGTCTTCAATAATTAATATGGTCTGCTTCATTTTGTTGTATGGACGATTTTAGGCCAAAAATAAATTATACGTTATAAGGTGTTTAAATATCGAAAATTAATGTGAAGGTTGTGCCTTTATTTTCTTCGCTCTTGAACTCAATCCGGCCAAACATCAATTTAATGTAGCGGTCCACAATGTTAAGCCCCAAGCCTGTACCGGGAATACTACCGGTGTTATGCGCTCTAAAAAACGCTTCAAATAAATGCTTCTGTTCCGATACGGGAATGCCGATGCCGTTATCTTTTATGGTGATGTAATAATTGGTATCGGTAATTTCTGTATTAAACTCGATAAAAGTGTTTTCGCCAGAGTACTTAATGGCGTTTGCAATTAAATTGATGATGCAGTTCTTAAGTAAGTTAATATCCGTTTTCACCATCCTTTTGGTGCCGGTGTGCTGGTAAATAATACTTTGGTTTTGTTTGGCTACCATCTGCAATTCTTCTGTAATTTCTTCAGAAAATTTCACCAAATCTACTTCCTCTGGCAAAGGCGTAACTACACCGGTCTCTAAACGCTCTAGCGATAAAAAATCGTTTAAAATAGTGGCCAAATTACCCACCGCATTCTTTATTTTATTAATGTGTTTTTGGATATTTTGGTTCTGATACTCTTGCGTGTATTTATCTATTAAGGATGCGGAAAGTTGTATGGAGCTTAAAGGCGTGCGGAACTCGTGCGATGCCATAGAAACAAAGCGACTTTTCAACTGGTTTAGCTCGCGTTCTTTTTCTAAAGAGATACTCACCTCTTCTTTAGCATCTTGAATTTGCTTCACCATAGATTGTAGCTCAACCGTACGGTCCTCTACCAGTACCTCTAGCTTATTGGTATAAAGCAACAGTTGTTCTTCGGCATTTTTTTGCCTCGTTAAATCGTGTATAATGCCCGAGTAAACTTTGCGCCCCGCGTATTGCACCTCGCTTACGGCCAACCTAAATGGAAATACTTCGCCATTTTTTTTTAAGCCTTTAACCTCGCGCCCAATGCCTATAATATGTGGGACTTTAGTTTTTTGGTAACGTTCTAAATATCCGTCGTGGCGGGATGCGTCCGGCTCGGGCATCAGCATGGAAATATTTTTGCCCAGCACTTCGCTTGCCTCGTAACCAAATAATCTGCAGCCAGATGGATTGATGGATTCTACCAAACCGCGATCGTCAATGGTGATGATACCGTCGATAGCATTTTCTATAATGGCGTTTAGCAAAGCTTGTTTTTCCATGGGGGCTAAAAATAAGAGATTTTGACGGTTTACCCTATTTTATTGCAGCCGATTAGTTGACCTAACTTAATTTTGAAAATGATTTTCGTCATATTTTGAAAAGCTGGTTTTTGCGTATTTCGTAAATTAAAAAAGCTAGCATGAGTCATACTTTTCATATTCCTGTTTTAGGTTTAGGATACACCGTTGATACGCCGATAAAAGTTGCGCCCTATGGCATTTCTTCTGTGGCTTCAATTGTGGATGATATCGCCATTGAACGGATTAGGGCGAATTATTGTAAAAAAACAGGAAGAGTTTATGAAGAAATAAGCGACAAAGCCGAGGATTCCCGAGCCAGACGTATTACAGCCTATTTAAATCTGATGCAAGATTTGGTGGATGAAGAATTTGAGCGCATCAAAAATTCGGATTTTGCAACAAACAGTAAGCTAAACATTTATTTTGAGCTTTTGCCTGCTGATAGCCCACTTCGCAAGCAATACGAAACGTTAGCAGCCACAACAGACTTACCTGAGAAAGAAAAGCTGACCGCAGCGCTTAAAAAGCAGTTGGTGAAAGGTAAAATTGATGTAAACATTATGGCGAAGGTAGACAAGATGAACGTTAATGAAAAAGGGGAACTGCGCGAAGAAATTTACAGTGATGCCTTGGCTTCTTTACGCGGTTTTGCCCAAAGTAAACTGCAATCTTCTGTGGTGCTTTCTGCCGGGATGAACCCGCGTTTGTACGCTTACCTTGATAACTTCGCCGACTTTTTGCCGGACAGTGAGGCAAAGTTGAAGAAGAAAATCATTTTAAAGGTGAGCGATTTCCGCTCGGCATTTATACAAGCAAAATTTTTAGCCAAACGCGGCATCTGGATTTCGGAGTTTAGGATAGAATCGGGTTTAAACTGTGGCGGTCACGCATTTGCTACCGAAGGATTTTTACTGGGCCCAATTTTAGAAGAGTTTAAGCAAAAGAAAAACGAAATGATTGCCGAACTTTTTGACCTTTACCAAAAAGCTTTAGTTGCCAAAGAAATAGAAATTGTGGCAGCGCCAAGCATGAAAATTTCTGTACAGGGCGGTATTGGTACGGCCAGCGAAAACGAGTTTTTAATGCAATATTACCAGCTTGACGCAACCGGCTGGGGCAGTCCGTTTTTGATGGTGCCAGAGGTAACCGCGGTAGATTTAGATACGTTGAATGATTTGGCAGAAGCCGAAGAAGAAGACTTTTACGTGAGCGGCGCATCGCCCTTGGGCATTCCTTTTAACAACTTTAAAAAAAGCGGTGCAGAAAAACAGCGCTTACAACGTATTGCAGACGGCCGGCCGGGCAGTCCCTGTACCAAAAAGTTTTTGGTATCAAACACCGAGTTTACTAGCGAACCAATCTGCACGGCATCGCGCAAGTATCAAAACCTAAAAATTAAGGAACTGCAAAAGCAAGGTTTAAACGAAGCGGAATATCAACAAAAATTTGATGCCATTACAGAGAAACTTTGTTTATGCGAGGGCTTAGTAAACTCGTACTACATTAAAGAAGACATCCTAAAACCAAAAGAAAACAAAGCCGTAGCTATATGCCCAGGCCCAAATTTGGCTTTCTTTAAAGGACCATACAAGTTAGAGCAAATGGTAAACCATATTTACGGCCGCATTAATTTGTTAGAGGGCGTAAAACGTCCGCATATGTTTATCAACGAGCTTAAGCTTTATGTAGAGTATTTACGCAAGGATATTGAAACCAATTTTAAAGAGATGAATGCTAAAAAAGAAAAAAGTATTAACAACTTTATTGCGCAGTTGCAAAACGGTATTGGCTATTATAAAAATCTAGCGTCGGACTTCTTAAATCTGAATGCGCCTTCAAAAAACGATTTTTTTGAGCATCTGCGCGAGTTTGAAGCCAAAATTGTAGAGATCAAAAACGGAATGCTGGCAACAGCTTAAAATAAATTGTGATTAATCGTTTATCCGGCAAGGGCTATTGTGGTCCTTGCCGTTTTTTTGTTCGACTTGCAATTATTCTCCCCAAGGTATCTTAACCACTTTAGCCGTTTCTATATAAAGCTTCACTTGGTTTACGCAGGCCTGTAAATTCTGAAGCACTTCATGGTCCCAAAACCGCATTACCGTAAAACCTTTGCTTTCTAAATTTTGGCGGTTTATAGCGTCGCGTTGCATGTTACGTTCAATTTTCGGAATCCAAAATGCGCGGTTGCTTTTTAGTTTCTCGCGGCGTTGCTCCCATTGGTAGCCATGCCAAAAACTGCCGTCAACAAATATGGCTAAGCGATATTTTTTGATAACCACATCGGGCGTGCCCGGCAAAGTTTTAACATGTTTACGGAAACGGATATTGGCAGCCCACAACGCGCGACGGAAAAGCAGCTCGGGTTTACTGTTTTTCGAGCGTATCCGGCTCATGTTCCGGCTCCGCTTGGGGCTGGTATAAAAACCCTCTGCTTCTTCAAAGCGCGGAACTTTGATGATTTCGTAAGGGTCTTTATAAGGTTTAGAAGCCATTATTGCCAAGTGTTTTCCAAAATAATTAAACAAAAGCCAAGCCGTTGTTCCAAAAATAATCCTTACCCCTAAAAAACCAATTCTTGGATTACAATGCTGTTAGGTTTCCATAAGAGCGGATTAAAGTCCGATGCGTTTTTACCTTTCAAAAATGGGCCTTAAACCAAATCATATCAACCATCAGAAACAAAAAAACGGGCAAAAGCCCGTTCCATTATTATTTCAAAAAATCTGCGAAAGCTAATCCAAACTCACCATTGCTTTAATCACCCCTTTTTTTGGGTCGAGCCATGAGGCAAACTCATCTTTCACCTCTTCAAAAGCAACGCGGTGCGTAATGTAGGTTTGCGGATTTACCAAACCTTTCTGCATCGAATCAATGACGTGCTCAAAATCTACCGTGGTAGCATTGCGACTGCTCATCAAGGTAGTCTCGCGCTTGTGAAACTCCGGGTGATTAAAAGAAAAAGCTTCTTTTTGCAAACCGATGAGTACATAACGGCCGCCGTGCGCCAAATAATTTATTCCGTTATTGATGGCGCGTAAATTTCCGGTAGCATCAATCACAACCGTAGGCATATCTCTGCCGGTAATTTCCGCAAGTTGGGCCACAACATCTGCGTGTAACGCATTAACAGTTGCATGCACGCCTAGCTCTTTTTTGCAAAAGTCCAGGCGCATATCGTTAACGTCTAAAGCAATAACTTTAGCGCCGGCAATTTTAGCAAATTCCATGATTCCTAAGCCAATGGGCCCCGCACCTACCACCAGCACAAATTCGCCAGCCTGCACATTTGCCTGCCTAACCCCGTGGGCGCCAATAGCTAAAGGTTCTACTAAAGCCAATTCATCAAAACTTAAACCTTTGCCATGCAACAAATATTTAGACGGTACGCTAACATACTCTGCCATGCCGCCGTCCACATGCACACCAAACACCTTTATGTTAGCACAGCAATTGGGTTTGCCTTGGCGACAGGCGATGCAGTTTCCGCAAGAGAAATAAGGGATAAAAGTGACCGCCTCGCCTTTTTCAAAACCGGGCGCATTGTCAAAATCTACCAGCTCACCGGCTAATTCGTGACCTAAAATTCGCGGGTAGCTAAAGAAAGGTTGCGTACCTTCAAACGCATGCAAATCTGTACCGCAAATGCCAATTCTTTTTATTTTAACCAAGGCATGGTCTTTCTCGGCTTTTGGTTGTTCCATCTGCTGATACTCAAACTGGCCCGGGTTTTTACATACTAAAACTTTCATGATTTATAAATTGTAGAAGCCAACGGCGTTAGCTCCAAAAAACTGTGCTTTCTCGTTTTCAGAAAGCTTTTCTGTATAATTCTCAAGGATGTTTAAGGCTTTGGTATAACCGCCTGCCACGTTGCAAACCGGCCAATCGGATCCGTACATTAAGCGTTTTGTACCAAAGCTTTGAAAAATTACATCCAAATAAGGTTCAAAATCTTGAGGCTTCCATCCTTTAAAATCGGCTTCGGTAACCATTCCAGATACTTTACAAAAAACATTCTCGTGTTGCGCTATGGCGCGGATATCGGTATCCCAACCGTTCATTTTTTGGTTTTTGATTTCTGGTTTGGCAATATGGTCTATCACAAATTTTTGGTTCGGGAAAGCTTTCACCAATTCTTCAGAAAATTTTAATTGGTCGGGGAAAATGAGGATATCGTAAGTGAAACCATATTTTCCTAACAGCGATATGCCGTTTTTAAATGCCGGACGTAGCATGAAATCGCGCTGCGCTTCGCCCTGCAAAACGTGCCTAAAACCTTTTAATAAAGGCTCTTCGGCGTAGTACGCCAAGCGTTCTTCAATCGCATTGCTCTGCAAATCAACCCAACCCACTATGCCTTTAATAAACGGATGTTCTTTGGCAAAGCCGAGTAAAAAATCGTTTTGCGCTTCGCTTTGGTCGGCCTGCACGCTTACGCAGCCATCAAAACCATGTTCTTTTAAAACAGGTTCTAAATCTGACGGCAAAAAATCGCGTTTAATTTCTTGCATCTCATCGTTAATCCACGCGTCTCTTACCGGGTCAAAAATCCAAAAATGGTGGTGCGAATCAATCCTCATTTGCTATCCAATTTGATAATCCTTTTCCAACAAACCTTCTGCCTTTAGCTCGTCCCAAAAAGCATCGTCTATTTTTACATCTTCCAAACGCAAATTTTTAGCGGTGCGTTCTGGCGAGCTACTGCTTAAGGCAATACTATCTACACCTTTAGCGTGCAAACCGAAGTACACACAAGCTTGCGCCGGGCTGATGCTGTGTTTTTCGCAAATTTCATAAAAGCGATCTCGCCATTGGTAGGCCTCTTTGTCTTTCTCTCGGTCTAACAGCTGATAGTTAAAATAATCGCTTCCGGTTAAAAAGCCACCGTTAAATACCGCCGAGTTGATGATAAGCACGCCTTTAGCGCTTAAAGATTCCATAAAATCAATCAGCTCTTGTGGGTGACTGTATAAGGTTAGGCTGTTTGCAAACATCACCCAATCCAAATCCACATGCGAAGCAATTTCTTGGATGGCCTTCCAGTTTTTTGCGCCCACTCCTATAGCTTGCACTTTGCCCTCACTTTTAAGCTTTTGCAACGCTTTATAAGCCTCCAAAATATCATTGAACTTTTGCTTCCGCTCTTCCTCGGTTTTTGCGCTGGCCAAATATTCATCAGGGTCGTGCACAGAAACCCACTGCGGAATGTAACCGTTTAACAGCTCGTTACCTTGCTCAAAGCACTTTAAAATCCCATCGTAGCTAATGTCTTGGTAAGCATCAAACTCAATATCTTTCCAAACACCTTGCTCAAAAGTAGGTTCGGGCGTGGTTAAGGGTTTGCGCAACCAGCCCAGCTTGTTGCTAATGATCACCTCGTTTTGCTTAACACCTAAGTCTTTTAAGCATTTCCCCAAACTTTCCAGAGCTAAACCTGCGCCATACTTGCCTGCGGTGTCAAACACCGGAAAGTGCGGGTTTTCTTTTACCGCAGCCCTCACAATACCCAGCTTTTGCTGGTATGGCAAAGCCTGATATAAATTGCCCAAGTTGCTGGTTCCTAAAATAATTCTCGGGATTTTTAGCGCCGTATTCATCTGTTACGATTTGGTGTAAGCAACTGCTTTTTGTTTAGACGAGCCCAAACCATCAATACCCAATTCCATCTCATCACCTGCTTTTAAGTAAATTGGATTTGGACGCATGCCCATACCCACGCCTTGAGGTGTTCCGGTAGAAATAACATCGCCCGGCAACAGTGCCATAAATTGGCTCACGTAAGAAATCATGTGCGGAATGTCAAAAATAAAGTCGGCAGTTGAGCTGTCTTGCACGGTTTTGCCGTTTAACTTTAACCATAGGCGTAAATTGTGCGGGTCTTTTATCTCGTCTTTCGACGCCATAAAAGGACCTAAAGGTGCAAAGGTGTTACAGCCTTTTCCTTTATCCCATGTTCCGCCACGCTCTAGCTGGAAGGCGCGCTCAGAAACATCGTTATGCAAAACATAACCTGCCACGTAATCCATCGCATCTTTTTCTTCAACGTACGATGCGTATTTCCCGATTACTACAGCCAACTCTACTTCCCAATCCGTTTTTTCTGATCCTTTTGGAATAATCACATCATCATAAGGACCAGCCAAAGAAGTACTGGATTTCATAAAAATTACCGGTTCTGCCGGAATAGCGGCACCGGTTTCTTCTGCGTGGGCGCGATAGTTTAAACCTATACAAAGAATTTTTGAGGGACGTGCAACGGGGCTTCCCCAACGTTCGTCGGACGCAACTTCTTGCAGTTGGTTGTTTTTCACATAATCTTCTAATTTCTGAAGTCCGCCTTCTGCAAAAAATTCTTCGTTGTAATCTTTGGTAAAGCCCGAGGTATCAAAGCGCTTTCCGTCTATCAAAACGCCGGGTTTTTCGGCGCCAATGTTTCCGTATCTAATTAATTTCATTTGTTATTGCTTTTATTTTGTTATTTGTCCGAAGTCGGCGGTCAGTCGGCCGCGGTCTATGGTCTTAATTCTTGTGTCTTAAAATCTTGATTCTTGTTAATTGTTCAATTTTATAAAACCGCCGTCTATCGGGTAATCGCAACCGGTAATGAAGCCGGCTTCGTCCGAGCAAAGGTACAATGCCAAAGCCGCAACCTCTTCTGGTTTGCCCATACGGCCTATCGGCTGACTTCTAGAAAGTTTTTCGAAAATTTCTTCTTGGTTATCGGGATAATTTTTAGCGATAAAACCATCTACAAAAGGGGTGTGAATGCGCGCCGGCGAAATGCTATTGCTGCGGATGTTATCTGCCATATAATCTCGCGCAACAGACATGCTCATGGCATAAATAGCGCCTTTGCTCATCGAGTAGGCAAAACGATCGGCAATACCAACGACAGACGCAATGGATGCGGTGTTTAAAATTGCCCCGCCCCCGTTTTGTTTCATTATTGGTAGTACGGCATAAAAGCAGTTATATGCGCCTTTCACGTTCACTTGGTAAACGCGGTCAAAATCTGCTTCCTCGGTAGTGTCGGCTTTGCCAATATGCGCAATACCCGCATTGTTTACCAAAATATCTATTTTGCCAATCTCGTTAAAAACCCGCTTCACCTGTTGTTGATTAGCTACATCGCAACTGTGTGCAAAAGCCTCTCCGTAAGCGCTAATTTCCTTTACGGTTTCATCTGCGGAAGCTGTATTTAACTCGATAATATGCACGGTTGCGCCCTGTTTGGCAAATAACAGCGAAATGGCCTTGCCAATACCGCTGCCACCCCCTGTAATTACTGCCGATTTTCCTTTTAAACTAAACATTGTTTTTTATTGTACCGTTAATTTTGAAACGCTTAAACCATCCGCATCCGGCGTCGAAATTTTAAGCGTGTACGTTCCTGCGTTAATCATACTGCCGGTGGTGGTGGTAAAATAGCTCCATTTCCCCTCTAAAGAGGGCGAAAGCGAGGCTACTTCCTCTTTCATCAGCGTACCATCTGCCGAAAATAGTTGCAGTTTAACTTTTATATCTGCGCTTGCGCTGTTAATGTACCTCAAAGTTAAGGAGTAAACATCTGCTACGCCGGTGTCAAAAGTCCAGCTTAACCAAGCTTTACTGCGGTCTGTAAAAGTTAAAGTTTCGTATTTTAAACGCGTTTCCAGTTTCAAACTTGCATCATACTTAGCAACTTCCGGTTTGTAATCTTTAGATGGCTTTAAATCATACGCGGGCTCTAATTTCGAGATTGGGAGCGCGAATAACAAATAATCATCGCTAAAAAGCGGATAATTTACGCTTTGCGCCTGCGCGTATCTTTTGCGGTAAAGCTGGTAAATGGTACCGCCGTTTTCATCGGTTTGTAAAGTGCTATTGGTGTCCTCAAAATCTTTTGGGGTTTTGGCTTTCGCCGATGACTTGAGCGCTAAATAAACGTCGGCGCCTTCATTTAACACGAAAGATTGCACCGGCGTTGATTGTTTGGCCTGCAAAAATGTGGCACCAAAAAGTTTAGGGGCTAAGGCACTAAATAAAATTTGTTGATCGGTGTAAACCTGTGCGCCTAAATCTAACCATTGCGCATTTTTAAATTTATCAGATGCTTGCACTACTGCTTTTGATGCCGGTGCCGCTTTCGTATTCGGATTTAAGCTTGCAATGGCAATGGCAGAAATTAAAGCTTGGCCAGCTTTTGCCTGCGGAAAATGAAGCTTTAATAAACCGTTTTCCACCTTAACCTTAATGCTTTTCTTTAACGCGGCATCGTGCCCTGCTTCTTGCCAAATGTCCAAATCTTTCAAGTAAATGCTGTCATTTACGGCAACGTTCATCAATCTTGCACCGGCGTGGCTGTTTAAGTCGCCACCGCCAATCCACGGCTCAATAAAGAACAAATCTACCAAGTACTCGCCATTTGCAACAGGAAACTCATACTTCAGCTCGTCTCGTCCGTAACGGAAAGTTTGGAACAAAGGCCAATCACGGGTGTTTTTAATAGGGTCAAAAACCCGGCGCTGACTGGCAAAATAAGCCGGCATATCTTTATAGTTGGCCGTCCATGATGTTGAACCCCAAGTATCGTCACTTTTGCGGTTAACGTCTGCATGCCATAACTGCCCAAACTTATCCGTATAATCGCCACCTCCACAGTTTACGCGGTACAAATAATTAAAATTGGCTTCGGCTTTTAGGTAATTTTTGTCGTTTTGCATCGCCGTAAAATTTGGCGATTGCGGTAAATGCTGCAACACAACTGTGTCTTTAAGCACGGCTTTGCCATTTACATAACCTATGGCATAAAGCACATTGTATTTTATATCCACTTTATCCCAAGTGAAGTGCGTGCCCAGTTTACCGCGTTTTTGTTTACCTAAAGAAGTTCCATCTATATCGTTAAAAAGCTCCACCTCATCGCAATTTGAATAAACCACAATACCATCTTTTAAGCCGGGTTTTAACCAACGGTTTGGCCAAGTATGCGATGCAATGTAAAGCATAGGCTGGGTTTTGGGCGCAAAGTTAGATTTGTACATGTAATACACGTCCGTTGGTTCGCCCCAAGAGGTAAACAAACCCTTATAGTTTACAGGGCCAATGGCGTCCAACTCGCGGTAACCTTCGCCCCCTTGTACACGGCCGGGGTTATCGTGCGAATTGTACAACCAAAAATAATGGCCGCTTACCTCGTTTTTCACCGAATCTGCCAAACGCACTTTTTGCTCCATCAACTGGCACATGCGGTCTTCGCTGTAAATGCCGTTTTGGTCATAAGCGCCTTCGGTATGTAAATCTAAAGTGCGCCAAGCGCCATATTCGCCCACTAAAACCTGGCGTTTTAAATCTTCACCATAAGTTGCAGGGTTGCCGCCGTAAGTGCCCGTCCAGTTTTGTGGCACGTCCCAATCTGTCCCTTCGCCACCATTACAGGTAGTCACCAAACGCTGCGTTGATGCCGTAGGATCCATTTCGCGGATAATCTGCGTACATTCTTCGGCAAATTCTTTGGGCACACGGCTTTCGTTTTGCAAACCCCACATCACAACCGCCGGGTTACTGCGGCGTTCTTTTACCCAATCGCGCAAGAGCGATTTAAAATTGGCTTTAAACTCGGGATTATCAAACCAGATATGCGCCGAAAACTGTGTCCACCATAAAATGCCCTTTTCCTCCATCAAATTGCCGTAAAGCAAATTATGCGGCTGATGTGCATCGCGAAAAGCGTTAAAACCGGCTTGTTGTAACAGCGCAATACGCGATTTTATTTCCTCTGGCGTAAAGGCATGGCTGTAGCCGATGGCATGTTCATATTCTGCAATGCCATTAATAAATACCGGTTTCCCGTTTAAGAAAAAACGCTTGTCTTTGGCTGTTGCCGATTTTGGCCAGCTTACCCACCTGATACCATAGTTTAAAGTATCGGTATCTATAATTTTGCGACCCGAGCGGACGTTGGTGACTATTTTATAGAGGTACGGATTTTCTAAATCCCACAGCTGTACATTGTTCAAGTTCTCGAAGCTTTGTTTCAGCGTTTTACTTTGCCCCGCTTTTAGCGATACTTTTTGTCGAACAGATTTCATTAGACGGCCATCGCGCGTTAGAAACTGCTGTTCCAGCGTAAAGCTTCCGGCTTTGTTTTGGTAGTTTTTTATTTCGGCCGAAAGGTGTACGGTGCTGTTGCTTTTATTAACGGTAGTATCGTTCCATGCGTGCACGCCGAAAGGCTCTACCTTAACCGGGTTGCTGATGATTAGAGTTACCGGACGGAAAATACCCAAAGGTTGCGAACCTTCCGAGAAGCCGCGCTCATCAGAGCAACCGCCGCAAACCCAGGGCAAGTCTCTAATTTCTGCCGGATGCGCTGCATAAACGGCTAAAACGTTCTCGCGCCCGTCGCGGTAAATGGCTTCGCTGGCGTTTAAGGTAAAAGTGGTTCTGCCACCGGCATGCTTGCCAATTTGTTTGCCGTTTAGCCACACAGTGGCATAAGAACCTACACCCTCAAAAAACAGAAACAGTTTTTTATCGGCACCAGCTTTTACCTTAAACTTTTTGCGGTACCAAGCATTGCTGTGCAAATTACCATGTACCAAACGGCGGTAACCGCCGTAGCTGTCCCAATTATGCGGAACATCCGTTTTCTTCCACTGGCTGTCATTATAAGTAGCAGAACTTTGTTGCTTGGTAACTACCGTGTTTTCAGAATCCAAGGCCGTTCGCCAATTTTGGTTAAGACTAATGTATTGCCTTGTTTGCGTATATCCCGTGAAGGTTAAAGCACAGAAAATAACGAACAGGCCAAATTTTATTCTCATGTTATTATTGTAATTGCGCGCCAAAACGGTAAGTTTTGCCGGCTTTTGCAGTAAATGTTTTGTTTGTTCCTTGATAGTTGATGCGGCAGGTTTGCGTAATTTTTGATTTAACCGTCAAACTTGCCAACTCTCCGTTTTCCCAGCTGATATCCACAGTATAACCACCCCTAGCTTTTAATCCGCGCATTTCGCCATTTAGCAATGCGCTTGGCAATGCCGGCAAAATATCCAAACTTCCGTTTTGGCTTTGCAAAACCATTTCGGCTAAACCTGCGGCACCGCCAAAATTACCATCAATTTGGAAAGGAGGATGCGCATCAAACATATTGCGGTAAACACCACCTTTTTCTTTTTCATTTTCGCCTTCGGCAGGAGTCAGCAATTTGTCCATCATCAACAAGGCATGGTCGCCATCGCGGAAACGCGCCCACAAATTCACCTTCCAGGCAATGCTCCAGCCGGTGCCGTCATCGCCACGGTAAATTAAAGATTGCTTGGCCGCATCCATCATTTTGGGGTTTTGGATGTAGTTAATATCATTGCCCGGATAAACGCCCCACAAGTGCGAAACGTGGCGGTGCGTGTTTGTGGTATCGTCAATATCTTGCAACCACTCTTGCAACTGCCTGTGTTTGCCAACTTGGTTAGGCGCAATCTGCGGGATAAGCTTGCGCAAACTATCGGCGAAAGCTTTATCCCGACCTAAAATTTCGCTGGCTTTTACGCAACGTTCAAATAAGCTACGGATAATTTGATGGTCCATCGTAGGCCCAGCCACTAAACCTCCATTCTCGGGCGAGTTAGATGGCGAGCTAATTAACCAGCCCGTTTTTTCGTCTTTAACTAAATTGTATTGATAAAAAGCCGCAGCGCTTTTCATTAGCGGATATGCCGTATTACGTAAAAACTCTAGATTTTGGGTAAACAGGTAAT
Source organism: Pelobium manganitolerans (assembly GCF_003609575.1). Lineage (GTDB taxonomy): Bacteria > Bacteroidota > Bacteroidia > Sphingobacteriales > Sphingobacteriaceae > Pseudopedobacter > Pseudopedobacter manganitolerans. The sequence continues at coordinate 211,285 of NZ_MBTA01000023.1, read as the reverse complement.
GCTCCCATAAATGTTGCACCAACCAGCCCGATCCGCCTTGCCAAATACCGTGGTTAGAATTGTTAATGGGCGCCGTGGCACGCCAAATATCCGTATTATGATGCTCTACCCATCCCGGCGCGCCGTAATGAACTTTGGCGGTTTTTGCGCCGGACACCGCTAAGTCTTTAACCAAAGAAAATAAAGGTTCTGCACAATCGCCCAAGCCCAACAAATCTGCCGGCCAATAATTCATCTCCAAGTTAATATTGGTGGTATATTTACTGCCCCAAGGCGGCGTTAGTAAATTGTTCCAGATGCCTTGCAAATTAGCCGCCTGCGTGCCCGGACGAGAGGACGAAATCATTAGGTAACGCGCATATTGCATATACAAGGCTAACAATGCCGGATCTTTTTGATGGCTATAATTTTGGATCCGCTGGTCTGTGGGCAAACTGCTGTTATCCGCTCCTAGATTTACAAAAAAACGATTGAAATAGCTTTGATACTCTTTAATATGTGCCTTTTCAACCGCTTTAAACGATTTATTTTTCACATTGGCCAACTGCGCAGCAGTAATTTCTTTTGCGTTTGCAGAAACATCCTGATAATTTTTAAAGTTACTTGCGCCCACTAAATAAAGTGTTGCACTATTGGCATTGCTCACCTCAATATCATGCGCATGAATGGTGATTTTTCCTTTTGGCGCATGTATATAAAGCTGGCAAAACCCATAAACTGCACCGTCTTTTACCTGCACCTTCAGCGCCAAAGTATGCGCATCAATTTGCATAAATTGTTGTGCTTTGTGTGCACTGCCCAGCACGGCTTTAAATGAAATGCTTTGTCTTTTATCCGCACTTAAATGGATAGCCAAAACTTGATCTGCCGCGCTTACCAAATATTTACGCTGGTAGTTTACCCCATCTTGCTGGTAACTTACAGATGCAATGGCTTTCGAGATATCTAAGTCTCTGTAGTAATTGCTTGGCGCCGATTTCCCTTTCGCAAATTGCAGGTATAAATCGCCGAAAGGCTGATAGCTTGCTTGGTACTGCGGGTAAGCAGGCGGATCTTCATCCTGAATTTTATAGGCCCATTGTGGCGCAATGGCAATTCCGCTCTCTGGCTTCGCATCTTCTGGGTAAATCACAAAAATACGGTCGTCGCCTTTGGTCCCGGCAAAACCGCCTTTATCAAAGTAGTTGATTACCTGGATGGCGATGGCGTTTTTCCCAGGCTTTAACACATCGGCAGGTATCTCGTAATGCCTTTTTTTGCTGATGCCTTCATCATTCCCAATCAGCTTTCCGTTAACGTAAGTATAATCTTCGTCACGGATTTTTCCCAAATCCATGTACAGCTTTTTGCCTTTCCAAGCTTCGGGCAGGTCAAAACTATTGCGGAACCAAACAGCACCGTCAACGCCTTCTAAACCCTCTGTCTCGAAACCGTTTAGCGTTGGTACGGTCATTTTTTGCCAACCCGCAATGTCCAAATCTGCATCGGCCAAAGCTTCGTTAGCACGTATCTTTTTTAACCAATTTGCCCGCAATTTCACATACTCCAACTCATCATGGTCTTTTAAACCCATAAAATGGGTCATCCCAATTTTTTCGGCTTCTTTCTGTTTTCCTTCGTTTAACAAGGTGCGGATTTGTTGCAGATATTTTACGGCGCCGGGGTGCGAGTAATCTCGCGGGCGACCGGTCCAGATGGTTTCTTCGTTAAATTGGATGTGATCTGTTTCTACACCACCGTAAACCATTGCGCCTAAACGGCCGTTGCCCAATGGCAAAGCGTCTGTCCAAGCTTTGGCTTCTTGTGTGTACCATAAGCGGTTTTGGGCGTAAGCACCGTTACAAATCGTAATAAAAAGAAACAGAATAAGTTTTTTCATCCTAAATAAATACTTTTATATGAGTAAGGAATAAGGAGTAAGGATTAAAGACGGAATGATTAACTAAGCATTTTATAGGAGTAAGGATTAAAGACGGGACGAAACTAACACCTGACCACTTTATAAGAGTAAGGACTAAAGACGAACGGGCCTAACACCGAACCAACTAACCCCGAACCACCTAACACCCAACCTCGGACCACCTAATCAAAAACCAATTTTTCCTTTACCTCCGAACTTTTAATTACAGGGTTTTTTAAAGCTTTAAAGTTGTTATTTTTTATAGTAAAGTTGGACGATTTGCTACCGCTGATGCTTACAAAATTAGGTGAACCCGCTTTTGGCCAGCTGTTGTGAATAAATACGTTCGAGGTGTTTTTTAACGAAATAACCGGACTATCTGCCAATGGTTTGTTGGTTTTAAAACCGTTTAGCTCCAAATTAGTAACGTTATCTGTCTTTAAAGCGCTGCCGTTTTTTGCGTTTACCGTAACTTGGTGAAACTCGATATTGCTAGCGTTTAGCAGGTTAAAACCTTCTTTAGCATCCATTTGGATATCGTTAAATGTAATCTGATCCACCGGCAACTCCTCAATACCTACAATTTTACCGGCAACATTAATATCCACCCCCGTGATATTGCTGAAATGAATGTTGCGAAAAATAGGCGTACGCTCAGAAACGGGTTCAACCTCGGTTTTAGCATATTGCATGTTTAAAACAATAGCTTCATCCTGAATGTTTTTCATGATGATATTGCTTACGCGGATATCTTCAACCACGCCTCCCCTGCCCCGCGCAGATTTAATGCGGATGCCACGATCGGTACCGTCAAACACACAGTTAGAAATCACAATCTTTTTTACCCCGCCAGACATTTCACTGCCTATCACTACGCCACCATGGCCCGAAAGCATGGTGGTATTGGTGATGGTATAATTTTCTGCCGGAACATTCATACGGCGACCGTCGCGGTCTTTGCCAGATTTAATAGTGATACAGTCATCGCCTACGCTAATGTGGCAATCTGAAATATGCACGTATCTGCACGACTCGGGATTAATTCCATCTGTATTTGGTGACGGCGGATTTTCTATGGTTACCCCCTGCACCGTTACATTTTCGCAGAATTGCGGATTAACGGTCCAAAAAGGCGAGTTAATTATTTTGATGCCTTGGATCAGCACGTTTTTGCAGAACATAAACTGTATAAAAGGCGGACGTAAAAAACCACGTTCTATCCAGCCTTTCAAATCTGGAGCAATCACGTTTTTGTTGTTCTGCTTAAAAATTTCCATGTATTTGGTGGGTTGCACATTGGCAAAATTCTCTGACGTTGCCCACCACTTTTTTCCGTTTCCGTTAATTAAACCACGCCCGGTTATCGAAATGTTTTCGGCCTCATAAGCATAAAAAAGCGGAGAAAAGTTGTTGACCATGGTACCTTCCCAACGGCTAGGAACCGCAGGTAAGTAATGGTCAAAATTATCGCTGAAGTGCAGTTCGGCACCGGCGTCTATTAAAATATTAATGTTGCTTTTTAAATGTATGGGGCCGGTTAAGTATTTTCCGGGGCCAAAATAAATGGTTCCGCCGCCAACTTTAACCGCAGCCGCAATGGCTTTTTGTATGGCTACAGTAGCTAAAGTGCTGCTATCCGCCTTTGCCCCGTAATCTTGCACGTTAAAGTATTTTTGCGCACTGGCTTTGTTTGCTAACATTAAAAAGAAAGCTAAGCATAGGCTTAAGTTTCTCGCAGTTTTTAAAGTGGGTTTCATCAATTAGAGAGACTTTTTTATACTTTTTAGTTTATTGCTTTTGTGAATGCGTTTGCCATCTTGGAAAACCAAGAAACCTTTACCTTTTCCGTACTTTTTACCGTTTTTATCCCAAATAATGGTGAAAGTTTTTCCGTGATATTGTACACCGTCTAGGCAAAACCAATCCCACTTATTTTGTGGCACTAAAGGTTGTATCAATAGGGTATCGTCAATTTGCGGTTTTAAACCGATTAAATCGCTAATTACCAGATCCACGTAGCTGGAATGATGGTAAAAACGGCTTCTGGCGCTTTTGTTTCCTTTTAACCACTGTCCGGTTTTTTCGTCCTGATATTCGCCAATGTAGGTGTTGCCTTGTTTAACGTGCGCCATTGCGTATTTGTGCAGTTCTTTGTAAAAAACATCGGCGCTCATGGCATCATGATTTTTATAGTTGTTGATGTAATTGCTTAAAGCAGTTAAAGTTTGCGTGGTAGCATAAGGCCAAATGGCGCCGTCCCACTCGCAACCATGCCCACTGCCATGTGTACGGAAACCGGGATGCCTTCTTTCTGCCGTGGTTAAGCCCCAAGGTGCGCAAAAACCAGCCGTATCTACCAACTGGTGCCAAGCCACTTCGTATTTTTTATCATCAGCAGGCAAATTAAAATACCAAGGGATAAAACCGATGGCTTCGCGCGCTTGCGCAAAACCGCCTTTTTCTTTTACTACCTCAAAAAAACCCGATTCGCTGTTCCAAAGTTTGGTTTCTACAATATTTTTTAAAGCTTCTGCTTTTAGCTGATATTTTGCCTTTAGGCTATCAACCCCAGCCAAACCCGCCATAATACTCATTGCTTTTGCACTGCCGTACATGTAGCTGTTGATGGTGGGGCGAACGTTTTTTTCTCTACGGCCACCACTTATAGATTCCTCCATGGCATCCCTTACATCATACTGCCAAAAAGTTTGATCGGGGTTTTGGCGTTCATCTTCCCATTGGTGATAATCTTTATTTAATGCCTGCAAATTGCGCTTTACAAAATCAAGCTGATGATCTACCTTGTAAATATCTAGAAAAGACCAAGCCAGCCAGTTACTAAAATTGTGCAAATGCGGTTTTGCCTCGTTCGCATCCACATTGAGCCAAAAATTAGCGTATTGCTTTACAATTTCCTGGTTGTAAAACCAACGTGCCTCATTCAGTTGCAAGCCAACCGCGCTGCTAATGGCGTTATACTTTCCGCCGTGCTTCATTGGCGTCAAAAACTCGGTAAAAACGTAACCATCCGGTGTTTGTTTAAGATGCTTGCGCATGGTCCACCAGCGGTAGTAATATATTTTTTTAATGGCCGAGTCCGGACAATCAAAAAGCGGAATCTGTTTAGACAAAAACTCGTATGTTTTTTCGTTAGAGATGGCATTTACCACATCTTCCGAATCCAGCGAATTAAAGTAGCTGATGTCGGGTTTCATCAGCTCGGGTTTTAAAACAATTCTTTTTTCTTGGGCTTTAGTAGGTGCAACCAAAAGAAAGGAGGCTAAAAATAAGCCTGCAACAGCATTACGTATCATGTTTTATTCTTCAAATAACCAGTCAATATCTTGTCCGCTCCCATCAAAACCTGCGTTATGGATGCGCAGTGGCTCGTCGTCGTTAATCACACCTAAAACCAACGCTGCGCCTTTGCCTAGGCTTAATGTGTTTTTTCCTTTCGGGAAGCTGAAAGTATGAATATTTAACAATCGCCCGTTTGATGTTTTAATGGCATTCGCAATTTTTATCTCGGCCTGCCCGTAATCATTAGCACTTGCATCTATCTCTAAAACCGGAGGCAGTAAATCTCCGCTTTTCGGTTCTTTATAGTAGGCTACCAAAACCTTCACAGGTTTATCGTTCTCAAAACTAAGCTTTGTACCGTACATCACCTGATCCGATTTGCCCAATTGCACCGCTTTTAAACCTTGTAATTCGGGCGCAACGTTTTGTAAAGTAACGCTTTCGCCTTTCCTTGGTTTAGCACCTTCTGTTACGGTATAAAAACTGATATTTTTATCTACAAACTTTACGTTTGCATTTTTAAGCGGTATCGTTTTCACGATATCTCCGCCTTTGGTTTGTTGGCGCAACTGCGCAATGTGCTTTTTAAAATCAGCCAGTTCCTTTTGGTAAACCGGCAACATTTCTGTCCAGTGGATAAAAGTGGCATCTACTCCGCGCATCGGGATTTTGCGCTGTTTAGTTTGCATACTATTGGCATACAGGTAATGATCTTTGGTTAAATCTGTAAGTACTTGCCAGTTTTTTACGCTCTGCGCTAACATAGGTACGGCAGCTTCCAAATCATCGATATTACTGCTGTATTTAAACTTTAATACCTGCGTAGCCGCTTTTATTTTGTTGGCGTAAAACTTTGCCATAGCATCATAGCAGTAGATATCATTTTTCAGCCTTTCAAATTCCTTTTTATTGGCCGTTACGCCGTCTGTAGCTTCGTCAATCGCTTTTACCGCCAGCCTGGCGTGTTCTACAACTTCATTAGCTACCTGTATCGGGGTTTCGCCAATGTGGGCTTGGTTTTCGGCTTCTTTTTTAGCGTACTCAATAATCATTTCGCCCTCGGGCGCTTCAGACTCGTACAGCAAGGTAAATAGGCCGTAACGGAAAGGATTAATGAGCTGGGTCATCAACATGCCCAAAGTTAGGGTTTGCCTGTTACCGTCTGTGATACCCACACGGCGGAGCAGCTTAGGCGAAATTTCACCGCTTTCTTCATAGGCTGTTAAAATATTTTCAGAAGCTTTTTGGTTTGCACCAAAGGTTTGGCCGAGCAATTTTCCCCAGTACAAATTTTCTTCAGATTTAGTCCTATCGGCTTTCCAAGCGTAACGCGCCCAAGCCTTGTACCACATCCAATCGCGGTCTATCTGCAACAAACGCGGGTCGGCTTTGTCTGCGGTATATGGCCAATCCCAATAAGAAGCTTGCGGATATAAATGCAAACCATTGGCATGGTAAACCGAGTGCATGGCCTTTACAGATTTCTGAATAAAATCTGGGGAGCTGTAGCGGAAAGGTTCTAGGTTGGCCAAAATATGCACGTTTTCAATTTGCACCGTACCAATGGCGCTCAACTCGCGGTGCAACTCGGCCCATTTGCCTCGCGGTGTGTACGTAGTGAGCGCCTCGCCATTGTACTTAGCCATGGTGTACAAATTTTTGTAAATAGGCAAGGCCGCTTTCATTACAGCCGGTGCGTCTGTATCGTGCGCACGCAACACGATAGGCGGCTCGTTGGTTTTGCCAATAGTGGCTAAACCGTCTTTAACGCCGGGTAATATGGTTTGGGTAAACCAATCGATGTCCATTTGGCCAACGCCTTCCATAGCTTCACCCAATGTCACCAGTAAACCAACATTAGGATATTTAGCTACAAAGGCCGCTATTGCTTTCCGAGTATAATCGGCAATAACGGGCACAATTGGTCTGTTCCGATCCTGTGTTTTCAAAGCCCTTTTTTCCGCGAAGGGCTTTGGCACAATGATGTTATAAAACATCTGGATTACCCAAATTCCTCGTTTATCAGCCTCTTTGGTGATAAACTCATAAATTTCTTCGTTCTTTTTAAAAGTAGCCTCATCAACCTCCAGCGCTTCCGGATAGTCTTTAAGCTTTACCAATGAAGAGAAAGGATGGCCGTTCCATAGATATAGCGAATTGTAACGGTTCTCCACCATCATATCTAAATACTTTACCCACAAAGCTTTATCGTAAAGCCAGGGAAAACTTTCTGGCGTGTACGGATATTCATAAATCTCGTGTCCCGGCAATATCGTTGGCTTTTGAATGCCTATGCAGGTGCCTCGCAAAACCATTTCGGGCTGGTCGCTAATATTTAATTGCTCCGGAATTTTTCCCGAGCCTTTTACGCGTTCTGCTAAATCTAAACATGCGTAAAGCAGGCCACTGTCATCACGGCCACTTATTTCCACACTGTTGCCATTTCTGATGATACGGAAACCTTCTTTAGCTAATGTATTATCGTAATTTTTGTTGATGTTAATGCTAAGGCTGCCTTTGCCCGCTTTTTTTGTCTGGAGCTGATAATTGTTGGCACGCAAGGTGGCAGAAAGTTTTTCAACGCCATACAACACACGTTCGCTAGCATTTGCCGGAGCACTTAATCTAATCTCTTTCAAATTTTGTGCGCTCGAAACTAAAGCACCTAGCAAAAAGGTAATAGTTATTAAAAGGCAAAAAATTTGTCTCGGTTTCATCATCATACTAAGGAGGTTTAATTACTTAGATTTGTTTTTTTATTTAGGCGTTTATGATAAATACCCAAATATAGATAAATTTATCTGTGAAAACTGTATTCAAATATAAAAAAATTACAATATTTGTGTGACAGGCGATTTCCTTTTAGCTTGCCTAAAAACAACAAAGGGAAAGCGAACGAAAATGGTCAATAAACCTAATTTAATGTATTACTTTAATCCGTTTAGAGCAGTTGCTCTTTTTAGTTTTTTGTTATTAATAGTTTCTGATGCTTTAGCGCAAGTGAAAATGCCGTCTATTTTTACGGATGGCATGGTTTTGCAGCAACAGGCCAAAGTACCCCTGTGGGGATGGGCCGGCAAAGGAAAAAACGTATCGGTAAAATGCTCTTGGAACGGCGAAAACTATCAGGCGAAAGCCGACAAAGACGGAAAATGGAAAGTGTTTGTGAACACACCCAAGGCAGGCGGTCCCTACTCAATAAAAATAAGTGACGGCCAAACCCTAACGCTTAATGATGTTTTGATTGGGGAAGTTTGGATTTTAGGTGGCCAATCTAATATGGAGATGCCGATGAAGGGCTTCCGTTCGCAACCGGTTTACGGCTCAAACGATGCTATTTTGCATTCTAAAAACCCTAACATCCGCTTGTACGTTGTGCCACGCGCACGCGAATTTGAGGCTAAAGAAAACAGTAAACCCTCTGTTTGGAAACACGCAGAACCCGAAGCAGTAGCTAATTTTAGCGCTACCGGATATTATTTTGGCCGTTTACTGCAAGATTTGTTACAAGTGCCTATCGGCTTAATTAACGTAAATTACGGCGGTTCTACCGCAGAAGCTTGGATGAGCCGCGAAGAGTTGGCGGCCTTCGCCGATATCAAATTACCCGAGCAAAAAGATGCCGCTAAGGTTGATAACCGTACCCCAACCGCGCTATACAATGGCATGTTGCACCCTATCATTGGTTACGGCATAAAAGGAGCTGTTTTTTACCAAGGAGAATCTAATTATGACCGGCCAGACCAATACCAAAAACTTTTCCCCGCTTTGGTAAAAGAGTGGCGCAGCGAGTGGAAACAGGGAGATTTTCCCTTTTACTATGTACAAATTGCGCCTTACAATTATGCACAGTTGCCACCCTACCAGTCGGGCGGAAAATTCAATTCGGCCTACCTGCGCGATGCGCAACGGAAAGCTTTAGATGCCATTCCAAACGCTGGGATGGTGAGCTTATTGGATATAGGCGACGAAAAAAGCATCCACCCGATGCATAAAAAACCTGTTGGCGAGCGTTTAGCCCTGTTGGCTTTGGGCAAAACATACGGCATGAAAGGTTTTGGCTACGAGTCGCCTTTGCTAGATACCATGGAAGTGACTGGCAGCATTGCTAAAATTAAATTTAAAAACGTGCACAATGGTTTAAGCACTTTTGGGCACGATTTGGTGAATTTTGAAATCTGTGGTAAAGACCGCTGGTTTTATCCGGCCAAAGCCGAAATAGACGGAAACGAGGTGCTGGTTTCGTCGCCTAAAGTGAAAGAACCCGTAGCCGTACGTTACGCGTTTAAAGATTTTGTGGTTGGCGAGCTGTTTAGCACAGAAAGACTTCCGGTTTCTTCTTTCCGTACAGATGATTTTTAACATGAGGATACCATTTATTTTTATTTTTTGTCTGCTTTTTAGCGCCGGAAAAGCGCAGGAATTTGCTATTTCTAACTATGATGTGCTGTGGAACAGCCAAAGTAAAAACTCGTCGGAATCTATGCCGGTAGGCGGCGGCGACATCGGTTTAAACGTGTGGGTAGAAGACGGAGATTTGCTGTTTTATATATCTCGCAGCGGACTTTTTGACGAAAACAATACCCTGTTAAAAGTTGGACGCGTGCGTTTGCGCTTTCCTCAAAACAAGTTAAAAGAAGGCTTTAAACAACGGTTAAATTTGGCCGATGGCGCTTGCCACATCTCGGGTGCGCAAAGCGGTTTGCAATCCGACGTTCGCATTTGGGTAGATGTGCATAAAGCAGTAATACATATTGATATAGACCACTCTAAAGCCACAAACGCACAACTTTTCTTTGAACACTGGCGCTTTGAAGACCGCGCAACCAAAAAAAAGGAGAACAACCAAAACTCATGGAAATGGGCACCACAAGGCGATGTAAAAACCTATGCAGACGAGGTAGGTTTTGAAAACGGGAGCCTTTATTTTTATCATCAAAACAAAAAACAAACGGTTTTTGATGTAGTGGTTAAACAACAAGGGCTAGAAAGTATAAAAGACAGCCTTTTTAACCCATTAGATGGGCGTATTTTTGGAGGCTTTTTGTACGCAAAGGGCTTTGTGAATGCAGGAATTGAAGAAGGAAACTACATTAACACACCTTTTAAAGCTTATGAGCTTAAAACTGCTAAGCCGTCTAAACGTCAGCAGGTGCTTATTGCTTTGCAAACCGGGCAGCATTTAAGCCCAGAAAAACTGAAGAGCGAGACACAGAAATTGGCGCTGAACAGTGCTTCATCGGCAAAAAAAGATTTTAAAAACAACCAGAGATGGTGGGCAAGTTTTTGGAACAAAAGCTATATCCAAATCCCAAAAACAGCCGACACTACGGCTTATCAGGTGGCGCGCAACTATAATTTGTACCGCTATATGTTGGCTTGCAATGCCTACGGCGACTACCCTACTAAGTTTAACGGCGGTCTATTTACCTTTGACCCGGTTTTTACAGATTCAACCGCCACGTTTACACCAGATTTTAGAAACTGGGGAGGCGGCACGCATACTGCGCAAAACCAACGCTTGGTTTATTGGCCCATGTTAAAAGCAGGCGACGCCGATTTAATGAAACCTCAGTTTGATTTTTACCAGAGTATTTTGGGCAATGCCGAGTGGCGGAGCAAATTTTATTGGGGCCACAATGGCGCCAGTTTTACAGAGCAAATTGAAAACTTTGGTTTGCCAAACCCTGCCGAGTACGGCTGGAAACGCCCCGAGAGCTACGACAAAGGCATGGAATACAATGCTTGGTTGGAGTATGAGTGGGATACCGTGCTGGAGTTTTGCCAAATGATTTTAGATGCTAGAGATTATCAAAACTTTGATGTAAAGCCTTACTTACCATTAATCAAAAGTAGCTTGCGTTTTTTTGACGAACATTATCAGTATTTGGCAAAAAAACGTGGTTCAAAGGCGTTAACTGCTGATGGTAAATTGGTGATATACCCCGGCTCGGCTGCCGAAACCTACAAAATGACTTATAACGCCAGCTCTACTGTTGCAGCGCTGAAAACCGTTCTGCAAAATTTTCTTCAACTACCTAACGAGTTGTTAAATGCAGATGAAAAAGCGCAGTGGCAAGGAATGCTAACGCGCATCCCAGAAATTAGCTACCGCGATATTGATGGCAAAACGACCATTTCGCCGGCTACGGTATGGGAGCGAATTAATAATGTAGAAACGCCTCAGCTTTATCCTGTTTTTCCGTGGAAAATATTCGGTTTACAAAAACCGGGCTTAGATACCGCAATTAACACCTATAAATTTGACCCGGATGCTTTGCGTTTCCGCGATAGCAAAGGCTGGAAACAAGATAATATTTGGGCTGCACGTTTGGGCTTAACAGACGAGGCCGTGAAATACACTTTTGCCAAACTTAAAAATTCGGAAAGAAGATTTCCGGCATTTTGGGGACCGGGATTTGACTGGACACCAGACCATAACTGGGGAGGCTCCGGCATGATAGGCTTGCAAGAGATGTTGCTGCAAGACGTGGATGACAAAATTTTACTGTTTCCGGCTTGGCCAAAGGATATTGACGTACGTTTTAAATTACATGCCCCACAACAAACCGTAGTAGAGGCAGAAGTAAAAAACGGAAAGGCAAACATCATCAACGTTTGGCCAGAAAGCCGACGAAAAGACATCATCATCAAATAAAATGGAAAGAATTTTTGCTGAATACCTGATCGAAACGCCTTACGAGGTTGAAAAAGCCACAGCCGTTTTGGCCGGTGAACAATCATCCGGAACATTTGTAGCCGTACCCGGCGAAACAGATGAGTTAAAACAGCGTTTTGCCGCACGGGTAGAAAATATTGAATTGCTGGATTTAAAGGACGAACCATCCATCCCCGGAACTGCTATTGCGGGCAAAAAATATCAGCAAGCAAAAGTTAAGGTAAGCTGGTCTATAGAGAATTTTGGTTATAATCTACCCGTACTGGTAAGCACCTTGCAAGGAAATTTGTACGAAATTACTCAGTTTACAGGTTTAAAACTGTTGGATTTTGAGGTGCCAGATTCTTACCAAAAACATTTCTCGGGACCAAAGTTTGGAATCAAAGGTTCTAAAGCCTCCACAGGTGTTGCAGGCCGGCCAATGATTGGAACTATTATTAAACCCAGCGTTGGGCTGAGCCCGCAAGACACTGCGGCATTAGTGAAAACGCTATTAAACGCAGGCATCGATTTTATTAAGGACGATGAGCTGATGGGCTCTACCGCTAATTCTTTGTTTGACGACCGCGTAAAAGCGATTATGCCCGAAATTAGAAAGCACGAAGATAAAACCGGTAAAAAAGCAATGTATGCATTTAACATCAGCGACGAGCTGGATGAAATGCAACGCAAATACGATTTAATTTTGAGCGAAAAAGGTTCCTGCGCAATGATCAGCATCAATAGCGTGGGCTTAAGCGCTACCAAAAAGATTTGCGACAAAGGAGCTTTGGCTATTCATGCGCACAGAAACGGCTGGGGAATGCTGAATCGGCATCCGCTGCTGGGCATCGAGTTTCCGGCCTATCAAAAAATTTGGCGTTTGGCCGGCGTGGACCAGCTCCATGTAAACGGCATCCAAAATAAATTTTGGGAGTCTGACGATTCTGTGGTGCGGTCTATCCAATCGTGCTTAAAACCATTTTTAAACTTGAAGCCTTTGCTTCCTGTGGTTTCGTCTGGCCAATGGGGCGGACAAGCTTTTGAAACCTACCGCCGCACCCAAACCACCGATTTGCTTTACATGGCCGGTGGCGGAATTTTAGCGCACCCTATGGGCGCTAAAGCTGGCGTTATCGCTTTACATCAAGCTTGGGACAGTGCGGTAAAGGGTTTAAGTTTAGAAGAAACAGCCAGCTTACATCCAGAATTTATGGCATCAGTAAAAAAATTTGGCAAATAAATGGAAAATAAACGTCTGCTTTTGGCTTATTACGGTGATGATTTCACAGGCTCGACAGATGCTCTGGAATTTTTGACCTTGGCAGGCGTAAAAACCATGCTTTTTTTACGCGCGCCAACTGCCGAAGATTTAGATAAACATCCCAGCTTGCAAGCTATTGGCGTAGCCGGAACCAGTCGGTCTTTATCTCCGGAAGAAATGGAAACACAGCTGAAGCCGGTTTTACAGAAATTGCAGGCGTTAAATCCGGCTCAGTTGCATTATAAAGTTTGCTCTACCTTTGACTCTGCGCCACACGTTGGCAATATTGGCAAAGCGATAGAAATTGGAAGTACCGTTTGTGGCCAAGCGCAGACCTTTGTAATCCCTGCAGCACCGCATTTGGGAAGGTACTGTGTTTTTGGGAATTTATTTGCCAAAATGGGTACCAGCGGTGACGGAGAAATTTACCGCTTAGACAGGCATCCGTCCATGCAAAAACATCCGGTAACGCCCGCATCAGAAAGTGATCTTCGCCAACATCTGCAACAGCAAACACCTTTAAAAATTGGTTTGGTTGATTTAACAAAGGTTGAAAAAGGCCTGCAAAGCATCACGAAAACGGTAGAGGAAAATAAGGACCAGCAAATTTTATTTTTTGATGCTTTTAACGCCGCGCATCTGGCAAACATCGGCGAGTATCTACATCAGCAAGAACAACCTGATAAAACCCTTTTCACAGTAGGTTCTTCGGGCGTTGAAGTGGCATTAGGTGAAGCTTGGTCAACAAAATCCATCACCAAAAAAACATCATTTGCTACTAAAGTGCAAGGGGCAAAACCGCTTTTGGTTATTTCTGGAAGTTGCTCGCCTATTACCGCAGGGCAAATCAAATTCGCTATGCAGCAGGGTTTTGCCGAAGTAGCTTTACCTAGTGATATTTTAGATAAAAATCATCAAGACGAGTTTATCCTAAAAATTACGCGTGAAGTAGTTCATCAGCTTAAAGCGAATAAAGACACCATTATACATACCAGCTTAGGGCCAGATGATCCCCGAATAAAGGCAACAGAGGCTTTACTGGCAAAAAGCGGTGTCGCAAGCAAAAACATCCAAAAAGAAAGCAGCAAGCGCTTGGGTAAAGTCTTAGGTCAAATTATCCAAGCTGTGCTAAAAGAAGTAAGCCTAAAGCGAATTTTATTTGCAGGTGGCGATACCAGCAGTTACGCCGCTTCTGAACTGGGCATCTATGCCTTAGAAATGCTAACGCCAATAGCGCCCGGTGCGCCTTTGTGCAGGGCTGTAGCGGAAAACTCGCTGATAAATGGCTTAGAACTGAATTTTAAAGGCGGGCAAGTTGGTGCGCCCGATTACTTTATAAACGTATTAAACGGAGAAAAAACGAAATGAAAACATTAGGATTTGTACACACATCCGCAACTTTAGTCCCTCTTTTTCAGGACTTAGCCAAAACGCATTTAGCGGGTGTAGAAACTTTTAACATTGTTGACGACAGCTTGATAAAAGACGTCATCAAAAAAGGAAAGTTGATGCCCAACACGGCTGCGCGCGTTGTAAAACACATACAGGCAGCAGAAGAGGCTGGCGCTGATGCCATTTTGGTGACCTGCTCGTCCATTGGCCGTGCCATTGAAACTGCAGCTACTTTATGTACAGTGCCCGTTATCAGGGTGGACCAAGCCATGGCTGATGAAGCGGTGCAAATGGGAGAAAATATAGGTGTAATTGCCACTTTGCCCACCACCTTGGAACCTACCTCGGATCTGGTAAAACGCCGAGCCGAAAAAGCTGGAAAAGACGTTAACATTATCTCGAAACTTTGTGAAGGTGCATTTGAAGCTTTAATGAGCGGAGACGCGGCAAAACACGATGAAATGGTGGCCAGCGTTTTAAAAGAGTTGATGGAAACCGTAGACGTCATTTTGTTGGCACAAGCCTCTATGGCGCGCGTAGTGGACGGCTTAAGCGCAGATGAAAAACGGGTGCCGATATTGGCCAGTCCGCCTATAGCGATGGCCGCACTTGCAAAAACATTTTTGAACCAAAAGTGATTGTAAACTCCGCTTAATAGTGGAAGCCTCTGGGGAGAGGGCAAAAACGATCACATAAACCATTTTAAACCAAATGATACGTAAAATCTTTTTATGGGCTTCGCTCCTATTCTTTTTGACCAGCACTTTTGGCTACTTCCAAGAAATTGAGACGCTTTGGAAAAGCAGTTTGATAGGCGCTTTTTGTGCGCTAGCCATTGGTGTGGGCAGCATTAAGTTGTTGAGCAACTACCAATATACCTTTTGGATTTTAGCGGCCGTTGCTGCAGGTTTAATTTATCCGCAGACGTTTTTGCACGTGGGCAGTTTAGATTTACGCAACAAAGGGCTCATCCTGGGGATCATACAGTTGGTGATGTTTGGCATGGGCACACAAATGAGCGTCAGAGATTTTACCGGCATCCGCCACTCGGGCCGCGGAGTGTTGGTTGGGCTCATAGGCCATTTTACCATTATGCCAATTATGGGTTTTTTGATTGCCAGCACCTTCCATTTTGAGCCTGAAATTGCCGCTGGGATTATATTAATTGGCTCCTGTAGCAGTGGCCTGGCCTCAAACGTGATGACTTACATTGCCAAAGGCGATTTAGTGCTCTCTGTTACGGTTACCGCTATATCAACCATTGCCGCACCTATTATGACACCGTTTTTAATGAAATTATTTGCAGGTACTTTGGTAGAAGTAAAGTTTTTTAACATGATGATGGAAATCATCAAAATTGTATTGATTCCGTTAACAGCCGCTATGGTGCATGATGTTTTAAAAACCGGTTCGGCAAAAACCAAGAAAAACATTTTTATTACCGCGTTTATAGCCCTATTGTGGTTGCTGATTTCTTTTACTGTTGGCAAAAATATGTTTAGCGCCCCAACGGGAAACGCTACGGTTTTAATAGAAGTTTTCGATTTTTTATGCGGAGCCATTTTGGTAGGATGTGCGTATAACTGGCTGTACAAGCGCTACCAAAAAATAGATGCGCTAATGCCTTATTTCTCTATGTTTGGCATTATTTATTTCACCCTAGTAACCACCGCTGCTGGCAGAGACAACTTGCTGGAGATTGGCTTTCTGCTATTTTTTGCCTCGGTTTTACACAATGGTGCCGGCTATTTCTTTGGCTATTGGCTAAGCAGATGGAGCGGGCTCGACAAAAACCGCAGTCGCACCATAGCTTTTGAAGTAGGTTTGCAAAACGGCGGTATGGCATCTGGTTTAGCCGGCGCTATGGGCAAACTGGCTACCGTAGGTTTAGCTTCGGCTGTTTTTAGTCCGTGGATGAACGTTTCAGGATCTTTACTGGCTAATTTCTGGCGTAAAAGGAACGAGAGAGAAGAGAGAAGCGAAGTGGCGAAGACGGGGGATGAAGTGGTGGTGGGTTAGTAGGTTTAAAAAGTCTTTTTTGCATTTCATCCATTCATCCCCTACTCAAAATACCTATCAACACAAAATTCATCGAAAAAAATTGCCCAGCCGGCACTGGTTGATCGCCATAATTTAATATTCAGCCTGCCGGTTTTTTTGCCTTCGTACAGTTCAAAAGAAGATTTGTAGGCTTCGGTAATTTCGCATAATGGTTTATGAGCAAAGGTGAAGGTAAGCCCGTCTGTACTGTAACCTAAAAACAAGCGTCCGCCGCTTCCGTACTGCTTATTGCGCGTGGTAGAAACCAACATGTACCAGCGGTCCTTAAATTTTTTTACTTCAAGGTGCCAGGGTTCATCGCCTTCGCCCCAAGGCCTCGCATAAATTTTCACCAGCTCGTAGCCTAAATTTTTATCCACCTTAATATCATCAACGTTTTTAACCACCGTTCTGCGGATGGCGTAATTGGTATAATAAGCCCCCGGCGTGGCCTCGCCCGTAGAAACGCCATAACAGTAATAGTTATCGTTTTGTTTTAACACGCTTGGCGCGATAAGATCTATGCCCTGATAATCCCAACTGGTAATCACGTGCTTGTCCGACCAATGTACGCCATCTGTGGAAGAGCGGTACAGCAACGTGCGCCCATTAATTCGTTGCTTCGTTTTAGGATCAACTATGGAAACGCCACGCCAAAAACAATATAAAACTCCGTTATCCATCAATAGGTTCACGTCCGAATTATATCCCGGCTCAACCGGCGCCTTTTCTATGGGGTTAACAATCCCGATTGGCTCCTTCCACACTACGCCATCATCAGAACAAAATATGGTGGGATTTTCATACTGGTTGATGCCGCCGGGATAGGGCGTTACCGCCATCCAATAACGATGATTATTCCACTTTTCTTTAAAAAAAAGTACAGAGGGATGCGTCCAACCCAAAGTAGAAACATCTGGTTTGCGGAAAGTGCCGTCGGGCAATAACCAACCTTCTATCACATTCGCAAAAAAAAGCTTATGGAGGTTCAGTTTATACTCATTAAACTGTGGCAACTTATCAGAAATATCCACGTCTTCCACCGGCAGCGGGCTACGGTCCGGCTCCACTTTTGGATCTTTACGGCAAGCGCTCATCACCTGAAAAAAAATTGCTAGCAAAACAATTATTTTCCAATCGTACTTATTTTTAGGCATAACAAGCCCACATTAGGCGGTTTAGTTTTGTTATCTAAATCTAAACTAAATTTATTTACCTGATGCGGGAACTGGAACTTTTTTTTGCGGATGCTTTTTACGCCGGTTTGCCTAATAAAGCTTGTAAATGGTTGTGCTTTTAAATGTTTCACCGGCTTTTAATTCGGCCGATGGGAAATTGGGCTGGTTTGGCGAATCCGGGTGATGTTGCGTTTCAAAACAAAATGCAGTACGTGCCGCATAGGGTTTTCCGCTTTTGCCGATATCGCCGCTAAGGTAATTGCCGGTATAAAATTGCATTCCGGGTTGGTCTGTATATACTTCTAAGCAGACACCGCTTTCATCGCCTTGCGCAAAAGCTACCTTTTTTAATTCTTGTTCTGTATTAACCGAAAAAGAATGGTCGTATCCATTTCCAAATTTCAGCTGTTCATTATCAGCATTAATAGCTGCGCCAATTGCTTTTGGCGTTAAAAAATCGAAAGGCGTACTTTCCACCTTTGCAAATTCACCTAGCGGGATGCAACGCCGGTTAATTGGCAAATATTCCGTCGCGTTAATTTGAATCCGATGGTTTAAAATGCTGCCTGTGCCTTCGCCGTTTAAGTTAAAATAACTATGGTTAGTTAAGTTTACTACCGTGTCTTCATCTGTGCTAGCATGATATTCAATTTTTAAAGCATCGTTGTTTAAAGAGAAAGCAACTTGGCACTGTAAATTTCCCGGAAAACCGCCTTCGCCGGCCACGCTTACAGTTTGCATCACAATTTTGCTTTCATCAGCTTCTAAAACATCCCACACTTTATTATGAAAAGCTTGGCTGCCACTGTGCAAGCAATTGCCGTCATTATTAGCCTCAAGCTGATAAGTTTTTCCATCTAAACTAAAGCGTGCATTAGCAATTCTGTTGGCAAACGGACCTACCGTAATGCCATAATAAAACTCGTTTTTGCTGTTCAAATAGGCATCAATATTGTTAAAACCAAGGGCAACATCTAATTGTTGATCCTTTTTTAGCAAAATAAAATGGGTAATTCTGGCGCCATAGTTACAAATACCAACTTGTAAATTTGGACTTTTTAGCCAGTGGAGCTGGATATGCTTGCCGTTTAATTGTTTTTCAAATGCTTGTTGAATAGCTGAATGCATGAGCTTAATTTTTTTCGGGCTAAATTAGGGATTAATTATTGCTTGCCACCAATGCGTTAAATTAAAGTTAAAACGCTATTAAATATGTATTAAAAGGCGAAAAATAAAAACAGAATCTTTATTTTGAGCATAAATAATTGTTAAAAGAAAATCAGATGGCTGATCAGCAAACGAACTCTATAAAACTTGTACTTACCCAACTCATATCCAACGTTTTTGAAAAAGCGGGCAATAAACCCTTAAACTACCGGCAAATTGCCAACAAGCTAAACATTATTGATCCAGATTCTAAAGCGACTATTTTAGAGATTTTAGAAGATGGCACGGCAGACGGCGTTTTTTTAGAAACCAGTAAAGGGAAATATAAACTTCACGAGGTTAAAGCCTTTTTAACCGGGAAAATAGCCATGTCTAACGATGGTTCGGCATTTTTAATACCCGATGATGAATTTGAAAAAGACGTTTACCTAGCCCCGCGCAAGGTTAGGACCGCTTTGCATGGCGATAAAGTGAATGTGCACGTTTATGAAAGCAGCAAAGGGAAAAGGCGCGAAGGGGAAGTGGTGGAGATTTTGGAACGCGCAAAATTTGAATTTACCGGAATCGTAAAACTGAGCAAGCATTTTGCGTTTTTTATTCCGGACGACCGTAAAATGTTGCACGATATTTTTATTCCGTTAGAGGATTTAAACGGCGCAAAAAACGGCGTTAAAGCCTTAGCCCGGATTGTAGATTGGCCTGCGGGTGCTAAAAACCCGGTTGGTATTATTAAAAATATTTTGGGCAACCAAGGCGAAAACAACACCGAGATGAACGCCATTTTGGCCGAGTACGGTTTCCCTTTAAGTTTCCCGCCCGAGGTTGAACAGGAAGCGAAGTCTATTTCACCAGAAATCAGCAAAGAAGAAATTGCCAAACGTCGCGATTTCCGCCAAACTTTAACCTTCACCATTGACCCGTTCGATGCAAAAGATTTTGATGACGCCATATCATTTAAAGTGCTAGAAAATGGCAATTACGAGTTAGGTGTGCATATAGCGGATGTATCGCACTACGTAGTGCCGGATAGTGCACTGGATAAAGAAGCTTATGACCGGGGCACATCTGTTTATTTGGTAGACAGGGTGATACCGATGTTGCCCGAGCGTTTATCGAACAATCTCTGTTCTTTACGCCCAAAGGAGGAAAAACTATGTTTTTCGGCGGTGTTTGAGCTGGATCAAAACGCAAATATTGTAAACGAATGGTTTGGCAAAACCGTAATTTATAGCGATCAGCGTTTTGCTTATGAAGAAGTGCAAGACATCATCGAAAAGCAAGAAGGACCTTTTGTTGAAGAGATTTTGACTTTGAACAAGCTGGCGCACATCCTGCGTGATCGCAAATTTAAGCACGGTGCCATTAGTTTTGAATCTACCGAAGTAAAATTTAGGTTGGATGAAGAGGGCAAACCTATCGGTGTTTATGTGAAAGAACGGAAAGATGCGCACAAGCTGATTGAAGATTTTATGCTGTTAGCGAACAGGCGCGTGGCAGAATTCATCGCCCGTAAGGGAAAAGGGAAACATAAATATACCTTTGTTTACCGTGCGCACGACTCGCCAAAGCCGGAAAGCCTAACTGCCTTTGCTTCTTTTGCGGCTAAATTTGGGCATAAAATCTCTACCAAATCGGACCGCGAAGCCGCTAAAAGTTTAAATAAATTGATGCACGATGTGGAAGGCACTAAAGAACAAAACGTGCTGACGCAGTTGGCCATCCGTTCAATGGCAAAAGCTTTGTACACCACAAAAAGCAGCAGCCATTATGGTTTGGCGTTTGATTTTTACACGCATTTCACCTCTCCTATCCGCCGTTACCCCGATGTAATGGTGCACCGCCTTTTGGAACATTATTTGGCCGGTGGCGAAAGCGTGAATGCGGATCATTACGAAAAACTTTGCCAGCACGCATCGCAAATGGAGAAAAAAGCGGCCGATGCCGAACGCGCCTCCATCAAATATAAGCAAGCCGAATACCTGGAAAATCATATCGGCCAGATTTATATGGGCATTATTTCGGGCGTTACCGAGTGGGGCATGTACGTAGAAATTGAAGAAAATAAGTGTGAAGGGATGATTAGGTTGCGCGACATTTCGGATGATTTTTATGTATTGGACGAGAAGAATTATTGCATTATTGGTCAGCGTAAAAAACGCACTTACCAACTTGGCGATGAAGTAAAAATTAAGGTAAAACGTGTGGATTTGGCCAAAAGGCAGATTGATTTTACTTTGATTGTGGAGTAACTGAAAAGAGCAAGGAGTAAAGATTATAGAATAAGGACAGAAAATTAAAACTTTTTGTGCCGAATACCATTGTTTTAAATTTTACTTAAATTAGTTCAACTTGAAAATCTTGTTAAAATGACTAAGCAGGCTTTAATAGAGAAGGCAGTAAAAGTAATGCAACAACTTCCAGATGAAAAGGCCGTTGAAGTGATGGATTTTGCAGAATTTCTTTTTAAACAACACGAAGAATCGCAACTGAGAAAAGATATACATAACATGGTTTCAAACGGCAAAACCAACGCTTTTTTAGAAGAAGATGAAGAACTTTACACTTTGTCTGATGTAAAAGAACCTTACAATGGCTAAGGGTTAAATTGTCTTAGTTTCATTTCCGTTTACAGATTTAAGCGGAAACAAATTAAGGCCAGCTGTTGTTTTAACGGAAGACGATTTAGACGTAACGGTTTGCTTTATAACCAGTCAGATTAGTTGGAAAGAGGAAACGGATGTGGTATTAACACCGACTATTACAAATGGTCTTAAAAAAGAATCGCTGATCCGAACAAGTAAAATAGCTACTCTGGAGAAATCATTACTTAAAGGTGTTATTGGAAAACTTTCTGATAATGAAACGCTAGAGCTAAACAGGAAGTTGATTAAACTGCTAGCCTTAAATTAACGTTCTGTTTAGGCCGAATAAAACCCTATTTTCGCTGCGTAGCGAAATTCATTATCCATGCACAGCATTAAACAACTTCAAGAAATTATTGTTAAAGCCGTAAACGAAATAGATTATCCGGCACAACCCAAAGAGCTTTACCAGCCCATTGCCTATTTAATGTCTTTAGGTGGCAAAAGGTTACGCCCTGCTTTGGTTTTAATGGCTACAGATTTATTTGGTGGCGATGTTGAAGAAGCAATATCACCTGCTTTAGCCATTGAGCTGTTCCATAATTTTACTTTGATGCACGACGACATTATGGACAATGCGCCTTTACGCCGCGGGAAGCCAACTGTACACGAAAAATGGAACGCTTCTGTAGCCATACTTTCGGGCGATGTGATGTTTGTAAAAGCTTATAAGCTGATGATACAGGTAAGGCCAGAAATTTTATCGGGTGTCTTGGAAGTATTTAACAAAACAGCGGTTGAGGTTTGCGAAGGGCAACAGATAGATATGAACTTTGAAGTGCGCCAAAATGTAAGCATTGCCGAGTACCTGGAGATGATCCGCTTAAAAACAGCGGTTTTGCTGGGTGGCGCTTTAAAAATTGGCGCTTTAATAGGCAAAGCAAATGCAGAAAACGCCGATTTGCTTTATCAGTTTGGCGAAAACTTAGGCATCGCTTTTCAGTTGCAGGATGATATTTTAGACGTTTACGGAGATCCCGAAAAGTTTGGAAAGCAAGTAGGCGGTGATATTATTTGTAATAAAAAAACCTACCTGTTAATTAAAGCTTTAGAACTTGCCAAAGACCAAGATGCCAAAACCTTAGAATTGTGGTTACAGCAAACAAACTTTGATACCACCGAAAAAGTTGAGGCCGTAAAAGGCATATACAACCGGCTTAACATACGCCAAATAGCCGAAGAAGCCATGCAACAACACGCTACCAAAGCTTTGCAGGCCTTAGAAAACATTGATGTAGCCCCCGAAAATAAAAGCATTTTATTGGGCTTTGCAGAAATGTTGATGGCGCGGGAGAATTAATTTTTTCCTGCGACTAACCTCCACTCAGACGTATCATGGAAACTTATTTCCGGAAACTGTTTGGTAGCATATTCAATATCCCAAGCCGAAGCGGCCAAAAACACCGGCTTGTTTTCTTTGTCGTAAGCTATTTTTGAGCTGTGACGCTGGATAAACTTTTTCAGTTCTTCATCCGAGCTTGCCGAAACCCATTTTGCTTTGCTGATATTCATATGCCTGAACGAGCATGACGCGCCATACTCATTTAACAAACGGAACTGGATGACTTCAAACTGCAACTCCCCTACCGTGCCGATAATTTTTCTGTTACCCGGATTTTGGATAAACAGCTGCGCAACGCCCTCATCACTTAACTGATGAATGCCTTTTTCCAGCTGTTTTGTTTTAAAAGGGTCGTTGTTCTCCAGCTCGCGGAAAATCTCTGGCGAAAAACTCGGGATGCCCACAAATTGCAAGTTTTCGCCTTCTGTTAAAGTATCTCCAATTTTAAAATTGCCCGAGTCGTACAAACCGATCACATCCCCGGGATAAGCTTCTTCCACCAAACTTTTGTTATCTGCCATAAAACTGGTTGGCGAGGCAAACTTCATCTTTTTGCCCAAACGATTGTGCTGGTAAAAGGTATTACGCTTAAAAGTTCCCGAACAGATACGGCAAAACGCGATACGGTCGCGATGGTTAGGGTCCAAATTGGCGTGAATTTTAAATACAAATCCGGTGAATTTTGGCTCCGCGCTTTCCACTTTGCGCGTATCGGTTTCTCTGCCCTGCGGCGATGGCGCAATTTCTATAAATGTTTCCAATAGCTCTTGAACACCAAAATTATTAATGGCACTGCCAAAAAACACCGGCGCCAAATATCCCGAAAGGTATAAACTGCGGTCAAACGGTTCGGCAACAGCCTCAATCAGCTCTACGTCTTCGCGTAACTTTCCAGCTAAATCATGCCCTAGCAACTCATTTACTTTGGCATCTTCTAAATTGCCAATGGTGATTTTATCATCGGCAATTTGCTTTTTATTGGCGCTAAAAAGGTTAAGCGCTTTGTTGTTTAGTTGGTAAACCCCTTTAAAAGAATGGCCAATACCTATTGGCCAGCTTAGCGGCCGGGTCGAAATATTCAGCTCCTTCTCCAGCTCTTCCAATAAATCAAAAGGATCTTTACCCTCGCGGTCCAGCTTGTTCACAAAAATAATTACCGGCGTGTGGCGCATCCGGCAAACCTGCATCAGCTTACGCGTTTGCTCTTCCACCCCTTTCACACAATCTACCACCAATATTACCGAGTCTACCGCGGTTAATGTGCGGTAAGTATCTTCAGCAAAATCTTTGTGGCCCGGCGTATCCAAAATATTAACTTTTACTCCATTATACTCAAAACCCATTACAGAAGTCGCCACAGAAATACCGCGCTGCTTTTCTATTTCCATAAAATCAGACGTGGCGGTTTTTTCTGCTTTATTACGTTTTACCGTTCCCGCTTTTTGGATAGCGCCACCAAACAGCAACAGTTTTTCGGTAAGGGTGGTTTTGCCCGCATCCGGGTGGCTGATAATTCCGAAGGTGCGTCTTTTGGCTATTTCTGCTTGTAATGTTGTCATAAATTGTTTTACGCTTTGCGCGATTAGAAACCCGCTTGAAAGAGAGGTGCTTAAAAATTGCGCAAATATAACAGAAATAATTTAGCCGATGATTGAAGTGCGGATGCCATTTTGTTTAGTGGCACGGATGATGTTTTGTTTAGCAAAGCCGAGCTATAAACGGCACTAGCGACCATGTACACAATTATTTTATTTCTTTTTATGATGACGAACAACACAGCCAATTTTTTAGCAGATACCAACATTAAATCTTTTGCGCAACATAAAAAAATACCGAAAGTAATTGAAGAAAGCGCATTAATTGCTCTCTCGCACTATCCCGAACTGAAAGATGCCGAAATCGATTTTGTGTTTAAACAAAACATCAAAAAATCTGTGATGCAGGCACAGCCTAAGTTTGCAACAATTTTAAAGAAACGGAAAAAACGCGCCTATCAAATCAACATCAGCGCAATGTTTAAACTAACGCACTCGGCAACGCCCATCCACCAGCTACCGCAAAATATTATGATCGGGTGGATTGGACACGAGCTTGGCCACGTAATGGATTACCGTCAGCGTAATCTTGTAGGAATGTTAGGCTTCGGCGTTGGCTACCTTTTTTCCGAAAAATATATCCAAAAAGCCGAGCGCGTGGCAGATACCTTTGCAGTAAACCATGGCTTGGGAGCCTATATTATTGATACCAAACGATTTATTTTAGACCAAACTGATTTGCCCGAAAAATATAAAGCCCGTATTGCACGCTTATATCTTTCGCCAGACGATATTGTAGAACAAGTTAGAAAACTTGAAGAAGCGAAAACTTTGGATAAGTCTTTTTAAAGCTTTCGCAGATAATCTTGCACCTGCAAAAAGTCTTCTTCTTTTAATACACGCGGAATTTTGGCTTGCCCTCCTAAGTTCTTTTTATCCTCGCTCCAAGCATAAAAATGCGAAACCGGAAAAAACTCTACCTCCACGTCTTTTAAAGCTTTGCTACGCGCAACTTTATAATTTTTGTTGTGTTCGGCTAAAAAGGCGTCTAAATCTTTAGCAAATTCATTTTGCTTTTGCGGATGAATAGCTGCACCAATTAGCCATTTATGGATGTACTCATCGCCCCGATGGATGGCTGCCACCATAAATTCTTTAATCACTGCCCCGTATTTTTCTGCTAAATGTTCTAGCGCTTGGTTCATCTGGTGAACGGATAGTTGCGAACCCACCACGTTTAAATAGTGTTTGGTGCGTCCAGAAATTCTGATTTCCGCCTTTTCTTTGTCCGTAAACATTACGGTATCGCCAATCATATAGCGCCAAGCGCCAGCCACCGTACTAATCAGCAACACGTACTCCACATTTTCTTCTACATCGGCTAAAGCCAAAACCTTTGCGTTTTGTTTTACACGGCCTTCATCATCCATGTTCTCCTCTACAAAAGGTACAAACTCAAAGAAAATTCCGTTATCCGTATTTAATGCCATTGACGTAGTGCCCGGACGAGTTTGAGTGGCTAAATATCCTTCCGACGCTAAGTAGGTATCGATATAAATCATTGGCTTTGCCAGCAACTTTTCAAAACTCTGACGGTAAGGCTCAAAAGCTACGCCTCCGCTGGTGTACACTTGCAGGTTTGGCCAAATTTCATGAATGCTCTTGAGCTTATAGTGCTCAACGATGGCTTTCAGCATCATCTCTACCCACGACGGAATGCCGGATAAGCTACCGATATCCCACTTTGGAGCCTCTTCAACAATCCGCTCTAACTTGGCATCCCAATCTTTTATGCTGGCAATTTCTTCGCCCGGCTTGTAAAACGCGCGAAACCAAGTTGGGATGTTTGCTGCGGATATTCCACTAATTTCGCCCTCTTCATGGTCGTTTTTTTTGATAAGCTTGGTGCTGCTGCCCAACATCATAATCTGCTTCTCAAAAAAATCTCCCGGAAGCTCAAAATTCTTTAAACTTAAAACTTGTTTAATCCCTGCCTTGCGGATGGCTTCCAGCATATCATCCGTTACCGGGATGTATTTGCTATTGCTGGTAGTGCCGCTGCTAAGGGCAAAATATTTTTGTCCGCCCGGCCAAGTCACGTTCTGATGGCCTTCCAACAGGTAGTGCCACCAATCTTCAAACATTTTATCATAATCATGAACAGGCACTGCGTGCTGAAAAGCGGCCAATGGCGAAGCCAAGGACAGGTTTTTCGTAAAATTATATTTTTTTCCAAAGGCTGTTAGTTTGGCGCTTTCCAACAGCTGGCGCAATACCAACTCTTGCTCTTTCACAGGCTTAGCCTCGCCTTTAATAAAGCCGGTAACATCAATGGCTTTCTTTATCAATTCTCCAATTACAGACATGTTTTTCGGTTTTTTTTCCGCAATGTTGCAAGAAATATACCAAGGGCATTTAACAAAAACAGCCGGCATGTGCCAGCTGTTTAAATTGAACATGAAAGCTAATGTTCAATTTCTTATCTCGATTTTACTTTTGTTTCGCCATCTTCCACCTTAATTTTGGTGTCGTCGGTTTTTAGTTTACCATCTTCGCCGTCAACTTTCATTTTGCTATCCGGTGATTTCATTTTCATTTCATCACCGTCAATTTTTAGTTTTGACGAATCGGTTTTCACCTTAATCTCATCACCATCGATCTTGATTTTGGTATCGTTAAGGCGGTATTTTCCTTCTTTTTCTTTAATCAGCATCGAGTTTACCACCATTCCATTTTGGTACATGGTGTCTAAACTCACCGGATCATAATAAAATTCTACCGGCAGTTGCGTTTTGCTATCCACCGCAATTCCCGTTTCCGGATCGCGCACAATATTTACTTTTTCGCCAGATGCCAAGTTCACATATTCGCCCTCGCGTACCTCTGGTTTATCCATGCTAGTCATAGCATCATGGTCATGCGCCATAGTATCCGCGTTTTCTTCCGCATTTTTGTTATTGTTGCAGGCCGTAGCTAACAAAGCTACCGTTGCCATACCTAAAAATATCTTTTTCATCTCTACAGTTATTGAATTTCAGTTTTAATTTTTGCTTTATAGCCTATCTATCTTTCACCTTAGTTTCCCCGTCTTCAATTTTAATTTTCTTGTCGTCGGTTTTTATTTTCAGCTCGTCGCCGTCGCGTTTCACTTTCACGTCTTCACCGCTTTCCAAAAGCTTTTCTACATCAGATTTAAATTTACTTTCATCCAATTTGTAAACGTTATCGGCAGTTTTCACAATTTTGTTGTTTACCACCTCACCTGTTTCACCGTAAATGGTGTCTTTGGTATCTAAATCCACGTAAAATTCTACCGGTTTGCCACTTACGCTATCAATAGCTTGTCCAGATTCTGACTTGATGATGTAAACCTTTTCACCGGTTTGCAAATTTTTATACTTAGCATCGCTATGGCTACAAGCCGTTGTTACCAAGGCCGGTAAGGCCAATAAAACTAGTCCTTTAGTTATTTTTACAGTTTCCATGTTTTTATAAGATTTGTTTGATGCTAGCACTTACAATAAAAAGACCATTAGCTAAAAAACGCCAAATAGAACCGCTGAGCGCAATTTTGGCCAAGCCAGCATTGTATAATATTTGGTGCATTTTTTAAAAAGCTAAGCATTTACACGTTTACCTCGGGAAAAAACTGATTGCTCCGTTTAATATCAGCAACTGGAAAAACTTGTAAACAAATCAATTCCAATCTTTTAAAAAGATGTTGCAGAAATGTTATCAAGATGACGTTTTTAAATTTCACAAAAGCGAAGAAAGTCTTAATTTTGTGAGCTTCATTGGAAACGCATTAAATGAGCGAACAAATCAAACACGAGTGCGGTATCGCATTCATCCGACTGTTAAAACCTCTCGAATATTATCAGGAAAAATATGGAACATCACTTTACGGCCTAAACAAGCTGTATTTGCTGATGGAAAAACAGCATAACCGCGGCCAAGATGGCGCCGGTATTGCTACCATAAAACTAGACATTAAACCTGGAAACCGCTACATTAGCCGGTACCGCTCGATGGAAAAAAATGCCGTTCAGGATATTTTTTCATACGTTACCAAAAAGTTTGCGGCGGTAGGCAAGCAAGATCCAGAACTGTTGAAAAATGCCCAATGGCTTAAAGAAAACGTAAGTTTTACAGGCGAAGTGCTATTAGGCCATTTGCGTTATGGCACACACGGCAAAAACAGTGTAGAAGCATGCCATCCCTTTTTACGCCAAAACAACTGGAAAACACGGAACTTAGTTATTGCGGGCAACTTTAACATGACCAATGTTGACGAACTTTTGCAGCAGCTTTATGATTTGGGCCAGCATCCCAAAGAGCGTGCAGATACGGTTACCGTGTTAGAGAAAATAGGTCACTTTTTAGATGATGAAAACCAGTACCTGTTTGATAAATTTAAGAGAGAAGGTTATGATAACGTCGAGATCTCGCAGTTAATTGCCGCACACATGGATGTTGCCCGCATCCTAAAAAAATCGGCAAAAACTTGGGACGGTGGCTATACCATTGCCGGTATTTTTGGCCATGGCGATGCTTTTGTGATGCGCGATCCGGCTGGTATACGTCCGGCTTTTTATTATCAGGATGATGAAATTTTTGTGGCTGCATCAGAACGTCCGGCTTTGCAAACTGCTTTCAACATCAAAATTGGTCAGGTTAAAGAAATTAAACCGGGCCACGCCATGATTATCAAAAAAGATGGCAGCATTAGAGAGGAGATGTTTAGAGAACCGGTAGAGAAAAAGGCCTGTTCTTTTGAACGCATTTATTTCTCGCGCGGAAGCGATGCCGATATTTACCAAGAACGCAAACAGCTGGGCAACTTGTTAACACCGGC
Source organism: Pelobium manganitolerans (assembly GCF_003609575.1). Taxonomy (GTDB): domain Bacteria; phylum Bacteroidota; class Bacteroidia; order Sphingobacteriales; family Sphingobacteriaceae; genus Pseudopedobacter; species Pseudopedobacter manganitolerans. The sequence continues at coordinate 182,012 of NZ_MBTA01000023.1, read as the reverse complement.
GATTTTAGATGCCGTTGAGCACGATATTGAGCATACCGTGTTTTCTTACATCCCAAATACCGCCGAGGTTGCTTTTTACGGTTTGGTTGAGGGCTTGCACCGTTATACCGTAAAAACCCAACGCGATGCTTTGATACACAGCCGGGATAATTTGACAGATGAAGAACTGGACCGTATTTTACGTGTAACCCCGCGTGTAGAAAAACTGGCGATAAAAGACGTTAAAATGCGCACTTTTATTACCCAAGATGCCGAGCGTAGCGACATGGTTTCGCATGTTTACGACACCACTTATGGCTTGGTAAAACGTGATGTAGATACCATCGTAGCGTTGGACGATTCGATAGTACGTGGCACTACCTTAAAGCAAAGCATCCTGCGCATTTTCGATCGTTTGGGACCGGTAAAAATTATCATCGTATCTTCTGCGCCACAAATACGTTACCCAGATTGTTACGGTATAGACATGAGCCGCATGGGCGAATTTGTAGCTTTTGAAGCGGCTATTTTACTATTGAAAGAGCGTGGCCAAGAGCAGTTAATTACCGATGTTTATCAAAAATGTAAAGCACAAGAGTTTGCACCAAAAGAGGAAGTAATTAATCACGTAAAAGAAATTTATGCGTCTTTCAGCAATGAAGAAATATCAGCAAAAATAGCGGAGATTATTACACCTAAAAATTTAGGCGCTAAAGTAGAAGTGATTTACCAAAGTATTGAAAATTTACATGAAGCTTGCCCTAACCATTTAGGCGACTGGTATTTTTCTGGCGACTACCCTACCCCAGGCGGCAATAAAGTGGTTAACCGCGCTTTTATGAACTGGATGGAGGGTAATAACGCGAGAGCGTACCTATAATTTAAAAGGAAAAATTTAAAAGCTGTAGAAAGCTTATCAAACATAAAAGTCTCGGCAAAAACACCGAGACTTTTTTATGGTAAACACCTTTATTAATTTATTTAAAAGCGTTGTGGGAATTATCTAAACGTTATGGTAGGGATAAAAAACAAAGTTTGCCCCTTCCGGTACAACCACAAATACACACATAAAATCTTCGGCAGCTTTATAGTTTGTGGTAAAATGGTCTTTTTTATCGGCTTGGATGATGCCTTTTTCTACAAACTCCTCTAAAGTGGAAACCTGTACCGTCCAGGCCGTATTTAATTCGTTGCTATCGAGGATGACTTCGCCCAAATTGACTTCATGTTGGTGCGCAATAAAAATAGGATAGGCAGATAAACCTTCGACCATAATTTCTATCGCTACCTCGCGCAAAGTCTCCTTATAAAACTCTAAATCCTTCTTTAAACTAACCAATGGACTTTCTTTCGGGGCTTGTTGCTGTCCGTCATTTTGCCCTAATAACTCTTCTGGATTCATTTTCTCAATTTTAGCAAAACCACGTTCTCTACATGCTGCGTATGCGGAAACATATCTACCGGCTTTATCCTCGCAAGGTCGTATTTTTCTTTCAACACCGCCAAATCTCTCGCTTGCGTAGCCGCGTTACAGCTTACGTAAACAATTTTATCGGCTTCCATTTCCAATAAGCGCGCGACCACATCGGGGTGCATCCCGGCGCGTGGCGGATCTGTAATCACCACATCGGGTTTGCCGTTAGCAGCAATAAATTCGGCGTTTAAAATATCTTTCATATCGCCGGCATAAAAAACGGTATTGTTTAAACCGTTTACCTGCGAGTTTACTTTGGCATCCTCAATCGCATCTGGAACATACTCTACACCCACCACTTTCTTCGCCTTTTTTGCCACAAAATTGGCGATGGTTCCAGTACCGGTGTACAAATCGTAAACCAGCTCATCCCCATTTAAACCTGCAAAATCGCGCGTGATTTGGTAAAGCGCATAAGCCTGTTGCGAATTAGTTTGGTAAAAAGACTTTGGACCAATGCGGAATTTCAACCCTTCCATCTCTTCCTCAATATAAGGCCTACCCTTATAACACATCACTTCCTGATCAAAAAACGTATCATTTTTCTTTTGGTTAACGATGTAAAGCAGGGAGGTAATTTCCGGGAATTGCGACTGCACAAAATCCATCACTTCTGTAATCTGATCTTCTTCTGGATAGGCAAAAATCACAATAACCATTAGCTCGCCGGTAGAGCTAGTGCGGATAACCAAGTTGCGCAACGCACCTTCATGCGCACGTAAATCGTAAAAAGAAATGTTGTTATCTACCGCAAATTGCGCTACCGCATTGCGGATGGCGTTAGATGGGTCGGCTTGCAGGTAACAGTGGTCTATCTTTAAAATTTTATCAAAGCGCAAAGGCACGTGGAAACCTAAAGCGTTCATCTCTTTTTCATCGCTGATGATATCATCTGCGCTGGTAAGCCAACGTTTGTTAGAAAAGGTGTACTCCAGTTTATTGCGGTAATATTTATCTGTTGGCGCTGGTAAAATGGCTTCTGCATGGTCAACCGTTAGGCCTCCAACACGCTGCAATACATCCAAAACAGATTTTTGCTTGTATTTTAATTGCGCGGTATAATCCATGTGCTGCCATTTACAGCCACCGCAAACGCCAAAATGCTGGCAAAAGGGCTCTACCCTTTCTGTCGACGGACTAATTACCCTGGCAATTTTCGCTTCGGCAAATCGTTTCTTTTTCTTAAACACGGCGGCATCCACCACATCCCCCGGAATGGCTTTGTCTATAAAAACCACTAAATCTTCTGCACGTGCAACCCCTTTTCCTTCCTCGGCAATATCATGCACCGTGAGGGACTCTAATATCTTGGCTTCTCTCAAAATTTCTATTTAAGGCGGCAAATTTAACAATTTAGTTTGGTAGCCTTTATATTTTAGGCGGTGGTGTTTCTGCGGGCCTTTTAAGCAATGCTATTTACCCGAATATACCGCTCCGGATGTTGGGGTTTCTTTCAATTCGATACGGCAAAGTTCTGGGATTAGCGGTTTTATTTTGTTCCACAGCCACATACAGATTACTTCTGAGGTGGGATTTTCTAAACCTTCAATTTCGTTCAAAAAATGATGGTCCAAACTTTTCACTATTGGGTTTACGTGTTTTTTTATATCAGCAAAATCAATCACCCAACCGTATTCTGCTGAAACTTCGCCTTCAAAAAACAGCGTTAAATGATAAGTATGCCCGTGAATTTTACGGCATTTATGTGTTTCGGAAACGTTGGGCAAAAAATGCGCAGCATCAAAAGTAAATTGTTTGTAAATAAGCATTTATAAGAATACGTTTTAAAACGCAAAAGTGCTGTTTTAGAAGGTGTAAACAAATGATTTTTGTCAATATTAAGCTGCAACAGACACAAATTCTAAGCAACAGGCCTACAAACTCAGCCCGCTTTCTCCCAAACCAACTTCTCACCAAAAACGCGCGTGCTATCGGTCATCTTTGCGGTTTTTAATTGGATGCACCAAACCTCGCCAGCTTTAGCCAAAGCCAAAGGGTTTTGCTTATGGTAATAGTTGCTGGGCAAAAAACCTTCCGGAAAACTGCCATACAATACTTCGCCGGTAAACTGTAAGCCCTTCATAGCCATAAAGTTCATTTTCTGTGGCAAAATTGTACCGGACACTTCTGCATTAAGCTTCAATGATTGCGAGTGGAAACTCTGCTCGGAAGATTTAAACAACAATAATTTGTGCGCCGGCTCAAAAACATAAAAACAATTAAAACAATATGGCTTGCCGTTTAAATCTATACAACACAAGGTGGCTATTTTGTTCTCGGCGATGTAAGCAGTTAGTTCGGGTTTCATATTTTTAGGGATTGGCAGTTTATGGATTCATCGTTTTTAGTAGTTGGCTTCCGTAAGTAGAGCCGGAACATGCTTCCGGCTCTGCATTGCACCGCTATATAAGTGAACCGTATCTCTCAAAAAATGCTTTTTCCAAGCTTTCGCGATGGTCCGGATGGGCAATTTCAATTAATGCTTTACCACGCTGTTTCATGCTTTTGCCAAACAAATTCACTTTTCCGTACTCGGTTACTACCCAATGCACGTGTCCGCGGGTGGTTACCACACCCGCACCTTGCTTTAAAAACGGCGTAATACGCGATACGCCTTTATTTGTAACAGAAGGCAAAGCAATAATAGGCTTACCGCCTGGCGACAAAGAAGCACCACGGATAAAATCCATTTGCCCACCAATACCCGAATACTGGAAAGTTCCGATAGAATCGGCACAAACCTGGCCGGTTAAATCAATCTCGATAGCGCTATTAATGGCAATCACTTTCGGGTTTTGCCTAATAATGCTGGTATCATTCACGTAATTGATGTTCATTACACGGATAGACGGGTTATCGTTCACAAAATCGTATAACTTGCGGGTGCCCACCATAAAAGAAGTTACAGATTTTCCTTTGTTCAGCTTTTTGTTGCTGTTATCAATCACCCCGCTTTCGATAAGCGGAATTACGCCGTCGGAAAGCATTTCTGTATGTAAACCCAGGTTTTTGTGGTTCACCAGATTTTTAAGCACCTGGTCCGGAATGCTACCGATGCCCAATTGCAGTGTAGAACCGTCTTCGATTAGAGAAGTCACGTTTTTGCCAATGGCAATAATGGTATCATTGGCTTTGGCGGAGTAGTCAACCTCTGGCAAGGCATTTGGATGCCAAACCATTGCATCCAGTTTGCTGGTGTGTATAAAACCATCGCCGTGGGTACGCGGCATATTAGGGTTAATTTGCGCGATTACTTTTTTAGCATTATCAAACGCTGCTTTCGCGATGTCCACAGAAGTACCTAAAGTGCAATAGCCGTGTTTATCAGGCTCTGATACTTGCAAAATAGCAACATCAACAGGTAAAAACTCATCGTTAAATAACAGCGGAATCTCGCTCAAAAACACCGGCACATAGTCTCCATAGGCACTATTTACTGCCGTACGGGAATTTGCCGACACAAAAAGCGAATTGAAAAAGAAGCTGTCTTTGTATTTATCGTCGCCAAAGCTGCTGTCGCCTAGTGTGGTGATGCTTACCAGCTCTACATTCTTTAGTTCCTGATAACGGTTTTGCAATTCCTCTATCAAAGGCGTTGGGGTGGCAGCACTGCCGTGCAAAAACACCCGGTCGCCAGATTTAATCAGTTTTACTGCCTCTTCTGCCGAGATATAATTTGTGTTTGTCATCGCTTTTCTTTTTAGTTGTTAATCGATAAATAAATTCAGTTTAATATTTTGTGTTTGTTTGTATTTTATGTTTTGCAGCAAATAAACAAGTGCCAGCACCGGCAAAATCAAATTAGTTGTAAACAACAATAGCCCAAGGTTTGGAATATAAATGCCGAAACTGGCCAAACAAACCGGCACAAATAACAATCCTAAATAGGCTATTACCGTAGCCATTAGCAATCGGTTTAAAATTGCCGAAGTTTTAATTAGCGATGCTTTGCTCATCAAATCCAAAAAAATAGGCGTTAGACTGCCCAAAGTGAGCAAATGCACATAACCGATAATTAGGTTTCTGCTGGCAAAAGCCCAAGCCCCAAGTTGCGGAAGCGCCACCAAACACTGAAATACCAATTGCAATGTTATGGCTATCAAGGCCATGCCTATTAAAAAGGTGGGTGTCTCGCATTCGCGGATGAATTTAAACAAGATCACTAACCACGCGGCTAAATGTAAGAGCGCAGCAACGCCGGTAAGCAAATACATCCAAACCGAAGGCACGTGCCACAGCAAAAACATCGCGTAAAGCGGAAACGTTGATACAACCAGCAACCACATCCAAAATTTTAGACGTGTTGTATTCCGCACATTTCTCCAGTATGCACGCAATAAAAAACCGATACTGGCCAATTGCATAAAACCGTTCAGCTGAAAGTGCAGGTAAAAATATATTGCATTCTGCTGTGCACTGTTTTCAAAACCTTTTGCCCTAAAATAAGCCAGCACATACGGCCCTAATGAGGAGAGTAACAGGCAAATAAGCGCGCCGATTAACAAAATATTGGCTATGTGCCGGTTTGCTTTAAAGAAGCCCGACTTTAAAATCAATGCGCTTCCCCAGTAAGTTGCAAACACAAAAAGCGCAGATAAAACAATGGAAAGCGTTTGGTATCCGGTAAAGAAAAAACTGACTAACATGCCGTAGCTTATCAGTATGGTTAATGCAAATAAACCTTTGAACTGAAACTGAAAGTCCTTTGTCAAACTTGGTGATAAGGCTTTGTAAAAAAGCAACATAATCACTAAAAACATCCAAGCAGAAAATGCGAAATGCGAATGTGCGTGCAGCAAAAACTGATAATTTATAGGCAAAGAAAAAAGCTGCAGGTAGCGCAGCAATGCGCCGGCTAAGGCCAATACAAAAAAATTGGCCAATGCCCATTTGGCGTAATATTGTGCGGTTTTATGTAATACTGCATTTTCCATAGCCTTATTTTTGGATACGATGTTGCTTAACAAAATGGCTAAGCTTTGCAGGCAAATTAGCGAAAATGCAAAGGAGATAAAGTATAGCGCTTGTCACAAAAGCAAAAAGTGCCAAATGTATCAGCGCGGTATTTTTTAACAAGATGCCGATACTGAAAACCGCTGTTGAAATGAGATAACATAGGATGCGCAGCTTCGCCAGTTCGTTAAGGCGCGGGCCAGAAAGCTTTTCGGATGAAAAGTGCAAACCAAAAAACCGGCTTTGCATCAAACTACCCAAGCAACCCAACAGCAATAAAAAACCGTAAAACACACTTAAATTAATGGCTGTGTTGCTTTCCCTAAATTGATAATACACAATTAACGGAACTACAATTAACGCGATAAAAAACAATAACAAGGCGCTTAAAAAGCTTGTGCCATCAGTTTGGACCTTACGCTTAACACTTAGCATTACAAATGGAAGCAAATAAAAAAGCCAGCAGAATACACCAAATACCGCTAAGCCGATAATAAGGTAGGTGATGTTGTTTAATCCAAATAGGTAGGTGTTTATAAAAAATGCCAATAGTGCCAAATTGATCAGATAGAAACTGCTATGTAAAAGATGAGTTTTATCGGGTTTTAGTTGCAAATATTCGGGTAATGATTTAGAACTAATTGCAATCAGCAACAACAAAAACCAGCCACCAAAACCCGCGTGTGCGTGCAACTTTAAAAACACCACATGATCCATCGGTAAAAACGCAAACCGGAAGTTGAAGACCATCAGAAAACCGAGGATAACGGTGAGTAACAACCAAATGGCAGAAGTGCTGAGAAAATCTTGAAATACATCTGGCTTAACGGTTTGTTTGCCCGCTTTAAAAATTTGCCACACCAAACAGCTGATGCTTATCAAAAGCAATGCGGCAGCACATTGCATGGGCCACCCGGGCTCAAAAACCCAGAAGCTATAAATTAAATGCGCCAGCCCAATTACAAAAAGCCCAAAACTTATCCAAGCTAGTTTGGTGTTTACTTTAAAGCCTGGGTAAAACTGCGGCAAAAGTTTATAACATAAACTGAATATCAGCGCACAAAACCAGCCTAAGGCAGTTAAATGGGTTATGGCCAACAAGCGCGGCTGAAAATAATGTCCGCCAAAGTCGGTTGCAGCAAAAAGCAGCAATAAAGCCACCATAAAAAACGAAAAGCCAGCAAGCAAATGATGGGCGATCATTAACTTATTTAGGTCCGTTTTTGTTGGTGCATTCAATTTTTAAAATTTAGGCGGTTTTCAGATTCGGTAAGTGCCGGAGATAAATTTAGAGGAAAAACATCGCGTTAAGCAATTTATAAAACTGATTTAACCATACTATTAAGGGCAGAACGGAACTTCCGCTCCGCCCAGATTAACAACCCATGTTAAGGATTTTTACGGTGCATCTTACACCGGCATTTTTTAGGCCAGCAACTCTTTCTCTAGGGCAATAGCTTTAGGGAACAAAATGTTGTTTTCTAAATGTACGTGCGTAAACAAATCGTTTTCAAACTCTTCGAGCTTTTTAAACAAGATGGTGTACGAGTTACAAGCACCTTGAGGCAAGGTGTAATCGTTGCTTAATTGCCTAATTGCCGCCATATCCTCTCCGGCTTGCTCGTGCTCGGTTTCCATCATTTGGGTAGGATTGTTCACTTGCCCAAAAGGTGCGGGCGCAATACTTGCGCCGGTGTTTTTGGCCGCTACCATTTCTTTAATATAAGGGAACAAAATTTTTTCTTCTTTCATTAAGTGCAGACCAAAATCTTGCGCTACGTTGCTAAAAATCTGCGCAATACGGATTAGTTCCGGATGTCCGTCGCCATGCACTCGCGCGACTTTGTTGGCCAGCTCGGTCATAAACGGCAAGCTCTCTTTTACGTATTTGTGGTGCGTGTTTACAATATAATCCGCCAAGAAATCCAGCTCCCAGCTGTCAAAATCGAAATAGGTGTTTTCACGTTCGTTAAAGCTGTTCAATTCTTTTTCTACCACGGCTACATCAATCCCTTTACGCTCACAAACTTCTTTAACGGTTTTCTTCCCGCCACAGCAAAAATCGATGCCGAATTTTTTAAACACTTGCGCTTTGCGGAAGTCTTTGGTTACCATTTCACCAATGGTTTCATCGCTGCTGGGCTGGCGTTTTAAAATCTGAACTCGCCAAACTTCCGGGCCGTTTTCTAAATATTCCCAGGTAAATGTTTGGCCACGCTCGGCTAATAGCTGATAATACAAGGGTTTTGGATCGTGATCATTATTAATAATAAAAGCCTCCCCTTCTGCCAAAGAATCAAACTTGTTGAAAATTGTCGGGTGTTTAAACCTCGGTTCTATTTGTGTAACATCCAATGTTTCCATTTAATTGAATTTTAAATTTCTTAAGCTACCTGTGCTTAGTTCCGAGACAAAAGTAAAAGACAAAAAAGTCTTAAAATATGATAAGCGTCAACCGGGCGATTGACTTACCGCAAGGGCGTTTCACAAAAGTTAAATTAGAACAAGTCTATATAACATACACCTCAGCCCTTAAAAGGCATCAAACCACCCGTTAACAGGGTTTCTATAAAAAAAAGTGACTAAAATCACTATCCGAAAAAATTAAAGTCATTAAATTGTCAGAGGAATTGAGCCTATCTTTGGCGCAGATAAAAAAATCTATTCATTAATAACTATGATGCAGGCAGACAAATTTTATTATGACAACAAGATCGTCCGCGATTTTGCTATTGCTACGCTTGTTTGGGGTATTATCGGGATGACGGTAGGCTTGCTAGCCGCCTCACAGCTTTTTAGCCCGGCAATGAACCTAGGCAACCAGTACACCACATTTGGCCGTATTAGACCGCTGCACACCAACGCGGTGATTTTTGCATTTGTGGGCAACGCCATTTTCATGAGCGTTTATTACTCTATCCAACGCTTGCTAAAAGCCCGCATGTTTAGCGATGTGCTAAGTAAAATCCACTTCTGGGGCTGGCAGTTGATTATTGTATCGGCAGTAATTACGCTTCCGCTGGGTTTTACCAGCTCGCACGAGTATGCCGAGTTAGAGTGGCCCATTGATATTGCCATTACGGTAATTTGGGTAGTATTCGGTGTCAACATGTTTGGTACAATTATAAAAAGACGCGAGCGCCACCTGTACGTTGCCATTTGGTTTTACATTGCCACCTTTGTTACGGTTGCGGTATTGCACATTGTCAACTCGTTTCAGTTGCCTGTATCCTTATTTAAAAGTTATTATTTATATGCCGGCGTGCAAGACGCTTTAGTGCAATGGTGGTACGGCCACAATGCGGTTGCGTTTTTCTTAACTACGCCTTATTTGGGTATGATGTATTACTTCTTACCTAAAATGGCTAACCGTCCGGTGTACTCTTACCGTTTAAGTATTTTACACTTTTGGGCCTTAATTTTCATCTACATCTGGGCTGGCCCGCACCATTTATTATACACTTCTTTACCGGGTTGGGCGCAATCTTTAGGTGTGGCTTTCTCTATCATGCTCATTGCACCAAGCTGGGGCGGTATGATTAACGGTTTGCTTACCCTGCGTGGCGCCTGGGATAAAGTGCGTGATGATGTTACCTTAAAATTTATGGTGGTTGCGCTTACCGCTTATGGTATGGCTACTTTTGAAGGTCCAATGCTCTCTTTAAAAGGCGTTAACGCGATAGCGCACTTTACAGATTGGATTGTAGCGCACGTACACGTTGGTGCTTTAGGTTGGAACGGTTTCTTAACCTTTGGTATCATGTATTGGTTGGTACCGCGCATTTATAAAACCAACCTGTACTCTAAAAAACTGGCAAGTTTCCACTTCTGGACAGGTACTTTAGGTATTTTATTTTATGCCATTCCGCTTTATTGGGCTGGTTTTACCCAGGGCTTAATGTGGAAAGAATTTACCCCGGAAGGCTTGTTAAAATATTCAAACTTCCTAGAAACAGTAACCCGTATTTTACCAATGTACGTAATGAGGGCTATTGGCGGTGTTTTATACCTAGCAGGAGTTATTGTGATGGCTTACAACTTAATTAAAACTGCCAAACAAGGCAAGTTGGTAAGTAATGAGTATGCAGAGGCTTTACCGTTGCCGGCATTGCCAGAAGAAAGCAAACGCGAGTTCTGGCACCGCAGATTAGAGCGTAAACCAATGACATTGTTGGTTGCCAGCTTAATTGTTATCGCAATTGGCGGTATGGTAGAAATGTTGCCGACGTTCTTCATCAAAACCAACGTACCTACTATTGCAAGTGTAAAACCATATTCGCCACTCGAGTTGCAAGGCCGTGATTTATACATCCGCGAAGGTTGCGTTAACTGTCACTCGCAAACGGTCCGTCCGTTCCGCTCAGAAACAGAACGTTACGGCGAGTATAGCAAGGCGGGCGAGTTTGTTTATGACCACCCGTTCTTATGGGGATCTAAACGTACCGGACCAGATTTGCACCGCGAAGGCGGCAAATACAGTAATGCTTGGCACTACAACCACATGATGGATCCGCGCACCATGTCTCCGGGCAGTGTAATGCCTAACTACGATTGGTTGTTAGACCAAAAGCTAGACACCACCACAACGGCTACTAAGATCCGCGCGATGCAAAAACTAGGTGTTCCGTATCCTAAAGGTTATGATGCTATCGCCAACCAAGATTTGATGAAACAAGCAGAACAGATTGCGGAAAACCTAGCAGCAGATAAAATTAAAGTGAAAGCCGATAAAGAGATTATCGCCATCATCGCTTACCTGCAACGCCTAGGTATCGACATCAAAAACAAACAATAAAAACAAAAAGATGTTCAAGCAGTTTATAAACGGTTTAAAGGGAGATGAGGTTTACATGCTCATCTCACTTTCAATATTCTTTATCTTTTTCATAGTGGCCGCAGTGGTTCTGATAAGGATGAAGAAAAAGCACATTGATTACATGAGCAACATTCCGCTTGAAGATAAAGACAAAAAGGACCAAGAAGAAACCATTAATTAAAAGCTTATTATGCGTTTACACAACAAAATATTTATGCTGGTAGCGGCAAGCCTCGTTTTTGGCAATAGCGCATTTGCCGCCAGCACCTCAGAAATCATGAACGGTATCGCCTTGGGCGCAATCATCGTAACATTGATTCTTATTGTAGTGGTTTGCTTCGTTTTGTTAAAAACGTTTAAAGTGCTTACTGCAATGGTTTTACCATCAGAACAGCAACAACTGGAAAACCCAGAGCTTGTTGGCGTTACTACGGCAGGCAAAGCGCCAATAAAATCGCACAAACAAACATTTTGGCAAAAATTGCTTTCTTTAAGACCGATGTCTGAGGAAAAAGATCTGCTAATCATGCACGATTACGACAACATCCAAGAGCTGGACAATCCTATCCCAGCTTGGTTTAACTGGTTGTTTTACGCTTCGGTGGTTTTTGCGGTAGTTTACCTGTTAAACTTCCACGTGTTTAAATTAGGCAAATTACAAGATGAAGAATACGCAGTAGAAATGAAACAGGCCGCTGCAGAAAAAGAGGCGTTTTTGGCTAAGGCCGGCAACATGATTGATGAAAACAGCGTTAAGATTGATAAATCGGCCGAGGTATTAGCTGCCGGACAAGCGGTTTATACCCAAAACTGCGTGGCTTGCCACGGGGATAAAGGCCAGGGCGTTGTAGGACCAAACTTAACCGATGAATATTGGTTGCACGGTGGCAGCATTAACAAAGTATTTAAAACAATTAAATACGGAGTGCCAGAAAAAGGCATGATTGCTTGGGAAAAACAGCTAAGCCCAAAACAAATATCTGATGTAGCCAACTATATTGAGTCTTTGAAAGGTACCAACCCGCCAAACCCTAAAGCACCACAAGGAGAAAAAGAGTAGATTAGTTGGTTAGGTGGTTAGTTGGCTAGGTGTTAGTTGGTTAGGTGATTAGTTGCGTAAATGTTAGGTTTAAAGTGTTTTAGAGGAGTAATTAGATTGGCAGGTTTTAGTTGGTTTGGTAATTCGGTGTGAGGGTTAAGCAGGCGGAGTTCCGCACTACCAGCACTCAATACTCTATACTCTATACTCTATACTAGAAGGAAGAAGATGGCAGAAGAAGTTAATTATTATCATCAAACAACAGATCAAAACGGAAAGCGCAGGTGGCTTTACCCCTTAATAAGAATTGACCAATGGTATAAATACAGAAGCTATGTGGCTTACTTTTTATTGGTTTTTTTGTTTGCTGCGCCATACATCAGGATAAACGGACACCAGCTTTTGCTGTTCAACATCATCGAACGTAAGTTCATCCTCTTTGGGCAGGTTTTTTGGCCACAAGATTTTTTCATTATTGTTTTAATCTCATTGACAGCACTGGTAGGCATTGTATTGTTTACCAGCGCTTTCGGACGTATTTTTTGCGGCTGGATTTGTCCGCAGACGATTTTCTTGGAAATGGTTTTCCGTCGTATTGAGGTATGGATAGAAGGAGAACCCGCTGCGCGCAAAAAGCTGGATAACAGCCCTTGGACAAAGGATAAAATCATCAAAAAAACCAGCAAACACCTTATCTACGTTGCAATCTCTTTTTTTATTGCCAACACTTTTCTGGCATACGTCATCGGCTCTGCCGAATTATGGCAAATTATTAAAGAACCGGTGAGCCAACACGTATCTGGTTTCATAAGCATTTGGCTATTTACCGCTGCGTTTTACTACGTTTTTGCGCATTTTAGAGAACTGGTTTGTATTGTGGCCTGCCCATACGGACGATTGCAAGGCGTTTTATTAGATCAAAACTCGCTGGTTGTTGCTTACCATTATTTACGCGGCGAACCGCGCGGACGAATTAAAAAGAACGACCCTAACCCTCCACAACTAGGTGATTGTGTAGATTGTAACCTTTGCGTAGCCGTGTGCCCTACCGGGATTGATATCCGCGAAGGGACGCAACTGGAGTGCGTAAACTGCACGGCTTGTATTGATGCTTGTAACCAAGTGATGGACAAAGTTAACCGTCCGCGTAATTTAATTGGTTACTACTCCGAGGAGATGATCAAAAACAATGAGCGTTCGCCACGATTAACCTTGCGGATGAAAGCTTATGGGGTAATCATTTTATTGATGATTGGCGTTTCCACATTTTTCATCCTCACCAAAAAAGATATTGATGTAAACGTATTGCGCGCGGCGGGCTCTATGTACCAAGAGCAACCAAACAACTTCATCAGCAATTTGTACACCGCCGAACTGGTAAACAAAACATCAAAACCTACAAAAATTGATTTTGTGCCAGAAAATAAAAATCACAAAATCCAATGGGTGCAAAAGGTGGATAGTTTAGCGCCAGAAAGCACCTCAAAAGCAACTTTCTTTTTACTGGTCCCACAAACTGACATTAATAAAACCAAAACTTCTGTTAATATTGAGGTGGTGCAAAACGGCGAAGTGATTGACCGTATTGAAACCAACTTTTTGGGACCTGTTAATTAAAAATACATGAATTGGGGAAAAGGTTTAGTACTGGGTTTAGCCGCTTTTATGATATTTATCACCTTGTTGGTGGTGCAAATGTTTAGAACCGCCGAAGACAGTTTTGACAAAGACTATTACGAAAAAGGCTTGGCTTATGATGTAGATTACCAGCAAATGCAACAGGTAATTAAAGATAAAGCCGCCCCTAGCCTACGGCAAGACGACAATTTTGTACAAATTGATTTTGCTAAAGTGGACAGCGGAACGGTAAACTTCAAACGCCCGTCGGATCGGAAAAAGGACCAGCTTTACAGCTTTAACGAGCGTGAAGTGCGTTTACCAAAATCGGCTTTTGAAAAAGGCGAATGGCGCATCATCATCCACTGGACGGCCGACGGCAAAAAATATTTGTACCAAAGCAATATGTTTATGCAATGAGCCACCTTCAACTTGCCTTTGTAATTGGCCTTTTTGGCAGCTTGCATTGTGTAGGTATGTGTGGCCCTTTGGCTTTCGCCCTTCCTCAACAACAAGAAGCTAAGTGGATTACGCTTCTTAAAAAACTGTCGTATAATATTGGGCGTGCGGTCTCCTATGCTAGTTTAGGCTTGCTTGTTGGTTTGCTAGGCAAACAACTTTGGCTTGCCGGTTTGCAACAAGGCGTTAGTATTATTAGTGGCATCTTAATTATTATAGCTGTGCTACCGCAAATCATTAATCGGCGCAGCGCACAGCAATACCGTCCAAATAAAATCACCTCTGCAGTAAACAAGCTCATCGGAAAAGCCATACAACAACGCTCCGGACATTTTTATTTAGGATTGCTAAACGGTATTTTACCCTGCGGTTTTGTTTACTTGGGTTTGGCAACGGCGGTAAGTACCAGCAGTGCTGTGCAATCGGCACTTTTTATGTTTGTTTTTGGTTTGGGCACTATTCCATTAATGCTTTTCGCGATGCTGGGCGCAAACTTTGCAAAACCGGTATTCAGACAAAAAATCACCAGATTTTTACCTTATGTAACTCTTTGTTTAGGCTTGTGGTTTTTGTTCCGCGGTTTAAATTTAGATATCCCTTACTTAAGCCCAAAAATCAACACTAGCGAAGCTGTGATTTGTAGGTAGTTAGCCCTGGGTTAGGTGTTAGTTTGTCCGACTGACTATCCTTCTCATTACTCAATACCCAATACTCACCATTCACTATTTACCACTCAATACCCAATACTAAATACTAAACTCTCACTCCGCAATCAAATCTTCCAGCTGTTTCATAAAGCTATCCGAATCATATTTGGCCAAACCCTCGTGATGGTAACGCATTTTCCCTTCTTTATCTAGCACCAAGGTTGTAGGAAGGCTTCCTTTGTAAACTTTATCCGGCACGGCAGAAGCAAGCGCATAAAACGGAACTTGATACTCGTTTTTTTCCATAAATTTCTGAGCGGTTTGCAGCCTTTCATCCTCGCTTATGGTCAGAAAAAACACCTTTGGATGGTTTCTATATTTTGAATAAAGATTCTCGATAGAAGGAAATTCTGCACGGCAAGGCGGGCACCAAGAAGCCCAAAAGTTGATAAAAACCACTTTCCCACTTAAATCACGCGTATGCCTAATCTCCCCATCCATATCGCGGAAAGCAAAATTTACCTCTTCGGAATTTTCGGCAGTTCCAATTTTTGCATTAAACAAACCGGTCCGCATCGCCTGCTGTAAAATCCACGGTTTTACGTTAGGATTCAACAACATCAATGCAATTAAGCCCAGCATCAGCAAGGTTAAAATATTACGTTTCAACCAATTCAATAAAGTGCGTTTCTTTTCCTCCATTATTATTTTAAAAACACGCACAAGCTACAAAAAATCAATCAAAATAATTTTGTTAGCTTAGCCTAACTTTATAAGTTACTATTTTTAAAATATTAATTAGAGAATTAAAAAATGAAAATTAGTATTATCTTAACTTTTACAATTTTACTCCCTACTGTACTTTCCGCTTTCGGACAATATAAAATTAGCGGAACAGTGAAGGACGAAAAGGGCGAACCCCTGACGGCGGCAAGCGTATCTATCCCAAAACTGGGACTTTTTACACTTAGCGATAGCGAAGGCGGGTTTATTTTAAATAATATCCCAAAAGGAAAATGGTCTTTGGAGGCCGGTGTTGTGGGTTACGGAAAATATCGTGCTGAAATAGATATAGACAGTACCGACGTACAAAAAAACATCATGCTTACTCCAAACCATAACACCGGTTTAAACGAAGTAGTGGTTTCTGGAACATTAAAGGAGGTTTCAAAAACAGGAAGCCCGGTGCCAGTAGAGGTCTACACTTCCAAATTTTTTAAAGCCAACCCTACTCCGTCCATTTTTGATGCGCTACAGAATATTAACGGCGTAAAACCACAGCTAAACTGCAACATTTGCAACACTGGCGATATCCATATCAATGGTTTGGAAGGCCCTTATACCATGATTTTGATAGACGGGATGCCGATTGTTAGCGGTTTATCCACTGTTTATGGTTTAAGCGGGATACCGCAATCTTTAATTGATAGGGTAGAAATTGTGAAAGGTCCTGCCTCTACCCTATACGGAAGTGAGGCTGTTGGGGGGCTCATCAACGTGATTACCAAACGCCCGGGCAACACGCCACGCCTCTCTGCCGATGCTTTTGTAACCGGCTGGGGCGAGGTAAACACCGACTTAGGGGCGCGTTTTGGCGTAGGCAAAAAAGCCAGCACCTTGCTGGGTGTCAATTATTTTAATTACCAAAATCCGCTAGACAAAAACGGCGATAACTTTACGGATGTCACCTTGCAAAACCGCGTTTCAGTTTTTAGTAAATGGAGTATAGATAGGTCAGGGAATAGGGAGTTTTCTATGGCTGCTCGCTACGTTTACGAAGACCGCTGGGGTGGCGAAATGAACTGGTCTCCAAAATATCGCGGCGGCGGCGAGGTATATGGCGAGAGTATTTATACTAGCCGATGGGAAACCTTTGGCACCTACCAATTGCCTATGAAAGAGCGTGTGCTTTTCCAGTTCAGCGCCAACGGGCACAAGCAAAATTCGGCTTACGGCAATACATGGTATTTAGCCGACCAATACGTAGGTTATGGACAGTTAAACTGGTTTAAAACGATGGGCAGACACGATTTGTTGACCGGTCTTACCTATCGCTACACCTATTATGATGATAATACTTACGCTACCACGAGTGCAAACGGCTTACATAACGAACCCACTCACACGCATTTACCGGGTGTTTTTATGCAGGACGAAATAACCATGAACGGCAACAACAAATTGCTTCTAGGTCTTAGGTACGATTATAACTCGATCCACGGAAGCATTTTAACGCCACGGGTAAATTACAAATGGAACTCTAACGATAAAAACAACATCATACGCTTAAGTTTTGGAAACGGCTACCGGGTAGCTAACGTATTTACCGAAGACCATGCGGCGCTTACAGGCGCAAGAGAGGTGGTTTTTGCAAACAATTTAGACCCAGAAACATCTTGGAACGGAAACTTAAACTTTGTAAAGAAAATTGTCGCCGGGACTACATTCGTCGGTTTAGATGCCACTGCATTTTACACGCATTTCAGCAATAAAATTATTGCCGATTACGAAACGGACCCGAATAAAATCATTTACGACAACCTCTCGGGATACGCCATTTCAAAAGGTTTATCACTAAATGTGGATGTGGCATTTCAAAACGGTCTAAAAATATTGGCTGGCGCTACCGCTATGGATGTTTATGATAAAGAAGGAGGCGTAAAAACCCGCCAATTATTTGCCGAAAAATTCACCGGAACGTGGAATATAAGTTACACCCTTAAGCCAATAGGTTTAACGCTTGATTATACCGGGAGCGTATATAGTCCTATGCGTTTGCCCTTGTTGAGTAAAACCGATCCGCGCAGTGAGTATTCGCCTTGGTGGAGCATCCAAAACATACAACTTACCAAAAGCTTAGGGCAAAAAATGGAGATTTACGGCGGCGTTAAAAACTTATTAAACTGGACACCGAACAAAGGAACGCCATTTATCATTTCTCGCGCATACGACCCGTTTGACAAAAACGTACAATTTGACGCCAACGGCCAAGCCATGGCAACGCCAGAAAACCCTTATGGATTAACGTTTGACCCAAATTATGTTTACGCGCCTAACCAGGGAATTAGAGGTTTTTTAGGTTTGCGTTACCGCTTATTTTAGTTATACGTCATTAAAATTATCGGTAAAAAACTTGTTGCAAATTAAAATGCCGTAACGTATGTTTGCATCAATTTAAAATCAATCTAATTAAAAATAGATGGAATCAGGTAATCTTTACGCTTTAACATTTCACCCTATTTAATCACAACACAAATGAGAAAACTATATCTATTACTTCTACTATTTTGTACGAGCTTAGTTGCATTTGCCCAATCAGGAAATCTTTCGGGCAGGGTGATATCGCTACAAAATGAGCCTTTAAACAATGCTAGCGTACGCATTCCGGAGCTTAAAAAAGGCGCGGTTACAGCGCAAGATGGTTCTTTTGAAATTAAGGATCTGCCGAGCGGCACCTACAGCTTAAGAGTTTCCATCATCGGTTACAGCACGAAAAACATCAGCGTAAAAATAGATGCTAACCAAACCACTTTCTTAAATGATATTCAGCTGGCGGTTTCCAACGCTAACAACCTAAATGAGGTTACCGTTACCGGAAATAAAGCCAATAAATATGGCCGAGAAATGAGCAGTACGGTATCTAAAATGCCCCTGAAAGATTTGGAAAACCCGCAGGTTTACAATTCCATCTCTGGTGTTTTGCTGAAAGAACAAGTAGTGACCAATTTTGATGATGCTTTAAAAAATGCACCCGGTATTGATAAACTTTGGGAATCTACAGGCCGTGGCGGTGATGGTGCCGGATATTTTTCGTTGCGCGGATTTGCGGTGCAGCCCACTTTAGTTAACGGCGTGCCTGCTTTAACTAACGGCTCGCCGGATATTGCTAACGTAGAAAGCATTGAGGTTGTTAAAGGACCATCTGGCACTTTGTATGGCAGCAGCTTAATCTCTTACGGAGGTTTAATTAACATCAACACCAAGCGTCCATTTTACGGTTTTGGCGGAAGCATTTCTTACACCACTGCAACCTACGGCCTAAACCGCGTTACCGCAGATGTGAACACCACTTTGGGTAGCGATAACAACGCGGCTTTCCGCATTAATACTGCTTATAACAGTCAGGCAAGTTTCCAGGATGCGGGTTTCAAAAGAAGTTTATTTGTGGCTCCGGCTTTACGTTTTGATGTAAACGAAAGGCTTTCCTTTGACATCAATACCGAGTTTTTCCAAGGCAAAAGCACCAACCAAACCATGCTTTTTGTGGACCGTGGTTCACCGTTGCGCGTACATAATATTGCCGAGTTGGGTTACAACCGTGAAAGATCATACACCAGCAATGATTTGTATATGGAAACGCCAACCTACAGCCTACAAGGACAAATGAATTATAAACTATCCGGCCAATGGACTTCACAAACCGTAGTTTCAAAAACTTCTGCCCGCTCAGAAGGTTATTATTCTTATTTGTACGAAGTAACATCAGCGGTAGAAGGTGCGCCTTTTAATACTCCTATTCCAAGCGGTATTATTTTAAGAAGATCTACCACCAAACAAAACAACGAAACCATCGGATTAGATATCCAACAGAACTTTTTGAGCAATTTCAGCCTCGGAACTGTTAAAAACAAACTCTTAGTAGGTTTAGATTATTTCAACAGAAATGAGGTTCGCAACGATATGGGCTACGGCATCCACGGCTTTGTTAACCTTGGGGTTGATCCAGCTATTTTCCAATCTGTAGTGCCTGCCCTGCATAATTTCTACAATATTCCGGTTAGCACTACCCCAGATGATAGCGGCGTATTAACCCAAGCAGGCGCAGATGCGGGCATTTTAGCCTCATACAGTCCGGGTCCCGGCTACGGCAAAACTAAACAGCAGGTTTACAGCGCTTACGCCTCAGATGTAATCACTTTTACACCTGCACTTTCTGCGATGGCCAGTTTACGTGTTGATAGGTTTAGCGACGACAGCTACCACCAGGTGTCTTTATCACCAAAATTTGGCGTGGTTTATCAACCGATACTAAACAAACTGAGCTTATTCGGTAATTTTATGGACGGTTTTTCCAACGTTGCGCCCGGCGAAGTTAAAACAAATGGCGTAGCCAGCTCAAAATCTTTAAAACCCGAGCATGCTCGCCAGTTTGAGTTCGGAACAAAAATGAGTTTCCTTACTGATAAATTTACCGCTACTTTAAGCTATTACGACATTAAAGTGAATAACCGGGCGCAACTGATTGAAGTTGACCCAGACAACAGCTATTATGTACAAAACGGCGAGCAGTACAGTAAAGGATTTGAAATGAGCGTAATTGCCAACCCAATTAACGGGCTAAATTTTGTTGCAGGCTACAGCTATAATGAGGGCAAACAGCTATCTGGCGACCCTAGCTTTATTGGGTTTAGACCAGAGGAAGCCGGCCCGGCTCACTTGGCTAACTTTTGGGCAAGCTACCGCTTTTCATCGGCTGTTTTAGATGGCTTTGGATTAGGCTTTGGAGGAAACTACGCCAGCGAAAACAAAATCTTTAACCGCACAAACGGAACCTTTACCTTACCAGCTTATACCATTTTAAACGCATCTGCTTTTTATGATGTAAAAGCTTTTAGGTTTACACTGAAGCTGGATAACCTAACTAACAAAGATTACTACAAAGGTTGGTCAACCATCAGCCCGCAAGCGCCACGCGTGTTTTCGGCAGATTTGACTTACCGTTTTTAAGAGTTAGTACGAGAACAAAAAAGCCGGACCTGTTTTTACAGCTCCGGCTTTTTTGTTTAGAGCCTGTTTAAATTTATATTGTAAAAATTTTTATCGCTTATTTTTTCATGCTGCTTATTGTTGTTCAAGGCATTCAAGAAGGCTTATTGCCATTTTGAGCGAAACAAGGCGTGTTTTTGCAGAGATAGCGAGGCTTCTACCTCAAAAAAACACAACAAAGTTGTAGCCGAAAAGAAGCATATACAAATTATTAGATAAATTTTAAACAGGCTCTTAATATAAATCGTAAAATCTAAACCTCCATTTAAACGGCAACAGCGCCTTTAATATGCGGATGTGCCTCGTAACCTACCAGCTCAAAATCTTCATACTTAAAAGCGAAGATATCTTTTACTGCCGGATTAATTTTCATTTGTGGCAGCGCTTTAGGCTCACGGCTTAACTGCAATTTAGCCTGCTCTATATGGTTATTGTATAAATGTGCATCGCCCAAAGTATGTACAAAATCGCCAGGCATTAGATCACAAACTTGCGCCACCAACATAGTTAGCAAAGCGTAAGACGCGATGTTAAAAGGTACGCCCAAGAAAATATCAGCGCTGCGTTGGTACAACTGGCAACTTAATTTTCCTTTAGTTTCGCCTTTAGATGCATCCGGCGGAGCCACATAAAACTGAAAAAAGCTGTGACAAGGCGGCAAAGCCATGTTTTCAATCTCGGCCACATTCCATGCAGAAACAATAATTCTGCGGCTATCCGGATTGTTTTTTAACTGCTGAATGATGTTGCTGATTTGATCAATGGTTCTACCGTCTGGCGTAGGCCAAGAGCGCCATTGCGACCCGTAAACCGGACCTAAGTCTCCGTTTTCATCAGCCCACTCGTCCCAAATACGCACCCCGTTTTCTTTGAGATATTTGATATTGGTATCGCCACTTAAAAACCAAATCAGTTCATGAATAATAGATTTTAGATGAAGCTTTTTTGTGGTCACCATCGGAAAACCTTCGGCAAGGTTAAACCGCATTTGGTAGCCAAACACACTAATGGTTCCGGTACCGGTTCTGTCGTGCTTTTGCGCGCCGTTCTCCAGCACGTGCCTCATCAAATCTAAATACTGCTTCATTAAATATCGCTTTAACCTACAAATTAAATTAATCTATATTTGTTATCCTATTAATGTTTAAAAGATATGTGTGAAGATGTTAGATATGAGATGTGAGACGTTAGATATGAGATTAGAGATATAAGCTATCGACCATAAACTTATAGACTACGGACTATGGACTATCGACTATAAACCCCCAACCATGAACTGCAAACCATGGACTGCGGACTATAAAACCATGGACTATCGACTATGGACAATAAAACTATTCAATCATTCACTCCTTCAAAATTCAAAATTAAACCCCCATGCTCATCTTCCCTTCTGCAAAAATCAATATCGGCTTAAATGTGGTAAAGCGCCGGGCAGATGGCTATCATGATTTAGAAACGATTTTTTACCCCATCCAACTATGTGATGCTTTAGAACTGGTTGAAAGCAGCAAAATGAAATTTGAAAGTTCGGGCATTCCCATTCCGGGTAATACAGATCAAAACCTTTGCTTAAAGGCCTACCAACTTTTGCGCAACGATTTCGATTTGCCAAATATCCACATCCATCTACTTAAAAAAATCCCCGTTGGGGCAGGCTTGGGCGGAGGCTCGGCCGATGCCGCTTTTTTTATAAAGCTGGTTAATCAATATTTTAAGCTGAATTTAAATGTTGAACAAATGCAAGTCTATTGCCGAAAGCTGGGCGCAGATTGTGCTTTTTTTATCGAAAACAAGCCGGTTTACGCGTTTGCCAAAGGCGATGAATTTGAGAATATCGAGATAGATTTAAGTGCTTATCATATTGCCCTGCTGATGCCAAATGTTCACGTATCCACCGCAGAAGCTTACGCTGGAGTAAATCCAAAACCGTCTTCCAAATCGCTTAAAGAGCTAATAAAATTACCGGTGTCTGATTGGCAACAGCACATTTACAATGATTTTGAGCCACATATTTTAAAAGCACACCCCATTATCGCGAAGGCGAAAAAAGCTTTATACCAAGCGGGTGCGCTGTTTAGTTTAATGAGTGGAAGCGGCGCTTCTGTTTATGGAATTTTTGATGAAAAAGCAGACTTAAGCGGTTTAGAGAACGAGTTTTTGGTTTTTAACGATTTACATGCTTAGTCCTAAATTGCTTATTATTGGCTCGGTTTGGCCCGAGCCTAATTCTTCTGCTGCCGGAAGCAGGATGATGCAACTGATTGCGGCCTTCCATAAGGCAAATTATCAAATCACATTTGCGTCCGCTGCTGCGGATAGCGAATTTTCTGTGGATTTGGCTTCAATTGGCGTTAACAAAGTCCACATCCAGCTCAACAGTGCCAGTTTTGATACGTTTGTGGCACAGCTAAATCCCCAAGTGGTAATATTTGATCGCTTCATGACAGAGG
Source organism: Pelobium manganitolerans (assembly GCF_003609575.1). Classification (GTDB taxonomy): domain Bacteria; phylum Bacteroidota; class Bacteroidia; order Sphingobacteriales; family Sphingobacteriaceae; genus Pseudopedobacter; species Pseudopedobacter manganitolerans. The sequence goes on along the minus strand of NZ_MBTA01000023.1, from coordinate 158,809 downwards.
AGCAATACGGTTGGCGTCTACGCGAAAGCTGTCCGGAAGCGTTACAGATTTTAGATACCGAAGATTTACATTGTTTACGTGCCGCACGCCAAAACGCTTGGAAAGCAGGAAAAGCATTTCAAATTAGCGATTTATTAACCGAAGAAGTAGCAAAACGGGAAATCGCCAGCATTTTACGTTGCGATTTATCCTTAGTTATTTCGGCTTTTGAGCTCGACCTACTGCAGAACTTGTTTAAGATAGAACCGTCTCTTTTATTGTATCTGCCTTTTATGCTGGAGCAATTGCCTGCCGATTTTGCAGAAAAAATCCCATCTTTCGAGCACAGAAAGCATTTCATCAGCATCGGTAATTTTTTGCACCAGCCCAACTGGCAATCGGTATTGCATTTAAAAAATAAAATCTGGCCTTTAATCCGCAAACGTTTGCCACAGGCAGAAATCCATATTTATGGCGCTTACCCTTCCGAAAAAGTGTTTCAACTACAGCAACCCAAAGAAGGTTTTATCATTAAAGGCCGTGCAGAAAATGTAAACGCTGTTATGCAAAACGCGCGGGTTTGTTTGGCGCCCCTACTTTTTGGCGCGGGCCTAAAAGGTAAATTGATTGATGCCATGCAAAACGGGACGCCCAACGTAACCACTGCTATTGGCGCCGAGGCCATGCACGGCAATTTGGCTTGGCCCGGACGGATTGAAAACGACGTTGAGAAGTTTGCAGATGCAGCCGTAGCGCTTTACCAGAATAAAGATTTATGGATGCAAAAACAAGCATTAGCTTATCCCATCATTAACCAAATTTACAGTAAAACAGCAGGCGAACGTGCGTTACTTAATAACATTGGAAAGCTTTTAAGCACGTTGCAACAACATCGGCAACAAAATTTTTTAGGCGCTATGTTGCGTCACCATCAGCTAAATAGCACCAAGTACCTCTCAAAATGGATTGAGGCCAAAAACAAAACCCAACGATTGGACTAATAATTGTTTAACCGCAATTAAAACCCTTTATGAAGAGCTTTTTTATTGTGGGCGATGTGCATGGCTGCTTTTATACGCTTCAGAAACTGTTATTGCAATGGAAACCCAAGCAGCAGCAGCTCATCTTTGTTGGCGATATTATAGATCACGGGAATTTTAGTCCGCAGGTTGCGCAGTTGGTTCAAGAGCTACAGAAAAAACATCCGGATACGGTGCTTATCCGCGGAAACCACGAGCAACAGTTTATGCAACATTGCTTAGAAAGCTTTGATGAAGATTGGTATGGCAAATCTGGCGAACGTACATTTAGCCAGTATTTGGTAGAAGGAAGACCTATTGATCCGGACGCGGAATGGTTCAAAAATTTGCCTTTGGTGTTTGAGCACCCCAACTTTATCGTTTCCCACGCTGGCATTTCAGATTCGGAAAACCCTTTTGACCCTAACAATAAAGAAGGTGTAGTTTGGCAACGTAACGAAACCAAAAAACTGCCGCAACTGCAAGTTTTTGGCCATACACCAAAAGAAGATGCACTTTACGATGCCAATGTGCACGCCATTAATATCGACACCGGTGCCTATAAATGCAATAAATTAACAGCCTTGCTTTTGGATAAAAACGGAAACATCTCGGATATCATTAGCGTGCCTACCGCAAATGAAGATATGCCCGAGAAGAAAGAAGAATGTTTGCTTTAACAAAAAAAAGCGTTCCGAAGAAATTTCGGAACGCTAAACACACATTTATAAATTAAACTTATTCTTCTAACAATTTCACTTCCTCTTTCTTACGCCATTTGGCAATTCGTGCCTTCATTTTACACCTAATTAGGTACATAGACGGCACTAAAATTAACGTCAAGAAAGTGGCAAAGCTTAAACCGAATATCATCGTCCAAGAAAGCGGGCCCCAGAAAGCAACGTTGTCACCGCCGAAATATAAATGGGGATTTCCGGTAGTTAATAAAGTGGCAAAATCCAGGTTTAAACCTACTGCAAGCGGAATTAAGCCCAGCATCGTAGCCGTAGCGGTTAATAAAACCGGCGTCATCCGCGTGCGTCCGGCTTCTAAAACGGCCTCGTAAGGTTGCATCCCTTGTTCTATCATTAAATCTGCAAATTCCACCAGCAATATTCCGTTACGCACCACAATCCCCGCAAGGGCAACAATACCCACGCCCATCATTACAATAGACATTTCCATATGAAAGATAGTGATGCCCAGCAACACACCTATGATGCTGAACAAAATCTCGCTCAAAATAATAATCGGTTTACCGATAGAGTTAAACTGGATCACCAAAATAATGAGGATCAAGAAAAATGCAACGCCCAAAGCTAAGCCCAAGAAAGCGGAGGTTTCGGCCTGTTCTTCTTGCGCACCGCCCATTTTAATCACCACACCGGCTGGCGCGTTAAAATCTTTAATGGCACTCTCGATGTTTTTATTTACTTCGCCCGGGTTATAATCCGCCAAAACGTTAGATGATAAAATCACAATGCGTTTACCTTGCTTCCGCTTGATACCGCCGTAAGTGTCCACATAATCTATCGTCGCAAAAGAAGAAATCGGCACCTGACGGATTGCGCCGCCCATCGCCATATCGCGAAACGTAATCTGGATATTGCGCAAAGCCTCCAGACTATTCCGTTGCTCCTCTCGCGCCCGCACGTTTATCTTATAATCTTCATCCAAATCTCTAAACTTAGAAACCTCCATCCCGTAAAGGGCTGTACGTAAATTGTAAACCACGTTTTGTGTAGATATCCCTTGGCGGTTTGCCCGCTCACGGTCGATATCAAAAATCACCTCTGGCTTATTGTTTTGGAAATCCGATTTTAGCTCTTCAATACCGCCAATGTTTTTAGCTACCAAATAGCTCTTTAGGCGTTCAGATGTTTTTACAATGCTATCCAAATCGTCGCCCGTAATTTCGATACTGATGGGTTTAGCCGTTGGCGGGCCGCCTTGCTCTTGTGCAACAGAAATCTCGGCACCCGGAATACCTTTTATAGCTTTCCTAATCTCTGTAAGATATTCTGATGAAGGCCTTCCGGTACGTTTGCCAAATTCTTTGAAAGCCACCGTAACCTTGCTTCTGTTAGGGTAATTGCCTTGGTCTTCATCTTGCGGATCTGTAACGCCCACCGTTACGTTAGAAATGATAGACGATACGTTTTGCGCACCCAAACTGTCTACCACGGCAGTTACGCGTTTTTCTATTTTCTTGGTGACCTCGTTGGTGTAAGCTTGGTCCGTACCTACCGGCAAGGTGGTGTACACATACACAAAGTTGGGATCGGCAGTTGGGAAAAACACAAACCTTGGCGGGATGATGCCTGTTAAAATAACGGAGAACACCAACAAAGCGAAAGTGCTGCCCAAGATGGTGTAAGGGCGGTGCAGCGCCCAATCTAAAAAACGGGCGTAGCGATCTTGTACTCTTGGCCAAAAATGGGTTTGAAACTTGCGGATGGTTTTTTCTAATACAAAATGCTGCAGCAGGTAAAACAAGGCTATTACCACAATAAAGTTTCCAAAACCAAAGTTGATGATGTAGCCAATTACAGCTGCTATGCAGAAGTAAAGCAGTACCTTTTTGGTGCGCCTGTCAAACTTAGGTTGGTGCGCCTCATGCCCATCATGCGACTCCATAAAATCAACCGCGAAAACCGGATTGATGATATAAGCCACCACCAAAGATGCCAACAAGGTTATAATCAAGGTTATCGGCAAAAAGAACATAAACTCGCCAATAACGCCGGGCCAAAAAGCGAGTGGCACAAAAGGCGCTAAAGTCGTCATAGTGCCAGAAAACACAGGCAAAAACACTTCGCCTGCCGCCATTTTTGCAGCCTTTTTAATCTCTATTTTCCCGTTCTCAAATATCCGGTGGGTATTTTCAATCACCACAATGGCATCATCCACCACAATACCCAAAGCCAGCAAGAAAGAAAACAGCACAATCATATTCATGGTGAAACCTAAAGCCGGCATCACCAAAAAAGCCACACACATAGAAAGCGGTACCGAAAGCGCCACAAACAAGGCATTGGTAATGCCCATGAAAAACATCAAAATCAGCGTTACCAAAATAAAACCGATGATAATGGTGTTGATCAAATCATGAAGGGTAACGCGGGTTTGATCGGATTGGTCGCCGGTGGCCACAATTTCCAAACCTTTTGGAAACTGCTTTTCCTGCATCTCCGCCAAAATCTCGCGGATTTTATCCGATGCCTCAATCAGGTTTTCTCCCGAACGTTTTTTAACGTTTAAGGTGATTACGTTTTTACCGTTCAGTCGCGCAAAAGATTCTTGTTCTTCAAAACCGTCCACCACGTTGGCGATATCTCTCAAATAAACCGAGCCACCTGTCGGTGTTTTAATAATGGTGTTGCCAATTTCCTCGGCAGATTTGTACTCCTTTTTAATATTTAAGGTACGGCGAACGCCATCAATAGGCACAGTACCGCCAGACGCCGAGATGTTCTCGTAACCTACCGCATTTTGAATATCCATAAACGAGATTTTCGCTGCGGCCATCTTGTTCATGTCCACATTAATCTGCATTTCTGGTTCAAGCGCACCAACAATATCCACCCCGGAAATTTCTGGCAAGGCCTCTATCCTATCCTGCAAATCATCGGCATAACCTTTTAAGGTTTTTAAATCAAAATCTCCCGACATGTTCAGGTACATAATCGGTAAATCCGAAAGGTTGATATCCATCACCACCGGATCATCGGGCAAATCGCTAGGTAAATCTGTTTTTGATTTGTCCACAGCATCTTTGATACGCTGTTTTGCCACCACAATATCTACGTTAGAGTTAAACTCTGCTGTAATGATGGAAAAATCCTGGTAAGAGTTGGAGGTAACTTTCTTTAAGCCTTGGGTAGATCTAATTTGCTTCTCAATCTGCTTGGTTACCAAATTCTCCATATTCTCTGGCGATGTGCCCGGATAAACCGTTTGCACAAATATTTTCGGGATAGAGATTTCCGGAAAATTCTCTTTAGGCAAGTTTACGTAGGCAATGTAACCCGCTATTAAAAGCATAAAAGTTAGTACGTAAATTGCCGTTTTATTCTCAATAGCCCAACTTGAGGGCTTAAATTCTTTTTCTAAATCTTTCATTTAGTTTGGATTGATGTTTTCAAATCTTTCAACTAAAAACTTACGGTATCGCCTTCGCTCAGTCCGTTTAAGCCTGCAACAACCACTTTATCGCCGGCACTAATGCCTTCTAAAATTTCGGCCATGCCGTTGTACACATTGCCGACCTTTACATCAACTTTTTTGGCTTTCCCGTTCACCGCTAGCATCAAATAATCGCCTTTTTCCGATTTTTGGATGGCTTTTATAGGCACAGTGGTCGCATCTTTATTGGTGTAATCCACAATTTTAAGTACTGATATCATGTTAGGCCGAAAAGTTTTGCGACTTGGCAGTTTTACCTCTACGTTAAAGCTCCGGCTCATAGGGTCAATGGTTTTCGACGCGAAAGAGATGCGCGTTTTTACCGAATCAGAAGCGTCTGGCAAAATCACCAAAACCTCATCACCTTGGTTAATGCGCCCCGCATAGGTTTCGGAAACTTGCGCTTTTGCTTTTAAATCGTTAGCATTTACCACCCTAATGCCCGGCGCGCCTGGTTGCACAGCCTGCCCAACTTTATAATCCATCTCGTCTATAGTGCCGGAAATTGGCGACTTGATTTTGTACATCGCTGCTTGTTGTTTTAGCACCGCCATCTGTTTCTCTAAGCCCTCTTTTTGCGATTTTGCATTCAGGTACTGCACCTCCGTACCAATTTTTTGATCCCAAAGGTTCTTTTGCCTGTTGTATAAATTGGTAGCTAAGTCAAGCGAGGTTTGCAGTTGTGCGATATTTTGCCTTAAAACTGCATCGTCAATTTGCGCCAACACCTGCCCTTTTGATACGTGCTGACCAATGCTTGCGTAAATTTTGGTGATTACACCTTGCGCTTCTGGGTTTACCTGCACATTTTGTTCAGCATCTACCTTTCCTTGTATTTCAATGTAATTTTTAAAAGTGCTCTTTTGTACGTCAAATACGGTTACCTCTTTTACCACATCTTCTTTATCATCGCCAATCTGAGCTTCCAAATCGGCAATTTGCTCGCTTATCTTGGCTTGCTCTTTCTTTAGTTTCTCTAGCTGAGCTTTTTTGTCTTTAGGCTCACTACCACAGGCTGCTAAAAACAGCACAAGGGACAGTATTAATATATTCTTCATCTGTTTATTTGTTGATTGTTTAGTCATGTTGACAATTCTTTATTTATTGGATAACTCCAGTTGCTTTCTCGGTGTCCACCTTACTTACAACAGCGTCATAAAGTGCATTGATATAATTGTTTTCTGCTTCTTTGAGCGATGTTTGCGCTTGGGTAACCTCCAAAGATGAGCCCACACCCTGCTCGTACTTAATTTTGCTCACACGCAGTACTTCATTGGCCAAATCCAAATTACGTTGCTGGCTTTCTAGCGAGTTGATGGCGTTGGTGTATTTGGTAATGCTGTTTTCGATATCCAGATTAATAGAGTTTTTAGCCTGGAACAAATCGTTCTGTGATTTTAACACCTCAAATTCTGCTTGTTTAACCTTTTGATACCTTTGCCCGCCGCTAAAAATCGGCACGTTCAGTTTTAGACCAATTACCATCGTCGGAAAGCTTTCGTCGTACAAATCGCTAAACTTATTGTTTTGATATTGATAAGAACCCGAGCCAAAAGCTGATAAATTTGGCAAATAAGCCGATTTGTAGCGCTTTAAATCCAATTGGTTCAACTTAATAGCTGTTTGCGCCAAAGAATATTCAATGCGGTTTTGGTAGGCGGTAGTGTCTTTCATAAAAACGCCTTTGTCCAATTTCACATCTTCGATAGTCCCAGAAAGTGTTAAAACGTCGGTAACGGGCATGCCCATCTGAAATTTTAGCATGGTAATGCCCACGCCTAAAGAACGCTCAACATTTTGCTTTTCGGTAAGCAAATTGTTGTAGATCACCCGCAGCCTATCCGCATCAATTTTTTCGGCAAAACCATTGTCAAACAAAGCTTGTGTTTGGTCTAGCTGGGTTTTTAACTGGCTGATGTTGGCATTCAGCAAATCCAGCTGTTTGTTGTTTACCAAAACCATGTAAAATGCCTTAGTTACCGCAACATTTGTTTCAATTTTAGTGCGATTAAACGTTTTTTCCGACAGCTCTCTATAGGTTTTGGATGCCTGTAAGCCAACCAAATAGCTTCCATCAAAAATCAACTGGTTTACTGCCGCGCCTAGGCTAGAGCTGTATTTAACACCAAATTTTACTGGAATAAATGTGCCCGCCGGCTGATTAAAAAATTCGCCTGGCAATAATGAAGTAGGTAGTTTCAAGAAATCTTGCAAATCTGCCGAAGCAGAAATTTGCGGTAAACCGATGCCTATTGTTTCTTTAACCTTGGCATCCGCAATTTTTTGGTCAATCGCCGCATTAAGTACACTGGTTTGATGCTCATAAGCATAATTTATGCACTGCTCTAAGTTAAAATCATGCACCTTTTCGGGCGGGTTTTGTGCCCACACTAAAATGCTGAATAAACTGAAAACAGCCGTAACAAACAGTTTTTTTGTTTTCATCATATCGGATTGTTTCTATTGGTATAATTGTTAATTAATACATGTCCGCTTAGCGTGCAAATGCCAAACAGAAAATGCGTGGTTAATTCATGAATTACGTTGTACATGCTATATCGGCCGCTGCGCACCAAATCTGCCTGAAAAACCCAGTTGATTTGTGCCGTACGCGCAGTAGCTAAAATATCCGGATTAATGTCTGCCCTAAAAATCTTTTCGTTTATGCCACGCTCTAAGCACGCTTTTACACAGTTATAGATGCGGTTTTCATGGAAGCTCATCAATAATTTGTAGGCCTCATTATGGTATTTTTCTAAATCGTAAAATACAATCGGATTCAAACTGGATATCATTTCTTTCAAAAAATCCATCGTTAAAAAAATCTCCTCAATGGCATCTTTAGCTTTTACCCGGCACAAATCCATATTGCATTCTTCTTTACTTAGGGTATTGCTAATCATTTCCATCACCAGCTGATTTTTGTCTTTATAATGCGCGTATATGGTTTTCTTGCTCATACCCAAATGCTTTGCAATATCATCCATGGTAACGCTGCGCATCCCAAACTTTAAAAACAACTTCTCCGCCTCTTCCAATATTACCTTGTCAACCATCTATATCTCCAAATTTTTTCGCGCCCAAAACTATGGAAACTTTTTTCATTTCCAAAGTTTCCAATAAAAAATCCACTGTTAAATACGTAAGCCCTCTACAGAACGCTACAAAAGTTCTAAACCTTAAACCCAAAACCTTACACCTTCCACCTCAACCTTCCATCTCAAACCTCGCCTATTTCAACTTACTTTGTTATTTTTGTGCAAACAATCCAATCAAATGAATATTTCAACGCTTAACGCTATTTCTCCAATAGACGGACGCTACCACAGCCAGACTGCCGATTTAGGCGCATACTTTTCTGAAGCTGCGCTTATTAAGTACCGTATTTTTGTAGAAGTAGAGTATTTTATCGCTTTATGTGAGCTTCCTTTGCCCGCTTTAAAAGGTTTGTCCAATTATAATTTTGATGCTATACGCTTAGAAATAAACAATCTGACCGAAGAGGATATTTTAGCGGTAAAAGAGATTGAGAAAACCACCAATCATGATGTAAAGGCGGTGGAATATTTCATCAAAAAGAAGTTCGACGAACTGGGCCTTTCCGCTTATAAAGAATATATCCATTTTGGCTTAACCTCGCAGGACATTAACAATACTGCCATTCCTTATTCTTTAAAAGCGGGTTTATCGATAATTTATTATCCTCAATTGCAAGAACTCATCAATACCTTGAGTGACTTGGCAAAAGAATGGAAACACGTTTCTATGTTGGCACATACGCATGGGCAGCCAGCATCGCCAACGCGTTTGGGCAAAGAAGTTCAAGTGTTTGTAGAGCGTTTAGAAAACCAGCTTGCATTACTGCAAGAAATTCCGTTCGGCGCAAAATTTGGTGGCGCTACCGGCAATTTTAACGCGCATCATGTAGCTTTTCCCCTAATAAACTGGAAAAACTTTGGAAATAATTTTGTTGATAAGAAACTGAAGTTGAAGCGCTTGCAAAATACCACCCAAATTGAACATTACGATTACATGGCGGCGCAGTTTGATGGCTTAAAAAGAATCAACAATATTGTGCTGGATCTTAATCGTGATTTTTGGACCTATATTTCCATGAACTACTTCAAACAGAAAATTAAAGAAGGAGAAGTAGGTTCATCCGCCATGCCACATAAAGTTAACCCTATAGATTTTGAAAACTCGGAAGGAAACATCGGCATTGCCAATGCTTTATTTGAACATTTGGCGGCAAAACTTCCAGTAAGCCGCTTGCAGCGCGATTTAACCGACTCTACCGTGTTGCGTAACATTGGGGTTCCATTGGCGCATACCATTATCGCTTTAAAATCGACCATTAAAGGCTTAAATAAATTGTTGCTAAACCAAAAAGAGATTCAAGCAGATTTAGATAACAACTGGGCGGTGGTAGCAGAAGCTATCCAAACCATTTTAAGAAGAGAAAACTATCCGAACCCTTACGAGGCACTAAAGGATTTAACGCGTACAAACACCCAAATTAACGCCCAAGTAATGGCTGATTTTATAGAAACGCTGGATGTAACTGATGAAGTTAAAGCCGAATTGCGCGCTATTACGCCAAGCAGTTATACCGGCATTTAAAGTCATTAAGGCGTAAAATAGCGCTTATTGCACGTTTCTTTCGTAAAGGTTGGTTATTTTTACAAAAAAGATTAAAAAAATGAACATCACCGTATATACAGAATCCACCCCAAATCCGGCTACAATGAAATTCATTGTAAACAAACTGTTGATTAACGGAAGTGTAGATTTCCCGACCAAAGAAAGCGCCGAGCACTCCAAATTTGCGTCTGAGCTTTACAAATTCAACTTTGTAAACGGCGTATTTTTCGCCAGCAATTTTGTGACTATCACCAAAACAGAAGATGCAGACTGGGCGGATATTGAGCCTTTGCTAAAGGAGTTTGTAAAAGGAGCCATAGAATCTGAATATGCCGTACAAGACAAAACAGAGGAAGAAAATTTGGTTTTTGAAGGCACAGAAACCGAAATTAAAATTCAGCAGATTTTAAACGATTATGTGCGTCCGGCGGTTGAGCAAGACGGTGGCGCTATCAGCTATCGTTCTTTTGAAGATGGTGTGGTTACGGTAGAACTTCGCGGTTCTTGCAGCGGTTGCCCTTCATCAACCATCACCTTAAAATCTGGCATCCAAAGTTTATTACAAAGGATGGTGCCAGAAGTGAAGGAAGTAGTTTCCGAAGCTTTATAAGCAACAGCTTTATCATAAAAAAAGTCCTGAATTTTCTTCAGGACTTTTTTTTAACCGAAACTTTTTGAGTTTCTGATTTCTTCGTACAGCTCGATCACTTTTTTCTGCAACTCAATAACTTCCGCATCGCGGTCGTGCAGTTTTTTATTGGCAACTTCCAAATCAGAAGCATTTTTTATTTCCTGCTCCGGATCATTATAAGTTAGCAACTGGACCACCGACATCTCAAACAAAGCCGAAATTTGTTCTAAACGAGAAAGGTTTACATCTGTAATACCGGTTTCTATCTTAGAAAAAGCCGGAATGGAAATATCCAATTGCTTAGCTACGTCCTCTTGGCTCCATCCTCTTTGATGTCTTAGAAGTCTGATTTTTTTTCCTAGTAATTTCATATCTTTTTTTCGCTTTTTAAACTTTAAATCTACAACATGAGTTTTAACGCTCCTAATATAAACATTTCTTACCTGTAAAGAAAAGAGTTTGCCAATGTAACCAAATCAATACTTCCGAATGTTCCAGAGCTCATCATCAACAGATTACAGTCAGATATTTCAAACGATTCAATATATCGTTTTAGTTTTTCGGGATTGTCATAAAACAATAAATTTTTGTTCCCGAATGCTTTCATCACATCTTCGCCGTTAAACGGTTTTAACTTCTTCTGTTCGAAGGTTTTTTGATCGATGTACACGACCGCAAAATCTGCGCCATTAAAAGTACCCGAGTACTCGTTTAAAAAATTTTCATTTAAGCTGCTGAATGTATGCAGCTCAATGCAAGCAATTAAACTGCGCTGAGGGTATTGCGATTTTACCGCTTCAACTGTTGCTTTCAACTTAGATGGCGAGTGCGCAAAATCTTTAAAAACTGCTTTATGTGCCGTTTCTCCTAATTTCTCTAGGCGTTTTGCCGCACCGCTAAAACTAGCTATCGCAGCATAAAAATCTTCCTCAGAAACATCCAGCTGGGCGCACACCAAACGCGCTGCGGTTAAGTTTTGTAAATTATGTTTGCCAAAAACTTCTAGTCCAACCTCCTTACCGGCAGTTACCAAGTAGGTTTTCCCTTCCCTTATTTCATAAAGAGGAGTTTCGTACGGAATTTTCCGCACATCGTTCCTGCTTGTATGCTGGGCAACAATTTTTTTCAAAACCTCATCTTCAGCGCAGTATATCAATGTACCGTTTCGCTCAAGGGTGTCTATAAATTTGCTAAACTGCGCTTTGTAGCTATCAAAGGTTGGAAACACATTGATATGGTCCCAGGCAACGCCACTTATTACACCCACATGTGCTTTGTACAAGTGGAATTTCGGCCGCCTATCTATCGGCGACGCCAAATATTCATCACCTTCTATAACAATAACCGGAGCATCAGACAAACGCACCATATTTTCAAAACCGGCAATTTGTGCCCCTACCAAATAATCAAAGTCTTTTTGATAATAATTTAGCACATGCAAGATCATGGAAGTGATGGTGGTTTTCCCGTGGCTGCCACCTATCACTACACGTTTTTTATTTCTAGCTTGCTCATAAACATATTCTGGGTACGAGTAAATTTTTAAGCCTAAACTTTGGGCCTTCAGCAGCTCCGGATTGTCTGCGCGTGCGTGCATCCCTAAGATTACCGCATCTATTTTATCGTTTAGCAACTCGGGGCGCCAACCATCCGCATCAGGCAATAAGCCGTGCTTTGCTAAACGCGTTCTGGAAGGTTCGTAAATCGCATCATCAGACCCGCTAACTTCGTAGCCTTTTAAATGTAAGGCAATAGCTAAGTTGTGCATAGCTGCACCGCCAATGGCAATAAAATGTACTCTCATATTATTTTTTGATAAACTTTGCCGCTACCCAAGCGTCTTTCTTCTTATGGTTAACGTATTGCATTCCTAAATTTTCTGCGGCAGCTTTAATTATCCCCAAATCTGGTTCTTCATAAAAGCCACTGAAATATATTTCACCCTTGGTCTTTAAAACGCCGGAATAGCTTTCCATTTGATCTAACAAAATATTGCGATTGATATTTGCTAAGATCACATCGTATTTTTGGTTGGGAATTGCTTCTTTAGAACCGCAGTACGCAGTAAGCTTATCAATGCCGTTTAACTCCGCGTTTTCTAAAGTGCTTTCGTAACATACAGGGTCGTAATCAATCGCAACCAAAGATTTTGCGCCCAATTTAGCTGCTAAAATAGCCAAGATGGCCGTACCACAACCCATATCCAATAACTCTTTATCTTGTAAATCGGCTTCTAATAAATATTCCATCATTAAAGCAGTAGTTTGATGATGGCCTGTGCCAAAAGACATTTTTGGGTCAATGACTATCTCGTAAGGAAAATCCGGCTTAGGATTGTGAAAAGTGGCGCGTACGTAAACCTGGTCTTTTATATGTATCGGTTCAAAATTGCTTTCCCATACGGCATTCCAGTTTTCCGATTTTACGTTGTTTATTTCGTAAGCAAAATCAAAATCGGCGAATGGCTCTAGGGCGAGCTCCATTGCCGTTTGCTCAAAATTTTCTTTAACCACATAGGCAGAAAAACCCTCGTCATGTTCTTCAAAAGTATCAAAACCAACATTAGCTAAGGCATCTATTAAAATATCTTTCCGGTAAGCCTCTGGGTCTTCCAGTTTAAATTTCAGTTCTATATAATCCATTTCGTAAAATCCAAGAATTAACGCTGAGGCACCAAAAAACCACGGCCAACAGCTTTGCAAAGCTAAGGTAATGCGCTTTGGTCGTATTCTTGTTTAACTTGATAAAAAAAGCTTATGAAAAGATTTGAAGGAAAAAACGTTCTGATAACCGGAAGCAGTTCTGGCATTGGCCAAGCTTGTGCAAACCGCCTAGCTTCAGAAGGCGCAAATATCGTTTTAAACGGGCGCCATTTGGATGAAGATGCGGGCCTGTTGGTAAAAGAAATGGAGAAACTGGGCACAAAAATACATTTTATAGCAAAAGACATTAGCGCTCCCCAAAACGTGATTGATTTAGTAAATGAAGCCATTGAAGCGCTTGGTGGCTTAGATATATTGGTTAACAATGCCGGTGTTGAACGCTCGGCCGATTTTTGGAATGTTACACCAGAAGATTATGATTTAGTGATGGATACCAATCTGAAAGCCGTTTTTTTTGGCACGCAAGCCTACGCTAAATACTGCATGAAAGAGAAACGTGGCGGTGTGGTGATAAACATGAGCTCGGTGCACGAAGAAATTATTTTCCCCCATTTTGCCGCTTATTGTGCCAGCAAGGGCGGTTTAAAAATGCTGATGCGAAACTTGGCGACAGAATTAGCGCCTTTAAAAATAAGGATTAACAATGTTGCGCCGGGTGCTATTGCTACGCCCATCAACAAAAAAATGATGGCCGACAAAGCAAAAATGAAAGCGCTTTTAGAAAACATTCCGATGGAGCGTATGGGTACCCCAGAAGAAGTGGCGGGCTTAGTGGCTTTCTTAGCCAGCGATGATGCATCTTATATTACCGGCAGTACTTATTTTATTGATGGCGGACTCACCTATCATTATGAAGAGCAATAAAATTAAGGCTTGAGGAGGAGGGTGTAAGGCTTGAGGAGGAAGGTGTAAGGTTTGAGGGAGAAGGATTGAGGTATAAGGTTTAAAAGTTAAAGCCTAAATGAACTAGTCACCTGGGCTTTAACTTTTAAACTTAAAGCTTTTTAATTATAGGTCTTAGCAATATCAACAAAATCACGCGATTTTAACGAAGCACCGCCTATCAAGCCACCGTCAATATCTGCTTGTGCAAATAAGCCCCCAGCATTTTTAGGGTTACAACTGCCACCGTATAAAATAGAGGTTTCATCAGCTACTGCTTCACCATATTTTTCGGCAATTTGTTTGCGGATAAAAGCGTGAATTTCTTGCGCTTGCTCATCTGTTGCCGTTAAACCGGTACCAATAGCCCAAACCGGCTCATAAGCAATCACCAACTTTTTAAAATCATCCGCACTTAGATGGAAAGTTCCGTCTGCCAATTGTTTTTTTACAACATCAAAATGAGAGCCGCCTTCGCGTTCGGTCAAAGTTTCGCCGATGCAAAAGATAGGTGCTAAACCGTTACCTAAAGCCGCATCAACTTTTTTAGCCAAAAGCGCATCTGTTTCGCCAAAATACTGCCGACGTTCCGAGTGGCCTAAAATTACGTGTTGTACGCCAACCGAAGCCAACATTTCTCCAGAGATTTCGCCGGTGTAAGCGCCAGAAGCCTCCTGATGCATATTTTGTGCACCAACGCTCAATTGTGCGTGTCCTTTTGCTAGAGCGGTTAAACTGTGCAAATGAATAAAAGGCGCACAAACAATTACCTGTTGCTGTCCACGAACTTCATCTTTCACCATGTTTAAAACCTCCGAAAATAAAGACAAACCGTCGGTGTAGTTTTTGTTCATTTTCCAGTTTCCGGCTACAATTTTCTTTCTCATAATGTTAAAATCTTCTGTACTCTTCTGTTAAATTAAATATATTGGTTAGGATATTTCTTTCCATTTCGTCAAACAAACGCCCGCGGCGCTCAAACACTTTTACCACCGTATCAAACATTTTGTTTAAGGTATAAACTTCAAAACCTTGGGCCCCGCCCCAAGCAAAATCTGCGATGTAATTGCGCGGAAAACCGGCGCCAAACACATTTGCCGCCACACCTACCACCGTGCCCGTGTTAAACATGGTGTTTATGCCACATTTAGCATGGTCGGCCATAATTAAACCGCAAAATTGCAAGCCTGTACGGCGGAAACGCTGTTTACTATAATCCCAGAGTTTCACTTCCGCATAGTTGTTTTTTAGGTTAGAGTTGTTGCTGTCTGCGCCAAAGTTGCACCACTCGCCCACTACAGAATTACCTAAATACCCCTCGTGCCCTTTTGATGAGTTGCCCCAGATTACAGCATTGTTCACCTCGCCGCCAATACGCGAATTGGGACCAATGGTAGTAGCACCATAAATTTTTGCGCCCATTTTTATCTGCGAATTTTCGCACAAAGCCAAGCCTCCCCTAATATTGGTTCCTTCCCAAACCTGACTGTTTTTGCCTAAATAAATTGGCCCGTTATGGGTATTAAAAGTACAGCACTCCGCACTTACTCCCTCTTCTACAAAAATATCCGTACCTAAAATCGTGTTGGTATTGCTCAGTTTTGCTGATGTTCTGCCTCTTGTTAGCGCGTCAAAATCCTCGCGCAAAGCATCTGCATTAAATTTAAAAATATCTTCGGGATAGGTGATTTTAATAAACTGTTCATCAAAATGAACTTGTTTGAAATTTTCTAGCGCACGGATGTTTAATTGCGGCTGTGAGGTTTTTACGGCAATGCAAATATCTTCGTGCATTAGCGCTTCCCCATCTTTTAAAGCCACAACAGCTTCAAACAGTTGCGTATTTGGGCAAACTGAACCGTTAATGAAAATATTTAAGCTTCCAGAGCCGGTGGCGAATTTTTCTTGAAGATAGGTTTGGGTTTGGTAATAATGCTTATCGGTTTTAAAATGGCGGAGCCACTTCTCCGAAATTTTCATGATTCCAATCCGCAAATCAGCTACTGGCCGTGTGTAGGTTAAGGGCAATAGGCTTTCTCGCGATTGATCATCGAAAAATATGACTGTCATAGTGCAAAAAAACAAAAAAAGTCCCAACTGGCAAGAAGGGACTTCGTATATAAATTTATTTTAAACTTATTTTTTTGCGTAACGGCTTTTGAATTTATCAATACGACCAGCGGTATCAACCAATTTCATTTTACCGGTATAAAATGGGTGCGATGTATGAGAAATCTCCAATTTTACCAAAGGATACTCATTTCCGTCTTCCCAAGTAGTAGTTTCGTTGGTGTTAATGCAAGATTTAGTGATAAAAGAATAGTCGTTAGACATATCTTTAAAAACAACTAATCTATAATTCGATGGATGCAAATCTTTTTTCATGCTAATTTCTTATTCGTTCCCCAATTTTTAGGAGCGCAAATATATTAATATTTTATGTATTACAAAAATGATGTTTACAAATTTCAAAATGCAGCTACTTCGTCATCTACTGGCATTTATCTGTAAAAACAGCTAAACAATAATTGCAAAGGAATGACTGATTTAGACCAGTTCTACCCCTATCGCGCTAGCGTTCTGAAAAGTTTTTTCATACCTTTGCAGGGTAAATAATTCATTTGACGATGATAAAGACTCCTATATATTTAGACAACAATGCTACAACGCCTTTAGACCCTAGAGTGCTTGAGGCGATGTTGCCTTATTTTAATGAAAAATTTGGAAATGCAGCCAGCAGAAACCACCCTTTTGGTTGGGCCGCAGAAGAAGGTGTTGATTATGCGCGCGAGCAGGTTGCCAAGCTGATTGGTGCTACAGATAAAGAAATTATTTTCACCTCTGGAGCTACAGAATCAGACAACTTGGCGATCAAAGGTGTGTACGAGATGTACAAAGAAAAAGGCAACCATATCATCACCTTAACTACCGAGCATAAAGCCGTATTAGATACCTGTAAACATTTAGAGAAACTAGGCGCACAGGTAACCTATTTAGATGTTGAACAAGATGGCTTGGTAGACCTAAATAAATTAGAGGCTGCTTTTACCGACCAAACCATTTTGGTTGCCATTATGTATGCCAATAACGAAATTGGCGTAGTTCAGCCTATCAAAGAAATTTCTGCAATTACGCATAAACACCGCGCGCTTTTCTTTACAGATGCCGTACAAGCGGTAGGAAAAATTCCGGTAAACGTAATTGAAGATGGCATTGATTTATTGGCACTTTCTGCACATAAAATGTACGGGCCAAAAGGCGTAGGTGCTTTGTATGTTCGCAGAAAAAATCCGCGCGTTAAAGTTACTGCACAAATGGATGGCGGTGGTCACGAAAGAGGCATGCGTTCTGGCACTTTAAACGTACCTGGCATTGTAGGATTAGGAAAAGCGGCAGAAATTTGCTATAATGAGATGGCAGAAGAATCTAAACGCTTAGCTGCCTTGAGAGATAAACTGGAGCGTAACTTAACGGTGTTAGAAGAGTCATACGTAAACGGAAATGTGGAACACCGCATTCCGCATACTGCAAATATTTCTTTTAAATATGTAGAGGGAGAAGGTTTAATGATGGCGATGAAAGACATGGCGGTATCTTCGGGCTCTGCTTGTACGTCCGCATCTTTAGAACCATCTTACGTATTAAAAAGCTTAGGCTTGTCTGATGATTTGGCGCATTCATCTATCCGTTTCGGTTTAGGGCGCTTTACTACAGAAGAAGAAGTAGACTTTGCTATCGAAAACACCATTAAAGCCGTAAACCACTTACGCGAGCTTTCGCCACTGTGGGAGATGTTTAAAGAAGGTATAGATTTAGATTCTATTGAGTGGGCAGAGCACTAGGAAGAAATAAAAAGTAATAAAATTAAAATTAAAAAATAAGCTCCAAGGAGCGGAAAAGGAGGATAAAGTTATGGCATATTCAGATAAGGTAATAGATCATTACAGCAACCCAAGAAACGTAGGAACGCTTGATAAGGCTAAACAAAGCGTTGGAACAGGTTTGGTAGGCGCCCCGGAATGTGGCGACGTGATGCGTTTGCAAATTGAGGTAGACGAAAACCAGGTAATTACCGACGCAAAGTTTAAAACATTTGGTTGTGGCTCGGCAATTGCATCGTCTTCGTTAGCTACAGAGTGGTTAAAAGGAAAAACAATAGACGACGCTTTAACTATCGATAATATGGATATTGTGGAAGAATTGGCTTTGCCACCGGTGAAAATCCACTGCTCGGTATTGGCAGAAGACGCAATTAAATCTGCAATTAACGACTACCGCGTGAAAAACGGTATGGAAGCTATTGAATTGGAGAAATCGCACCACTAATTGTATTTGCGATATGAGTAGTGCGTATTGCGACTTTGCAAATGGCTCTATACTCAATACGCAAATCTCAATACTCAAAAAAAATGGTAACAATAACAGATAAGGCAAAAAGTAAGGTTGATGAACTGATGAGGGACGCTGGCCTGGACGAATCGTACTTTCTCCGCGTATCGGTAAAAGGCGGCGGTTGTTCTGGTTTATCTTATAACATGGATTTTGATAACGAAGCCCAAAAAGGTGATCAAGAGTTTGAAGATAAAGGCTTAAAAATTGTGTTAGATATGAAATCTTTTCTTTATTTGGCCGGCACAGAACTTGATTTTTCTGATGGTTTAAACGGAAAGGGCTTCAACTTTGTTAACCCCAACGCATCCCGCACCTGCGGATGTGGCGAGAGCTTCTCGGTTTAAAACCAAGCTGTTATATAAAATTTAAGGCGCCCAAAAGGCGCCTTTGTTTTTTTATTTATTTTAGCGGATATTGTTAAATTAATATTAGGCAACCGCGTAGGCAAATAATGAGCAGTATTTCTACTTTGACAACCGTACCACAGCTTTTAAGAAACGTGGTAAAAAATATCCATTCGGCTACTGACACTTTTTTAATCAGAAAAGAAAAAGAAGTTTGGGAGGAAATTTCTTTTGAAACCACCCTAGCCAATGCAGATGCAATTAGCGCATACTTTTTAGAGATGGGCATTTGCAAAGGCGACCGTATTGCCTTCATTATTGAGAATGGCCCAGACTATGTTTATTACGACCAAGCGTTGCAACAAATTGGTGCAGTTAATACTTCTATTTACCCCACCCTATCTGAAGCAGAAATTGAATACATTTTAATTGATTCTGGCGCAAAGACAATTTTAGTTGGCAATCCTTTTCTGTTGAAAAAGATTTTAAAAATTGCTAACCACTGCTCAGAATTGGTTAGGATAATTCCGGCTTTTGACGATTTCCAAAAAATTGTGGGCAACAATAAAGTCAATGCAGGCATCATCAGCTTAAGCAACGTAATTGCCGAAGGAAAAAATAATTTAGAAAAATATCGCGAAGAAATTGAGAAAAGACGCGCGCAGGTGCAGGCATCAGACCTTTCGGGGTTAATTTATACTTCCGGCACCACCGGTACACCCAAAGGTGTGATGCTTACACACGCAAATTTTGTAGAGAATGTGAAAGTTTGCCTGCAACAAATTCCGGTGATCGGCCATCACGAAACTTTCCTTTCGTTTTTACCGCTATCCCACGTTTTTGAGCGCACTGCAACTTATCATGTTTGCTGTGCAATGGGCTGTAAAATAGCTTTTGCGCAAAGTTTAGAGCTATTGGCGAAAAACATGGGCGAGGTTAAACCAACGGTGATGTCTTGCGTGCCCCGGCTGCTAGAGAAAATACACGATAAAGCCATCAAAAGCGGAACAGCTGGCGGAGGCACCAAAGCAAAAATATTTTTATGGGCCTTAGAAACCGGCAAAAATTACCGGCAGCTAAAAGAAACGGGCAATAAGCCCGGCTTAATTATGCAGGCCAAACATGCCTTGGCAGAGAAGCTGGTTTTTAGCAAAATAAAGGAGAAAACCGGCGGCCGGTTAAAATTTATGATTTCTGGTGGCGCAGCTTTGCCTAAAAATGTTGGGGAGTTTTTTGGCGATTTAGGCATTAAAATATTAGAAGGTTTCGGCTTAACGGAAACTTCGCCGGTAATGTCGGTAACGGAGTATCACCGTCAAGTTTACGGAACGGTGGGTAGAGTGATTCCCGGTATAGAAGTAGGCATACAAGATGTAGAGACCAAAAAGTTCATCAGTATACAAACCCACGAAACATTTAATGAGGCTTTCCAATGTGATGAAGGCGAGATTTGCGTGCGCGGGCATTGCGTAATGCGCGGCTATTGGAACAAGCCACAGGAAACAGCTGAGGTAATAGATGCCGACGGTTGGTTCCACACTGGCGACGTTGGGCGTTTTTACAAAGGGAACTTGCAGATTACCGATCGTATTAAAAATATGTTGGTGAATGCTTATGGCAAAAACATTTATCCAACCCCGGTTGAAAACACCTACTTAAAAAGCCCTAAAATTGAGAGCATTTTCTTGATTGGCGATAAGCGCGAATATGTAACTGCTATTATAACTCCAAGTCGCGAGACGATGCAGGAAGCTTTCAACTTAGACGAGGCATTTTTTAACAAGCCCGATTTATTTATTGATGACGAGCAGATTGTTAAATGGTTTGGAGAAGACATCCGAAAGCTTTCGCCCGAGCTGGCGAAGTTTGAACGTATCAAAAATTTCATCATCAAGCGTAACCCTTTTACCATTGAAGATGGCGATATTACTCCTACTTTAAAACCAAAACGTAAGGTGATCGAGAAAAAATACGCTGATTATATCGACCATATGTACAAAGCGGCGGTAGAGGCAGATTGACCAAAAAAAGACTTTTGCTTTGCGTAAAAAGAAGATATTTGCAAAAAATTTCACATGCCATCTTCTAAGCATCAACGAGCTTTTATCGGTTTAATTTTCTTTTTCATAGGCGTTAGTTTTGCAACTTGGGCATCGCGCATTCCAAATATTAAGGCAAATTTCCAACTAAATGATGCTGAACTCGGTTCGTTACTGATTCTGATGCCTATCAGCTCTATGGTTAGCCTGCCTTTTTCGGGATGGTTAGTTTCGCGCTTTAACAGCCGGAAACCTTTGATAGTATCTATTTTCATCAATGCGCTTTCGCTGATGCTGATAGGAAATGCAAATTCTATTTTTTTACTGTCTGTTGGGATATCTGCCTACGCGTTTACCACACGTACGCTCAACTTATCGCTAAACACTCAAGGAGTAAATCTTCAAAAGCTGTTTTCCAGAAACATTTTGGGCACCTTCCACGGTTTGTGGAGCGCCGGAGGCATCGTAGGCGCCGCCTTGACTACTTTCCTGCTAAAATATCAGGTAAGCATTCAGGTTCATTTAATCGCCATCGCAATTTTAGTCATCATTGCATGCGCATTTGCCTATCCCTATCTCATCAGAAACGATAAACCCGAAAAAGGCAATAAAATCATCATCGGCAAACCGGATCCTTACATTTTTATGCTAGGCTTGTTGGCTTTTTGTGCCGCGGTTTGCGAAGGAGGAATGTTTGACTGGAGCGGCGTATATTTTAAAGAAGTAATACAAACGCCGATATTCACTTATGGCTTCCTTACCTTCATGACGTTTATGGCCGGTTTCCGCTTTTTATCCGGAACTATTATAGCTAAAATTGGCATGTACCGCAACTACATGCTCAGCGCCGGGCTTATTTTTTCGGGCATTATACTTTCTATTGCCTTGCCGTATTTTTGGGCGGGTTTAATTGGTTTTGCTTTTGTGGGTGCGGGTACCGCTTCCGTGGTGCCTATGACCTACGCCTTAGCCGGAAAATCGGACAAATATGCCCCGGGCATGGCCTTATCTATCATTACCACCTACACCATTTCTGGGATGTTGATTGGCCCGCCAATCATCGGATATATATCTCACGCCTTAAATCTTAGAGTATCTTTCGCGCTTTTTGCAGCAGCGGGAATTATGATTGCACCAATTGCACATCTATTGTTTCAGAAATTTATCCGTCCGCGCGAAATTGTTTAGCTTAGGCTTTCAATTGTTACACCATGGACCAAAACAAAACCTTACCTATTTTAAACAGCCAAGAAATCCGCGTGTTGGGCGCCTTGATGGAGAAAAGCAAAACCACGCCGGATTATTATCCGATGACATTAAACGCACTAACGGCGGCATGCAACCAAAAAAGCTCGCGGAAACCGTTGTTTTAGCGTTGGATAGCTTAAAGAAAAAAGGTTTAACATCCACCGCAACCGGCGGAAGCAGTCGTGCAACAAAATACAAACATAATTTCGCTATCGTTTATCCGGTAGTTCCGGCGCAAGTTGCAGTAATGTGCCTGCTATTTTTACGAGGCCCTTTAACGCCCGGGGAAATTAACAGTAACGCGGGCAGGCTTTATGAATTTGAAAGTTTAGATAACGTGCATGAAGTTTTAGAACAGTTAGCCTCCGTAGAACCGCCATATATTGTTCAACTGCCCAAGCGAGCCGGACAAAAAGAAGCACGCTATGCCCATTTATTTGCCGGAGAGCCGGAAATTTCTGATGAAGACGATTTTGTTGCAGAACCTGCTCGAAAATCTGTAAGCGAATTGGAATCACGTGTTGCGCAATTGGAAGAAAATTATGCCCAGCTTAAAGCAGATTTTGATAAGTTGATACATGAATTAATGGGATAAAATAAAAGGCTTGAATAGAATGATAACATTTACCTAAGCGGTATCAAGCGTAAAACACTTGGGACATAACGAGTAATAAACGGTCAACTTTCGGTTTAAAATTAAGTTTGTTTAAATAAAGGGTTAAAAATGTTTTAAAATTTCACCGAATTCTAATTAACTTCATTGCCGTTGGCTGTTCGCAAAACAGGCATCCTTACAGACATAAGAAAATGCCTTTTAAAGAATTAGAACGATTGATGCAGGTAAACCGTTTCCTAGAGCTGGAAATAGAAAAAGAAGCGCAGTTGAAGGAGATTACAGCATTAACGGCTAAAGTGTGTAATACACCTGTCGCTCTCATTACCTTATTAAACCACGATACTCAGCATGTGCGTTTTAAGGTAGGCACCGCTTTAGAAAACTCGCCCCGCGAAAATGCCTTTTGCGATTTGGTAATTAAAACAAAAGAAAGTGTGGTTATTGAGGATGCCAGGAAAGATGCACGTTTTAATGCCCAGCCACTAGCAAAAGAGGGTATTAAAGTCCGCTTTTACGCCGGCATCCCGTTAACTACTCTAGACGGGCATTGTTTAGGAAGCCTTTGTGTGACAGACCGTAAACCGCGCAAACTGGAAGGCTACCAATTGCAGATGCTAGATATTTTATCCAAACAGATTATCCATTTGTTAGAGTTTGATAACAGCCTACGTATTTTGAAAGAGCTTTACATTAAAGCGAAAGATTCGACCAATAAACTTCGGTCTTTTTTCGACGCATCCAGCTCGATCCATCTTTTGATTGATTTAGACATGAACATTGCAGCATACAACAACAAAGCAAAAGAGTCTTTTGGGCCAAGCATGAAAAAAGGCGTTGCCGCCACCACTTTTTTTGCTGATTACGCGAACGACTTCATCATTAATTTTAAGAGGTGTGTGGCTGGCGAGCGCATTGCCATTGAGAAATTTATCGAAACTTCAGAAGGCCCGTCATGGTGGCATGTGACTTACGGACCGGCAAAAGACAAAGAAGGGCAGATTATAGGTGTTTCTTTTAACGCTTCGGACATCTCGCAACAAGTTTCCCAAGAGCAAAAACTTTATCGACAAGAGCTAGCTTTGAAACAGATTGCATGGATGCAATCGCACGAACTCCGCAAACCCGTTTCTTCCATACTTGGGTTAATGGAAATCATCGAAAACGAAAATTATAAAGCCGATAAAGACATCTTACAAAAAATGAAGGATGCCACCGAGGAATTGGACGAGAAGATTAACCTTATCGTTAATCAGACCTTTTAGGTTTTCGTTTTGCTTTTGATATGATAAAGCCAGCCCTCATAAGCATTTGCTAAATGAAGGTTGTTTTTTGCGGTGATGTGGTGCTATTTAAGCACACGAAATAGAGCTGATTGTAGCGGATTGATGTTGATTTCATTGGCTCAGATTTTTACATTTGCCAAATGCCCCCTTCTACTGTTTCCAAAGGTTGGATCAATGGATTTATCGGTGTTCTTATTTTTAGTGGCTCGTTACCTGCCACCCGCCTCGCCGTTATCGATTTAAACCCATATTTTGTAACTGTTGCCCGCGCAAGTATTGCAGGCTTAATTGCTTTGGCGGTGTTACTTATAGGCAAACAAAAAAAACCGAATACAACTGATTTAGGCAAACTCGCACTTACAGCTTTTGGTGTGGTGTTAGGCTTTCCGTTGTTCAGTGCTTTGGCGCTACAATATATCACCTCGGCCAATTCAATCGTATTTTTAGGTTTGCTGCCTTTAGCTACCGCCAGTTTTGGCGTATGGCGCCACGGCGAAAAACCGAAACCTGCATTCTGGTTATTTTCGGCGGTGGGTGCTACGCTTGTTGTGGGTTTTGCCGTTTTGCAAGGCTTTTCCACATCAGCTTTAGGCAATGGCTTGATGTTGCTTGCCATTATTACTTGCGGCTTAGGCTACGCCGAAGGTGCAAGCTTAGCTAAAACACTGGGAGGCTGGCAGGTGATATCATGGTGCTTGGTGATTAGTTTACCTATTATGCTGCCCTTAACTTTTTATTTTTTACCCAACACTGCTACCCATATTTCTTTAGCGGCTTGGGGCGGATTGCTGTACGTTTCGGTGTTTAGTATGTTTGTTGGCTTTATATTTTGGTATAAAGGAATGGCCCAGGGAGGTATTGCATCCATAAGTCAGCTGCAATTACTGCAACCGTTTTTTGGCTTAGGCATAGCCGCTGGCGTTTTGCACGAGCATGTAAGCACACTTATGATTATCATTACGTTGGGCGTAATTGCCTGCGTAGCCGGATCTAAGAAATTTGCCTGAAGAAGGAATAAGGAGTAAAGAACAAAGAGCAAAGAATAAGGAGTAAAGACTAAAGACCTAAGAAAACGGTCTTTATCACTACCCATTACTCACTAATAACTAAAACTGACGATAGCTGCCTTTGCCACCACGTACTTGCTGGGTGCGGTCCAACATAGACATTTGGCCTTTCATCATTTTAATCTGCTCGGCCAAAAGCTTATTCTTATCTGCTTTCTCGGCTTCTTTTAACAAACGCTGTGCTTCGCGTTTATTGCGTTTGCCCATCTCTACACCAGCTAAACTCAAGTTTGCCAGCGCAATATTGTGGTCCATAGCCAGGCCAAAGCTCAGGGCTTTTCTAAAATATTTTTCCGATTTCATGGGCGCTTTGCGCGATTCGATAAGACCGATTAACAAATTGTAATAACCGTACTGGCCTTTGTACAATTCTTTCTCGTAGTTTTTGATGCCCATTAGCGTACGCTCGGCTTTGTCCATATTTTCTTTACGTAAATACCACTGCGCTAAAAGCATCCGCTCATTAAAAATGAAAGTGATAAACACAAGCAAAGCCACAAAAATTAACAGAATCCCCCATCCCCAATGAGAAAACACCATTAAGGTAATGGCTACTCCTAAAATTAAACTTGCAATAATTATTCTGATAAAATTTGGCATGTCCGCGTATTTATTATTCTATTTTAGTGGTTGCAAATATCTGTTTATTTAAGGTTTAAAGCAATAAAAACCCTACAAATATGGCTGTAAAATTAGAATCATCCTGGCTAAAAGTGCTTGGTGCCGAGTTTGAAAAACCTTATTTCGGTAAATTAAAAGCTTTTTTAACAGAACAAAAAAACCGCGGCGAAACCGTTTATCCTAGAAATTCGGATATTTTTAACGCATTTGAACTTTGCCCGTTTGATGAAGTAAAAGTGGCAATTTTAGGGCAGGACCCTTACCATGGTGCGCAACAGGCGCACGGACTTTCGTTCTCTGTGCAAGACGGCATAAAACCGCCACCTTCCCTGCGCAACATTTTCAAAGAATTAGCTAATGAATATCCTGATTTTAAAGAGCCCAAAAGTGGAAATTTGAGCGCCTGGGCTAAACAAGGTGTTTTATTGTTAAATGCAACTTTAACGGTAGGTGCCGGCAAACCAGGCTCGCACCAAAACCAGGGCTGGGAGGTTTTTACAGACGAGGTAATCCGCAAAGTATCGGAACTAAAAGAGCACGTGGTATTTATTCTTTGGGGCAATTATGCGCGGCAAAAAAAAGCCTTGATTGATGCTAGCAAGCATTTGATTATAGAATCGGCACATCCCTCTCCTTTTTCGGCGCACTCGGGATTTTTTGGTTCAAAACCTTTTAGCCGGGCAAACGCATATCTAATCCAAAACAAAAAAGCCACCATTAACTGGAGGCTTTCTGAGTAGATGTAATTGGTATTTTATTGACTAAGCATTAAAAATCCGCCGTGTGGATTTAGCGTAACTTTTACCTTGGTTGAGCCTTGTAAACTCGCAGATGAAAACCCCATTGCATCCTTACCTTCGGTTATCATAGTTATGCTTGTGGATGGCAAAAACGACAAGTCTAAGTTTAGTTCTTTGCTGTCCTTTTCGCCGTTTATACCTGCAATATACCACTTGTTACCCGCTTTGCGCGCCAACACGCAATATTTTCCGGGATAACCGTCTACAAAACGGATATCGTCCCAATGTTTTGGCAAATGCTTTAACAAATCTTGTACGTATGCAGGCGCTTTCGCCATTCTTGTTGGCGTTTCTGCCATGTGTGTAACCCCGGATTGGAAAAGCACCGCTGTTGCTAATTCCATAGCACTGGTGGTTCCTCTCTCAAATCTTGGTACACCGCCCAAAGCCATTGGGGTATAATCCATCGGGTCAAAAACGTTGCGGGTAAATGGTATGGTTGCAATATGCGAGGCCGCTACATTCTCATCTTTCTGCTCAAAAGTTCTAAACTCCATCCCACGGATGGCTTCCATCGTCATCAAATTTGGAAATGTGCGTTGCAAACCGCGCGGCAAAGTAGAGCCATGGCAATTTACCGATACCCCATATTTAGCAGCGGAGGTTAAAATATCTTCATAATAAGCCATCATGGATTGGCCATCGCCACCAAAAAAATCCACTTTTACGCCTTTTACACCAATAGATTGTAGCCAAGCAAATTCTTTGTCTCTGGACGCTTCTGTAAGCATAAAATCTTTAGGGCCGTAAGGTACGGTATTCCAGTTACCGGCCGAGTTGTACCAAAGTATTAAAGCCACATTTTTGGTCTGCGCGTATTTGGAAAGCTCAGCAATTTTATCGCGGCCTATTTTTTTATGCCAATCGGCATCTACCAAACAGTAGTCCCAATTCATATCGGCAGCGTAATCGATAAACTTCTTTTGAACATCGTAAACTGTAGAATCATCTTTAAGCATCACCCAGCTCCAAGAAGAAATACCCGGTTTAAAATCTGCTACGTTTTTGATTTTTGCAGGTTTTGCCAAATCAGTCCCTAAGGTTGATTCTACAATGGTTTTTAAACTACCGACCGCCAAAATGCGCCATGGTGAATACCAAGGCAAGGTTGAAATAGGGTTTAAAGCTTTTCCGGGGATAACCTCTCTTTGATCTGGAAATGTCACGGTATACTCGCCCGCTGGCGATTCGGTTGAAAGACGTGTGCCGCAGTAATCCTTATCTGGAAAAGTTTCTGTAATTAACACCCAAGTGCCATTACTTTTGAACAGGGCCGGATAAACCCAACCCGCTTTTAAGGGCGCCGGGGTACCTACCTGAATTTCTTTCTCGTAAAATTCCTCGTAAGACGGGTTGGTTTGGCTCCATCCGGTTTTGGCAACGGCCATAGGCTGTAACCAAGCTTTTGCTTCTGCCGGGAAATTGAAAGAGGTAGCTTCCGAAGTAATTTCTTTTAAACCGCTGCTTTTGTTTGGAAAATGATAGCGGAAGGCCACGCCATCATCAGAAACTTGAAATATGACTTCCATTAAGGCCTTTTGCGCATTAGAAACGGTAAAAACCAATTTGTTTGCTTCATAATTATTTTCAAAACGTTTGGCCACGGCTAGCTGGTAATGGTCGGTAACTTTAACAGGTTTAGAGACAGACACAAATTTAAGTTGATGCAGAAAATCTTGATCTGCACGTATTAAACCCAATTTGGAATACTCTAAAACCTGTTGTCCGTTTTTAAATATACGGTAAAAGAGCTGGCCTTTGCTGTTGAGCGTAAGGCTGGCTTTTAGAGTTTTGTCTGGGCTGCTTACTTCTACTTCTTTGGCGTAAAGTTGCAAAACCGAGCAAAGCGCAATTAAACTCAGGATGATGTGTTTTTTCATGTTTTTGTTTGTTGGGGGTTTGATGTTGGTTTTTCGGCCCATTTATATATTTGAAGAACGTTCGAAACTGAACTAATAAACTCTTTCTCCCACTAAATCAACTTTTTACCCATGAACTAATGAACTCCTTCTACTAATGAACTTCTTCTACTTCACCTCAGGCCAGCCTTGTTCCCACGCCAATTTTTTAATCTGCAGTTTCGGGATGCCTTTATCTTCTGCATCATAAGCATGGTAAACTAGGTAATCCTCACCACTGATATCCACAACCGCGTTGTGCCCTACGCCATGCCATTTTTCATTGCCTTGTAGCAACATTTTACCGCCGGCGCGTGCCATATCCACACCTTTATCGTCTAGGTACGGTCCTAGGATATTTTTTGAGCGACCTACAATCATTTTGTAGGTGCTGCGCTCGCCTTTGCAGCAATAATCTATGGAAGCAAACAAATAGTAGTAGTTCCCTTTTTTGTAGATGAAAGGCGCTTCAATAGCGTTACCTCCCGCATCTTTTGGGTTATCATCTATTGCCGGCGGATTAATTTCTGATTTTACCTTTTTACGGCTGGCAATGGTCGCAAAATCTTTATCGCTACCTGTTAATGACAAACGATCTTCACTTAGTTTGGCTATTTTTAAACCGTCCCAAAAAGATCCCCAAGTTAAGTATGCGTTTCCTTTTTCATCGGCTATTAAATTGGGGTCAATTGCGTTCCAGTTAGTTACGTTAGGATACGACTGCACCACTCTTCCGTGATCCACCCATTTGTAATTTGGGTCGGCTTCATTTAAAGTAGTGTTTGTAGCAACGCCAATAGCCGATGTGTTTTTGCCGAAAGCAGACACGGAATAGTACAAATAATATTTGCCTTTGTAATAGCTGATATCTGGCGCCCAAATATGGCCTTTGAAATTTGGGATGGTATCTACCGCCCATTGCGGGGCGGTAGAAAAAACAGGTTTATCGCGTTTCCAGTTAATTAGGTCCTTGGACGACCATTTAGAAATGCCAAAACCGGTACAAAAAAGATAATAGGTACCGCCTTGCTTAATCATTACCGGATCATGCACGGATATGTTTTGTTTTAGATTTTCCTGTGCAAAACTTTGCGTACCCAGCAGAATGCAACAAGCCAATAAAAGCGACTTTAAAACGCTCATGTTAGTTAGTCTTAAATCTTAAAACATTAAAGGAGTACGGAGCCAAGCTCGTTTTTATCTTTTTACCGCTAGCTTTGATGCTTTGCTCCATCGGCACCACATTTTTCGGGTTTTCAATGGTATTTTCTTTATCCAAGTTTTCTGATGCGATAAAAGTGTTGGTACCTTTAGATGCCAATTTTTTCAATCCTTCAATAGCAAACTCTACATCTTTAGCTTTATCAGAATAATTGGAAATTTTGATGATCAGCTCGTTTTTGTTTTTATCTAAAGTAGCAGAGGCATACATTCCATCTTGTCCGCTTACGGCTTTGCCGTTTTCTGTCAAACTAATAACATCTGTCCCTTTATTTAACGAATACAATTTCTGGATTTGATAGTTAGGTGTACCGTAGGCGTGCAAATTATCTACCCAAATCATATCCGGTGTCCACTGCCAGCCGTCCACATGGGCAAAAAGAGGCGCGTAAGACGCTAAGCGAACTACATCTGCGTTACGCTCTAAGCCTGTTAAAAAAGAAGCTTCTGCCAGCGCCGTTTTCCAGTTGTTTTCATTTTTTGTGCTGGCTATTCTGTCGCTTTGCGCAGCATATTCGCCGGCAAAAACCTTTGGCCCGTTGCGGTCGTAGCTGTCGTAGCGCGCGGCATTCTCTAAAAACCACTCGGGGCTTCTGTAATAATGTTCGTCAATAATATCAACATTTAGCTTACGTAGCTCGCCGTTCAAATAATCAAACTTGGCTCCGTTAGGGTCGGTACCCGAGCTATAGATGAGCTTAATGTTAGGATATTTTGCTTTTATAGCCGTCTGGAAAAGCTTCAAACGCTCTACATATTGTGGCCCCCAGTTTTCGTTACCTACGCCCAACATCTTTAAGTTAAAAGGTGCCGGGTGTCCCATATCGCTTCTTACCTTGCCCCATTTACTGCTTACCGGACCGTTTGCAAACTCAATTAAATCCAAAGCATCTTGCACGTACTGCTCCATATCTTCCATAGGCACCAGTTCTGAGGTGTTGAACTGGCAAGCCATCCCGCAGTTTAAAATAGGCATTGCCTCGGCGCCAATGTCTTCTGCCAGTTGGAAATACTCAAAAAAACCTAAACCGAAAGTTTGGTAGTAATCTGGTGTTAAACGGTGCGCAAACTCGGTGTTCCAACGGTTCACAATCAGTTGCCTATCTTCAATAGGGCCAACCGTTTTTTTCCATTGGTAACGTGTTTCTAAATCGTGCCCTTCAACAATGCAACCTCCCGGGAAACGGATAAAACCCGGTTTCATATCCGCTAAAAGCTGCACCATATCTGCGCGCATCCCGCCGGGGCGGTTTTTCCAGGTATCTGTGGGGAACAAAGAAATCATGTCTAAATCAATACTTCCAGAACCTTCAAACCAAATCCTAAACTTTCCTTTTAGCTCGGTGGCAGATGAAACAAAAGAAACACCCTGTTTGTGCCAATCTTCGCCAGATTTTTCTGGTTTTAAAGTTGCCGTACCTATGATGTTGTCCTTGCCGTCCAGAAGCTCTAAACGCAGGCTAAGCCCCGGCGTGCTTTGGCGGTACATCACAGAAAAATCGTATTTCAGGTCTTTTTTAATCCCCATACCACGGAAGCCTTCGTTGGTTAGCCCGATATTTCCTTTGGAAGCGCTTTGCGTTTTTACTCTAAGAAATCGTGGATTTGCCTCGTGGTTTGTTCTGTTAAGCACCAGTATATCGCCTTCAGCTATTTTATCGCCTTCTTTTTTCCAGCCCATCAAAGGCTTATAAAACTCAAAAGAGCGATTTTTGATCAGTTCGGCATAAATACCACCATCTGCACCCATGTTAATGTCTTCAAAGAAAACACCGTACATGTGCTGGTTTACCTGTGCTTTTACTTGGGCGCCATTTACCGTAAATTTTGTGGTTTGGGCATAGGCCGTGCCGATACCTAAAACCGCGCCTAACGCCAGTGAACGTAAGAATGTGTTTCGCATAATATTTTATAATAATTCTAATACAACAACAGAAAACGGCGGCAATTTCACTTTTAGCTGATCGCCTTTAAGGCTGGCGTCTTTAAAAAGCGCCGGCTGGATGATGTTAGGTTTTTCAAAAGAATTGTAATCTTGTAATTTTTTTGAAGTTAGCACCCTGCCACTAACGTTTTTAAACTTTTTACCATCTAATTGGATGCTTATTTCTTGAGCTTTTGACGGATCGATATTGGTTAAGCTAAGGTGTGTTTTACCATCTTTGGCCAAAGATGCCGATGCAGTTACTGCCGGAAGTTTTTCGTCACCAAACACATAGTCGGCTGTACTTATAGTCAAAGGAATCAGCTTCGCATCTTGATGCACTTTGTACATCTCCATTACGTGATAAGTTGGCGTTAAAATCATCTGATCGCCTTTGGTTAAAATAACCGACTGTAGAACGTTAACCGCTTGGGCTAAATTGGCCATACGCACACGTTCTGCATGGTTGTTAAATACGTTTAAGGTTAAGCCGGCAATCATTGCATCGCGCATTGTATTTTGCTGATACAAAAATCCGGGATTAGTTCCGTCTTCTACATCGTACCAACCGCCCCACTCATCAACCACCAAAGCTATTTTTTTCTGCGGATCGTATTTATCCATAATGGCCGAGTGTTTGGTAACCAGCTCTTCCATTTTCCAGGCGGTTTGTAGGGTTTTAAAATATTGTGCTTCTGTAAAGCTGGTTGCCGAGCCTTTTTTGTTCCATTCTACAAATGAGTAGCTGTGCAAAGCCACACCTTCCAACAATCCTTTCGGGATGTTTTTCATTAAAGTTTCTGTCCAGTGGTAATCTGCCACATTAGCGCCAGATGCAATGCGGAAAATACCGTTGGTGTTGGTCCAGCTAGACATGAAGGTGGCGTATTTACGGTATTCATTAGCGTAATATTCTGCTGTCATATTGCCGCCACAACCCCAAGCCTCGTTGCCCACACCCCAATAACGCACGTTCCAAGGCTTTTCTCTGCCGTTTTCTTTTCGCAGTTTAGACATTGGGCTTTCGCCCCCATGGTTTACATACTGCACCCAATCTGCTAGCTCCTGCACGGTACCTGTGGCCATATTGCCGGCTAAATAAGGTTCTGCACCTAAAAGTTCGCACATATTTAAAAAGTCGTGTGTGCCGAAACTGTTATTTTCTGTAACGCCACCCCACCAAGTGTTTACAATGGTTGGGCGGTCTTTTTTTGGACCGATACCGTCTTTCCAATGGTAAGTATCCGCAAAACAACCTCCGGGCCAGCGTAGGTTGGGGATGTTAAGCTTTTTTAAAGCTTCGATAATGTCGTTTCTTACGCCGTTGGTGTTGGGGATGGCTTTGTTGTCTTCGCCTACATAAAAACCGTCGTAAATACAACGGCCCAAATGCTCGGCAAAGTGGCCATAAATATTTTTGTTGATGGTGATTTTAGGGTCGGTTGCATCCAATTTAATGGTGTTTTGTGCCGATACCTGCTGCGTAAAACCGACTGTTAACGCAAGGCCTAGTGTTGTGAGGCTAGTTTTTAGTTTTGACATGTTTGTTTATTACGTTTTTTAGAACAGATGATAGAAAAGCCAGCATCCTGAATGGGATGCTGGCTTTTCCCGATATTGTAAAATTAGTTAACTTTTTTGAACCAAAGCGCTAAGCCTCCGCCGTTATAACCGGTCATTACGATTGTAGAAGTTTTCTTACGCTCCCAATCTCTTTCCCTTGATACATGAACTTTATCTACAAATAAACCTCCGGCCCATCGCATTTCTAACGTGGACTTGGTTTCATCAAAAACCCAGGTGTTGTTAACGTCGCCGAATATTGTTCCATCAGCATGTAACATAGGATTGTTTGCTACAGCAACATTAATATCCGGATTGGCTTGTTCTGTGGCATAGCCCGGAACGGTGTTATATCCATGAATTACTTGTTCGTACTCTCCTATAATATCTGCTCTGGTGATGGGCGTTTGCTCCACATTGGCATATCGTTCTGGCGAAACCATCGGCCAGCCGTTATCAGACCAAAACATTTTCCGCACGTGCATGTCCATAAAGAACTTGTTTTCGTGAGGGCGGCCTTGGTGCATCATAAAGTATTGACCGTTTGGTGCTTTAAATACCGCGCAATGCCCGGTACCTTGCCATCCTTGATGTTCTTTAAAAGCATATGGCCCCACCACTAATTGCGCAACATGGTCAGATTGTGTGTCCGCATTTTCACCGTTCCAATCCACAAATGGACCGGTTGGGCTATCGGACCTAAATACCCTAACATTATATTTAGTATCAATCCAGTCATAAGAAACAAACAGAAAATATTTCTGTAGCTCCTCATTATAAATAATTTCTGGTGCTTCTAAATTTCCGTTGTAAGTATTTCCGGTTTTGCCGCGACGTACAATCCGTGTACCCAAGTCGCCACTGTTCATGGCTAAACCTGTAGCCGGATTTAACTGTACAACGAACAGGCCGTCCCAAGCAGAGCCATAGTAAAGGTAGTGGTCGCCGGCAGGCGTAACAACTACAGACGGGTCGATAGCATTAGTGCCGGGACCGTTGGTGCCAGATTTTACGGCCAACCCGGCTTCTGTCCAAGGTCCTTCCAAAGAGTTAGAGGTTAACAAGCCTATTGCACTTACCCGGAAACCGTCGGAAGCTAATGAATAATACAAACGGAACTGATTACCGACTTTTAAAATGTAAGGTGCCCAAATTCCGCTATTTGGTTTGTAGGTAGCATTTACGCTTTTGATATAATCAACGGCTTGCTGTGGAAGACCGTTTAAAGCCCAGCCGCGAAACTCCCATTCCACCAAGTCTTTTGAACGGCGCACCATTATTCCCGGTTTCAAAGTGCCTTCGCCATAGCCAAAAGCAGCATCGGTACTAAAACAATAATAATATTCGCCATCTTTTATTACCGATGGATCGTGCAGATTATATGGTCCCCATTTTGCACTGTTGGCGTAGTCTGCGATATCTGCGTAAGTATCTTTTATTGTTGAAATATCAAAGCCTTGAATGGGAGGCTCTGGCACTGGGAGCTTTAGCGCAGGATCTAACTGCGTGATTACCTCCGTGTCTTTTTTACAGGCAGATACCGCACTTAGCAAGCCTGCACATAGTAATATATAAATGCTCTTTTTCATCACAGTGATTTTAATTTGCAGAATTTGGAACTAGATTTTTATTAGCGTTTAGCTCAAATAAGGGCACTGGCAAATATTCTTTACCGGGTTTCCACGTGTTAAAGTCAGAATCTGCCGCTTTCAAAGCAGCTAATTTCGTGTTATCGTAGAACCAACCCCAACGGATTAAATCGTGAATGCGCTGTCCCTCTACTGCAAATTCCAACAAGCGTTCGTGTGCAATTTGATCTTTCATTTGATCTTTATTCATACCCGGTTTAACAGTTGCTAAATCTTTTAATTTAGCTCTGCTTCGCACCTGCTGGATATAAGTGTAAGCATCCGCGGTGCGTCCTAATTCGTTTAATGTTTCTGCGTAAAGCATTAAAATATCAGCATATCTAAGTACGCGGTAGTTAATATCACCGTTCTCAAAAGTTTCGGGACCAGTGTAGTTTAAACCGTCATGCGTGTATTTACGTAAAAACATTTCATTGGTGCCGTAAGGCCACTCTACGCCGTACACTTTTGTAGAATTTGCTGCGGGTTCATAAGAGCAAACGGTTGCCAACAAGCGCGGGTCTGTACCGCCGTCAACAGTGGTTTCTGTTTTGTACTGATTTCTCAGATACGCTGTGGGGATATAATCCTTATAACCTCCATATTGTACCCCGTTTGCCGAAAAACCTCTGGGCGCGTAAGTTACGCAATAGCCTGCAAATTGTCTCCAATTGGCGTTTGGTTCGCCGGTCCAATTACCGTCAGAGCCGAATGAACTATCAAACTGGATTTCAAAAAGTGATTCTGCGTTGTTTTCTCCAACGTTGCTAAAATTATCCCGATAGTTTGAGGTTAAGCTGTACCGCCCGTTAAAGATTCCGCCTGGCAGAACAAATTTTTCAAATTGCTTTTGAGCTAAATCCCATTTTTTTTGGTAAACATAAGCTTTGCCCAATAGACCTGCAGCGGCGCCTTTTGTTGCCCTGCCCACTTGTCCTTTATCTGGACCGACTACGTTGCTATAATCCAAAGGAAGATAATCTTCTGCTGTTTTTAAATCCTCAAAAATCTGATTCCAAACATCCTCGGATTTTGCTGTTGCCGGATAATAATCTTGCTTACTTGCCGGAGGCGTTGTAATTAATGGTATTTTTTCAAAATTATTTATCAAGTTAAAATAAGAAAGCGCGCGTAAAAAATAAGCCTGGCCCATGATGCGCTTTTTGGCTGCATCATCTAAATCTTCGGGCTTATACGCTTCTACGTTAGCAATAACACGGTTTGCACGCCCTATCGTCAAATAAAAATCCCGCCAGATCCATAAAACCGGATCGGATGTGTTAGGGATTACAAACTGACCTGTCGCTACCAAATCGCCCCATGGGCTATCGCCTTTCACGTCTTCGCCCCGGCTGTCTTGCAAGCCCGGAAAAGAGCGGTTGTAGGTGCCATCTAGCGTAAGTGAATTGTAAACAGAGTTAACTGCCGCAAATGCTTGGTCTGATGTTTTCCAAAAACTAGCAGTTGTAGGATAATTTGGATTTACTAAATCCAGTTTTTTTTCGCAGCCACTTAAAGCAATCGCTGCCAAAACACCATATATGATTTTTTTCATCTTAATATCTATTTATTAAATAGCTTATAGCCAATGCTATATTTTACTTTATGTTGAAAACAAATTGTTTAGTTAAAAACCTAGTTGCACACCAAACATGATTACTCTAGGTTTTGGATAAGAGCCGTTATCTAAACCTGGAGTAAATACACCATAGGAATAATCCGGGTTATAGCCTTTGTACTTTTGGAAAGTATAAACATTTTGCCCTGTGGCAAATATTCTGGCCTTTTCTACGCCTTTGATTAAGTTTTTCGGCAACTGATAACCTAAAGAAATGGTATTAATCCTCAGATATGTTCCGTCTTGCAACCATCCGTCTCGGTTAGAGTTTTCCCAATTGTGGTTTAAATCATCCCATGAAAGTCTTGGAATGGTGGTGTTTGTGTTAACGCTTGTCCATCTGTTCACCATATCTTGGTGATAGTTTTGATCACCTCCGGTGTGCATCAAATCTCTGTATAAACGGCTGTTGATAAGATAATCTCCTGCACCCGATGCAAATAAGGTGAAATCAAAATCCTTGTATTTAGCGGTAAAATTAAAACCGTAATAAACAGAAGGCAAACCACTTCCTAAATCTGTTCGGTCGGCATCGTTAATAAAACCGTCTTTGTTTCTGTCTACAAATTTAATGTCACCTACTGCTGCACCGCCAAATTGTACGGGATGTGCGGCAATCTCGGTCTGTGATTGGAATAAGCCATCTGTCAAGAAACCGTAATGGCGTCCAACTTCTTTGCCTACTGTTGTTCTAAAGGCACCGTCTATACGCGTTTGTACGCCGTCTCCTAAAGACACCACTTTATTTTGTAAGGTAGAGAAGTTAGCTCCGAATGTAAAGTTCCAATCATCGTTTACACGATAGTTATAATCTGCAGAAACTTCAATCCCTGTGTTACGCAAGGTACCGGCATTAACAACAGGTTGCGAGTTAATTGAACCTACCGAGAGGGGGATTGGGATAGCTACCAAAATATCACGGCTTGTGCTTCTGTAATACTCTGCACTTAAGGTTAAATCGCCATTAAAAAATTGCGCATCAAAGCCAGCATTGAAGGTTTCGCGCTCTTCCCATTTTAATGATTCAGAAACTTCGTTGGTTTGGATGGTGCCTAAAACCCTTGTTCCGTTGAAAGAATACACAATCCCCGGATTTAAAACGGCTTGATAGGCGTAGTCTCCAATATTATCATTACCTAAAACGCCCCAGCTCGCTCTCAATTTAAAATCCGAAACCACCGGCTTTAAGCCTTTGAAGAAAGACTCATTTGATATTCTCCAACCTAATGCAGCAGAAGGAAAATAACCTACTCTGTAGGCCTTCGCAAAGCGAGATGACTCATCACGGCGTACCGTAGCGGATAAAAGGTAGCGTTCGTCAAAATTATAATTTACTCTTCCTAAGAACGATAGCAAGCTACGCTCCCACTCATTGCTATCCGCGTTTGAAGACGTACTGTTGTGAAGGTTCGCAAAGTCATTGTCTTGGATACCTTCGGCGTATCCTTTACGCCATAAGTTTGTGGTATTTTCAAACATTTGGCCGGCTAGTACGTCCAATGTATGTTTGTATTGTTTAAATTGATAGGTAAGCGTGTTTTCAATAACTTTATTTTCCGTTTTGGTATCTGTATCTGTTACCCTAGCAATTTCGTTAGGAAAAAAATACCCCAAATTGAATTTAGGTACGAATTGATAATTTCTGTAAGTCAAGAAATCATAACCAAAATTCAACTTGTAAGTTAGCTTATGATGATCTTGCTTTACAATATCCGCCGAACCATATGCTGTTGCAAAAGTTCTTTGAACATCTGTGTAGTTTGTAATTAGCGAATTAAATCCAATTCCGTTCAACGATATTGCGTCATGTATCTCGCTTGCCGTACCTCCAAAACCTCCTAAACGATTTGGATCATAAACCGGCATGGTTGGAATGGCGAATACTAAATCGTTAATAAGCGGCGGACGGCCACCCGCTAAAATCCCATCGCCAGTTACCAAGGCATTTTCATGCGATTTAGAAAAAAGCAAAGTTTGTCCGAATTTAAAGCGCCCGCGTTCTTGAGTGTTATTTACCCTTCCGGTATAACGCTTATAATCAGGCCCAACACCCACAAACGTCCCATTGTTGTCAAAATAATCTAGTGAAACGTTATAAGTATTATACGCCCCACCTCCGTTTAAAGAAAGATAATGGTTTTGACGGTTTCCGGTTTTCAGACCTTCTTTTTGCCAATCGGTATCAATGTCTTTAATGTATACGTTTGATGAAGGGTCATTTCCTGGAGCTAGTGCTTTTCCTGAGTTTATCCGCGCTTCGTTATTTAAGGTTTGATAGTTCTCGCGTCCGGTGACCGGCATAATCTGCCAAATCTCATCAAAACCATAATAACCGTTATAATCCACTTTTAACGGTGTATCTTTTCTGCCTTGTTTGGTTGTAATAATTACTACCCCATTTGCCGCACGCGAGCCATAGATAGCTCCGGCAGAAGCGTCTTTTAAAATTTGAATGCTTTCAATATCGTTTGGATTGAACTCTCGCGGAACACCAAATAATGCTACCCCATCAATCACATACAAAGGATCCGAATTCCCGAATGTGGAGATACCGCGTAATTTTACCTGTGGAAACGCTCCCGGCTGACCATCTCCGGTAACCGAAACACCCGCTACACGGCCGGCAAGCATACTACCCACATCGTTACTGGAAACTTTCTTTAGTTCGTTGGTATTAACCACCGCAACAGAACCCGTAATATCGGCTCTTTTTTGTGCGCCATAGCCTATAACTACTACTTCGTTTAATGCTTTATTGTCGCTAGCCAAAACAACAGATATAGTTTTCCGGTTATTAACGGCTTCTTCACGGCTAACATAACCCACATAAGAAAAAACCAAGGTTGCATTTGGCGCAACGTCTATGGAATATTTACCGTTTAAATCGGTGAAGGTTCCTTTTTGCGTACCTTTTAAAGTTACCGCAACGCCAATTAGGGGTTCACCATTGTCATCTCGCACAGTTCCTTGAACGTTTGAGTTTTGGGCGTAGGTTTGCAATGCGCACAGTAATAGGAGCATCAGAAACGCAACACCTCCTCGGAAGAGTTTTTGTTTAATTTTCATTACTTATTGAATTGGTTGTATAATTGGTTTACGCCAAAATAGTTATTTGGCAACCCTAAAGTAGGAAAGATTATTTAATTGTCAAATCCACAATTAATAAAAAATGTAAATACGACAATTAAAATACATAACAGACTGGTTTACAGACAAATAATTTTACATCCTGATAAAAGTATTTCCTATAAAATCACGAAAATGCGGGTTTCCTTCCTACTCCTAGCCAACAGCCAAGCCTTTAATATGGGGTAAAAACCGTCTTCCAAATCGGCATCAACCAAATTAATTTTAGATTGCGCGCACTTGATGGCTAAGGTTTCTTTAAACGCCTGCAATTTTTCCCGGTAAATTTCCTGGTAGGCAGAGGGGTTAAGTTTGATATTCTGGCCGGTTTCAACATCTATAAAATGATGCGGACGGTTTGCGAAGTTGAATTCCTGTTCGTGTTGTTTTTCTAACACGTTGAAAACGATGAGTTCGTTTTTATTATATTTAATATGCTGCAAGGCCGAAAATACCTCGTCGACACTGGCATGGTTGCCCGGGCTAAAAAGCATATCTGTAAAAACAACCACAAAAGAGCGTTGCGGAAGTTTATCGGCAATACGGTGCAAACTGCTTGCTAAATTTGTTTGCTGTGTGTTTACCGGCGAATTCAAGTTTTTAGAAAGCTCGTCTAAAATAAACTTTTGATGTGCCGTGGTAGATTTTGTTGGCGTTGATAAACTGATTTCGTTGCTAAACAAGGTTAAACCGAAGGCATCCCGTTGGCGCTTTAACAAATTGATGATAGCGGCACTAGCTAAAGCCGAGAAAGCAAATTTACTCATCCCATTTTCGGGATAATACATTGACGAGGAAACATCCAGCACCAATTGGCAACGCAGATTGGTTTCTTCTTCAAAACGTTTTACAAACAACTTTTCTGTGCGTCCGTAAAGTTTCCAATCTATATTTTTAACAGAATTGCCTTTATTATATAAGCGGTGTTCTGCAAATTCTACCGAAAAGCCATGGAACGGACTTTTATGCAGGCCCGTGATAAAACCCTCAACAACCTGGGTGGCTAGTAGTTCTAAATTGCCAAAATCATTGTGTTGCTCTAAATCAAACCTGGGTTTTACCATGCTTAAATAAACAAATAATTTGTGCGTTAAACAAAAAAAGAGCACCTAAGCACTCTCTCCTTATTATTAACCCTAAACTTTATTTACTTCCATTTCTTACAAAAGTTCCATTTTTATTAGTCCAGCTTAAACCGTAAAACTGGTCATCGGTGCTAATATCCGGGCTGCCATCCTTATCCAAATCTTGCACCCTAACTAAATTAATCCACTTCGCGCTTGCTGATGCTCCATCAGAGCCGAAGGCAGTTTTAGTTACATCTGCAAATTTTGAGCCCTGATTTTGCATTAATTGAAGATAGTAGCCTTTATAATAGCCTTGCTCTCCTTTACCGTCGCCGGTGCGTGTAACCAAAACATCGGTTTTGCCGTCTTTATCATAATCGATAAAATCAATATCCACCACTACACCAAAACCGAATACCGCTGGGATAGCAAGCATTTTAGAGGTCATGAATTTACCGCTGGCATTGCCCAACAAAATCATGGTTTGCGCACTGTTATGCTCGTGCCCACCGGTTACGATATCCAAATAGCCGTCGTTATTAACATCATACAATTCAGACGCGTAGTAAGCTTTACCCCATAAGTCGCTCGGATAAATACTTAAATCCTCGGTAAAATTGCCTTTACCATCGTTTATTAAAAACCTGCTGATGCTCTTGTTATCGGTGATGAACAAATCTAAATCCCCGTCGTTGTCTATATCTCCGGCTGCGGCGGATGCAATGTATCCTTTAGCCAGAGAAATGTCTTTGCTGGTAAATTTACCGTTATTGTTCATTAATATTTTAGCGGTTTCGCCGGTGTATGAGCCCGCATCAAATCCGGAACCTACAAAAAACACATCTAGCCAACCGTTCTTGTCAAAATCTCCAACAATGGCTTTCCGAGGATTTAACATCGTAGGAACCGCTCCGTTAAACACAGATTGGTCTTTAGCGAAAGAAAACACATCATTTTTATA
This sequence comes from Pelobium manganitolerans, assembly GCF_003609575.1. Taxonomy (GTDB): domain Bacteria; phylum Bacteroidota; class Bacteroidia; order Sphingobacteriales; family Sphingobacteriaceae; genus Pseudopedobacter; species Pseudopedobacter manganitolerans. Next base: position 117,393 of record NZ_MBTA01000023.1, on the reverse strand, counting down.
ATATTCCAGTTCTACCGGCGCCTTCCCGTAAGTGTTGCTCGCTCCGGCAATAATATCCATGTCACCATCTTTATCAAAATCGGCATAGGCGCGGGCAGTGTAAGCATCTTCATGATAAGCAACATTTAAAGAAGTTTTTGTAATAACACTTGCCAAATCAATGTATAAGTTGTTTTGGATATAATTATAATAGGATGTTTTGCTGTTGGCCGCAAAATCTTGCACTAAGCCAACTAACAACACGCTACAATTATAACGCACCATTGAACCGTTGCCTGCAACTATGGTAATATTATTGGTTTTACTTACGTTGATAGCCGTTTGATCGCTTCTTATCTCTTCATTGCCTATGCGCAGTGTTGCTTCTTCCGACAATTTAAATGTAGGCACCAAACTACCCAAATCAACCCCTTTAGGCACTTGCATGGTTAAATTTTGGCCATCTACTACACATATATAATCACGGTCCAAGCCCGGATTATTTGACTGCAAAAAAGCAAATTCTACTAATTCTTTGGAGTTAGAATGCGGAGAAACCCCCGGCAACTGTTCCTTTTCGCAAGATGCAAACAGGATTGCAACAGACAAGATGAGCGATAGGTAAAATTTTGTTTTCATATATTGCGTTTAGTTTGTCACGCATTTTTGTACGTGTGTTTTTTGTTTAAGTTTCAATGGTGTTGTGCAAAGCCCTTGCTAAAACAAGCACCTTAAACGTATTTGCAATTAATCATCCACAACTTAAAAAGAACATAAACTACTATATATCAGTAATTTAAATAAAAACACAAAATAGCCATTACACACAAAAAGGCTTATAATTTTCCCGCTTCGAGCAAACAACTCCACGCTTTTTAATTAAAAAAATATAGGTTCATTAGTAGGCCTTGGTAAGCATTGTGGATAAAAAAAGGCGTGCAACAAACGCCACAGACACGGTTTTAGGGGCATTTCACCTTTTATCCACAGCGTTTCGGAATACGGCGCATAAAATGTACTTTTACGGGTATTTGAGTAAAAAATATAATGAGCGAAGAAAACGATCAGAAGTCAAATTATTCAGCCGATAATATTCAGGTTTTAGAAGGCTTAGAAGCCGTACGTAAACGCCCGTCCATGTACATTGGCGACACCGGTGTAAAAGGTTTGCACCATTTAGTTTACGAAGTTGTAGATAACTCTATTGATGAGGCTTTAGCCGGATATTGTAACGATATCCAAGTGATTATCCACCAAGACAATTCCATCACTGTATCTGATAACGGGCGCGGTATTCCAACGGGCATCAATAAAAAAGAGAACAAATCTGCCTTAGAAATTGTAATGACGGTGTTGCACGCCGGAGGTAAGTTTGATAAAGATACTTACAAGGTTTCTGGCGGTTTGCACGGTGTGGGTGTAAGCTGCGTTAACGCGCTTTCTACCCATTTCAAAAGTTTGGTACACCGCGAGGGCAAAATTTTTACCCAAGAGTACGAGCGCGGAAAGCCGATGTTTGATGTTAAGGTGATTGGCGAAAGTGACAAAACGGGTACGATACAAACATTTAGCCCGGATCCGGAGATTTTTACGCAAACTACCGAGTACAAATTTGATACCCTTGCAGGACGTTTGCGCGAGCTGGCCTTCTTAAACAAAGGCATTGCCCTAACGCTTACAGATGAGCGGGAGGTGCAAGAAGACGGCACTTTCTTGAGCGAAAGATTTTACAGTGAAGGCGGTTTAAAAGAGTTTGTACGTTACCTAGACGATACACGTACTCCTTTAATCCCGGAAGCTATATACATTGAAGGCGAAAAAAACGGTATCCCCGTAGAGTTGGCTTTTACCTACAACAACTCGTACAGCGAAAACGTACATTCTTACGTTAACAATATCAATACGCATGAGGGCGGTACACACATTGCCGGTTTCAGACGCGGTTTAACACGTACTTTAAAGTCGTATGCAGATAAATCGGGCTTGCTTAAAAACGTGAAGGTTGAAATTACCGGCGACGATTTTAGAGAGGGTTTAACCGCTGTTGTTTCTGTGAAAGTACAAGAACCGCAGTTTGAGGGACAAACAAAAACTAAGCTGGGCAACAACGAAGTTACCGGGGCTGTTGATGTTGCGGTTGGCGAAGCTTTGGGGAACTTTTTAGAAGAGAACCCAAAAGAAGCAAAGCTGATTGTAAATAAAGTAGTATTGGCCGCAACCGCAAGAGCTGCCGCGCGCAAAGCCCGTGAAATGGTACAGCGTAAAAACGTAATGGGCGGCTCGGGTTTACCCGGGAAACTGGCGGATTGTGCCAATAAAGATCCTCAGGTTTGCGAACTGTTCTTGGTTGAGGGCGACTCGGCGGGTGGTACCGCTAAACAAGGTCGCGACCGCGATTTCCAAGCAATTTTGCCGTTAAAAGGTAAAATTTTGAACGTGGAAAAAGCCATGGAGCACAAAATTTACGAAAACGACGAGATTAAGAACATTTTTACGGCTTTAGGTGTGAGTATAGGTACGCCGGAAGATGATAAAGCCCTGAACTTGGAGAAACTGCGTTATAGCAAAATCGTAATCATGACGGATGCTGATATCGACGGATCGCACATTACCACCTTAATTTTGACCTTCTTTTTTAGGTACATGCGCGATTTGATTGAGTTTGGCAACGTTTATATTGCGGCACCGCCACTTTATCAGGTAAAAAAAGGAAAAGATTTTGAATATTGCTGGAATGACATCCAGCGCGATGAAGCCATACAGCGTTTAAAAGGCGCCGGGAAAGAAGAAAGCGTACATGTACAGCGTTACAAAGGTTTAGGAGAGATGAATGCCGAGCAGTTGTGGGAAACCACTTTAAACCCGGCTACCAGAACTTTAAAACAGGTAACTATACAAAATGCGGTAGACTCTGACCATATTTTCTCGATGTTAATGGGCGATGAAGTTGCTCCGCGCCGAGATTTTATAGAACGGAACGCTAAGTATGCAAAGATTGATGTTTAATCTTTCAAAATAAGCGAACACAGCCGATGTTTTTTAAGCATCGGCTTTTTTATGGGATTTGAAATTCATGGAATTTTCAGTTTAAGATGATGGTCCCTCCATCTGTTTGGGAACAATAATTGATAAAATTATGATAGCCTTAACTGGTAAAACTTTAAAGGTTAAGAACCCATCAAAAATTAAAATCAGAAACCATGAAAGAAGAAATTTTAAATCTCGAAAAAAAATACTGGGAAGCAATGGCCGCACATGATTACGAAACGGTACGTAGTTTAACGCGGTTCCCATGCATTGTTGCCGGTAAAAATGGCGTCATGAGTGTTGATCAGCCCGAATACCAAAAAATGTTTGAGCAAGGTAAAGACCGTAAAATGAAAGTTGGTAAAATATCCGAAGAACAAATTGACACCGGAGAAGGCTATGCTTTGATTGCTTATAAAATTGAGCTAGATTATAACGGCAAAATGATGCAATGTGCCTGCACCTCTACTTGGCTAGAAATACGCGGAAACTGGCTTTGTGCCATGCATACAGAAACAGATTTGGAAGTTGCGAAGAGTTAGTATAGACCAAAGATTAAGGAACAATGAGCAAGGATTGAATTTGCCTAGTGAACTTTTGCAACTAGTGAACCAATTAATTCGAAACTAATTAACTCGCAACTAATAAACTCGAAAACCAATGAACTTTCAACTAATGAACTCAAATAAATGAAGATAGCAAGCTATAATGTTAATGGGATAAACGGAAGGTTAGAGGTATTATTGAAATGGCTTAAAGAAGCCAATCCTGATGTTGTTTGCTTGCAAGAGTTAAAGGCAGAAAACCATAAATTCCCCAAATTAGCCATTGAAAACGCGGGCTACCACGCCATTTGGCACGGGCAAAAAAGCTGGAATGGCGTTGCCATTTTATCCAAAACAGAAATAAAACAATTACACAACGATTTGCCGGGCACAGATGACGAGTTTACGCACAGCCGGTACTTGGAAGCTTTTACAAACGGGGTAGTAATTGCCTGTGTTTATTTACCAAACGGTAACCCTTTCCCTGGACCTAAATTTAATTACAAGTTACGCTGGATGAAACGTTTACAAGAACACGCTGATAGTTTAGTTAACAAAGATTTGCCTGTTATTTTCGCAGGCGATTTTAACGTGATGCCCACCGAGCTAGATACCTACAAACCAGAAAAATACGTCGAAAACGCACTTTTTAGACCAGAAACGCGCGAGGCTTTTAAAACTTTAGTGGCGCAGGGCTGGACAGATGCCGCGCGTACTTTGCACCCAGACAAACGAATTTATACTTTTTGGGATTACTTCAGGAACGCCTACGGGCGTGATGCGGGTTTGCGTATAGATTTCTTCTTGCTCAATAAAAACATTGCGCCACGTTTACAACATTTTGAGGTTGACAAGCATGTGCGTGGTTGGAAAGCCACCAGCGACCATGCGCCGATATGGATTACATTAGCCGATCAGTAACTATCGTAACGCTTTTAAAAATTCTTCCATAAATTGAGGGAATACTTGCAGGTGCGGGATGTGCCCCACTCCGTCAAACTCCACCAGTTTTGCATGAGGGATTTTGCTGGCTGTAGCTTTACCCAACTCTTTATAAAGGCCGTGTTTGGCTTGTTCTGCTTTGTTTAGTAATGCTTTGCCAACAATAGTGTGGTCTTTTGTACCTACCATTACGGTTGTGGGCACCTTTAAATTCTCAAATTCGTACACCACGGGTTGCTCGTATATCATCACTGATGTAAGCGCCGAAACCATTGCCCATCGCGGATAATCTGCACTCGGGATTACGCCGGCAGCAATATCAACTAAATAGTCATAATCGGCGCGCCACTCTGGGAAATAAGAATTTTGATAATAAGATTTAATGCTCTCCGCAGATTTTTTCAGTTCCGATTGATAATTTTCGGCTGCACTTTGGTAGGGCACAAAAGTCCGGTAATCTTCTAAGCCGATGGCATCTTCCAAGATCAAACTGCTTGTTCGCTCGGGAAACATCAAAGCAAAGCGTGTAGCCAACATCCCACCCATAGAATGCCCTAAGACGTTTACTTTATCTACGCTCAAGCTATCTAATAACATTTTAGTTTGCTTGGCCATTTCATGAAAACTATAATGGATAATGGGCTTGCTAGATTTTCCGAAACCTATCTGATCCAGAACAATTACTCGATAACCTTTTTCCGTTAAAGCTTCAATAACATTGCCCCAGTAGTAGCCACCAAAGTTTTTTCCGTGGAGCAAGACAACTGCTTTCCCGTTAGCCTCAACTTTGGGCTTTACGTCCATATAGGCCATCCGCACATCCTGATTTTCAACTTTTAGAGCGAAATATTGGACCGGATAAGCGTAATCTACGTTTTCTAAAGTAATGGATAAAGTATCTTTTTGGGCAAAAGCAAAAAGCTGAGTGGCACAAATAAGCGCGGATAAAAGGAAAGTTTTCATAACGTAAATATTGGCTTTTTTCACAAAACAGTACCAGCCAAGATGGCGATAGTGGTTAAATAACTCTAATTCGCAAGCCGTTTAACCTCTCGTCTATAAGCAATTGGCAGGATAACCTTACGCCAGCATTTGAAGCGTTCATTTTGGCCAAGGTTACGGTTTCGTTTCTTCCGTAATCTGATAAAGGTTGTTGCTGATTTAAAACCTGAACCATGCAAGTCCCGCATTTACCCATACCCCTGCAGTCGCCAAATTCTTCATCGGCAAACTGGTCGTAAATGAGCATCATTAGATTAACGTACTCGTTACGGCGGACGCTAACTGTATGGCTTTCGCCCTCGTAAATAAGTTCAAAAGTTATGTTGCCTTGCATTACAAAGCCGGAATCCAAAATTTATCGGGATAGTTATCTACAAAATTGCTAGGTGTGTGCCCTTGTTTAGCGGAAACAATAGCATCCAACTGCGCGGTACTTAAACCCAATACCAAACTTGGAAACAGTACACGCTCTTCAAAGTTAATGTGTTGCCGTAACAGCAAAGCCAGTTCAGAAAAATGATGCAGTGCTATATGTTTGCCAGAAACAATTTTCTCCAATTCCGCTTTTATTAACTGATGATCTGCTACGGCTTTTTTCGAAAAATCATCTTCCAAGTTTAGCAGAACCATCTCTTCTTCATCAAAATGATCTTTTAAATGGGCGTCCCAAAAATACCGGATATAATCCCGTATCCGCTCTAGCGAGATATTTAACAGAACCCCCTCTTCTATATGCCTACAAAAAGCCATCTCCAGACGATGATCTTCAGATAACCTTTTGATATAGGAATTCTCAGAATTTAACATCGCTCTTGCATTTAACCTAAATCAAATATCGCCATTTTTAGTGCGCGGCACTATTCTCTTTTGTTTCGATACCTTTTACCGCTTTCATAATACGGGCAATACTAAAAGCCCGTTTTTTTGCATTCTCTGCAATTTCGCCTATAAAAAGGTCATCTAAAGTTTGGTGAAACAGCGCAAGCCAACGCTCAAAATGTTCCTTAGCTAACGGCAAAGGCATGTGGCTGGTTAAGGGATCATCTTTATACTCGCGTGTATACAGTAATAGCGTGGACCAAAAACGCACCATTTTTTGCAAATGCGCAGGCCAGTTGTTTTTAATTACCGGATCAAAAATAGGGAACAACAGCGCATCAGCACGTACTTTATCATAAAAAGTATATACCAAAAGTTCAATATCCGCAACGCTCGTTATTTCTCTTTTCTCGGAAGATGTCATCGTGTTCACTTAATAAACTACTTTATGTGCATCGCCACCCAAAGCGGCCAAACGTTTCATAAACATTACCGCCATCATTTGCGCTCTGTTTTTTGCGTCTTCGGCCATAATCCCTTCAAAATTGTGGTTGATGGTTTCATCAAAAAGCTGTAACCATCTATCAAAATGCGGTGGCTGTATGCCTAAAGGTGCGTGTTTGGCAAAAGGGTTTCCTCTAAAACCCGGCACGCCAAAAAGCGCGGCATTCCAAAAGGCATACATTTTTTGTAAATGTGGTCCCCAGTCTGCTATGGCATTCATAAATATAGGACCTATAAAATCATCATCACGCACTTTTTGGTAAAATTCGTCTACAAAAAGCTTAATGTCGTCTAATCCTTCAATGTCTTTCATAGCGTTAAATTTAAAATAAAGAGACGGCACTTGACGTGATATGGAAAAACGCTGCCCAGCCAATAAATAAAATAATAAGAATAACAATCCATATTGGGATGCTGTGCGGTGTTTCGCTACCGTGCAAAATAAAAGATGTTTGATTTCCTTTTCCGTAAGAATTAATCATTAATGGCACAACGCCATCGACAACTTCATTCTTCTTTAAGCCTTCTATGGCAATGGCCGGTCCGTTACGAACGGTGAACGGCACCAGTTTGATCCCCTCTTTGCCCGTATGATCTTTGCTCACAATTTTTAAAATATGTTCGCCGTCGGTTAATTTGGTGGTATCTAACTCAAATGACACCGGCGTTGGAAAAACCCCGATTGACTGAATATCATCATCAATAAATAAAGCGACTTCGTTTTGACTTTTCATTATTGTTGGTTTAAAATAGCGTTTTTAATGTTGTTGTACTTACCCTCGTGCTGTGGTTTTAAAAAACAACGGATGGTTGCGTATAAGGTATAAACGGTAATAATTACCATGGCAATAACCACAAAATAATCCCAATTGCTTTGCGGACCGCCACCGTGCGTAATGCCACGGAGTATTTTCGGTTGGTTTTGGTTGCAAACTTCACAGGCTTGGGCAACCGCTTCTGCCAGCAACAAGTAAATAACCGCCAAGCTGGTTTTGAATATATTTAGTTGTTTCATTTTACTTTCCAATTTCTGCTAACACTGCTTTAACTTCATCAACGGTAACTTTGCTGGCGTTGTTGCCCCAGCTGGTACGTTCGTGGTTAATGATGGCGGTAATTTCCTCGGGTTTTAAATTGTTGTTTACACCGATGGGTGGCATCTCTGCAAAACCTTCTTTTACTCTGCCGTTATAGCCCTTCATAATTACGGTAATTAAAGCTTTGGGGTCTGCATCTGTTACAATGGAGCTACCTTTCAATGCTGGGAACGCGCCTGGCAAGCCCTCGCCATTTTGTTGGTGACAAGCTTGGCAATTTGCTGCATATAAACTGGCACCATCTAAACCGGCATCTTCTGTTTGTGTGCCCATACCTTTCAAATCTGGTGTTGATTGTTTTGGGTACAAGAATTTGGGAACCGGACGGCCATCAGGCAAGCTCACTTGTTTTAAAGACTGCAGATAGGCCACCAAGTTTAAAGCATCCTCGGTAGCAACAATATCGCCTTTTATGTTTTTGCGGTACTCTTCTGGCACTTGCACGGTTACATCGGCCGCGGCCGCTCTTTCTTTAATCTCGAACAGCCAAGGGTAAGCCGGCATAATAGATTGCGCCACCACAGACCGTGGCTGAAATAAGTGGATCAAATGCCACTCTTTCCCCGGTTGCCTTTTCCCGATATTGGTCAAATCGGGACCGGTACGTTCAGAACCCATTAAGTTAGCGGTGTTGCGCCAAATATCCGGACGCTTGTTGCGCGCGTAATCTGATGCTACACTTGGTCGTTCGCCCCAAAATTTATCCATCTCTACGTTACGGACCTGCTGCGTATGGCAGGCTACACAACCCTCTTTTACAAACACTGCTTTTCCTAAAGCTTCTTGTTCTGATAAGGGCTTGCTGTTAGGCAAAGGTGCATTGTCGTTTTGCGCTTTGTAAGCCGGTATTAACGCCGCGTACAAGGTTAATGCTAAAAACAGCAACAATGCCGCAATGTAAAGACGTTTATGATTGTTATAGATTTCCATGTTGTTTCCTGAGAATTAATCCTCTTTTTTTAATTGTTCAAAAACCAAAGCTTGCTGGTTGGCGATGCCTCCGCCACGTGTCATCGAATATAAATTATACGCAAACACCAGATGCGAACCCCACATTAAAGAACCGCCAATTGCTCTCCAAACCCAGTATGGCGCCATGTTAGCCACCGTATCAATAAAAGGCTTGCCTTCCATCCACTCAACGCCTCTTATAGTACTTCCAATCATCAGCGGAACGGTATAAAACATCATCCCTATTAAAGCCATCCAAAAATGGGCACCTACCAAAGCATGCAAGGGTTCTTTGCCGGTTAAGCGTGGCACCAAAGTGTAAACAAAGGCCCAAAGAAAAAACGCGATAATGCCATACATAGTTAAATGCGAGTGTGCCACGGTAAAATCTGTAAAGTGCCAATACAGATTGGCCGTACGGAAAGCTTCGGCAGTACCCTGAAAAGAGCCCGTGAAGTAGAACACAATACCTACCAGATAAAAAGGAAGCGTGTAGCTTGTACCTAATTTATGGAAATTGCCACGCATGGTCATTAAAAAGTTGGTAGTGCCTGCCGCAACCGGTATCAGCATTCCCATACTGCCCACAATTGCTGTAGTTTGCAACCACCAAGGAATAGCGCTAAAGATAAAATGGTGCGTACCAATTACCGTGTAAAACAAAATTTGCGACCAAAAGGCTAAAATCCCTAAACTGTAAGAGTAAATAGGCGTGTTTAGTTGCTGAGGTAAAAAGTAATATACCAAGCCCAGCACAAAAAGCATAAACCACATGCCCACGCCCTGGTGCATATAATAACCTTGGGCAATGGTTTCGCCAAGGCCGTTTTGCCAAAACGGAAGATAACCTACCAAACTAATTACGATGGTGAAAATTGCTGCCGAAACGATGTACCAATTAGACACATAAATTTCTTTCGGTTTTCTTTTGGCGATAATGGTGAGATAATTACCCAAAGTAATGGCCAGCCCAATGCCAAATAAGAGCATGATAGGCCAAATGTATTCGCGGTATTCGCCCCCGCCGTTATTAACACCCGCCATTAAAGAAATAGTTCCAAAAAACACCGATGCATTAATTAGCCAGAAACTTGCCCAGGCCCAGCTTAACGATTTTACTGCCGTATTACTTACCGTGTACACCACATAATAACCCAAACCGATCATGGCAAGTGAGCTCCAGCCCCAAAAAACCATATTGGTGTGTACAGGTCTTAAGCGTCCAAAGCTGAGCCAGCTTACATGGTCCACATCTGGCGACACAAATTTTATCCCTAGATATTCGCCTATTGATGTACCTAGCACCAACCACAGCGTAGCAGCGCCCAAGTACCAAATAATCATTTTGGCTAAAGCCGGATTTACCTGTGGTCTTTTAGCAGAACGTTTTTTAGCTGGCACAAACCGAATGTTTACCTGATTAGGCTGGTTGATTAGGCCTTTTTTATCTTCTGGAGGCAAGGTGCCTGCCAACTCATGGTTGCTTAGTTTATAACTGACAGCTTTTTCTCTTTGTGCTAAAATAGCCGAAAGTTGATCTGCATCAGCGCTTTTCAACTCTTCTAGCACAGCGTTCTTCTGTGCGCTAGCTTCTCGTATTTTTATTTTAGCAACTAAAGCGCGTACCTTAACAGTTACTAAATAAACTGCTATTAGCAAAGGGATTAAAATAAGTACGATGGTGATAATTACACCGGGGTTAGATATTACGTCTCCTGCATCCTGCTTTTGTGCCATTGCACTGCTGCTTGCCAACAACAGCAACAAAAAAACAACCGCGGAACGCCAACTGCGTGCATTAAGCCTGCTCTTCATTTTTGTGTGTTTTGTTAAGTTTTGTAATTAAGATGTTTAATTCATCTGCATTTAAACTATGCAGATTGGTATTTAGCCACTTCCCTTTTGGCGCTTTTTTACCGCTTTCTCTCAGTAAATTTAAACTGGAGTTTAAGCTCCACAGCAATAAAGCCAATCCGATTACCGCAACCACAATTAACACGTTAATAATGATTTGAAGATCGTTTGATGAGATTTTGGCGGCACTCTGGCCTATGTTTGCCTGTGTGGCGGTTTGCAAAATATTTATCATTTGTATTTATAAAATATTAAGACCTTATTATCCTTTATTATTCAAAAATAGTTTACTTTTTAAGATTGGTGATTCCCAAGTTTAAATCTTCGGTAAAATCACCGATACTGGTTTTCACCAACATTTGGTGTATGTTTTTACGGATTACCGCAAACTCTGCATGCAGAGGGCAAGGTTTTTTTTCTGAACAGGACACCAAACCCAAACCGCAACCCACAAACAAACCGTTTCCGTCTACCGCCTCCACTACATCCACCAAAGGGCGTCTAAGGGTCTGCTCGTCCATATAAAAACCTCCGTTGGGCCCTTTCGCCGATTTTACAATTCCCCGGCGACTTAAATCCTGCAAAATTTTGGCTAAAAAATGTTCGGGAGAGCTAATTCCGGTGGCAATTTCCTTAATACCTACCCTATCACCGCTCTCGGTACGGTGTGCGATAAAAAAAACTGCTCTGATTGCGTATTCGCAGGTTTTAGAAAAAATGCTCATTTATTTGTTATGCAAAGATAATCCGAAATCTAATAATAAAAGAGTTTTTTATCTTTTATTTTTTGATGTGCTTACCAAAACCGAAACCATGGCTTTTTGAATCCAATCCACAATTTTCCGTTTTCTATTTTTGTAGGGTAATTTTTAAGGTAATCACCTTGCCCTGGCGCACCTCTTCCGTTTAAAAGTTGGTACTGGTAGCGGTGCACCGGGCAAACTAAAAAATCGCCTTTGCACCAAGCATTGCTTAAATCGGCACCGGCGTGTGGGCATTTGCTAGCAAAAACGAAAAAACTTTCTTCTTTACTAACTAACAACAGTTTTTTACCATTTATATAAATGGTTTGCACTTCGTTGCTGTTTAAGGAAGTCAGCTCAATAGAAATCCACTTCATTTCTTCTGGCGGTTGTATCTTATCATCTGGCCAAAATCAAACTTTAGTTCCATGGCCTGGATTAATTGGGCAATACGCTTGGCTTTGGTAGCATCAGTTTTTGCAGTGTTTATCCAGTTCACAAAATAGCGTTGTTCAGATTCGCGCCGGTTAAAAAACTCACTTTCCGCTTTAGCGCTATCGCTTAGGCAGATGCGAAGCTCATCCGGTATAACAAGCTGATAGTTTACATCCTCCTCAATTTGTAATAGCACGCGCTCGCCTTTTTGTTTTTTTATAGCCTTTAAAATGCTCTTCTTTAGGGGTAAAATGTAATTGCCCTCGCCCATTGGCACTAAGGCCATTCCGCCAAAAGAAAAATCGTCTATTCTGCCGCAAACACGAAAACTTTTGCGGTAGTTTGGCTTTAATTGATGTGCAATTTCTTGCGAGATAAAAAGATAAGTCCAGCTGGTTTTCTCCCCTTTATCCGCAAATTTCTCTATCTCAAGGTTTGGGCAAATCATCCCGAAAGATAAAAAAATAGCCCGAAAAATTTACTTCTTGAATTTGTAGTTTAAGCCCATGCCTTGGTAGTTATAACCCACCACCGGACTAATAGAAAGATTACTTTTGTTACCTTTTTTATGTAGTTGGGGAACCAGAATACCACAAGCTGCACCAACACCAAAACCCAGAAGATTATCTGTTAAAAAATGCTTACCGCCTTTTAAGCGCAAATAACCCACACTGGCCGGAATTATGGCAGCGGCGGTCCAGATATAAGGTTTTAGTTTTGAGTCCGGATGAAAATCAGAATATACTTTAGCTGCAAAAAACGTGGCGGCGGCAGTGGCGGCGGTATGGCCGGCAAAAAATGATCGTTGCTCGTCTTTATCTTGCCGAAGCTCTAACGGTACATTGGTGTTATAAACTAAAGGTCGGCTACGTTGCACTAAACCAGCGGCCAATGTAAAAGATGCCGCTGCTGCCGACATGGTTTCTACAAACATCACCGATATTTGCCCAAAGTGGCTCCGCTGGTCTTTATCTAACAAAGCTACAATTGGCGCTACTGCAAAAGAGCCATAAAAAGGGATATAGCTATCTTTATCGGCCTGTTCCGAATAATTTCCGGTAGCAAAGCGATCGATAAAAAAGACATCATCTTTGGATTTGCTTGCCACCTCGGCGGCAGTTAAAGCGTCTTTATTTTTGATGAGCGTTAAGCCCAAATAGCTTAAACCAATGCCCGCGGCTATTGCAGGCCCATCGTATTTAAAACTGGTTTCGTAAGGCGATTGGCTTTGCGCAGATGCACCGCCACAAGAAATTAACAATGCGGATAAAATGATTAGCGTAGTATTTTTCATAAAATGATTTATACCGCTCGCAAATCAATTCTTTTGCCAATTTTAAATTAAAGCCTTCGGCCAGCTTGAAAAGCAATTTAGCTTAGGTTTCGGTCCCTAAACCATACTTCATCGGCCTGTACAGAAAAACATTCTAGCTGTTCTAACACGCTTAGGGCATCGCTGGCATTAATTACCAAATCACGGTTGGTGGCTTTCAGAAATTTCTGTTCTACCATTACATCCAGTTGCTTAAATAAAAAATCATAAAAACCCTTATAGTTTAATACGGCAATAGGTTTCTGATGCAGGCCCAACTGCAGCCAAGTAAGCACTTCAAAAAATTCTTCAAGCGTACCAAAACCGCCCGGCAATATTAAAAACGCATCAGCAATGTCGGCCATTTTTTGCTTACGCTGATGCATGTTTTCGGTTACTATCATTTGTGTAAGCCCTTTATGGCCCACTTCTTTCTCCAGCAAAAACTGTGGAATTACGCCAATGGCCTCTCCGCCTCTGCTTAAAACCGCATCGGCAATGATTCCCATTAAGCCTATGCTTCCGCCGCCAAACACCAAACTAATGTTTTTGGCTACCATCTGCGTTGCCAAATCTTCCACCACAGCTTCTAAGCCAGCATCGCCGTTAAAATTTGCGCCACAGTAAACGCATACAAATTTTAGCATAAATAAATAGCTACTTCAAAATACGGGTGCTATTGTACAAGTTGTGCCAGTCTTGCCTATCCAACTCGATGTCAAAAGCACTTACAATATTTTTGATGCGGCCTTTATTACGTGTACCTATCAAAGGCAGGGCGCCTAATTTTAACAGCCACGCTATCGCTATAGACTCTAAGTTGGTGTGGTATTTTTCGGCCAGTTGATCCAGTTTTTCGCGCATCACCACCTCAATTAAATCCATTCCCATTGCTATCCTGCCTTCTGCCAAAGGCGCTAAGGCAAATGGTTTCATGTATTTTTGTTTCATGTAGTCAATCTGCCCGTTTTCTAGCGCGCTGGTATTCAGCAAATTTAACTCTACATGATTGGTTACAATTGGCAACTTCAAATAACTGCTTAACAGCTGGTGCTGAAACACGCTAAAATTACTTAAACCTACAGCTCTAATTTTACCTTCTTGCTTTAAGCGATATAATTCTGCCGCGGTTTCTTCCAAATCGGCCGTCGGGTCTAAATTATTCAGCAGAAAAACATCCACATAATCTGTCTGCAATTTTCTTAAAGATTGATGCAGGCACTCGTTAATATGCTTGGCAGAATTATCCAGGTAACGTGTTTTTATTTCTGGTTTTGATGGATGGGGTTCGCACAAACCGCATTTGGTAAACAGCACAACATCTTCACGTTTTACGGCGCTGTTTTTTAAAACTTTTCCAAAAACCTCTTCGCATTGGTAATTGCCATAAATATCGGCATGGTCAAAGGTGTTTATGCCCAGCTCCATGCAATAGTTAAAAATATCTTCCATTTGCTTCGCCAAATCCTGCTCTACATCGTTCCAGCGGTAAAAACCATAAACGGCAGCAGAAACTTTTGGTCCTGCATCACTTAAATAGGTATGTTTCATGTATTTATTTTTTTGGCGGATAAAGTGATTTCCGTCTGATCCGACCTGTCTTTTTATCCGATTTAAATTTAAGAGAATTCGGAGCACTTCTCCTAATTTTTTAGCCTCTTAAAACATCCGCGCCAAAATAATCACCGTATTTACAATGCGTACAGCAAGTGCAACTTCAAAAAAATGAGTGCCATAAAATCCTAAGGCTCGAGATTAAAACTAACACACCCACAGCAACCAGCATTTTTTTGAGTGGCAGCTTTCCAGAAAGGCGCGCGGCAAATGGAGCGGCTATTATACCGCCTAAAATAAGGCCAATGATGGTGCCGATGTGACTTAAACCTAAAATGATAAAGAACGTTAAAGCACTGGCCAAAGTCACAAAAAACTCGGTTAAACTTACAGATCCGATGACATATTTGGGCGTTTTTCCTTTGGCCACCAAAGAACTGGTAACAATTGGTCCCCAGCCGCCGCCACCAAAAGAATCCATAAAGCCCCCGAAACCCGCCAGCCATCCCGCATTTTTTATTTTTTCGCTAACGCGATTTTTTTTAAACGCTTTAGATAAAATGCGAAGGCCCAAAAAGAACGTGTAAGTTGCAATAAGGGGTTTTACATAGGCAACATACTCATCGCCAATGGAACCCAGTAATACCGCACCGGCAACCGCGCCAATAATGCCCGGAACAAGCAAAACTTTAAAAAGCTTTTTATTTACATTACCAAATTTGTAGTGGCTAAAGCCAGAGGCGGCGCTGGAAAACATTTCGGCGGTGTGGATACTTCCCGAAATAACGGCGGGGTTTAACCCCGCCGAAAGTAGTAAAGTGGTAGACATTACCCCGTAACCCATCCCTAAAGCCCCGTCAACCATTTGCGCTATAAAACCGATGGCCAACATCAGGAAAAAAGTTTCATCTACATGTTGATGCAGAAAATCTAAAATCTTATCGGCGCCGTATAACTGTGTTACAACTACCAATAACAAAACAATACCGATAAGACTGAAAAACTTAACATTTATTAGACCAGCGTACTTGTAAAAAGCCGATTTGATGGCAGAGAACATAATTATTTAGCTAAAAGGTTATCAAAAGTGAGGGATAGGTAATACAGGCCTCCTATGGTTGGACCGCCCGCGTATTGCACATATTTAGTGTTAAATAAATTGGAAGCACCAAGTTTAACGGCAGCCTTCGCTTGCGGAACTTTATAACTTATTTGAGCATCAAAGGTGTTGTAAGCTCGCACTTTACCATTTACCAGAGGACTCTCCCACAAAAATGCATCTTGCCACCTCCAAAGCACGTTAAAACCCAAATTCTCCACAATTTCTCTGTTTCCGAAAGATAGGTTGGTGGTCCAGTTTGGAGTGTTAAAGCCGGTTACAAAAACGTCTTTCTGCTTATTTTCTGAAATAGCATTATAGCTTACATTTCCGGACAGCGTATATTTTTGGTAAAAATTATAGGTTAAGCCTAAAGACGAACCATAGTTATTATAAGTGTTTTTGGCGTTGGTATAAACGCGATAACGCGTTTGTTGCTTATCGCGGTTTGCGCGTATCATGGCATAAACAGCTTCATCTGTACCTACTTTTAGCTGTTGCCCAAAACCCGAGGTATAAGGCACTGAAACTTCAACCTGGCCCAAAAACCCGTCGTATTGGTTTAGGTAAACATCTACATCTACCACTAACTTATTATCCAGCAGAATACTTTTATATCCGGCCTCTAAAGAGTTGATACGCTCGGGCCGGGTTGCAGAGAGATCGGTTATTTTTAGCAGGGATTTATTTTTTAATGCCGCTTCTTGCGGGGTGAGGCCGTTTGCCACATCCGCGTTAAGCGCTGCATTAAAAACATCGCTAGAAGCCAAGGTATAAGAATTATCCAAGTAATTTAAGCCTTCGTTAATGTACGAAAGGCCACCTACACGCCGCACGTTTCCGTTGTTTACAAAAGAAATAGCTTCAAATAAAGCCGGGAAACGGTAGCCGTTTTGTACAGATATGCGGAAGTTATGCCGCTGGGCCAAGGTGTAAACGGCTGCTAATCTCGGATTCAGTTTAGGATCAAATTCTGGATTATAATCTAGCCTTAGCGAACCAAAGAGTTTCAATTTTTCTTCGAAAAAGGTTTTGGTAATTTGGGCAAAACCACCAAACTTTTTGTAGTAAACGTTTTTGCCGAAAGAGCCATCAGCTAATGGCGTATTCCTTTCCGCTACCGGCCTGTTAAAATCCACAAAATTGTTTCCGTCAGGGATAACCTCGTAAATTCTTGTATCGGCGCCAAGCAGTAAATCAGCAAACTTTATTTTTCCCGCTAGGTTCCATTGCGCATCTGCATGATAGGTACGGCTGTGCTGGTTAAGCCATGCTCCGCCTGTTGCCGGTGCGCCCGCAATCACTGCGCCATTATCCCAGTTGTTAATTTTTATGATGGTATTTTTTAGATTGTTAAAGGCAGGTGTGCCGGGTTCAACACGGCTGGCATCGGCTGCCGCACGGCCAATTTTTAAAGCTGCCGCCAAAGGGGTGCCTGCATTAAGCGCGTTTTGCAAGGCCGACTTAAATTTTGCTCCCCAAACCGCGTTTGTGCCGCCACTGGTAATCTCTAAATTATCAACCAAAGGTTTGATGTTGTACGAGTCGCCGGTGTTTTCTACTGAAACATAAGATTTTATGAAATAATTTGCGCCTTTTAGCTCCAGTTTATGATTTTGAACCGTCACGTTATCCATTTGGATTTTGTTTCCGCGCTGAAAAAGGCCGTCTAATTTCCCATAGCGGTAGCTATAAGATAGTTCTGCCTTGTCTGTAATGCGATAATGTACCGCAGCATCAAATTTTAAATTATCTACCGTTGGTTGGGTAACATCTTTCTCCCAATAACCCGTGCGCCGCACCAAAACACTCTGATTTGTGCCGTAGCCGGGGATGTTTAAACCGCTAAGCGTTACTCCGTTACTTCCATTATCGTCGCCATATTTGTTCCAAGCATCATAAGCGGGGTTATCAACATCGGCATTTAAAGCCTCAAATTTCGGATTTGCCGTGTTTAAGCTGTTTGGGTTTTGGTTGGTTTTGGTATTTGATAGCCAATCTGTACCTCTTAAATAATCAAGATTCAACTTAAAAGCCACTTTATTTTTAAAAGCTTTGGCGTATCTGATTGCAGTTTGCGTAAGATTGCTTAAATCTCTGCCGGTACCGCCGCCAACATGGTTTATACCGGTTTTTTGATAAAGGCTTAAACCTTGGTAATAGAAGGGACTTTTAGTAAGCAGGTTAGCCATTCCGTTAATCGCATTCATCCCATACAAAGCAGACGCCGCGCCTGGGGTAATTTCAACGCTGGCAATATCCAGCTCGGTAGGGCCTATTGCGTTACCGAGAGGTACACCAAGCGTACCCGCCTGCATATCAACCCCATCTACCAATTGTACAAAACGGAAATTGTTAGGAATGTTGAAACCTCTGGTATTTGGCACTTTAAATGTTAAACTAGAAGTAGTCATTTGTACGCCTTTTACATTTTCCAAAGCGTCATAAAAAGTAGATGCGGGAGATTCCCGGATAGCGCGGATATCTAATTTTTCAATGGCTACCGGCGATTTTAAGATGCTTTCTTCAACCCTGGAGGCGGTAACCACTACCTCTTGCCCCAGTTGAGATTGGGTAAGAAGCGCAATCCTTAAATCTGAACCGGGACCGTCAATTCTAAATTCTTGTGGCTTAAACCCCAAACTGGAAATAACAATGTAAAACGGGTAAACCGCTTTTCCGCGCAATTTAAATTTACCGTTGGCGTCTGAAGCGGTGCCGTTAACGGTGTTTTTTATGGTGATGCTTGCACCGGGCAACGGAAGCTGATCTTCCTGATTAATAACGGTGCCCGATATGATGATGAAATTGTTGCCCTGGGCTTTTGCTGTAAAGCTAAAGACAAAAAACAGTAAGGTAATATATATATGTTTCATGTGTATGTTTATTGATGATAAATCTGTTGAATTGTGTTGAGAGAATGCTTTTTTATTACATCAACAACATCGCAAAACACTGAACACAAACCTGTTAATTAAGCTTTTCATGAATATTTTCTTTAAAGTCTAGTAAAATAGTAGACAATGATAAAAGGAATAAATTTAAAATAAAACATAAAATCTACTGATTATATAGATTTATCTGATAATCAGTGAAATAAAATTCAACCAAATTATTGTTGACTTGATGTTGAGCTAAAAAAATGTATGTTTGGATAAAAAAAGAATTGCTTACCAAACGAACCAAATACGCTATAAAAGCACTGATTGCATTGGCAAAAAATGCCGAGAATAAACCTATGCTGATTGTGGATATTGCAAAAAGCGAGAAGTTGCCCAAGCGCTTTTTAGAATCTATTTTATTGGATTTGAAACGTGCTAAACTGTTGGGCAGCAAAATGGGCGCTGGCGGAGGTTATTTTTTAATGAAACCTGCTAAAGAAATCATGGTTTCTGAAATTATTAGATGCTTTGACGGCCCTATTGCATTATTGCCCTGTGTGAGCATAAATTTTTACCAGCGTTGCGAAGAATGCGAAGATGAATTGAACTGCAGCATCAGGGAAATGGCGCAAAAAGTACGCGATGCATCCATCGGAATTATGGAAAATACCAGCATTGCTGATTTGATGGAACGTGAAAAAGGTTTACAGGGAGGAATATAGTTGAGTGATTCTGTTTTTAAAAGTGGCAGATGATTTATAACAATGTTCCAAATGAGCTGATTGTCAATATTATCATACGCATGGATAATCCTGTTTCTTAAGTCAACAATTTGACGAGCGAAGGAAAGTTTTAGATTAACTTCAATTCGCAATAACCTGCCTACAGCCTCTCCTATTATTTCTTACTCCCGTTCTACCGCTCTGCGTTTTGTCTTATTTGACAAATATTCGCTATACAATCTTTTATTTTCGAGACGGTCATCAATAGCGCTGAATAGAAGACAATATATCAAAACAAAGTTTTTTGACATGGAGGCTCATAGCAACCTTTTCTTCGATTTGTTAAAACTTTCCAAAAATAAGGATTTGACAGAGTGGATTCTTCGATCAATTCTATATCGCGTTTTAGCAAATTTTGTAGAGCATACAAGAGATTAAAATAATTTTCCGCATAGTTTTCATTAACAATACTTGAAAACTTCACGACGAAATCTACATCACTTCTTGAATTCATTGTACCATCGACAGCGCTTCCAAAAAGATAGGCCTGTTGAACCTGATGCGCTTTCATTAGATTTTTTATTCCTTCTAAATTTGTTTTTACTAATTTCTGCATTTTAGGAAGTGCTAATTTAGTTCGATACTTTCTTATTAATTTAAAAGAAAAGTTTAAAACAAAAAATCCGCAAGGTTTGGACCCTTGCGGATTTGCTATATCAACCAAAAACAACCAGTTATGATCGCTATCTGCTGTAATTTGGAGCTTCTTTGGTGATGGTAATATCATGCGGGTGCGACTCGCGGATGCCCGAAGAAGTGATACGTACAAATTGCGCTTTTTGCAAAGCTGAAATATCTTTAGCGCCAACATAGCCCATACTTGCTTTTAAACCGCCTATGTATTGGTGCATTACCTCGGCCAAGGTTCCTTTGTAAGCTACACGGCCTACAATCCCTTCCGGAACCAATTTTTTAATATCGTCTTCCACGTCTTGGAAATAACGGTCTTTAGATCCCTGCTCCATAGCTTCCACAGAACCCATTCCGCGGTACGATTTAAATTTACGTCCCTCATAAATAATGGTTTCACCCGGTGATTCATCCACTCCTGCAAAAAGCGAACCCGCCATAATAGAGCTTGCACCGGCAGCAATTGCTTTGGCTATGTCGCCCGTGTGCTTAATCCCGCCATCCGCAATTACCGGAACGCCCGTACCTTCTAAACCTTTTGCAGCTTGGTAAACCGCATAAAGTTGTGGCACGCCCACACCTGCTATAATACGGGTGGTACAAATAGAACCCGGACCAATACCCACTTTAACTGCATCTGCACCGGCATCAGCTAAAGCTTTTGCACCTTCTGCAGTTGCTACGTTTCCGGCAATCACCTGCAAATCTGGATAAGCCGCTTTTACTGCTTTTAGTTGGTTAATCACACCTTTTGAGTGGCCGTGCGCCGTATCAATAGCAATTACATCAACCCCGGCTTTTACTAATGCAGCCACGCGTTCCATGGTATCGTGCGTTACACCAACGGCCGCGCCTACACGTAAACGCCCGTGCTCATCTTTACAAGCCAGAGGGAAATGTTTGAATTTTTGGATGTCTTTAAACGTAATTAAACCGCTCAGTTTGCCTTCGCTATTAATTACCGGAAGCTTTTCGATTTTATGTTCTTGCAAAATCAGCTCGGCCTGCAATAAAGTAGTGCCTTCTGGTGCGGTAATGAGCTTATCTTTGGTCATTACATCGGCAATCTTATGGTTCATGTTTTTCTCGAACCTTAAATCGCGGTTGGTAACAATGCCCACCAGCTTATGATCTTCGGAAATAACCGGGATACCGCCAATTTTATTCTCGCGCATGATTTTAAACGCATCGCCAACCAAAGCATCTTTATTCAGTGTCACTGGATCCTGAATCATCCCGCTTTCTGATCGCTTTACGCGACGGACTTCATCTGCCTGCGCAGCAATGCTCATGTTTTTGTGCAACACACCAATACCGCCGTTTTGCGCAATGGCAATGGCCATGTTAGAATCCGTAACGGTATCCATAGCGGCGGAAACTATGGGCACGTTTAATTTTATTTTTTTGGTGAAATAGCTGGAAGTATCAACTTCACGTGGCAGCACTTCGGAGTATGCGGGCACTAAAAGCACATCGTCATAAGTTAAACCGTCGGCCAGAAATTTATGGGGATCAAGTTGCATAGCAAATAAATTAGGGTACTCTATTTGCCGCACAAAGATAGCTTTTTTTGGAATTTATTAAACAAAAAAATCCGGGCGAATAGGTTATGCCCGGATATCTCCTGTTTTTTTACACTAGGCAAACCTACATTTTGCCCACCACCACTTTGTGGAAGTTATTATAATCAAAATAACGTTGTGCTAATGCTTGCAACTCGTGCGCCTGAATAGTTTTTACGGTATTTACATAATGCTGATAGTAGCTATAATCTAAACCGGAGAAGTGCAGATTTTTAAATTTATCTGCATGGCTAAATGCATTTTCAAGACTGCCTAGCAGGCTACCCACCATAAAATTGCGGATCAAATCCAGCTCTTGGGGCGCAATAAGCTCGTTTTTTAAGCGCTCCACCTCAAATTCAATTTCGCGCAGGGTGGCTGCAGTAACATCAACCCCAACTTCTGTAGCTATAAAAAAGTAGGCCCCGTGTTGCAAAGATGCCAATCCCGAGCCGATACCATAAGTATAGCCTTTGTCTTCGCGGATATTGCTCATGAGCCTGCTGCCGAAATAACCGCCCAAAGCGGTGTTTAAAACCTGCATACCCACAAAATCGGGATGCTTGCGTTGCATAGCTATGGTACCAATGCGTATGGCGGACTGTAATGCCTCCGGTTTTTCGGTATAATGCAACCTTTCTTGCGCACTGTGCGGCGTGTAATCGGGACTCACCTGCTCTCCCGTGCTTTTTAGCTGCCCAAAAAGCTCATTTAACAAAACAATTGTTTCATCCAATATTTTACCCGATGCTACAATTACGCAATTGTTTGGCTGGTAAACCGCTTGGTAATGCGCTATCAAATCGTCTCGCAATACTTTGTCATAATCTTCTTGCGTTGCGGTAATACCGTAAGGCGTGTCCCCAAAAAGTGCATTGGCAAAATCGCGCCGAGCAAGTACTGCGTTTTTTTCTAAGGCAAGCTTTAATTTTTGTTTTTGGTTGCGTAGCTGCACATCCAATTCCTTTTGCGGAAAAATAGAGCCACTAAGCATTTCTTTAATCACCGGAAGTGTTTGCGGTAAGTATTTATTAAGACTATAAAGGGTTAAAATAGAATGGTCTGGTGTGGCTTCTGCCTGAAAAAAAGCACCGTAATAATCAATTTTTGACGCAATTTCTGCCGATGACAAAGCGTGCGTACCTTCGGAAAGCATAGCGTTAGTTAAGCCGGCTAAAAGCGGTTTATGTGCGTCCCAGTTACTGTTTTCAAAAATAAACTCTAGCCTCACCAAATTTTGTTCGCCCGCATTAATTACATAAACCGGGATGCCGTTTTGTAGCTGATGCGGCCTTGCTTCTACAAAGTTAATTTGCTCAACCTGTTTAAATGGCGGCTGCTGTGTTCTGTTTAACGTCATCAGATTTTAAATAAAATAAGGTAGTTGTGTTTGCTTTGCGGAACAATTTTTTAGACCAGTTTAAGATGTCTTGTGTGTTTACCGCGCGGTATTTTTCAATATCAGTATTAATAAGGTTGGCATCGCCAAAGAGCTCATAAAACGCTAAGTTCATCGCTTTTTCTAAAAGGCTCATTTCGCCAAACTCGCGGGTCGACTCGAATTTGTTTTTTACTTTAGTAAGCTCATCTTCAAACACTTCTACTTCTTTCAAAGATTCCAGTTCTTTCCAAATGCACTCATCGGCGTAAGCCACTTCAATGCCCGGCAATACCTTTCCTTCCACCACAAACATCCCTGTGTCGACACTGCCGTAGTTGTAAGCATTAATATCGCTGAAAACCGGGTTTTGTTGCACCAAGTTTTGGTACAGCCTGGACGATTTTCCTTGAGATAAAATATCCGAAATCAAATCGACCGCAGCATAACCCTCTTCCATCCTACCGGGCATCTTAAATACCTTGTAAATTGCATTTGCAGGCACATCGGCGGTAACTGTCTCCTTCACTTCTTCCAACTGCTCTGGCTCTTGTGGCAGCTTTCGCTGATATTTTTCGCCGGCTTCTATGGAACCAAACCATTTTTCTGCCAGCGTTTTTGCCTCGCCCAAACTAACAGCCCCACCAACCACCATAATGGCGTTGCTTGGATTGTAATGCTTTTTAAAGAAGGCCTTCACGTCTGCCATCTGCGCGTTTTCGATGTGTGCAAGTTCTTTACCTATGGTAGCCCATTGGTAAGGGTGATTTTTGTACACCAAAGGACGCAGCTTTAGCCAAACATCGCCGTAAGGCTGGTTAAGGTAACGCTGTTTAAACTCTTCGCACACCACGTTGCGTTGCACTTCTAGGCTTTTTTCGGAAAAGGCCAAGCTTAACATCCGGTCAGACTCGAGCCAGAAAGCAGTTTCGAGGTTTGATGCCGGTAAAGTGATGTAGTAGTTGGTGATGTCGTTACTGGTGAAGGCGTTATTCTCGCCGCCAACGCGTTGCAAAGGCTCGTCGTATGACGGAATATTGACCGAACCGCCGAACATCAGATGCTCAAAAAGATGCGCAAAGCCTGTTTGTTCGGGATTTTCATCTCTTGCACCAACATCATAAAGTATATTTAAAACGGCCATTGGCGTGGTATAATCTTCATGCACAATAACTTTTAAGCCGTTTGATAGCGTAAATTTCTCGAAATGGACCATAAGTGTAGCCACAAATTTAGACTTATGATTGGAAATGGCAATTTAAAGGCAAAAGAAAAATTAAAAATTAAAAATTAAAAAAAGCAAGCTGATTGATTTATAGCCTCTGTATTTCGTTCGAGGAGAGTTTTTCGGGAAAAGACTTGTGACTTTTTGTACGGGTGGGGTGTTTCGTTAGAAGACCCCCGCGAGGCGTAACAAACAAAATGAGGTCAGCCTTGAACTTTGGTCCTTTGGTTCAAGCAAAAATGCGTAGCATTCTTGAGGGCAAAAGAAAATAATAAAAACTACCGAAAAAAGGACTAGCCCTAGTGGCGATGAACGAAAATAGTCTTAAAAAATGCTACGGCTTTTTTCTCGGCACTCGCTGCTGCGTCCAATTATTAGTTGGAGCTATGAAGGTAATTCAAAACGAAAAATTAAAAAAAAATGCAAAAGCAGCACTTATCATGTAAGAGCGTTAAATTGCAACAACAACAATCATCACTCAGAAAAATTATATGGGAAATCCTTGGACAAAATTTGCCAAATACTTTAAACCGCTAAATGCTGCGCCCAAAACTATCCTTTTAAACGAGGGTGATATAGCTCGGCAAATGTTTTTCATCGAAAAAGGAGCTTTGCGTACATGGGTAAACAATGACGGAAAAGAGATTACCACTCAATTCTTTTTCGAGGGTAACAGCGTAGCGTCAATAGAAAGTTTTAGGTTAAAAAAACCTAGTTTATACAGCATCGAAACCTTAGAACCTTGTACTTTGCAATGTCTTTCGGCAGATGATTTTAACCAAGTGCTTGAGCAAAATCCCGCGTTAAAAACAGAAATGGAAGATCATCTTTTTAAAAGGCTTTTTCAGGCACAGCAACTTTTTTATTCGTTTTTAAAAAACAGTCCGCAAAAGCGTTACGAAGATCTAATTGCGCAGCATCCGGAGCTAATTAAGCGTGTGCCACAGCATTACATTGCCTCTTATCTGGGCATTACCTCTGTTTCTCTTAGCAGGATCCGCAATCGTAAATCGTAACCGTTCTTCTTTTTTAACAATTGTTATCGTTTGTACGTGGTAGGCTAAAGATTTTTGTAACATCATAAATTATTAAAAGCATGAATGTTGTAATTGTATTTAACCATCCGCATAGTGGCAGTTATTGTAATGCTATTTTGGAGGCCGTAATTAAAGGATTAACTCGCGCTAAACATTTTGTAGATGTAATTCATTTAGATAAAGATGGCTTTAACCCGGCTATGTCTGCCGCAGATTTAAAAGCTTTTGTGGCGCACAAAGCTGTAGATGTGCAAGTGATAGACTATCAAAAACGTATTGCCAATGCAGACCATCTGGTATTTATTTTTCCTATTTGGTGGGATATTATGCCCGCAAGTACCAAAGGCTTTATTGACCGCGTATTATCGCCTGGCTTTGCCTACGATCATCATCCGCGAGGTTTTGGTCTGGTACCACTATTACAAAACTTAAAAGGCATTGATGTTATTACCACCATGAATAAGCCCCGTTTTTTATACGCCTTATTTATTGGCAACCTGATAAAGAAGGTAATGGTTAAAAGTGTGTTTAAGACTATGGGCTATAAAAACATCAAATGGCTAAGTTTCACGTCGGTAAAATCTGTCAATCAGTACAAACGCGAAAAGTGGCTTAAACAACTGGAAGATAGGTTTGGAGGGTATTAAAAAAATTAAAAAGGCAAGCGCATCACTTATCATGTGAGAGCTATCTCTGCCAGTTGGCAATCGAGGCGACGCAACATGTAGCGTCCCCGAGCGACGAGCCCGGCCTCCCGAATTTTGGCTTGGAGCTGCGAAACTTTTTGCAGATTAAAAATTAAAAAAGTAACACGGTTGGTGTCCCAAAACGATAAGACGAAGCTTGCACAGCCTGAGGAACCGTATCAGGCTCGTCTTTCATCTTTATTATTTCCTCCTTGCTCCTTATTCCAACCTGCACTCACTGCACCATCTTATTTGCACAATAAGAACTGGCAAAAGCTTCGGGTTTGGCTTTAAAAACAAATCCCATCCCCAAAATATAACCCATTGCTTCGCGCAAGGCGGCGTTCGATTTAAAATTGGGGCTGGTGTTAATGTCGGCGTGTACCTCTAAACCAATCTGATACAAATCCAACAAAGGACAAAGCGCATAAGCACAGTCGATAGATTTTTGGACTTCGGCCAGCATACGCTGTTTGATACCCATTTTTTGTGTGCAGCGTTCTTGACTGATAAACATAAAGCCACCTTTTTTCTCCCGTAAAAAAACAATAACGGTGGCAAAGTCAATTACTTTTCCTTTCACTTGCGAGTCGGTGCCGATGCATACTTTTAAACGGTTGCCCAGCTGGTACTCTTTTTCGATAATTTGTTCAACTTCGGCTAAAATAGGCGCGTGAAGCACTTCTCCACTGAATTTTTTCCAGGTCATATAGCTTTTTTTACTGACCATTAAATTGAGGTCTATAAAAATAAGCGATAATTTTTGAGCAATCGCAACGTCTGCTGTTATTTTTTTGTTAACAATATGTTCGTTATCAACAGGTTGCTTAATATTTGTTTGTCGCCCTACTAGGTGATACGGCATCGCCTGCGTATCTCACTAATCCTAATTCGGAAGATTTTATTTAATTTGTGGCTTTTAGCAAATAAGAACCTGTTTTTAATGGTAGAGCAACAGCATAAGGTTGCCGTGATAGGCGGCGGCAGTTGGGCAACGGCAATAGTGAAAATGCTTTCTGACAATATTGCGGAAAAAGAAATTTTTTGGTGGATGCGCGATGCAGATTCGGTATGCCATATCGCCAAATACAAACGCAACCCCAAATACTTATCGGCGGTAGAGCTAAAGGTAACTGCCGACCATGTATCTACTCAAATTAAAGAAATTATTGCGCCGGCACAGTTGGTGGTGCTGTGTGTGCCCGCCGCGTTTTTAAAAGATGCTTTGCAGGGTATAAATCCAGAAGATTTTAAAGGCAAAAAAATTATATCGGCCATTAAAGGCATTGTTCCGGATGAAAACCAAATCATTGGCGATTATATCCACCAAACATTTCAGGTGCCTTTGAGCGATATCGTGGTCATTAGCGGTCCTTGCCACGCAGAGGAGGTGGCTTTAGAGAAACTGAGCTATTTAACCATCGCCAGCCAAGACCATAAATTGGCTTGTTGTTTTTCGGGATTGATTAACACCAGGTACATCAAAACCAATATTTCGGATGATATTTATGGAACAGAGTACGGCGCAGTTCTTAAAAATATTTATGCCATTGCGGGCGGAATATGCCATGGCGTGGGTTTTGGCGATAACTTTCAAGCCGTGCTGATTTCTAATGCCATCCGCGAGATGAGCCGTTTTGTGGACGCTATCCATCCCATCAGTAGGGATATCAATGAATCTGCTTATCTCGGCGATTTATTGGTAACTGCCTACTCCCAGTTTAGCCGTAACCGTACTTTTGGCGCTATGATAGGGAAAGGCTACACCGCAAAATCGGCGCAGTTGGAGATGAACATGATTGCCGAAGGTTATTACGCGGTCAACTGCATCCATCAAATCAACAAAATTTACAAAGTAAATATGCCTATTGCGCGCGCAGTTTATGCCGTGCTTTACGAGAAACACGCGCCGCGTATAGAGATGAAATTGCTGGCAGAAGAGATTTCTTAATTTTGTTTGGATTTAATCTAAATTGATTTACTTTTGCGGCATGAGTTGCGCAACATTTCAAGAGGTATTTAGCAATAATTCGGGCGTGGTTTATCAATGCGATTTAGAATCGTGTTTTTATGTAGAGTTTGAGGGGAAACGTGCTAAATACAGCGTTAGAAATTTGATGCAGCTGAAACGTAAACTGGATCATTTCAAAATCGAGGAGATTTTTGCGGTAGATTCTTTAAATCCTTCGGGTGTTGAAATTGTAACTATTTCTACCACAAATTACTGCTACATCTTAAATCCTTTACAAATCATCCGCTTCCGCGAATTGCTAGATCAAACTTTTTTTAACCTGCATGTAAACCAGGTTTTAAAAGATTGCTTGCAGTATGCCGTACTGGCTTAATTAGTTTAATTCTTTATAGCACAAAAATTAGGTAACCTAACGTCTTGGTGCTTAGCTTTGAGTAAAGTTTCGACATTATGAAAGATTTACTAAGAGTGAAAAGCCTTATTTCTACCGAGGTAGAAAGCTTATTAAATAGCCAAGTTAAAAAAGAAGCGCATTCTTGTGCACAATATCTGGCAGTTGCATCTTGGTGCGACCAAAACGGATTTGACAATTCAGCAGATTACTTCTTTAAACAGTCTGATGAGGAAAGAACCCATCAGTTAAAGTTGTTTAAGTATATTTTAGATATGGGCGGCCATGCAATTTCTCCGGAAGTTGATGATATCCGTATAGAATTTAACAGCTTTAGAGAGGTTTTTGAGCAAGCATTGGAAATGGAAATTGCCATCACGCAATCATTCAAGAAAATTGCTGCTGCCTGCCACAAAGAACAAGATTATGTAACTATGGAGTTCTTAAACTGGTTCTTGAAAGAGCAACGCGAAGAAGAATATAAAGCCAGAAGAGCGCTAGAATTATTCAACATAATTGGCGAAGAAGCTACCGGTTTATGGGAAATTGACAAAACCATCCCAAAAATTAGCTATACCAGCGAAGACTAAGATTTCTTTGTTACAAGGTGAAGTGTTTTTTCAAGCACTTCATCTTGTTTATAAGTGATGAGCCACTTATTCTCCGGCTGAAAAGACATCACAGGTGCATAGTCGCACCTATCTGTACACTCCGTTTTAATCACCTCCACTTTTTTTGTTTTGCTGCCCTTTAAAAGTTTCTTCACTTTTTTATAGCATTCTTTTGCGCCTTTTTTTTCGCATTTGCTGCCTAAGCACAAATAAACAATATGGTCTGGAGTGTGGACTTTCATTTGGTAGCGCTTTTGCACTTGCGCGTATCTAAATTTATCAAAAATGGTGCAGTATTTAACGTTAGGCATAAAAAAAATCCCGATTAAAAAACCGGGATTTATCTTATTAATCTGATGGGAGATTAGTTTTAGGTGATTAGAACTTTTTCCAAAACCCCACGCCTTCAAACCCTAAATCCTAAACCTTACACCTTAAACCTTCCTTACGCCAATACTTCAGAAACTAAATCTGCAGCTTCTTTTAAAAGGATAGCCGAGAAAACTTTTAGGCCAGACTCGTCAATCAATTTTTTGGCTTCTTCGGCGTTGGTGCCTTGCAACCTCACAATAATAGGCACATTAATATTGCCCATTTCTTTATAAGCGTCAATTACACCTTGTGCAACGCGGTCGCAACGTACAATACCGCCAAAAATGTTAATTAAAATAGCTTTTACGTTTGGGTCTTTCAAAATAATGTTGAAAGCAGCTTTTACCGTTGTTGCATTAGCTGTACCGCCCACGTCTAAAAAGTTTGCGGGCTCGCCACCGGCAATCTTAATAATGTCCATGGTTGCCATTGCCAAACCAGCACCGTTAACCATACAGCCAACATTTCCGTCTAGTTTTACATAGTTTAGGTTTGATGCAGAAGCTTCTACCTCGGTTGGATCTTCTTCTGTTGTATCGCGCATGGCTGCATAATCTGGGTGACGGAACAAAGCGTTGTCATCCAAATTCACTTTAGCATCAACCGCTAAGATTTTATCGTCAGAAGTTTTTAAAACCGGGTTAATCTCAAACATTGAAGAGTCCGTTGCCTCGTACGCTTTATACAATGCGGCGATAAACTTGGTCATGTCTTTAAACGCAGCGCCAGACAGTCCTAAGTTGAAGGCAATTTTGCGGGTTTGGAAACCTTGTAAACCTACTTTAGGATCTATTTCCTCTTTAAAAATTAAGTGAGGCGTTTTTTCTGCAACCTCTTCAATGTCCATACCGCCCTCCGTAGAGTACATAATAATGTTTCTGCCGGTAGCACGGTTTAGTAGTACAGAAATGTAAAATTCTTTAGTTTCCGACTCGCCCGGGTAGTACACGTCTTGCGCAATCAAAACTTTATTCACACGTTTACCTTCGGCGCCAGTTTGTGGGGTAACCAGCTGCATGCCTATAATTTCGCTTGCCTTCTGCTTTACCTCGTCTAAATTTTTAGCCAGCTTTACCCCACCGCCTTTACCTCTGCCACCAGCGTGAATTTGTGCCTTAACCACAACCCAGTCCGAGTTGTATTCTTCTTTAAGTTTTTTGGCCGCTTCTACAGCTTCTTCAGGAGTATCGGCAACAATGCCTTCTTGTACCCTTACGCCAAAACTTTTAAGAATTTGTTTACCTTGATATTCGTGAATATTCATCTTCTAAAAATTTGCTGTGAAATTACAAATACATCCTCATAAATAAAATCTTATTGCCATTAATTTGGCGTTTAACCTCCATAAAAAGGCTTTTTTTGCAGCTTCTTTTATTTATTTTTGGCGGATGCTGAAAGCTTTAAACATTGTAAAAAATTATGGCGACCTGCAAATCCTCAAAAATGTGGATTTAGAAGTGGGCAAAGCCGAGATTGTAAGTATTGTAGGAGCTTCTGGCGCAGGTAAAAGCACTTTGATGCACATCATTGGTTCTTTGGATAAAGCCGATGCAGGATCTGTGCTGATAAACGGGCAAGACATTACAAAGCTAAATGCCAAACAGCTAAGCGCGTTCCGCAACCGCCACATTGGTTTTATATTTCAGTTTCATCATTTATTGCCCGAGTTTACGGCTTTAGAAAATGTTTGCATTCCGGCTTTTATCGCAAAAAAATCCAGGGCAGAAGCCGAAAAGCAGGCTATGGAATTGCTTACTTTACTCGGTTTAAAAGACAGGGCGCAACATAAACCGGCGGCAATGTCGGGCGGAGAGCAGCAACGTGTTGCGGTGGCCCGTGCTTTAATTAACCAGCCCGATTTAATTTTAGCCGATGAACCTTCCGGTAACCTCGATTCGCAACATGCAAAAGAACTGCACCAGCTGTTTTTTGATCTGCGCGACCGCTTTCAGCACACTTTTGTGATTGTAACGCATAATGAAGAATTAGCCGATATGGCGGACCGTAAGATAACCATGAAAGACGGTTTAATTTATAGCAATTAGTATTGAAAGTTTTA
Organism: Pelobium manganitolerans; assembly: GCF_003609575.1. GTDB lineage: Bacteria > Bacteroidota > Bacteroidia > Sphingobacteriales > Sphingobacteriaceae > Pseudopedobacter > Pseudopedobacter manganitolerans. Next base: position 85,943 of record NZ_MBTA01000023.1, on the reverse strand, counting down.
ATAAGTACATCGCAACATCCGGCAAGTGCACAGCTTGTCCAAATGCTGGTTGGGGCTGAGGTTGTTTTTGGTGATTGTTGCGTCAGTTACCCTTCGCAACAGAGCAATTCTTTGGCGCATCAGATTTTAACTTTCTGTTTGGATCAACAAGTTACCGAGGTTTTTCCGTTGAGGTTTACAGAGTTAAAAGCACTGCAAAACGCCAAAGTACTTTTTGAAGAATTTGGGATAAAAGTTTTTGCACCAGATTTAGTTTTTTCAAAACCCGCTGCCCTTGCCGATTCTTACGCATCGTTATCTTCAAGTTTATTAAAGTTGGGCTATCCCAACCGGCAAGTGGCTTTGGCAGATGCGGACGGACGTGGCGGATTAATAACTATTGACGATGCGGTAAAAGAACCATCCCAAATTTGGAGCGGCATACAAAGTTTAAACTTCACTCAGCTAGGGAAATGGTTTAACCAAGCTGCGTTTAAAACACTCGCTTGCTACAACATCGGCGAAAGCCTACAACAGCACTACGTTTTATTGCGCGAACAGAAAATAAGCTGTGTACAAAACTTAGATGCCGAAATTTTAAAACGGGTACAACAAAAACTGAAAGGCGTAGAGGGTTTGTACCATTTGGCAGCTAGTGAAAATGAAATTTTACGCCTAACGCCCGCTGTTATTTAATTTGTGAAAGATGTTAAGCTACCAACAAATCCCTGCGAGTAAAAAAGCCGTTGTTTTTGATTTAGATGATACTTTAATCCCGCAAAAGGATTATGACTTACAGGTTTATTATCTTTTTGCCAATTTTATCGAATATCTGGCTACATTTCCGCCTGCCAAAGACATGCTGGCGTTTATGGAGAAAAGATACTATGCGCATGGACAAAAAGGAATGTTTGAGGAAGTGCAGCAAACTTTTGGAATAGAAAGCAAGTATCAAGAAAACCTGAAACTGTTGTTTAGCAATGCCAAATTACCGCTTAAATTGCTTTTATTTAAAGAAGCTTTAGCGCTAATGCAGGAACTAGTGGTGAACCGCATTGCTATTTTTATTTTAACGGCAGGTAACGCGCAACAACAACTAAACAAAATACGCCAAACCGAATGGAACGGCTTGGACCAATATCTTAAAGTTTATTTTGCGGATGAATACCAGAGTGAACATGATGCTTTAAATGTTTTGATGAAAGAAAACGGCTTTAAAAGCGATGAGCTGCTGCTGATTGGAAATAGTGAAATCCGCAAAAAATTAGCGACAAATAGCAAGGTAGATTTTTTGACTTTTTTACAGGCTTAACCGCAACAAAATGACTGGTTTATACGTTCTTATGCAGATAATCTTCACATGACAAAAGCCAAAAAATTGTTGCAGCTATGCGCCCTAGCCTCCGTGGTATTGTTAGGTGCCTGCAAAAAAGATAAAATCAGTAAAACTGATACCAAAACAGCCAACGGAACGCGTACGCAACTCACCAAAGATTCCATTTTTTTATACGCCAAAGAACTGTATTTGTGGAACCAATATTTGCCTAGCTACGAAGCGTTTGCACCGCGCGATAATTTCAATTTTTCGGAAGAGCTTTACAGTTTAAACCGCGAGCTTTTTGCAATAACGCAAAAAGCCATAAATCCGACTACCGGAAAATCTTACGAATACAACCCCGATGACCCCGACGATACTAAATACTCTTTTATAGAAGATTTAGCGGCCAAAGGTGTTATTGCATCTGTTAAAAATGCACAAGGTGTTGATTTTAACGGCGAAGGAAACGACACCGGCTTTTACGTTTATTTAGAGGGTAAAAAAACCGATTACAAAGTATATATCCGTTTTTGCTCTCCGGGTTCGCCGGCAGCTTTAGCGGGCTTAGGTCGCGCCGATAGGATTACCAAGATTAACGGAAAAACAATTGGAAGCGATTACGATGGAGAAGTAAGCTTTTTGGAAGATGCTTTAAACGCATCTAGCGTAAGCTTAACGGGGATTAATAAAAAAGGCCTAGCTTTTAACGTGAGTTTAACCGCCAAGAAATACGACAGTAGCCCTATTTTTAAAGACAGCGTATTAACTGTGGGCGCAAAGAAAATAGGCTATTTGGCTTTCGCCCGATTTACATCCGATAAAAACTCGGCGCAAGTTTTAGATAACGTTTTTGCGAAGTTTGCAAATGCCGGCGTAAGCGATTTGGTTATTGATTTGCGCTACAATCCTGGCGGTTACGTTTCTACCGCAGAGCACTTGATAAATTTGATTGCGCCACCCGGTTTAAACGGTAGAACCATGTTTGTAGAAACCTACAATGAAACTTTGCGCAGCGGGAAAGCCTCTATATTGGTTAATCAGCCTTTGCGGGACCAGGAAGGGAATATTGAGTACAAAAACGGTAAGATGCTCAATTACAAGGATAACGTATCTTACAGGCCAGAAAATAATACCACCATCTTTGAAAAAGAAGGAAATTTAAACAGCGTAACCAAAGTAGCATTCATCACTACAGATAACACCGCATCTGCAAGCGAATTGGTAATCAACAGCTTAAAACCACACATCACGGTTAAAACCTTCGGTTCCACGTCTTATGGTAAACCGGTTGGCTTTTTCCCGATAAGGATAGATAAATATGATGTTTACCTATCTTCCTTTTCTACCAAAAATTCTGAGGGTGACGGCGATTATTACGACGGAATTGCGCCCGATTTAGAGACGCCTGATGATGTTAAACATGATTTTGGTGATACAAACGAACGCTCTTTGGCGGCAGCTCTGGCTTATTTAACAAGCGGTTCTTTAAAGGTGAACCGTACATTAAGCACACAGCAAACTAAATCGGGAAACACACTGAATAAAGCAATTGGTAACCAAGATTTTAAGGGAATGATTGCCGTACCGAAGGGGAGGAAATAGCAATTTCGTTAAGTGAGTAGCTCATTGGGTCATTAGGCTGACGGGGTCATTGGTTGCAGAGTTCACTAGTAGATTAGATTTTGTGGTTCATTTGTTTATTAGCACAACGAATTCGCGATGATAAGGTTTATGATTGATCCGCATTATTCATTAGAACCGGGGCTTCAGCCCGGTTATTCGAAGCGTATTATCATCAATCCATGGAACCGGGCTTTAGCCCGGTTTTTCAATTATAAACAATGCAATTTGGCTTTAGCCGAATTAATTGCTCAAAGCAGTTTAGTTGCACAAGCTACAATCCCAGCTCAAGCCTGCTAATCGCATTATCACACATACATCCCACCAACACTCCCTCTTCCAAAGCGCTCTATCCTTCGGAGAACCTGCTCCGCACAACGGAGGGGCTGGGCTGAGGCTTACACCTCCAAATCCTGCATAATTTTATCCACCTTTTGCTCTAATTCCTCGTTCACCTTATCAAATTCTGCTTTAGAGGCCAAAGGCTTGTTTACGCTGCAATAAAATTTAATTTTAGGTTCGGTGCCTGATGGGCGTGCAGAGATAATAGAACCGTCTTCTGTAATAAACTGCAATACGTCAGATTTTGGCAATTCTAGCTCCTTAGTGCTGTTATCGTGCAGATTGGTTTCTTGGCGTAAGCCGTAATCTTTTAAAGCCACAACTTTAGAGCCTCCCAAACTTTTAGGCGGATTGTTTCTAAAGCGCTCCATCATGGCTACAATTTCTTCTGCACCGCTTTTACCTTTTTTAGTGATAGATACCAGCTTCTCTTTATAAAAACCAAATTTCACGTACATGTCTACTAAAGCCTCGTACAAACTGCTTCCTTTATCTTTGTAAAAGGCGGTCATCTCCGCAATAAAAGCCGATGAAACCACTGCATCTTTATCGCGCACAAACTCGCCTACTAAATAGCCATAACTTTCTTCGCCACCTACAATAAAAGTTTCTTTGCCTTGCAGTTGCGTCATAATTTGACCGATAAACTTAAATCCGGTTAAGGTATTGTAACAAGTTACATTTTTGCTTTCCGCAATTTTATCAATAAGGTAAGAGGTAACAATGGTTTTAATTACATACTCTTTGCCGGTAAATTTACCGGCTTTCTCCCAAGCCTCTAACATGTAATTTACCAATAAACAGCCGGTTTGATTGCCGTTTAACAGCTCAAACTCACCTTTTAAATTTTTTACGGCTATACCTACACGGTCAGCATCGGGGTCGGTTGCCAAAACCAAATCAGCATCTACTTCCTTTGCTTTTTTAAGCGCCAAGGTCAAAGCTTCTTTTTCTTCTGGATTTGGGTAAATTACGGTCGGGAAGTTGCCGTCTGGCGTTGTCTGTTCATCAACCAAAATCACGTTTTCAAAACCGAAACGCTCCAAAGCCTGTGGCACCAGCGTTATCCCTGTTCCGTGGATAGGCGAGTAAACTATCTTTAAATCTTTTTGACGTTTAATGGCATTCGGCGAAACCGAAAGCGAAGTAATCTTTTGCAAATAATCTTCGTCCATTTCTTCGCCAATGTAGCTGATGTTTTCTGGCTTTGCATCAAATTTAATATCGTCCACACTTAAAATCTTAGCCACTTCCTGCATCACTAATTTATCGTCTGGAGCAACAAACTGCCCACCGTCTGCACCGTAAGCCTTGTAGCCATTGTATTCTTTTGGGTTGTGCGATGCTGTTAGCATTACGCCACTTTTGCAGCCCAACTCGCGCACAGCGAAAGAAAGTTCTGGCGTAGGACGCAAAGCTTTAAAGAAATAAACTTTGATACCGTTTGCCGAAAAAACATCGGCGGTAATTTTGCCCAAGACATCAGAATTATTGCGGCTATCATGCGCAATGGCAACTTTAATTTCTTGGTTAGGATATTTTTGCAGCAAATAATTAGCTAAACCTTGCGTAGCGGCACCAATGGTGTATTTATTGATCCGGTTTGAGCCTGCCCCCATAATACCCCGTAAGCCACCGGTGCCAAATTCTAAATCCTTATAAAAAGAATCCGTAAGCTCGGTGTAAGCTTGGGTATCTACTAAATTTTGGATTTCTGCTTTTGTGGCAGCATCATAATTGCCGTTTAACCATTTATCTACACGTTCTTTTACGCTGGGCTCTAGTTGTTGCATATCTGTCTTTTTTGTTCTGAAACCAAAGTTAAAATTTAGGCTTAACAAATAAATAGCCACAGCTTAAATAATGGTGTGTTTTTTGTTTTAGATATGCAACCTGTGGACGTTTTTTAGCGTCTTTAACATATACACTTACAATAATGAATTTATGAAACAGCTAGCTATTTTAATTTTAGGCTTCACGATACTTGGAGTATCCGCCTGCCGTAAAGTAACCAATGAATATTATACTACGCCCAACCAAACCGCCTACGAAACTTTAGAAGCTGGCCGTTGGACTAGCAATGATGCCGGACTTACCTATTCTGCATCGATCAATTTTTTAAACAGCGATGTTTATCAAAATGATTTTGATGGTGTGCTGGTGTATATTTCTTTTGACGGCGATAACGTTGCGGATATAGACCGTAACTGGGAACCAATTTCGCAGGTGTTTGATGGAGTATCATACAGCTATTTTGTATCGCAGCAAAAGCTGACTTTGCAAATTCAAAACTCCGACGGTTTAGGCACTGTGAACCCTCCGGGCAGGGTTAGGATTAAAATTGTGATGATTGTATCGCAAGATTAATTTACAGAGCCAAATTAAGCCACCTCGGCTGGGTTTGGCTCTTTAAACAATACTGTAAAATGATGTTTGCCGTTTTGGTGGTGATAGCTTAAGCCGAAGCCATGCAAATCGGCAATTTTTTTGCAGATGGCTAAACCCAAGCCGTTGCCGTCCTGTTCTTTCTCATTGCTGTTTTTAGAAAAACGCGAGAACAACAGCGCTTCGCTAAACTCAAATTCTGGGCCTTCGTTAATAAAAGTTAAGTGCTCATCATCAAGCTTGATGTTGATGATACTGCCTTTGGGCGAGTATTGTATGGCGTTTATCAGTAGGTTTTGCACCAACTGCTCAAACAAAGATTGGTTGCCCTCAAATGTAAGCTGGTGCATTTGCGGAAAAAGCACCTGTTGGTAACGCGATTCTGCAAAAAAGTTCAGCTGTTTAATTAATTTGTTCACCACTTCCTCGCAATGCACCATATCGGCTAATTCAAACTGTTGGTTTTCTATTTTGTTTAAAAAGAGGAGATTTTTGTTTAGGTCGCCCAGCTTTTGCAGCACTTGGTAAATATCGTCAATTAGCTGACTTTGTTTTTCGCTCAGTTGCTCATCCTGCAACATTAAATCCAGCTTTGATTTTATGATGGCTAAAGGCGTTTGAAGCTCGTGCGCGGCGTTTTCAGAAAATTCTTTCTGTAGCTTTTGCGCGTTTTCTGTGCGTTCTATTAAAGTGAGTAAGTTCTTATTCAGCTTCTGAAGCTCTTCAAAATCGCTTTCTATATTTAACAGGTCTTTGTCTTTGGTAAGCTCGTAGGTTTTTAGCAGGCTGGCAGATTGCTTTATTGCATTTATTCCCTTTTTTACTGTTTTACGGTTAAGTGCATTTAAAACCAATAAAATAATTAGCGCAAACAAAACGTAAATTAATAAAGCTACTACGCCCGTTTTTAGTACCTGTGCTTGGTTTAAAATTCTGGAAAAAATAAGATATGTGCACCCATAAAATAGAGGTATGCTTATGGCTAACACCAAAAAGGAAGTCCAAAAATGTCTTTTGTTTTGATAGGTTTTTAGTTTCAAAATCAGCTTAGTTTAAATCCAATTCCGTAAACAGTTTGTACGTATTTGCCTGCCGTCCCCATCTTCTGCCTAAGCTGATGTAAATGCGCGGCAACTATCTCAAAGTTATTAAAATAAAGGGCAGTTTGTGCGTTTAAATTTTCTATCACCGCATTTTTTGAAATCACTTTGTTGGGGTTTAGCATCAAAAAGCGGAGCAAGGCAAATTCTGTGAAGGTTAAATCTAGTTCAACGCCCAGTATTTTCACACTCTTTTCCAGGTTGTTCAGCTCAATTTCTTTATACTTTAATAATGCGGTGCGCGGGCTTTTTTGTAGCAGTATTTCGCGTATCTGTGTGCTTAAGGTGGATAAGTGGAAGGGTTTGGTCAAAAATCCGTCGGCACCTAAAGCTAAAGCCTTTGCACGGTCATCGTGTGCGTCTTTGGCTGATATCATCATTACAGGTGCATCGGCATCAGCCGTTTTTATGTGTTTTAGCAGTGATAAGCCATCGCCAAAAGGCAACATCACATCTAAAATAAAAAACTGGTATTGGTGCTTGCTAAAAAAATCTTCAAACTCGTAGGCATCGGTAGCTAAATGGCAAGTGTAGCCTTCGCTATTTAAATAGCTTATGATGCTTTGGGCCAAGGCCAATTTATCCTCTACAACTAAGATTTTCATTAATTGTAAAAGTAAATTTTTTAAATAAGATAGGGCTTAATCTCTAATGCGAGATTTTTTTAGGTAGGCGTCAGAATTTAGCGCACAGCAAGGCTAGGGCAACAAAAATATGCCTGTAAATAATGGATTTGGGCATTTTTATAAACGAACCCACTTGAAAATAAGCACGTTGGTAAACAACACAGCAGAACCTAATAAAAACTGAAAAATGTGGCCAAATGGCAAAATATTTAACGACGTAACCCACATTACAATGCTTACTAAAGCTAATACATATAAAAATACGGTGTACATTTTAGCCTTCAGTTGACGAAACTTCTGTGGCCTTGATGGATTGTAAGTGTTGTGTATAGAAAACTCGCCTCCGTAGTTTTCTACCTTAAAAAAGCTTTTGTTTATCATAATTTTTAATTTATTGGTATAAAGCCAATAAGCATACCAAAAACTCATAAAAACAGTGTTAAGCAAACAATTCATATTTTTTTAACCTCAGCTTAACATTTTGAAAGACTTTACGCTATAAATACGATGAATGCAACATGCCGTTGTCTTTTTATTGGAATAAGTTATATCTTTGCTGCGCTTTGGTTTCCGATAGTATCGGAATTAAAAGGGAATGAGGTGTAAGTCCTCAACTGTCCCGCAGCTGTAAGCTCTGTAAAAGTTTTTCATTCTTTAGGTCACTTTTTGCCAAACGGCAGATGGGAAGACCGAAAAACTTAGAGTAAGTCAGAAGACCTGCCTTGGCATTAATTATTCATAGCTTTCGGGGATTGAAGCTGTTGGATGTAACATTCGTTTTTTTGTTGCCCAATTTTTTTCTCCGCTGGCCTTAATTTTTAAAATGTTAAGGAGACTTGTTTTTTGTTTGGCCTTTTTTGCGCTTGCCCCCCATGTTTTTGCACAGCAGTTGGATTCGGTGCAGCACATTAACGAGGTAAAAGTTAATGCGTCTAAAGAGCGTCCGAGTTTAAGAGGCAGCCAAAAAGCAGACACCTTAAGTTTCCTTAGGACCAGCTCTTATAACGTAGCGGATGCCATCCGGAATTTTGCCGGGGTAATTGTTAAAGATTACGGAGGTATTGGTGGTTTAAAAACAGTATCTGTACGTAGCTTGGGCGCAAGCCACACCGGAGTTTTGTTGGATGGTATGGCTATCTCAAACGTACAAACCGGCCAGATAGATTTAGGCAAGCTTTCGCTGGATAATGTAGAATCTATCGGTTTATACCAAGCACAGCCCGATGATTTGTTGAGCAATGCGCGGGCATTCTCTAATGCCAGTGTGGTAGTAATTAAAACTAAACAACCCAATTTTGAAGCGGGCAGAAATAACCGCTTGTTATTAAAGTACACCGCAGGCTCTTTTGGCTTGCACAATCCGGCACTGCAGTACGATCAGAAATTAAGCAAAAAATGGGTGTTCAGCCTCAACTCGGCTTACCAAAAAGCAAAAGGAGATTATCAATTTAAGGTAGATGGCGATGGTTCCGATACTTTGGCGGTTCGCAAAAACTCGGCTATCGAAAACCTGCAGGTTGATGTGGCTTTGCATGGGAAAATCGGCGAAAGCGGCAAGCTTACTTTACGCGGAAATTATTACAACTCTGAACGGGGTTTGCCCAATGCCGTAATCTATTACAATCCAACTGGACGCCAAACTTTATGGAACAAAGATTTTTTTACCCAGGCGCAGTACCAGCAACAACTGGGTGATGCTTGGGCACTTCTGGCATCTGTGAAATACTCGCGCAACTATACGCGCTATAATGATCCTGCATACTTAAACCTGCAAGGCCAGCTAGATAACCGCTACACAGAAAAAGAGTATTACCAATCTATAGCAACAACTTATAAAGCAAGCGAACAGCTAAGCTTCAATTATGCGGCCGATTTGTTTCTTAACACCTTACACACCAATCTTTACGGATATGCTTACCCAACGCGCAGCACCTTGTTGCAGGTGTTAGGCGGTAGGTATCGTATCAACAATTGGATTGTGGAGGGCAATATTTTGCATACCTACATTAAAGAAAAGGTGAAAAGCGGAAAGGCATCCCCAGAGAAATCTGTTTTTAGCCCAACGCTGGCATTGGCTTACCAAGCCACAGCTAATTTAACGCTACGTACGTTTTATAAAGATGTTTACAGATACCCAACCTTTAATGATTTGTACTATACCAATTTTGGCAACCGGAAACTAAACCCCGAGCGGGCTAAACAATACAGCCTGGGCTACGTTTTTGAAAAATATCGCGACAGCAAAATCAAACACTTTATGCTAAGTACCGATTTTTACTATAACCAAATTAGCGATAAAATTGTGGCCTTGCCTAACAAAGACTTGTTTATTTGGACCATGTACAATTTGGGCAAAGTAGCCATTTACGGTGCCGATTTTAAATCTGAAGCTGGCTACCAAATTGATCAAAAAAGTACGCTCCAAATTAGTTTAAACTATACGTATCAGTTAGGTTTAGATAAATCGGATCCCGAAGCAGCGGTTTATAACAACCAAATCCCATATACACCGCAACATACGGTGGCTTTAAATGTTGGTGTACAGCAAGCAAGGTGGAGCGTTTTTTACAATCAGATATTTTCATCAGACCGTTATTACAGTAGCGACAACAGTCGGGCTTATTTGGTAAAAGGCTTTTCTGTAAGTGATGTTTCTGCCTGTTACAACCTGCGCCTTTACAATAAGCCCTTGATTTTAAGTGCCGAGCTTAACAATGTTTTTAACCAGAATTATTATGTAGTGCGCAGTTTTCCGATGCCTGGCACTTCGATACGCTTAACCATTAAAACAATCATATAAAAAATCATGAAAACAAATTTTTACAATTTCCGCGCGCTGTTTTTGGCTTTAGTTGCAGCTGTAGCATTTAGCAGCTGTAGCAAAGATGATGGACCTGGCCAGTTGCCAGAAATCCGTTCGGGTTTCTACATTTTAAATGAAGGAAACCTTAACGCAAACAACGCCAGCTTAAGTTTTTACAATTTTGAAAACGAATCTGTTGTCGCAGATTTCTTTGCACAAAAAAATGGCCGTGGCTTGGGCGATACCGGTAACGACATCCAAATTTATGGCTCAAAAATGTACATTGTGGTAAATGCATCAAACACGGTTGAGGTGGTAAATGCTAAAACGGTGAAAAGCATTAAACAAATCAGCTTTGTAGATCAGCAAAAACAGATTGGCCGTCAGCCACGTTATATCGTGTTTAACAAAAACAAGGCTTTTGTTTCTGCTTATGACGGTACCGTTTCTGTGATAGATACCGCAAGTTTAGTTATCGAAAAAACAATTACAGTAGGCAGAAGCCCAGAAGCGATGGCTATTGCCAACAACAAATTGTACGTTGCAAACTCTGGCGGATTGGACTATCCTAATTACGATAAAACCGTATCTGTAATTGACCTTAGCAGCCTTAGCGAAATAAAGAAAATTGAAGTAGCTGTAAACCCAGGCAATGTAACAGCTGGCGTAAACGGTAAAATTTATGTGAAATCTACCGGTAATTACGGCGATGTAAAGCCAACTTTAAGTATTATTGATAGCAAAACAGACGCGGTTACCTCTAGCAAAGAATTTTCTGGCAGCAGCATGACGGTGGTAGGCAACAAAGCTTATTTCTTAAAAAGCGGCGGTGTAATGGAGTACGATTTATTAACAGACGCCGTGGTTAAAGAAAACATTATTACCGATGGTACAGCGATAAAAATTCCTTACGGTTTTAGCTATGATAACGTAACGGGCGAGTTTTTTGTTTGCGATGCGGTAAGCTACAGCGGCAGCGGTATTGTTTATTGTTTTGGTAAAGACGGTAAAAAGAAATACGAAGTAAAAGCAGGAGCTTTGCCAGGCGCAGTTGTATTCTTAAACAAGTAATTTTTAATGCTTAAAAAGAATTCCTAATTTAGCTGTTCAAAAAAATATAGCCATGTCTTTAAAAAACTTTAATGCCAGAACTTGGGTGCTGATACTGATTCTTTTGGTAGCGGCAGGCACACGTTTTATCCCTTTAATGGGCGATGCAAAATGGTTTAACTTTACGCCGGTGGGTGCTATTGCTTTGTTTGGAGGCACTTACTTTCAAAATAGATGGAAAGCCTATTTAGTGCCGCTTTTGGTGCTTTTTGTAAGCGATATTTTTATTAACTACAGTTATACCGGCCAATGGTCGTTTTTTTATACCGGCATGGCACCAATTTATATAAGCTTTGCGCTGATGGTGTTCATTGGCAGTTTAATTAAAAAAGTAAGCGTGGCCAATGTGCTTTTAGCCTCTTTGGGCGGTGTGCTTGTGCATTGGCTAGTGACCGATATTCCCGGGTTCGCTCCCGGTTTGGAGCTGTACAGTAGAGACTTAAGTGGTTACAGCCAGGCTTTAGTGGCCGCCATTCCGTTTGAGAAAAACCTACTATTAGGTAATTTGATATTCGGCGCATTGCTTTACGGAGGTTTCGAACTAGCAAAATCAAGATATGGTGTGTTAAAAAGCAATAAGCAGTTAGCTTAGTTAACGTTTTCTAACACTTTTAAAACGTCTCGGGATTTGATTTCGAGACGTTTTTCTTTCATAAGCACCTTCCAGGTATCTTTATACTTACTACTTTATACTTACTGCTCTCCTACTTGCTACTCTTTTAAAACCTTTTCCATCATTTCCTGTTAAGCTAAACATGAGAGTTTACCATCTAAACTGCCAGCAGCTATTGCCAATCAGCTTAAACGAGGCTTGGGACTTTTTCTCTTCTCCATTGAATCTGGCTAGGATAACGCCTAGAAGTATGAATTTTACGGTGACTTCTGATTTTTCGGATAGCACCAAAATGTATGAAGGCATGATTATCACTTATAAAGTTTCGCCTTTGTTTGGGATAAAATTGAATTGGATGACAGAAATAACCACCGTTTGCGACAAGCAATACTTTATTGATGAACAACGGTTTGGACCTTTTAAATTCTGGCACCACGAGCATCATTTCAAAGAAACTAAAGATGGCGTATTAATGCGCGACGAGCTGACCTACGGAATGCCATTTGGTGTTTTGGGCACTGCTATTAATGCGCTGGTTGTGGGCAAACAAGTCCGCGATATTTTTACTTACCGCGAGCAGGCCGTCACCAAACTTTTTGGCAAACCCTAAACAGCATGATCAGCTAAAGGTATTTCCACATAAAAGCTAGTGCCGTTAACAGAACTTTGGTACCAAATACGGCCCTTATGATCTTCAATGATTTTTTTGCAGATTGCTAAACCCATCCCAAAAGACTGCTCGCCTTTTGTACCGCTTTTGTTTTGGAATGCAAGCTCCTCAATGCTCGGTTGCCTGCCAGTATGCGAAATGCCTATCCCTTCATCTTTAACACAAATCAAGGCTTTGCCGGCTTTGGAAGTCAAATCCACATAAATGGTTGATTTTTCTGGACTAAACTTGCTGGCATTGCTGATCAGGTTCGCCAAAACCCTTTGCAAGTGCTCGCGGTTGGCATATACTTCTATTTCTCCCTTTGGCAGGTTAGTGGTTAAATGTTGTTGCTTTTCATCCACGCTAAACCTTTGTACCATGGTTGATTCTTCTACTAGCTGCCTTAAATTCACAGGCTGTTTAATGTTTTGTTTTTTTTGATGGCTTTCTAAAATTTCTTTTATAAGCAACAGCGCGTCGTTTGCCGATCTTTCAATGAGTATAAGCAACTCTCTATCGTTGTTGCTTAAACCGGTTTCCGACTGTAACAATCGCGATAGCGAAAGCACCGAACCTATAGGGTTTCGCAAATCATGCGCTACAACACGCATCAGCCTATCTTTCTCAGCATTACCGGCCATTAATTCTTGGGCCTGTAACTGAATACGCCGATTTAACACGTTTAAATTGGCCACTGCTTTTTTAGACTTGCGCCAGTTGAAGTAGATTAGGGCGAGAATAATCAGCGTAAGCAAAACCAATACAACAGTTAAAAATAAGTAGAGGTTTTTTTGCTGATTATTTCTTTGCAAAAAAAGCATGTTATTCCGGTTTTCAATTATCCGGAGCTGCTGAACAATATTGGTGTACGTTAAAGGCTTTTTTTGCTCTAAATAAGCGTCTTTAAGCGTTTGTGCTTTTTTTAAACTTGCTAGCGACAAGGTTAAATCTCCCTCCAGTTCCGCGAACGCGGATAACAAGCTATACCAATCTATCTCTGCCCCTAAAGAAGGATGTGCGGTTTTATATTTTTCAATGTCGCGCATCAAAGGTTTCGTCAAATTAAGTTGCTGTTTTTGTATATAAATACGCGCAAGCTTTATTTTCTGAGAGAAAGCGTCATCGGCCAATACCGCCGAGGTATCGTTAATTGCAATACTTTGTTTCAATAACGGAATAGCTTTTTCCAGTTCACCCTCCTGCGCATACACCTGGCCCCAGTTGCCCAAAACCACCCCTTTTGCACCTAAAAACAAAGCCGGGCGATTGGTGCTTAGGGCCATGGCATCAATATAATTGATAGCTTTTTGAAACCATATATAAGCCGAATCTGGTTGATGCGCCCTGCCATAACCTAAACCCGTGTTGGCCAATACTTCTTGATGCCGATAAATACGTTCAAAAGTGCTGTCTTTCTGGTAAGTTTCTGCTGCGTCTTTGAAACTGCGCGCTGCCAACAGGTACTCGCCCTGGCGGTACAAAATCATTCCTATCCGATAATTATATTCTGATAAGGCAACATGATCCACTCCAGAAACCTGCTTACCCATGTACAGGTATTTAAAGGCTTCCAAAAAATTATTCTGCTTGTAATAAATATCAGACAGGGTATAATAAGCTAGCGAATAATACGCAGGAAGTTCTTCCGGGCTACCTATCTCATTTAAAATAGGCAGAAGTTTCTGCGCAAAAATAATTGACGAGTCTGTTTTTCCTAGGCTAAAATATTCGCCGCTCATAAAGCGGTAATATTTAAAAACAAAAAGTGGGTTTACCTCCGGATCGTGCTGTTTAATAGAATCTAGGGCGAGGTAAGCTTTTTTAGCACCTTTCTGCAGCTTAATTTCAATGATATTCAGCATAATATCATCAAAATACTTCTCGTTCCTTAAATAACGCGTCGATTCTTTCTCGCAAGAAACAAACAACACCGAAAAAACCAAAAAAAACCTGACCAGCTTTAGGTTAAAGATATTTTGACGAAGAAACAAGTTGGCTATCTAAAGCAACGAAAGTACAAAAATTATTGTTTAAAGAAAAGGCTTTTAAAGAATTTAACGGCTTTGAATGCGTACCTAACTTATTTCAACTGATGCCATTCTTAAAAAAATCATGTAGAACTTGCTTCTATCCGATTTTTCTTAAAAGCGCTTTACAGCGAGCAGTCTTGAATATCTTGCCCATCTTTTAGAAAAAGAAAAAACCGCTTCGGATAAAACTGAAGCGGTTTTTTGTGCGCCCTACAGGAATCGAACCTGTACCGTAAGAACCGGAATCTTACATTCTATCCATTAAACTAAGGACGCAATGTTGTGGTCGAATTTGCGAATTTTTTGCGAAATATGCCGCTAAAAATTACACGTTAAACCTAAAGTGCATAATATCACCATCTTCAACTACGTAAGTTTTACCTTCTACGCCCAGTTTACCTGCTTCTTTACAAGCATTTTCTGAGCCTAAGCTCACGAAGTCATCGTATTTTATCACCTCTGCGCGGATGAAACCTTTTTCAAAATCCGAGTGGATTACGCCCGCAGCCTGGGGCGCGGTAAACCCTTTTGTTATGGTCCAAGCGCGTACTTCTTGCACGCCGGCAGTAAAATAGGTGTACAAATCCAGTAAACGGTAAGCCGCCCTAATCAATTTTGCCACACCAGATTCTGTTAAACCTAAATCGTCTAAAAACATTGCGCGCTCCTCAAAATCCTCTAGTTCGGCAATTTCCGATTCTATTTTAGCAGAGATAATCAGCACTTCTGCATTCTCGTCTTTAACCGCTTCTTTTACTTGGTCCACGTATTTATTACCCGTGTTTACAGATGCTTCTTCTACGTTACAAACGTACAGCACCGGCTTAATGGTAAGCAAGCTAAGGTCTTGGATAAACTCAAAATCCTCGGCACTTACCGCGGCCGTACGTGCAGATTTCCCGGTTTCTAAATGGCTTTTAATTACCGATAATATCTCAAAAGTACGTTTCGCATCTTTATCATTACCGGTTTTTGCCATTTTCTCTACCTTCTGGATGCGTTTGTTTACCGTATCCAAATCTTTCAGCTGAAGCTCGGTATCAATAATTTCTTTATCACGGATTGGATCCACAGAACCGTCAACATGGATCACATTGTCATCTTCAAAACAACGCAAAACGTGTATAATTGCATTGGTAGCCCGGATATTTCCTAAAAACTGGTTACCCAAGCCCTCCCCTTTTGAGGCGCCTTTAACCAAACCGGCAATATCCACAATCTCAATAGTGTTGGGTACCACCCTTTGCGGCTTCACCAATTCGGCAAGCTTAGTTAAACGATCATCCGGAACGGTAATTACGCCCACATTTGGCTCAATGGTACAAAAAGGAAAGTTGGCCGCCTGCGCCTTGGCATTAGACAAACAATTAAACAAAGTTGATTTTCCAACGTTAGGTAGTCCAACAATTCCGCACTGCAAAGCCATATTTTTATTATTCTAAATGTATTTTTGATAAGCCACTGGCTATAATTTCGCCAATTTGGGCGCAAAGATAAAAGAATAAGCGTATATTTTTTTAGTTTCGCTTTTTATCACTAAAAGCTTAAGCATCCGCAACCATGCAAGAAGAAATTAAAGCGCAAGAAGAAACGCAAGCTAACACCGAACTTACCATTAACAAAAAAATCAAAAACCTGCTGACTGAAATTGCCCGCTGGGCAAAGTTTGTAGGTGTTGCCGGGTTTTGTGCCACCGGGTTTTTGTTGATTTTTTCGGTAGTAATTGTTTTTTTTGGTGAGGCTTTGTCTCAGCAGTTATCCGCTGAGGGGCAAACCGGCGTAATATTGAACCAAGCAAGCGGCCTAGCCTATATGATAGTGGCGGTGCTATATTATTTTGTATCTAAACGGATTTATGATTTTGCCGTATTTTTACAACAAGCGGTGGCTTATAACGATCAAGAATCTCTGGACTACAGCCTAGATAGGTTACGCGCCTTCTTTAAATTTATCGCCAACGTCATCATCGTAGTTATCTTCTTTTATCTCATTGTATTTGTGTCCTCGCTTTTTATGGGCAAATAGTTTAGCGAAATTACCTAACAATTTGGGCGTTACCCGCTTAGGGCGGGTCGGGCTTTGCGTTACAATCTTTTTGTTTGCTACGCACAAAAAGGATTTTCACTGCAATCCCTAACGCAAACGCATCCAAATACAAAACCCTTCAAAACAAAAAATCATGGCGGTTAAGCCATGATTTTTTTGTTTAAGCACTTATCACAATGGTCTTTGGTTTAGCAGCCAAGGAAACCAGCCACACCGTAATTACCGCCAGCGGGAATGATATAATTGCCGGATTATCCAATTGGTGCAATGCCGTAGCTGGATCTAAACCGTAGCGGCCCCACATTGTTGGCGAGGTAAGAATAATTAACAAAGAAGTTGCTACCCCTACAATGATAGATGCCGAGATGCCTTTTGCTGTGGTTTTTTTCCAAAATAGCAAGAACAATATGGCAGGTAAATTTGCCGAGGCTGCCACAGAAAACGCCCATCCCACCAAAAAAGATACATTCATCCCTTTAAACGCAATTCCTAAAGCTATGGCTAGTGCGCCAACTGCAAAAGCAGCGATTTTGCCCGCCCTTACTTTCTTGGCTTCATCTAAGTTTATCTTAAAATAATTTTCGATCAAATCATGCGCAATCGCGCCAGAAGATGCAATAATTAACCCGGACACGGTGCCTAAAATAGTGGCAAAAGCCACTGCAGATATCACGCTGAAAAGCATCACACCAAAAGCTTTGGCCAATAAAGGCGCCGCCATATTGCTAGATTCTACGTCCATCACTCCATTTACCGCAGCACCCACGCCCATAAACAAGGTTAGCACGTAAAAAGCGCCAATTGCTGCAATGGCTAAAATGGTTGATTTCCGTGCATCGCGTTGCGATTTTACCGTGTAATAGCGGATTAAAATATGCGGCAAAGAAGCTGTTCCTAAAAACAAAGCCAGCATCAGCGAAATAAAATCCATTTTGCTCCACACGCTAGCACCTTTCCCTATTTTATACTTTAAACCCGGTAGCATAAAGTTTTTTCCGGGCGTAACGTTTTGCACAAACAAATCCACGTTGGTGTCGCCGTCTTTAAAAGACACTTTAGAGAAACGGGTAATTTCGCTTTTTTCAACTGTAGAAAGGTATTTTGTAGGGCTTAACGCTCCGGTGCTTTCTACCTCTTTGCCATCTAACATGATTTTGTTCATGTGGCCTACTTGGTAAAACTTGCCGTTTACCGCAGGTTCGCCGTTGTAAAGCTTGGTGCCATTTGCCCCTTCCTCAATAGAAAGTGCTTCCGTTAAAACCGCTTGTCCGTCTTTATCAGAAAGTGAAAACCACCTGCCCACGTTATTTTGCGAAAGCTTTACATAGGTTTTTTCTTTCACCTCTTGCTGCGAAACCACCTGCCAGCCCTCTGCCTGCGTTACTTTCCCATTGCTAACCTGCGCAGGTATAGTTACAAACTCATGGTAATTTTGGCCTTCATGGTTGGGTTTTAGCGATAAACCGTTTTTAAGGATATAAACGGTTAAAACGGTAGACAGTACAATTAACAAACCGCCTTTTATAAATTGCACGTAGGTGGTAGAGGTCATCCCGGCGCTGGCCACAATTACAATAACCACTATGCCTACCAGTACCACACCTACCCAATGTGGCAAACCCAGCAGTGGCGTAACCAAATCTCCGGCACCCACCATTTGCGGTATAAGGTAAAACATCGATACAATTAGGGTACTTATTGCAGCAGTTAATGTTATCGCCCGCGATTTAAAGTTAGCATTAAGTGCATCCGTAAAGGTATATTTACCCAAACGCTTCAAGGGTTCTGCAATGAGAAAAAGTGCCACAATCCATCCAGCTAAAAAACCGATGGAATACAGAAAACCATCATAACCTACGGTAGCAATCATCCCACAAATCCCTAAAAAAGAGGCTGCAGATAAATAATCGCCAGCGAAGGCCACCCCATTTACCGCCCAGTGTATTTGCCCGCCGGCAGCATAATAAGACGAAGCCGATTTGGTTTTACGCGCAAAATAAAAAGAAAGCCAAAGCACAAAGGCTACAAAAAGAACAAAGAAAATGAGTGCTTGATAAGAAATTTCGTAGATCATGGCTGGTTAACCTCCTCCTTAGTGTTCAATTGGTCTTCGTAGCGCGAGCATAAAAAATTGTACAAAATGCCCAGTAACACTGCAAACACGATAAGTCCCATGCCGTAAAACAGCGCCAAGTTAAGGCCTAACGCGAATTCCTGACTGAGCAATTCGTAATTAAAAACGCCGATAACAACAAATCCGGCGTAAAAAAAGGAGTAAATTAAGAAAAAAATGACGCCCAATTTTGCTTTTTTTGAAGAAGCATGGTCAACGTCGAGTTCCACTGCGGGTCCGTGATTCATAAAGGTTTATTTTTTTGGTGACTGCCAATATAAAAAAATTCAGGAAATTTGGCGTGGAGACGTGAGATATTAAATGTGAGACACAGGAGATATGAGATTTGAGAACTGGGAATTTTAAAAAGCCACCAGCCCTGCAAACCAACTAGCACCAGATAGCCAACAAACCAGCTGTCCCGCTATAACTCCCTTCTCCTTTGGAGAAGGGTTGGGGATGAGGCCCTCTAAAGCCAATTCTTCTTCTTAAAATAAATCAGCGTACCTAAAGAAGATATCACCATCAGTAAAATTGCCGCCAGATAGCCATAATCCCAATCCAGTTCGGGCATGGTTTTAAAGTTCATGCCGTAAATGCTGGCAATTAAAGTGGGCGGCATAAAAGCAACGGTTGCCACCGTAAAAATTTTGATGATACGGTTTTGGTCGATGTTGATTAAACCCATGAACGTGTCTTGCAGATACTCTAAGCGCTCAAATGCAAACTTGTTGTGCTCCAATAACGAACTGATATCTTTAATCATGATTTTGAGCACCCCCATAAACTCCTGCGGAAAAATGGATGATTTAATAAGCGACGACAACAAACGCTGCTTATCAATAATGTTCTCGCGCAACATCATATTATCGTTCTGTAACGACGAAATTTTCAATAAATCTTCTTCGTCAACACGCTCATTAGTAGCCTTTAAGCTTCTGTTTAGCTCCGCAATTTCTTTGGCAATATTCTCTATCAAATCTGCATCCTGATCTATACAGGTTTCCAAAATGGTAGATAAAATTTGATAGCCATTTACGTACAGCGTTGGGTTAGCTTTTATTTTTTTAACTGCCTCGCGGAAAGTTTTGATATCATCATCCCGGTAGGTAAACAAAATGCCTTTTTCTAAGATAATGGAAACCGGATTATACTCGAACCCGTTTGGCATAACCGACAAAAAATTGGAGTTGATGATAATTTCGTTGTCCATTTCGCTAAAGCGCGATGAACTTTCAATTTCTTGCGATTCTTCCTCTGATGAATATTTGATATCGAAATAAGTTTCGATCGTAACCTTCTCCTCAATGGTGGGGTTCTGCAAATCAACCCAAACCAAGCTCTCCATCGGTATTTCGCGCAGATGTTCTACGTCAGATTCTTTGGCTAGCCGGGTATTTTTTTTGTAATAAATCCGAAGCATGGGCGCTCAATATAACATTAATTTCCAATTCGTATCTTTGCAAAAATATCATTTGACATTGGAAAAAGCCCTCGCCTTCGGAGAAAAGAACTATAATTATTACAGCGCTTATCTTAAAGAAAAATACCACGTAAAACGTGTTTACAAGGTAATTGTAGACGGCGGTTTCACCTGCCCCAACCGCGACGGCTCTAAAGGTTACGGCGGTTGCACTTATTGCAATGTAGATTCTTTTACGCCAACATCGCGCACCATGGAAACCATGAAACAGCAGATTGAGTTTGGTATGGAGCGCGCCTGGAAACATTATAAAGCCGAAAAATTCATCATTTACTTTCAGCCAAATACCAACACCTACGCGCCAGCACATTATTTAAAAACAATGTACGATGAAGCTTTGAGCGTAGATTTAAGTAACGTTGTGGGCCTTTCTGTAGGAACACGTCCTGATTGTTTGGACATTGAAAAAATCGCTCTACTAGAAAGTTATACAGACAGGCTGGACGTAGATTTGGAAATGGGAATGGAATCCATTTACAACGAAACCTTAGCGCAAATAAACCGCGGTTGCTCGCACGACGAGTTTATTGCCACCATGGGTCTGTTGCAAAACACCAAATTGGATATTTGTGTGCACACCATTTTTGGTTTGCCTGGCGAAACGCATCAAATGATGCTGGCTTACGCCGATGAAATTAACCGCTTTCCGCAAATCAACTTTGTAAAGTTTCATCATTTACACATTGTTGAAGGAAGCATCATGGGCGCTAAATACAAGCGCGAACCTTTCAAATTATTTTCGCTACAAGAATACGCCGATTTTCTTTGCGAGCTTTTACCGCTGGTACGTCCGGATATTGTTATCCAGCGCCTGTTTGGCATTTCTGATTTGGACATGCTAATTGCACCAAAATGGGGACTTAGAAAATCGGAAATCCAAACTTTTATTGATAACGAAATTGAACACAAAGGGGTGGTGCAGGGGTCAAAGTATGTGAACAAGGAGTAAATGCTGAGGAGTAAGGAATAAAGAGTAAGGAGTAAAGAATAAGGACAAAATCGCTAAGGAGCCCCATACTGCAAACGAACAAACTAACACCTAACAACCTAACCAACTAAAGAACAAGGAATAAAGAGCAAAGAGTAAGGACTGAGGCAAAATCGCTAAGGAGCCCCATACTGCAAACGAACAAACTAACACCTAACAACCTAACCAACTAAAGAACAAGGAATAAAGAGCAAAGAGTAAGGATTGAGGCAAAATCGCTAAAAATCCTGCCGTATACCAACAAACTAACACCTAACCAACTAACAACCATGAAAAAACTCAGCATTTTTATCGCGCTATTGCTTTTATCAGCAAGCGACGCTTTGGCAGCCAGCGTGGATACGGTGACTACTTTTAGTCAAAGTATGCAAAAACAAATTAAGGCCGTAGTTATAAAACCGGACAGCTATCAGCAACAAAAACGTTTTCCGGTGGTGTATTTGTTGCACGGATACTCCGGCAATTACGCCAATTGGGTTAAAGCAGCGCCTATCATTAAAACACTGGCGGATCAATATCAGCTAATTATTGTTTGCCCGGATGGAAATTTCGGGAGTTGGTACTTCGATTCACCGAAAGTTGACAAAAGCCGGTACGAGACTTATGTTGCTACGGAACTTGTGAATTGGATTGATAACAATTACAGAACAATCCCGAACCGCGATAATCGTGCGATAACTGGGTTGAGTATGGGCGGTCATGGAGCTTTATACTTGGCTTTCCGCCATCAAGATACTTACAGCATTGCCGGTAGTATGAGTGGTGGCGTAGACTTTAGACCGTTCCCGCTAAATTGGGAAATTGCAAAATACCTAGGAAGCTACGCAGAAAATAAAGAGGCTTGGGACAAAAACACGGTAATTGAGCAAATTAACCTGCTTACACCAAAATCCTTGTCGTTAATTATACAATGTGGCACCGAGGATTTCTTTTACAATGTAAACGTAAAACTGCACGAAAAGCTAACTTACAATAACATTCCGCACACTTTTATTACCAATCCGGGAGCGCATAATTGGGATTATTGGCGCGAAGCCGTACAATATCAGCTATTATTTATGAGTGCAAGATTTACGCGGTAATTTTTTACTGTAACATTTTTTGCATTTTAGCGTCTGTATGCCAAAGCCTTAACCAAGCATGGAGCTGGACCAAAACAGTTTTGAAATTCTATTTAAAAGCAATTACAAGCGCTTATGCAATGTTGCGCTGCGTTTTGTAAACGATTTAGCTATTGCGGAAAATATTGTTCAGGATGTGTTTTGCCGATTTTGGGAAAAGCGACATCAACTGGGCATACAACTTTCGGTACAGGCGTATTTACGTCGCGCTGTCATCAATGAAAGTTTAAATTATCTAAAAAAGGAACAAGCTTTAGCAAAACGCAATGAGGTTTATGCGATGGAAAAAATGGATGAGCGCAACAGCACCGAAGACTTACTTTTTGCAAAAGACGCGCAACAGCAAATAAATTTGGCCATCAACAGCTTACCGCCTGCTTGCAAACAGGTGTTTTTATTAAGCCGTTTTGAAAAATTATCCTATAAACAAATTGCAGAAACCTTAAACATTTCTGTAAAAACGGTGGAGAACCAAGTAAGCAAAGCCCTAAAAATATTGAGAGGGCAATTGATTTTGATTTTTTTATATATTTTTTTTGAGCTGATGTAGGGGTAAAGCATTAGGTCTTTGTCTTGTAGGAAACAACGATATGGAATTAGAGGTTTTAGATCAAGCTATCGCGAATTTTGAAAATGGCGAAATGGAAGCGGAAACTTTGTTAGCGCTTTTAGAGATGGTTCAGAAAATTGTGCTTTAATTTAGATGGCACCAGACGATAAATATTGGATTTTAATCAGCAATTATCTTGCTAACGAGCTTTCTGACACAGAAACTGACGAGTTGCTGTCTTGGGTTGCCGAGGCGCCGGAAAATGGCCAATTACTGCGCGAAATGCAAAGTGCTTGGGAAAAATCCAATGAATATCAAAAAACGCTAAAAACCGATGTGGATGTTGATGCTGCGTGGAAAAAAGTAGAAGCGCGCTTGTTTGCAGACAGCCATCCAAAAACACAATTTAAACCAATGCGGCGGTGGACAAGCATTGCGGCCTCTTTATTTCTGATAATTAGCTTAGCTTGGCTTGGCGTTAGCTACTACCAGAAGCATCAAACCGTTACTTTTGCCAATAATTTAGAAACGCAACAGCAATTGCTTTTGCCAGACGGTTCTAGCATTTGGCTTAACAAAGGTGCAAAAGTAAGCTACAAAAAGGGACTAGAAAATTTATCGCAGAGAGAAGTTGAGCTAAGCGGTGAAGCATTTTTTGAGGTACAGCACAATCCTCAAAAACCATTCATCATTCATGCAGGCGGCACCAAAACGCAGGTTTTAGGAACATCATTTAACGTTGATGCTACTACAAAAAAAGTAAGTGTAGCTGTAATTAGCGGAAAAGTTTCTTTCGCTAAAGAAAACGGTAAAGCGCAACTGTTTTTATTGCCCGGCGAAAAAGGCACCTACACCCCAAATGGCAGTTTGGCAAAAAGCGCTTTTAAAAACACCAACTTTTTGTTCTGGAAAAATCGCCAGCTAAATTTTGAAAATGAACCCTTAAAAAATGTTCTCGCGGAAATCGAGACAATTTACAGTGTAAGGTTTGTAATAAAGAGCAGCAAACTGCAAAACCTTAAGCTCACAACAAGCTTCAAGTCGGCATCCATCCATCAAATTATTGATGTTTTGGAAGCATCGCTGGATGTTAAAATCGAAAAATCTGACAATGCCTATATCGTTGTAAAATAAGGCAATCACAAAAAAAATTGAATATGAAAACTAAAAGACTTTTGGTCTTACTGGCCTTACTGTGCACTTTTTTGCTGGCGCAGGCGCAAAGCCTGAGCGATAAAAAAATTAGCGTAAACTACAAAAACCGCTTTTTGGCCGAGGTGCTTAAAGACCTTAGCAAACGTTATGATTTACCCTTTAGCTACGCCAACAACCAAATTAATTTGGACCAGCGAATAAGCTTAATTGCTAAAAATGAAAAGCTTAGCAAAGTGTTGGACGAGCTGTGCAAACAAACAGCTATGCAATGGCAATTGGTGGGCGGTCAAATTATTTTAAAAGTTGCAAAGCAAAGCCCAGAAAAGCTTAAAGAACCTTTAACGCAAACTTTAAGAGGCCAGGTTGTAGATAAAGATAGCCAAACACCCCTGGTGGGCGTTAGCGTGCAAATTATTTCCTTAGATAAGCCGCTGGCCACCATTACGGATGCGGCCGGGAATTTTAGGTTGGCGAAAGTTCCTGTTGGTCGGCAACATTTGGCAATAAGTTACCTCGGATACGAAACCATTAGCAATCCAGAACTTTTACTCACATCTGCAAAAGAATTGGTATTAAACATCGAGATGAAAGAAGCGGTTAACAGCCTTGCGTCGGTCACCGTTTCCGACTCCAGAGACCGTACAGCGCCGCTTAACGCGATGGCTTCTGTAAGCGCACGTTCTTTTAGCACCGAAGAAACCAGCCGTTACGCTGCCGGAAATTTTGACCCGGCGCGTATGGTACAAAGCTTTCCCGGCGTAACCTTTACGGATGATCTTACCAACAATATTGTCATCCGTGGCAATAGCCCAAAGAATTTACAGTGGCGCTTGGAGGGCGTAGAAATCACCAACCCAAACCATTATGGCGAAGAAGGAAGCTCGGGCGGAGGCATAAGTATGATTAGCTCCAACATGTTGAGCAAATCGGATTTTTTTACCGGTGCCTTCCCGGCCGAATACGGCAATGCGCTAAGCGGTGTGTTTGATTTACAATTTAGGAAAGGCAACACCGAGAAATCTGAAAAAGCATTTATGATTGGCGTTTTAGGCACAGAAATTTCTGCCGAAGGACCGTTTGTGAAAAATAAAAATTCGTCGTACCTGTTTAACTATCGCTACTCCACGCTCGGACTTCTTAAAAAAATAGGCATAAACCCTGTTGGCGATTACGGCACACCAATTTTTCAGGATCTGGCTTTCAACCTTAACTTCCCTACAAAAAACACCGGAACATTTTCTGTTTTTGGGATTGGCGGAATTGGGATACAGCGCGACAGGGCCGATAGAAATGTAAATAACTGGGACAGCTTTGAAGACAAATTTGACCAAGACCTAAATTACAGCTCTTTTAGCGGCGGTATTAAAAACACGAGTTTACTGCGGCAAAAAGGCTATCTAAAAAACATCCTTTCTTTTAGTATGAACCGCAACACTGACCATACCGACACCTTGGACAATAATTTGAATGCCGGTGCTTTTAACCGTGATTTATATTTAAACCAAGCCATCCGCTACTCGGGTATGGTGAATTATAAAACCAGCGAAAAAACAACTTTAAGAAGCGGTGTAATCGGTTCGCTGTTATTGTATAACCTCAATTCGCTATCGTACCGCAGAGAGCTTGGAAAATTATCTCAATTGGTTGATGAAAAAGGCAACAGTTATTTATTAGAGGCTTATACGCAACTGCAATATCAGCCCACAGGAAAATTTACTTTAAATGGCGGTTTCCACGTCAATTACTTCGGCCTTAGCCAAAAAGTTAATGTAGAGCCACGCGTAGGTGCTAATTATCACATCAACGATAAAAATGTACTGAATTTTGGTTTCGGTTTACATAGCCGTACCGAGCCCTTGTTGCTTTACTTCGGCACAAAAGAACAGCCCAACGGCGCTATTATCCAATCAAACAAAAAACTGGAACTTACAAAATCTGCCCATTTTGTTTTAGGATTCGAGCACCGCTTCAATGAAGCCCTAAAGTTCAAAACAGAAACCTATTACCAAAAGATGTTTGACGTTCCGGTTAGTCCGAACCCAAGTTTCCCCATCTCTACCTTAAACATAGACAACTCGTACCTTATTTATTATAAAAATTACGATTTGTTGGTGAACAAAGGCACAGGCGAAAACTACGGGATAGAGTTTAGTTTAGAGCGTAGCTTAGAGAACGGATTTTACTTCCTGGGCACGGCATCGCTGTACAGCTCCACCTTTAACACGATAGATAACAGAACCTTTAATACGCCCTATAACGGAAAATACAACGCCAATGTTGTCATCGGTAAAGAGTATGCGGTTAAAGAAAATGGTAAAAACCTGTTGGGCATCAATGTGAAAAGCACCTTAAACGGAGGCAAACGTTATACGCCTATCAATTTAGCTCAATCTATTGCAGAAGATGATGCCGTTTTTTACGATGACCGAACTAACACGTTAAAAACTTCTGATTATTTCCGCACAGATTTTTCCATCAGCTACCGGATAAATCGGCCGAAAGTGAATCACTTCCTCATTTTAGATGTCCAAAACCTCACCAATAAACAAAATGTGCAAAGCCAGTTTTATAGCAGGGAAAAACAAAAGATTGAAAACATTTACCATAGTGGCCTATTGCCAACTTTTAATTATAAAATTCAGTTTTAAACCTTAAAGATTTACATCCATGAGAACTTACCTTATCTTATTAACTTCAATATTATATTTAAGTGCATGTAGCAAAGACCGCTTACGTGGCGAAGGTCCAACGGTAACCGAAAGCAGAAGCATTAATGCATCCGAACTGCAAACCGTGCGCGTAAACGGCAGTACCAAGCTCCACATCAGTTACGGTACCGTGCCGGAATTAAAAGTTAAAGGCTACGGAAATTTGGTGGCCGCGCTGAGCACAACTTTGAAAAACGGCGTACTGACTGTTGAATTTGAAAATCATTACAATGTTAGAAACGACAATACAGAGGTGTTTTTAATTTTACCAAAATCTCCTAATATTTACCTTAACGGCTCGGCAGATGCGTTTATCAGTGGCAATTTTGAGCCTGTAAATCATATCTTTTTTAAGATAAACGGCTCTGCAAATATTAACGCCGGCGCTTTTGTTGCAGAAAGCTTAGACGTTAATATCAGTGGATCGGGGAACGTTAATTTGGTCAATATAGATGCAAGCGATGCCAACGTTAGCATTAGCGGAAGTGGCGAGGTAAAAACAAAAGTGAGCGATAAACTTTTAGTAGCCATTAGCGGTAGCGGCCGGGTGTTGTACCTGGGCAATCCGGAGGTACAGTCGAACATCAGCGGATCGGGAAAGGTTCAAAAGATTTAAATTGTCATAAATTAGCCATAGCAAAAAGCTATATTTTTAAATTTATTGCGATTTTTTAATTTTACCGCCCGGGCTAGCTTACACACCTTAACGCTTCTGAAGGCCCTCATCTGAGAAATATGGGATTTATTTTAACGAAGGTAGACACGGTAGATACCATCAGTCCTGAAGATTTTAAGAAAAACTATCTGGACAAAAACCGCCCCCTAATTATTAAAAACCTCACCAAAGATTGGCCTGCCCGCGAAAAGTGGACCATAGATTACTTTAAATCTGTGGCCGGCGAAATTGAGGTGCCATTGTACGACAATTCAAAAGCTGATCCTTCTAAACCTATTAATGCCGCCGCAGCGCGGATGAAGGTGAAAGATTATCTGGATATTTTAAAAAGTGGTCCTACGGAGCTTCGGATATTTTTGTTCAACTTTTTTAAGCACATCCCTAGTTTAAAAGACGATGTGATTATCCCGAAAGATTTGATGGGCGGTTTTATTGAGAGCCTGCCAACGATGTTTTTCGGTGGCTCCAACTCCGTTACGTTTTTGCATTATGATATAGATATGCCACACATTTTCCATACGCATTTTGGCGGAAGAAAACATGTGATTTTGTTCGAATACAAGTGGAAACGCAGATTGTATTGCATCCCTAACGCCACCTACGCTTTGGAAGATTACGATGTTTTAAATCCGGATTTCGAGAAATTTCCAGCATTAAAGGGCGTTGAGGGCATGGAAGCTTTTTTGGAGCATGGCGATACCTTGTTTATGCCAACAGGTTATTGGCATTGGATGAAATATATCGACGGATCTTTTTCGCTCAGCCTGCGCGCTTGGGATAAATCTATCGCCCGCAAAGCGCATAGCATTTATAACCTTGCCGTTAAAGGCGGTGTGGACAGTTTAATTAAATTGATTTTTAAAGAAAAATACGCAAATTTCAGAGAAAAACTAGCCATAAAAAGAGCCAATCGCGCTTATGCGAAAGGCACTTTGTGAGGTTTGCCCAGTTAAACCGGGCTGAAGCCCTGTTTTATCGAATGGGCAGATCTGAAAATTCGTTTAAAATATATCAAACCGGGCTGAAGCCCGGTTCTATTGATTAATGAACATCGGAAAAACCGTATCAGGGCTGAAGCCCCGTTCTATTGATTGAGGAACATCGGAAAAACCGTATCAGGGGCTGAAGCCCGGTTCCATTGATTGACGATATCGGAAAAAATCGTATCAGGGCGGAAGCCCGGTTCTATTGAATACCAATTATTGTGTACATCTTTTTCAAATCAATTGTCAGAAATATCACGTTGCGCAATGTTCACTCGTTCAGATTTTTTAACCATTTACACAGTTCAATAGCGCCCGGATTTATCCGGGCGTTACAGTTGAGTTACGTTTACGGCTTTAGCCGAATCTTTTTCAAAATCCTTTGAGATTTATCTCAAAATTCACCAAACGAATACGAACTTATTCAATCCCTCTCTTTATAAAAACCGAATTTTTTGATAAGTTCATCGCATTCTTCCTCATAACTTTTATGAGCATGATGAATTTCTTGGTTTTTGATGTAATCCCGAACCCGCTGCACCATAGATTCAGAAACAGAAACCGCAAAATACTCCTTTTGCCATGCAAATTTCACAACTTCATCAACCGGATGCGCTGATGCTGTTTTTAATATCCCGGATTGATTAATCCAAAAAGCAGACTCTCCTTTAATTAACTGCACCGTCTTTTGTATAGACTGGTCAACACCCAATGAAATTAGACAATGACAATGCTCTTTATACCCACCAATATGATCCACAAACACGCCTTTTTCTTTTGCGTTTTCTCTGATATGGTTCCACAGTTTAAGTCTAAGTTCTTTCGATTCTAAGAAAGGATAACGGTTTTTTGTACCCCAAACCAGATGAATATATACTTTTACAAACGACATTTACGTTTGGCTCCTGTAGCTACAAACATTTAAAAACAAGCATCGCCAAAGGCGGCAAACAAACAGAAATAGAATTTTTACGCCAATGGCTCGGAATGTCTTCTGCTACTTTGTTGGAATTGCGCATACCGCTTCCCCAAAACTCTCTGGCGTCGGAGTTAAAAATCTCTGTCCATGTTCCGCCGCAGTTTGCACCGAAACGATAATCTTGCCTCGGCACCGGTGTTAGGTTTAACGCAATAATCAAATCGTCTTTTGGATTATTGCCTTTACGGGTGTAGACCACCACAGAATTTTCTGCATCATCATTCACAATCCACTCAAAACCTTCAGAATCAAAACTTTTCTCGTATAAGGCCGGTTCCTCTTTATAAAGTTTATTGAGCGCCATCACCAACTTTTTGATCCCTTGATGTGGCGTATATTGTAATAAATGCCAATCTAAAGAATACCGTGGGTTCCACTCGCGGGTCTGTGCAAACTCGCCACCCATAAACAGCAGTTTAGTACCCGGGTGTGTCCACATATACGCATATAAAAGACGCAAGTTGGCAAACTGTTGCCACTCATCCCCCGGCATTTTATAAATAAGCGGCTTTTTGCCGTGCACCACTTCATCGTGCGAAAGCGGCAACATAAAATTTTCTGTAAAAGCGTAAATGGTGCTAAAGGTTAAGCCGCTATGGTGATACTTCCTGTTCACCGGATCTTCGGCAAAATAGCGTAAGGTATCGTTCATCCAACCCATCATCCATTTTTGTCCAAAACCTAAGCCACCGGCATAAGTTGGCCTGCTTACACCGCTAAACGAGGTTGATTCTTCAGCAATAGTCTGCACATCCGGAAACATGGCATAAACCGCCTCATTAAATTCTTTCAAAAAAGAAATAGCTTCTGTATTTTCCCTGCCTCCAAACTCATTGGGTACCCATTCATCATGCTTACGCGAGTAATCTAAATAAAGCATAGAAGCCACAGCATCTACACGTAAACCGTCTACATGGTAACGTTCTAACCAAAAAATAGCGTTAGAAATTAGGAAAGAACGTACCTCGTTACGGCCGTAATTAAAAATGTATGATTTCCAATCCGGATGAAAACCTTTGCGAACATCTGCATGCTCGTACAAATGCGAGCCATCAAACTGATATAAGCCATGGCTATCGCCCGGGAAGTGCGATGGCACCCAATCCATAATTACACCAATACCGGCTTTGTGAAATTCTTCAATCAAAAACATCAAATCTTGCGGTGTGCCATAACGGCAACTTGCAGCAAAATAGCCGGTAATTTGATAGCCCCAGCTCGGATAAAATGGGTGCTCCATCAAAGGCATAAATTCCACATGCGTAAAGCCCATCTCTTTCACATAAGGCACCATTTTATCAGCCATATCCCGGTAGGAAAGAAACAAATCCGGCGTTTCGGGGCTACGGCTCCAGGAACCAAAATGCACCTCGTAAACAGACATAGGTTGGTTTAAGGCGTTATTTTTATGCCTATGCATCATCCATTCTTTATCTTTCCACTCGTACCAAGTATCCCATACAATAGACGCGGTACGCGGAGGTTCTTCGCTGCGTAAAGCGAAAGGATCTGCTTTTTCTAAATCGGCACCATTGGTAGAGTTGATGAAATATTTATAGGTTTCACCGTTGCCAACGTGTGGGATAAAGCCCTCCCAAATGCCGGTTCCGTCCCACCGGACATATAAAGGGTGCGATGAATTGTCCCAATAATTGAAGTTGCCGATAACCGAAACGTAATGCGCATTAGGCGCCCAAACCGCAAAATAAGTGCCCACTACCCCATTATGCGTTACCACGTGGCTACCCAGTTTATCGAAAAGCTTATAATGCTTGCCCGATTTAAAGAGCATCACATCAAAATCTGTAAAGCGCGAAAAATGTTTTACGCTGGCATAAGTTGTTTCTCCCTCAACAGATGATAAAGACTTTGTTGTTTCAACGGCTTTGGTTGCCGCTTTTTTACCGCTGGCTTTCGCCGATGCTTTTTTCGCCGGTTTAGCCTCTGCTTTTTCAGCAACTTTTTTGCCTTGTGGCGATGGTTTCTCCGTTGATACGGCTAAGGGCTTTTTGCTTGCTTTTCTGGCTGTGCTTTTTTCTGCAACAGCAGCAGACTGGCTAGATGTACCTGCCTTTTTGCTTGCACTTTTCTGAACTTTAGGCTGTTTCTCTGTGCTGGGTTTATCTTGTTCGGTGCCTGGGGCAATGCTATCTTTTGCTTTTTTAGCCATGGTAAGGGTGAATTTAGTTTTAAGGGCTTTGTTGCTTACAATGTACGGATATTGTTCAATTTTAAGCAGCTCCTTTCCAAATATTACACCAACATTTTTGTCCATAAAAAAAGGTTGTTCCATTTTACCGAAACAACCTTTAAACAGCAGTAATATTACCTATTTCATCACCTGCACTTGCTTAAACTGCTTAGGTGTCTTAACAATTAATCTGTTTTGCTCATTTAACTCTAACGAACCATTATAAGCTTTGCCATCAATCAGTAATTTACCAGGTTTAAACGGTAAACCGTTAATTACCAGCTCGTACATCTCGTAACGCGGGGTAAACAAACCTTCTACAGATTGTTTAATGGTCATACATTTTTTGTCGCCGTTAACCACAAACTTTTTCTCCATATAAATATCTTGCTCGTAGGCAAAAGTATCGCCATGGTCTTCAAAGTAAAACGAGTTGACCTCCGTAGCGGAATAATAAACCTGAAACTTCATCTCTTCCACCTCAAACTCGTTGGTGTGCTGCATTACCGGATACTCCGGCACAACGGAACCTGCTTTTACAAAAATCGGCATACTATCCAAAGGCGCATCAACCAAAATCTCTTCCCCGCCTTCAAATTGTTCTAAAGTCCAATAGTTAAACCAAACCCCTTTAGGCAGATACACTTTGCGCGATGTTGCACCTTCTTCTAAAACCGGACAAGCCAAAATTTTATCACCAAAGGTAAATTCATCTTCTCTATAACGATTCACAGGCTTATCTTGCTCAAGCATTACTACCGGACGCAGTATGGGGAAACCGTAACGGTGGTGCTCCCAAAATGCCGAGTAAATGTAGGGCAACAATTTGTACCTCAGCTCGATAAACTTGCGGTTAATCGCTTCTAGCTCGGGGCCAAAGCTCCAAGGTTCGCGCTCGGCTGTGTCCCCGGCCGAGTGGGCCCGCATAAACGGAGAAAACACACCTAATTGTATCCAACGGGTAAACAATTCTCCCGTCGGCTCGCCGCTAAAACCGCCTATATCTGTACCTGCAAAAGGCAAACCCGACATAGAAAGACGTTGCATCTGCAAGCTTCCAATTTTTAGATGCTCCCAGCTGGCAACGTTATCACCTGTCCAGCACGAGCTGTAACGTTGTACGCCAGAGTATCCTGCCCTTGTGATGGTAAACGGCCGTTTATTTTTTTGGATTTTCTTTAACCCGGTATAAGTTGCACGCACCATCTGCATTCCGTAAACATTATGTGCTTTGCGATGCGAACCACGGTGACCGTCGTACTGATGACGTACATCATCGGGGAAAGTTCCTTTGCCAAACACAGCAGGCTCGTTCATATCGTTCCACACGCCGGCAACACCTACATCAACCAGCTCTTGGAACAAACCGCCCCACCATTGACGAACTTCGGGATTGGTAAAATCCGGAAACTGGCAACGGCCCGGCCAAACATGGCCTTCCATAAAATAATCATCACTGCGCCTGCAGAAATATTTCTTCTCTTTACCTTCTTTAAAAACCCAATAATTATCATCTACCTTAATGCCTGGATCAATAATCACCACGGTTTTAAAGCCGTCATCGGCCAATTCCTTAATCATTTTTTTAGGATTAGGGAAGTACTTTTTATTCCACGTAAAGCAGCGATAGCCGTCCATGTAATCGATATCAAGATATAGCGCATCGCAAGGAATTTTGCGCGAGCGGAAATTATGCGCCAAATCATGCAGTTTTGATTCTGGGTAGTAGCTCCAACGGCATTGGTGGTAGCCCAAAGCCCAAATAGGCGGCAAAGCATGGGTTCCGGTTAAAGTATGGTAACGTTTTACAACGTCCATCATGTGCGGACCATGGATATAATAGTATTGCAGTTCGCCACCATCTGCCCAGAAACTCAGCTTCTCGCGGTCCTCTTGTCCAAAATCAAAATGGGTTTTAAAAGTATTGTCTAAAAAAATACCGTATGCCCTGCCTTCATTTAAACTGATGTAAAACGGAATACTGCGGTACAGCGGATCCTGGTGTTTAGCAAAAGAGTAAGTATCAGAATTCCAGTTTTGCAAACGCTTTCCTCGGAGGTTTAAGTCCGTTGGTTTATCACCAAGACCAAAAAAAGCCTCTTCTGGATAGCATTTTTTTGTGCAATACACATAATAGCCTCCAAACTGGTCGTTTTCTTCCCAGTGCATCGCCAAATGGTCTTCGCTGGTAACTACGCCATCTAAATCTTTAAAGGAAATGTGAAAGTTTGCTTTGTTGATGATGCAAGAAACGGTGTTTGTAGAAACGCTGTAAAAGCCATCGCCATCCACAAAATTAAACACAGCCACCTTTTGGTCCAGGCTAGGCACTGCGTAAGAAAACTCTTCTAAAAACGAGCTGTGTGGCGCCAAACGCACGCGTATAATCTCGTCGCTTACTACCCGTATTTCTACCGATGCCGAACCATCAGAAAAAATAAACTTATTACCCTCTTGCCTAACTTCTTTTACCGCGCCTAAAAATTCTTTTTCTATCGGCTTTAGCCCAACAATGGGGTTGTTTACAAATTTTATTTCTTCTTCCTCTAAATCTTGGATGTTAACTTCTATATGTTCAGATGTATCTTTTTTATCTAGTTCATCCTCCGGTCTTCTAACTTCTTCCATCTTTAAAAACGTAATTGTTTTGCTAAGATGCTTAATATCCTTTAATTACGAAAAACTACACTGTGCAAAACCCACAGTTTTTACCAACATTTGCATCAAACAAACCGTAAATAGCACATCGGCTAAATCAAAAATAACGTAAAAAGCTCACAAATAGATGTTTAAACATCAAGAGCTAGCATCGCTTTTGCAATATCTTTTCTGTAAAACCATTATTACCGATATTTGTAGCGATGAATGTAAAGCCCAATACCTTAAAATGGTTATTAAGATTTTACCCGCCATTGTTTTTTCAACGGATTTGGGTGTTGCATTTTGGCGATGATTTTAAATCTGTCACTGTAAAAATTAAGCGCAGCATTTTAAACATCAACTACAATAAAACCTTGTTTGGGGGCAGTATTTTTAGCGCATCCGATCCGTTTTATGCTTTACTTTTTGATCAGATTTTAAGGCGTAAAGGCTTTAAAACAAGGGTTTGGCTTAAAAGTGCACACATCCAATATCTAAAACCTGGCAACACAGATTTGCAATTCACCATCCGCATTGCCGACGAAGAAATTGCCCTTGCACAAGAACAGTTAAACACGGTGGGCAAATTTGTTAAAAGCTATCCAATAGAAATGTACAATAAAGATGGCGTGCTTTGCGCTTTGGTTCAAAACGAAGTTTACGTCAGAAATTTACGTTTGGGCGAGAAAGAATCTGTTGCCTATTAAGGTTTCACCCAAAAAACACCAATATTTTACAAACCCGAGCAAGCAAAATCAGCCAAATATAGCGTCCTTTGCTAACTTGTTTTTGCGCTATGTTTGCCCGATTTGAAAAATACCGTCCCTTTTACAAAAGCAATTTTTTATTAGCCTACCCAGTTGTGGTTTCGCAGTTGGGCCATATGTTTACGATGGTGGCAGACAGCGTGATGGTTGGACAGTTGGGAGCAATACCTTTAGCCGCCTGCGCACTGGGCAACAGCATCCTCGGTATTTTTATGGTGAGCGGTATTGGTATTTCGCAGGGAATTACGCCTTTAGTTGCGCAAGAAAATGGCAAAAAAAATAAATCCATTTGCGGCGATTATTTAGAGCAAGGATTTATCATCAGTTTGTTTAGCGGTATCGTACTTTTTGCGCTTGTGGCTTTAATTGCGCAGAGGTTAAACTGGCTTGGCCAACCTACAGAAGTAGCGGTGGCGGCAAAAAACTTTTTGCTAATTATTGGCGCCTCACTTGTGCCTTTAATGATTTTTCAAAACTTTAGGCAATTTGCCGAGGGATTGGGCTATACCAAACAAGCCATGTGGGTATCTGTAATGGGTAACCTCTTAAATATTTTCTTTAATTTTTTGCTCATTTACGGCTGGTTTGGTTTTCCGGCCTACGGACTTTTTGGTGCGGGTTTAGGCACTTTCATCTCTCGGGTTTTTATGGCTATCGGCATGGCTTGGTTTGTTAATAAATCCAGCATTTTTAAGCCTTATCTGGCACAATTTAAAATCCGTAAACCGGATTTTGATAAGATGAAAAAAATCATCAAACTGGGATTCCCTATCTCTTTGCAATACTTTTTTGAAGTGGGTGCTTTTTCTGGCGCGGCAATTATGGTGGGCTGGATAGGCGCTAAAGAACTGGCGGCGCATCAAATTGCCATCAATTTAGCGGCACTTACGTACATGGGCGCCAGCGGTGTTGGCGTGGCGGCAACTGTTAAAGCTGCACATGCCTACGGCCGAAGAGATTTTAGGGAGATAAAACTTTCGGCAATCAGCTCGTACCATTTGGTAATTTTTTACATGTGCGTCACTGCTTTCATCTTTCTTACCTGCAACAAACTCTTGCCTTGGCTGTACATCCAAAACCAAGATGTAATTTTAATTGCTTCGCAATTGTTGATAATGGCCGCTTTTTTCCAAATATCAGATGGTGTGCAGGTTGTTGGCGCAGGCATTTTGCGCGGTTTGTCCGATGTAAAAATTCCAACTTTAATCACCCTTATTGCTTACTGGGGTTTAGGCTTGCCATTTGGCTATGTGTTGGGCTTCACCTTTAATTTGGGTGCTCTTGGTATCTGGATATCATTATCCATATCCTTAACCTTAGCTGCGCTGATGCTGTATATCCGTTTCAACAAAATTGTGGCAAAACTGGCTACTTAGACCGGATGGCTTCCACAGGGTCCATCCTCGCTGCAGAAAAAGCCGGCCAAAAACCAGAGATCACACCAATTACAACAGATATGCTAATTCCTCTGATGATGTTGCCCATATCCAAAACAATCCGCACGTCAAAACCGTAGGTGGCAATCAGCGTAACTATGTAAACAATGGCTAAGCCTATTAAGCCGCCAATTAAGCACAAAGCGATAGCCTCAAATAAAAACTGCATTAAAATAAAGTAGTTTTTGGCGCCTAAAGATTTTTGGATGCCGATAATGTTGGTACGTTCTTTCACAGAAACAAACATAATGTTAGCGATACCAAAACCGCCTACCAATATCGAGAAACCACCAATAATCCAACCGGCAATATCTACAATCATAAACATTTGGTCCAGCTGTCCCGATAAAATGGTGGTTTTGTTTAGCGCAAAGTTATCATCATCAACAGGCCGTATTTTCCGGATAGAACGCATTAATCCGCGCAATTCGGTTTCTACATCGCCCAAACTATACTGCTCTTTTCCGCGCACCATAATCTGCGGATCGTAGCGGCCGCTCTCCACATTAATTAAATTACGTGCAAAATTTAAGGGCATTAGCAAGGTTTTATCTTTAGAAACGCCCAGCATATCCTCCCCTTCCCTCGCAAACACGCCAATTACCGTCGCATTTCTGCCTAAAACTTTTACCGATTTTCCAATAGCGTTTTGGTTTGCAAATAAACCGTCGGCCAAATCGGCACCAATTAAACAAACCGGCGACCCACTTTTCGATTCATTATCGGTAAAATAACGCCCTTCGGCTAAATCAAAATTCCATGTTTTATAATAATCGTGCGAAACAGCCGTAACCTGCACGCCTTCAATGGTATTGCTTCTGTATTTTAAGGTGCGGTTAGACATGCCTGCCAAATAAGCCACACCTTCCGCCGTTGTAGTCCGTTGCCGTAAGGCTTCGTAATCGCGCAGGTTTACCTGTGGCCGTTGCATATATTTCCACCACGGATAATCGCCAAAACCGCCCCAGGGCCACTTTTCAATGTAAATGGTTTTGCTGCCCAGTTTATCCACGCTCGATTGCAAGTTCCCTCTAAACGTATCCACTGCGGCAAAAACGGTAATAATGGTAAAAATACCGATGGTAATCCCCAGTAAAGACAGGAAAGTACGCGTTTTGTTTTGCCGTAAAGCATCAAAAGCAAAAATGAAACTTTCGCGAAGTAGTTTTAAAAACAGCATATTGTGGGTTTGACCGTCATTTGCAAGCTTAGTTACAATTTTAAATAAATTTTATCTAGAAAAATATAGTTTGGGCATTCCCAGCAGAAAAAGCTGGTCACGCTTTCCGCTGTATCTTTTTGGACCGCACCGGCGCGCCTTTGGCAGCCAAAAAGGATGCCGCTGCAATCGTTAATGCGTTAGGATGATGGCTGTATCAGACTTATCTCACATTAAACCAAGCTTTTGAATAGCACCAAAAAATTGAATATATTTTTCTTAAATTTGCGCTCCAAAATATCGCATATAGTTTATGAAATTATCACAGTTTAAATTCCATTTACCAGAGTCTTTAATTGCACATACACCAGCAGAAGCCCGTGACGAATCTCGTTTGATGGTTTTAGACCGAAAGACCGGCAAAATAGAGCACAAAATTTTCAAAGATGTTTTGAATTATTTTGATGAAAAAGACGTGATGATTTTGAACAATACCAAAGTTTTCCCGGCACGTTTGTACGGTAACAAAGAAAAAACCGGCGCTACCATTGAAGTTTTTTTACTGCGCGAATTAAACAAAGAATTGCGTTTGTGGGACGTTTTGGTTGACCCGGCACGTAAAATCCGCGTGGGTAATAAACTGTATTTTGGTGATGATGATCTTTTAGTTGCCGAGGTTGTGGACAATACCACCTCCAGAGGCCGTACCATCCGCTTCTTGTTTGACGGTACCGATGAAGAGTTTAGACAAAACATTGAAATTTTAGGCGAAACACCGCTTCCTAAATATATTAAACGCAAACCGACAGCTGAAGA
This sequence comes from Pelobium manganitolerans, assembly GCF_003609575.1. Lineage (GTDB taxonomy): Bacteria > Bacteroidota > Bacteroidia > Sphingobacteriales > Sphingobacteriaceae > Pseudopedobacter > Pseudopedobacter manganitolerans. Next base: position 47,554 of record NZ_MBTA01000023.1, on the reverse strand, counting down.
TAAAGAACGCTACCAAACCATTTTCGCGAAAAACGAAGGTGCGGTTGCCGCCCCAACTGCGGGTTTGCACTTTAGCCGCGAGCTTTTGAAAAGATTAGAGCTTAAAGGCGTTGAGTTTGCCGAAGTAACTTTGCACGTCGGTTTGGGCACTTTCCGCCAGGTAGAGGTAGAAGATTTAACCAAGCACAAAATGGACTCTGAGCAAATCATCATCGATGAAAAAGCGGCCAACATTGTAAACAAAGCTATCGAAAGCAAAAACAGAGTTTGTGCGGTGGGCACAACAGCTATGCGCACCATTGAATCTGCTGTTTCTGCAAACCACACACTAAAACCGATTAACGATTGGACATCAAAGTTCATTTTCCCTCCGTATGATTTTAGCATTGCAAACAGCATGATCACCAACTTCCACACGCCAGAATCAACTTTATTGATGATGGTTGCTGCCTTTGGCGGTTACGATTATGTGATGCACGCCTACGAGGAAGCGGTGAAAGAAAAATACAGATTTTACAGCTACGGCGACGCCATGCTAATTATATAAAGCTTAAAAAAGACCGAAAATTTCGGTCTTTTTTGTTTATTTCGCTTTGGATGGATAACACGCATTTTTTTGCCATTATAGTAGCCGGCGGTAGTGGCAAACGCATGAATACCGAAATACCTAAGCAGTTTTTATTGCTTAAGGGTAAACCTGTGATTATGCACAGTATCGAAACATTTTACCGTAACCCGCACCAACCAGCAATAATCGTAGTACTTAACCAAAATGACATCGCACTTTGGGAACAATTAGTAACAGAGCACGATTTTAATATCCCGCATACAGTAGTTGCGGGCGGGGCAGAACGTTTTCATTCCGTAAAAAACGGGCTTGATCTCATTGACGATAAAGATGCGATAATTGCTGTGCATGATGCGGTGCGGCCACTAGTAACAGAAAAAACCATTAGCAATTGCTACCAAACTGCCTTAAAAAGTGGCAATGCCGTAGCCGCTATACCTTCTAAAGACTCTGTTCGTCTGGTAAAAAATGGCAAATCCGAAGCACTTGACCGCAAAGCGGTGTATTTGGTGCAAACACCCCAAACATTTAAGCTTAGCCAACTCAAAACAGCATATCAACAAACTTATAACTCGTTTTTTACTGATGACGCCTCTGTGGTAGAACATGCAGGCTTTACAATTAATCTGGAAGCCGGTGACGAGGATAACTTTAAAATCACTTTTAAAACAGATTTAAAGTTGGCAGAAAGTATTTTCGATGGAAAACTCTAATATCTCAGGATATCATTGAGTCTAGCAACAGCCAAATCCAAATCTGATCGGGCTATATAACCGGCTTTATTTACTAAACGCTCCTTGGACAATGACCGGATATGAAAGATCAATAACTCCGATTTTTCCTTTAAACCGTTTATGTCGTTGGGAAGCAAAACAGGATTACCTTTATAGTTTTTAATCTTTGTAGTAAGCGGTGGTACAATAACAACCTGTAATAACGTATTCAATAAATTCCCACTTAAAATAACCACGGGCCTATAGCCCGCTTGCCCACTTCCTTTTGACGGATCTAAATTTGCGTACCAGATTTCGCCCTGTTTCAATCTTTTAGTTGCTTAAAATAGTCAGCCATACCCTCTTCAGCAATCGTCAAAATATCTGGGTCATTTTCTGCACTTCTGTAAGATTTTGCATACTGCGCTTTGTTTATTTGGTCGAGATAAATCTCCAAAGCGCGCTCAATCAACTTGTTTTTGGGCAACTTAAGCTCTTTTGCTTTCTGAGTAAGCAATCGCATCAAATCGTCTGGAAGCGTACTGGTAAACGTTATCATGAATTCATTTAAACACTAAATGATAAACAATATTTATGTTTTATAAATAAAAAAGCAAAATATCTTTCCGATATTTTGCTTTTTCTATCCTAAAAAACTGGATATTCCTATGCGCCCCTTATTACCCGTAATAAGATGGCAATAATTGCGATAACTAATAAAATGTGTATTAAGTTACCTCCAAACGGAGATACAAAAGCTCCTAAAATCCACAGTATAATTAGTACAACTGCAATTAAATAAAGTAAGTTTCCCATGATCGATTTTTTATAAAGTTTAACAATAAATGTATACTGTCAGCTTATCTAAAAACAGACCAATTGCGAAAATATCGCTATAAACCGCTAAAAAACGTACTGAAACACCTTTAAAGGCCTTTGCTATGTACTTATTTTGATACAAAAAAGGCTCATTTTTTAATGAGCCCTCTGTTTTAGTATTCGTCTTCGTTAAAAAAGAAGTCGTCCTTGGTAGGATAATCTGGCCAAATTTCTTCGATGTTCTCGTAAGGTTCGCCGTCATCTTCTAACGCTTGAAGATTTTCGATAACTTCTACCGGAGCGCCAGAACGAATACCGTAATCAATTAACTCGTCTTTAGTTGCTGGCCAAGGCGCATCTTCCAGATGCGATGCTAATTCTAACGTCCAATACATAGTCTTAGATTATTTAAGTTTTTTGCAAATCTATATTAAAATTTAACAGTTGCTAAAAAAGTTATCAACAATTTTTAAGCCCGCGGGTTCCAGATATTTTCTTCGTTTTTGGCATCGTAAACCACCTTACGACTCAATACAAAAAGATAATCTGATAGGCGGTTAAGGTAAATGAGTAAAAGCTCATCAACGATTTCTTGCTCGGCCAAATGCACCACTTGCCTTTCGGCCCGCCTGCAAACACAACGTGCAATGTGGCAAAAAGAAGCTGTTTGGTTCCCGCCGGGCAGTATGAAATGCTTTAGTGCAGGCAAAGCTTCGTTCATATTATCCATCCCACGTTCCAAAAGTTCAATATCACTTTGTAAAATATCAGGCAACTTCATTTTAGATTTCGCCGGATCGGCCGCTAAAAGCGAACCCACCACAAACAAACAGTTTTGAACCTCTTTTAAAATGGCCTGTTGCTCCGCATCTATATTTTGTACTGCTATTAATCCAATGTGTGCATTCAGTTCGTCTACACTGCCATAAGCCTCAATGCGGACGTGGTGTTTTGCAACTCTTGTACCGCCAATTAACGAAGTATAACCCTTGTCGCCTGTTTTTGTATATATTTTCATTTCGTCCTTTGTTCGTTATCGCATAAAAAAAGCGGAAAAACTCCGCTTTTAAATCTCTTTATAGCTCCTGCAACTTTATTCGCACAGTTTTTATATCCGTGTTCTGATAATCTTCTTCAATCAAACCATCGCGCATACGCACAATACGATGAGCGTGTTGCGCAATATCTTCTTCGTGCGTTACGATAATAATGGTGTTCCCTTTAGCATGGATATCCTCTATTAAACCCATAATTTCGATAGAAGTTTTGGTATCTAGGTTGCCGGTGGGCTCATCCGCCAAAATAATAGACGGGTTATTTATTAATGCCCTTGCAACAGCCACGCGCTGTCTTTGTCCGCCCGAAAGCTCATTAGGTTTATGATGCACGCGATGCTCCAAACCTACGTTCACCAAAGCTTTGGTGGCACGCTCATCACGGTCTTTCTTTTTTACGCCGGCATAAATTAAAGGCAAAGCAACATTATCCAAAGCACTGGAACGCGGCAAAAGGTTAAAGGTTTGAAACACAAAGCCAATTTCCTTATTGCGTACATCTGCCAGCTGGCTATCGCTCATATGGCTTACATTGATGCCGTTTAAGATATATTCGCCTTTGGTAGGGGTATCTAAACAGCCCAACAAATTCATCAGCGTAGATTTTCCCGAACCTGACGGCCCCATTAAAGCCACAAATTCGCCTTTATTAACTGTGAGCGTAACAGATTTTAAGGCGTGAATTACCTCTGTGCCGATTACATATTTACGCCCTAAGTCTTTTATGATAATTAATGGCTCCATTTTTTCTTTTTTTATCAGACACTAAAAGCGCAAAATTGTTACCGCTATTTTTGAATTACCTTAGAAACTTTAAAATATTCCTCATTTTTCAACGGTGCATTTTTTAGTGCTTCTTCACGCGTAAGCTCTTGTACTATTACATCTGGGCGTAAAACATTCACGGCCTCGTTCATGTAAATTAAAGGCTTTACGCCAGAGGTGTCCAGCTCGTTTAGCTTTTCCATAAAGCTCAAAATCTCACTTAATTCTTCAATAGATCTTTCTTCCTCTGCCTCTGTAAGCTCCAAACGCGCCAAGTGCGCAATTTTGTCTACCGTTTCTTTGTCAACCTTCATTTTACTTGTTTTATGGTAATGATTTACAATGCGGATTTTATCTGATCAAACACCAATTGCCGCAATAAATCCTCGTCCTTTAAACTAAACCCCGCCACTTCTATTGGCGGATGTACGCAAATATGCGAAACTCCCGGCTTGCATCCATATTTTTGTCCATCATCCCAAAAAATTTTCCAATTATCCTTTAAAGTGACCGGCACAATAGGAATTTGATGCTCAATTGCCAGGCGAAAAGGCCCGGTTTTGAAATCTTGCAATACCGGCGGGTAATCGTCTGCAATTTTGCCTTCGGGGAAAATAACGGCCGTCATCCCTTCTTGCAAACGTTCCGCGGTTTTTTTAAAAGCACGAAATGCCGAAATTTTATGTTCCCTATTAATAGGGATGTCAATGGTTTTAAAATAAATACGCGTAACCAGATTTTTCAACAACTCTTCTTTCCCTAAAAAAAAGAAATTGTTTTTAACCACCAAGCTCATTGCAAAAATATCCAGGTTTGATGCGTGGTTGGGGCAAAAAATATAATTCCTGCTCCAATCTATTTTTTGTTTATAGGTGATACGGTAAAAAATCCCGCTTAAAGCGGAGGGGAAAAAAGCACAGATTTTGCGAAAAAAATTCAATTGCCGGTAGGTGCTTTTCTGCCGCGAAAAAAAGTACACAAACGGAAAGGTGAGCACAAAAATTAAGGCCACCATAGCTAAGTGCCACAAGCGTAACAATTGCTTCAAAATTCGTTTCATGCCAATCAAAAATAGAAATTTTCTGTACTTTCGCCAGCATATGGAAACAGTTGTTAGCGGAATAAGATCTACCGGAAAGCTTCATTTGGGCAATTACTACGGTGCTTTACGCAACTTTTTAAAGATGCAAAATGAGTATAATTGCTTTTTCTTTATTGCCGATTACCATTCTTTAACCACGCACCCCACTCCTAGTGATTTGCACGGAAATGTGAAGCAGGTTTTGGTTGAGTATTTGGCCGCCGGGCTGGATCCGGATAAAAGCACTTTGTACATCCAGTCTGACGTGCCCGAGATTGCCGAACTTTACCTGTTTATGAACATGAATGCGTATTTGGGCGAGTTAGAAAGAGGAGCATCTTTTAAAGATAAAATACGAGCTAACCCCAACAACGTAAATGCCGGCCTGCTTACCTACCCCGTTTTAATGGCGGTTGATATATTGATACACCATGCCACAAAAGTGCCTGTAGGAAAAGACCAAGAGCAACATTTGGAAATGGCGCGCACCTTTGGCAACCGTTTTAACAATTTATACAAAACCGAATATTTTAAAGAACCTTACGCTTTTAGTTACGCCAAAGATTTAATTAAAATTCCAGGATTGGACGGTAAAGGTAAGATGGGAAAATCTGAAGGGGAAATGAATGCCGTTTACCTATCAGACAGCCCAGAAATTATCCGTAAAAAAGTAATGAAAGCGGTTACCGATGGCGGACCCACGGAAGAAAATCAAGCAAAGCCACAAGAAATCCAAAACCTGTTTGACTTAATGGCAGTGGTATCTACGCCGGACACTTTAGCGCACTTTGACGGTTTGTACAACAAATGCCAGATCCGCTACGGCGATTTTAAAAAGGCTTTAGCCGAGGATATGATTAACGCTACAAAAGATATTCGAGAGCGGATTGATGACATTTCTGCCGATACAGATTTGTTACGTAAAGTAGCCTTGCAAGGCGCAGAAAAAGCAAGAGCAAGTGCGGCTAAAACAGTGAAAGAAGTCAGAGAAATTATCGGTTTTAGAAATTTTTAGTAGATTAATCCCCAAATCTCTTTTAACAAAATCTTTTATGCATATAGCTATAGTTGGTAACATTGGCGCCGGCAAAACTACGCTCACAGAATTATTGGCTAAAAATTACGGCTGGGAGGCGCTCTATGAAGCGGTTGACAACAACCCTTACCTAGAGGATTTTTATAGCGACATGAAAAGATGGAGCTTTAACCTGCAGATTTACTTTTTAAACAGCAGGTTTCAGCAGATAAAAGAAATTCAGCGTGGCAATAAAGCCATTGTGCAAGACCGCACTATTTACGAGGACGCGCATATTTTTGCAGAAAACCTGCACGAGATGGGTTTAATGACTACGCGGGATCATGAAAACTACCGCGCCATTTTTGACAATATCACTTCTTTTATCAATCCGCCAGATTTGCTTATCTACCTAAAAGCCTCTGTACCTACGTTGGTAGAGAATATACAACGCCGTGGCCGAGAGTACGAGGCGAGCATCCGCCTAGATTATCTGCAAAAGCTAAACGAAAAATACGACCGCTGGATAAAAAACTACAATGAAGGAAAATTGTTGGTTTTAGATAAAGACAAGCTAGATTTCACTAACAACCCGGACGATTTGGCTTATATCATTGAATGCGTTGAACGAGAAATAAACGGACTTTTTAAGTAGCATGAAAATTTTAGGAATCATCCCGGCGCGTTTTGCCTCAACCCGTTTCCCTGGCAAACCTTTAATAGATTTGGCAGGAAAAAGCATGATTCAGCGTGTTTACGAGCAAGCTAAAAAAGCTTCGGCTTTGGCCGATGTGGTGGTGGCAACAGACAGTGCCGAAATTTTTAACGCCGTTAATGCGTTCAAGGGGAATGTGATCATGACATCCGACCAGCACCAAAGTGGCACCGACCGTTGTGCCGAGGTTTCTAAAAAAATGATAGGTTACGATGCAATTATCAACATCCAAGGCGACGAACCTTTAATAGATCCTCAACAGATCAATTTGTTGGCCAGCTGTTTTAACGATATCACCACGGATTTAGCCACTTTAATTAAACGGATACATAGCGAAGACGAACTTTTTAATTATAACACGCCGAAGGTGATTATTAACAGCCGTTCCGAAGCTATTTACTTTAGCAGGCAAGTAATTCCTTATTTAAAAGAAGTTTCACCAGACGACTACCTGAAGAAACACATCTTTTACAAACATATCGGCATTTACGGATACCGCACCACCACTTTAGGCATTATTGCCAGCATGAATTTGGGCAAGCTAGAAAATGCCGAAAAGTTGGAGCAACTACGTTGGATAGAAAACGGATCAACGATTAAAGTGGCCATCACTGACAAGGAAAGCCTTGCCATTGACAGCCCCGAAGATGTTGCTAAAGTTTTAGAAGCACTTAAAAAAGCCGGCTAATCCAACTTCTGGCTTCTTGCTCTTCAGAAAGTTTAAAGCCTTTTGCCTCTCCCGGAGTTACTAATGAAAATCCATCGGTGAATTTCTCAACCATTTCTTGATCTGTAACTACGGCAATCCTATTCCAGGCAGTGAAGTTTTTTAGACCTGCCCACATATCCTGTAGCCAAGCCCCTGCGGACCAATTTTGTACGTCGGTATGTAAAATAAGCAGGTAGTTAATTTTCCCGTACTGTTTTACGTTTTCATCCAAAGCTGGGATTAATACATTCTTCAGATCATCAGCAGTTACCTCATTGGTAGCCTCTACGCCAACTACGTGGGCTGGCAAATCTTTAATCAGTTTTAACATGGCAGTATCTTTTTTGCTAAACCAATCAAAAATGCAACCAAAGAAAAAACAGCTAGGCCAAGTTATGCGTTTGCTTGATCGCGTTTAACTGCTGAATTTTTTTCCGCTCGCCAACAATCCAAACCACATCGCCCCAATGAAAAACAGTATCTGGCTCCGGGTTCAAAATTCTTTTTCCGTCGCGTTCTATACCTACCACCAATCCGTTGGTTTGCTCGCGAATGCCAGAGTTGCGGATGCTCAAATCTTTTAAACGGTTAAACTCATCTACAACAATGGTAAGCAACACAATATCTTCAATGCTGTGCGTACCATTTGCCACCTCTTGTAAAGAATCAAACACGGGTTTAAATTGTTGCATTTGCTCGTCGCTAGCTATCACCCCCAACCTGTCAAAAGGTAAAATAATTTGGTCTCTGCCCGGAGCGTAAATCACTTTGTCACCGCGTTTGATATAAGCTACGTTTATTCCGTAAGTCTCGCGCCAACCCAATTGTGCCAAAGTTTTTCCAACATAAGCTGCGTGCTGACTTACTTCCATATCTACAATGTGGGCTATCCAAGGCGAAATATCCTCTTCTGGCTTAAACTTACTTTTTAAATCGCGTACTAATTTATCTTCACTAGCTTCCAAGGCTATATCTCGGGCGTTTAAGTTAGTGATAAAGCGCCCCTCAATACGCTGATAAAAGCCTTGGATACGTTTAGAGAACACCACCAACACCACAATAATAATCGGCACAGCTACCAAAATGGCAACATCGGTTGAAAATAAACGATCAACCCACACGCTGATAATTAAAATGCCGAGCAAGTTTCTGGCTATCTCGAGAATTAAAAGCGGACCACGGTTGTATTTTTTATCCAACCAAAGTTCTTTGTAAGCTAAAGTATTTGGCCTTTTCGCCATTAAAGCCCATAAAAACGGCGTAGCCAAGCCTAAAGAAAGCACCAGAACTAATAAGGCTCTTAAAACGGTGTTCTCAATGGCTTCATTTAAAAACGGCATCAAAAAATTGATAGAAACCAGCATCAAGGCCAAAATCACGATTCCGTTTGTTACGGCTATGCTACCGTACGATTTTAGAAGTAGTTTCCAATTGCTTTCTGCCCGGATATTTTGCGTACTAGAAGCATAGTTGTTTAAACCCCGCACCCACCTGTCTGGCATCACTTTCACAATTCCGTTGTGTAAAGCTTCGGAATACTTAATCATATACGGCGTGGTAAAAGTGGTAATGGCCGAAGCCCCTACCGCAACCGGGAACAGGAAATCGGAGGTAACGCCTAATGTTAAACCTAAAGTTGCAATAATGAAAGCAAACTCGCCAATCTGCGCCATGCTCATCCCCACCTGTACAGACTGTTTTAGCGGTTGCCCTGATAGCAAAGCGCCTAACGTGGTACTAATTAGTTTTCCGAAGAGCGCTAAAACCGTAACCCATAGCACCGGCCAGCGATACTCAACAATGGTTGCCGGCTCAATCATCATCCCTACGGAAACAAAAAACACCGCCCCAAACAAATCCTTAACAGGTTTAAAAAGGTGCTCTACCTTTTCGGCAGATGTTGTTTCTGCTAAGATAGAACCCATAATAAAAGCGCCCAGCTCGGCCGAAAAGCCTACTTGGGTGGCAATAACTACCATACTTAAGCACAAACCAATGGAAAGTATCAGTAAAGTCTCTTCATCTAAAAGTGGTTTTACCTTGCGCAAAAACGTGGGCAGTAAAAAAATGCCGGTAATAAACCAAAGCACCAGAAAAAATAGAAGCTTGACCACGGTAAACATCATCTCCGAGCCTTCAAACTGCTTGGTAATGGCCACTGTAGAAAGCAATACCATCAGCAAGATTACCACAATATCTTCAACTACCAGCACGCCAAAAACAATGCGGGCGTAACGTTTGGTTTTTATGCCCAGTTCGTCAAAAGCACGGATAATGATTGTTGTAGATGAGCTAGCCAACATTCCGCCTAAAAACAAACTGTCCATGGTTGACCAACCCATCCATTTACCCACAAAATAGCCTAAAATGGTAATTACAATAATCTCGACAAAAGCGGTTATGGATGCTGCGCCGCCAACCCGCACCAACTTTTTAAAACTAAACTCGAGACCCAAACTAAATAGAAGAAAAATAACGCCTATCTCGGCAAAGGTTTTAATATTTGCGCTATCCACCACAGACGGCGTAATGGAAATGTGCGGCCCTACCAGCAAACCCGCAATAATATAACCCAACACTAAAGGCTGTTTTATTTTGCGAAAGAGTAGCGTTGTTGCCGCGCCTGCAATCAAAATTAAGGCTAAATCTTCAATAAGTTTAGGTAAATGCCCCATATGTACGGTAAATGTTAAAAAATTAAGGTATTGTGGTAAAAAATTTCTTTAATAATAAACAGTCACGCCAATTTACAAAAAACTGCTTTAATGCGTTTAAAAAGCCAATATATTAACTGATAAATTTAAGTAACAATTTATTAGCGGTACTAAAATTGATACGGATAAACGGTTAAAAACACCTTTATACCATGAGCATTAAAAGCACAAACCCTTACAATAATCAAGTAGTAGGCACCTATACTGAATTAAACAAGCAAGAAATTGAGCAAAAAATTGAGGCCGCGCAACACGCGTGGCTACAATGGAAAAAGATTTCTTTTGAACAAAAATCTAAAATGATGATACGTTTAGGCGAATTGCTTTTAGCCGAAAAAGAAGATTTAGCTAAAACGATAACCGCAGAGATGGGCAAAGCAATAAAAGAAAGCAGAGCAGAGATTGAGAAGTGTGCCTCTGTTTGTACCTACTATGCAAAAAACACGCAAGAATTTTTGAAAGATGAGCTGGTGGAAACCGACGCCCAAAAAAGCTATATCAGCTACCAGCCCCTGGGTGTTATTTTAGCGGTAATGCCGTGGAATTTCCCATTTTGGCAGGTATTTAGATTTTTAGCACCAAATTTAATGGGCGGTAACTGCGGATTGTTAAAACACGCCTCGAACGTTAGCGGATGTGCTTTAGCTATTGAAAAATTGGTTTCAAAAGCAGGTTTTCCGGATAATGTATTTAGCGTATTGCTGGTATCTGGCAAAAACGTTGCACAAGTGATTGAGCATAAGCATGTAAAAGCAGTAACGCTGACAGGAAGTACAGAAGCCGGAAAAAAAGTTGCCGAGAAAGCCGGGAGCGTTTTAAAGAAATGTGTTTTGGAACTTGGCGGAAGCGACGCTTATGTAATTTTAGAAGATGCCGATTTAGAACAATCCGCAGAACTTTGTGTAAATGCCCGTTTAATCAATAATGGCCAAAGTTGCATTGCCGCAAAAAGATTTATTGTATTAAAACCCATCGCTGAAAAATTTACTCAATTATTTACCGAAAAAATGAGAGCCAAAACATTTGGCGACCCGAGTAATGAAGAGTTTGAGCTGGGCACTATGGCCAACAAAACCTTACGCAATCAGTTGCATCAACAAGTTGAAGATTCTGTAAAAGCAGGCGCTAAATGTATTTTAGGCGGAAGAATACCCGAAGGCGAAGGCGCATTTTACCCACCAACTGTATTGATAAACGTAAAAAAAGGAATGCCTGCATTTGACGATGAAATGTTTGGACCGGTGGCATCAATTATTGTGGCAGATGACTTAAATCACGCCATGGATTTAGCAAACGACACTGATTTTGGGTTAGGCGGTGCTGTTTTCACCAGCGATACTGAGAAAGGCAACGATGTTGCCCGCAACCAAATAGAAGCGGGAAGCGTTTTTGTGAATGCCAATGTAAAATCGGACCCGCGCCTGCCGTTTGGAGGCATCAAACAATCGGGTTATGGGCGCGAGCTGGGCAAAAACGGTTTATTGGAGTTTATGAACATCAAAACCGTGTGCGTGGGTTAATTTATCTGATGTTAGTCAAAAGCTGTTTTGATTTTTCTATCTGCGATGCGATATCCCGGCGAAAGCCAGATTCTTCTAAAACCTTTTCAAAATCATTGATAGAAGCATTGCAGGCATTAATTGCAACAGTCTTATTGTAAACATCAGCAATTTTTTGGCTCTTATAAATGGCATATTCCTGATAAGCTAAACCTCTGTTTTGGTAAAGCTTATAATCAGTAGGCGTTAAATCAAGCGCAGAAGAAAAATCTTTTATCGCACCTAAAAGCAAGCGCTCGCGCTCGGGAGATTTAGCTTCTTTCACTGCTGATGCAGCCAACATTTTGGCCTTACCGCGATAGTAATAAGCCGCGGTTTCGGCAGGTTTCATGGCTATCAGCTTATCAAAAGCTTCGATAGATTTTTTATAATCTGCCGCATGATAGCTAGAATAGCCCATGAGCCAAAGCACGTTCATATTGGTACGGTCGCTGGCATAAGCTTTCTCAAAATAATCTGCAGCGGTGCTAAACTGTCCGCCTGTCATTGCTTTTTGTCCCAAGCGTTCATAAGGAGTTTGTGCTTGCGCAATGCCATTGATAAAAATAAATCCTACTACGAGTAATAAAGCCGGTGCTCTCATTAAAAATAAAAAAATCAACAAAAATTGTTGGTACAGCTTTAATAACGTTTGGAGAGCGTTATTATTTCGTGAACCTAAAACTGACGTAATTTCAGTTATTTCTGCTATAAAACAAGTTATTCTTTAAAAAAAATTGATGCCACCACAAATAAATTGCTTGGCATAGTGCTTGTAAAATATACCTTTATACATCTTAAAAGCGCTATTTCCAGTTTTTGCTGTCAAAATGGCGCTGTTTATATATTATTCATGAGCAAATTTGACCAGTTCGATTTTAACCAAGCGTTACCCCTAATTAATGAAGATACCGAGTTTTTTCCGCTGATGTCTCCAGAAGACGAGGAGGAAATGAACAACGAACAAACTCCCGAGGTGCTTTCTATACTGCCTTTGCGCAATACGGTGCTTTTCCCGGGGGTTGTTATCCCAATTACGGTGGGCCGCGATAAGTCTATAAAGTTGATAAAAGACGCCTACAAAGGCGATAAAACCATTGGCGTGGTTGCGCAAAAAGACGGCAATGCAGAAGACCCGTCTTTTACCGAGCTAAACGCCATAGGTACGGTGGCAATCATCGTTAAAATGCTACAAATGCCCGACGGGAATACCACAGTTATCATACAAGGCAAAAACCGTTTTAAGCTGGGCGAATTGGTGCAAGAGGAGCCCTATTTTAAAGCTACTGTTGAGAAGTTTGAAGAAATACGGCCAAAAGTTGATAGGGAATTTAAAGCCGCAATTGCTTCTGTGAAAGAAATTGCGATGCAGATTATCCAGTTTTCGCCTAACATTCCTTCTGAAGCGGCTATTGCCATCAAAAACATTGACAGCGTGCCGTTTTTGATCAACTTTATATCTTCAAACATGAACGCTAGCGTGGCAGATAAGCAAGCCATGTTAGAAGTGGCCAACCTTCGCGAACGCGCACACCTAGTTTTAGGGCATTTAACTTCTGAACTGCAGATGTTAGAATTGAAGAACCAGATCCAAAGCAAGGTAAAAGTTGATTTAGATAAGCAGCAACGCGATTATTTTTTAAACCAGCAACTTAAAACCATACAAGAAGAGCTGGGCGGCAACTCGCCCGACATGGAAATTGAGGAGCTGAGGGCTAGAGCAAAAAAGAAACACTGGAGCAAAGAAACCGGTGAACATTTCAACAAAGAAGTTGATAAGTTGGCCCGTATGAACCCTGTTGCGGCAGATTATTCGGTACAGATCAACTATTTAGAGGTTTTGCTGGATTTGCCCTGGGGCGAGTTCACCAAAGATAATTTTGATTTAAAACGCGCACAAAAAATCCTGGATAAAGACCATTACGGATTAGAGAAGGTTAAAAAGCGTATCATAGAATATTTGGCCGTGCTAAAATTAAAGCACAACATGAAAGCGCCAATCTTGTGTTTGGTAGGCCCTCCAGGTGTAGGAAAAACCTCTTTGGGTAAATCTATCGCTAAAGCTTTGGGCCGTAAATACGTGAGGATGGCGCTGGGAGGCATCAGGGATGAAGCCGAAATCCGTGGCCACCGCAAAACCTACATTGGCGCAATGCCGGGCCGCGTAATTCAGTCTCTAAAAAAGGCTGCCTCATCAAATCCGGTTTTTGTACTGGATGAGATTGATAAAGTAGGTAACGATTTCCGTGGCGACCCCTCATCGGCTTTGCTGGAAGTTTTAGACCCTGAACAAAACAACGCATTTGTAGATAATTTTGTAGAGCTGGATTACGATTTATCCAACGTGATGTTTATTGCCACGGCCAACTCGCTCAGCAACATCCAGCCTGCATTGTTAGATAGGATGGAGATTATTGAGGTGAACGGCTACACCATTGAAGAAAAGATAGAGATAGCTAAAAAACACCTTATCCCAAAACAAAAAGAAGTGCATGGCTTAAAAGCTAAAGACGTAAATCTAAAAAGTGCACTTATCGAAAAAATTATTGAGGATTACACGCGCGAATCTGGCGTACGCAGCCTGGAAAAAACTTTAGGCTCTGTAGTGCGCAGCGCAGCCACAAAAATTGCGATGGAAGAAGCTTACAATCCGAATTATACTTATGAGGATGTGAGCCAAGCTTTAGGCGCACCCTATTATGACAAGGATGCTTACGAAGGTAACGAAGTAGCTGGCGTTGTAACCGGTTTGGCTTGGACTTCTGTTGGTGGCGATATTTTATTTATTGAGGCAAGTTTAAGTCCGGGAAAAGGAAAAATGACCTTAACCGGTAATTTGGGCGATGTGATGAAAGAATCTGCCGTTATTGCGATGGCTTATATTAGAGCACATGCGCAAGAATTGGAGATAGACCACCGTGTTTTTGACCAATGGGATTTACATATCCACGTGCCAGCTGGTGCTACACCAAAAGACGGTCCATCCGCTGGCATAACCATGCTCACCGCCTTAACATCTGCGTTTACGCAACGTCAAGTGAAACAACATTTAGCCATGACCGGCGAAATCACCCTGCGCGGCAAGGTATTGCCTGTTGGCGGTATAAAAGAAAAAATCTTAGCTGCAAAACGTGCAAACATTAAGGAAGTTATTCTATGTAAATCAAACCAGAAAGATATTTTGGAAATAAAAGCCGATTACATCAAAGACATGACTTTCCATTACGTTAGCAACATGATGGATGTTGTTAAACTGGCGCTTTTACCGGTAAAAGTCAAAAACGCTTTAGACATCAGCTATCGCGAAGAAGGCAATAAGCAAAAACAAGATTAAGAGCGGAAGCCTAAAAAAATAATATCGTATTTTAAGGCCGAATTTTTTTCGGCCTTTTTTTATGCGTTTTTTCCTGCTATCTCTTATCTGCGTTTGCCATATAACTATGTTTGCCCAAAACAAACCTTACCGTCATGAACTGGGTTTCCGGTCCGACAATGACGTTTATTTAGCATCAAAACAAGATAGATATTATACTAACGGCTTGTTTATACATTATAGGCAAGCTGCCAAAGCTAAAGACAGTGCAGTAAAAAAAATTTGGGGAATAAGCGCCGGGCAAGAAATGTACAACGCCCGATCCGGTAATATCAAAAACATAGTTAACGTGGACCGGCCTTTCGCGTCTTATTTATATGCCGGTGCAAGTATGCAGTGGCTTAAAAGTAACCAGAATAGCGTTAAGACAGAACTACAAATAGGCACTATCGGCCCCGCCGCAATGGGCGAAGAAGCACAAAAGCTGTTGCACCAAGTGGTAGGATTTTACGAAGTCTCGGGTTGGCAGTACCAAGTAAATAATGAACTCGGGATTAATGCAAAATTAGGCTTGCATTATTTGTTGCTCAAAAACCGGCAAAGAACTTTTGATTTTTCGCTACCATTACTGGCAGAGTTGGGAAATACATACAGCGGTTTGTCTGCCGGACTTTTATTTAGAACTGGCAATATCAACCCCCTAAACCATTCGGTAGCCACGCAAAGCACGGTTTCCTCCACATCAGAAAAAGAGAAAAACAAAGAACTGTATTTTTACTTGCAACCTAATTTAAAGTATGTCGCTTATAACGCTACCATACAGGGCGGCATGTTCCGCACCGATAAAGGTCCGGTAACCTATAACCCAAAACCCTTTGTTTTTTCGCAACAAATTGGCGCAGCATTCGCCAGTGAAAAGTGGACTGTCGATTTTTCGATTATTTTCAAAAGCAAAGAGTTGGAAAGTGCCAAACGTTCAGAGCAGTATGGCTCTATCAGTTTGTATTACCGCTTTTAGATATCGAAATTTTTATTGCGAGATATTTTCTTCAGCGCCTGTTTTCTTTTGCTTTCTAAGCGATTTTGCACTGCCAATTTATTGGGTTTGGTGGCTTTACGCACTTTCTGCTTCAGCAAAGCTTGTTTAATTAAAGCTAGGGCTTTAGAAACAGCAATCTCTTTATTCTGAAGTTGCGAGCGGGCCTCGCTTGCCGTTACAGAAAAAACGCCTTCGCTGTTAATGCGGTGCTTCAATCTAGATTGCAACTGCTTCATCTGTACTTCTGTAAAAACAGCAGTGCCTGCCAAATACCAAAGCAGTTCCACCTTAGTTTCTACCTTGTTCACATTTTGGCCGCCCTTGCCTCCGCTGCGTGCCGTTCTAAACGAAAATTCCTTTTGCAATTGCGCTTCATCAAAATTCATAATTAAAACTAAATTAGCCATCTGATGGTTAAAAAACACGCATCTCTATTTTTTTTCATGCTTTTGGGCTTTTTTTCGCTTAATGCAGATGCACAACTTGGCGGCAATGGCGTTTTTCGTTTTTTAAATTTACCCAATTCAGCACGTGTTGCGGCTATGGGCAACGTTTTACCCATGCAAAACACCGCCGAGCTTGACGATGTCTTTGCTAACCCCTCTTTGCTTTCGGCAACACATCAAAATACGCTATCGCTCAATTACAGCAATTATATCGCCGATATTAATTTCGGGAATGTCCAGTATGCGTTTAAAGTAGGCGCTAAAAAAACGGTTTCCACAGCTTTAATGATGATTAACTATGGCGATTTTGAAGAATATGACGAAACAGCTACCGCAACCGGTGCCAACTTTAGTGCAGCAGATTACCTGCTCAACATCGGCTATGGAGATGTTCTGTATAAAAATATCAGCTACGGAATTAATGTAAAAGCTATTTACGGGAGTTATGACATTTACCGCTCTTTTGCTTTGGCAACGGATTTGGCTTTTACTTATAAAGACAGCAGCAACACGCTTGCAACCGGCTTGGTGCTAAAAAACATCGGTTATCAATTAGATGCCTTTGAAAACCAAAAAGAACGATTACCTTTTGAAATTGCTTTAGGGATGAGCAAGAAATTACAGTTTGCGCCTATCCGGTACCACATTAGCTATAAGCATTTGCAAAAGTTTGATTTAAGCTACCGAAATACCGGGGAAAGTTCGGATATCGATTTGATTAGCGGGGAACAAAAAAAAAGCAGAGCCAGTTTTGGCAGTAAGCTGAGCCAGCACTTCGTTTTTGGTGCCGAGCTTCTTTTTTCCGCTACATTTCAGATACAAGGTGCTTACAACCTGCAGCAACATAAAGAGCTGAGCGTAGAAGGTTTGGGCGGCACGGCGGGTTTATCGTTTGGGTTTTCTGTAAACCTAAAAAAACTAAGCTTGAGTTATGCACACAGCCAATTAGGTTCAGCAGGCGGAAACAACTACTTTTCTTTAAATCTTAAACCCGATTTTTTCGGTAAACGTTAGCCCTACACCATAAAAGGCCTTATTTTTTCGATCGCAAAATCCAGCTGTTCTTGTTCGGTTAGGTTGGTGTTGTCTAAAATTATAGCATCTGCTGCGCGGGTAAGCGGACTTTCTTCACGGGTGGTGTCCAAAAAATCACGATGCGCCAAATTGTCAAAAATCTCCTCTAAAGATATTCGCTCCCCTTTGGCTAAAAGCTCTTGATAACGCCGCTCGGCCCGTATTTTAGGGTCGGCTGTCATAAAAAATTTCACTTGCGCATGAGGGAAAACGGTGGTGCCAATGTCTCGGCCATCCATCACAATGTTTTTGGATTTGCCCATCTTCTGTTGCTTACGCACCATCGCTTTGCGCACCTCTTTGATAGATGCAATCAAACTCACGCTTTCCGAAACCGGCATCTGCCTAATTTCATCCGAAACCTCCTCCCCATTTAGTAAAATATGAGATTGATAATCGCGCGAGTGGAAATTGAGGTCGATATGCTCTAAAGCATCGATAATTAAATCGTGATTGCTTAAATCCGTTTGGTTCCTCAAGAAATATAAAGTAACCGCGCGGTACATTGCGCCACTATCCACATAAATAAAGTGCAGTTTTTTAGCGAGCGCTTTGGCTAGGGTGCTTTTTCCGCAAGACGAATAGCCGTCTATTGCCACCACGATATTGTTTACCATCGCAACAAATTTAGTTTATCGCGAGGCCAATTGCAAAATTGCCTAAGTTCTCAGCCACCATCTCGCTAATTAGCCCTAACACGAGCAAGACAGTACAGGTTGCCAAGTTCTTGTTTAATAATTAATATCGCATACCAATTACGTAGCCCATAAATCTTTTAATATGAAGAAAATTTTACGTTTGAAGCACGCTGTTGCATTTATGCTCTTTAGTTTTGTAGCTAGCCCATTATTTGCGCAAGACCCTGTTGTTAGCACGCCTAAACAAGTTGAACGCCTGGACCGCGGCCTAGTTGCCGTGCGCACCAACGCTGCTAAAGTGTTTTTAAGCTGGCGGATATTTGGTACCGACCCTGCAGATATCGCTTTCAATGTTTACAAAGGTGGTGTGAAACTAACCACCACTCCTATCAGCAACTCGTCAAATTTTGAGGATTACGCTAATACCAATAGCACTTATACCATTAGACCGGTAGTTAACGGGCAAGAACAAGAAGAGTCTAAAGCAGTTAGTGTTTGGTCGGCTAAATATTTAAAAATACCATTAAGCCTGCCGGCAGATAGTGTAACTAAAAGCGGTGAAACATACAGTTATAGCCCTAACGATTGCAGTGTTGGAGATTTAGATGGCGACGGCGAATATGAAATTATCTTAAAGTGGGATCCCTCAAATTCTAAAGACAATTCGCAATCCGGTTATACCGGTAATGTCTTTATTGATGCTTACAAACTGGATGGAACCCGGCTGTGGCGAATTGATTTAGGCCGAAATATTAGGGCAGGTGCCCATTATACGCAATTTATGGTGTATGATTTAGATGGTGATGGTAAGGCCGAGGTGGCTTGCAAAACCGCCGACGGCACGATAGACGGTACGGGAACTGTTATTGGAGACCCAACAGCAGATTATAGGAATTCATCGGGATATGTATTGAGCGGTCCTGAATTTTTAACCGTTTTTAATGGTGAAACGGGCAAAGCCATGGCCACTACAGATTACCTGCCGGCACGCGGTACTGTAAGCTCGTGGGGAGATAATTACGGCAACCGTATAGACCGGTTTATTGCGGCGGTTGCGTATTTAGATGGCGAAAAACCCAGTTTAGTTTTCGGGCGTGGCTACTATACCCGGTTGGTACGAGTTGCGTGGGACTGGCGGGACGGTAAACTGACCCACCGTTGGACTTTTGACAGCAATACCGCCGGAAACAGCGCGTATGCTGGGCAAGGAAACCACCAAATGGCAACCGGTGACGTAGATGGCGACGGCAAAGATGAAATATTTAACGGCTCTAGCGCTATCAACGATAATGGCGCAAAATTTTGGACTGATGGCAAAGGCCACGGTGATGCAATGCATTTGAGCGATATGGATCCTGACAGGGAAGGTCAAGAGCTTTGGATGTGCCACGAAGAACCTGCAAAATACGGCGGTACCGGTGAAACTTTGCGTGACGCCAAAACCGGTCAGTTGTTATGGGGCGTGCAGGCAACCGGTGACATTGGACGTTGTATGGCCGCCGATATCGACCCTAATTACCCAGGTTATGAAGTTTGGGGTTCGGCGAATAGTAATCTGTATAGCATAAAAGGCAATATCATTGCTACAAGCAGGCCTTCTTATAATTTTGGCATTTGGTGGGATGGCGATTTGAGCCGAGAATTATTGGACGGTGTGAAGTTAGATAAATGGAACCCAAGCTCTAAAAAATCGGAACGTTTACTCACGTTTACAGATTTAGCTGCGGTTAACAGCAACAACACTACCAAATCTAACCCCGGTTTAATGGCCGATATTTTGGGCGACTGGCGAGAAGAAGTGATCTTGCGTGGTGATGACAATAAAAGCTTATATATATTCACCACTACAGCGCTTACCAGTAACAAAATATATACGCTAATGCACGACACCCAATACAGGACTGCAATAGCTTGGCAAAACTCGGCATATAACCAACCTCCTAACCCAAGTTTTTTCTTGGGCACCGGGATGAAAACGCCTCCTGTACCAAACATAAAATATGCTAAACCCTTAAGTACAGCTGTTATACCCGAAAAACTTAAAGTAAAAGACCTAAACATTTGTCCAAATCCGGTTACAGACAAATTAGATATTAATATTAACAGCAAAAGCAAAGCTTTAGAACTTAATTTGGTAGATATGGAAGGTAAGCTTTTAATAAAAACAGAAGGCGACATCCATTATCTAAACAGCTTTATTAACAACAAAATTGGGCTCTACAAAACCGGAGTATATGTTTTAACTGTAAAAGACGGCACTACATTATACAGCAGCAAATTACTTAAACAATAAATGCGGGCTTTGGTAAGTAAAAAAATAAACCCACCACATCAAAAAAAACTGCTCGGGAAGTTTAAAAACTAAATAAAGGGGGCCTGCACCGCTGTAGTTGCCCCTTTTTATACTAATGCGTTTAACCGAAGCGTAAATGATAGTTAGTGTTTCTAAAAGCAAATAAACAATTGCCAAAACCGCTGCCGCCTTAGCAAAATCGTCCAATAAAAAAGCTAAAGCCAGCGCAAATTGGATATCGCTAACGGCATAAGCTAAAGAAATCCGAAATCTTTGGGGCAGCAAATTTGGGTATGATAGGTAGTAGCCTTCGCGGTAGCGGATATGCAGCACGCCAGAAATTAGGAACAACATTACTGTAGCGGCTTGTCCTGCTAAATCAACCGCTAGCCTACCGGTAATCAGGAAAGTGCTACCACAAACAATAAAAAAAGTGCAACCGAGGACAACAAGACGCATGTTGAAGCATTTGCCCGAATGTAACAATTTAATTAATCACAACGCCGATAGTTTTTACCAGCAAGCTTAATCTCGATTAGTAAACCATTTTAAAATGCCCGATGCCGGCCTCCTCAAACTCGTCGCCTACCGAGACGAAACCTTTTTTTAGGTAAAGGGGCATAGCAGCAACTTGCGCATGTAAATAAATGTGCGGCGTACTTGGTGGCAAATCGTTTAAAATGGCATCTATCATTTTCCCCGCCACGCCTTTTCTCCGGAAGGGTTTAAGCACGGCAAAACGCTCCAGCTTATAACCGGCTTCTGTTTTGCGCCACCGGCAAGCACCTGCATCTTCACCATTTACCGTAGCTAAAAAATGGACAGAGACCTCTTCGTTTTCCCACTCCAGCTGGGGCGGACAGTTTTGCTCTTCCACAAAAACTGTTTTACGGATAGCAAAAACCCGCTCTAAATCAGCGGCAGAGTTTACTCTGCTTACAATGATATCAATTTGCATTACCCGAAATAAAATAAAAAAAGCGAACCTTTATGGTTCGCTTGAAAATTTTTACAGAATTTAAACGTCTCCAGGGTCTCTATCAATTCCAATTGGACCTCTGTTGGTGCGCGATTTTTCCGCCAAGGTCTCAGAATAAGAACCTTTTTTTTCAGGTATTCCCTCCACTCCGGATTCGGCACCAAAATCGGTTTTCTTTACCGGTACGTTTTCTTCTAATTCTTCCTTTAGCTCGTTTTGTTTTTCTATCGGACTCTTTGCCATAACAGCTCCTCTTTAAATGTTTTTAAATAGATTTATGCTGATAAAAACAAATATGTTGCCAAGGCTTTCCGATGATTGGAGGAGTGAAGGCCTTATGAATGAATCCTTATTCCTTATTCCTTATTCCTTCCTCTTTACTCCTTACTCCATAAAAACCTCCTTTACTTTTTGCACCACATAATCAATTTCTTCTTTGGTGTTGTATTTGGAAAAGGAAAAACGGACAGAAGGATGATCGGGATTGCCGCCGATGGCTGTTAGCACATGCGAGCCAATGTTAGAGCCCGACGAACAGGCACTGCCGCCAGAAGCCGAGATTCCCGCTATGTCCAACTTAAACAGCAACATATCGCCCATTTCCATCTTTGGGAAACGTACGTTTAAAACCGTGTACAAGCTTTTATCTGCGTCTGTTTCGCCATTAAAATTAATTTCAGGAACTGCCAATTTAAGCCGTTCCATGGCATAACTTTTCAAGTCCTGGATGTAAGCGGCCTGTTTTTCCAAATCAGCGTAAGCCAATTCTAAAGCTTTTGCCAAGCCTGCAATACCATAAATATTCTCTGTTCCGCCACGCATGTTACGCTCTTGGGCACCACCGTACAAAAGCGGTTTTATTTTAACCGATGGATTTACGTAAATGAAACCCACACCTTTTGGCCCGTGTAGTTTATGTGCCGAACATACCACAAAATGCGCTTTTAGCGTGCTTAAGTCATGGCGGTAATGTCCCATAGTTTGCACCGTGTCCGAGTGGTAAATGGCATCGTATTTTTCGCACAACTCGCCCACACGTTCTATATCTGTAAGCGTGGCAATTTCGTTATTGGCCTGCATCAGAGAAACTAAACTACGCGGGTTATTGGCCAACAGCTGTTCCAAATGCTCAAAACTGATGTTTCCTTTTTCATCCAAATCCACATAACTTAAACGCAAAACACCTTTTTGCTCCAACATTTCTAAAGTGTGCAAAACCGCATGGTGTTCGGTTTTTGAGGTAATGGCATGTGTTAGCTGATAAGCCTCTACAGCACAACGTATTGCCATATTATCTGCTTCGGTACCGCCAGAAGTAAAAAAAATATTTGCCGGTGCAGTGTTCAATAGCGAAGCCACCGTTTTACGCGCTTTTTCTACCAAAGTACGTGCCTGCCTGCCGTAAGCGTGGATGGAGGACGGATTGCCGTATTCGTTTTCCATCACCTCAAGCATCGCTTGTTTCACTTCTGGCGCAAGTGGCGTTGTAGCGGCGTTATCGAGATAAATTTTCATCTTTTTAATGAGTGATTTTTGAATGAGTGAAGGATTGAATGCTTTGCGAACCTGTTATTTAATGCGTGATTTTTGAATGATTTCTAATATTGCTTATCCAATCATTCTATCAATTACTCATTCTATCATTCAAAATTCAGCCACCAAAAAGGTATTCTATCATTCACTCCTTCTATCATTCAATAATTTACGTATTTCCTCCATCACTTCTTTCGCTAATTTTTCTGCATCCGCTTCTGTGGCAGATTCGGAGTAAATCCGGATAATCGGCTCGGTGTTTGACCGGCGCAGGTGCACCCACTGTTTACCGAATTCGATTTTTAATCCGTCTATGGTACTGTAAGGCTGTGATTTGTATTTTTCTTCAACTTGCAACAAAAGCTTGTCGATGTCCATTTCTGGCGTTAAGGTAATTTTGTTTTTGGAGATAAAGTACGACGGATAACTTGCACGTAAGGCAGAAATTGGCCCACCAAATTTAGCTAAGTGGGTTAAAAACAACGCAATCCCCACTAATGCATCTCTGCCGTAGTGTAGTTCAGGATAAATTACCCCGCCGTTGCCTTCTCCGCCAATTACTGCATTTTTCTCTTTCATCAAGGTCACTACATTCACCTCTCCTACTGCAGATGCATGATATTCGCCTCCGGCACTCTCCGTGACATCGCGCAAAGCCCGTGTAGACGACAGGTTAGATACCGTATTTCCCATTTGATTTTTCAAAATATAATCGGCAACAGCCACCAGAGTATATTCTTCGCCAAATGCGTTGCCGTCTTCACAAACAAAGCATAAACGGTCAACATCCGGGTCAACCGCAATACCTAAATCTGCCTTTTTATCTGTCACCAATTTGCGTAAATCCACTAAATTCTCTGGCAAAGGTTCGGGGTTGTGCGGAAAATGCCCGTCGGGCTCACAATAAAGCTGATGCACCGTTTGTACGCCCAAAGCTTTCAGCAAAGCCGGCACAAAAATTCCGCCCGAGGAGTTTACACAATCAATAGCCACCTTAAAATCTGCTTTTTTGATAGCCTCCACATCCACCAAAGGCAAAGCTAAAATTTGGTCGATGTGTTTTTGCAGATAGCTATCGTCTTGGCGAACCTTGCCCAAATCATCCACCTGCGCAAACTCAGTTTCTGCGTCTTCAGCCATTTCCAGCACCTTTTTGCCTTCCTCATCATTAATAAATTCACCTTTGTTGTTTAGCAATTTTAGCGCGTTCCACTGTTTTGGGTTGTGGCTGGCTGTAATAATAATACCGCCGCCCGCTTGCTCTAAAGGCACTGCAATTTCTACCGTTGGCGTGGTAGATAAACCTACATCAACCACGTCAATACCAATACCCTGCAAGGTACCCACTACTAAGTTGCGCACCATTTCGCCAGAAATACGGGCATCACGGCCCACAACAATTTTAGCGTTCCCGGTTTGCGCCTTTACCCAAAGTCCAAAAGCGGTGCTAAATTTTACAATATCAGTTGGGGTAAGCGCGTCGCCGGCCTTACCGCCTATAGTTCCGCGTATGCCGGAGATAGATTTTATTAAAGTCACGTTGATTCGATTTTTTGTTGAGCTGCAAAATTATAATATTATGGCTTTATTCCGGCATTTTTGCCCGTGGCCTACTATTAAACTGCTTTTCGCGTTACACTATCAGTAATTTTTAATATCTTTCCCTTAACATTTCCGTCCAATACCATTCATTCAAAATATACGATTCAAAACCGAGCTTATAGGGAGCATATAGCGTCTCTATAGGGACCTTATAGGGTTAAATCTCCTATTATCATTCGCTATTCCCTCGCCTCTCATTCGGTGTAACTATCCAAAAATTGCCTTTTTTCCGAAGAAGTATCGGAGAAGGTACGTGGAAAGTTTGACCACTGCATATTTTTTATCATTTGTTAGTTTGATTTGTTAGTTCCTGAACTCAACATTGTAATAATTAAACAGCCCTTAACGGCTTATTTATATATTTGCACATTCATAATTGAATATCACATGCCCAAAAAATGGTTCCAAAACTGGTTTAACTCTCCTTATTATCATATCCTGTATAAAAAACGTGATGACGAGGAAGCCGAACTTTTTATTGATAACCTTTGTAGTTTTTTAAAGCCGAAGCAGGATGCGCGGATGTTAGATATTGCTTGCGGGCGGGGCAGGCACGCCATTTATCTTAACAAAAAAGGCTTTGAGGTTGCAGGAATCGATCTTTCTTACAGCAGCATTAAATTTGCGCAACAGTTTGAAAATAAAAACTTGCATTTTTTTGTGCACGATATGCGCCAGCCTTTCTATATCAATTACTTTGATTATGCCTTTAATATGTTTACCAGTTTCGGATATTTTGAAACCGATAAGGATCATATTAAAGCATTAAAATCATTTAAAAAAGCTTTAAAGAAAGACGGCTTGTTGGTTTTGGATTACATGAACAGCCAGCGCATTATCAACCATTTGGTATCCCGTGAGGTGAAAGAAGTTGACGATATACAGTTTAACATCAGCAGGCAGGTAAGCAACGGGAAAATTGTAAAAAGCATTTGTTTTGAGCATCGCAACAAAGATTATGCTTTTAAAGAGGAGGTTAAAGATTATAAGCAGGCAGATTTTGAACGATTATTTGAGGCTGCTGGCTTGCAGATAAAGAACACCTTTGGCGATTATCAGCTAAACCCGTTTGATCTTAACCAGTCTGATCGTTTAATATTTATTTGCACTAAAAAAGATGCTTGAAACACTTAGCAACTGGGACCATCAATGGTTTCAAGCCGTTAACAGCGGACTTAGTAATGTTGTTTTCGATTGGCTTTTGCCTATTATGCGCAATAAATACACTTGGATTCCGCTTTACATCGGCATCATCTTTTTTGCCATAAAAACTTATAAAAGCAAAGGAATTTATTTGGTGTTGTTTTTGGCCATAACAGTTGGTATTGCAGATTATGGGAGCGCCAGCATTATTAAACCTTTTTATAAAAGAGACCGCCCCTGCAATGAGGTCGGTTTTAAAGAAAAGGTAGTTTCCAGGGTTCCTTGCGGTTCTGGAAAAAGCTTCCCTTCTACCCATGCGTCAGATCATTTTTCGATAGCTGTGTTTTTGAGCATGTTGTTCCACCGCAGGTTTAAATATTTCACCGCAATAGCCTTGTTTTGGGCGGCGCTTATTTGCTTTTCGCAGGTTTATGTAGGCGTACACTTTCCTTTAGATGTTACCGCCGGAGCGATATTTGGCAGTTTAATAGGATTTTTGATGGCTAAACTTTTTGTTAAATCAACCTCGTTTAAAGCATGAGTTATTTTATCATCATTTTATTAGGACTTTGCGCTTTATTGGGTGGCTTGGCAATTTTTATCGTAAAAAAAGACAGCAATACTAAACTGAAACTTATTCTGTCTTTTAGCGGGGCATACCTTTTTGGCATCACCGTTTTGCATTTATTGCCCGATGTTTATACCGCAGATAAAAGCCATTTAATAGGCCTTTTTATATTGGGCGGATTTATTTTACAGATTTTACTGGAGCAGTTTTCTCAAGGGATAGAGCACGGGCACATCCATGTACACAACCACCAAACCAGCTTTCCGTGGGGCATAATGCTTAGCCTTTGCTTACATGCTTTTTTAGAGGGGATGCCTTTAACCGCTAAACACAACCACCAGTTGGTGTACGGTATTGCTATCCACCACATTCCGGCGGCTTTTGCCTTAGGCAGTGTTTTATTGGCAAATCATGTACGCAAAAACACTGTTATTGCTTTGCTTTTTGTTTTTGCCTCCATGTCTCCTTTGGGCTATATTTTCAGCTTTTTACTCAGCAGTGGCAACATTCAAAGCTTAGGAAGCTATTATCCTTATATTATGGGTATTGTTATCGGCATCTTTTTGCATATTTCAACCACTATCTTATTCGAATCTAGCGTTGACCATAAATTTTCCGTTAAAAAAACCATCGCTGTATTAATAGGCGTAAGTTTGGCTTTGGCCGGGTTTTTTCTGGAAGCAGGGCATTAAGAGGGCGTACGCCGTGCATTTGAGCCTATCAACACCTAAAGCATTCTATATCTAGATACTTGATACTTGAACTCAATACTCAATACTCAATACTCTCCACTAATCCCCTCACAACCAATTATTATCACATAAAAAATCTTTTTTATTCAAAATATATATTCATACCTTTGCCATCCCCAAACGGGGAAAAAAGGAGATCAATTAATTAATGGCAAAAAAACAAGTAGCAGAGAAGGAGTTAAAAGCGAAAGAAGCAGAACTTCAAGACACTGAAAAAAAGGTAAAAGAGGTATTTGAGTCAGAAGCTGATTCAATATCTATCGACGACATTAAGTCAAAGTCGAAAGTAGCTGACCCAGAGGATTTTGATTGGGATGCAGACGACAAATTGTTCGGCAATTACAGCAAAGCCGATCGCGAAAAAATGGAAGAAATGTACTCTGGTACATTCAATTCTGTAAGCAAAGGCGAAATTGTTTCTGGTACGGTAGTTACCATCAACAACAAAGACGTTGTTTTAAACATCGGTTTCAAATCTGACGGTCTTGTGCCTTTAAACGAATTCCGCGACATGCCAGACCTTAAAAAAGGCGACACTGTTGATGTTTTCGTTGAGCAAAGAGAAGACGAAAACGGACAGTTGGTATTATCTCGTAAAAGAGCAAAAACCCAACGTTCTTGGGAGATGATTAACGAAGCTTTAGAAAACGATACCGTAATTAACGGTTTTGTTAAGAGCAGAACTAAAGGTGGTTTAATTGTAGATATTATTGGTGTTGAGGCTTTCCTTCCTGGATCTCAAATCGACATCAAACCTATTAGAGATTACGATGTTTACGTAGGTAAAACGATGGAATTCAAAGTGGTAAAAATCAACCATGAGTTCAAAAACGTTGTAGTATCTCATAAAGTATTGATTGAGGACGATCTTGAATCACAAAAAGTAGAGATTGTTTCTAAACTTGAAAAAGGCCAAGTATTAGAAGGTACCGTTAAAAACATCACTGATTTTGGGGTGTTCATCGATTTAGGCGGCGTTGACGGTTTATTACACATTACCGATATTTCTTGGGGACGTATTGAACACCCGAGAGAGGTATTGTCTTTAGATGAAAAAGTAAACGTAGTAGTTCTTGACTTTGATGACGAGAAAAAACGTATCGCTTTAGGTTTAAAACAACTTTCTGCCCACCCTTGGGAGTCTTTAGATGCTGATTTAGCTATCGGTTCTAAAGTGAAAGGTAAAATTGTTACCGTTGCAGATTACGGTGCATTCTTGGAAATTATCCCTGGCGTTGAAGGTTTAATCCACGTTTCAGAAATGTCTTGGTCTCAAAACTTGCGTAACCCACAAGAGTTTATGAAAACCGGCGACGAGGTTGAGGCAGTTGTGTTAACTTTAGACAGAGAAGAGCGTAAAATGTCTTTAGGCATTAAACAATTAACTCCAGATCCTTGGGAAAATGCGGCAGAGAAATACCCTATCGGAAGCAAGCACAAAGCTGTTGTTAAAAACATGACCAACTTTGGTGTGTTTGTAGAAATTGAAGAAGGTATTGATGGCTTAATCCACATTTCTGACCTTTCTTGGTCTAAAAAAATCAACCACCCTAATGAATTCACTAAAGTTGGTGAAGAGCTAGACGTGGTAGTTTTAGAGCTTGATGCAGACAACCGCAAATTAAGCTTAGGGCACAAACAACTTGAAGAAAACCCTTGGGATACTTTTGAAACCATCTTCACTTTGGATTCTATCCACGAAGGAACGGTTACTAAAGTAACAGACAAAGGTGCTTTAGTTGCTTTACCTTACGGAGTTGAAGGTTTTGTACCAACCAAACACTTGGCTAAACAGGACGGTTCGGTATTAAAAGCCGACGAAACTGCTGATTTCAAAATCATCGAGTTTAACAAAGATTCAAAACGTATCGTTGTTTCACACGCCCGTATTTGGGAAGAAGCAAAAGCTGAGGAAATTGCAGAAGAAAGAGCTAGCAAGAAAAAAGAAGCTAGTGCTGCAAGTGCATCAGTGAAAAAAGTGAAAGATTCTGTAGAAAAATCTACTCTTGGTGATTTAGACGTACTTTCTCAGTTGAAAGACAAGTTAGAAGGCGACGCTAAAAAAGCAGCTAAGAAAAAAGAAGAAGCTAAATAAGCATCCACACTTTTTTAATACTTAAAGAGCAGGTTTTTTAATCTGCTCTTTTTTTTTGCTTTATACTACCATTCGCCTGTTTTAAATTCAGCGCTTTATTCAAGAAATTTTCGCGCTTAAATGCATAATGCCTATTTTGCACGCGTGAAATACCTGACGGTAATATTTTCTGTTTATGTGCTGTTGTTGAGCGCCATGCCATGCAATGCAAAAAACGACTGCGACAATATTAAACACCACTCTAAAGAACAAACCACCAATTGTTGCTCGCCTTTTTTTGCTTGCAACGCTTGCGCAGGCTTTGTATTTACCAAACAAAATTTTACGTTAAACCATCCGGTAAAACCGCTAGAGAAACGCTGTGGCGAATATCACTGTAATTCCGTTTCAGAATTTCAACAATCTATCTGGCAACCGCCAAAAATTAGCTAACTCGTTTTTATAAGATTAATTGTTTAAAAATCGGATGAGGGTAACCTTCCCGATATGTTTAAGCGCGTTTAAACTATTTGCAACGGGCGTTGGCTTTCGCCGATGCGTGGTCATCAGTTCACCGCTATAAAGTTGTGAACTAAGGATTTCAACTGCCCATCTTACATCTAAGCAAAAAATAAAATGAATAAAATATGGGGGCTTTTGCTGTGCATTTTCTTTATAGCACCGGCATTAGCACAAAACAAATTTATAGCAATCGTAAAATCAACAACAGGCGAAAGTTTAGCCGGTGCTACTGTAGCTTTTAAAGAGCTAAAAATAGGCGCAAGTGCAAATACAGATGGCTTAATTTATATAGGCGACATACCCAATGGCACACATGCGGCAACATTTAGCTTTATAGGGTTTAAACCCAAAACGCTTAATCTAAGCTTTCCGTTACAACAAGACACTTTAAATGTAGCTTTAGCGGCAGATGACGATGAATTGGATGAGATAATTGTTTCATCTACCCGCGCCAGGGGAAGTATCACCGACGTGCCCACCCGCATGGAGGTGTTAACTGCAGAAGAACTTGGAGAAAAATCTGTAATGAAACCCGGCGATATCCGTATGGTGCTGAACGAGACTACGGGTATCACCACGCAACAAACATCTGCAACAAGCGGCAATGCGAGTATCCGGATACAGGGTTTAGACGGGCGCTACACGCAAATTTTAAAAGACGGCTTTCCTTTATATGCGGGTTTCTCGGGAGGTTTAAGCCTACTGCAAACGCCACCTCTCGATTTGAAACAGGTAGAAATCATCAAAGGCAGTGCTTCCACACTTTATGGCGGTGGCGCAATTGCGGGTTTGGTTAATCTTATTTCTAAAACTCCTAGTGACAAACGGGAGCTAAGCTTTCAAATTAACGGCACCAGTGCCGGCGGATTAGATTTAAATAGCTTTTATGCCGAAAAATATGGCAAAGCGGGAATAACGGTATTTGCCGCGCATAGCCGCAGTAAAGCCTATGACCCCTCGGATGTAGGTTTTTCTGCGATTCCGGAAGTACAGCGTTTCACTTTTAATCCAAAACTTTTTATTGATATCAGTGATAAAAGCGCCTTAAGCTTCGGCTTAAACAGCGGTTACGAACGCAGAATAGGCGGCGATATGCACTACATTCGAGGTGAAAACGATCCGGCACATCCTTTTTTTGAGAAAAACTTGAGCAAAAGGCTTTCTTCCCAACTCGCATTTGATCATCAGCTAAACCCACAAACCAACCTGAGTTTTAAAAACAGTTTGAATTATTTTAACCGCGATCTTTCTGTACCGAGCTCCTCATTTTATGGAGAGCAATTTTCCAGTTTTAGCGAGTTTACTTTAGATTATACAAAAGATAAAAGCGAGTGGATTTT
Organism: Pelobium manganitolerans; assembly: GCF_003609575.1. Classification (GTDB taxonomy): domain Bacteria; phylum Bacteroidota; class Bacteroidia; order Sphingobacteriales; family Sphingobacteriaceae; genus Pseudopedobacter; species Pseudopedobacter manganitolerans. The sequence goes on along the minus strand of NZ_MBTA01000023.1, from coordinate 16,546 downwards.
TGGTGCTAATTTCTGGAGCGACAGCTTCCGAGAAAAAGAGGTGACCAACGTTATCCCGCGAGACTATGATCAAGAAATTTTTGGCCTGTTTGCGCAAAACACCTATCAGCTTAGCGAAAAAACAGCGATTGAAACTGGGCTACGGGGCGACTATGTAAATCACTACGGTTTGGTGTTATTACCGAGAGTGTCCGCTTTATTTAAATTGAGCTCAAAGTTTAGCTCGCGGATTGGCGGCGGTTTCGGGTACCAAACACCAAATATATTTACAGACGAAGCAGAACAGTTGCATTTCGAGAAAGTGCTGCCCATCAACACAACCCAAACTAAACTTGAAAAATCTGTTGGGGGTAATATAGATTTTAACTACCGCACTACCCTATTTACTGATCAAGTTGGACTGTCTTTAAACCAATTGTTCTTTTACACGTACCTAAACAAGCCACTGCAACTAAAGCTGAATAACAATAACTACAGTTTTACAAACGCAAACGGCCACATAGACACTAAAGGCATAGAAACAAATGCAAAATTTTCTTATAAAGACTTTGCGCTGTTTTTAGGTTACACCTTTACAGATACTAAAGAGCATGAAAACAACACCTTAACGTGGTTTAGACTAACGCCAAAACACCGCATTAATTCTGTTTTGGTTTACGAGGTTGAAAGCCAATGGAAAGTCGGTTTAGAAGCTTACTACTATTCGGAACAGAAACTGAGCGATGGAGCTATTGGAAAATCCTATTGGTTAACCGGCTTTTTAATTGAAAAAATGTGGGCCAAATTTTCGCTGTACGCCAATTTTGAAAATTATCTGGACACCCGCCAAACCCGCTTTGACAGCATTTATACCGGAAGTGTAGCTAACCCTGTTTTTCGGGATATTTATGCCCCTTTAGACGGTTTTGTGTTTAACGGTGGCATTAAAATCACGCTATAACCTAAGTTCGATTAATAATTTCAAAATTATGACTAGGAACGAGCTTCAGCTCGCTTTACACGACAATTTATAATTGGCTTTAGCCAAAAACGAGATCAGAAAGTTTCGGCTAAAGCCATATTCTTAATAATCTTATTCATCGGGCTAAAGCCCGATGCAATTGAATCAGCTTTAAAGACCTCATAATTGATGGTTTGATTTTAAAAAATAATCGAACTCTGGTCTATAAGTTAGCGCTAAAACAAAAAAAAACCGTGGTCTTGTAAGGCCACGGTTTTTTATATTCTTCAACTCAGTTACTTCCCAAAAGAAAGTTCTTTCTGGAAATTCTTAGCATATTTACGTTTATCAAATTTGTACAATTTGGCAGCGCGGTACGATACTCCTTTTTGCTTCTCATCCAACTCTTTTAAAATATCGTATGAAAGCATTTTCTTCCGAAAATTCCGTTTGTCCAGCTTTTTGTTCAAAATAACTTCATACAAATTCTGCAATTGGGTAAGCGTAAACTTTTCGGGCAAAAGCTCAAAAGCGATGGGCTGGTAACTTATTTTGTTGCGGATTTTTTCAAAACCTTTCCGGAAAATCCGGCTATGGTCAAACGCCAGCTGTGGAATATCTTTAACATTCATCCAAACTGCCTGTTTAGCAAAATTGGTAATCGGCTTCACTTCTTTTTGTCCGGTTAAACGGATAAGGGCATAATATGCCACCGTAATCACCCTGCCGTGAGGGTGCCTGCCTAAGGCGCCAAACGTGTAAAATTGCTCCATGTGGATGTCCTTAAGCCCGGTTGATTCATACAGAATACGCTTTGCCGCGTTTTCAATGGCTTCTGTATGTTCTACAAAATATCCCGGCAAGGCAAACCAGCCTTTAAATGGCTCTTCGTTTCGCTCAATCAGCAGAATCTTAAGCTCACCTTCATCAAACCCAAAAATGATGCAATCTACAGTGAAAACCGAATCAAAATGTGCTGGTAAATTTTCCACGTTATAAAGCTATAATTTAAATACTTTGTGGTGCAAAGTTGAAAAAAATAATCGACAAAAGTTGCTTAGTGTAAAAAATACACCTTATATTAGTGACTCCAAATCCCGAGCCACAAGTATATATGTCAGAAATTAAAAAAATAGCTGTTTTAACTTCGGGCGGAGACGCCCCAGGAATGAACCCTTGTATTAGAGCCGTTGTGAGAACGGGCTTGCACCTGGGTTATGAAGTAGCTGGTATTATGCACGGATACCAAGGCATGATTGACAATAATATTGTTGACATGAACAGCCACTCGGTAAGTAATATTTTGCAGTTGGGAGGCACTATTTTAAAAACGGCTAGATGTGCAGATTTTAGAAATGTGGAGGGCCGTAAACTGGCGTTTGAGAATTTGAAGAAAAACAATATCGACGCGCTGGTAGCCATTGGTGGCGATGGTACCTTTACGGGGTTAGAACGCCTGTCATCCGAATATGACCTACAAGTTATAGGCGTGCCGGGCACCATAGATAACGACCTTTACGGATCTGACTATACCTTAGGATTTGATACCGCCACCAACACCGTTATTGAAGCGATTGATAAAATTAGAGACACCGCCGAATCACATGCGCGTTTATTTTTCGTTGAAGTAATGGGGCGCGATGCAGGATGTATTGCCCTGCGCGCAGGTATCGCCGCCGGAGCGGAGGCGATTATGTTACCCGAGCGCGATACCAGCATTGAAGAACTAATTGCCACCCTTAATGACGGAGTAGCGAAAAATAAAAACTCGGCAATTGTAATCGTGTCTGAGGGCGATAAAAGCGGAGGCGCATTTAATGTAGCCAAACGCGTTAAAGAAGTCTTCAATTTTTACGACACAAAAGTTACTATTCTAGGGCACTTACAACGTGGTGGTAGCCCAAGCAGTTTCGACCGTATTTTAGGTTGCCGGATGGGCTTTGCAGCCGTTAAAGCTTTACAAGCAGGCGAATCTAGAAAAACAGTGGGTTTAAGAGGCAACAAAATTGTTTTAACGGATATAGAAGAAGCGCTAAAAGGGCACGAGTTTAAATTAGAAGAAGATTTGCTGGAAATGTCCACCATTTTAGCATAAAAGATGATAGCTATTGTTTACAGCGGTTCCAGATATTCTAACTGGAGATTAATCGGTAAAAACGAAGTGGTAGAAGTGCGCACTAACGGCATTAACCCTTTTTTTAACGATGAAAAATTCATCAACCAACTGCTAAACAAAAACTCCAAGCTAATCAATAACGCCGAAGCCATTAAAAAGATTTATTTTTTTGGTGCGGGCGCCTCATCTAAAGAACGTAAAGAAATCATCAAAAACGGCCTGAGCAACTTTTTTAAGTTTAGTAAAGTTTATGTAGAAAATGATTTAGATGCGGCAGCAAAAGCCAGTTGCGATGAAAAACCCGGCATCGTTTGCATTATCGGAAGTGGCTCTAACGCAGCGTTTTTTGACGGAAAAAAAATAATAAAAAACAACTTTGGCTTAGGTTATGCAATAGCAGATGAGGGTTCGGCCACGTGGATGGGAAAAACTTTGCTTAAAGCTTACCTTAGTGGCAATATGCCAGAAGATATTAAATTGGCTTTTGACCGTAAATACGATTTGGACAGGCGTTTGATGATGGACAAAATTTATAAACTGCCGCACCCAAACCTGTTTTTAAACTCGTTTACCAGCTTTTTGATAGAAAACCGCAGCTCGCCTTTTATTATTAATTTGGTAAAAAGCGGTTTCAGCCTTTTTATGGACACTTACCTTTTACCGGTATATCAAAGTTATGGCGCAAAGCATCCTATCTATTTTGTAGGAACGGTTGCGGCATTTTTTCAAGACTTTTTAAGGGAAGTTGCCGATGAAAAACAAATACAGATTAGTTCGGTGATTAAAGAGCCGATCTATAATTTATTGAATTATTACGCAAATAAAAATTAACAAAATGAAAATTGGAATCAACGGCTTTGGCCGTATCGGAAGATTGGCTTTTAGAGCAGCATTAAAAAGAAGTGATATTGAAGTTGTAGGTATTAATGATTTGGTTGAACCAGATTACATGGCTTACATGTTAAAATACGACTCGACCCACGGTATTTTTGACGGTACAGTTGAAGTAAAAGACGGTCACTTAGTAGTAAACGGAAAAACCATCCGTGTTACCGCAGAAAGAGACCCGGCCAACCTAAAATGGAACGAGATTGGTGCAGAATATATCATTGAATCAACTGGTTTGTTCTTAACCCAAGAATTGGCTCAAAAACACATTGATGCCGGTGCAAGAAAGGTTGTGATGAGCGCGCCTGCAAAAGATGACACCCCAACCTTTGTAATGGGTGTTAACCACAAACAGCTAACAGCTGCGCAAAACATCGTTTCAAACGCATCTTGTACCACCAACTGTTTAGCGCCAATTACCAAAGTTTTAATGGACAACTTTGGTATTGTAGAAGGCTTAATGACTACTGTACACGCTACAACTGCAACTCAAAAAACAGTTGACGGCCCGTCTGCCAAAGATTGGAGAGGCGGACGTGGTGCTGCACAAAACATCATCCCATCATCAACCGGGGCAGCAAAAGCAGTAGGTTTGGTAATTCCAGAAATTAAAGGAAAATTAACCGGTATGGCTTTCCGCGTGCCTACTCCAGACGTTTCTGTGGTTGACTTAACCGTACGTTTAGAGAAACCTGCCACTTACGAGCAAATCAAAAAAGCAATGAAAGACGCTTCTGAAGGCGAGTTGAAAGGCATTTTAGGTTACACCGAAGATGCGGTTGTTTCTAACGATTTCTTGGGCGATGCGCGTACCTCAATTTTTGATGCCGATGCCGGTATCGCACTCAACGATAATTTTGTGAAAGTGGTTTCTTGGTACGACAATGAGTGGGGTTACTCAAACAAATTGATTGATTTGTTACAGCACATGGCTACCGTTTAACAACTAAACTAATAACCAAAAAGGGTTGCTTACTAAACTGAGCAACCTTTTTTTTTGACAGAAAAGCGATAAATACGAACTTCTAAATTTTGATGTCGAAATGCATATTTTCTACTTTTGAAAAACACTTATGCGCCTATCTATTCTCCCTTTCTTTATAATTTCTGTTAGCCTCTTCGCTTGTAAAGAAAAACATACCGGTAATTACGACAAACATTATTCGGCCACGCATAAAACGGACACTGCCACCTTGGCCTTAACAAAGATGGGCGATGTTTTCTTTGGCACCTACGAAATTAACAAAAGCGGGATAGAAAAAGACTCGGGCCAAGTGCGAGGAAAAATATTCGGCGACACACTAAAAGGGATTTTTAGCTACGTTTCGTCGTACAACAAACAGTTAAAGAAAACCAAACCTATTGCACTGTTAATGGCTAATAACAAACTTTTATTAGGTAAAGGCGTAACCGTGGTGTATATGAAAATTCCTTATTACGCGCCGGAAGCCCCTATCGATTTCAGTAATCCCGAATTTGTTTTTGAAGAAGTTGGGAAGTTTTAATTGGACAAATGCCGGTTGGTTTACGGACGATAGCCTATGGTCCATAGTCAATGGACGATGTACAAAAGCGATAAGGCCTTCCCATCTCAAATCTCACATCTCATATCTCACATCTCAAATCTCCTTACCAATCTTTCCTCCTTAGTCCATCAAATACTTATCTTTGCCGGCGTCATAAAAAATCACAACATTGGTTATTGTAATTCATTGTAAAGATGAAGTGGGGCTTGTAGCTACCATTTCTGCGGTAATTGCCAAAGCAGGGTGTAACATCGTTTCAATGCGCGAGCATGTGGACGTAGAAGCCAACCAGTTTTTTGCACGTCTAGTGGTGGAAAACATTACGGATTCAGTTGCGATGGAACAAAACCTATTAGCGGTATTGCCTGCGAACGCGGTTGTAAATGTAAACCCACAGCCCGAGAAAAATATTGTGGTTTTAGTAACTAAAGAATATCATTGCTTAAGCGATATTTTAACGCGTAACCACTTTAAAACCTTGGGCGCGCAGGTAAGCTGTGTAGTAGGCAACCACCCCGATTTGGCCAACTTGTGCGAGCGTTTCCATATTCCTTTTAAATTGGTTTCGCACTTGGATAAAAGCAAAGAGGATTTTGAGCAAGAACTTATTGCAGAAATAGCGCCTTACAAGCCAGATTATGTGATTTTAGCCAAATTCATGCGGATACTTTCACCAAATTTCATCAGCAAATTTCCGTTAAAAATCATCAATATCCATCACTCATTTTTACCGGCATTTATAGGCGCCAATCCCTATAAGCAAGCTTATTTAAGAGGGGTAAAAATTATCGGTGCAACGGCACATTTTGTAACTAATGATTTGGATGAGGGACCTATTATTACCCAAAAAATCACGCCGGTTAATCACAGTTTCAGCTTAAAAGATTTGGTACGTGCCGGGCGCGAAAATGAAACATCGGCCTTAGCCAAAGCTATGCAACTGGCTTTTGAAGACCGCGTATTTGTTTATGACAACAAAACGGTGGTGTTTGAGTAGGGGTTCGTCTGTTAGGTGGTTAGTTTGTTAGGTGTTAGGTAGTTAGGGGACTAGGCAGTTATCTATTCACTCATTCAAAATCCACTCCTTCAATCATTCACTCCTTCAATCATTCAAAATTCAACTACTCTGCCAACGCCTCTTCTATCAACAAGCTGTAGAAGCTTTTCATACTTTGACCGGTGGCGCGTACCTGTTGTGGGATTAAACTGTTCTCGGATTGGCCAGGAACGGTGTTTATCTCTATAAAATAAAAGTTTTCCGTGTTTTTTTGTACGATAAAATCTACTCTAACTACTCCCCTACAATTCAATTTCACAAATATCTCTTGGGCAATTTTGCCCACCTTGGCGGCTAAACCGTCATCAATTTGGGCAGGCGTAATTTCTTCGGTAACGCCTTTGGTATATTTGGCTTCGTAATCAAAAAACTCTTTTGACGATTTGATCTCTGTAATAGGCAAAACATGGACCTCGCCTGCAGCCTTATAAATGCCCACGGTAAACTCTCGTCCCTCAATAAATTCTTCCACCAATATCTGTGTATCTTCCGCAAAGGCTTTATCTAGAGCGCTGGCAAGCTCTTCCCATGCGTTCACTTTAGACATTCCGATACTGCTACCCCCGTTATTCGGTTTCACAAAAAGCGGCAACTGCAATTTCATTTTAATTTTCTCCAGTTGCTCCGCATCGTTTTCAAATAGCTGTACAGAATTGGCGATATGCAACTTATCTATGCCGTTGACCACTGCTTTGGTATAAGCTTTATTCATGGTGAGGGCAGATGTGGTAGCATCGCAAGTGGTATAAGGGATGTTCAACAAGTCAAAATAGCTTTGCAGTTTGCCATCCTCGCCCGGCGAACCATGGATGATGATAAAAACTACGTCGAACTTAATGCGTTCTCCTTGCACATCCAAGCTAAAATCGGCGCGGTTTACCGGCACTTTTTCGTTCTGCGTATCAGTAAAGTACCATTCTTCTGGCGTAACAATGATTTTATATACCTCGTAACGTTCGGTATCCAATGAAGCTTCAATCTGCTTTGCACTGTTTAAAGAAACAACCGATTCGCCGGTGTATCCGCCCGCCAAAAGCGCTACCTTTTTTTTCATTTATCTGTATTTTCGTTATGATGCTGGGGCAGATTTTGTAATCTCTGTTTCGCCAACCTCTCTATTTCCCACCACTGAAATTATGCACAGCCCAATAAAGTCTAAGGCATTCTGATGCCTTCCATTCTAACACTTAAACTTCGCTTCAAATATAAATTTTATCTGTAATGCTACGTGGATTAAACAATATAATTTCTGCCAAATTCTATATTTTTGGCTAAGTTTGAGGCTACAAAACACATTCGTGAATGAGTAAATTTTTTAGCTATTTAGCCACACCAGAATTCAGGAAACAGGTAATTATTGCTTTTGCTGTGGTGGTTGTGCTTTTATTCACCTTATTTATCAGCTTAAGATATTACACCCGGCATGGCGAAGGCCGCCCGGTACCCAACTTAAAAGGTTTAAATATCGAAAAAGCCATTGCGATTTTAGAACAAGAAGGGTTTAGATATCAAATAGACTCGGTTTTTATCTTAGATAAACCTGCGGGCTTAGTTACCGAACAAGATCCGGATGCAAGTACCAACGTCAAAGAAAACCGGATGATTTATTTGACCATCGTAAGTTCACAAACTCCGGATGTCAGTTTTCCGGATGTAGTTGATAAAACATTTATCGAAGTTAAAGCCATTTTAAGCAATTATGGTTTAAAACTGGGCGATACCTCTTACACCTCAGACATCGCTAGGGATGCCGTGTTAGCTTGTTCTTATGCCGGGCAAAAATTACAGGCCGGACAAAAAATCCCGAAAGGCTCGAGAATTGATTTGGTACTTGGCGATGGCCAAGGCGCCAGCGAAGTAGAGTTACCAAATTTAGTAGGTTTAACGCTTAGCGAAGCTATGTTTTCTTTAAAAGGCGCATCCTTAGGCGTGGGCGAGCTTACTTATGAAGGCTTTGTACAAGATACTGCCAACGCTGTTATTAAAAAACAGTATCCAGAGTATCGCCCAGATTCGTTAAATAAAGTCAATATTGGCACAAAAATTAACCTGGTTTTATCTAACGATTAACGATGCAGGATATAGAGGCAGAAGAATTTGCGGCTTTGTTAAACAAACCTGCAACCATAAAACTTTTAGACGTGCGCGAAGAATTGGAATACCATACCTTCAACGTTGGCGGTTTAAACGTACCTTTAGGCAAGCTACCGGTACTAATTAACGAAGAAGAATTAGATTTTTCTGCCGAAGATACCATCATTGTCATCTGCCAAAGAGGCCTTAGAAGTAAAACAGCAAAGCAAATTTTAACCGCTGCGGGCTACCCTAACGTACGTAACCTAAACGGCGGTCTGCTAAAATTCCAAAGATTAACCAGCAAATAATACCTATGGCTAAAAAAATAAATACCGGAACGTCTGTCGCGCTAATATTACTGGCTATTTTAGTTATCACGGGACTTTTGACTATTCCGAAAGCCTATCGTAAATACATTAAATCTAACACCGCTGTAAATGAGAAAACCTACCTGTACATTCCTACGGGTGCTTCTTTTAAACAAGTGCAAGATTCTGTCTCTAAAAACCATTTGTTAATTGACAGCAGCACCTTTTACGATTTGGCGAACGACCGCGAGTATAGTGAGAAAATAAAGGCCGGAAAGTATCCTTTTAAAAAAGGGATGAACAACCGTGAGATTTTAAACATGCTAATTGCGGGCAACCAAGAACCTGTGCAATTGGCTTTTCGCAATGTGCGCCTAAAAAGTAATTTTGCGGCCTTGGCTTCCAAAAAATTGGAGTTCGATTCGGCTAGCTTTGCCCGTTTGTTGGATTCTACAGCATTTGTAAAAAGCTACGGTTTTACCACCGAAAACGTTTACACCATGTTTATCCCAAACTCTTACGAAATGTACTGGAACACCAGTGCCAAAGAGTTTTTTGAGCGGATGAATAAAGAGTACACCACTTTTTGGAATGCGGACCGTTTGCAAAAAGCCGGTGCTTTAAACCTTACACCTCAACAGGTAACTATTTTAGCCTCAATTGTAGATAGCGAAGCTTTGATAGACGAAGAAATGCCAACTATTGCCGGTTTGTATCTGAACAGACTAAAGAAAGGCATGAAACTGGAAGCAGACCCTACCGTAATTTTTGCTAATAACGACTTTAACATCCGAAGGGTACTAAACCGCCATTTAAGCAAACAATCGCCATACAACACTTACCTCAATAAAGGTTTGCCTCCGGGTCCAATTACCATGCCTTCTATCAAAGCGATAGATGCCGTGCTGAACCCAAAAGCCAACGATTACATCTACATGTGCGCTAAAGAAGATTTTTCGGGTTACCACAACTTTGCTTCAACATTGAAAGAGCATTTGGTAAATGCCAAAAAATTTCAACAGGCATTAAACCAACGCAACATAAAAAAATAAGCATGTTTAGTTTTGAAACAAAAATTAGAGTGCGCTACGCCGATACCGACCAAATGGGCTATATGTACTATGGCAATTACGCCGCGGTGTATGAAGTTGCACGTACCGAGATGTTGCGTAGCCTAGGCATGACCTACCGCTCTATGGAAGAAGACGGCGTAATGATGCCCGTTTTGGAACTGAAATGCAAATACATTAAACCTGCCCTTTACGATGATGAGATTACCGTAAAGGTTGTAATTTCCGAAAAACCGGGCGTCCGTATTGTTTTCACCTATGAACTGTTTAACCAAGACGGTGTACTCATCAACCTTGGCGAAACCACTTTGGTGTTTGTAAACATCCAAAAAAACAAGCCTTGCTTGCCACCAAAGAACTTTAGGGAAAAGATTGGAATTTATTTTTCCTAAATTAGATAGATGCAGTGGCTACACCAGTTTCTTCTAAAATTTAAGTTTTACCAAACTTTTATTGGATGGACGAAGGTTATCGTGTTACCGGGCTTTGGCTCTTTGCCTTTATATACCGTTGCAGTCTTTTTTTTTCAGGAGATACAGAAAGACTCTTTAGTTAACAAAGCTTCTTCGCTGGCCTACAATTTTATGATGGCCCTTTTTCCTTCCATCATCTTTTTGTTTACGCTTATCCCTTATATTCCTATTAGCAATTTTCAAAACCAGCTGATGGCGCTTATTGCACTGCTATTACCCGAAAACGCTTATTTGGCTTTTGAATCTACCTTGGAGGATATTGTAAAAAACCAAAACGGCAAATTGCTTTCTTTAGGATTTGTGCTGGCTTTGTTTTTTGCTACAAATGGCATCAGTACTTTAATGCAAGCTTTTAACAAATCGTCTTTAATTATTGAAACCCGCACTTGGATTAAGCAGCGCTTTGTGGCTTTAACGCTTACCTTGTTAACGGCATTTTCCATTATTTTAGGCGTAGCGGTAATGGTAATTGGCGAGTTTGTCATTACTTTTATTCGTAATGAGTTGCATTTAAAAGAAGGTGCTTTCTGGATTTATTTAATCATGATTAGCCGGTGGGTCATCATTATCATCGTTTATTTTATCACTACCTCACTGCTGTACCGTTACGGCCCTGCCAACTCCAAGAAATGGCACCTGTTTAGCGCGGGCTCTTGCTTGGCTACCATTTTGGCGGTTCTTACTTCGTGGGGATTTACATTTTACATTAACAATTTTGGAAGCTATAATAAGCTTTACGGCTCTATCGGGACGCTATTGGTGGTGATGATTTGGCTGTACTTAAATTCATTAATATTATTAATAGGGTTTGAGCTGAACGCGAGTTTAGATTTATCTAAGCGGAGTATAAAACTGGTAAAAGCACCTAAGAAAAACACCTTCCGAAACGCTGAGGCTTAGCTTGTGTGCGATAGAAACATTAAAACTTGGGAAGTTTGCAACACGCGTCATTTCTCTCGGCATCGTCGTCTACAGCTAAAAATTCGGCTAAAGCCTTTCCTAACATCATTACATCGGGCTAAAGCCCCCGACGCTATTGAATAATTCAAAAACAGATTGCTTTTATTATCTTTTATACATCGGTCTATAGCCCCCGGCGCGATTGAATAACAAACCCCGTTCTATTGAATAACAACTTCTATCAAAACTCCCGAAGTTTGACCGCGCCCTCAATTTTATCATAAGATTTGCACAACCCACACAAAACGAAAAAGCCGGCATTTTTCAACGCCGGCTTCAATTATCTAACAAATCAAATCTTACATTTGGTCCAGCGTCTTTTTAACTTCCGCTGCTTTATCCATCTTGTTTAATTTGATGTAAACCTCGCGTAGCGTGTTCAAAGTGCTTACGTCTTTCGGGTTTAGCTCTCTGGCTCTTTCCAACAAAGGCAAAGCATTGCCTAACTCTACTTCAAACTTCTTTTTCAAAGCATTGTATTTGGCATCATTTGCTTTTGTAGTAGGCAATTTATTAGCCTCAGTGATATAAGCGTTACCTTTATTTATGTAAATTACCGCCAAATTGTAAATGGCATCAGAATAGCTCGGATCAATTTCTAAAGCTTTTTTGTAAGCCTCAACCGCTTTATCATTGTCTTTATTGGCCGAGTAAGCAATACCAGCTACAAAGTGTAAAGTTTTGTTGCTTGGATCTTTAGCAATAGCGTTTTCAATTTTAGTAATCTGTTTAGCGGCTTCACCTCTGTTTAAATAAACATTTAGCTCATCAAAAATCAAGCTCATGTTATCTGGGTGTTTTGCCCTGCCCTGCTCAATCACTTTTAAAGCCATTGCAGTATCGCCTTTTGCCATGTAAACACGCTCTAGTTCCTGAAACAAACCTGCATTATTTGGGTTAATCTCTAAGCTTTTATTGTAATATTTGATGGCCTCATCATACATTTGTGCGCTGTTTGCCGCCATTGCTGTGTACATGTTAAACAACGAATCTTTAGGCATTACATCTGCAATAAATTTAAAAGAGTTATATGCTTCTTTGTAGTCTTTTTTATTAAAAGCTGCCACCCCTTTGTTTTGCATCATAATGGCCAAATTTTTCTCGGCGCTTTCAATTATTTTGCTGTATTCGTTTTTAGAATCCAGTTCTTTGGCCTTTGTGATAGCTTCTTTGGCTGTTTCAAAAGCTGCATTCGCATTGGCCTTATTTACGGTATCCGTAACAGAAATAGAAGCGTAAATTAAAGCTCGGTAAGCCCAAAGCTCGGCATTGTTTTGCGTTTTAGCATTGGTAATAGCTTTGTCTGTAGATTCTTTGGCCAAATTTAAAGACTCCAACTGTTTTTTCATCGGAGTTTTGGTTTGCAGGCCTACTTCGTAAAGCGCATAGTTGTTCTTTGCCGAGCTGATTTCGCTTTTTTGTGCGTATGAAGCGAAAAAGAAAGCCAGCATCATCAAGCTTAAGATGGTCTTTTTCATGTTAATTGTTTTGTGTTTAATGATGAAGCAACCATGGCCTGCTAAGCGCTCAACACATGATGGTTTCATTTGTTTGTGTATGTGTGATTTTTTGTTGTTAAATACTATTCTTCTTCATCTTGTTCTGGCGCATCTGTTGCATCATCGTCCGCAGGCACATCATCATCCTCTTCTTCTGCCTCCTCTGCGCCATCAGCTAAAGCAACATCTGTTTCATCAATTTCCACAGCTATGGTTTCTTCCTCTTCATCGTGCTGTACTTTTGCCACCGATGCAATTTCATCTTCGCCTTTCAAAGTAATTAAACGCACGCCCTGAGTAGCACGGCCCATCACACGCAAGTGTTTCATGGCAATACGGATCACAATGCCCGAGCGATTAATGATCATCAAATCATCTGTATCTGTAACGTCTTTAATGGCTACTAATTGCCCCGTTTTTTCGGTTACGTTGATGGTTTTCACCCCTTTACCGCCACGGTTGGTTACGCGGTAATCTTCAATATCTGTACGTTTGCCGTAGCCTTTTTCTGAAACTACCAAAATAGTACTCTCAGAAGAGTCGACACTGATCATACCCACAACTTCGTCTTGCTCATTAGCTAAGCGGATGCCGCGAACGCCGGTTGCGGTACGCCCCATTGGCCTTACGGTTGATTCGTTAAAACGGATAGCACGGCCCGAGCGCAAAGCCATCACAATTTCTGATGAGCCGGTTGTTAGGTTGGCTTCCAGCAATTCATCGTCCTCGTTGATATTAATGGCATTGATACCGTTAGAACGCGGACGGCTATAAGCCTGTAAAGTGGTTTTTTTGATGGTGCCTTTCTTGGTACACATCATTATGAAGTTATTTTCCAGGTATTCCTGATCTTTCAAATTCACCACTTTAATATAAGCTCTTATGCGCTCTTCTTTATCAATGTTGATGATGTTTTGGATAGCGCGGCCTTTGCTGGTGCGTGTACCTTCCGGAATTTCGAATACACGTAACCAATAACATTTTCCTTTATCTGTAAAGAACAGCAGGTAATTATGGTTAGAAGCTACAAATATGTATTCGATAAAGTCGTTATCACGCGAGTTGGAACCGATGCTGCCTTTACCTCCGCGGCCTTGCGTGCGGTATTCTGTTAAAGGAGTACGTTTGATATAGCCTTCGCGCGAAACAGTAATCACCACTTCTTCATCTTCGATGAAATCTTCGGTCATCATCTCCGCGGCCGAGTGTACAATTTGCGTACGGCGCTCGTCGCCATACTTATCTTTCATCTCGGTAAGCTCGTCTTTGATAATCTGCATCCTCAAACCTTCATCAGCCAAAACTGATTTTAAGTAATCGATGGTTTTCATCAACTCGGCATATTCTTCTTTAATCTTATCGCGCTCTAGTCCGGTTAAACGGCGCAGGGTCATATCCAAAATTGCGCGCGCCTGAATGTCGGACAAGCCGAAGCTTTGCATTAAGCCTTCGCGGGCTTCGTCTGGCGTTTGCGATGCACGGATAAGCTTAATTACTTCATCTAAATGATCTAAAGCAATCAGCAATCCTTGTAAAATATGCGCTCGCTTTTCGGCTTCTGCCAGTTCAAACTGTGTTCTCCTGATCACTACCTCGTGACGGTGGTCCACAAAGTGACGGATCAAATCTTTCAAATTCAGCAACATTGGACGGCCTTTTACCAATGCAATGTTGTTTACGCTGAAAGAAGTTTGTAAAGCCGTGTATTTGTAAAGGTTGTTGAGTACGATGGCAGCATTGCCGTCGCGCTTAATTTCGTACACAATGCGCATCCCTTCACGGTCAGATTCATCGCGTATCTCAGAAATGCCTTCGATTTTCTTTTCGTTAACCAGCTCGGCGGTGCGCTCAATCATCATCGCCTTGTTTACCTGATACGGAATTTCGGAAACGATGATTTGCTCGCGCCCGTTATTTAGCGTTTCAATTTCGGCAACACCGCGCATCACTACACGGCCACGGCCGGTTTCAAAAGCATCTTTAACGCCTTCAAAGCCGTAAATGACACCTCCGGTCGGGAAATCTGGCGCTTTCACGTACTGCATCAGCTCCGGAACTTCAATTTCGTTATTGTCGATGTAGGCGTTTATGCCGTCAATCACCTCGGTTAAATTGTGAGGAGCCATGTTGGTAGCCATACCTACCGCAATACCCGAGCCTCCGTTAACCAAGAGGTTAGGAAATTTGGAAGGTAAAACGGTTGGTTCCTGCAAAGAATCATCGAAATTTAAACGGTAATCAATGGTGTCTTTATTAATATCGGCCAACATCTCTTCGGCCATTTTTTTAAAACGTGCCTCGGTATAACGCATGGCCGCCGGCGAGTCGCCGTCTATAGAACCAAAGTTACCTTGCCCATCCACCAAAGGGTAGCGTAAGGACCAAGGTTGCGCCATACGCACCATGGTATCGTAAACAGAAGCATCACCATGCGGGTGATATTTACCTAAAACCTCACCCACAATACGGGCCGACTTTTTATAGGGTTTGTTGCTGGCCAAGCCTAAATCTTGCATACCGTAAAGTACACGGCGGTGAACCGGTTTTAAACCGTCTCTCACATCTGGCAAAGCCCGGGAAACAATTACCGACATCGAGTAATCGATGTAGGCGGATTTCATTTCCTCTTCAATATTTATTTTAATGATCTTGTCGTTCTCTAAGCCCTCGTTCTGATCTGTTTCTTCGGCCATATTATCTTTTAAAATCTAAATTAGAAACAATTAAAAAATGCTTTTGCGAAGTTAACAATTTAGCGCTAATAGCCTAGCGTGTGGAAAGATTTTTGGCGCGCAATAAGGCAACTATTTAAACAAATATGGCGATTATTTAAATGGACTTCGGGCGTTTAAATAGAGAAAAGAACTACAACGCTTTTAGGGTTGCAGCAAAGCATCTACTACGTGGATTACGCCATTGTTAGAGATGGCATCGGCCAGGGAGATTTTTACGTTGTTGACTTTAACTAATCCATCTTTTACTGATACTTTGAGGATATTGCCAGCTAAAGACTGCAGTTCCATCCCGTCTTTTAAATCAGCGGTTTTATAATTTCCGGACACGATATGGTTGGTTAACAATTTACTAAGTTCGCTTTTGTTTTCTGGCTTCAGTAAGTCTTCCAATTTCCCATTGGGCAAATTGTTAAAAGCTGTATTTGAGGGCGCAAAAATGGTGAAAGGCCCTTTGCCCGCTAAAGTTTCTTCGAGGTTTGCTTTTTTGATGGCCGTTAACAAAACGCTGTGCGCACTGGAACCTACCAAGTTTTGAACGATAGTTTTTTGAGGCACCATCATGGCTGCGCCCACCATTACTCCACTGTCTGCGGTAGATACGTAGTTGGCGCTGTCTGATGTTGGAGCATCAACGGCACTGCTCGCGCTGTTATTGGTTGAAGAATTGTTGCAAGCTAAACACCAAATACTGATGGCTAGCGCAACTAAAGAAAGCGTTTTATTGGTTGTTTTCATGGCTATATCTTTTGTATTGATGCCTGGGTGTTTAGCATCAATTTTTCAACGATTAAGCAAAACTCTGCAATAACGCTTCCAAAATTTAAGGATGGCGTACAAATAATTTAGCCACGAAGGCGCTAAGGTTTTTTTTGTGGCTTTGTGACATTAAATAATTAGC
>NZ_MBTA01000022.1 GCF_003609575.1 Pelobium manganitolerans | reverse complement strand
CATGTCAAATGTTCCACCCATGAGCTCCCAGCGAAGAACGAACGTCTTCGATCTGGGTTCTGGACTCCGAAGAGTCAGATGCTCCTTAGAAAGGAGGTGATCCAGCCGCACCTTCCGGTACGGCTACCTTGTTACGACTTAGTCCTAATTACCGATCCCACCTTCGACGGCTCCCTCCACAAGGGTTAGGCCACCGGCTTCAGGTGTTACCGACTTTCATGACTTGACGGGCGGTGTGTACAAGACCCGGGAACGTATTCACCGCAGCGTTGCTGATCTGCGATTACTAGCGACTCCGACTTCATGAGGTCGAGTTGCAGACCTCAATCCGAACTGGGACCGGCTTTTTGGGATTCGCTCCACCTCGCGGTATTGCAGCCCTTTGTACCGGCCATTGTAGCATGCGTGAAGCCCAAGACATAAGGGGCATGATGATTTGACGTCATCCCCACCTTCCTCCGAGTTGACCCCGGCAGTATCCCATGAGTTCCCACCANACGTGCTGGCAACATAGAACGAGGGTTGCGCTCGTTGCGGGACTTAACCCAACATCTCACGACACGAGCTGACGACAACCATGCACCACCTGTTTACGAGTGTCCAAAGAGTTGACCATTTCTGGCCCGTTCT
>NZ_MBTA01000021.1 GCF_003609575.1 Pelobium manganitolerans | reverse complement strand
AAAGAAGTCCGGCGGTGTCCTACTCTCCCACAGGGTCCCCCCTGCAGTACCATCGGCGCTGTGAGGCTTAGCTTCCGGGTTCGGAATGTAAACCGGGCGTTTCCCTCACGCTATGGCCGCCGAAACACTATTGATGTTTCAATCAAACCTATAGACAAATCATTGTTGTCTGTAGGGTTCTCGACCGTACATCGAGAACCACTCAGTGGACGCGTAGCACCAACAAACGGTGTGTTATCAAGTCATCGGCTTATTAGTACCAGTCAGCTGCATGCATTACTGCACTTCCACATCTGGCCTATCAACCCAGTAGTCTGGCTGGGAGCCTCTCACCCGAAGGTATGGAAATCTCATCTTGAGGCCGGCTTCCCGCTTAGATGCTTTCAGCGGTTATCCATCCCGAACGTAGCTAATCAGCGGTGCTCCTGGCGGAACAACTGACACACCAGAGGTTCGTCCAACCCGGTCCTCTCGTACTAGGGTCAGATCCTCTCAAATTTCCTATCGCGCGCAGCGGATAGGGACCGAACTGTCTCACGACGTTCTAAACCCAGCTCGCGTACCGCTTTAATGGGCGAACAGCCCAACCCTTGGGACCTACTCCAGCCCCAGGATGCGACGAGCCGACATCGAGGTGCCAAACCATGCCGTCGATATGGACTCTTGGGCAAGATCAGCCTGTTATCCCCGAGGTACCTTTTATCCGTTGAGCGAC
>NZ_MBTA01000020.1 GCF_003609575.1 Pelobium manganitolerans | reverse complement strand
TAATGCAATTTCGCCGAGTTCGCGGTTGAGACAGTTGGGAAGTCGTTACGCCATTCGTGCAGGTCGGAACTTACCCGACAAGGAATTTCGCTACCTTAGGATGGTTATAGTTACCACCGCCGTTTACTGGGGCTTAAATTCTCAGCTTCGCCTTGCGGCTAACCGGTCCTCTTAACCTTCCAGCACCGGGCAGGCGTCAGTCCGTATACATCGTCTTGCGACTTGGCACGGACCTGTGTTTTTAGTAAACAGTCGCTACCCACTAGTCTCTGCGGCCTCCAAACGCTTTCGGAGCAAGTCCTAATACGTCGAAGGCCCCCCTTCTCCCGAAGTTACGGGGGCATTTTGCCGAGTTCCTTAACCACGATTCTCTCGATCTCCTTGGTATTCTCTACCTGACCACCTGAGTCGGTTTGGGGTACGGGCGGCTAGAACCTCGCGTCGATGCTTTTCTTGGCAGCATAGGATCATCCACTTTTTATCCGCATCGTGTCTCAGCCTATGTGAGAGACGGATTTGCCTATCTCTCGGCCTACGCACTTGCACCAGGACAACCATCGCCTGGCTTGGACTACCTTCCTGCGTCACACCTGTTAATACGCTAACCGCACCAGAATGGGGTCGTGCGCTAGGCCCAACGCGTCACCCCGAAGGGATCAGTCACTGGGATTCAGACACTTAGCACTACTGGATTAGCTTGGGCGGTTCTTCGCCGGTACGGGAATATCAACCCGTTGTCCATCGACTACGCCTGTCGGCCTCGCCTTAGGTCCCGACTTACCCAGGG
>NZ_MBTA01000019.1 GCF_003609575.1 Pelobium manganitolerans | reverse complement strand
CGTTAGCACCAATAGTATGACGACAACGATAATCAATATAATTACTGACGAACTTCTCAATCCGACTTTTGAGATGACAACACAGTATTTAAAAATATTGGAAGTCAAATACGAAGACAACAAACCTAAAATTGCAAAAATCGAATTTGACGATAATCAAAAATTAGCGACAGCATATATTGAAGTTAAAAATGAAAGCTTTTGTCTTGAATTTGTTTTTGACACAACAAACAATATTGAATTAATTGCTGTAGACACATTACCATTTGTTGGAATTAGTTTTATGCCGACTTCGGAAATGTTGACGACTGACGAATTGTTGAAAATCACTTCTATTAAGCCAACCAAGACAATTACAAAAGGTGACTTTTTTTCAAATGGAAAATTTGAATACACTTACAACGGACTTGAATTTGAATCCTTTTCAGAGCCAGGACGACTTGAAAGAAAATTAAAATACCTATTGGACATATTAGAAACAGACCTTGAAGGAATTAAACAACTTTCCATACAGACAAGCACTAGAAACATTTTTGTAACAATTGTTTATCATATTGGAAACGGAAATTTTACAGGACTCTATCTGGACAATGAAATATTAAATAGAATAACAAGACTTGGACTTGAACTGACATTTGACATTTATGCAACAGGCGAAAAATTTGCGTCTTAATAGAACTACTGGTGCTAACAGCCGTTTTGCAAAAGCGGGGGGTTCGTGCTTCTATGACAGTAAAGTGCTAAATTCAACTTTTGTGCTTCTAATGAAGATTAGTACTAAAAATCCCCGCCTTCGCAAAGCGGCAAACCGTTAGCGAGCATTGCTACTGAAAACATATCGCTGTTTTAAACTGCCGACCGAACTGGAACAATAATCTTGCTGTTAAACTTTTGGCGACAAATTAGCAGGACAAATTCCGCTTGTTCACCGACCGACCTGGATTCTTCCTGTGCTTTTCTGGTAAATTGCCGACCTGCAACACTTTCTGGCTGACCCGACCCGCAAACCGTTTAGCTTGACGACCTGCTCTGCAAGACAGACCTACCGGAAAAATTTTTCTGCCCTTAAAAATCAACTGCGCTGACAGACTTAACTTTATCAAATGCCGACCGAAATG
>NZ_MBTA01000018.1 GCF_003609575.1 Pelobium manganitolerans | reverse complement strand
TGGTGCGGGCTGACAGAGGTTCTGCAAGTAAAACCGCAATTTCTCAAACCTGCAAACCGTTAGGTGTAAGTGTTCCCCGACAGAAATTCATCAGTTAAGGAACGTTCCCGACTTTGCAAACCGACAAAATTGGACTGACCCAAGCTTTTAATAAATTGAACCAAAAAACCGAACTGAAAGAATATTTTTGAACGAACGGAACGAATAAATAAATGGAATTTAAACGCTTATAAAACATGTTTCAGACCGACCAAAACGCTCAATTGAACGACAAACCATTGGACTTTGGACCGAACAAACGTCTGACCGACCGAATTTTTTTAGTTGTTAATGACAAACTTAAAGAAAACTGAACTCATTATTTTAGGGCTGACCGAACTGAAACAGGAAATGCTTGAATATCGCAACGACAGAAAAGATACAACTGTACATAACAGCAAATTTGCACAAAAATGGCTGACGGCGGTTCAATACAGGTTTTTCGTTAATTATTCAGTTCATTGCGGTACGACATCGGTTCTGCAAGCAATGCCATTTATGCGCAAATTAGCAAAACGTTAGCACCAATAGTATGACGACAACGATAATCAATATAATTACTGACGAACTTCTCAATCCGACTTTTGAGATGACAACACAGTATTTAAAAATATTGGAAGTCAAATACGAAGACAACAAACCTAAAATTGCAAAAATCGAATTTGACGATAATCAAAAATTAGCGACAGCATATATTGAAGTTAAAAATGAAAGCTTTTGTCTTGAATTTGTTTTTGACACAACAAACAATATTGAATTAATTGCTGTAGACACATTACCATTTGTTGGAATTAGTTTTATGCCGACTTCGGAAATGTTGACGACTGACGAATTGTTGAAAATCACTTCTATTAAGCCAACCAAGACAATTACAAAAGGTGACTTTTTTTCAAATGGAAAATTTGAATACACTTACAACGGACTTGAATTTGAATCCTTTTCAGAGCCAGGACGACTTGAAAGAAAATTAAAATACCTATTGGACATATTAGAAACAGACCTTGAAGGAATTAAACAACTTTCCATACAGACAAGCACTAGAAACATTTTTGTAACAATTGTTTATCATATTGGAAACGGAAATTTTACAGGACTCTATCTGGACAATGAAATATTAAATAGAATAACAAGACTTGGACTTGAACTGACATTTGACATTTATGCAACAGGCGAAAAATTTGCGTCTTAATAGAACTACTGGTGCTAACAGCCGTTTTGCAAAAGCGGGGGGTTCGTGCTTCTATGACAGTAAAGTGCTAAATTCAACTTTTGTGCTTCTAATGAAGATTAGTACTAAAAATCCCCGCCTTCGCAAAGCGGCAAACCGTTAGCG
>NZ_MBTA01000017.1 GCF_003609575.1 Pelobium manganitolerans | reverse complement strand
AAAAGAATCGCACCTTTGCACTCCGCAAACGCAAGGTCTGCGGGAGACTGGAAACAGGGCAGGGAAGGCAGAGAGGGGGCGGCCGGAAAAAAAAATAAAAAATAATTTTGGCCGGGAAAAGAAAAAGCTGTATGTTTGCGCCCCGCAACGGCGGGAACACAGAGATAGAAAACAGGCCCTTCCCGGAGGGGGAGCGGCAGTGAAGATAAAAAAGCGCCGCGCGCAGTGATGCGCCGGACGGAAGTTCTTTAAAAAGATATCATGCAGCGCCGGCGGGCGCCCCGAAAAGGGCGCTCCGCCGGGAGGACAGACAGAACAAACAACAGACAGACAGAGATGTCAGGTCTAACTTAACATTATACAATGGAGAGTTTGATCCTGGCTCAGGATGAACGCTAGCGGCAGGCCTAATACATGCAAGTCGAGGGGTATCCCGCTTTCGGGCGGGAGAGACCGGCGCACGGGTGCGTAACGCGTATGCAACCTGCCCTTTTCTGGGGGATAGCCCGGAGAAATCCGGATTAATACCGCATAAGACCACGCTATGGCATCATAGAGGGGTCAAACATTTATGGGAAAAGGATGGGCATGCGTGCCATTAGCTAGTTGGCGGGGTAACGGCCCACCAAGGCGACGATGGCTAGGGGATCTGAGAGGATGGCCCCCCACACTGGTACTGAGACACGGACCAGACTCCTACGGGAGGCAGCAGTAAGGAATATTGGTCAATGGGGGCAACCCTGAACCAGCCATGCCGCGTGCAGGAAGACGGCCCTACGGGTTGTAAACTGCTTTTGCACGGGAACAAACCTCCCCCTGCGGGGGGAGCTGAGGGTACCGTGAGAATAAGGATCGGCTAACTCCGTGCCAGCAGCCGCGGTAATACGGAGGATCCGAGCGTTATCCGGATTTATTGGGTTTAAAGGGAGCGTAGGCGGCCCTCTAAGTCAGGGGTGAAAGACGGCAGCTCAACTGTCGCAGTGCCCTTGATACTGGGGGGCTTGAATGCACCTGAGGCAGGCGGAATGTGGCAAGTAGCGGTGAAATGCATAGATATGCCACAGAACACCGATTGCGAAGGCAGCTTGCTAAAGTGCTATTGACGCTGAGGCTCGAAAGCGTGGGGATCGAACAGGATTAGATACCCTGGTAGTCCACGCCCTAAACGATGATGACTCGGTGCCGGCGATATACTGCCGGCGCCCAAGCGAAAGCGTTAAGTCATCCACCTGGGGAGTACGCCCGCAAGGGTGAAACTCAAAGGAATTGACGGGGGCCCGCACAAGCGGAGGAGCATGTGGTTTAATTCGATGATACGCGAGGAACCTTACCCGGGCTTGAAAGTTACTGAATGGCCTAGAGATAGGCCAGTCCTTCGGGACAGGAAACTAGGTGCTGCATGGCTGTCGTCAGCTCGTGCCGTGAGGTGTTGGGTTAAGTCCCGCAACGAGCGCAACCCCTATGTTTAGTTGCCAGCACGTTAAGGTGGGGACTCTAAACAGACTGCCCGCGCAAGCGGAGAGGAAGGCGGGGACGACGTCAAGTCATCATGGCCCTTACGTCCGGGGCTACACACGTGCTACAATGGGCGGCACAGAGGGCAGCCACCCCGCAAGGGGGCGCCAATCCCGCAAAGCCGCTCACAGTTCGGATCGGGGCCTGCAACTCGGCCCCGTGAAGTTGGATTCGCTAGTAATCGCGTATCAGCAATGACGCGGTGAATACGTTCCCGGGCCTTGTACACACCGCCCGTCAAGCCATGGAAGCCGGGGGCGCCTAAAGTCCGTAGCCGCAAGGATCGGCCTAGGGCGAAACTGGTAACTAGGGCTAAGTCGTAACAAGGTAGCCGTACCGGAAGGTGCGGCTGGAATACCTCCTTTCTAGGGCCCTCCCGGGGGAAAAGCCGGCGCTGCATATATTTTTTTAACAAAA
>NZ_MBTA01000016.1 GCF_003609575.1 Pelobium manganitolerans | reverse complement strand
CCAGCTGGTGCGAGCTTGCAGCTCGTTCCCTTTATTAAACACTAAATGAGCAGAAAGTATAAATTTTACAATAAAGAAGGACTGTATTTTGTAAGCTTTGCCACAGTTTACTGGCTTGATGTTTTTGTAAGAGATTTATATTTTGATAGGATGCTTGAAAGCCTGGATTATTGCAGAAAGGAAAAAGGCATGGAAATTTTTTGCTGGTGTATAATGCCCAGCCATGTGCACTTAATATTTCGGGCAAAGGACAATAACCCGGGAGAATTATTAAAGAGCCTGAAAACATTTACATCGAAAGCCTTACAGGCATCAATTGAAAACAATATGCAGGAAAGCAGGAGGGAGTGGATGCTATGGCTGATGCAGCGGGCAGGTACAAAAAACAGCAATGTAAAGAAACGGCAGTTCTGGCAACAGCATAACCATCCGATAGAATTATGGAGTGCAGAAGTAATAGACCAGAAAGTAAATTATATACATCAAAACCCAGTAGTATCCGGTTTTGTTACCGAAGCACACCATTGGAAGTACAGTAGTGCAATTGATTACAGTGGCGGAAAGGGAGTTTTAGCAATAGACTTTGTATAAAAGCAGAAAATAAACGAGCTGCAAGCTCGCACTAGCGGATGTTTTAGCAATAGACTTAGTATAAAGCAGAAAATGAACGAGCTGCAAGCTCGCACTAGCGGAGAGGGGGATTGTGGAAATATCTTAGTTGGCGGTCAGCATCGGACGACCCGAAAACGAACAGAAATGACAAACGATTTTGTAAATAGAAAAGGAAAGCTTGACGACTTGACAGAAATGCAAAACCTGTTTGTGAACACTATAAGGGCAATTTGCAAAACTGACTATGATAGCAACCAAATTGCAGTATGGGCTTCGGGCATTAACAATAAACAGCGTTGGCACGACATTTTGACTAATCAATTTGTTATAGTAACTCAACACGCAGACAAAATTGTTGGCTTTGCGACACTTGACAACGGAAATTATATTGACCTTTTTTACGTTCACAAAGACCACCAACGACAAGGAATAGCACAGCGCCTACTTGACGACATCGAAGCCGAAGCAAGACGATTAAAACAAACGACTTTGACTTCTGACGTAAGTAAAACTGCAAGACCGTTTTTTGAAAAAAATGAGTTCAATGTTCTGAGAGAACAAAATATCCTCCTAAGAAATGTAAGTTTAACAAACTACAAAATGACCAAACACTTTGATAACGCAAAAATGCCGAACCGCTAACACGGGTTTTGCGTCAGGCGGGCTGACGTGCAAACTTGGAGTTTTGCACTTCTAATGAACTTTAGTAATAAATTGAAGCTTTGTGCTCCCAAACCCGCCCGAACGCAAAGCCCGAGAACGTTATGTGCCATTTTGAAACTCGTAGAAATTGACCTATGGAAAAACTTGAAAAAATTAGAGAGATAGATGATGAGATTTTTGAATGTTTACAAGAGTACTTTCCAAAAGTTAAAGACTGTAACTTTAAAAAAGATTTTCCTGTTTCTTTTGTCTTGATTTTAAGTTTCGACACTAGCGCAAATTTTATAAAAACTGGAATATTAGATTGCGCAGAAACGGACAACTTATATGGCGCAAAAATTTTATTTAGAAGTTTAATCGAGCACTATTTGAGGTTTAAGTACATTTTTTTCAATTGGACAAAAACAAAATCTGATGAAACTTCTGAAAAGTACTTTATTTTTTCATTTGCCAACGACGAAATTAACTCAGTAAAAGCTGAGATTAGTAAGATGCAGTTATATAACCCATTATACAAATTTGATTCTTGGGATGATTTATTGAAAAAATATTCAAAAAGCGAAATTGAAAAACAGTCAGTAAATTACACATACAAAAACATCATTAAGTTTTTAATTAAAGAAATGAATAAACCTGATGAAAGTCAGATTCCTTTTTTGGGTAATATAATAACTGAATACTCTAAGCTTTCATCCTATGTTCATGGCAGCATTTTAGCCACAAACGAAACAATGGAGTTTAGCGTTGAGAGTAAAAGAATGACGGAAATTATTAGAATTTCATCTTTAGCAACACAAATGAGTGCGTCAATAAAATTATTCAGTCTAATAATGTTATTACAAAACGACAGAGAAAAATTTACAGAAAGCTATTTAAAAATTGACGCTTTAATAAAGAAAATTCCTCCAGCTGGTGCGAGCTTGCAGCTCGTTCCCTTTATTAAACACTAAATGAGCAGAAAGTATAAATTTTACAATAAAGAAGGACTGTATTTTGTAAGCTTTGCCACAGTTTACTGGCTTGATGTTTTTGTAAGAGATTTATATTTTGATAGGATGCTTGAAAGCCTGGATTATTGCAGAAAGGAAAAAGGCATGGAAATTTTTTGCTGGTGTATAATGCCCAGCCATGTGCACTTAATATTTCGGGCAAAGGACAATAACCCGGGAGAATTATTAAAGAGCCTGAAAACATTTACATCGAAAGCCTTACAGGCATCAATTGAAAACAATATGCAGGAAAGCAGGAGGGAGTGGATGCTATGGCTGATGCAGCGGGCAGGTACAAAAAACAGCAATGTAAAGAAACGGCAGTTCTGGCAACAGCATAACCATCCGATAGAATTATGGAGTGCAGAAGTAATAGACCAGAAAGTAAATTATATACATCAAAACCCAGTAGTATCCGGTTTTGTTACCGAAGCACACCATTGGAAGTACAGTAGTGCAATTGATTACAGTGGCGGAAAGGGAGTTTTAGCAATAGACTTTGTATAAAAGCAGAAAATAAACGAGCTGCAAGCTCGCACTAGCGGATGTTTTAGCAATAGACTTAGTATAAAGCAGAAAATGAACGAGCTGCAAGCTCGCACTAGCGGAG
>NZ_MBTA01000015.1 GCF_003609575.1 Pelobium manganitolerans | reverse complement strand
CAACACGACAAGCAAAATCAAACGGACTACAAAATCGACTTAAGGTTCTTTAAAAATCAAGCTTCTTACCGACCTAAACGCCCAACTGAAAACTGAACTGAAGGACAATTTCTATTTCGGTTTTGCCGACCAAAATGCTTAGCCGACCGAGCTGTTTTTTTGCTTTTAAGAACAAACTGAAAAGGAAAAAACTATTTTTACTACTGACCGAACTGACCAAGATCAAAATGAAAATAATACTAAAAAAAACACATCTACCCATAACCACAGGTTTGCAAAATTGCGGGGCGAAGTGCTTGCACTTTCTTTTGCCTTTTTTTATTTAATTTGGTGCGGGCTGACAGAGGTTCTGCAAGTAAAGCCGCAATTTCTCAAACCTGCAAACCGTTATAGGCAAATGTTCCCCGAACGAAATGCATCAGTTAACGAAAGTTTCCCCAATGCAAACGGACAAATTTGAACTGACCGAAAGCATTTGAGGAATCAAACAAAAAACCGAACTAAAACAAAATTGAACCGACCAAACCGAACGAACGAATAGATTTCAAAGCTTCTAAAAACAAGTTTCAGACCGACACGCCCGACCGAACTGCTCAATTGAACGCCATTTCCAATCGGTTTCCAGCCGACCAAAAAGCTTAGCCGAACAAACTGTTTTTTCGGTTTTTAAGGACAAATTGAACAGACAAGAACTAAAGCATTTTTAATTGCTGACCGAACTGAAACAACCAAAACTTGAATATAATATGGGAAAAGCACATCTGCCTATAACCACAGGTTTGCAAAATTGCGGGCGACGTGCTTGCACTTTCTTTTGCCGTTTTTTATTTAATTTGGTGCGGGCTGACAGAGGTTCTGCAGGTAAAACCGCAATTTCGCAAACCTGCCAACCGTTATAGGCAAATGTTCCCCGAACGAAATGCATCAGTTAGCGAAAGTTTCTCCAATGCAAACTGACAAATTTGAACTGACCGAAAGCATTTGAGGAATCGAACAAAAAAACCGAACTAAAACAAAATTGAACCGAACAAACCGAACGAACGAATAGAATTTCAAAGCTTTTAAAAACAAGTTTCAGACCGACACGCCCGACCGAACTGCTCAATTGAACGGCATTCCCAATCGGTTTCCAGCCGACCAAAAAGCTTAGCCGAACGAACTATTTTTTCGGTTTTTAAGGACAAATTGAACAGACAAGAACTAAAGCATTTTTAATTGCTGACCGAACTGAAACAACCAAAACTTGAATATAATATGGAAAAAGCACATCTGCCTATAACCACAGGTTTGCAAAATTGCGGGCGAAGTGCTTACACTTTCTTCATCACTTTTCACTAAATTCACTGCGGGCTGACAGAGGTTCTGCAAGTTAAACCGCAATTTCTCAAACCTGCAAACCGTTAGCGGGCATTGCTACTGAAAACATATCGCTGTTTTAAACCGCCGACCGAACTGGAACGTTATCTTACTGTTAAACTTTGGCGACAAATTAGACGGACAAATTCCGCTTGTTCACCGACCGACCTGGATTTTGCTCCTCCCCTTTGCTGTAAATTGCCGACCTGCAGCGCTTTCTGACCGACCTCCTGTNCGTTAGCGGGCATTGCTACTGAAAACTTATCGCTGTTTTAAACCGCCGACCGAACTGGAACACTATCTTACTGTTAAACTTTTCGGCGACAAATTAGCCGGACAAATTCCGCTCGCTCAACGACCGACATGAATTCTTCCTGCGCTTTTATGGTAAATTGCCGACCTGCACCACTTTCTGGCTGACCCGAACCGGAAACTTTCTGACCTGCTCTGCAAAACAGAGCTAACGGAAAAAGTTTTCTGCCCTTAAAAATCAACTGCGCTGACAGACTTAACTTTATCAAATGCCGACCGAAATGCCGTTTCCGCACTTGAATGTCGCAGGGAAAGCAACCGCAACGTCCGCTAACAACAGGTTTGCAAAATTGCGGGGCGAAGTGCTTGCACTTTCTTTTGCCGTTTTTTATTTAATTTGGTGCGGGCTGACAGAGGTTCCGCAAATAAAACCGCAATTTCTCAAACCTGCAAAACGTTACCTGTAATTTTAAACGACCGAAACTCCCGAAAAATGAAGCAAATCATACTTCTACTTTTGACGACTTCCTTGTGTATGATAAGTTGCGAATACTTCACAAGTGGCCGACAGTTTTATGAAAAAGGCTTAAAGTTTTACGAACTATCGGACGGTGGAGATGTTTATAGTACTCCAGAGCTAGAAAAAGCAATTGAAAATTTCGAAAAATCAATTAAAAAAGGTTTTAAGGAAAGAGACGTTTTTGATAAACTCACTTGGAGTTACAGAATTCTAAACCAAGACAATAAAAATATGGAAAGAGTTTATTCCTTAGCACTCAAAAACTTTCCAAATGACATCGAATTTTATTTTAGAAGAGGCGACTCTCGAAAAGAACTACAAAAATATAAATTGGCGCTTGAAGACTACAATAAGGCGATTTTATTGGATAAGGAACGAAAATATGAATATATAAATAGTGCATTTTATGAAAGAGGTGCGATTAAGTATATTTTAGGCGACACCGTTAATGCCAACAAAGACAGAGATATAGCCAAAAGTATTACTGACCATAAATTAAGAACCTATAAGGATTACTGTAAATTATGGAAATAAAAACTACAGGTAACCACAAATTTGTGTTATAATGGTTGAACTGCTTTACGTTACTTCATCACAATTAATTAAATTTATACAGGCAGACAAGTTTTTGCTTTCTATGCCATTACAACACAAACTTGCCAACCGTTAGCGGGCATTGCTACTGAAAACATATCGCTGTTTTAAACTGCCGACCGAACTGGAACGTTATCTTGCTGTTAAACTTTTGGCGACAAATTAGACGGACAAATTCCGCTTGTTCACCGACCGACCTGGATTTTGCTCCTC
>NZ_MBTA01000014.1 GCF_003609575.1 Pelobium manganitolerans | reverse complement strand
AATTGATTTGGCCGGCAGGCTCAAAGTTAGTGCAGTTTTCTCTGCATTGAGTGCTACGCTATGCTCGGCCATATCTAATGTTTCTGAGGTAATTACTGCATTTGCACTTTTAACGCTTAGCGGCAGGTTGATATTTAAAGCAGGAACGGTTGTAGCGCCACTATTGACAAAAACCATCGTCATATCATCCTGGCCTTTATATGCGGTGACGCTAATTTCGCTGTTATTTGCAACTTTCCCAATTTGTACCCTGGTACGGCCGGTTGCATATTTAGCGTAATGAGAAAGCACGTAGCCCCTCTTTAGCGTTTGGCCCATGGTGGTGCCTTTATCTCCATCGCCCAACATGCTGTACGATCTTTTTAAGTACCACCAGAAGTAAGCGTTAAAGTTATTCTCCATGCAATCATTCAGTTCTTTGGCGAGAACTAAGGCTTGCGCCCAGCCCATTCCGTCGTTCACCTCGTTTAAGAGGTGCTCTGTCATCCAAATTTCTTTGCCTTTTTGCCGCGCCAAAGGATAGTCTTGCAAGCCGCCGCCATACAAGTGGCCACCGGCAATATCTAAGTTGTTTACCGCCACCGGATCGTTAAGCACAGGGTCCGTGTACATTTTCTTAAAGTTGACCGCTTCTGCAGCAAGCACTTTGGCGTTGATGCCTCCGGCGTAGTTTTTTATAAAATCAAGTATTTGCGTCGGCGACCATTCGCAACCGTCGTATTCTGGACTCCAATCCGGCTCGTTTTGAATAGAAACAGCCTCTATGGTGATGCCCTTATCTTTCATAAAGGCAATAAAATCATTAAGGTGCTGTACATAGTCGGCATATTTTTCTGGCAGAAGGTAGCCGTGAAGGTTGCTATTGCTGCTTTTCATTGCAGAGGGCGGTGTCCATGGAGATGCTAAAATTCTTGCGCCTAAAGATTGTGCCTTTAGGGTTGTAGCCACATCACGGCCCCAATCTGCTTTGTTGGGATAAATCATAATCCGCATCATGTTATAGCCGAGACCATCTTTTGAATACATCTTTTCCACCTCGGCGGTGCTGAGCTGCGGCGCTGCCCAAACATTGTTCATCCCACCAAAACCGGTAACCGCCTGATAGGTGATACTTGGATCAAAGCTGAGTTCTATAGGTGCCGGAGCAGCTTGTTTTACGTTTAATGTAGTTTTAGCGCCCGTTTTTTTGTTGGTAAGTACAATAGCTTGTTCGCGGGCTTGCGATGTTGGGTTGGCCGTGTAGTTAAACTCAACTCTTGTGGTATTGCTATGCGCCTGGCTACCCCCTTTTAGGTAGGTGAAGCCCGATAAGAAGCCATCTGTATTGGTGGACAGCTCCCATTCTGTGAAGGCCCATTTTATAGTGAACTCGGCCTTGCCGGCCTGTGCAGGGAGGTTGACTTCTGAGGAAGAGAAACTTAAAGAACTGTCTTTTATAACTTCATCCTTTTTTTTGCAGGAAGCAAAAAATAAAGCGCAGAGAAAAAATACATAAAGGCTTCTTTTCATTTAGTTAGGTTTTTTTAGGGTTTAAACTTTAGTTATAATTTGCTTATTGTTTTTTAGAGACTTTCAAGAAAGCGGTAGCACTTCCTAATTCGCCATTATTAGACATTGCCTGGATATTGATTTGATAAAGACCTTCTTGGTCGGAGGTGTAGAAACTCAACTGCGAATTGCCGTCCTGACCAGCTTGCTGAGATGGACTCCAGAACAGCGTTGTGCGGTAATCGGGCAAATGGCTATTATTATTGGCTTAATGTAAATCTTGCAGACTAACTGGCTGACTATCGCATTTAAGTTAGTATTTGATAGATAAACGGCAAGCGACGAAGAAGCCCCGACGGAGGAGTTATTGCACTTATATCAGAGACCATTCAAGAGCGACAAAAATTTATTAATGGCTTCTCTTCTTTAGCAGTTGCTGATAAATCGTATCGGGAGGTAAACCTGTATTATCAGAAATTGCTATTCCAGCCTTCTCGAATTCATGGGCTAGCCTTTTATCAAAGCCTTTTAGATATAATGCAAATGATAAAGAATCTTTTACATTAGGAATGAGGTTGAAAGGAGTATTTGGTTCCTTAAACTTGTATAAAGTAGCAGTAGTGCTATCGTTTCCTTCTAAATATACCGAATCACCATAGTTTGTAATCTTAGCCGCATACTGTTTGGTAAGGTATTTCAAAGAATCATTTTCAATTTTATATTTAAGCTGAAACCTCCCAACCTTTTGATTATAAAAAACTACGTATTGCGAATCTATACAAAATTCAGTATATCCATTTTCTAAAGTAAATCTATGCCATTTTCCAATGATGGATATTTTTTTGTCTGTCAGGACTTTATTCTTCGGGGAATCGCAGGAAGAAATGATAAAGATGACAATAGCAACAATACTAGATAATAATCTCATCGTAATAATATTTAAAAGGTAGGTGGTTAGGTCCTTAAAGTAGACTTCAGAAAATTAGACGTATTAATAAATACAGTCCAGTTATTATCCTGGACTGTATGCAACTTATTGTGCCCAAATAGTACAGTTTATACTACCAGCAGTATTAGTACCCCATGTCTCTGAGACCATAATGGCGGGAATATTTAATTGGCCGAGAGTATATCCATAACTTTTCCATTTATTATAATGGTTAGCAAAAGTAATGACGTGATTTCGTCCGGTAGAAGTTTTAGTAACTCTAGAGCTGTAGATCTGCCTAAAACCGTCGCCTCCGTCGATATTTTTACCACTCATCCAACGAGTCCATACATTATAACCAGCTCCATCACTGGTAAAAGTACCTAAATATGTACCAGTATGAGGAGATTCTGTTCCCCATGTTTCATTAACGTAATATTCATAATATGGACTTCTGCTCCATCCATACCACCCAAAAGTACCGCCGCCAGAGTTTGAATAAATCCCAAGATTATAACCTATTTTATAAGATGCTGAGCCACTAGAATAGCCCTTACCACACGTAAAATTTCCGTTAAAGCCGTTCCAAGAAACCGAGTAATTCCCACCTGGACCATTAGCGTAATTAACAGTACCTGTAGCGCCGTCACTTTTCCAAAGTGACCAAAAATAGCCATTATTTGTGCCAGACTGATACGATTGCACTGCAATCTTTCTTTTGGAAAGATCGGCTGTAGTAGCAGCAGCAACCTCTGGAGCTGCTTCTTTTTTACAACTTGTTAACATTGATGAACATGCAAAGCCAGTTGCAAGCGTGGCAAAAGCAACCTTCCTGGTTACTTCCGCTAGAGTTTTTCTTTTTTTCATTTAAATTTATTAATTGGTTAACGAAATAACAAATTCTCTCTCTTTTTAGATGGTAATATTTGCTAATTATAAGAAGCAAATGTTCAGTAGAATTTTAGAACAGATAATTTGTTAAACCTCTGTAATTAAGTAAATGGTAATATTTGCTAATTATAAGAAGCAAATGTTCAGTAGAATTTTAGAACAGATAATTTGTTAAACCTCTGTAATTAAGTAAATTATGATGAAACAAACATAATAAACCAAAACTATAATTGCTCGATATTAATAGCAGAAAAGGAAAATTTAAATCATTTACTGCTACACAAGCAAATAATAACATTTAAAAAGGAAGTGAAGTTAACGATCCGCTAATGAAAACATAATTGAAAATATTCACTCACAAATCAGCAAGAAAATAAAAAATAAGCTATAATAAGATTTAATAAGACATAGGTTGAAGCCCGATTTCGAATAATAAGGCTTAACGGAAATGCAGATTTCCTTTGTCTATATTACTGGACATTTAAACAGGCTTTCATTTAATATTTACCATTTCAATAATTCCTCATCAAACCCAATTGGTAAGGTATATTTCCATAGTCACCGTAATTTCCATTTTTAACGCCTTGAATAAGCACATCGCAATGATCAATATTATCGACTTCCATAAGCTGGTTGTTTGATGAACGTACTACCTCTCCGTGAGAAACCTGATCCGTCCAATGGTCTGCATTATCCACCAAATTATGGTAAGAAGCCCATTTTTCAGAAACCTTTTTCCACTTACCTGCCAAACTTGCGGATACCCAAAGTTCGAAGTAGCGGTTGTCTTTAAGGTCTTCAACCATCATATAATAATTCCCGTCAGCTTTGTTTTTGTAAACATGAGGTGCTTCGAAAGTGTCATCAACTGCAACTTTTGCTTCGGACCAGCTATAAGGGAAATCGGTAATAGAGGTTTGTCGCGATTTAATATTGTGAGAACCATCTTGTGCAGAATAAAAAACATATACATTTTTATTGTCTGCAATGCACCAAAAATCTATACCATCTGAGAAACCCATTGCTTTTCCCAAGGTCCATGATGCTGGATCAGCAACATCGTTAGAAACGGAAAAAGTGGCGCCCTTTCCACTTTGAAAAATAAGGAACCAGCTATCTTTTCCATCAAACCGAAAAACCTGAGGCGCACAAAAGTAAGATCCAGCGTCAACTGAACCCATATATGTACGCTCTGCAGTTTTTAGTCCTTTAATTGAAGAAGCTTTAGCATAACCCATTCTCCAGCTACCATTTGTACCCTTATCTCTTCCGGTATAAAAAAGATGGTATTTCCCTTCGTAATAAACAATAGATGGATCTTTCACAGCTAAAGCGTCAAACGAACCAACAGGCCCGTTGAGAAAACATCTTTCATCCACATGCCAAGTCGGCAATGGGTTTACAAGTGAAATAACTTCCTCTTTTATTACCGTATCTTTAGTTTCTGTAACAATTTCTTTCTTGGAATGATTTCCTTTTTTACATCCTAAAAAAGAAAGTAATAACACGAATGCAATTAAATTTTTCATCGTTTACTGAATTATCGGCTTAGATGAGCATACATCTATCAATTAGCTTATTTAATTAGTTTTACGGAAATAATTGATTTGGCCGGCAGGCTCAAAGTTAGTGCAGTTTTCTCTGCATTGAGTGCTACGCTATGCTCGGCCATATCTAATGTTTCTGAGGTAATTACTGCATTTGCACTTTTAACGCTTAGCGGCAGGTTGATATTTAAAGCAGGAACGGTTGTAGCGCCACTATTGACAAAAACCATCGTCATATCATCCTGGCCTTTATATGCGGTGACGCTAATTTCGCTGTTATTTGCAACTTTCCCAATTTGTACCCTGGTACGGCCGGTTGCATATTTAGCGTAATGAGAAAGCACGTAGCCCCTCTTTAGCGTTTGGCCCATGGTGGTGCCTTTATCTCCATCGCCCAACATGCTGTACGATCTTTTTAAGTACCACCAGAAGTAAGCGTTAAAGTTATTCTCCATGCAATCATTCAGTTCTTTGGCGAGAACTAAGGCTTGCGCCCAGCCCATTCCGTCGTTCACCTCGTTTAAGAGGTGCTCTGTCATCCAAATTTCTTTGCCTTTTTGCCGCGCCAAAGGATAGTCTTGCAAGCCGCCGCCATACAAGTGGCCACCGGCAATATCTAAGTTGTTTACCGCCACCGGATCGTTAAGCACAGGGTCCGTGTACATTTTCTTAAAGTTGACCGCTTCTGCAGCAAGCACTTTGGCGTTGATGCCTCCGGCGTAGTTTTTTATAAAATCAAGTATTTGCGTCGGCGACCATTCGCAACCGTCGTATTCTGGACTCCAATCCGGCTCGTTTTGAATAGAAACAGCCTCTATGGTGATGCCCTTATCTTTCATAAAGGCAATAAAATCATTAAGGTGCTGTACATAGTCGGCATATTTTTCTGGCAGAAGGTAGCCGTGAAGGTTGCTATTGCTGCTTTTCATTGCAGAGGGCGGTGTCCATGGAGATGCTAAAATTCTTGCGCCTAAAGATTGTGCCTTTAGGGTTGTAGCCACATCACGGCCCCAATCTGCTTTGTTGGGATAAATCATAATCCGCATCATGTTATAGCCGAGACCATCTTTTGAATACATCTTTTCCACCTCGGCGGTGCTGAGCTG
>NZ_MBTA01000013.1 GCF_003609575.1 Pelobium manganitolerans | reverse complement strand
AGTTAGACCTGACATCTCTGTCTGTCTGTTGTTTGTTCTGTCTGTCCTCCCGGCGGAGCGCCCTTTTCGGGGCGCCCGCCGGCGCTGCATGATATCTTTTTAAAGAACTTCCGTCCGGCGCATCACTGCGCGCGGCGCTTTTTTATCTTCACTGCCGCTCCCCCTCCGGGAAGGGCCTGTTTTCTATCTCTGTGTTCCCGCCGTTGCGGGGCGCAAACATACAGCTTTTTCTTTTCCCGGCCAAAATTATTTTTTATTTTTTTTTCCGGCCGCCCCCTCTCTGCCTTCCCTGCCCTGTTTCCAGTCTCCCGCAGACCTTGCGTTTGCGGAGTGCAAAGGTGCGATTCTTTTCCGCTTTTTGCAAGAAGGACCGCGTTTTATTTTCAGGTTTTCGCCTTCCATTTGCTTAACAGCCTGAATGTGTGGGAGAAAAAATTTAGCACGGAAGGAGAAAATCGGGGGGGGTTGGCGCTAAAGCTAGCGGAAATAGGCGTTAAACATAAAATCATGAAACACAGTTAATATTGATCAGTAGCCAAGAGCACTAACGTACATGCTTCTAAAGTTTCAATATTCTGCTTTTTCGCCAGTTCTTCCAGCTCGTGATTCTCTGTTCCTGGATTAAATATGATACGTTTTGGCTTTGTATCTAATATATACTGATATAAATCTTTTTGATTGGTAGGATTAACGTAAAGAGTAATGGTATCAATATCATCATGTACCCTAACCGGCTTCTCTATTGGATGATTGGCTACCTCCCCTTTTTTAACGCCTACGTTTATAATGGCGTGGCCGTGCTGTACTAACTTATGTGCCGCTTTATAAGCGTACCTGCTGGGATTAGGCGTTGCGCCGATAATCAAAGTCTTTTTCATCTTTCAAAATTTTATTTGCTCGTTATTTCAATAAACCTTGTAATGGTAAGCTAACTTCCCGCTTCGGGAGTAGGTGCATAACTCCAAAATTTGGCTTTGTATTTTATCTTACCTAAAAAATAGGTTAGAAAACGACAGGCCCAGTTACGAGTGCTATTGTAGGGTGCGCCAAACAGCATCTGCGCAAGCTTGCCCGTCGATAGCCGCAGAAATAATGCCACCGGCATAACCCGCGCCTTCTGCACAAGGAAAAAGATTGGATACATTAGGATGCTGCAAAGATTCTTTATCTCTAGGTATCCGGATTGGTGAAGAAGTGCGGGATTCAACGCCTACTAAAACGGCTTCATTGGTAAAATAACCGGTTTTACCTTTTGGCAACATCATCTTACGCCCAAATTCGGGCAAAGCACTTTTTAAACTTTGTGCCACAAACTGAGGAAGCACTTCATAAAGATTGGCGCTTTGCAATCCAGGCAGATATGAGTTTTTGGGCAAATCTGCCGAAATGCGATTATTTACAAAATCTACCATGCGCTGCGCTGGTGCCTGCAAGCTTGATCCTCCGGCCAAAAAAGCCTTTCGCTCAATATTGGTCTGAAAATCGAGCAACCGGAAAGCATCATCTTCATCAGACTTCACATCGCTCAGATTAATTTGCACCACCGTACCTGAATTTGCAAAAGGGTTGTTGCGTTTAGAAGGGCTCCATCCATTGACTACGATTTCTCCTTCTTCGGTAGCGCATGGCGCAATAATGCCTCCTGGACACATGCAGAAAGAAAAGACACCGCGGGCGCCTACCTGAGTAACCAGACTGTAATAGGAAGGTGGTAAATTTTCATGTCGGATAGCGCACTTATATTGTATCTCATCAATGATATGTTGCGGATGCTCTATGCGGACACCCAAAGCAAATGGCTTCGCCTCTAATAACAGTGATTTTTCTCTCAACAAATAATAAATATCCCGGGCAGAATGCCCCGTAGCTAAAATGAGCGCTTCGCCATCAAAATCGCCACGATTGGTAATTGCGGTTTTAAACTTCCCGTTAACAATTTTAAAATCCAGCAATTTAGTATCAAAAAGTACCTCGCCACCGGCGTTTAAAATACTTTCGCGGATGGCGCTGATGATATGAGGCAGTTTATTAGTGCCGATATGGGGACGTGCATCCACCAAAATATCTGCGTTAGCGCCGTGTGCCACCAATATCTGGAGCATTTTGTTTACATCGCCTCTTTTATCCGAACGGGTATATAATTTACCGTCCGAATAGGTGCCCGCACCGCCTTCACCGAAACAATAGTTGGATTCGGGATTTAATTTTCCGTTGCGGTTGATTTCTGCCAAATCGCGCCGGCGAGATTTCACGTCTTTTCCGCGCTCCAAAATTATCGGCTTTAAGCCTAATTCTATTAAACGTAAAGCTGCAAAAAGCCCTGCAGGCCCTGCGCCAACTATAATAACCGGCTTGGCGTGGCGGACATCTTTATAAATTGGATTAAAAACTTCCAGCGCAGGCGCTTCATTAATATATAAAAGCACCTTTAAACGGTATACAGGTTGCCGGCTACGCGCATCTATGGACCTTTTGCGCACAAAAAAATGGCTTAAGCTATCTGCTTTCAGCTTTTCTTGTTGTAAAATAACAGTTTTGATGTAGCTTTGATCGAAGATATGATCTGGGCTGATGACAAGGTCTATTTCTTTTTGCATGAAGCGTGTTGGGTTTTGATCCCAAAATGTAACAAAGGTATAAAATTTGAATCCTATTGCTAATTTTAAAGAATATGAAACACATGAGAAAACTTATTTTAGGCCTAGCGGCTCTGTTTACGGTGAGCGTACTAAGCTCGTGCGGCTATAATGCAGCTATTAAATTAGACGAGAAAGTTAAAGCCTCTTGGGGCGAGGTTGAAAACCAATATCAACGCCGTGCAGATTTAATCCCGAACTTGGTAAATACGGTTAAAGGTGCCGCAGATTTTGAAAAAGAAACGTTGACGCAAGTGATTGAGGCGCGTGCGAAAGCAACATCGGTACAGGTGGACCCTAACAAACTTACGCCAGAAAACATCCAAAAATTCCAAAGTGCGCAAGGCGAAGTTAGCCAAGCTTTGGGCAGATTGATGGTGGTATCTGAGCGTTATCCAGAACTGAAAGCAAACGCCAACTTCCAAGAGCTACAAGCACAGCTAGAGGGCACAGAAAACCGGATTGCGGTTGCCCGGAGAGATTTTAACCAGAGCGTACAAGAATATAACACGCAAATTAGAACCTTCCCAAACAATTTGTTTGCGGGAATGTTCGGTTTCCAACAGAAAGGAAGTTTTAGCGCCGAAGCCGGTGCAGATAAAGCTCCTAAGGTTGAATTTTAATATTCAAAAGCCCGGAATTTTACCGGGCTTTTGCCGTTTTTAAAACTGTATTATGGAATTGTTGAGCGAAAAAGACCAAGAAGTAATTAAGCAATCTATCGAGTGGGCCGAGAAAGCGACCAGTGGTGAAATTAGGGTTTGCGTGGAACCCAGCTGCGGTGGAGATGCCTACGCACGCGCAGTTGAATGCTTTTACGATTTAAAAATGGACAGCACACGCCTGCAAAACGGCGTGCTGATTTACGTTGCTACGGAAACAAAAAAATTTGCCATTATAGGTGATAAAGGCATTAATATGTTAGTGGGCGATAATTTTTGGGACAGCACCAAACAAGCTATGCTCGAAAAATTTAAGCTTGGGCACCTTACAGAAGGCATAAGTGTTGGCATTATTGAAGCCGGCAAACAGTTGAAAAAGTATTTCCCGTACAACAGCAACGACACCAACGAGCTACCAGACGATATAGTTTTTTTGAACAGATCTTAAATTTACGGAGCCAACCTTTACCCAAACCAGCGTTGGCGCAGCTACACGAACGATGAAGATGAGCAAGATTTTTTCCTATTTTTTACTTTTATGTGTTAGCCTATTTTCTTTCTCGGGTTTTGCACAAAATTTCCCAGCCAAACCCAATACGCTGGTTAATGATTATACCCACACTTTAAGTCAGGCCGATGTTGCCCAGCTAGAGCAAAAACTGGTTGCTTTTGATGATTCTACATCAATACAGATAGCGGTGGTGATGATTAAAAGCCTTGATGGTTATGACATTAACGATTACGGCTACCGGTTGGGCCGTGCATGGGGAATAGGCGGAAAAGATAAAAACACGGGGATACTGTTGTTAACTTCTATTGGCGACCGTAAAGTAACTATCCAAACCGGCTACGGGATGGAGGGCGCCTTGCCCGATGCGATTGCTAAGCGTATTATCGAAAATGAAATTAAGCCTTTTTATAAAACAGGCGATTACGCAAGCGGATTAAAGGCCGGCACAGACGCTATTATTAGCTATACCAAAGGCGAATACAAAAACACGGCCCCGAAAAAATCGGGGAAGAAAACAGGATTGCCTGTGGGGCTAATTGTGGTAATTGCTATCGTAATTATCAGTTTGTTAGGCAGACGCGGCGGCGGTGGCGGCGGACGAAAAGTGATTGGGAGTCGCGGCGCTGCCGACATTATGTGGTGGTCCTTGCTGAGCGGTATGGGAAATAGTGGCAGAAGAAGCAGTGGCGGATTTGGAGGCGGTGGATTTGGCGGTGGCGGAGGAGGCTTCGGTGGGTTTGGAGGCGGAAGCTTTGGAGGCGGTGGCGCTAGCGGAAGCTGGTAGTTGGTGAGTAGTGAGTAAAGAATAATGAGCAAGGAATAAAGACATGAGAAGTGAGATTTGAGAAAGCCATTGCCTGCCTAAAATCGACCCTTTTTTCTT
Organism: Pelobium manganitolerans; assembly: GCF_003609575.1. GTDB lineage: Bacteria > Bacteroidota > Bacteroidia > Sphingobacteriales > Sphingobacteriaceae > Pseudopedobacter > Pseudopedobacter manganitolerans. Next base: position 10,298 of record NZ_MBTA01000013.1, on the reverse strand, counting down.
TGTGGCTCGTGTCTTTGTGGCTGGATTTGAAAAGAGCAAGGAATAAAGAGTAAGGAGTAAAGACATAAGAAGTGAGATTTGAGATTTCAGAAAGCCATTGCCTACTTAAAACTGACCCTCTTTTTTCTTCGTGGCTTCGTGCCTTTGTGGCTGAAACTTGAGAGTAAAGAATAAAGATCAAGGAGCAAAGACATAAGAAGTAAGATATGAGATCCGAGAAAGAGATTGTCTATTTACAATTGCGACACACTTCCCATTTTCAAACCACCGTCTCAGAAAACAGCCTTCTCTTTGCGTCCATCGCGTCTTTGCGGTGCTAAGAATTTGAGAAATCAACGGGACAGGGAAAAGAGCAAGAAATACGAGTAAAGTAGCGATTAGTTAAAATAAAGACCAACATTTGCTTAGGCTTAGTAAAACATAAAAATAATGGCAATTTCTAAATGGAAGACTTGCGCTTCCGAATACTTGGTTAAAAGGCCTTGGGCGACTCTGAGGGTTGATGAATGTGAACTTCCGGACGGCAGGGTGGCATCTGAATATTATGTATTGGAATACCCAAACTGGGTGAATGTAGTGGCCATCACAGAAGACGAAAAAGTGATTATGGTAAGACAGTATCGCCACAGCGCAAATATTGTTTCTATAGAAATTCCGGGTGGCGTAATTGACGATGGAGAAAAACCGGTTGATGCCGCTAAAAGAGAACTGCTGGAAGAAACCGGTTATCTGTTCAAGGATTTTGAGCAAGTAAGCTGTATTTACCCCAACCCTGCAACATCAAACAATGTTACTTATTGCTTTTTGGCCACCGGAGGTAAAAAAGTGCAAGAGCAAGCTTTAGACGAGCACGAAGATATTGACATAGAATTTTACAGCATTGCTGAAGTGAAGGAAATGTTGCTGAAAAACCAAATCCCCCAGGCGTTACACGTTACCGGTTTAATGTATGGATTGTTAAAACTAGGCGAACTGAAATAAGAAACTCAGCTTTTTGCGTTAACGACAGGAATGGCATCCTTTTTTGCCCTTTTTTAAACCCCCAAGTATTGGGCAAAAAAGATATAATGGATGGCGTGTTAAAACGCCCAAACATCATTTATACAAAAAATGTATTTTAAAATGGCCACGATCCTTTATGCGCAACAAAATGGTAGTTAGCCAATTAATGAGGGCGCAAATGCCCATAAACAAAAAAATAAGCACAAAATTGCCCCAACTACGCAAGTTCAGCGCTAAGTAAATAAACAACAGATTGGTAAAAGCCAGGGCGTAAGTTGTTTGGATATGGCTGAAACCTAAGCGCAAAATGCGGTGATGGATGTGGTTTCGATCTGCTTTGAAAGGCGAATTTCCTCTGAGGATGCGTATGGAAAACACGCGGAACGTATCGAAAAGCGGGATAATAAGTACAGAAACAGCAATGGCGGGAGCCGAGAAAAAAGATGGCCGGATGCCGTTATCCGTAAACTTGTTGAGTTCGATGAATTTGATAGCTAAAACCACTGAGATTAAACCCACCAACAAGCTACCGGTATCGCCCATAAAAATGCGTGCGGGCGTATAGTTGTAATACAAAAATCCGATAATGGCGCCCACCATGCTAAATGCCAAAGAAGCCATTTCTATTTGGCCCATATGGATAAAAAGCACGGCGAAAGTAAGGTTAACCACCAGCCCAATTGTACCGGCCAAGCCGTTTATGCCATCTATTAAATTGAAGGCGTTTACCACAAACATGATGATAAGCACCGATACCGGAATGCTGATAAAATTCGGGATTTCGGCCACGTTGAACACGCCGTATAAACTTGTTAAACGCACATCGCCCAGCAAAACAAGTATAATAGCCACTAAAAACTGCATCACAAACTTAGTGCTGGGTCCCGAGCCTGCTAAATCATCTTTTAAGCCGATGGCAAATAAAATAATGCAGGAGGTTAACAAAATATTGGTGGGCAAAATGGCGTCGTACTTAGCAAAAAGCAACGAAACAATGGTAAAGCTACAAAAAATGGCTACGCCGCCTAAACGTGGAATACCGTGGTCGTGATCTTTACGGCCGCTTTCCATATCGTCAAACAAATGGCGCTCGCGGGCGACGAAAATAATTGAAGGTATAGCGATAAAAGAGACAATGCTGGAAACGACAATGACCACCAAGTAGTAAATCCACTCAACTTCAAGGAATGAAAAATCGAAGTTCACAAGGTAAAGTTAAAAATTTTTGTTCCAAAATTGTCCAATTTTCGAAAGCGGTTTTAACACCGAAACCAAAAGCGGATTGGGAACCCCGTTTTTCTCTAAAGCCATGCGATCTTCGCGATTGGCATTTAAGCGATTTTTAAAACTTCTGTTGCTTAAGCCACCAACCCGCATTTTGGTAAGTACTTTTGGCAAGTACGCCGCTTCAATTTGGTGTTTAAACAAAAAACGTAAAATCAAATCGTAATCGGCGGCAGATTTATAGCCTAAATCGTACAGACCGAATTTTTTAAAACAACGCTTTTTAATAAACAATGCAGGGTGCGGCGGCATCCAGCCACGTTTAAAATTGTTGATGTTGTACTCGCCGGAAATCCAGTTTCTTATTATTTTATCTGGGTTCTCGCGATTGATGTATTGCAAATCGCCATAAACGGCATCTAATTTAGCGTCTTCATCAAATTTTTGCTTCACGCCGGCCAACACGTTTTCATCAGCAAAAAAATCATCCGAATGCAAAATGCCGATAACATCGCCGGTAGCCAGCTGAATACCTTTATTCAAAGCATCATAAATCCCTTTATCAGGCTCGGAAACGATGGTGTTGATGTGTTGATGTTTAGAAGCTAGAATTTCTAAAGTATCGTCTGTACTTTTCCCATCAACAATTACCAGTTCTTTATTGATATAAGATTGCGCAATAAAGCTATCTAGGGCCGTTTTTAAAAAAGCCTGCGAATTATAGGTAGCGGTAATTACAGAAATGCGCATGTCGCAAAATTAACACAACAATTTGTTTTGTAAGGCGCCATCATCCAAAAGCTGGGCTAAAGCGGGTACAAATAGGCTTTTTTCTAACGCATCGGCATGTTTTAAATGGTGCATATCCGAGCCGATAAAGTCTATCATCATATTTTCTACCAAATCTTCGGCTATTTTTTGTGTGGCTTTGCCATAATAACCTGTTAAAGAAATGGTATTGAGCTGAAAGTAGCAACCATACTCTTTTATCTTATAAAAATTTTCGATGGAACCGTATAGGTAAGGATACCTTTCGGGATGAGCTAAAATTGGCTTTAAACCCTTATCATTTAGTTTTTGGATAATGTCTTTAATGTTGTTGGGATAGTTGATGTACGACAGCTCAAACAAAATATAATCTTTCCCCATGGTCATCAGGTTACCTGCGTTGATCTTATTCTCGAAGGTTTCGTCCAAGTAATACTCGGCGGCCGCTTCTACTGGGATGTCAATTTTTTGCTTTAACAGCTCTTCTCGCAACAGATCTAAAGCGCGATTAATGGTATCGGGCGTATTGCGGTAATAGTCTGCCATAATATGTGGCGTAGCAATCAGCTTTTGGAACCCGAGTTTCTGGAGACGCTTAATCAATAAGATTGATTCTTTAACGGTGGGTGCGCCGTCATCAATACCGGGCAGGATATGCGAATGCATATCCACGCCAAGTGCTGAAAAATCAAATTCCGGTATTCGCTTTTTTTTAAAAAACCCGAACATTATCTGTTTTGGTACTGCTCTTCGTAGTAGTGTTGGTAGTTGCCAGAGGTAACGTTGTTTAGCCAGGCTTCATTAGCCAAATACCAATCTACGGTTTTCTCTAAACCTTCCTCAAATTGCAAACTTGGCTCCCAGCCTAAATCGTTTTTTAGTTTGGTAGCATCAATTGCATAGCGTAAATCGTGCCCGGCACGGTCTGTAACGTAGGTAATCAATTTTTCCGATGTCCCTTCTTCGCGGCCTAACTTTTTATCCATCAGCTTGCAAAGTGTACGGATCAAATCAATGTTAGTCCATTCGTTATGTCCACCAATATTATAGGTAGTACCGGTTTTTGCTTGGTGATAAATGACGTCTATAGCGCGTGCGTGGTCTTCTACCCACAGCCAATCTCTAATATTTTCGCCTTTTCCGTAAATAGGAATGGCTTTATTTTGTTTGATGTTATGGATAGAAAGCGGAATCAGTTTCTCTGGAAAATGGTACGAGCCATAATTGTTAGAGCAATTGGAAATCACGCAATCCATACCGTAAGTATCATGATAAGCACGCACAAAATGATCTGAACTTGCTTTTGAGGCCGAGTATGGCGAATGCGGATCGTAAGAAGTTTCTTCCGTAAACATTTCTGTTCCCTCGCCTAAAGTGCCATAAACTTCGTCTGTAGAAACGTGGTAAAAGCGCTTTTTATCGTAATTGCCTTTCCACGCTGTTTTGGCAGCATTTAACAAATTTACCGTTCCAACAACGTTGGTCATCACAAACTCAATGGGGTTCGAGATTGACCTATCCACATGCGACTCTGCCGCTAAATGGATTACGCCGTCAAAATTTTCTTCTGCAAATAAGTTCTGGATAAAATCGGCATCTACAATATCCCCTTTTACAAACTTGTAATTGGCTGCATTTTCAACATCGCGCAGGTTTTCTAAATTGCCTGCATAAGTCAGTTTATCCAAATTCACAATTTGGTAGTTTGGATAAGTGTTCACAAACCGTCTAACAACGTGCGAACCTATAAATCCGGCTCCGCCGGTGATAAGGATTTTCATTTTATGAGATTTGAGTATTGAGATGTGAGATATGAGACGATTTGCAAACTTGTTATAAACTATAAAAGTTCTCAAATCTCACATCTCCTCTCTCATATCTAAATTTAAAAAGGATTCTTCTGTATATATTTCTCCCACTCCCAAGCAGACTTCATCATGTCATCTACGTTAAGTTCTGCTTTCCAGCCTAATTCGCGAGTCGATTTGCTGACATCGCCATAAACTTTCTCGATGTCTCCGGCACGGCGCGGGCCAATCACATAATTCAGTTTTTCGCCAGTGGAGCTTTCAAAAGCTTTGATAATCTCCAAAACAGTTGTGCCTTTGCCGGTGCCAATGTTAAACACTTCGTAATTATCGGCAGATTTACCTTCTTCCATACGTTTAATTGCGGCAACGTGTGCTTTGGCCAAATCTACCACGTGAATGTAGTCTCTAATGCAACTACCGTCTGGCGTGTTGTAATCGTCGCCAAAAACGGTGATTTTCTCCCGTTTACCAATGGCGGTTTGCGTAACAAAAGGAATTAGGTTTTGAGGAACGCCAATAGGCAATTCGCCAATTAAAGCGCTTTCGTGCGCACCAACCGGGTTAAAATACCTAAGCGCTACAATTTTATAATTGCTGTTCACCGTGGCGGTTTCGCTCAAAATTTCTTCGGCAATTTGTTTGGTGTTGCCGTACGGCGATTCGGCTTTTTTTACAGGCGCTTCCTCTGTAACAGGCAAAACATCGGGCTGGCCGTAAACCGTACAGCTAGATGAAAACACAAAATTGATGTTTTTACCTTTATAAGGCGTTAACAAGTTAATTAGCGAAAAGAAGTTATTGCGGTAGTATTCCAGGGGTTTTTCAACCGATTCGCCCACGGCTTTAAATGCCGCGAAGTGGATAATCCCGGTAATGTCTGGGTTAGCCTCAAGAAAAGCCGCTGTTTTCCGCTCATCACATAAATCAAACTCATGAAATTCTGGCTTATAGCCGATGATTTTTTCTATCTGATCTAATATTTTGATGGATGAGTTTGAAAGGTTGTCCACAATTACCGGTGTGTAACCGGCGTTGTAGAGCTCAACAACGGTATGCGAGCCAATAAAACCTGTACCTCCGGTCACTAAAATCTTTTTACCCATATTATCTGTTGTAATTTTTAAAGTCTTTATGTTCTATTTTGTCCAGCTGTTCTTTGCTAAGCGTCTTAAAATATTCGTAGGTAATCTTTAAACCTTCTGCGCGGTTAACCTTTGGTTCCCAGCCCAAAATCTCTTTCGCTTTGGTAATATCCGGGCGGCGCTGTTTAGGGTCATCCTGCGGAAGCGGCTTATAAACCACTTTTTGGTTAGTGCCCGTCAGTTTGATGATTTCCTCGGCAAACTGGCCTATGGTAATTTCATCCGGGTTACCGATGTTCACCGGCTGTGCATAATCCGACAGCAGAAGCCTGTAAATACCTTCTACCAAGTCGTCCACATAACAGAAAGAGCGGGTCTGCGATCCGTCGCCGAAAACCGTTAAATCTTCGCCGCGCAAAGCCTGGCCTATAAATGCCGGCAAAACACGGCCGTCGTTGAGGCGCATACGGGGTCCGTAAGTGTTGAAGATGCGCACAATGCGGGTTTCCAGTCCGTGGAACGTATGATAAGCCATGGTCATAGCTTCCTGAAAGCGTTTAGCCTCATCGTACACGCCTCGCGGCCCCACGGGGTTCACGTTTCCCCAATATTCTTCGGGCTGCGGGTTCACCGCGGGGTCGCCGTAAACTTCGGAGGTTGAAGCAATGATGAGCCTAGATTTTTTTGCGCGCGCCAAACCTAGCAGGTTGTGGATACCCAAAGAACCTACTTTTAAAGTCTGTATCGGAATTTTAAGGTAATCGATAGGGCTTGCCGGCGAAGCAAAGTGCAGGATATAATCCAGCTGTCCCGGTACGTGCACAAATTTGGAAACGTCGTGGTTGTAAAACTCAAAGTTCTCCAGCTTAAACAGGTGTTCGATATTGGCCAAGTCGCCGGTAATCAGGTTGTCCATGCCGATCACATGGCAGCCTTCTTTGATAAACCTATCGCACAGGTGCGACCCTAAAAAGCCGGCAGCGCCGGTAATGAGTACTCTTTTCTGCATTTTTTACGCTTGTTTTGTGTTAACCTCTGCCCTGCCTATGCTGTTGTAATAAAAACCCAGGTCAATCATCCGGTGCAGATCATAAAGGTTGCGGCCGTCAAAAACTACTTTTGCTTTCAGCTTTTCTTCCATCTGTTTAAAATCCGGGTTGCGGAAAACCTGCCATTCTGTAGCAATGATGAGCGCGTCCGCGCCTTCTAAAGCTTGGTATTGGTTATCGGCGAAAGCCAGGGCATCGCCTTTAAGTTTGCGCACATTCTCCATCCCCTCTGGGTCGTAAGCCACAATCTCTGCGCCGGCTTTGATAAGCTCGTCTATAATATATAAGGCGGGCGCTTCACGGATATCATCGGTTTCGGGCTTAAATGCCAGCCCCCAAAGCGCGAATTTTTTGCCTTTTACGTCGCCTTTGTAGTAATTCATCATTTTTTCTACGATTTTCAGCTTCTGGCTCTGGTTTACGTCCATCACCGCTTTCAAAATCCGGAAATCGTAATTGTATTCTTCGGAAGAAAGCGCCAGCGCCTGCACATCCTTAGGGAAACAGCTGCCGCCGTAACCGATGCCCGGGAACAAGAAACGCTTCCCGATACGGTCATCCGATCCCACGCCTTTGCGCACCATGTCCACATCTGCACCTACCAGCTCGCAAAGGTTGGCCACCTCGTTCATAAATGTGATTTTGGTTGCCAAGAACGAGTTGGCCGCGTATTTCGTCAGTTCCGAGGAACGCTCGTCCATAAAAATAATCGGATTGCCGGAACGCACGTAAGGCGCGTACAGCTCCTCCATCAGTTTTTTCGCATTCTCGCTGCGGGTGCCCACCACCACACGGTCGGGCTTCATAAAATCGTCAACGGCAACGCCTTCTCGTAAAAATTCAGGATTAGATACCACATCAACTTCTACCAGGGTATTTTCTTTGAACACGGCTTTTACCTTATCTGCCGTGCCCACCGGAACCGTAGATTTGGTAACCACCACTTTATAATCTTTTACCAAACTGGCAATATCTTTGGCCGCGCCAAGCACGTAGCTTAAATCGGCCCGGCCGTCGCCGCCCGGGGGCGTAGGCAAGGCTAGGAAGATGATCTGCGCATCTTCAATGGCTTCGGCAAGGTTGGTGGTGAATTTTAAACGGTTCTGCTCAATATTACGGTCAAACAGCACGTCCAAGCCCGGCTCGTAAATGGGCAGTTCGCCGTTTTTCATCTTGTTTACTTTCTCTTCAACAATGTCTACGCAAATGACGTCGTTGCCGGTCTCGGCCAAACAGGTGCCTGTTACCAAGCCCACGTAACCTGTCCCAATTACTGCTATCTTCATATTTAGGTTGAGTATTAATTCAAATTTTTTTAAACTTGGCGAAGTTAATAATTCAGCACTTAAATGCCTATTTTTTACAGCCTTGCAATCAGATTTTATTATGTGCTGCTTTATTTAGCCTCTTTTTTTAACCAAAAAGCTAAGTTTTGGATACAGGGACGAAAAAATTGGGAAAGCCGTTTTAAACCTACTGCAAACAAAAAACGGGCGTGGTTACACTTTGCTTCTTTAGGCGAATTTGAGCAGGGGAAGCCACTTTTACAGGCTATCCGCAAACAACATCCTGAAAAAGAAATTATTATCACTTTCTTCTCCCCTTCGGGATACGAAGTGCGCAAAAACAGCAATCTGGGCGATTATATTCTTTATCTGCCATTGGATACACCTGCCAATGCTCAGCGCTTTTTGGATATTTTTACGCCAGAACTGGTCATTTTTAACAAGTACGAGTATTGGTTTAATTTTTATAAGGCTTGCGCCGATAGAGGGGTGCCGGTTTACGTAAGCTCGGCGATTTTTAGGCCTAACCAAATTTTCTTTAAATGGTACGGAGCTTTTAACCGCCGAATTTTGGGTTTTGTGCAGCATTTTTTTGTGCAGAACAAAGAATCCGCACAACTGCTTGCCAGCATAGGTTTTAATAACGCTACAGTTTGTGGCGATACCCGTTTTGATAGCGTGCTGGACCTGGCCAAGAGCAGAAAAGATTTTCCGCTAGTTGAGGCTTTTAAAGCTGGCAGTAAGCTGATTGTTGCAGGAAGCACTTGGCCGGCTGATGAAGCTTTGATTCATAATTACGCTGAACTGTTGCCAAAAGATTGGAAAATAATTTTTGCCCCGCACGAGATTGGCGAGGAAAAAATTACTGGCTTGCAAAAACTGCTGGGAGAAAAAGCGCTACGTTACTCTGCAACAAGTATGGACCAGGAAATGCCTTTGGCCAACTACCGCTACTTAGTTATCGATAATATTGGGATGTTATCATCGCTGTACAGTTATGGTGAACTGGCCTATATTGGCGGAGGCTTTGGCGTGGGTATCCACAACACTTTGGAAGCCGCCGCCTGGGGTTTGCCGGTTGTGTTTGGGCCAAACTACCAAAAATTTCAGGAAGCAAAAGATTTAATTGCTTTTGGGGGTGGCTTTTCTGTTAAAACACAAAATGAACTAAACCAAGTTTTTAATGTCTTGGTTAATGATAAAGAAGACCGAGCTAAAGCCGGCGCGATTGCGAAAGAATATGTGGCAGCCCATACGGGCGCAAGCGCGCAAATAATGGCTAAGATTTTTTAGAACGCGTTTAAAATCCGCAATGCTACCTCGCTCAACTCTTTTTCAGAGAGTTTAAGCTTAGGGTTGCTAAAGTCCATATCGGTAATATTATCAATTGGGATTAAATGCACGTGCGTATGCGGAACTTCTAAACCTACAACAGCTACACCCACCCGCGCACATGGGATTGCTTTTTTAATAGCCCCGGCAACTACCTTGGCAAAAATCATTAAACCGGCGTAGGTTTCGTCATCCAAATCGAAAATATAATCTACCTCCTTTTTAGGGATGACCAATACGTGTCCAATTTTCAAAGGGTTTATATCTAAAAAGGCTAAAAAATCTTCCGTCTCCGCAACTTTGTGCGATGGAATTTCGCCGTTTACTATTTTAGTGAATATAGATGCCATTTTAGTTGAATTAGTTTACTGGTTCATTTAGTTTGTCAGGGTGCAAGTTAGCTTATTACTTGCTAATAATTGGCAGATAGCTGTAAGCAGACTTGCCTTTAGATTAGCCTCGACAGTGACAACGTATTTTAGGGGCTACCCTCCAATAGCTTGAAAAAATTAAAAAAAAATTGGAACTTTTAGTAAGTAAACTTCAGAAGTTTTAAAAACTTCTGAAGTTTGATCTTCGCATGCTATCCTAACTAGCGTGCCCACGCGATAAGCCGGGCCTTCCGAGTTTTGGCAGTGAAGCCCGGGAAATCTTTTGCAAAAACATGAATGCTTGCACAGGCGTGAGCAAACCGACGAGTGTTGCAGAAACTTTGTTAAAGCACAACCGTTCGCACGGCTTCGG
>NZ_MBTA01000012.1 GCF_003609575.1 Pelobium manganitolerans | reverse complement strand
CAGGTCCTCACCGGTCTTCCCGTTGTCCCAAACGTAGGTATAGCTTCCCGTTCCGCCGGTCGCCGTGATGTCTATTGCTCCCGTATTATCGCCGTAACATTTGACGTCTGTTTGGGCTTTACTTATCGAAAGTGCAACTGCTGGCTGGGTGATGGTGACCGTTTCTGTCGCCTGGCATCCGTTCGCATCCGTAACGATAACTTTATAGGTCCCGGCCGTGAGGCCTGTCAGATCTTCCGTGGTCCTTCCGTTGTCCCAGGCGTAAGCATAGCTTCCCGTTCCGCCGGTCGCTGTGATGTCTATTGCTCCCGTATTGTCCCCGAAGCATTTCACGTCTGTTTTTATACTGGATAAGCTTAACGCTGCTGGTTCTGCTATGGTTATAGTGTTGGAAATTTGGCACCCATTACCATCTGTTGCGGTATAAGTGTAAGTACCTGCGATTAAATTTTGAACAATAGCTGTTGTAGCTCCATTACTCCAAATAATATTATAAGGTAATGTACCGCCAGATAAATCCAGCACAATTTCCCCTGTGGCAGCCCCATTACATTTTACATCAGTTTTGGAGCTAGTAAGAGTAAATGGAGTCAACGGTGTGATTGTGATTGTTTTATTGGCTGTACATAGATTAGCGTCCGTTACTGTTACCGTATAATTACCTGGGGCAAGTCCACTTAAATCCTGTGTACTCTCACCAGAACTCCAGCTATATATATAGGGGGAAACTCCCCCACTCACATTTAAATCTATAGAGCCAGCATTTTGACTGAAACAGGTATTATTAATGTGGGTTTCTGTTAAAGTTAAAGCTGCTGGCGGTTGGGTAATATTTAAACTTGCAAAACCTAGACATCCATTAGCATCTGATACAACTAAACTATATGAGCCAGCTAGCAGGTTATTAACATCTTCTGATGTTGCACCATTACTCCATTCAAATGTATACGGTGCAGTACCTCCTGAAATTGTTGCATTAATACTACCTGTTGCCTGTCCAAAGCATTTTACATTTACTCTACTAAAAGCAATAGAGATAACAGGAGGTTGTGTGATTGTGATACTTTTACTTGTTGTGCAATTGTTTGCATCAGTAACATCCAATGTATAAGTACCGGCCGGCAAGTTGGATTGATTTAAAGATGTTTCTCCGTTACTCCAAGTAAAAGAGTATGGGGCAGTTCCTCCTATAATTGCAACACTAATCTCCCCAGTCGCATCTCCAAAGCAATTAATATTTTGATGAGTTTCGTTAACAGTAAGGAGAGCTGGCTCCGCAATAGCTATATCAAGGGTCTTTATACAATTATTTGCATCTTTTATGTAGAACGTATAGTCTCCTCCTGATAAATTACCGAATATTGCTGATGCCTGATAGTTTGTCCCGTCTATGCTATATTGATAAGTTCCTGTTCCTCCTCCTCCACTTAAGGTTACTGTTGATTTATTCCCATAACAAAGAATAGGAGTGTTGCTTCCTGTTAAAGTTAACAATGTAGGCTCGGCGATAGCACTGTCAAATGTTTTTATACAACCATTGGCATCTTTTACATAAAAGGTATAATTACCGCCTGATAAATTGTTAAACGTTGCGGACGATTGATAATTAGCTCCTCCATCTATACTGTATTGATAAGATCCTGTGCCTCCTCCAGCGGTCAAAGTTACGGTCGATTTATCTCCATTACATAAAATCGGAGTAGCCGTTCCGGTTATAGTGAGCAATGGAGGTTCAGAGAGTGTAAAACTCAATGCTATTTCACATCCTAGAGCATCTTTTCCTATAACGGTATAATTTCCAGCAATTAAATTTGTCTGATTCTGATCGTGTGATGCATTACTCCAATCAAAACTATATGGTGCTTTTCCGCCCGATGGGTTTAATGTAATAGCACCAGTTGCTGATCCATTACAGACAATGTTTGTCTGACTTCCCGTAAGCGCAAATGGAGTTAGCGGAAGAATATCTACTGAAAGTTGTTTGAGACAGCTATTATTATCCGTTACAGAAACCGTGTAACTACCTGGCGGCAGGCTACTAATGTCCTGAGTAGCAGCATAAGCTACACCGTCCTTTTTCCAATCATATGTATATGGTGCAGTTCCTCCAGTAACTGTTAAATCAATTGCTCCAATAGAATTGTTATTACAAGAATTGTCAATATGAGTTTCTGAAAGGGCCAAAACTGGAGGCTCAGTAATGTTGAAACTTCTGGTATTTACACACCCGTTAGCGTCAACAATTTTCGCTTCGTAGTTTCCTGGAATCAAGTTAGGAAACACTAAAGGTGTTCCTGAATTATTAATTGGATTAAGAGCTGTAGGAGAAGTATAACTACCTCCATTTAATGAATAAGAAACTTTATAGGGAGCAGCCGCACCTGTCAATAAACTAAGTGTGACCTTTCCATTATTTGCACCGTTACAAGTAACATTTGTTACTGTATAGCTAAGATTAAGATTTGATACTATAGATATATCGTCTATAAATGTACCACAAGCCGGGTTTGGCGAACCTGCATCGGTTATTTTTATAATTACTGAGGTAGTATTAGGGAGCGTATTAAAAGGAATTGACCCAATAGCTGGAGAGTTATCTGCAATAAATTCTGTTTGAGGAACAATTACCGCGTTGGTAGTAGCATCTAGAATTGTAACAAAAGATTTTGATGCCGAGGGACTACCGCAGGCGTCCCAATTTCTATAATTAAATGTTAATGTATAAGGCGTAGAAGGTTCAATAGAAATAACAGTTTGTTGAAGAGAGTATCTTTCTCCTGGTTTATTTTTTATAATTGCTCCCTTTAGCGTTGCTTGATTGACGATTTTTACAACATCACCAGAATTCACAGGTAACCATTTATCTATCGAGGTATAATCACCAGGTGTATAAGATTCAAACCCTCCACCAGTAATTGCATCACATGATCCTGTTACGGCTAAAGCATTTATATAAACATCTTCTGCTGTAGCCGAAAGCAAATCTCCGTTATAGTTTGTACCTATTACATTTGAAATAGTTCCGCTTTCATATGTGGTATTATATCCAGTAAATGGATCAGCTGAGCCAGTGATTTTTCTAAAAGGGTTGAGGTTTGTTCGGGTGGGATCTAAATAAGTAGCTTGTGCACTTGCATGATAAACACCCGTAGGCGCATTTAAAGCAATGTCTACTACTATGGTAATGACTACTTTATCGCCCGGAGAAATATTGAAATTTCCGAAATTCATGATTCCAGATGCACCAATATGCGGAGTTGCATCAAGCGTTCCGGCTGCATCTCCAGTTAAAGCATAAGAAATGCTACTTACTTTAAAACTTGAGGGTAAGTTAAGCCATGCTTCTACATTTCCGGCATTGCCATTGGTTGGTGCATTTTGAATAGTAAGCGTGTAAGTTGCCGTTGTTCCAGCAGTTCTAGCACCAGCAGCGCCCGGATTTTCTTCTGTAAGTGTAGTGGTAAGTACTGGGTAACAAATTGAACCACCACCTTGTAGGTGAACTGGCAAATCTGTAGTTGTGAAGGTTTTGGTTTGCCCGTCTGTGCCGTCTGCAGCTCCGTGACTAATGCCTGCGCCGTTATTCGCTCTTCCTGATAAACCTTTTGAAACATCTTTAGCAATAGCTGCAGACTGGATTTGAGTATAGATAAAACCTCCTCCTCCTCCTCCTCCAGGCCCATGTTCATCATTATTATCGTTTAAACTGTTTCCTCCTCTTCCCCCCTTAGCCTCTAGTGTTAAATTAGCTAATGGGCTTGGTGATAATGATCGCACAAAAATTGTCCCACCTGCACCACCGCCTCCCGCACCATCGGGCGATGAACCAAATGTACCGGGAGCGCCATTACCTCCATTGGACTTTATAACCCCAAAACCATCTATTTTTTCCACATTAATCAACACAATACCACCCCCAACTCCACCTGTAACACCAGAAAGTGCATCATTGGCATCTCCTCCTCCTCCTCCACCGCCCATAACTAAAATTGCCGGATCAAGTGCAGTAATATTACTTCCTGGCCTACCCCCATTAGGGTAAGTATTTGTTCCTGAGTGCCCTTCCCATCCGCGTCCTCCAACACCACCAGAACCCCCATTACCGCCACCGCCACCACCAGCATTATGGTCATTTCCTCCTCCTCCTCCATTTGCAGGAGCGCCTTTTCCATAAGACCCACCAGGTAATCCATCGATTCCGTTGTTTACTTGATTAAATCCATCCCACATAAATTGTGGAGTTCCCCCTACCCCTTCACCTTTACCAACAGATAAAGTGGATGAAGACAGTCCTACATAAAAAGAATTGATATTTGCGCCAGAGCTAGCCCTGGGTCCATAACCACCTCTAAAACCTCTAGCAGATGCATCAACAATAAAACCGTTAAACTGCATGGTTCCTGCAACATCAAAAGCAATAATACCGCCCACACTCCCATTATAGGGAGGCGTAGTAATATTTGTAGTTAATATTAAGTTAGAGTATTGCGGAACGCGCACTATTTGAAAGCGCCTTTGTCCACGGGTTGTTGTACCATCTGCATTAGTGTAGGTGTTTACGCAACCGTTGCCCGCACCTGCACCGCGAAATGTTAAAACGCCGCCTGTTAAAGGCACGTCACTCGTAGCTACTACATATTCAAATTTACCGGAGTTGCCCAAATTGGTATAGCCGGTACCGCCTTTACTATCCGGACCCGAGTTACTAGCACCACTACCATATTTATCAGAATTATTATAGTTGATTTCGGCATCCTGCATCTGGATAATTAGGATTAGATCTCCAGATTTTATAGGTGTAACGCCATAGCTTAAATTGAAGTTAGGATCATCCGGCGGTACAGGCAATAATGTGATGCTTTTGCTACCTGCAGGTAATGTGGCATTTGAAGCTAAAGGAAAATAGGTGTTTACCGGCGGAACGGCATTTTGTGGGCCGTCTAAGCCAGAAGTGCCGCAAACTTGAGCATTGGTTTCTACTGCTAACAGCGTAAAGAAGAAGGCCAATAACATCGTGTGCACAGTTGCACCGATATGCTTTTTAAAGAAATTATGAAACCTAAAAAAGTAAAGGTGCATCAAATAACAAATTGTTTGTGGTGGTTGTTTCCTCTTTTACGAAAAATAACGCACTTGGTTTCAGTTTATAAACAATTATCTGGCTCCATCATTTCCGCATCCTAAAACAAAAAAAAAACGATTTGAAGCAATTGATGACAACTTGGTTATGATAGAAACACCTGCTTACCGCAAGCAGAAATATCGGCCTTTGGCCAATGCTTGCGCAGTAGAATATCTACAAAGGTTACTCGGTGACGTGTTAAAACGCAGAAAAAAATAAAGATTGCTGCTGCCAATTTAAGAAAAGGTGCATCTTGCATATAGAAACGGGATAATTTGAAACAGCGCTACACCTTAGAAGAATTAGTTGTTGGATGCCAAAAGGGCAATAGGCAAAGTCAGGAACTTTTGTATAAAAGCACGGCGGCCAAAATGCTTGGAATTTGTATGCGCTATGCTAAAGACCGCTTTGAGGCTGAAGACATGATGCAAACGGGCTATATCAAGGTGTTTAAAAAACTGGGCGAATACCGTGGCGAAGGTTCTTTTGAGGGTTGGATGCGACGGATTATGGTAAACACATCCATAGAGTTTTACCGTAAAAACCTACGCAATTTAAATGTGGTAGATATTGACGAGGATGTTAACCAGCAATGGTCATCGGATTTTGACATGAGCCAAATACATGCTAAAGACTTGATGCGCTTGGTACAAAATTTAAGCAACGGCTATCGCCTGGTGTTTAACATGTATGCCATTGAAGGCTACTCGCACAAAGAAATTGCAGAGAAATTAGGGATTACCGAAGGCGCAAGCAAATCGCAATTATCCAGAGCGCGCGCTATCTTAAAAGAACAGGTTTTAAAGTTGGAGGGATATAAAAATGAAACAAATGTTGGATAAAGATTTTGATCAGGTTTTTAAATCTGCCTTTGAAGGTTTTGAGCTTGAACCGGCCAACAACAGCTGGGATAAAATAGCAGAAACGCTAAAATCGAAACCTAAAAAGAAAAACAAGCAAACGCTTTGGATGGCAGCGGCAAGCTTTGTAATTGTGGCCGGCTTCGGCATCAGCTTGTTTAACAAACCGGTTGAAGTGATTAAACTACGGAAACATGTAGTAGAGGAACTGGCGCAAGAAAGTCCTTCAGAAACAACATTCCAAAAAGAATTTGATACAAAAAATTCATCAAAACAGTTTGCAGCTGCTAAACCACAAAAAAATTATCCTGCCAAAAAACTGGAAAGCGAAAATCATCTGCCAAATGCCGAGGACGTAAAAGGTGACGAATTAAAGCTGGACGCAACAACCGAAGCTTTTGTAGCAGAAGTAAAACCCCTGCGTGCGAAATCAGTTACCGAGCTGTTGTTGCAACAGGAAGAACAAAACAAAATTGCCAAAGTTTATACGGAAAACAACATCAGCGTAAGCGAAAACACCGTAGCAACAACAATAGCTAATGATAAAAAAGTTAAAATAAATACCGTAGGCGATTTGGTAAACTTTGTGATAGCGAAGGTGGATAAACGGGAAGACAAACTGATTAAGATGAGCCAAACCGCAGAAAGCGACAACGAAATAACAGAAATCAACTTAGGACTATTCAAGTTTAAAAAACAGTAAAATGAAACAACTATATCTATTAACGCTAGGCTTACTAATGGGCTCCGCGGCGCAGGCACAAAGCAGCGATACCACTTCTGTAAAAAAAACGGACGGCTCGCACGTGATTATTGAAGCAGGCGCCGTAAAAGTTACCGTTGGCAAAAAAGACTCGACAAAAACCGAAAAGAAAACCGTGAAATACCCGCGCTTTACCTACGGTTTAACTTTTGAACATTTTGACATCGGCTTAAGTAAATACCATACCGGATCTGATTTTGGCGCGCCTAACGGTTACGATTTAGAAACGGAAACTTGGAAAACCAGCAACGTGGGCTTTGATTTATTGCAAATGGGCATAAGGTTTAACCCTAATTTGAAAGTGGTTTTGGCTGCGGGCTTGGATTGGAACCACATGCGTTTAAAACAAAACGTAACCATACAACCCGAACAACCTACTTTAACCATAACAGACGATGCGATAGATTACGAGAAAAACCGTTTTTCTAGCAGATACATCCGCGTACCGTTATATTTTGAATACCGCTCGCCACAATCAAAAAAAGGTAAACGCACCTCTATTGTATTTGGTCCCGAGGTTGGCTTTTTGCTGAACGGAAAAGTTAAACAGATAAGCAAAGAGAAGGGTAAAGAAAAATTTAAAGACGACTTTAACCTAGAGCCTTTTCGGTACGGCGCAAGCATTAGGCTAGGATACGGTGGCGGCGGCTTGTTTTTTAAATACTACTTTAACGATGTTTTTGCTAAAAACGAAGGTCCTGCAGATTATAAAAACTTGAGCTTTGGCTTAACCTTCGGATTTTAAAAACCATTAATTTTAGGCTTTTTAGGCCGTCCTTAGCAATTGGGACGGCTTTTTTTATATCTGCTGGTTTAAACAAATTTGTTGCCGACTTACATCACCATCCATCAAGCAATTTTTCTATCTTTACGCCCCCGTTCGCAACGTATTAGAAAATGTCTTTGATTCAGCTAAAAAATGTAAGTAAAAACTTTGTAGAAGGTATTGCGTCTGGCGTATCGGGTATTTCTTTGGAAGTTTCCGAAGGCGAAATTGTCACCATTTTAGGCGAAAGCGGCAGCGGTAAAACCACTTTATTGAAGCTCATTTACGGCTATTTAATCCCGCAAAGCGGAGAAGTGCTTTACAAAGGCGAGAAGATTAAGGGTCCGTCAGAGAAATTGATTCCGGGGCACGACGAGATGAAAATGGTAACGCAAGAAGTTACCTTAAACCTTTACGCACGGGTTTTCGACAATATCGCATCACAACTTTCAAATACAGATTTACAAGCAAAAAGCCAGCTGACTTTGCAAACTATGGAGTTTTTGCGCATAGAGCATCTGGCAGAAAAAAAGATTGTGGAGTTAAGCGGCGGCGAGCAACAACGTGTGGCTATTGCCCGCGCGGTAATTACAGAACCCAAAGTGCTTTTGTTAGATGAACCGTTTAGCCAAATAGACAGCATTTTAAAGCGCCAGTTACGGGATGATATTGAACGGCTCGCCAAATTTTTGAAGATAACCGTTATCATGGTATCGCATGATCCTACTGATGGCTTGGCCCTCTCGGACCAGCTGTTGATTGTGAAGAAAGGGAAAATTGTTAGACAAGGCCATCCGCGCAATTTATATCTGCATCCGCAAAAAGCTTACGTAGCTAGTCTTTTGGGCAAAGCCAACCTGCTCAAAAACCTCAGCTTTTTACCTAAGCAAGAAACAGAATTTGCGGTTTATCCGCACCAAATCAAATTATCGTACACTAGCGGAAGTGCGGAGGCAATTGTAAAATCCACTCATTTTAGCGGCGCTTTCCAAGAAGTGGAAGTGGTAGTAGAGAGTAAAATCATCTTAGTGCACGACCCCGAGTTTACACCTTTTGTAAACGGCGAAAAGGTGTTTTTGGATGTACTGCATTATGAAGAGTTGGAGCAGTGATATTGAAATTTACCCGTAATCGTCTGCGCAAAGGCTAGCTCATCACTTCTTAATAATATGATTATTGAACCGAAATGAGATGAGAAATTCCTATATTTTTCCCACCACGATATATGAACATTTTTAAATTAAGTACTTTTGCAAAAAAAAACTCTTGGAAAATACGATATACGATGTTGCAATTGTAGGCGGAGGAATTGTAGGCGCCGCAACCTTTTACAAGCTACAAAAAAGAAATCCCGAGCTAAACATCATTTTAATTGAAAAAGAAAAGCATTTCGCTGATCATCAAACGGGGAACAACTCCGGGGTTATCCACTCGGGCCTGTACTATAAACCAGGTTCTTTAAAAGCCGAAAACTGCGTTAAAGGCAGGCACGAGCTGGTTGAGTTTGCCAAAGCCAACAATGTGCCACATGATATCTGCGGAAAAGTGGTTGTAGCTACCAAAAAAGAAGAGCTTCCTTACCTTGATAAAATATTCAATATTGGCTTAGCGAATAAGATTGAAGGGATTGAAAAAATAAACGCCAAACAGATTAAAGAACACGAACCTTTTGTAGAAGGCATTGCAGGCATTTTAGTACCCTGCACTGGAATTATTGATTACCGCGATGCTACCGAAAAAATGATTGCTAACGCCTTGGCTGTTAACAGTAATTCTAAAACAGTTTTAGGCGAGGAAGTGTTAGATATCGAAAACGGAGACGCTTGCTCGATCCTGATTGGCACCACGCAAAAGTTTAAGGCAAAGCACCTAATTTTTTGCGCAGGCTTACAAGCAGATAGGTTAGCCAGAAAAGACGGCTTAGATTTAAAAGAGCAGGTTGTAGGTTTCCGTGGCGATTATTACGAACTTACCGAGCAAGGGAAACACAAAGTAAAAAATCTGATTTACCCGGTACCAAATCCTGATTTCCCGTTTTTAGGCGTTCATTTTACAAGGATGACCAACGGCGAAATTGAATGCGGACCTAACGCCGTATTCACTTTTAAAAGAGAGGGTTACAACAAACTAGATTTTAATTTTAAAGATACTTTCGACGCTTTAACCTACAAAGGCACGTGGAAGCTGTTTTTCAAAAATATGCAATTCGGAATTAACGAATACCGAAGGGCCTTCTCCAAAAAGCTATTTCTGAAAACTTTACAGGCATTAATTCCATCCTTAACAATGGATGACATTAAACCCGGACGCTCAGGCGTGCGGGCTTTGTTGCTAAGCCAAGACGGAGATACGCGTGACGATTTCAGGATCGAATATCGCAACCACTCTATACATGTGTTAAACGCACCTTCGCCTGCCGCAACCGCAGCATTAGCTATTGGAGGCCAAATTGCCGAAAAAGCAGAGAAACACTTTTTTAACAAATAGCATAGCCGAAGCTAAGTTTATTTGCTTTATAAACGTTTCATTCTTATAGGTTTGCGTTAACGATGGAAGTGACATCCTTTTTGCTTTTTTTGCAAAAAGATACAACGGACAGCGTGTTAAAACGCCCAAACCATTACCATAGATCAGATAAATAAATTAAAACAAAAAAACCGCTCGGAAATGCCGAGCGGTTCTTGATACTTTATACTAAAAATCTTGATACTTAATAACGGTAAGCATCAGATTTGAAAGGACCTTCTACGGTTACACCTATATAATCAGCTTGTTCCTTAGATAATTCTTCTAACTCAACGCCAATTTTGGCTAAGTGTAAACGAGCTACTTTTTCGTCCAAAGTTTTTGGCAATACATAAACCTTGTTTTCATAAGCTTGTGAGTTTGTCCATAACTCCAATTGGGCCAATGTTTGGTTAGTAAAAGAGTTAGACATTACAAAAGAAGGGTGACCGGTTGCACAACCCAAATTCACCAAACGACCTTCGGCTAAAACAATCACGTCTTTACCGTTAAGCGTGTATTTATCAACCTGCGGTTTAATCTCAATTTTTGATGCGCCGTGGTTTTTGTTTAACCAAGCCATATCAATTTCGTTATCAAAGTGGCCGATGTTACAAACGATGGCTTTATCTTTCATCGCTTCAAAGTGCTCACCTCTAACAATGTCTTTGTTTCCGGTTGCGGTAACAATGATATCAGCTTCTTTAACCGCTGTGGCTAATTTTTTCACTTCGTAACCTTCCATTGCCGCTTGTAAAGCACAAATCGGGTCAATTTCTGTTACGATAACGCGCACACCGGCTTTCGCTAAAGACTCTGCAGAACCTTTACCAACATCGCCATAACCGCAAACCACGCCTACCTTACCGGCCAACATAACGTCTGTAGCTCTACGGATAGCATCTACCAAAGACTCGCGACAACCATATTTATTATCAAATTTTGATTTAGTTACAGAATCGTTGATATTGATGGCGGGGATAGGCAAAGTGCCTTTGCGAACTCTATCGTGCAAACGCAAAACGCCGGTGGTAGTTTCTTCTGAAATACCTTTAATACCTGCTGCCAATTCCGGAAAACGATCTAAAACCATATTGGTTAAATCGCCGCCATCATCCAAAATCATATTCAAAGGCTGGCGCTCTTCGCCAAAAAACAAAGTTTGTTCTATACACCAATCAAACTCTTCTTCGGTTAAACCTTTCCACGCATAAACCGGAATGCCTGCCGCCGCAATGGCCGCTGCCGCGTGGTCCTGCGTGGAGAAAATATTACATGACGACCAAGTAACATCGGCACCTAAAGCAACCAATGTTTCAATTAAAACTGCAGTTTGGATGGTCATGTGCAAACAACCTGCAATACGTGCTCCGGTGAGCGGTTTGCTTGCGCCAAACTCTGCTCTCAAAGCCATTAAACCCGGCATTTCTGCTTCGGCCAATTCAATTTCTTTTCTTCCCCAGGCAGCTAGGGAAATGTCCTTCACTTTGTACGGAAGGTAATTTGTCTCTACTGATGACATAGTTATTTATTTAGTGAGCTGCAAAGGTAAATATTAGAGACGTGGATTTCAAAAGGTTAAGTAATGGGGATGTTAAAATTGCAACACTACAACATGGAAAATATATTAAGCTGGACAATATAATTTCTAAAACAGGAGATTCGAATAAAAATCGTCTATTCTTACTTCCAGTTTGGCTATACAAATATGGATATTTATAATTCTGGAAGATCTTAGAAGTATATTGGAGACATTAGATAAATTAAAAGCGAAAATTGTTGAGTAAGAAAAAACTAAAATAAAAAGTCATGACGTTCGCTAGGACGTTTTATGTTAAAGTTCGGGAAATTCTTCTGAGAACATAATTTCGGCATTTTTCTTTAGCTTGCCTACATCTACAAGATTATTAGCCATCAAGTATGTAGATTTTGAAACGTTGTGAAAATGGGTAAATGTTTCTTTTCCAATTTTTGTAGTTAACATTGTTTGGTATACTCTAAAACGTTTCGTGTTAGACTTTAGTTCGTATATCTGCCTATCTGGTTGAATTGTATTTGCACCTATGAAACCAAAAGAAGCAAGAGGGTTATCGAAATAAATTTTCAATAAAATTTTTAAGCAGGTTGCTATTACTCTCGCACACTGGAATTCACCCGACATCATGTTATACTTGTTCGGGTGTTTCTTGTGCTTCTTTAAATAAAATTTAAGAATGTAGATGTTATGTTGATAATGTTCAACCTCTACCAAATACCAGGTACGATCCGCTTTAAAATTATACGTAAATACCTCAATAAGATATTTTTTGTTGTGAGTTCTGTCGTGACCTACTTTTGAAAAAGGAAAAGTTTTTTCAAACATTAAGGAATTAAATAAGCGTAAGCTTTACATCTGAGCTTATCTAAATCTTCTTGGGTTAGCTGAACAAGTTTTGAAGTTGATGGACGTTTCACTAATTCCATGGATTTATTTGAACATGCTCTAGCAACAAATTTAGCATCATAAACCTTACCGTTAGGGGTATTATCGATATGTTTAAATCCCATAATTTAAAATAAAAGTGATGATTAAATAAAGCAAACGAATACGTCAATCATATACGGTCACCAAATTTGTGTACAAATAAACACATTTTACAGAAACAAAACACACACCAAACAATTAAATTTTTAAATACATAAAAATTCACCTTGAAAAAAGACATATTTTCTAATTGGCCCAGTTCTTCACTGGCGTGATGCTCCTTAAAGCAAAGCTCGCTTTATGGCATTTATTAAACATCTCACAGTGAATTATTAGTTTTATTTTAACCCTAACACGATGGATGTTAATTTAAAGTTAATCCACCTCCAAAATCACCCATTTATCGCCTTCCACAACATATCCTTCAATTCCATCAAACCTTTATTTGCGATAGAAGATATAAATATGGACGGAATACCTTTTGGCAACTGCGCCAACATTTCTTGTTGCAATTCGTCGTCCAATAAATCTGTTTTGGTAATGGCAATTACCTTTGGTTTTTGTAACAGCTCTGGATTATATGCGGTTAACTCAGCCAGCAGAATATCATATTCTTCTTTAATACTTCGCGGCGTATCTGCCGGAACCATAAATAACAAAACCGCATTCCGTTCAATATGTCTTAAAAACCTAAAACCTAAACCTTTGCCTTCGGAGGCGCCTTCAATAATGCCAGGAATATCTGCCATCACAAAAGATTGATGCCCGCGGTAGGCTACTATACCTAAATTAGGTACGATGGTAGTGAAAGGATAATCGCCAATTTCTGGCTTTGCCGCGGTAATTACCGATAGCAAAGTGGATTTACCTGCATTAGGGAAACCCACCAAACCAACATCTGCCAATACTTTTAATTCCAAAACACGCCAAGCCTCCTCTCCGGGCATACCGGGCTGTGCGTAGCGTGGCGTTTGGTGCGTAGGCGATTTAAAATGGGCATTACCCAAACCGCCTTTTCCGCCCGGTAAAAGAATTTGCTCTTCGCCGTCTTCGGTTATCTCAAATAAAATTTCTCCGGTTTCGGCGTCTTTAGCAACAGTACCTAAGGGCACTTCTAAAATTTCATCGCGCCCGGTTTTACCGCTTTTTAAAGTCGCGCCACCCGCCCCACCATCGCCAGCGAAAACGTGCTTGCGGTATTTCAGATGCAAAAGGGTCCACAATTGTGCGTTGCCTTTAACAATAACGTGTCCGCCTCTTGCGCCATCGCCACCAGCCGGGCCGCCCATCGCGGTTTTTTTATCGCGGTGTAAATAAGCAGAGCCTGCCCCACCCTTACCGGATTTACAGGAAATTTTTACGTAATCAACAAAATTGGTTCCCTGAGACATTGCGCAATGAGTTTGATGGATTTTGGGTTAAAACAACAAAAACTGCCCGAGGATTACCATCAAGCAGTTTTTTTTTAGATTCCTTTTATTGAATTAAAGTTTATCTACAACAGATTTGATGTCAGAAAAAATCTGTTCGATACTTCCAATTCCGTTTACCGAGTGAAATTTGCCTTGCGAACGGTAAAAGTTGGCTACCGGAGCCGTTTTAGTGGTGTATTCCAAAACGCGCTTTTTGATAATTTCCGGGTTTTGATCATCTGCACGTCCCGAGTCTTTTCCGCGCAATAACAATCGCTTCTGCAACTCTTCTTCTTCTACCTCTAAAGCAACCATGCCCGAAATAGCTTCGTTTTTAGATACCAATAGTTGATCTAATGCTTCGGCTTGTGCAACCGTACGCGGAAAACCGTCAAAAATAAACCCTTTAGCACCCTTGTTTTGATCTAGCTTATTAGAAATCATCCCGATAACAACCTCATCTGGCACTAACAAGCCTTCATCCATCAACTTTTTAGCCTCTAAACCTAGCGGAGTTCCATTGCTGATTTCGCCACGCAAAATATCGCCGGTAGATAAATGAACCAGTTGATATTGCTGAATTAAATTTTGTGATTGTGTGCCTTTACCAGCGCCCGGAGGGCCAAAGAGAACGATGTTTAGCATAATTTTTTCGTTATAAAAAAAGCCTTTTTGCTGTGGCAAAAAGGCTTTACCTTAATATTGTGAACCTGAAGGGATTCGAACCCCTAACCTCCTGATCCGTAGTCAAGTGCTCTATCCAGTTGAGCCACAGGTCCATTTTATTTTTTAAGTAAGAAAGCCTTGCGCTTTCCCTTAAATCGGATTGCAAAAATAGCCATAAGAATCTATTCTGCAAAATATTTTGACAACTTTAGCATCGCCCAGGCGCAAAAACCACAAAAGCAACTATAAATAAAGCTGTTAATTTTCCTATTTTAAAACTCCTACTATCTCAAACTTTGCAAAAACCGTTTGTGTGTGCGGCGCGTCTTTTAGCTCATCCGTCAAATCTTGACCGGCCCAATGCTCGTAATGCTTCCCGTTGCGCCAAAGCCTGCTGGCACTTACATCGTAAATTTTGCCCAAATATGCTACCCAAATCTGCGGTTTATCTTGCCCGTTGCGCAATGCCAGTTGTGATTTGCTATACTCGGGCAGTTTCAGATCTTCTTCCATTTTTGCTTCTAAAATGTTCAAAGAAAATCAAATTCATCAAAATCAACGACATTGAATAAAAATGGTCTTCAAAAGGAATGGTACCCACACGCAAGCCCATATTTTCTGCATTGTTATAGCTCACGATAGGGATAGCCGTCAAAACACCGTTAACCATATAAAAAGGCAGCAAGGAAACCGCATAAGCCACATAAAACCTGCCCATATTTAATTTGACAGGCCTAAGCACCGTGTACAGCAACACTAAAGCAACGGTTAAAAAATTGATAAGACTATAAAGCCTGTCGGCGAAAAGCAAAGCCAAAACAAAGCTGATAAAAATGAGCAACCCGCTTATTATGCGGACAATTTTTTCGCTAATGCTGATGGTGAAATAGGCGATTAAACACTCGTAAATGAAAATGCAAGCAAAAGGGACGGTCACAAAAAAGAGGATTTCTTCTAAGGGCAAACCGAAAAAGCGCCAGCCAATAATATAATCTGAATTAAAGGACCACACATTTTTGAAGGTGAAAATACAATCCCAAATCAGGTACAATAAGCCTGTAATTACTAAGCCGGGAGCAATAAATCTCCACTTTTTATAAAAATGCACCTTTTTATCAAAGGATAAAATAAGCGGAAAAAACACCGTACATAAATTAATGAGTAGGTAGCTATATTTTTGATCCATTTACGTGATGGCTTTTTTTAAGATGGCTTGCTCTTGCGCATTGCATTTTTTACTCTCGAGCATAAATTTCACAATATTGTTTAAAACATTTGCTGGCACTTTTAGCTGCGTGCGCTCGCTGTTTTTAACCAGTTGCACAATTTTGTCTTTATCGGCCTCCAAATTATGGCTATAACCTAAAAATGCCGGTACGTAATACTGCAAACTGTAACGCAAAAAACGTATTTCAATATGGTTAGGGTCCTTTTCAACCGCTTTATTTAAGATTGCAAACCCCTTTTTTAAAAAGGCCATTTTGTTTACCGGATTCCATGCGTGTTTGGCTTTAACGGCCTGCACCGAGCCTAAGTAAGCCATAATCAACGCGTCCGGATTTTTTACTGCCTCCAATTTTTCACACAATTCATCGGCTTTTGCCGAGCTTTTTACAGATGCCACATAATCTTTACGCAACTGATTAATATCAATGGAAGCACTGGCAGTTAAGGTAAAAAAACAAAGTAGAATGTAAACACTAATTTTCATGAGTAGCTGAAAAGTTTCAGTTTATTGCGGAACAGAGCTTCGGCCATTAAAATAAGTTTGTGCGAATTGGACACACGGATACGTTTTTGGACAATAGTTTTTGCACTGCTCCGCTTAATTTTTTTAAAAAGTTGCACGTAATATACAAAAGCGATGTAGACACCCAAACGCGAATCGGCCGGAAGCTGTTTTATGCCCATCAACGCAGTATCAAAATCCGCTTTGATATCCGCCTCAATTAGGCTTTTATCGGCATCTGTAAAGTGATTAAAATCCACATTTGGGAAATAAGTGCGCCCGCGCTCGTCAAAATCGGACTTAATGTCTCTTAAAAAATTAATCTTCTGAAAAGCGGCGCCAAGCCTTTTTGCATAAGGTAACAATAACTGGTATTGCGCATCATCGCCCTTACAAAACACCCGCAAACACATCAGGCCAACTACCTCTGCCGAGCCGTAAATATAGTTTTGATAGGCGATTTCATTATACGTGTTTTTGTTAAGGTCCATTTCCATGGAACGCAAAAACGCATCTATTAAATCAAACTCAATTGCATAGCTGTTCACCACTGTTTGAAAAGCCTGCAAAACCGGATTTAAACTAATTTTGGTATCGATGGCTTCTTGTGTATCTGCGCGGAATTTTTGCATCAGCGCAACTTTGTCTTTATCATGAAAGGTATCTACAATCTCATCGGCATAGCGTACAAAAGCGTAAATAGCGTAAATAGGAAAGCGCAAATTCTCTGAAAAAGCACGTATGCCCAAGCTAAAAGAGGTGCTGTATTTTTGGGTGATGATTTTACTGCATCGGAAACACGTTTCGGTAAAGAGATCCATAATTTGCGCTGTAATATTTTGTAATTACGCCAATTTGTTGTTTTTGTTTTGAGTTGCGCAAAACAAAATAGCTAATTTTAGAATTATCAGTGAATATGCACTTAAAAAAACAAATACATGTTATTGGAGCGGGTTTTTCGGGTTTGGCCGCTTCCGCGATATTGGCGAAGCAGGGTTATGAAGTTACGTTGGTAGAGAAAAACGAGCAAACCGGCGGCCGCGCCCGCATTTGGGAAAACAAAGGTTTTACGTTTGACATGGGCCCAAGCTGGTACTGGATGCCCGATATTTTTGAAAATTACTTTGCGCTTTTTGGAAAAAAAGTAAGCGACTTTTACCAGCTTGAGCGCTTAGACCCAGGATACCGGGTTTATTTTTCTGCCGATGAACACGTAAACGTCCCCGCCGATATGACCGAATTGGAAGCTTTATTTGAAAAATATGAGGCCGGTAGCGCCAAAGCTTTACGTGCATTTATGGAACAGGCAGCCTACAAATATAAACATGCCATGGGCGATTACGTGTTTAGGCCCTCACATGGTTTAGGCGAGTTTTTAGATCTTAACTTAATGCTGCAAAGCCTGCGTATCCACATGCTGAAGCCCATGGCCAAACATGTCCGCAAATATTTTAAAAACCCCAAACTGATTCAATTGCTAGAGTTTCCGGTGTTGTTTTTGGGTGCTACCGCACAAAAAATACCGGCCATGTACAGCTTAATGAACTATGCGGATTTAGGTTTAGGCACTTGGTACCCTAACGGTGGCATGCACCAGATTGTAAAAGCGATGACACAATTGGCCAAAGACCAAGGTGTAAACATATTGCTGAACACCGAAGTACAAAAAGTTGAAATTGAGGGCAGCAGCGCTAAACAAGTGGTAACCAGCAAAGGCACTTTTGACACAGATTTTGTTATTGCCGCTGGCGACTATCATTTTATAGAGCAAAATTTAATTGCAAAACCGTACCGTAATTATGATGAAGCCTATTGGCAAAGCCGTACTTTATCGCCTTCATCATTACTCTTTTATATTGGATTAGATAAAAAAGTTGAAGGCATTTTGCACCATAACTTGTTTTTTGACGAGGATTTGGATGCGCACGCTCACGAAATTTATACACAACCGAAATGGCCAAGCAAACCTTTGTTTTACGTTTCGTGCGTGAGCAAAACCGACCCAGCATCTGCCCCGGCTGGCATGGAAAACCTGTTCTTTTTAATCCCCCTAGCTCCCGGTTTGGAAGACAACGAAGCCCTGCGCGAACAATATTACCATCTTATGTTGGATCGTTTTGAGCGCATCACCAAGCAGAAAATCCGCGGACACGAGCTAGTGAAGCGCAGCTACGCCCTAAAAGATTTCACACATGATTATCACTCTTTCAAGGGCAATGCATACGGTTTAGCCAACACGCTGGCGCAAACCGCCTTTTTTAAACCGGCCATGCGCGCAAAAAAAATTACTAATTTACTTTTCGCTGGTCAACTTACAGTACCCGGCCCGGGCGTGCCTCCGGCTATTATCTCGGGCCAAGTGGCGGCAACAGAAGCACACAAAATTCTGCAAAAACTTTAATTTTAGACCAATGACTTTGCACATAGACCGTAACGACGTTCCGTCTAAAAAGAAGATTTTTTATCCCATACAAAAACCGCTTAGGAATTATTTGATAAAATTTGAGCGCGAAGCCGATTTGCCCATCCAATACTCGGATATGCTGCGCTTTAATTTATCTACTCCTCTGCTGGACAAAAACGGGAAAGACACCCTCTGGAAAACGGTTTACTACGATGAAAGCGAGATGAAGGAGCTTTATGCCGGGTTAAAGTACATTTATGCCATTATGCACGCCGCCGGGCGACTTACGGTGATGAACCATCTTTCCGTTGCACGTATCGATTACTGCTCTTTCGGAAATTCTAAGCCCTTCCGTGTGCGAATTATCAATCGCTTAAACGACAACTACGACCATTTTTATGTAAAACGCGCCGATGCATCACGTATTTACGGGCTAGAACTGGAGCATATTTTATCGCCCAACCGCATTAATTACATCACAAACAAAGAAACCTTAATTGAAGAGCACATTCCCGGTTTGCCCGGAGACGTATTTGTAGATGAATACATTAACGACGTAAAGTTTAACCAAACGCGTATCAGCAAAGAGTTTGTGAAGTTTAACGAACGCTGTTTTGTGCGCCTTTTGGGCGATATGCGTTCGTACAACTTTGTGGTGGAAATTACGCCAGATATTGAAGGCAACCAATACCGTATACGCGCTATTGACTTTGACCAACAAAGCTATGAAGGCCGACTTAAACTATACCTGCCGCAGTATTTTAAAGAGAACAACAACTTGGTTTTTTTAGGGATGGATTCTATCAATGAGCAATCTATGAAGCAGTACCAGCAAGAGGAACGAAGCATCATTAGCCATCGCGTAAAACTGGGCAGGTACCGCCTGCGCGAGCTTTTTGAAGCCTCTTTGCAGGATGAAATTGCACCTCTGGAGAAAACCTTAGCCTTAGGCCAGGAACTTGCAAATTACCATCAGGACAAAATGTTCACCAAAATTAGACATATGGGGCATATGGTAAAAGCGCACCTATACGCTTGTTTGGTTAACCGGGTTAACGACTAATTGCTTACGGACTTCCAAAATAGCAAAGTAGTCATGTGTGCGCGCCTCAACATTCAAATTTTAACTTTACCACAAAACGTTAATAATCAGAAAAATAAAATATTTTTTGAAAAATGTGTTCGCACACAACATATTTTACTACATTTGCTATACTCCAATTACAAAACGAATAAAAACCTTTAGTAAGGCTATGACTATCACTAGACTCAATCTTTTAGACGAAACACGCTTCGAAAAACTGCCTGTCAGTATTTATGTGGACGATAACACCGCATCTGTTGCGGTGGCCAAAAGAATTGCCGATTTAATTACCGCTAACGGTGCAGAAGGCAAACACACGGTTTTAGGCTTGGCAACAGGCGCAACGCCGGTAAAAGTTTATGCAGAATTAATCCGTTTACACAAAGAAGAAGGCTTAAGTTTTAAGAACGTGGTAACGTTTAATTTAGACGAGTACTA
Source organism: Pelobium manganitolerans (assembly GCF_003609575.1). Taxonomy (GTDB): domain Bacteria; phylum Bacteroidota; class Bacteroidia; order Sphingobacteriales; family Sphingobacteriaceae; genus Pseudopedobacter; species Pseudopedobacter manganitolerans. The sequence continues at coordinate 415,447 of NZ_MBTA01000012.1, read as the reverse complement.
CCCCATGAAGCCTAACGCTGCGCAAAGTTATGTGGCGTTTATGAAAGCACAGCTTTTTGACCATGTAGATATTAACATGGACAATGTGCATATCCCAGACGGCACCCTGGCCGAAGATGAGATTGTTCCGTTTTGTGCGGCTTACGAGAAAAAGATTTCCTCTTACGGAGGCTTAGACATTCAAATTTTGGGTATCGGCCGTACGGGCCACATAGGTTTCAACGAACCGGGCTCGGCGCCAAACTCGGGTACACGTTTAGTCACTTTGGATGATTTAACCCGCCGTGATGCTTCGCGCGACTTTGGCGGTAAAGAAAATGTACCTACCAAAGCCATTACCATGGGGATCGGCACCATTTTTAAAGCCAAGCAAATCATTTTGATGGCTTGGAACAAGAAAAAAGCTTCCATCGTTAAAAAAGCGGTTGAGGGCGAAATATCTTCGGAAGTGCCTGCAACCTACCTACAGCTATCCAATAATGTCGAGTTTGTTTTAGACCAAGACGCGGCATCGGACCTTACCCGCTTTGCTACGCCGTGGCTGGTAAAAGATTGCGAGTGGACCGCTCCGCAGATTAAAAAAGCGGTAATATGGCTGGCCCAAACCTTACAAAAACCGGTTTTAAAACTTACCGAAGAAGATTACAACAACAACGGCATGGCACAATTGGCCACCGAAAAAGGCCCGGTTTACAACATTAACATTGATATTTTCAACAAAATACAGCATACTATTACCGGCTGGCCGGGCGGTAAACCGCACGCGGATGATTCGCAACGTCCAGAACGTGCCGAACCAGCGAAAAAACGCTCAATTGTATTTTCTCCGCATCCGGATGACGATGTGATTTCTATGGGCGGTACCTTTATCCGCCTGGCAGATCAAGGCCATGATGTGCACGTAGCCTACCAAACATCGGGCAATACGGCAGTGTGGGACGAGGATGCGCTGCGCTTTATGGAGTTTAATATCGACTTTGCGAAAGCGCAAAACCAACCTAGCGAAAAACTGGAAGCCATTTACAATGAAACCCGCAGTTTTTTGGAAACCAAACAACCCAACCAGCCAGATCCGCTAGAACTGCGTACTGTAAAAGGTTTAATCAGAAAAGGTGAAGCTATTGCCGGAGCGCGTTTTGCCGGTTTGCCAGACCAAAACATCCACTTTATGGATTTGCCTTTTTATGACAGGGGCAAAGTTTCAAAAAACGTCGATTTTGAAGACGACATACAGCAAACCATGGCTTTGCTGCAAAAAGTAAAACCGCACCAGGTTTTTGCCGCCGGCGATTTTGCCGATCCGCACGGCACGCACAAAGTGTGCTTTAACATTATTTTGGAGGCGCTAGTGCGTTTGAAAAAAAGCGAAGACTGGGTGAAAGATTGCTGGCTGTGGCTTTATAGAGGTGCTTGGCACGAGTTTGAAATTGACGAAATTGAAATGGCCGTACCGCTATCTCCACAAGAGGTGCTGCGTAAAAGACATGCCATCTTCAAACACCAATCGCAAAAAGACATCCCGGTTTTCCCTGGAGATGATGCCCGCGAGTTTTGGGTACGCGCTGAAGACCGCACCCGTGAAACCGCTAAAGCTTATAATGATTTAGGTTTGGCAGAGTATGAGGCAATAGAGGCTTTTGTGCGCTGGAGATACTAAAAGAAAAACATCATGACATTAATAAAATCAATTTCGGGTATACGCGGCACCATCGGCGGCAAAGCCGGCGAAGGTTTAACGCCTACAGATATCGTAAAATTTACCGCGGCTTATGGCAAATGGATTTTTGCCAAAACCGGAAATAACAAGGTTGTTGTAGGTCGCGATGCCCGCATATCCGGCGAAATGGTGCGCAATTTAGTGGTGGGCACTTTGCAAAGCATCGGCTTAAACGTGGTAGATTTAGGCCTTTCTACCACGCCAACCGTGGAGATTGCCGTACCGGCGGAAAAAGCCGGCGGAGGCATTATTTTAACTGCCAGCCATAATCCTAAAGAATGGAACGCGCTTAAACTATTGAACGAAAAAGGCGAGTTTATTAGCGATGCCGACGGTAAAGAGCTGTTAAAGATTGCCGACAGCAAGGATATTATTTTTTCTGAAGTCGATGATTTAGGATCTGTAACTTATGATGACAGCTATCTGCAAAAACACATTGACCAAATTTTAGCATTGCCATTGGTAGATGTGGAAGCCATAAAAAAAGCCGACTTTAAAATCGCGATTGATTGCGTTAACTCATCGGGCGGAATTTTTATCCCGGCTTTGTTAGATGCGTTAGGCGTTAAAACGGTTTATAAATTGTTTTGCGAGCCAAACGGAGAGTTTCCGCACAACCCTGAGCCTTTGCCAGAACACCTGACGGAAATATCGGCAACTGTTGTGAAAAATAAAGCCGATTTGGGCATTGTAGTTGACCCAGATGTTGACCGTTTATGTTTTGTAAACGAGGACGGAAGCATGTTTGGCGAAGAGTACACCTTGGTGGCGGTTGCCGATTATGTGCTATCGCAACAAGTGGGAAATACCGTTTCTAACCTTTCTTCTACACGTGCTTTGCGCGATATCACAGAGAAAGCAGGCGGACGTTACCAAGCCTCTGCCGTGGGCGAGGTTAATGTGGTAAACATGATGAAAGATTGCCAGGCAATCATCGGCGGTGAAGGCAACGGAGGCATTATTTACCCGGAGTTACATTACGGCCGTGATGCATTGGTGGGCATTGCTTTATTCTTAAGCCATTTGGCCAAAAGCGGCAAAAGCATCTCGGCTTTAAAAGCCTCTTATCCAAGTTATCACATCTCTAAAAACAAAATTGTTTTAGCGCAAGGGATGGACGTTGACGGCATCCTGAAAAAGATGGAAGGTAAATATAGGTTGCACCATTTAAGCACTATTGACGGCTTAAAAATAGAATTTGGAAACGAGTGGGTTCACCTGAGAAAATCTAATACCGAGCCTATTATCCGTATTTATTCCGAATCGGCGAACGAAGCAAAAGCCAATAAACTGGCCAAGCAGATCATCGCCGATATCAAAACTTTTATATAAGCGCAAACGCTAAAAAACATGAGCACCGCCACTTTCTCCATCTCCAAAATCCAAAACATTGCAAAAAATTTTGCAATTGAAGGCGATATCGAATCTGCTAAGCCTTTTGGTTCTGGCCATATCAATGACACCATTTTTATAAAAAACGCCGAAACAAACAGTCCAGATTACCTTTTACAGCGTATTAATCATCATATTTTTAGAGATGTAGAGGGCGTAGTTGTTAATATTGCGCGCGTTTCTGCGCATTTGGATCATAAGCTAAACGGCGAGTTTAAGACAGAAAACGGTGTTGAACGCGTACTTACCCTGATTCCCACGCTAAAAGGTTCTTTGTTTTTTAAAGACGAGGACGGCAATTTTTGGCGAATGTATCATTTTATCGAAGATTCGGTAAGTTATGATTTGGTAAGCTCGGCCAAGCAGGCTTATGAAGGCGGCGAAGCTTTTGGGCGCTTTCAGCGGATGCTGGCAGATATGGATGCTACTTTACTCACGGAGACTTTGCCAAACTTTCACAACATCAAATTCCGCTTAAACAATTTTTATCAGGCTTTGGCCGATGATGTAAAAGGACGCGTTAAAGAAATACCAGAAGAAATTGAGCTGATCAAAAGCTATGAAGAATTTATGTGCAGCCTTTACGAAATGGGCCAAGCAGGCAAACTGCCAACGCGCATTACACATAACGACACCAAGTTTAACAACATTTTATTTGACAAAAACGACCGGGTAATTTGCATCATTGATTTAGACACGGTGATGCCCGGCTATGTAGCTTATGATTTTGGCGATGCTATACGCTCTTTGGTAAATACCGCCGAAGAAGACGAGGCCGACATTAGTAAAATAAATGTGAACATGTCTTTATTTAAGGCATATACAGAGGGTTATTTAAAAGAAGCTGGCAACTTTTTAACTCCCGAAGAGGTGGAATCTTTGTACCTGGCGGTGTTTTTATTCCCCTACATGCAGGGCATTAGGTTTTTAACAGATTATTTACAAGGCGACACCTATTATAAAACTGCATACCCAACACACAACCTCGTGCGCACACGCTCACAGTTCCAGCTTTTCAAGAAACTTTGGTCGCATAAATCCGAAATAAAAAGTATTATTGAAGCCGAACAAAAAGTAGCCAGTGCTTAAAAATGATTAACCGATTAGCTTTTTTAAAACTTGTTCCGGCCGGAGCGCTCTTGCTAAGCAAGCCTACAGCCTTATTTAACAATGATACACCCGAGGCTGGCACGCAAAACAAAAAGCTGATTTACGGAAATCCCTTGTCCAGCGCAAAAGACATTGAAGGTTTTAAGCTAGAGGGGCAGGCAAAATTAAGTTTTGAAAACGGCAGGTTACGTATGCAAAATGAGCTTGACCCAAACCTGGGGCAAAAAAGCAATTTTGTGTTTTGGTGCGATCAGAAATTCCCGGACAATATTAGCATCAGCTATAAATTTTTGCCTTTGAAAGAACCCGGTTTAGCCATGCTTTTTTTTGCTGCCAACGGAAAAAACAAAAGCGATCTGTTTGATAGGTCTTTGGCAAAAAGAGAAGGCGAATATCAACAATACAACCGTGGCGAGATAAACGCCTTTCATATAGCTTACTTCCGTAGGAGATACGATACCGAACGTGCTTTTCACCTTTGTAACCTGCGTAAAAGCTACGGCGCAAACATGGTGGCGCAAGGTGCGGATCCTATCCCAAACGTTGAAGATATTATGGCGCCTATGGAGATGAGGATTGAAAAAACCACTAAAGAAGTCCGCTTCTTTATTAACGATTTACCTATTTTAAACTACAGCGACGACGGCAAAACGTACGGCGATTTTTTAAGGGAGGGTTACATTGGTTTTAGGCAAATGGCTCCGCTCATAGCAGAATATTGGGACTTGAAGGTTTTTGCTTTATAAGCGCATTAGTAGAAGTCCCTGATAGCGCATTTGTTGTTTCGGAACCTGATGTTCGGATGATTGTTCTGCGCGCCGTTCTTGTTTTTCTCCGTCCGAATTTCTAATTTCCCAATCATATCTATATTTTTTTGGTGCTTTTGCGCTCAATTTTCAATTTAAATCAACCGTTTTGAAACATTTTGCATTCCTTTTTATTCAGATATTTTTATTTTCTGCCGTTACCGCTTATGCACAAGAAAAACAGCTTAAAGTCGCTTTAGCGGGTGGCCAACCTTTCGTGATACAGGGGAAAAACCCACAAGGCATAGCGGTGGAAGTTTGGGATCAGGTGGCGGTTAAAAACCGCTGGGATTACAAATTTATTGCATACCCATCTGTGCATGCTGCTTTAAGTGCGCTTGACTCTAACCAAGTTGATTTAGTGGTTGGCCCGGTAAGTATTACCTCAGAGCGGGTATTGCACATGCGTTTTTCGCAACCTTATTACCAATCCAGCTTAGCCATTGTTTCCAGGTTTGATAAACCCAACATTTGGGAAAAAATACGTCCGTTTTTCAGCATCAATTTACTTATAGCGGTAGCCATATTTGTATTTATCCTTTCTTTGGTAGGTACTTTACTTTGGATTGCAGAGCGTGAAGCCTCGCCAGAACAGTTTTCGCACAAACCCTTAGAAGGAATTGGAACCGGCATGTGGCTGGCTATCGTCACCATGTCTACCACGGGTTACGGCGATAAAGCTCCTATCACACTGTGGGGCCGTATTATAGCAGGCAGCTGGATGGTGGTTTCTATAATTTTTGCAACATCTATGGTTGCCGGCATTGCAAGTACCTTAACCTTATCCGGCATGGGTGACCATACCATTAAAAATATCGAACAGCTAAACGGAAAAAAAGCGGCCACTTTAAGCGCCTCTCCGTCTGTCGACTTTTTAAACGAACATGGCGTTAAATCTGTAGAATTGGAAAGCTTAGCAGATTGCTTCAAAAAACTGAGCGAAGGAGAAGTTGACGCTGTTGTTTACGACCGTCCACAATTATTATACTATTTAAAAAGCAACCAATCTAAAAAATTATACATCGCCAAGGCCGCTTATTATAAACAAGGATACGGTTTTGCTTTTCCGCGTAACACCACCCTAGCGCACCAAACCAATATTACTTTGTTAGAACTTTCTGAAAATGATGAGATTGACCGTACCGTACGTCATTGGATAGGTACCGAAGAATAAAATTGATTACTAATAATTGCACAAAATTTGCGGAGCTTGATATAGCTCCGTTTTGCTTTACGTACATTTTTAGGTCTTCACATCTTTTTCGCGAGCTTTTTTGCTGATAGCCACTATTTTTCCTGCTTTTATCACAAAAAAATTACATGCTGTGCTGGGAAAGAATTTGTGACAAATATTGCCGGTTTAACACACGTTAGCGCACACTTTATACTTAGTGTGTGTTCGACAACAACCCCTTTTAAACTATGGTGTTATCGAACACATTTTTTAAAAAAAATTTGTACGTAATTATTTTATCGTTAAGTTTGATAAACCAATTTTTCATTTTCTAAGTTAAAATCGCATGAAAAGTAATTACATCACGAAGGTTCTTCCTCGTTTAAGCTTACTGATGGCCATTTTGTGGTTTGCTCAGCCGGTTTTTGCGGTTGCAAACAATGCAATGGCAATCATTGTGAAGGGCAAGGTGGTTGACGATGAAGGTCTTCCGCTTCCTGGCGTTAGCGTAAAAGCTAAAAACGAGCAAAGCGCCACCGTTACCGACGTAAACGGAAATTTCACCATCACCGTAGCTAAAAAAACATCTGTTTTAGTGTTCTCTTATTTGGGTTTTACCACGCAAGAAGCCACCGTTGGTGAAAGAACCATCATTAACATTTCTTTACAAACTACCCCTAGCCGATTAAACGAAGTGGTGGTTGTAGGTTACGGCACCGTAAAAAAGGGTGATTTAACAGGTTCTGTGGGTCAGGTTAAAATGGAAGACTTGCAAAAAGCGCCGGTAAAATCTTTTGACGAGGCTTTAGCCGGAAGGCTTGCTGGTGTACAGGTAAGCTCTGGGGATGGCCAGCCTGGCGCAGGTTCAAGTATTGTTATCCGTGGCCAAAACTCTTTAACACAAGACAACTCTCCATTGTATGTAATTGATGGTTTCCCTATCGAATCATCTGAAAACAACAACATCAACCCAAATGATATTGAATCTATAGAGGTGTTGAAAGATGCTTCGGCAACCGCAATTTATGGCTCAAGGGGGGCAAACGGTGTAATTATCATCACCACCAAATCGGGTAAAAAAGGCGAGCCAACAATTACCTACAATGGCAGCTATGGTTTTCAGGAAAATATCAAAACCATGGATTTATTATCGGCTTATGAGTTTGTAAAATTTCAACAAGAGCTTAACCCAAGCACAGCCGCCCGTTTGTATCTAGATTCTTTAGGTAAAACCGTAGATGATTATAAAAATGTACAAGGTGTGGACAGGCAAAACCAGCTTTTCCGCACAGCGCCTATGCAACAGCATAACTTGTCTTTAAGTGGCGGGTCTGATAATACCAAATACTATATCAGTGGCTCTATTGACGATCAACAGGGTATCATCATTAACTCGGGCTTTAAACGCTACCAAGGCAAAATAAACCTTAACCAAACGGTTAACAACAAGCTAACCTTCGTGGTAAACTCTAATTACAGCAATTACGTGGCAGATGGCGTTATCCCTACAGAAGGAACAAACTCGGCTACCAACAACTTACTTTATAGCACTTGGGGCTATCGCCCATTAAGTGGCTCGGGATATAATTTGGACGAAACCTTATTGGACCCAGATATCGACGGAAGTAACGACTACCGTGTAAATCCAATTATAGCTGCTAAAAACGAGTTACGTCGCGCTACGTACAACAATTTATCTGTAAACTCTTATGCGCAATATAAATTCAATAAAAATTTAACTTTAAAAATTTCGGGCGGTGTAACTAACAACCTAAGACGCAACGACCGTTTTAACAATAGCCAGACCTTTTACGGCAATCCGTTCTCATCCGGCGGTGTAAACGGCGTAAACGGCTCGGTTATTTACACTCAGGTTACGCGTTGGTTAAATGAAAACACGCTTACTTGGCGCAAAGTTTATAACAAGGTACACGATATTAATGCTGTAGCGGGTATCACTTTTCAGCAAGACCGAGGACAGCGCCATGGTGCTGCTGCCATACAAATCCCGAATGAATCTTTAGGAATTAACGGTTTGGATGAAGGCACGCCTCAAACTATAGATGCTTACAGTTCTGTAAATCGCTTAAGCTCGTATTTAGCACGTGTAAATTACGGTTATAAATCAAAATATTTAGCCACCCTAAGTATGCGTGCAGATGGTTCGTCCAAATTTGCACCGGGCAACAGATGGAGCTATTTCCCATCAGGATCTTTTGCTTGGAGGATGAGCAGCGAAAACTTTATGAAAAACTTAACTTTCATTAACGATGCCAAGTTAAGGGTTGGTTACGGTGTTACCGGAAACAACCGCGTTACAGATTTCGCGTACCTTTCGGTACTGGGTCAGCCAACCGGTTCGCCATACGCATTTAACAATGCAATTAATTTAGGTGCGGTGCCACTTGAGTTAGGCAACCCAGATTTAAAGTGGGAAAGCACATCGCAAACAAACATCGGTTATGATTTGGGCGTGTTTAATGACCGTATTAATTTAACTGCAGATTGGTACCGCAAAACCACTTATGACTTATTGTTAAATGCAGATTTGCCTTACACCACGGGCTACTCAACCGTTTTTAAAAACATCGGAAAAGTACGCAACCAAGGTTTCGAGTTTGCAATAAACACCACTAACGTTAAAACGAAGAACTTCAGCTGGTCATCTAACTTAAACATCAGTTTCAACCGCTCTAAAGTTTTGGAACTTACCCAAAACCAAGAGTCTATGACCAGCGCAATTGGCTGGGACAACAGCTTTACCGAAACGCCATTATATCTGACCAAGTTAAACAGTCCTATTTCTCAGTTTTACGGTTATGTATTTGATGGCATCTATCAGTTAGATGAGTTTGATGTTGCTCCGAACGGAAGTTATAGTTTAAAAGGAAATATTGTTGACAATGGCAACACCCGCGGAAGCATTCAGCCGGGCGACGTAAAATACAAAGACTTAAACGGCGACGGAACGGTAAATGCAAAAGACCAGACCGTTATTGGCCGAGGCGAGCCTTTGCACATCGGTGGTTTCACAAACAACTTCAGCTACAAAAACTTCGATTTAAACATCTTCTTCCAATGGTCATACGGTAACGACATCTATAACGCTAACAGAATGATGTTTGAAGGCAATGCTTTGAACAAAGTTAACTTAAACCAGTTTGCCAGCTACGCTGATAGATGGACGCCAACAAACCCCAGCAACACCATTCCGCGTGTAAGAGGCGAAGGTCCGCGTGTTTATTCATCAAGAGTAATTGAAGATGGCTCGTATTTGCGTTTAAAAACTGTTTCCTTAGCTTACAACTTTGGTGATGATATTCTTAAGAAACTAAAAATTAAATCGCTAAAAGTGTTTGCATCAGGTCAAAACCTATTAACATTTACAAACTACAGCGGTATGGATCCGGAGGTCTCCGTACGTAACTCGGCCTTAACTCCAGGCTTTGATTATTCGGCCTACCCAAGAGCCCGCACAATTGTCTTTGGTATCAATACTTCATTATAATAATTATGAAAAATTTAAAATATTTATTGGGGATTCTTTTCTTGGCCAGTGTAAGCACATCGTGCCAGAATTTCCTTGACACCAAGCCCGAAGATTCCCTTTCGCCAGAATATTATTACAGCACAGAAAAACAGATGGATGCTGCATTGGCCGGCGTTTATGATGTACTTGGCGATGATAACCTTTACGGCAACAAAATTTTCACCACGCTAGGCGCGCCTTCTGATTTAAGCTATTACAGACGTAACAATATCTCCACAGGTACGCAGGTTTTAAACTTCGATGCGTCTGACTCGGACATCCGCGGTATGTGGAGAACGCTTTACACCGGTATCAACCGTGCCAATATGGTTTTGGAAAACATTGATAAGCCCCAATTAACTGACGCTAAGAGAGCGCAGGTTAAAGGTGAAGCTTTGTTTTTACGTGGCTATTATCACTTTCTGTTGGTAAGCAACTGGGGCGATGTGCCTTTGGTACTAACTTCAAAAGTTGATTTAGACAAGACCAATATTGCACGTACGCCAATGAAAGATGTGTACGCACAGATTCTAAAGGACATGGAAGAAGCCGAACCTTTAGTAAAAGGCATTAGAGAAATCGGTTTTGGTGGCCGCGTTAGCAAATCGGCGGTGAGAGGCATTTTGGCCCGCGTAAACTTATACATGGCCGGTGAGCCTTTGAAAGATGTGAGCAGATATCCGGAAGTTGTAAAATGGGCAAATGCAGTTAAGAATGACGCTACTGCCGCTCATAAACTTAACCCTAGCTACTCGGACATTTTCATCCGTTATGCATCAGACAAGTATGACATCAACGAATCTATTTGGGAAGTAGAATTTTGGGGTAACCGGATTGGCAACGCCTACCAAGAAGCTGGCCGGGTGGGCAACACCAACGGCGTGCAGTGCGGCGATCTTACCGAGGGCTATGCATACGGCTTCATCGGGGTAACGCCTAAACTTTACAATTTGTACGAAGCAGCTGACACACGTAGGGACTGGGCTGTAGCTCCGTTTTCGTACAAAGGCCAAACTTCAGAAAAGGTGGACTGGAAACCGGCCGATATTTATCAGCGTATGGCGGGCAAGTTCCGCAGAGAGTACGAGGCCATTGAAAAGCAAAAAAACTTTACGCCAGAAAACTTCCCTTTACTACGCTATGCAGATGTTTTGTTGATGCTGGCAGAAGCCCAAAATGCAATCGCTTTTGACCCAAGCCCAACCGGCGTGGCAAATACCGCATTAAACGCTGTTAGACAAAGAGCCGGAGCAAGCTTATATGCAGGCGCAAACGCCATTACCTCACAAGCGGACTTTTTAAAAGCCATACAAGATGAGCGGGCCAGAGAACTTTGTTTTGAAGGTTTGAGAATTAATGACTTGAAACGTTGGGGACTTTATTTGTTCGCAATACGCCAGGCAGCTTCGTACATAAAAGCGAATGCACCGGCAACTTTCAAGTATGCAGCGTTGGCAGGCGACAACGCCAGCGAAAGGCATTTACTTTACCCAGTTCCGGTTAGAGAAATGGCCTTAAACCCTTTGCTTACCCAAAACAAAAATTGGTAACCATAAAACCTTTTAAAACATGAAACTGATTAAATCAATATTATACACATCCGCAGTTGCGCTATTGGGCTTAACAGCCTGCGATAAAGAATTGGATATTGACAGCCTAGATTTTGATGTGAGTACCGCAAAAACTACCTACAAGCTAGGCGACACCGTGGTGTTTAAATTCAAGGGCAACCCAGACAATATTACCTTGTTTACTGGCGAAGAGGGTCATAAATACGAATACCGTGAGCGCTTAAGAGCCGAAGGTAAGCCGGAATTAAGTTTTACGTCTTTTAGGCAATACGGTACGCAAACCCTGCCCTTAGAATTATTGGTAAGCACCACCTTTAACGGCAAAGTTGATAAAGATGTAGCAAACGGCGGTTGGAAAAACATCACGGACAAAGCTACTTTCTCCACCACCGCAGACAATACCCCATCGGGCAAGATTGATCTTTCCGAATATGTGGGCGATAAACCTTTATACATTGCCTTTCATTACAAGGGCGAAGCGGGTAGCACCCAAAGAAAATGGACTATCAAAAATTTTGAAGTTAGCAACAAACTGACATCGGGTGTTACCTTAACCATCGCCGATTTGTCTAACGCCGGATTTAGCGAATACAGCTACAGTAATCCAAACGTTTTATGGAAAATAGAGGCTTCGCAAATCTCTATCCAAGGCGGGCCGGCAACCAACGAAGCTAATGACGACTGGGTGGTTACGCAAGCGCTTTATCTAGACAAAGTAATGCCCGACAGCGGTATGGGCTTAAAAAACATCACTACCAAAATGACGGAATATCCATACGTATTTACTAAACCGGGCACTTATAAAGTTACTTTTATTGCTTCTAATGCCACTGCGGATAAATCCGAATCTGTTGTGAAGGAACTAGAAATCACAATTGAACCTTAAAATGAGAAAGTTAGGTTTCATATTGTTATCATTTGTGGGTTTATCTTTGGGCTTAAAAGCCCAACATAAACCCAATGTTATTTTCATTTATGCCGATGATTTGGGCTACGGCGACCTAAGTTGCTACGGCGCCACAAAAATCAGCACGCCAAACATTGATGCCTTAGCGAAACAAGGAGTTCGGTTTACCAATGCGCATACCACATCTGCAACTTGCACGCCATCGCGTTTTGCGGTTTTAACCGGCCGTTATCCTTGGCGCCGCGACGATACCGGCATTGCGCCAGGCGATTCACCTTTATTAATTGACACCACAAACACCACCCTGCCTAAAATTTTTCGGCAGGCCGGTTACCGCACTGCGGCTATCGGAAAATGGCACTTAGGCTTAGGCAACAAAGGCACTAAACAAGAGTGGAACGGTAATATTACGCCCGGTCCGCGCGAGGTGGGTTTCGATTATTCATACATTATGGCGGCCACTTTGGACCGTGTGCCGACCGTCTTTATCGAAAACCACCATATTGTGCACCTTACGCAAAGCGATCCTATTGATGTAAATTACCAATACAAAATTGGCGATGAGCCTACCGGAAAAGAAAACCCAGAATTGTTAAGGATGGGCCTTTCTAACGGACACAGCGCCACTATTGTAAACGGCATTAGCCGTATTGGCTGGATGAAAGGCGGGCATAGCGCCCGCTGGACCGACCAAAACATTGCCGATACCATTACCAACCGCGCAACAGATTTTATCCAAAAAAACAAAACACAACCCTTCTTTTTATACTTCGCTTCCGGCGATCCGCACGTTCCGCGCGATCCGCACCCGCGTTTTGTGGGTAAAAGCGGTATGGGTCCGCGTGGCGACGCCATTTTGCAGTTGGATTGGAGCGTAGGCGAAATTATGAAAGCCATTGACGATGCCGGAATTGCCAACAACACCATCATAATTTTTAGCAGCGATAACGGCCCCGTTTTAGACGATGGCTACGCCGACGGCGCGGTTGCCATGGCGCACGGACATAAACCGGCAGGCATTTTTAGCGGTGGCAAATACAGTATTTACGAGGCTGGTACGCGTGTGCCTTTCATCGTATCATGGCCGGGGAAAGTAGCCCAAGGGAAAACCTCTAACGCTTTGCTTTCGCAGATAGATATGGCAGCGTCCTTTGCAAATTATCTAAACATAAATATCGCGCCCAACCAGTGCATCGATAGCCAAAACCAAATGAAAGCTTATTTGGGCAAAAACAAAAAAGGGCGTAAAGAGCTGGTGGAAGACGCCGGAACCTTGGCCATTGTTAAAGGCGACTGGAAATACATTGTGCCAAGTGGCGGGCCGTCTTACGATACTTACGTGGACATCGCTTTGGGCAACTCGGTGAAACCGCAGCTGTACAATCTTAAAAAAGACCCGTCAGAAAAAAATAATCTTGCCGAAAAGTATCCTTCAAAAATGGAGGCTTTAGCTGCCGATTTGGAAAAAATTAAATCACGGAAATAAACGATGTTAAAACGGATTTTATTTGTTATTTGTTTGGCTATCAGTTGTAGCGCATTTGCACAAAACCAAAAGCCGAACCTATTGATCATCATTAACGATCAGTGGCGTGGGGAAGCCATGGGTTATACCGGCAAAGAGCCCGTTAAAACACCTAATTTGGATGCTTTTGCTAAAAAAAGTTTCGTCTCCCAGCAAATGGTGGCCAACTACCCCTTGTGTTCGCCAAGTAGAGCGATGATTTTTAGCGGTCGTTATCCCTTAAAAAATCACGTTTACAGCAACGTAAATTCAAAAGGCACACCTTACGGGATTGAGTTACCAGCCGACATGACCTGCATTTCTGATGTTTTAAAAGCTTCGGGATATTTTAACGGCTACATTGGCAAATGGCATTTAGATGCACCGCACGAGCCTTACGTTAATACCTCCAACAATAAAGAAACAGCCTGGAATGAATGGACGCCGCCATCCCGACGCCACGGCTACGATTATTGGTACGCTTACGGCACCTATGATGACCATGCCCGCCCAATGTACTGGAACACCAATGACAGTCGCGAAAACTTCCATTATGTAGATGAATGGGGGCCGAAACATGAGGCGGATAAAGCCATCGCTTTTTTTAAAAATGAGGGCAACGTTCGGCCGGCAAACAAACCTTTTTCTTTGGTGGTTTCTATGAATCCGCCACACTCGGGTTACAAAACCGTCCCTAAAAAGTACTATGATATATATAAAGATGTTGATTTAGAAAGCTTGTTGAAAGACCCGGACATTCCGGCTGCCGACACCAAAATGGGCAAGCTTTACCGCGACAACATTAAGTATTATTATGCCAATATTACCGGTGCCGACGAGCAGATTGGTCGGATTTTGGACCAGCTGAAGCAGAGCGGCCTGGATAAAAACACCTTGGTTATTTTTATGGCCGACCATGGCAATAGCCTAGGCAAGCATGACGAGGTTTCTAAAAACCATTTCCACGAAGAATCTGTGCGCATCCCTTTTATGATGTATATGGACGGTAAAATTTTCCCTCGTTTTGATGCACAAATGCTAATGAGCGAGCCGGATATTTTTCCGACGGTTATGAGTTTGATGGGCGTTAAAACGCCACTTCCGGCAGATTTAGATGGCAGGGATTTTTCTGAATACATCAAAACCGGAAAAGGGGATTATCCAACACAGCAATACATCATGGGCTCTGTAACGGCATCAAATCCTAACACCGGTTTCCGCAGTTTAAGAACTGCACAATACAAACTGGTATATCAGTACCAGAAAAAACAAACCAGCAAATATTTGTTTGATTTAAAGAAAGACCCTTTTGAATTGAACAACATTTTTGATAAAAATCCGGAAACGGTAAAAAGCCTAAAAAAAGATTTAAAAGCTTGGTTAAAGCAAACTAACGACGGTTTTGATTTAGACAGATAATGACAAAAAAAACATTCACCTTGCTATTTGCAGGCTGTTTTGCCGCAAGCGCTTTTGCACAGCAAGAGGCAAAAGTTTTTACGGAATACAAAAACAATCCGAAGCAATCCATATTGCCAGATTTTTCTTACGTAGGTTATAAAAACGGAGAAAAACAGCCTAATTACAAAGCTGTAGATGTGCCAATTTATGATGTTACAAAATTTGGCGCTGTTGCTAACGACAATAAATCAGACAAAGAAGCCATTGAAAAAGCTGTTGAGGCCGCACGTAAAAGTGGCGGCGGTGTGGTGTTTTTCCCGAAAGGCAGGTTTATCGTTCAAGACGAGTACGACGACCTAAATTCTGTTTGGGTAAGCACTAGCAATACCATTTTTAAAGGAAGCGGTAGTGGTGAAGGCGGCACCGAGCTGTTTATGAAAACGCCATTACAGCCCAAAGACACCACCAAAATGTGGAGCACCCCGCCCATGTTTGTTTTTGGCAGCAAAAAAGCGGAAACAAAAATTGGGAAGATCACTTCTGGCGCACAAATAGGCGATTTTAGCTTTGATGTTGATGAAACCAAAGGTTTGGCAAAAGGCGATTGGCTATTGCTTACCATGCGAAGCAAAGACGAAGAAGCCATCCGTTTAGATTTGGGCGATTATAAAATAGACCCTACTTGGAAAAGCTTGGTAAACGGCGGTTTGGATTTATCTGTGGTGCATCAGATTAAAAGCATCAAAGGCAACACCATCACTTTGGCGCAACCGCTGGCCTATCCTATTAAAGCAAATTTAGGGTGGAATGTGGCTAAATATGATTGCATTGAGGAAGTAGGAATTGAAGATATCGCGTTTGTAGGCAACTGGAAAACGCCTTTTGTGCACCACCGCTCATGGATGGATGACAGCGGCTTCACTTTGGTGAACATGCGCCGCATAGTAAACTCGTGGATGCAAAATTGCCGTTTTACAGATGTTTCTGTCGGCGCGGTAATTAACAACGGGGCAAACGTCAGCATTAGCAACTGTAAAATTACCGGCAACGGCGGGCATGAGGCCATCACCAACGCCGGAGGCACCAATATTTTGCTATCGCGCATTACAGATGAAGCCTCGCAATGGCATTCGGTTGGCAGTTCAAAAACTGCTATGAACACGGTATTGCACCGCGTAAATTACCCGGCTACTACGTGTTTTGAAAGCCACGCATCGCAACCGCGAAATACCTTATTGGATGTTGTTACGGGCGGATTGATGATGAACAGAGGCGGCGGCGCATTGGAAAATATGCCCAATCATATGCGGAATTTAGTATTTTGGAACTACAATAAAATCAACAAAGAATATCCCGAATTTAGCTTTTGGCCCAATCAGCGCTACTGGAAAATCCCTTATCCGATAATGGTAGGTTTCCACGGCACGCCAACAAAATTTGATGCAAAAGAACTAAAATACGAGGAAGCTAACGGACAGGCCGTACTTCCGCAATCGTTATACGAAGGACAGTTAAAAAACAGGCTAGGCAAATTGCCATCGTGGCTGAAATAATCATATTAAAATCAATTATCGTGAAAAGAACCATTAATTTTTTTAAGCTGAGTGCCCTTTTACTTTTTGTGAGCATTTACGGTGCAGCATCTGCGCAAAGCAATTTACAACCGGATAGCATTATCCACATTATGAAAAAAACTGCCGACTGGCAGTGGAGAGATTTAGCCGAAAACGGTTGGAAAACGCCAAAAACCGATTGGACAAACGGTGCCATGTATGCTGGTATGATGGCTTGGGGCAAAATTGCCAACGACCCAACTTACTACCACAAACTGATTGAAGTGGGCAAAGACAATAAATGGGGATTGGGTCCCGAGCGTTTTTTTGCTGATGATTATTGCGTGGGGCAAACCTACTCGCAACTGTACGAGATTTATCAGAACCCAAAGTTTATTGCAAAATTCAAAGACCGTGCAGATACCATTGTTACTTTGCCACACACCGAATCTTTGCTTTGGGTAAATGAAATTTACAACCGCGAGTGGGCTTGGTGTGATGCGCTTTTTATGGGTCCGCCGGCTTTGGGCTACTTATCTGAAGCTACTGGCGATATGAAATATTTAAACACCGCTTCAAAATTGTGGTGGAAATCTAGCGAGTACCTGTACGATAAAGACGAGCATTTGTTCTACCGCGACAGCCGTTACTTTGATAAAAAAGAGAAAAACGGCACAAAAGTTTTTTGGAGCCGCGGAAACGGCTGGGTAATGGGTGGCTTGGTCCGCATTTTAGAAGTAATGCCGCAAAACCATCCCGATAGGAAACGCTTTGAAACGCAGTTTAAAAAAATGTCGCGCAAAATTGCGTCTTTACAACAGCCAGATGGATCATGGCATGCCAGTTTGTTAGATCCAGCCAGCTTTCCGGTAAAGGAAACCAGCGGAACAGGCTTTTTTGCCTATGCTTTGGCTTGGGGCGTAAACCACGGTTTATTAAACTACAATGACTATAAAAAGGTTATCGCAGATTCATGGACAGCTTTGGTAACATCTGTTCACCCTAACGGAAAATTGGGCTACGTACAAGCGCAGGGCCGCGATCCGCAAAACGTAACTTATGATGAAACCGACGTTTATGGCGTTGGCGCCTTTTTATTGGCCGGTAGCGAGATTTACCGCATGCAGCTGAAACAAGAAAACGGCTTGTTGGTAACCGTTAAGAATCCGCTCGATATTACCCGCAAAGCCCAAACGGTTGAAGTAAGTTGGGATGCCATACAGAAGGCAAACAAAAAAATCAAAGAAAAGGAAGTGATTGTAATTGATCCGATGACGGGCAAACAAATTCCTTCTCAATTGATTTATAACGGCCAGAAAAAACCTCAAACACTAATTTTCCAAGCTAACATTAAAGAAGGTACCGAACTTTATTTTTTGGTAAAAGCAGGCGAAAGGCAAGCTTATGAAAGCAAAGTCTTCGGTCGCCAGGTGCCAGAACGTTTTGACGATTTTGCATGGGAAAACGACAAAGTAGTTTTTAGGTTGTACGGCGCCGCGTTGGATAAAGAACCTAGCGGCCAGGCAAAAGGATTAGATGTCTGGGCTAAAAACACCCCAAAGTTGGTGATTAACGATTGGTATAAACTGAATGATTACCACACCAACCATGGCGAAGGGATGGATAATTATAGCGTTGGCTTTACTTTGGGCGGTGGCAGTTCTGCGCCTTACGCCGACGGAAAAATGATTTTCCCGGGCAATTATACTTCTTACAAGATTATAGAAAATGGCCCCGTACGCTTGGTTTTTGACCTTATTTATGATGCTTGGGACGTTAACGGACAACAAGTTACCGAAACCAAACGCGTTACTTTAGATGCCGGTAGCAACATGAATTACGTAACCGACACCTATAACTTTAAAGGCACTAGCTTACCGCTTGCTATCGGAGTTACCAAACATAATAATGACGGCAGTATTAAAATAGACCATATGCACAATTATGTGAGCTATTGGGACAAAGCCGACAATAAAAAAGTGGATAACGGGATGATTGGTGTGGCTGTGGTTTTCCCAGCTAGCGAAAACGTGAAGTTAAGCGATGAAGCAAACCACTTGCTAGGGCTAAAAACTTTAAATAACAGTGGCAGCGTAAGCTATTACCAAGGCTCGGCATGGAACCGCAGCGGCGATTTTGCGCACGAGATGGACTGGCTTTATTATGTAGAGAATTTTGCAAAAGCTGTGGCTTCACCAGTGCAAGTAGCGTATTAAAATGAGATGAACAGGTTTTTTTCCATAACGGTTGCGGCGGTTTTAACTGCCTTTGCGTTTACCGCGACAGCGCAAACGCAACAGCCCAATATCATCATTTTTATGGTGGATGATATGGGCTGGCAAGATACCTCTGTGCCGTTTTGGAAACAAAAAACCGAAAACAATAAGCTTTTCCATACGCCAAACATGGAAAAGCTTGCAAGCAGAGGTATAAAATTTACCAATGCTTATGCAACTCCGGTGTGTACGCCAACGCGGGTAAGTCTCCTTTCGGGGATGAGTGCCGCGCACCACCGCGTAACCAACTGGACAGCAATAGAGAAAGGCGTTAATTCCGATTATCCGGGCGACGACACCTTTAATTCTGTAAACTGGAATATTGATGGACTTAGTCCGGTTGAAAAGGTAGCCAACACAGTTTACGTAACACCCTTGCCTAAGCTTTTACAAAACGCCGGCTACTACACCATACATTGCGGTAAAGCGCATTTTGGTGCCAAAGGAACGCCAGGAGCTGATCCTTTAAATTTAGGTTTCGATATTAATATTGCGGGCAGCGAAATTGGCAGCCCCGCCAGCTATCTAAGCGAAAAAAAATATGGTAACATAGCCGCAAACGGAAAAGTGAGCTTACAGGCAGTACCAGGTTTAGAAGCTTATTACAACACTGATACTTTTTTAACCGAAGCACTTACCCAAGAAGCCTTAAAAGCTTTGGCACAGCGCAAGGCACAGAAACCTTTTTTTCTGTACCTGTCTCACTACGCTGTGCATACCCCATTTGACGCGGTTCCTCGCTTTGTTCAAAAATATTTGGATAAAGGATTAAGTAAACCCGAAGCGGCCTATGCTTCGCTGGTGGAAGGTATGGACAAAAGTTTGGGCGATGTGATGGATTGGCTAGACACAAACCAGCTTTCAGATAATACCGTAATTATTTTTATGTCAGATAACGGCGGACTTTCTCGCGTACCGCCCCGCTCGGGTATTGCGCACACCCAAAATGCACCGCTTAAAGCTGGCAAAGGTTCGGTTTATGAAGGCGGTATCCGCGAACCAATGATTGTAAGTTGGCCCGGCATTACTCCGCCAAACAGCATCAGCGAGCGCTATTTAATTATGGAAGATTTTTTTCCGACAATTTTAGACATCGCGAAAGCGAAAAACCGAAAAACCGTGCAAACGGTCGACGGAAAAAGCTTTATAAAATCATTAAAAAAACCTTCCGTACAGGATTCTAATCGTGTTTTAATTTGGCATTACCCCAACAAATGGGTTCCGGAAGAGGCACCGGGCATATCATGGTTTAGCGCTTTACGCCAGGGCAATTGGAAACTGGTTTATGATTATAAAAAGCAACACGCAGAGCTTTATAATTTGGCTACAGATATTGGCGAAGCGCACGATTTATCTGAAACTTATCCCAAAAAGACTTTTGCTTTGCAACAGCTACTTACTCGTTATTTAAAAAATTACAAGGCTCAACTACCTGCCTACAAAGGGAATGGCGAAACGGTGAATTGGCCTGATGGCACTAAAAATTAGCATAACAAAATATGAGGATTATAGCTGTAATCATAAGTTCTCTTTTCGCAACATTGAATGTGTGCTCGCAAACGCTTCGTTTCTCTGATTTTGAAGCGGGCATACCGGCCAATTACAGCACCAACGGAATGGGCTTAACCATAAGCAATGAGCATGTTAAAAGCGGCACAAAAGCGTTAAAGTGGGTAGCGCAAAACGGAGATCAACTCACTGTAAACAACCTCAACATTTCATCGTCTGAGATTGGGAGCACTATATCAGGTTCGGCACAGTTGTATGTTTATAGTTTAGAAGCTTCGGCCGACACACTACTATTTGAATTTTTAGATCAGAATAATATTGTGAAGCGCAGCGGACGGATGCTGTTAAACTTTAAAGGCTGGCGCGATTATCACCGGAGCTATATTTACGATTACAATAATGGAAACCAGCAGGCTTCTTTCCTTTTAAATCAATGCAGGATAAGCTATCGTAAAGCAAACGGAAGTCCGGCATCGCGCACGCTGTATTTTGATAACTTAAAATTTATTGGTGATGGCGACATTAGGCAACCAGGGCCGCACATGGCCTTAGATTATCCGCATTTTAAAATAGAATCGCCTCAAAATCCTTTAGGTGCTTACTTAAAAAAAGGAAACATTGCCATAACACCTGCAAGCCCCGCAGAGCTTATAGGACTGGCTACAGTTAAAAGCAACTACGCGCGCAGCATAGGCAATGTAAGCGCTAGCGCAGTAACTGCTGCAAAAATTTATGTAGCAAATTGTGGCATTAGCCGCAATAGCGACGCCTCTATAAAAGGCCGCGGATTATTGGCTACTTCCAACCCCGATACTTTGGTCTTAATCTCTACCCATATCCAATCTTTAGCAAGGGCATTTTTAAAAAACGGCGATAACGACGCGAAAGACAAGCTTTTGCTGTTTACCGAGTACATTATTGACCAAGGCGTGGCAGAAGGTGGCCGAAACGATTTGGCAACCAACTCTTACACCAATGCAAGAACTTTTCCGATAGGTTTCTTTGAGGCTCTTCCACTTTATCCGGAGCCTTTGCAGACTGAGGTAATTAACTTGCTTAAATGGTCCAACGAATACAACAAAATTTATGAACTGAGCCCAGTTGCAGGGCAGAATACAGACTTTGTCCACATCAAACTGACTTTTTTATTCGAGACTGCGTGCGCGTTAACATCTGCCAATGAAGCAGTAAACGATTTAAAATACCTGAAAAACTTTTTAGAACGCAATGCAGACATCAGCCTAGGCTCGCGGGATGGGATTAAGCCAGACGGAACCGGATTTCATCATCAATCGCATCACCTTAGCTACATGTATGCCTTTGGTACTTGGGCCGATAGAGCTTATGCTTTAAAAGCTACCCCTTTCAAAATCAGCAAAAGCGCTTATGACCATATGGCATTTGCTTATAAAAGCGCTTTTCTGGAATCATCAGAAGGCGGCGTAACGGCCAACTCCGAATCGGGTCGCACACCTTTTCCCGCAAAAATTCCCATTAACCAAACGCAGTTTAAAAAATTAGTTGGAATAGGTGGCGATATCACCGGTGTAAGTTTTGACCCCGAGCTGGCCGCTTTTTACAATTACACCTACAAAACCAATTATTACGCAACTCCGAATGTAGATTACGATGGCTTTTACGCCTACAACTACGGAAACCTGGGCGTAAAGAAAAGCGGAAGCTGGACCGCTGTAATGAAGGGCTTAACCTCTAGCTTGTTTGGCAGCGAAATTTATGCAGCACAAAATAGGTATGGCCGCTACCAAGCATACGGCGCTTTAGAAATTTTGTATAAGGGCACTTTAGAAAACAGTGGCTACATCTTAAACGGAGCCGGCTGGAACTGGAATTACGCCCCTGGTGCCACTACAGTTGTGCTGCCTTTTAACAAGCTGCAGGCGGGCAAACCACGTGCAGACGAATACCAAAATCTAGATTTTGCAGGAGCGCTTTCTTTAGGCAAAAACGGAATATTTGCTATTGACTTTGCCCAGAGGGATGCCGGCTACTACACCACCAGCAATCTAAAATTCAAGAAATCTGTGTTTGCTTTTGATCAGCTGTTGATTTGTTTAGGAAGTAACATCAGCGTAAGCAACAACCAAGGCAGTGTAGTTACCACCCTTTTCCAAACAGTTAGCGCTACGGCAACACCAACGATGTACGTAAACTCGTCTGATCCAAAAACCGGAACTTTCGCCAGCAGCTATTCTTTGGCAGATGACTATAAATGGCTATGTAGCGCGCAAGGCACGGGCGTATATCTGCCCAAAGGCAATAACGATTACCGGATAGAATTGGGTGCGCAAACCACGCCCGACTATACTTCTTTAACAGGTGCAGAAACTAATACCGCTAATTTTACACGCGCTTATTTGGTACACGGCGCACAGCCAAACGAAACCAGCCCCGCAAAGTACGAGTATGTGATTGCGCCGGGTACAAGCCCGTCAGATATGAAAACCTTAGCGCAAACGTTGGCCAGCGGAAGTATCTACGAGGTGTTGCATCAAAATAACGATTTCCACGCTATAAAGTATTTTCCTGAAAATACGACCGCCTACGCCTTTTTTAAGCCGGTAAACACGGTAAATATTGGCTTGGTAAACAGCATCTCTAACCAAGCTTTGCTGAGCGTGAAAGAGTACGATAGCAATAAAGTACTGCTAACCATTAACAACCCTAATTTAAACACGGTTACAGATGAAGTAAACGGGTTTTTATCTGTACCGCTGGCTGTTGGTTTAAGTCTTAACGGCAGCTATAAAATCATCAATAATCCTAATGGCGCCGGCGCAAACCAGCAGGGCAATTTGTTTAACCTGTCTTTTACTTTACAGGACGGTTTTGGGGCAAGCGTACTGTTAGAGAGGTTAGATACCACGCCTGTTAAGCTAATTAATTTTGAAGGCTCGGTACTAAACAATGCCGTTGAGCTGAAATGGGCAAGTGCGCAAGAAAAGAACCTGGAAAAATTTGTTCTGTACCGAAGCACAGATGGAATTTCGTTTGCAAAAATTGCCGAACTGCCTGCCACCCAAAACTCGGGCACCAGGGTTGATTACCATTTTAGCGACCGCAGCTTTGATGCTGCTGCTGGCAATGTTTATTACAAACTGCAAAGTATGGACCATGACCACTCCATCAGCGCAGAACGAATTATTGTGATAAAGACAAGTACTACAAACAACAAAATTTCTTTTTATCCAAACCCGATATCGTCTTTCATTAATCTGGGCTTAAACGCCGAGCGCGAGACCGAAGGGAGTGTCCAAATTTATTCTCTAAACGGAAGGCTATTGATGAAAAAACCAATCAGGCTAAAAGCAGGCTTTAATACGGTGCCGATTTTTTTAGCAGATCTGAACACGGGCGAATACATTATCCAGCTGGTGGCTGGCGACAAAAAAGAGAGCCAAAAATTTATAAAACTTTAAAAAACCAAATTAATAAATACTTAAAAATTAAAATCATGAAAAAAACGCTACGACTTCTTTTGTTAATGGGCTTAGCTGCAGGAAGCGCCCAAGCCCAGTTTAGCCCTTATAACCGGGTAATTAATGTGGATTGGAACAGAGGCGTATCACCAGCGAACGATACTACGGCCAATGGCGTCGCATCCAAGTTCTACGAGTCGCCCAACAACGGAAATCTTTCCATTGTTGGGCGATTTTTTCCGAATATTACGGACGGAAGATATATACTAAGAGCGCTCTCGTATGCTCCAAGCACGGAATTTAAGCTGGCGGGCGGGCTATTGTCAATTAAGAATGCAAACGAAAACAAAATTGCTAAAGTTGCTACCTACAATATTGCTAACGCCGACGCATTAGTTAAATTCTCGTTCACACTAGATTTAACCAATTATACTGGAGATAACGCATTTATCATTGCGTTCGGTAACATCGCTAATGGAAATACATTAACCAGTAGTAGCTCTCCGTTTACTACTGCCACGACGGATGTTTTTGGAGCTTTTAGAGTAGTTAAGAGCGGGAATTTGGTTACGCAATTTAGAAGAGCCGATGGCAGCGGCCAGACCAACACCGCTGTAAAATTAATTAAGGAAAACGCATCGCAGACAATAGAAGTTTTTGCGAATAGTAATGCTACGCAACAAACTTATACCTACAATGCTGCTCCTGTTATTATTCCTGGAAATACTTATCACATTTACGTTGATGGCGTAAAGCACGCGGAGGATTTCCCCAAAGTAGGCACCGCTTATGTGGCACCTACAATTAACGCAATTTCTTTTGTACAAGCGGGAGGCGCGATCGTAGAAACTACAGTTTTATCCAACCTTCAAATAACTTACCCATCAGCTACCCTCCCAGTTTCTCTTACCTCTTTTAGCGGTAAACAAGAAAACTCAGGCATCCGTTTAAACTGGGCTACCGCATCAGAATTAAACAATAACCATTTCGAATTGTTGCGATCTGCCAACGGAAAAGATTTTGCAAGCATTACCACCATCGCCGGAAACGGAACCAGCAACCAAGCAAACACTTACAGCTATTTGGACCGCGCACCAGAAACAGGCACCAATTACTACAAATTAAAGCAAGTAGATAACGATGGCAAAAGCACCATCCATACCCAAGTGGTAGCGGTTGAAAACGCTTTGGCTAGCAACCAAACCTTAAGCGTATTCTTAGGAAACAATACCTTATCCGCAAAATTTGATGCCAGCGAACAGGGCAACGCCAGCATCAGTTTGACGGATTTATCTGGGAAAAAAGTGCTTAGCAAAACCTTCAAAGCTGATAAAGGAATAAATAATGTAGATGCAGAGATTACTGGTTTAGCACCTGGAATTTACGTAGCTACCCTTTTGTTAAACGGCGGGCGTACAAGCATAAAAGTTGTAAAAAACTAACACCTTATTTCGGGCAGGAGATTTCCTGCCCTTATTTCTCTGCAATACAGCAAAACCATGAGAAGCATTTTGAATTATCTTTTAGGCTTATCCGTTTTATGCCCGTTTATAGTTAAGGCACAAACAGAAGCACAAATTTTTACGGATTACAAAACCAATCCCGCGACGTCCATTTTGCCCGATTTTTCTTACGTGGGCTATAAAAACGGTACGGTTCCCATTGATTATACCGGCAAAAACTTGCAAGTTTTTGATGTAACTAATTATGGTGCCGTTGCTGATGACAATACGTCTGATAAAACAGCTATAAAAGCGGCTATCGCGGCGGCGCAAGCAGCAAATGGCGGTATCGTGTTTTTTCCTTCCGGGAGATTTATTGTGCAGGATGCCACAGACGATGCTACCGAAGTTTATGCGATAACGAAAAGCAATATCATTTTAAAAGGTAGTGGAAGCGGCACAGGCGGAACAGAGCTTTTCATGAAAACACCAATGGACCCAAAAAACGCTAGCCAATATTATTCTTGTCCATCACTTTTTACAATTGGCAGTGGGAGCGCTGCAACTGCATTGGGTGGCTTTAACGCCAATGCCGCAGTGGGCGATTTCGACATCAATTTGGTGAATATCACCGGATTGGTAGCTGGCGATTGGCTTTTGTTTGAGATGCGCAGCGATGACGCTACTTCTTTAAAATTGGATTTGGGCAATTATACCGTAAACCCCAACTGGACCAGCTTAAAAGATGGCGGCGTAGATGTATCTTTTGTATTGCAGATTAACCAAATTAATGGCAACACGGTTACCTTAAAACAGCCTCTGCCTTATCCGATAACAAAGTCTTTACCATGGGTAGTTTCTAAATACAAATACGTGGAAGAAATGGGTGTAGAGGATATTGCTTTTGTAGGGAATTTTAAGAAGACTTTTGAGCATCACGGATCCGCTTTAGATGATAGCGGTTTCTCCTTGATACAGTTTAAAAGGTTAGTAAACTCTTGGATGCGCAACTGCCGTTTTACCGATGTTTCTGTGGCGGCGTCCATCGGCATCAGCGGCGCCAACATCACTATCGATAATTGCAGCATTACTGGCAATGGCGGACATGAAGCCATCAACAATGCCGGCGCCACCAACGTGTTGATCAGCAATATCGACGACCAAGCGGGGCAATGGCATTCGGTTGGGGTTTCCAAAACATCTATGAACACGGTGCTTTACAAAGTCACCTACCCCGCTACAACTTGCTTTGAAAGCCATTCATCGCAACCGCGCAATACTTTGTTGGACAATGTGACCGGCGGCTTAACAGACGGCAGAGCGGGCGGTGATATTAAAGAAATGCCCAACCACATGCGTAATTTGGTATTCTGGAATTATAAAAAAACCAACTCTGGCAATTCACCTTTCGATTTTTGGCCTTCCAACAATATCTATTTTAAAATCCCCTATCCTATTGTTGTAGGGATGCATGGCCAGTCGGTTGGCTTTATCAGTAGTCAACTAAAATACGAAGAATCTACCGGCGCGGCGGTTTCTCCCGCTTCGCTTTATCAGGCGCAGTTAGCGTTTAGGCTAAACGGAACAAGTACAGCCTTTGGGACTTGGGCTGCACAATCCAATATTTATAACTACGATTTAGGTACAAACACAGGCACCGGTGGCGTGTTTACCAGCGGCTCGTCCGAATCTGTTGCCGGCCCGCCGGCGCAACAAGGTTATTTACCTGCGCCACCATCCGGCACAGCAAAAGTGCAAGTGAACGGTACAAATGGCGACGGTGGCAGTTTCACTTTAAACCAGCCGTTAGCTCCATCTGTACCAAATATAGAAATGAAGGCAACTTCGGCAAGCCCATTAATAAAGCTTTCCGCTTACGATATTGCTAACGCATCAGAAATCGCCAGCATGTTTTTTAACATCGCATTTAACAGCGAGGCTGTAGACGGGATTTACGTATGGGCATTGGGCAATAAAAATGCCGGCGGTTCTTTATTTTCGAGTGCAAGTGGTGTTTTTAAAGCTAATACCGAATTATTTACATCATTTGAATGGACTATAAAATCCACCGCTATCGATTTCAAATTCAGAGAGTCTGCAGACGGAAATGTTGCCACACGCGCCTTAATAAGTTCTACTGCTTTTGCAAAAGGTGCAAACTACGCGGTTGAAGTTTACGCCAACAACTCATCTGTTTCAAAAAGCTATGTGCGAAACAGCCAAAACTACGCGGTGCCTGCGGGATGTTTTCATTTGTGGATAAATGGCGTGCAATTTAGTTATAACTCAACCTATAACTTTCCGCAGTCAAAAAACAGCACCAATCAAAGTCAAGTAATGTCCGAACTGGCGCAAAACACCAAGTTAGACGCCTACCTTTTTCAGGCCAGTAAAAGCACCGGCAACAATGCCGTAGCAACCATCAGCAACATCAAACTGGCCTACAACACCAGCACCTTACCCGTAACTTTCCTCTCCTTTGATGGAAAAAGCGAAGAAAACGGCATCCGCCTTTCATGGAAAACAGCTTCGGAACTAAACAACGACCGTTTTGAAATTCTAAGAGCAACAGACGGAAAAACCTTCCGGAATATCGGCACTATCACGGGCAAAGGAAACAGTCAGCAAGTAACCAGTTATAACTACCTGGACCGTGAGCCAGAAACAGGTATAAATTATTATCGGCTTAAACAGATTGACAAAGACGGCACCGAAAGCATTTTTCAAAAGATTGTCGCGGTTGAAAATGCACTAAGGCTATCCGAACGGCTTAGCGTATTTGCGGACAACAGCCTGTTGAAAGCAAAATTTTACGCCAGTACCGCCACCATCGCTAACTTCGCACTAAGCGACTTAAACGGAAAACGGCTTATCAGCCAAAACTTTAATAGCAACAAAGGCGCAAATGAGCTAACTTTATCAAAACCGATGCTTGCGCCCGGAATCTACATCGCCACATTAACTCAAAACGGAACCCATCAAAGTGTTAAATTGCTAATCCAATAAGAACCATGCAGCTCCAATTTTTTAAACATTTATGTCTCGCGCTAACTTTCTGCATCGCTCAAACGGTGCATGCGCAAGTTCAGGTTAAAGACATCTGCGAAAATATTGTACCACCATCGTGGCACAGCAAGGGCAAACTGAGCCTTTCCTCGGCGCATTACAAAGCCGGAAAACAATCTTTAAAATGGGATTGGAAGAAAAAAAACGCCACCATCCAAATAACGGACACTGCGTTTTCATCTGTCATTAATGACGACAGAAGCACTTTTGTAATTTGGATATACAACGAAAAACCTATTGATGACCATCTGTTGTTTGAGTTTAAAAAAGGTGAAACCCGCGCGCAAAGCTTTACATTCAACCTCAACTTTAGCGGATGGCGTACCGCCTGGGTAATGTACCACCGCGATATGGAAGGTAAACCGGTTGCCGGGATGGATAAGTTGGTCATCCATGCGCCGGCATCGCACAAAAAAGGCAGCTTATACTTTGACCAGGTTTTGTACAACGTAAACATCAATCCGCGCTCGCCCATGCGCGATGAGCAAGTGCCAAACGTAAACATCAACTCGGATAAAGCTGCCAACGCTCACTGGACGGCGCTATACACGTTTGCTCGCGTGCCGCACTACCTGCCTCTGCAAAAAGAAGTTACCGCAAAAGACCAAGAAGATTTTAAGCTGATCAAAAAACGCTTTATCGAGCAAATTTTGCCACGCGCTAAATACAAGAAGCTGAAGCTAGATAGTATAGAAAAAGATTTTGCCTTTTGGCAGATTAAAAAAAACGGCGAAAATATTAGCGGCCGAGCCGTTTACGCACTTAACGATACCGAACTATATGCCGCCAAAGCCGACCGTACCGCCGGCGAAAAATTTAAGCCTTACAGCAACGAGGCTTATACCGCTTTAATGATGAACGTTGCCGGATTATATTCGGTAAGTACAAACGAAAAAGAGAAGGAACGCTTGGCGCAGATTTTTATGGATTTGCTGGACCATTCTTACGATCAGGGTTGGGCGCCCGGCAGTGGCATGGGTGCCTTGCACCATCTAGGCTACTCGTTTCGTGATTTTTATGCTGCTTGTTTGTTGATGAGGCAACCCATTAAGCAAAGCGGAAAGTTAGAGCGCACACAACAAACCATGGCTTGGTTCAGCGGTTTAGGTCGCTCGCAAACCAAACCGGAGGATGTTACAGAAGGAAACATCGACGTATTTAACACGCTTTTAGGCAGTATGTTAAGTTCTATTTTAATTATGGACGATACACCCGAGAAGGTTAGGCAAATGCACGAATTTTCAAATTGGCTTTCGGCCTCCATCAAACCTAACAGCGCCATTGATGGTACTTTTAAACCCGATGGTTCGGTATTTCACCATGGCACTATTTACCCTGCTTACGCGGTTGGCGGTTTTTCTGGCATTACGCCCATTGTATATTGCCTCAGCAAAACGGCTTACCATATTACACCAAGCGCGCAAAACGATTTGAAAAATGCTTTGCGGATGATGTCCTACTACACCAATCCCCTAAAATGGCCAATCAGTCTTTCTGGCCGGCACCCAACAGGCAACTGGAAAATCGCTGCCGATGCGTATGCTTACATGGCTTTATCGGGCTCGCCGGATGGAAAATCAGATATTGACCGAGAAATGGCTGCCATTTACCTAAAAGTAGCTGACGGCAAAAAAGACAAGTGGAACAAACTGTTTGAAGAAAAAGGAATTAAGCCTGCGCCACCTGCACAGGGCCATTGGAACTTGAATTATGGTTTGTTGGATATCCATCGCCGGGCAAATTGGCTACTGACGATAAAAGGCCACAGCCGTTACATTGTTTCGCACGAGTCGTACCCAGGAGCTAACATTTTTGGTCGTTACAACAGCTACGGACATAGCGAAGTTACTTTTCCGCAGACCGCAAACAATGATGGACTTAGCTTCGGGGATACCGGTTGGGACTGGAACAACCTTCCGGGAACCACTACTTTGCACGTTCCGTTAGATAAACTGCGCGCAAACATTATTAATGCAGATGATTTTAGCGGTGTAGAAGAAATGTTGATTAGCGATGAAATTTTTGCCGGAGGTACTAATTTAAATAATTGGCAAGGGCTTTTCGCGATGAAGCTGCACGGACATGATAAATACGATATGGGCAGTTTCCGCGCCATAAAATCGTGGTTTATGTTTGATGATTTAGTGATAGCCTTAGGCTCAAACATCAGCAACAGCATTAAGGATTACAGCACGCAAACTACATTATTTCAAAACGTATTGAATAACAAAGAGGCAGTTTTTGTTTTCGATGATGAGGCGAGTAAAACTTTCCCAGAGCAACGCGAATGGACAAAAAACAAAAACCTTACTGTGTTGGATAACCGCGGAATTGGCTATTACATTCCTAATCCGAAAGAGTTAGTATTTACCAAACAAGAGCAAACCTCGCGCGATCAAAAAGACAAAGTAGATACTAAAGGCGATGTCGCCAAACTAATCTTCGACCATGGTAAAGCGCCTAAAAACGATAGCTACCAGTACACCATGCTGATTGAGACTGATGCGCAAAAATTAAAAGCTTTTAAAGCGCAGATGACTGGTAAAAACCCACTTTACAAAGTTTTACAGCAAGACAGCTTAGCGCACAAAGTTTGGTACGCACCAGAAAAAATCACGGCACAAGCCATTTTTAAAGCCAATGAAAACTTAACCGATTCTTTGTTGTTGAGTACAGATAAAGCTTGCTTATTGATGTACCAAAATAAAAGAGGCATCGTCAACATGTCTGTTACCGACCCTGATTTGGCTTTTTACACTGGCCCGGATGATACGCCATTGTTGCCTAACGGTAAAAGAAAAGAAGTGAGTATTTATTCAAAACCTTGGATTGGCACGCCATCGCAACCTTCGGTAGTTAAGGTTACGATAAAAGGAACTTGGCAAACAGCATCCGCGGATAACGAGATTAAAGCAAAAATAGTTAATGGAAATACAGAGTTAAGCGTTCCTTGCAAATACGGCATTGCCTCTCAGTTTAATTTGAAGAAGATATGAACGCAAACGTCATGTCGAGTGAAACGAGACATCACGCAAGGTTGGTAAAACTGTGCTACGGCAAATACCTAAGATGTTTCACTGCGTTCAACATGACGAGAACAACAATAATAGAAAGGAGTCTGCTACTCCCCTTAAAAAACACACCATGAAACAAAACATTTTGTTCACTTTTATCATCACCGCCCTGCTCATCAGCGCAAGCGCCTGCAACCAGAAAAAAGCAGCAAACACCGAGCAACAAAAACCCAACGTCATCATCATTTTAAGTGACGATGCCGGCTACGCCGATTATGGCGCCTACGGAGGCACGCAAATCCCCACGCCAAATGTTGATTCGCTCATTGCCTCGGGTGTAAAATTCACCAACGCTTATGTATCTGCATCGGTTTGTGCACCTTCTAGGGCGGGTTTATTAACCGGCCGTTACCAACAGCGCTTTGGCTTCGAAAACAACATGTCGGGCGAGCCTGCCGAAGGTTTCACGCGCGAAGACATGGGCATGGATCCCAAAGAAAACACCTTTGGCGATGAGATGCGCGCCAACGGCTACCGCACCATGGCCATTGGCAAATGGCATCTGGGCGACCAAGCCAAGCACTTTCCGCTGAACAGAGGGTTCGATGAGTTTTTCGGTTTCGTTGGTGGGCACCGCAGCTTTTTCCCCATCAAAAACAACATCACCGAAGAAGAAAAAATCCACGACAATAAACGCATTTTCCCAGAGGACAGCGTAGGTTATCTAACAGATTTGTGGACAGATAAAGCCATCTCTTTCATCAAAAAGAAAGCAGACAAACCTTTTTTCATTTATCTGGCTTACAATGCCGTGCATACGCCGGTTGATGCTAAAAAAGAATGGTGGGACAAATTTTCCAACATCCCCGATAGTGGCCGCCGGGCTTATGCCGCACTGATGGCTTCTTTGGACGAGAACATCGGCCGGTTAAGGCAAACCTTAAAAGAGCAAAATTTGGACGATAATACCCTTATTTTGTTTTTGAACGATAACGGTGGCGCTACTACTAACTTTTCTGATAACGGCCCGCTCCGCGGGATGAAAGGTTCTGTTTGGGAAGGCGGCGTGCGTGTAGCCATGTCTATGGTTTGGAAAAACAAACTACCGCAAAACGCGGTTTATGAACAGCCGGTAAACTCGCTCGACTTTTTACCTACGGCTTTGGCAGCGGCAAACGGAAAACAAACCGGAAAAAATCCGCTCGACGGAAAAAACCTAATCCCTTTTATCACAAATCAGCAAAAAGAAGCCCCGCACGATGCTTTGTATTGGCGCAGGGGCATTGCGGCGGGCATACGAGAAGGCAATTGGAAGTTGATCCGCGTAGAAAGTAACCCTATCTTATTGTTTGACTTGAGCAAAGATTTGTCCGAAACTAACAATTTAGCGAAAGAACATCCGGACGTGGTAAAACACCTGTTAGATAAACTTGCAAATTGGGAAAAAGGTTTATCCAAACCGCATTGGGGCAGTTCTTATGGCCCTAAAAACATGATTATGAAACACCGTATGGAAACCGTTGGGCGCGATATGGAACGTATGTATCCTTAAATTGATGTAAAAATGAAAGCACATCTTTTGATTCTTTTCCCTTTGCTTTTTGGCGCTATCGCTTGTAAAGCTAAAGTGCAAATGCCAGAAAAACCGACGAGTTACTCGGTAAAAAACAACCAAGAAATTTACGATAAGCTGGCCGTTTTAAAACCCGGCGATTCTTTGCTTTTGGCAGATGGCGAATATACCGATTTGAAACTGATAGCTACCAAATCTGGTCTTCCCGAAAAATTGATCATTATTGCCCCAAAAAATCCCGGTAAGGTATTTATTACTGGCGATGCTAAAGTGGAAATCCGTGCAGACTATACCGTTTTAAAAGGTTTATATTTTAAAAACGGAAACAGAAATCCGGACCAATGGAAAAGTCACGGCCCAGGAGTTATTGCCATTTATGGAAGCCATAACCGCGTTACCGAATGTGTTTTTGATAATTTTGATCAGGCCAACTCGGCTTACATCACCACTTCTTTAACCGCCAGCGGTCAAGTGCCTAAACATTGCCGCATTGACCATTGTGTTTTTGTGGGCAAAACTACTTTGGATCAAGTAATTAATCTAAACAATGGTGTTGCGGCAGTAAAAGACGGTTCGTACGCTGGCCCTGCTATGTACCACCGGATAGACCATTGCTTCTTTTCTAACCCGCCCAAAAAGGGCAACGCCGGCGGTGGCATACGCATTGGCTACTATCGTAATGACGTTGGCCGTTGTTTAGTAGACTCTAATCTTTTTTACCGTCAGGATTCCGAAGCGGAAATTATCACCAGCAAATCACAAGAAAATGTATTTTACGCAAACACCATCGTAAACTGCCAGGGAACTTTAAACTTTAGGCATGGCGATAAGCAAGTGGCGCTCAACAACTTTTACATCAGTACAGATAATAAATTGGGCTACGGCGGTATGTTTATTTGGGGCAGTAAGCATATCATCGCAAACAACTATTTCAGCCTTAAAAAAACCATCGCTTCCAGAGGCAACGCCGCTTTATATTTTAACCCCGGCGCAAAAGCCAGCGAACACGCTTTAGCTTTCGATATTTTACTGGCTAACAACATGTTTAAAGATAATGCGGGTTACGCTATTAACTTTGAACCTTTGTTAGACAGACGCATACAAGATGCTAAAGATCAGGGCTTAACTTTCTTTCTTCCTTACGGGATAAACGCTACAGGCAACGCTTTTATAGCTACGGCAAGTCCGAAATTTGACTTGTTTTTAGGCGATGTTAATCAACAAAAGTTTGAAAACAATTACAGCGTTGGCATCAGCAAAAACTACGGATTGGGCATTAAAACTTTAAACGCCAATATTGCTAAAGAAGATTTTTATCGCCCCCAAGAACTGACAGGCTACCAGCCTAGCCAGTTTAACAACATCCCGAATATTGAAGGCATCAACCTAAATATCCAACAAATTGTTAACAGCGGAATTAAAGGAAAACCTTTGAGTTGGGATGATGTGAGACCCAGCTGGCTGCTAGAAATTCCAAACGATTACTGGAAAGACGGAGAATAGCTATAAAATTAATGAAGATGAAATACTTATTGTTGACCGCTTTTTTGTTAGGCATAAACACGGCGTGTGCACAAAACAAACAGAAGCCAAATGTTTTAATGATTGCCGTAGACGATTTAAACGATTTTGTAGGAGCGTTTGGAAACCCGGATGCCATTACACCCAACATAGACCGTTTGGCCAATCGCGGAACTATTTTTAGCAATGCGCATTGCCAAGCACCTTTGTGCGGCCCCTCGCGTGCTTCTATTTTAACCGGCCTGCGTCCATCAACAACGGGCATTTACGGGATGATAGCCGACAACGATATCAAAAAAGTAAGTCCTTTGACGGCTAACACCAAAAACCTGCCCGAATATTTTAAGAATGCCGGCTATTATTTGATGGGCGTTGGAAAAGTTTTTCACGAGCATTTTCCGGATGGGCTGTTAGATGAAGACGGTGGCGCATCTGAGTACGGGCCTTACGCACCACAAAAATTTAAATGGGACAAAAAAGGCACCTCGACAGATTGGGGCGCTTACCCAAAAAGTGAAACCGAAATGCCCGATGAACATGCCACGCAATGGGCTATTGCGGCGCTGGAAAAAAGTTACAACCAGCCTTTCTTTTTGAGTGTAGGATTTATCCGTCCGCATGTGCCTTGGTACGTACCGCAAAAATGGTTTGATTTATACGACCCTGCCAAACTGCATTTACCGCCTTACCTGGCCACAGATAAAGATGACTTGCCCGCTATTACTAAGCAAATTGACGATTGGCCAATGATGCCCACCACCCAATGGGCCATTGAAAATAACGAGTGGCGCAACATTTTACAGGCCTATTTGGCTTGCGTATCCTACACAGACTATAATGTGGGCCGCGTTTTGGATGCCTTGCAAAAAAGCAAATATGCCGACAATACCATCATTGTGTTATGGTCCGACCATGGCTATCGCTTAGGCGAGAAGAACACCTTCGCCAAAGTTTGTTTGTGGGACAGGGCTACCAAAGCACCCTTGATTTTTGCTGGTCCAAACATCCCGCAAGGAAAAAATGTTAAAGCGCCGGTTGAGCTGGTAGACATTTACCCTACGTTGGTAGATTTGGCTCACTTACCTGCCTATTCCGCGAATGAGGGATTTAGTTTAGTGTCTTTATTTAAAACCGCTGATAAAAAATGGAAACATCCGGCCATTACCACTTGGGGCAAAGATAACCATAGCATAAAAACCCGTGATTATCGGTTCATACAGTACGAAGATGGCTCGCAAGAGCTGTACGATTTAAAGAAAGACCCTAACGAATGGGAAAACTTAGCAAAAGATAAAAGATATGCTTCTATCATCCTTAAAATGAAGCAGCTTTTGCCTAAACAGAATGCGGAATGGTCTGGTTTTTCTTTCTACAAGGCCAACGAATATTTTAAACATAAAGGTTTGAAAACTAATCAACCTTGAATTATAAAGCAATAAATTTTATTTCATAATTTTGCCAAAGAATTGCCGCTCAAAATGAAAGACAAGATTATTACCATAAAGGACATAGCCACCCGGGCAGAAGTTTCTACCGGAACTGTTGACCGCGTTTTGCACAAAAGAGGTCGCGTTGCACCAAAAGTTGAAGAAAAAATACTCCGCATCATTAAAGAAATGGAGTACCAGCCCAACATTATCGCTCGCGCTTTAAGTTCAAAAAAAACTTATTCAGTGGCGGTGCTCATCCCCGATGATGCGCATGATAATTATTGGTTTGCGCCAAAAAGCGGAATTAAAAGCGCTTTAAAAGATCTTAAAAAATATGGTCTTTCGGTAAAGTACTATCTTTTTGATCCTTACAGTTCGCAATCATTTGTAGAGCAGGCAAAACTATTAGAAAAAGATAAGCATGATGCAATTATCGTTACGCCTATTTTTCACCGCGAAGTTTTGCCTTTCTTAGAAAAGTGGAAAAAAGCAAACACGCCGTTTGTGTTTTTTAATACCGAAATTTCTGATTTTGAGCCGCTAAGTTACATTGGCCAAGATAGTTACCAAAGCGGTTATTTGGCGGCAAAGCTGATCCATTACGGACAATCGGCGCCTTGTTCTGTTTTGATTGCACATTTTGACGAAGAAACTTCCAACGCAGCGCATTTGGAGAAAAAAGAACTCGGTTTTAAAAACTACTTTCAGCAAAACAACCTGCAACAGTTTGATTTGTTGCGCGTAGATATTTCTAGACCAAACCACAATACTTTTGTAAAGCAAATGGACGAGGTTTTTGAAGCTAACCCAAACATACGCGGTGTTTTTGTAACCACCTCCAAAGCTTTTGAAGTGGCCGAATACCTAACGCAAAAGCATATTAGAGACGTTAAAATCATCGGGTACGATTTGTTGCCTAAAAACATCCACTATCTTAAACAAAACGTAATCAGCTTTTTAATTAACCAAAACCCTAAAGGACAAGGCTTTTGGGCACTGCAAATGCTGGCTGATAAGCTCATTTTCGGTAAAGCTGTTCCGCAATTAAAATACCTACCGCTAGACATTGTAACCAAAGAAAACGCCAACTACTTTTTGGTAGAGGATGTGGAGCATATTTAGGGGATGAGGGCAAAAGGTATAAGGTCTGAGGCTTGAGGCGCATAAGGCTTTAGGCTGATGGCCTGAAACTAGAGATAAAAACCAAAAAACCAGCTGTTTAAGCGGATAACATCAAACTTACGAAGTTTTAAAAGCTTCGTAAGTTTTTGCCCACACGATGCCACCCAAATTCGCCCGCTAGTTCAGTCTTGCTACTGGATACTTACTACTCATTACTCTCCATCCACTACTAAGCATTCACCCCCCTCCCTCTCCGCGTGTTCGCAAACATTTTATTTGTTTATATAAAGTTTTTATTACTTTTACATATTGTGTTATCGAACACATAAACCAATTACGAGATTTAAGAAACTGGCAGATTTATTATAATGCAACAGCAAATAAACATCCCTTATTACGCTACCAACACAAACAACGTAAATGCTTTATCCGAGGCTTTGGACCACAGCACCAAACATAGTATTGGCAACAACCCTTGGAACTATGAGTTTTCTGGCGAGGCTGATTTTAACATCGCTTACACCGATGCCGGCATCGTTTTAAAATTCAACGTTACAGAAGAAAGTATTTTGGCGCGCTTCACCAAAGCCAACGACCCGGTATATAAAGATTCGTGCGTAGAGTTTTTTATCGCCCTTAACAACGACAGCCAGTACTACAACTTTGAATTTAACTGCACCGGAACTTGTTTGGCAGGTTATGGCTCATCGGCGCAAGACCGCAAATTGCTTCCGGCAGATCAGATTAAGAAGATACAAGTGACATCCAGCTTTAAATCTGGAAAGCAAAACACTAAAGAAATGGTAAGCTGGGAACTCACTTTGTTTATCCCGAACGGCGTTTTCATCCACCATAAAATCGAAAGTTTTAAAGGACAAGAAGCCCGCGTAAACTTTTATAAATGTGGCGATGATTTGCCAAAACCGCATTACTTATGCTGGAACCCAATAAAAGACGCCGCGGAACCTAATTTTCACATGCCTAATTATTTCGGAAAAGCTGTATTTTTAAAAAACTAACCATACTATAAATGTCAACAGCAACCACCTCGCCTTCGCAAAAAGGTTTAAACCCAGTAATTATTATTGGTGCATTGTTTTTCGTTTTTGGCTTTGTTACCTGGCTCAACGGAACCTTAATCCCATTTTTGCAGCTCGCCTGCGAGCTTACAACCTCACAAGCTTTATTGGTGACTTTTGCATTTTACATGGCCTACTTCTTTTTAGCCATACCGTCTTCTTACATTTTAAAACTTACCGGTTTTAAAAAAGGAATGGCCATGGGCTTATTTGTAATGGCTTTAGGCGCACTTATATTTTTGCCGGCGGCCAATCTGCGCAATTTTCCTTTATTCTTGTTGGGCTTGTTTGTGCAAGGGATGGGCCTAGCTTTGTTGCAAACTGCCTCTAACCCTTATATCACCATTGTTGGTCCTATTGAAAGCGCGGCAAAACGCATCAGTATCATGGGCATATGCAATAAAATTGCTGGTGCTTTAAGCCCGCTGATATTAAGCGCATTAGTATTAAAAGGTGCACAGGCTATTGAAGATCAGGCGAAAGCCATTACAGACCCCGCCCAGCGCGAGGTTTTACTATCTGCATTGGCGCAACGCGTAATTTTGCCTTACATCATTATCGCGGCCGTTTTAATCATCCTCGCCTTGCTCATCATTTTTTCTTCTTTGCCAGAGATTAACACCGATGAAGACCACGTGGACGATACCGGCGCCGTTGTTGCACCAAAAGCGAGTGTCTTTAGCTATCGCAATCTTAATCTGGGAGTTATCTGTTTGTTTTTGTACGTGGGCGTAGAGGTTATGGCGGGCGACGTGATTGGCACTTACGGCAAATCCTTAGGAATGAGCCTGGACCAAACCAAAATCTTCACCTCCTACACTTTAGTTTCTATGGTAGTGGGTTATATCATAGGTATTATTTGTATTCCGAAATATATTAAGCAAGAAAAAGCGCTGATGCTTTCTGCTATTGTAGGGATGCTGTTTACCCTTGCCGCTTACTTAACCAACGGTTACACCAGTATCGTATTTATTGCATTGTTAGGTTTGGCAAACTCGCTAATGTGGCCTGCAATTTTCCCTTTGGCCATTAAAGGCTTGGGCCGATATACCAAAATAGGTTCGGCGCTTTTAGTGATGGGTATCGCCGGCGGAGCTATTATCCCGCAGGTTTATGCTTTCTTTGAGCACTCCATGGGTTCGCAATCGGCGTTTTTAGTGAGCATGTTGCCATGTTACATTTACATTTTTTATTACGCCATCAGCGGACATAAAACGGCTGTAGCCCGGTAGTTTTTTTGGTGCTTGATATTGAAGCCTTTGGGAATGTAGCCTCAAGGGCTTTTTGTTTTATGATAACACTTAACGTCACAAAGCGAATAACCATTTATCCTCTATCTTCTAACTCTTTTTGAATGGCACGCGCTAAAATCTTATTGTTTTTGGAATTTCTGACAATAATGTATGCCAACAGCAGAGGGAAAAGCGTAAAAAAACCAAAACCACTTTTAACAGCTCCATATACTGCAATCCCCACTGTTAGCCCCACAATGGCTGCATCAATTACTTTGCTGTTTTCTAATTGCTTTAATTTTTGTGAAAGCTGTTGATTGCTAAAATCTGATAAGTTTTGAGGGTTCATAAGTGGGTTCTGTCTTAAACTACTATAATTTGATTAGTGAAAGTTAAAACAATTCTAGTTTTTCAAAACTATTTTCTTTTATCACGCGCTGATGCGGGCATATGGTTTCTTCCAAATTCTCCATTACAGACATTAGTGCTTTGTTTCTAGCTTTTATTTATTTTTGGAATGACTTTGATGACCAACCAAGTGTTCCACGGTGGTTTATGGGGTAAACTGCACAATAAGTCGGTTAAGCCAAAACTGGAGATTAGCGAGGGTAAAATCCACAAAGAACATCTTTCTTTTGATGTTTACAGAGTAGAGGGGGCAGATGTTTACGGATCATGGGTGATTGGGATTGAGCTATCGGACGGCGACAACAACGTGTTGATGGCTTACGCTCAGGACGATTTGGCAAAATTGAACAAACGGCACATCAGAAATTATTATATTGCTAAAATTAAAGCTTCTAAACACAGTATGCTGGTTCCGTTAGGCGCAAAAGCCAAAATCAGTTTGCCACACCCCCAGCTGGCCAAGCTTAGCAAAGGAAATTATACCTTAAAAATCACCGACATCAGCGGCTTGTATTGGACACATGATATAACGCATTTGTGATGTAGTTTTAGATGGGTTGCTGAGTTGAATGTGTTAGGATAACGTACGAAAATCAAACTTCCGAAGTTTTTTAAACTTCGGAAGTTACTACTAAACAAATAATATGTTTGCTTTTTGAATTTTTACTTTTTATTAAAATTCGTCATCGTCAACTCAATGCCTATCGTCGCAAAGGCTTTAATCATAGCTATGCATCGGTCAATTAAAGCGGGTAATTCGGGAGTTTCATCGGCATCAAAACTGCTTAAAACAAA
Organism: Pelobium manganitolerans; assembly: GCF_003609575.1. Lineage (GTDB taxonomy): Bacteria > Bacteroidota > Bacteroidia > Sphingobacteriales > Sphingobacteriaceae > Pseudopedobacter > Pseudopedobacter manganitolerans. Next base: position 374,879 of record NZ_MBTA01000012.1, on the reverse strand, counting down.
ATCGACTTGTCTGCCCTTTGGATAATTGTCGCCGATACCGAAACGCAAGCGCGCATATTCATTAGAGCCCAGCAAACCCTCTATACTTTTTAATCCGTTATGGCCCGCGGCGCTGCCTTTAGGTTTTATGCGCACCGCGCCAAAAGGGATGGCCAAATCATCAACCACCACCAACACGTTTTCAATCGGTATTTTCAATTCCTGCATCCAGTGGCGTACGGCTTTTCCGCTCAGGTTCATGTAAGTAGTTGGCTTTATCAGGCATAAAGTGCGTCCTTTATGGCTTACTTCTGTATAAGCGGCAAGTTTCATGGTAGAGAAGTTTGCGCCGGCTTCCTTGGCCAACTGGTCCAGCACCATAAAACCAATGTTGTGGCGCGTATCGGCATATTCTGATCCTATGTTTCCTAAACCGACGATTAAATATTTCATGAGGGTAAGATTTTGAAATGGTAATTTAAATTAAACTTCTGTTGGTAACAGTTCATCATCGGCCATAGCCAAAACCTAAAACGGCATACGCGCCATCGGAGCTACATCCTGACCAGCAAAATCTCCCTTTAAAAACTTATAGTACCCGGCAATGGCAATCATGGCGGCGTTATCTGTACAGTATTCAAATTTAGGGATAAAAACATTCCAACCTTCAGTTTGGGCCATGGCATTAATGCTGTTGCGCAAACCCGAGTTGGCAGATACCCCGCCGGCAATAGAAACATCTTTTATTCCATACTGTAAGGCTGCTTTCTTAAGCTTATTGAGCAAAATAGAAATAATGCGGCTTTGTACCGATGCGCAAATATCATCCATATTTTGTTCTAAAAAGTTGGGATTTTCCGCCACCTTGTCGCGCACAAAATAAAGAATAGCCGTTTTTAATCCGCTAAAGCTAAAATTAAGGTCGGCAATTTGTGGCTCGGGAAATTTAAAGCGGTTAGGGTCGCCCAATTTAGCATGTTTATCTACCAGTGGACCTCCGGGATAAGGCAAACCTAAAATTTTGGCTGTTTTGTCAAAAGCTTCGCCGGCGGCATCGTCCAATGTTTCGCCAACTATTTCCATATCAAAATAATCTTTAACCAAAACTATTTGCGTATGCCCGCCAGATACGGTAAGGCATAGAAACGGAAAAGTGGGCTTGGGGTCTTCAATAAAATGCGCCAAAATATGCGCCTGCATATGGTTAACCTCAATAAGCGGAATGTTATTTGCTAGTGCAAATGCCTTAGCAAAGCAAGTGCCCACCAATAGTGAACCTAGCAAGCCTGGGCCACGTGTAAAGGCAACTGCATCTATTTGTTTTTTATGTATTTTCGCAACATTAATAGCCTGATGCACGGCCGGCACGATGTTCTGCTGATGTACCCGCGAGGCAAGCTCTGGCACAACGCCTCCGTAAAGTTCGTGGATAGTTTGGTTGGCAATAATATTTGCTACGATTTTACCGTCTATACATACAGAAGCTGAGGTTTCATCGCAAGAAGATTCTATTCCGAGAATGACTGACACTGATGAAGGGATTAATTATTAAGGCACAAAAATATTAAAAAAGTATTCAAAATAACGCTTTATGTCTTGCTTACGCTGATACTCCTATTGGCCGGCTTGATATTTTCGTTTCAATTTAAAAGTGTGCAAACCTGGGCAGCTAAAAAAGCGGCTTCCTTTTTATCAGACGAGCTGAATACCCGCGTACAAATCAAAAGCCTTTATTTAAAACCCTTTAAATCTTTGGTTTTGGAAGGACTTTTTATCGAAGATTTGGATAAAGACACCCTGCTAAACTCGCAAAAATTAACGGTCGATATTGCTTACTTCGCACCTTTCTCCGAAAGGAAGATCAAGCTAAACAAGGTGAGCTTAAAAAACACCACCTTTTATCTTAAAAGCTACAAAGACAGCAGCACCAACCTCTCTTTTATCATCAATTACTTTGATAGCGGCGTAAAAGATACCACGGTAAGGCGCAAACCCTTTGATTTTTCGTTACAAAACGCCAGTATCCGCAACTTGGATTTCCGCTACAAAAACTATCGCCGGCCAGATACTTTGATAAACGGCATTAATTACGACGATGTGTATGTGAAGCGCTTAAGCGCCGATTTGGAAGACATTAACACCAAAGATTACCTGTTTAAAACCAAAATAAACCGCATGCACTTTACAGAAAAAAGCGGTTTTGTTTTAAATAACCTTACGGCAGATGCCACCATTGCCGCCAAAAGCATTACGCTTGAAAACATGTTGCTGAAAACGCCGCACACCACACTGCGCGATTATTTTAGCATGAAGTTTAACAGCTACGTAGATTTTGATGATGTAGAAAACCGCGTGTTAATGGAAGGGCGATTTAAAAATGCACGCATTTACGCTAAAGATATTGCTTTTTTTGCGCCCCAGATTGATTATATGAAACTGGATTTGTTTGTTACCGGCACCATAAAAGGAAAAGTAAACAATTTGCGCGCTAAAAACCTGCTTATAAAAACAGGGAAAACCACCTACATTAAAGGAGATTTTCAGGTACGCGGCCTGCCAGAAACCAAGAACACCTTTTTGGATTTAGATTTTAACCAAATTTACTCTAACAAAGCAGATGTTGAACTGATTTTGGAGCGCCTAACCGGCAACAAAAACACACTGCCCGAGGTAATTAACAAATTTGGCAACATCAACTTTAAAGGGCGCTTTACCGGTTTTATAAAAGATTTTGTGGCCTACGGCGAGTTTAAAACTAAACTGGGGCAATTAAAATCTGACGTGAACATGAAGATTAACCGCAACAACGTTCCGTCATACACCGGCAAAATACAGGCTATTGATTTTAATTTAGGCGATTTAATTGACGAGGAAAGTATTAACCGCACCACTTTTGTAGCCAACGTAAACGGTCGCGGTTTCGAGCTTGACCAGCTGATGGAAAAGCTAGATATTAAAGCGCAATATTTTGAATTTAACCGCTACAGCTACAGAAACATCACCGTTAACGGAACAGTAAATAAACAGCTATTTGACGGTATCTTAAAGGTGGACGATAAAAACGTGAAGCTTAGCTTTAACGGCAAAGCCAACCTAAACCCCAACTTGCCCGAATTTAATTTTGTGGCTAACATTAAAAATGCCAACCTGCACAAGCTTAATTTTTTGAAAGATACCGTTTCTGTTGACGCCGACGTAAACTCAGATTTCTCTGGAAACAGCTTATCAAATATACAGGGGCAGTTCCTTTTACAAAATGTAAGGCTTACCAATACAGAAAAATCTGTAGTGGTAGATTCTGTGAAGTTGCAGGCAGATGGGATTGGCACCAACCGTTTATTGGCGCTAACATCAAACATTGGTGATGCCCAAATTAAGGGCGAGTACGATTTAAACACGCTTCCTTCGGCTTTTAAAACCATTGTAAAAAAGTACATCCCATCTTACCAAACAAAAATTGTAAAGCCTAAAAACCAAAACTTTGAGTTTAGGGTTGATTTGAAAAACTTTGATTACCTCTCTAGCCTTTTTATTCCCGAGCTGAAAATTCCGGAGCGCGGCGCATTTTACGGCAAATTTAACTCGGCAAAAGACACGGTAACCTTAAGTGGTTTTGTTAAAACCTTGATTTATAACGATATTATCTTCAGCAACATCATTATCGACCAAAACACCAATGCCAAATCTTTAGAGGCCATTGTTTCTATGGATAAGGTGCAGTTTTCTGAAGGCGGTACGTATGTGCAAAATATCATCGTGCAAAACTCTTTAAAAAATGACAGCCTCACGTTTAACGTAAAACTATCGGACAAAGACGCGGTGAACCAGCTGGATTTGTACGGTTTAGTAAAGTTTGATACCGATACCTTAGCGCAGTTGAGCCTTTTACCTTCTGACGTAATTATCGATAACCAAATTTGGAAGATACAAGACCAGGTAAAAATTAAGTTTGAGAACAACCGCACCTTAATTGAAAACTTTGAGCTAAGCAGTAAAGATCAGCTGATTGCCATAAATGGCGCCATCTCTAAAAGTGAAAACGACGCGCTGGAAGTGATTATCCAAAATTTACGGTTGGCCTCTTTAAGTCAGGTTACTAAAGCTTACGGTGTTGATATTAGCGGCACCATGAACGGTACGGCTAACCTATCGGCTATTTTGGGTACGCCAAACATCAAATCGGACCTAAGTGTTGATTCTTTGAAATACAACAACACCACCATTGGCAATCTTAAAACGGTTTCGGTTTATAACAATGCCACCAACAAAATTGACGTAGAGGCCACTATTTATAAAGGCAGCGAAAAAACAATGGACGTTGCCGGCAATATTGATATCGCCAGCGAAAGCAATAACTTAAATTTGGATGTTGCGCTAGATAAAACCGAGCTGATTATCATAGAACCTTTCGTAAAAAGCCTGGTTTCTAACCTTAAAGGGCAAATTAGCGCTAACCTGCACGTCACTGGCAAGTTTAACAACCCTAAGGTAGACGGCGGTATCGATTTTATTAATACCGGCCTCACTGTTAACTACCTCAAAACGGCCTACACCTTTAACCAGCGTGTAAACATCGAAAACAGCGTTGTACAAATAGACAATTTAAAACTAACTGATTCAGAAGGGCATCAGGCCACAGCCAACGGAACGGTAGATTTGCGCAAACCGGATAACCCGACCATCAACGCGCAGATTGACGCCAATAACTTTATTGCTTTGAATACCACGGCAAAAGATAATCCGCTGTATTACGGAAAAGCCTACGCAACCGGCAAATTTACCTTTGATGGCCCTACGGATGCCATGCGTATCAACATTAAAGCAAAAACGGAGGAAGGCACCGAGTTTACCATCCCGCTAAATGGCGCTTCTACGGTAAGCTCTAACGATTTTATCATCTACGTAGCCAAAGACTCGACGCTAAATAATAACGAGCCGGTAAACTTTTTCAACGGCATTACCATGGAGTTTGATTTAGCTGTGGATGAGGGTTCTACCGTGAACATTTTAACCGAGGTAGGCAACCTTACCGGCAAGGGTACTGCACAGCTAAACCTTAAAATTACCAGCATGGGCGATTTTGAGATGAAAGGCGATTATATTATTGACGAAGGTCAATTTGACTTTACCGCCAACAACCTGATTAATAAAACGTTCGATATTAAAAAAGGTGGCACCATCCGCTGGACGGGCGACCCCGCAGATGCCGAGATTAACCTGAACGCCAGCTACAGCACGCGGGCGTCTATTGCGCCGTTGTATGCAGCGGCCGGAAGAACCTTGCCAGATAAAGACCAAAATTTAAGGGTATTAGCAGAGGCCGAAATGCTTTTAAAAGGCTCGCTGTTAAACCCACAGATTGATTTTAACCTCAACTTCCCAAATAATTCGGGTTATAAAACAGAGCTACAAGGTTATTTGGATGATAAAGATAACGAGGCGCAACAGGTAATTAACCTGGTGGTACGTAACAGCTTTAACGGAAATTCGAGCGCAGGTATTGGTATTGATAACCAAACGCTGATAGGGTCTGGCTTAGAACTTGGATTTAGCAAACTGCAAAACATTGTATCCCAAACCCTGGGCGTTAAAAACTTAGATTTCAACCTTCGTTCTTTAAACGAGTTTGGCATTGGCTACAGCTTTTTTAACAACCGCTTAAAGGTGCAAGGTAGTTTTGTGAACAATAAATACAATAACGATTATTTCAACAATAACTTCTTCACCTCGTCTTTTACAGATTTAACGCGCGATGCGCAAATGACTTACGATATTAAAAAGGACGGAAGTTTGGTCGGAAAAATTTTCAATCGCCCGTCTAACCGCGATTTCTTTAATCTTAACAGTGATATTTATACCAACGGCGTAGGTTTGGTGTACGTGCAGGAGTACGATACCTTTAAAGAATTTATCCAAAACACGTTCGGACGGGCAAAAAAGAAATCGGAAAGCGAACAAAAAGAGGAATCGGAAAAACGTTCGGAAACGCAAAAATCACCAATTATCCACCCGCCGAGGGAGGAAGAGCAGTAGGGAGAATAAGGAGCAAGGAGTAAGGAGCAAGGACAAGATTTGAAACGTGAGATTTGAAATTAAATATACCTCAAATTGCAATAAACCTGAGTTCGATTAATAATTTCAAAAATTATGACTAGGAACGACCTTCAGCCCGTTTTACACGACACTTTATAAATGGCTTTAGCCAAAGATGAGATCAGAAAGTTTCGGCTAAAGCCATATTCATAATAATCTTATCCATCGGGCTAAAGCCCGATGCAATTGAATCAGCTTTAAAGATCTGATAATTGATGATTTGATTTTAAATAAAAATCGAACTCAGGTAATAACGTTCTTTTGATTATTTTCTGTGATTTTGCCTTGGCCTTTTCTCATAACGCACCGAATTTCAATAGAACACTTCAATAGAACCGGGCTTTAGCCCGGTTTCTTCGTTTTATAACCATTCTGGCTTTAGCCGAAATCTCAAAGATTGTTTAACCCCGTATCTTAATTTTCGTATAGTTGGGTTAAAACCCAACGCTATTGATGCTGGCATTTGTTATCGTCGGGTTGAAACCCGACGCTATTGATGGATCTAGAAATTAGTGACTAATGAACCTCCAGCACTAACAAACTAAGCCCTAACAAACGAACCAACTAACACCTAACCAACTGACAGCACCTACCTCACCCAATAGTCGTTATCCGAATTAACGTCAAGCAATACACGCTCCGGATCAAAATTAACAGATTTAAGCTCTTCGGTTGATGGATACAAGAAGGTCCAGGTATTGTTTCGTTTCCAAATCTCAATTGGTAAATTGATGGTTTCTGTTTTGCCGCTTACTGTTTGTATTTGTAGCGTTACCGGCAAAGGCATTTTTTCTAAGCAGGCCAGCGTAATTAACGCACCATTCTTCGGGTTATCTTTTGCATATTTAACATCGGTAACGGCAATATCAGCACGCCAGTTATTGGTAAACCAGCCGCGCCAAAACCAGCTTAAATCTTCTCCGGCAACATTTTCTATAGTTCTAAAAAAATCTGCCGGTGTTGGGTGTTTGAAAGCCCATCTGTCAATATAAGCTTTAAAAGCGCGGTCAAAACGCTCTTTCCCTAACACCTGCTCGCGTAAAAAAGTTAGGCCTGCGCTTGGCTTGTAGTAGCAAAGCACGCCAATATGCGATTCTTTCATATTATCCGGGCTGGCCATCACCGGCTCAAATAAAGGGTTGGTGAGGTAATTCGCCAGTTTGTGCATGTCCGTACGCTCTGGCCTATATTCGCCATTGTTAAACTCGTAAGTGCTCAAGCTGTTGATAAAAGTATTTAAACCTTCATCCATCCAACCGTACAAACGCTCGTTAGAACCAACAATCATCGGAAACCAGTTGTGTCCAAACTCGTGGTCTGTAACGCCCCACAAGCTAGATTTGGTAGATTTCCAGCTACAGAACACAATTCCCGGATACTCCATACCGCCCTGGCTGCCCGCTACGTTCACCGCTGCGGGGTAAGTGTATTCGTATAAATTTTTAGAGTAAAACTCGATAGATTTTTTTACATATTCTGTTGAGCGCGACCAAGCATTTGCACCAGCGCTTTCTACCGGATAAGCAGAAATTGCGAGCGAAGATTTACCACTTGGCAAATTGATACGTGCCGCATCCACCACAAAAGCAGCCGAAGAGGCCCAGGCCACATCGCGCGTGTTCTTCATTTTAAAGTGCCAAGTCAGTTCGCCGTCTTGCTTAGGCCTTGATGTTGCGCTGTTCACCTCATTGGCGTTCCTGATCATCACAGTGCTTTCACTCTTTGCAGCTTCTTTCCAACGTTGCAATTGCTCCGCAGTGTAAACCTGCTCGGCGTTCTGCAATTCGCCAGAGCATACCACAATATGTTTAGCAGGTGCTGTAATAGAGATATCAAAGTCACCATATTCCAAATAAAACTCGCCGGGGCCAGTATATGGAGTCGTGTTCCAGCCGTTCACATCATCGTACACGCACATGCGCGGGTACCACTGCGCTATGCTAAATATCTTGCCGTTTTTAGTTTGCAAAACGCCCATCCTATCAGAACCATATTCTGGAGAGATAAAAGAAAAATCAATCTGGAGCTTTAATACGCCACCCCCAGCTTTCAAATTCTCCGGCAAAAAAATCTGCATGCGCGTGTCGTTAACCAGATATTTTAAATCAACGCTTTGGTTTTTACCGTTAATGCTCAACAGTTTCACCGCAGAAAGCTGGTTCCCGCCTTCAAATTTTTGCCCTTTGCTGCCGTTTCGGCTTCCCGTTGGCGGGATGATGGCCGTGCCTCTCGAATCTTCGCGGAAGAGGTTCTGATCCAGCTGCATCCAAATAAAAGAAAGCTCATCTGGGCTGTTATTAGTGTATGTTAGCACCTCCAAACCGGATATTTTATTATTTGCTTCGTCAAGCTTGGCTTTTAGCTGATAATCTGCGCTGTTTTGCCAATAAGCGGGTCCGGGTTTACCGCTAGCACTGCGGTAGCTGTTGCCATTTTGCGTATAAAAAAAGGGCGCAAAGGCTTCTGTATAATCATAATTATTAGCGGGCGCAGGTGTTTGCGCGTAAACATGAGCGCCAAATGCTAAACAAAGCGCCACAGATTTAAAAATCTTCATAAAAGTAAATTAATCGAAATAAGATAGCTTCTTTTAGCAAAAAACAGGCTATTTTTCTAAAAATTAAAAATGCCCGCTAAAAGAAGTTTTAGGTAAATTTGGATAAATGCGACGTTCTGCAGGTAACTTAATGTACTCATTATAAGATTTCACAATGTAAGTTCGCAAATCTACATCGTTCATTGCCATCACCTGCGAATAGGTTGGCCGATAGTACGACATGAAATCTTCCAATAACTGCCCGCGTATTTTGGTAAGTTCTGTCACCAAAGCTTTGTTAAATTTCTGGTCAATCAGCTTTTCGTTAAGCTCGCTATCCATAAATTTTTGGAAAGCCCGCTTTTGTTTGGATTGTTTGCTAAAGGCGTTTACCAAACTTACGCTACCATCTAAAGAAAACACGGTTGTTGTTGCTGCAGAATAGGCAGATGAATAGGTTATCCGGGCATCCTCGGGTTTGCGGTTGTCGCGCGCACTTACCACAACTTCATCTAACACAATTAGGCTGGGACGCATCAACACAATTTTGGGGCGCATATTTTCTAAAATAAGCGTGTCACTTTCGTAGCCCGGGCACGAGAAAACAATCAAATCGCCTAAATCTGCTTTGACTTTAAAGTCGCCTTTTTGCCCGCTATGGTCAACCTCGCGCTGTGTTAAGTTGTTTACAAAAACAAGTTTCAATTTATTGCGCGTATCGGCATCGTAAGCGGTGCCCTCAATGGTCATTTGCGCCTTCAAAAAAGCCGGAAACAATAGCATCAATAAAAAAACAAGCTTTCTCATCTGTACAAAAATCTGCCAATATGTTCTAATTAGCAAGTGCTTAACATTTTTTAACGCGATTTTTACGCTCACACAAACAGCTTTTTGTATTCATCTTCATCAAAGCCAATAGTGTTTCCTTTTACCGATTCAATAACCGGGCGTTTGATGGTGCTGGTATTGTCTTTCATCAGTTTTATGGCTGCACTTTCATCTGTAACGGCGTTTTTCAGGGTTTCGTCCAAATTTCGCCACGTTAGTCCTTTGCGGTTTAGCACACGCTCCCAACCAAATTCTGCACACCATCTCTTCAAATGTTCTTCGTCAATCCCATGCTTTTTATAATCGTGAAAGCTGTATGCAAAGCCCCGCTCTTCAAAAAAAGACCTGGCTTTTTTCACCGAGCCACAATTAGGTATCCCAAAAATCTTAATTTCCATAAAGGCTAATTTAGGGCTTTTAAACGCATTACTCAATTAAAACTCGGTCATCATTTATTTTTCAAGGCGATTGATTTTTTCCTCTTACGTTAGCATTGGCTCAACAATTGAAATACCACCTTTATGGACGGCAAAAAATTCATCGGATGCTCGGGCTACTATTATTCGTACTGGAAAAACCGCTTTTATCCAGAGGGCACACCTGCAAAAGACTGGTTAAGTTATTACGCCAAAGTTTTCAAAACGGTAGAACTTAACGGCACCTTTTATCGCACACCACGTATTACTACTTTGCAAAAGTACGTTGCGCAAACCCTCAGCAATTTTAAGTTTTCGGCCAAGATGAACCGGTACATCACACATGTATTGCGTCTAAAAAACTGCAAAACAGAAATAGACAATTATTTACAGCTTTTGCAGGACGGCTTGAGCGATAAACTGGCGAATGTGCTTTTTCAATTGCCCGCGAGCTTTAAGTTTAGTACAGAAAATCTGGAAAATATTCTAGAGAATGTACCGCACCAAAGCGGTTCGGTAATTGAGTTCCGCGACATTTCCTGGTGGACAGAAGAAGTTTATGAAGCTTTCAAAAAAGCACAGCTTACTTTTTGCAATGTGGACTTCCCGGGTTTAGCATCACATATTGTACACACCTCTAACCTGTTTTACTTGCGTATGCACGGCAGCCCAGAGTTGTTTAAATCTTCCTACTCCACCAGAGAATTAAAGATATATGCCAAGCATATCCCACAGGATAAAGACGCTTTCATTTACTTTAACAATACCGTGTACGAAGCCGGATACCAAAATGCGCAGGAACTAATAGAAATATTGAAAGCGGATTAAGATTGAGGAACAAATCTCTATGATCTGAACTTCCCTTTATATATCTATTGACAAAGATTGTATTTTATGTTTTATAAGGCTCCAGATAAATTCTCTTCCCTTAGCCGTCTTCAACTGCTTTTCTCTAACCATCGCTCCCTTTTTATCCGCAAATATTTCCTTGTAAACAAGCTCCCAAGGCCGATATTTTAAAGTAAATCCTTTTGTAGCGAGTTGGTTATGAGAAATTAATCTCTGCTCCAAATTAGAAGTATAACCTATTAAATTTTGCTATATGCAATAGAATAAAGGACATAAACCGTGAACATGCACACAAAATACAACAAATTTTATCAGAAGAAAATTGCGGGGAGCAGGATTAAAACCCGCCGGCTGGTAGATACGGATCTACGCTTACAAGCGTCTAAAAGTCGCAAACAAAAAAAGCCACTAACGTGGCTTTGTCTATAAGTAGCGGGGAGCAGGATCGAACTGCCGGCCTTAGGGTTATGAATCCTACGCTCTAACCATCTGAGCTACCCCGCCATATGTCTTTTCAACCTTTTTACGGTTTTTTGCTGCCGTCCGCCAACCGGCGGATATGAATCCTACACTTTAACAATCTGAGCTACCCAGCCTCAACATCGCCTGAACCGCGATTAGCAGGTTCAAAAATTGAGTTGCAAATATAGAGGAAATTACTTTCCTTTAGAAAAGAAATTAAAAAAAGTTAAGCTTTTGTTTTTTATACCCTCTTTTTATTAAAATTATTCATGAGTGAAAAAGTAAAATTTACGTTGGAATACGAGATCAGATCATCTGCCAAAATTCTTTATAGCTTTATTAGCGAACCTAACGGTTTGGGCGAGTGGTTTGCCGACAACGTAAAAGTGAACGATCAAGTGTACACCTTCGTTTGGGACGATGGGGAGGAACAAAAAGCAAAACTGCTTTCCGCCAAAGAAAATAAAGCCGTAAAATTCCATTGGTTGGATGATGACCCCTATACTTACTTTGAGCTGGAAATCTCAAAAGACGAGCTCACCAATGACATTGCTTTAATTATAACCGATTTTGCCACACCAGAAAATGTGCAGGACCGCCAGCTCATCTGGAACAACCAGATTGATAATTTGCTGCGCGTAATAGGCGCCTAATTTGCTATTTTTGCGGCGTGAAGAAAATACACCTGCTGGTATTAAAAGCATTCATCAAACCATTCATCGTCACATTTTTTATTGTGATGTTTTTGCTGTTGATGCTTTTTTTGTTCAAGTACATTGATGATTTGATTGGAAAAGGCTTTGAATGGTACGTTATTTTAAAGCTTTTGTTTTACGCAGCCGCTACCAACGTAGCCATGGCCTTGCCCCTAGCCATACTCCTTTCTTCTATTATGACTTTTGGCAACTTAGGCGAAAACTACGAACTAGTTGCTATTAAATCCGCAGGCATATCCTTACAACGCGCCATGGCGCCACTGTTTATTTTGGTGACAGGTTTAGGCATTGCCGCTTTCCTTTTTTCCGATTACATGCTTCCGGTGGCTAACCTAAAAATGGGGTCGCTTTTATACGACGTGCGAGAGCAAAAGGCGGCGTTTTTAATTGAGGAAGGCGTTTTTAACAACAGCATACCGGGCTATTCTATCCGTGTAGAGAAGAAAGAAAAAGACGGCCAAATTTTAAAAGACATCGTAATTTACGACCAGTCCGACGGGCGCGGAAACACTAACGTGCTAATGGCCAAAGAAGGCGAGATGTATAAAACCGACGATGGCAATTACTTAATTTTAAGGCTGAAAGACGGCGTGAGATACGAAGAAAGCCAAGGAAAATCGGGTTACAACCCACGCCAACAGTTTACGCGCTTACGTTTTAAAGAAACAGAACAAAAGTTTGACTTATCCAGCTTCAAATTTAAACGCGAAGACGAAAACCTCTTTAAAGGCAATTATCAGATGCTCAACATCAAACAATTGCAAACCAACAAAGATTCGGTGATAAAACTGAACGACAGCATCAGTGACAATATCTTTAAACAGATAAGGCCTTATCATAAAATATTCTTTGCTACACAAAATTTCAGAAGCGCCAAACCTTTCAAAGGCTTAAACTTTAAAAAAGAAGGTGTGTTTGCCGGTCTTGATTCTTCAAAAAAAATCCAATCTGTTTCCGGTGCTATAGACAATATCCGAATGATTAATGAATCGTTAGAATCGACGCTAAGTACCACAAAAGACAATACCACAGTAATTCGCAGGTATATTATCGAGTACAATAGAAAGTTTACGTTGGCGGTTTCTTGCTTGGTACTGTTTTTCATCGGCGCACCTTTAGGCGCAATTATCCGAAAAGGGGGCTTGGGCTTGCCCGTAGTAGTATCGGTAATCTTCTTTTTAATTTACCACATCATCAGCACGGTTGGAGAAAAATCGGTAAAAGTAGGCGACACCAACCCGATATTGGGCATGTGGATAGCGATATTTTTGCTTACACCGGTGGGCTTGTTTTTAACTTACAAAGCCACGGTAGATTCGGCCTTGTTTGACGTAGATTTATATAAGAATCTGTTCAAAAAATGGTTCGGAAAAAAATCCGCATCTACAAAAAACCAGAGCTAAAGGCTCGCTCAGCAATCTGACTGTAAATTTTACACTCATCAGTAAATTACCCCAATCCCAAGGCAAAAAGCCTTACAGTAATTGGTTAAATTTGCACATTAGCTAACAAAACACTGCTGCACAAGCATAACAAAAAAACACAAATGCTAAACACCATAGAAGAAGCCATAGAAGATATCAAAGCCGGTAAAATTATTATTGTGGTTGATGACCAAGACCGCGAAAATGAGGGCGATTTTTTGGCTGCCGCCAGTATGGCTACGCCAGAAGTAATTAATTTTATGGCTACCCATGGCAGAGGTTTAATTTGTGCGCCCTTAACACAGCAAAGATGCGCCGAGCTAGAGCTAGATTTAATGGTGGGCACCAACACAGCTGTTTTTGAAACCAATTTTACGGTATCTGTAGATTTAATTGGACATGGCTGTACCACCGGAATTTCCGCTTCCGATAGGTCAAAAACAATCCTTTCTTTCTTAGACCCTGCGACAAAACCCGAGGACTTAGGCCGCCCAGGCCACATATTTCCGCTAATTGCAAAAAACGGTGGCGTGCTGCGCCGTGCAGGCCATACCGAAGCTGCAATTGATTTGCCGCTGTTAGCTGGCTTGGAGCCTGCCGGAGTTATTTGTGAGATTATGAACAAAGAAGGCGAAATGGCGCGCTTGCCCGAGTTGATAGAGCTTGCAAACGAACATAATCTCAAAATTGTTTCTATTGAAGATCTTATTTCGTACCGCTTACGTACCGAATCGCTTATTAGACAAGAAGTTTCTGTAAAATTGCCAACCCAATGGGGCGATTTTGAGATGGTAGCTTTTACACAAGTAAACACGCAAGAAAACCATATTGCCTTAGTTAAAGGGGAGTGGGAAAAAGATGAACCGATTTTGGTACGCGTGCACAGCTCTTGCATCACCGGCGACATTTTTGGTTCGTGCCGATGCGATTGCGGGCCACAGCTGCACAAAGCCATGGAGATGATCCAAAAAGAAGGTAAAGGTGCCATTATTTATATGAACCAAGAAGGCCGGGGTATTGGCTTAATAAACAAATTGAAGGCTTACAATCTGCAAGAGAATGGAATGGACACCGTTGATGCTAATTTGGCCCTAGGTTTTAAAATGGACGAACGCGATTACGGCGTTGGTGCACAAATACTGCGTAGTTTGGGTATTCGAAAAATGCGTTTAATGTCTAACAACCCTACCAAACGTGCCGGTTTAATTGGCTACGGTTTAGAAGTTGTCGAAAACGTGCCTATCGAAATAAATTCTAACAAACACAACGAACTTTATCTGAAAACCAAACGCGACCGGATGGGCCATTCTATTATGCATAAAAGCTAGCTATCCTCTAATTCCACCTAATTTTGAGCCCTTTTAACTGTATGTTTTTACCGAAAAACTGTACGGCAAGGGCTTATGCCTAATTTTTAACACACACATTTTCAAGCATAACAGAATTTTGTCGCCAAAACCCAATGCAATTGGCACGCATTTGGTTTTAAGCGCCCTAAGCAAAATTTTAACTAATGAAATTGCGCAGGAGTAAAACATTGCGCACTTCATTACCACAAAAAACAAAAAATAGACATGAAAAAACTTTTTATTTTAACCTTTGCGGCAATTGCATTTGCGTTCACAGCTAACGCACAGTCGTACAAAAACAGTATTGGTTTAGGTTTAGATTTTGGTACCGGACAAACTTTAGTTGGTCCGTCATTCAAACATTTTTTCAATGCTAACTCTGCCTTGCAGCCAGAACTTTTATTTGGGGACCACACTACCCGTTTACAAGTATTCTATCAGTACCACCAAGGCATTCAAGGTGCTAGCGGTTTAAACTGGTATGTTGGCGGTGGACCTGGCGTAAATTTCTTTAAGTACGGGAATTATGACAATACTACCTTCTTATTGATTCCTCAAGCGGGTTTAGATTTTAAAATCCCTGGGGCACCTATCGCTTTGGATTTTGATTGGAGACCAACTGCTTTTATTGGCGACAATAGCGATTTTGAAGCTGGCCGTTTTGGATTCGGTTTCAGATTTACTTTTTAAGAATAACAATTCTTAGTAATGAGCCTCTCAGGATTTTACTTGAGGGGCTTTTTTTATGGATGATGAGCTTTCGGAAAGAAAAGGACGGTTATTTTGATAGATTTGCCCTAAATTAAAGCAAAGGCGATTGCTTCAAATCAAAAATATGATTTGTATTCAGCGTGCGGAATTGGGGGTATCAATAACATTTACCCGCATGAGTTTACCAACATTGCAATTAACATAGCTCCTGTAAGCAGGGCATACAAGTTAAACCGGTAATCTGCTGATCTGTGAGGTTTGTATGTATATTTATTTTTCATTTTTTATTGTATTTATCTTACTAATACAATAAACAAACCAAACTTAGCTACAGGTAAAAAATGGTCTTAAAGGGTGTTTTATGAAAGATATTTGCTTACGATAGGCATCCGCCTGCCCATCCCAAACGCCTTTGGAGAAACCCGTAAAATAGGTGGAGTTTGGTAACGCTTAAATTCGGCCCGGTTCACCATACTTAAAATACGCCTCACTAGCATCTCGTCAAAACCATCGGCAGTAATTTGTTTAGCGCTTTTCCGGCGTTCTATATGTTCAAAAAGTATTTTGTCTAGCACATCATAATCTGGCAATGAGTCCGAGTCTTTTTGGTCCGGCCGCAGCTCTGCCGATGGTGCTTTTGTAATGGTGTTAATCGGTATTCTTTCTTTTTCCCGGTTTATAAAATCAGCCAACTGATAAACTTGCGTCTTATATACATCGCCCAAAACAGATATGGCACCGCACATATCGCCGTACAAAGTACCGTAACCAACGGCACACTCGCTTTTGTTCGACGTATTAAGCAAAATATGACCAAACTTATTGGCCATTGCCATCATAATTACGCCACGGCTGCGCGCTTGGATATTTTCTTCAGCTAAATCCGGACTTAAACCTGCAAATTCTATCGCTAATGTACTTTCAAAAGCATCTGCAACCATTTCTATGGAAACTAAGGTATGTTTACAGCCCAAATTGCTGGCTAAGTCTTCTGCGTCCTTTATAGAATGCTCTGATGAGTATTTAGAAGGCATCAGCACGCCCAAAACATTTTCGGCACCTAAAGCGTCACAAGCCAATGCGCACACTACTGCCGAGTCAATCCCGCCGGAAAGCCCCAGAGTAGCAGATTTAAATCCCGACTTACGGAAATAATCTTTAATACCAAGTACCAAAGCTTTATAAATTTCCTCAATATCCGACGTGCTTTTGGCCTCTCTGTTTAAAACAATTGAAGCTTGCACCTGCTCTACATCAAAAAGTTGCACATCTTCTTCAAAATATTTTAACTCTGCAACCACATCACCCGCTTTGTCAAAAACTAAAGAACCGCCATCAAAAATAAGCTCGGTTTGCGCCCCAACGTGGTTTACGTAAAACAATGGCAAGGCATATTTACGGCAGTTGGCAGAAAGCAGAAAAGTCCGCTCCTGATATTGCTGGTAAGAAAACGGCGAAGCGGCAATATTGATCATAAAATCTGGAGACTCTTTCATCAGCTCGTCCATAGGGCAAGACGGATACAAAGGATTGTCGCCCAAATTCCAAAGATCTTCGCAAATTGTTAATGCTATGGTGTGGTTTTTATATCGGACACATTTAAAAGTTTGGGCGGGCTCAAAGTACCTGTACTCGTCAAAAATATCATAGGTGGGCAACAAAGCTTTACGTACAACTTGCTCCACCCTGCCGTTTGCAATAAAATAAGCAGCATTGTACAAATCTTTTCCGGCCAACACATCGTTTTTGATAGGCAGGCCAATAATACAAGCCACTTTTGTACAGGCCAACGCAATTTTATGCGCGGATGCTTCGCATTGCTCTACAAACTCTTGGTATTCCAGATAATCTCTTGGGGGATAGCCCGAAACACACAGCTCAGAAAACACAACCAAATCTGCCCCGGCAAGTTCTTGCTGAGCTATCGTATCTATTATTTTCTGAGTATTGTCTTCAAAGTTGCCAATATGATAGTTAAGCTGAGCAAGGGCAATTCTCATAAGTTTTAGATGATATTATTAAACGGATTAAAAGTAAACAGCAAGATTTAGACCTAAATATGAGCTTTTAATAGTTCCGTTTCCTTTTTTAATATCAGTAAAACCGTTGTTGAAAGACAAACCTACATCTAGGGCCGTTTTCTCGCCCACCATAAACTGCGTACCTGCCCCAATTACTAAAGACGCGCGGTAAAAACTGGTTTGTTTATAAACATTCTGATCTTCTACATTTGCTACGCCGCTAACGCCCTTTACGTCTTGTTTAGCCCCCACATTAAACGCGTTGCCTAAACCAAATTCACCATAAAAACGTAATCCGTTCATTTCACTGGTTGCTAGTTTAATTTTTGCCGGAATTTCAATGTATTGCAATTTGTAAATTTCTTGTCTGCCTTGCTCATTTTCTGTTTGGCCGTTAATTGTGGTCAGTTTTAACCCGGTGGTAAAAGCGTAGTTATCTGCAAAGTAAAAATCACCAACTAAACCATAGCTAAAACCTGCCCTTAAACCGTTAGATTTTACGCCGTCAATCTCTGATTTTAACCAACCGAACGTTGGATGGGCAGAAATGCCCAGTTTAAACCCTTTGTAAGTGTCTTGCGCAAACAAGCCAGCTCCAAAAAATACCATTGCAATAACCAATAACAGCTTTTTCATTTTCTTTTTAATAAGTGTTTGATGTTTCAAAAAAATCATTAAATGGCAACGCTTTGCCAAAACCAACTCGGTTTCCTAACTTCGGATTTTAAAAATCTTGACGCATGGAACCTTTAAATCGCGCTAAAATTACATTTTTTTTAACAATGTGCTGGATTGCTTTTGGCTGTAACAATCAGCCTAAAAGTATCGATACCAGCAAAGTAAAAATCAACCTTACAATTGAGCGCTTTGATCAGGATTTATCGCATATAAACCCGAAAAACTTGAACCAAGAACTGCCTGCATTGCAAAAAAAATATCCTGTGTTTTTTAAAGATTATTTTGAAAAAATACTCAACCTTGGCAGCACGGATAACGATGCTTATATCCCTGTTTTAGAACAGATACTTAACGGAAAACCGTTTCAAGATTTACAGCATGAAACGGATTCGGTTTATCCGAACCTTGATAAGCAAAAACCGCAACTTGTTGATGCTTTTAAATATATTAAATACTATTACCCAGAGTGGAAAGAGCCAAAACTTATTACTTATATATCCGGCTTTCAGGTACAAACACCAATTGGGAGCGGCTATGTAGGAATAGGTTTAGATATGTTTTTAGGAAGAAACTCTAAGTTTTATCCGGCATTGGTTGAGAGTGTTCCGCGCTACATCAGCCGGCGTTTTACGCCAGAGAATATAACGCCCCGTGTGGTGGAAGTAATCACCCGCGAAGAGCTATTTCCGGAACTGGAAAACGACAAAAGCTTGCTCGCCAAAATGATTTACAACGGCAAACTGTTATACTTTATGAAAGCCGTGCAACCTAACCTTGCCGATAGCACAATAATTGGGTACAGCAAAGAGCAAATGGAATGGGCAACAAACTTCGAATCGGATGTGTGGGCATACTTTATGGAAGAAAATCTGTTGTTTAACACCGATTATATGAAAATACAGAAATACCTTGCCGAAGCTCCCTTTACACCAGGCTTGGGCGAAAAAAATGACTCGGCGCCTAAACTTGGTCTTTTTATTGGATGGCAAATTGTAAAAAATTTTATGGATGAAAATCCTGATATTAATTTAACGCAGTTAATGCTTATGAAAGATGCGCAAGATATTCTCAAACGGGCGAAGTACCATCCGAATCAAAAAAAATCATAACTAAAATATGAAAGCCCCAAAAATAGGCTTGGTATTAAGCGGAGGCGGTATACGTGGTATCGCTCATTTAGGTGTGCTCAAAGCTTTTAAAGATAAAAACATAAAAGTTAATGCGATTGCCGGGACCAGTGCAGGTGCAATTGCAGGCGCCTTAGTTGCCAATGGCGTTGATCCGTACGAGGCACTGACTGTTTTTAATGAAACAAGGCTAATCCGCCATCTTAGGCCAGCTTTCGGTTCCCCGGCCTTGCTAAATCTAGAAACGGCTTTTACGCTTTTGCATACTTACATTCCCCACAACAGTTTCGAGCAGCTAACAACACCTTTAACCGTAACAGCTACGGATTTTAACCACGGTAAACTGGTTTATTTTCACCAAGGAGAACTGATCCGTAAAGTTTTGGCATCTAGCTGCATCCCGGGAGTGTTCAGCCCAATTTTGATTGATGGCGTGCTTTACGTAGATGGCGGTGTTCTCAATAATTTTCCGATAGAACCGTTGTGGAGCGACTGTGACTTTATTATCGGATCGTCATGCAATCATTTGCCAAACATCACCGCTGTGCGCAATATTAAGCATGCTTTAGAACGCGCCGCCTTGCTATCCTTAAACAACTCTATGGAACAAAAATGCAAAAAACTAGATATATTAATAGAGCCAAAGGGCTTGGGCGCCACAAGCATTTTTGATGTAGCTAAAGCCGAGGAAATATTTTGGCTAGCCTATGAGGAAACGCTAAGCAAAATACCGGCAATCAAAGAAAAAACGCACTTCCTATAAACAGGAAAAGCGTTGAAAACAACGCTTTTTTATATTAGTGAAATACTTTGTTAATCTTTTAAAATCCGCATTACCCCAATTATTGAAATTGCAGCACCAATAAACGTTATCGCCCAACCTAACAAATCAACCACCATTGAATGGTAAATTGCTTGTTTAATGTAAATCCCAAAAAGCCCTACGAAAACACCAATAATAATCAATTTTATATGGGAAGGATTGTTTGCATTTACCATGATATCGCCTTGTTTATTTTGTGATGCAAAAATAAAACTATTGTTGATATATCCGCAAAAAAGGCGTAAAATTTAATCTTTTAGCAGTTTATGGCTTTTTCATTTTTCCTTGCAACTAAGTTTGGCATATTTTTCTGCCTCTTCTGTTTTAGGAGGGTTTAAACAAGGGCAAAATATCCAAAGAAAGCGCAAGAGAAAATCGGAAAAGTAATGGACGGGTTTAAGAAAGGCGATTTAAAACGCAGTTCTGGCGACAAGGTCAAAAACCGTAAACAGGCTGCGGATATTGGCATTTCCGAAGCGCGAAGAAGGATTAAAGGTTCCAAAAAAGAAAGACTGACATAAGCCTTACGCTAGATTACCGCTTTTTGATTTTCAATTTCGCTAAATTGCGCAAAAAAGAAGATGAGAATAGCGATAAACGGTTTTGGCAGGATTGGCAGAACAGTTGCCAGACTGATTTTGGATCAGCCACAACTGCAATTAATTGCTGTTAATGATATTTCAAATGCCAATACCTTAGCACATCTATTTAAATATGACTCTGTTCACGGGATATACAACAGAGAAGTAAGAACTGAGGGTGACAACCTTATCGTAGATAATAACCAGATACAGATTTTATCTGAAAAACAACCGCAAAATCTGCCTTGGTCTCATCTAAAAATAGATGTGGTGCTGGAATGTACGGGTAAGTTCTTGGAAAAAGATTTAGCCGAGGGACATTTAAAAGCAGGCGCACAAAAAGTACTGCTATCTGCGCCCTCTCCGGATAAATCTGTACCCACCGTTGTCCTAGGTGTAAATGACGCAAATATTGATTGGGGCAGCACAATTATCTCAAATGCTTCTTGCACAACCAATAATGTGGCCGCATTGGTAAAAGTATTAGATGAAAACTGGAAAATAAAAGACGGCTACATTACTACCGTCCATTCTATGACAGGCGATCAAAACCTTCATGATGCCCCCCACCGCGATTTACGACGCGCGCGCGCAGCATCTTCATCCATTATCCCTACAACAACCGGCGCGGCAAAGGCAATTACTAGCATTTTCCCTCATCTTGAAGGCAGATTAGGCGGTGCCGGGATTAGAGTACCGGTTCTTAATGGTTCTTTGACAGATTTTACCTGCATTTTAGAAAAACAGCCGCAATCTGTTGAGGAGATTAACTTGGCCTTTAAAAATGAGGCTGAAGCCGGATTAAAAAACATATTGCAATACACCGAGGATCCGATTGTTTCCGTAGACATCATTAATAATCCTTACTCTTGCATATTTGATGCACAGCTAACTTCAATTGTTGGCAGAATGACCAAAGTTGTTGGTTGGTATGATAACGAATTTGGTTATTCAAACAGATTGTTGGATATTTTACTAAAACTAAGCCAACGTGATTAAATTCATCAGCGCCCCAGAAACATTGCCCCTGCGAAAAGAGGTTCTACGAGCAAATAAATTAGACCTCCGAGATTGTGTTTTTGACGGAGACCATGATGAGAACGCCTTTCACTTAGGTTACTTTGAAAAAGACCTTTTGGTTTCTGTTGCTACTTTCCACTCTCAAAACTTATCGAATTACGGGTACGAGGGCTACCAGCTACGTGGTATGGCAACCCAAGAAGTGTATCGTGAAAAAGGCATCGGAAACAAGCTTTTAAATTTCGCGATAGTTTATTTGCGCGGTAAAAACGCAAAATATATTTGGTGCAATGCAAGGCAAATAGCGTTTAAGTTTTACCTCTCCTTAGGTTTTGAATTTATAAGCGAAGAATTTGAGATACCGGAAATTGGCATCCATCGTAAAATGTACCTCAAAATAAGATAAACCTAATTTTGAGGTACGTTAATCAAATGCCTAAAATCTCGCAATAACGTTTTAAAGCGTTTAGTTCTTCTTGTGCAATAAATAAATGAAAGTCTGTTTTTTGCTTATCAACCTGTGCGTTTTCTAAACTTTGATAATAACGCATCCGATTCTCAACATCACCCTTAATATTTGCAATCACATAACCGTGCTTTAGCAAAATTAAATTCATCACTAGGCGGGAAGTTCTGCCATTACCATCTATAAAAGGATGCACAGTAACCAAACGTTCACTTAATTCGGCAGCCAGTACCACCGGATGCAAGTGCGCTTTGTTGGTTTGGTACCAAAAAAATAAATCTTCCATCTGCTTACGCACCAAATAAGGCTGTGGTGGCAAATGCCTGCTTCCTTTTATCATCACCTGTACATCGCGATATATCCCGGCGTTCTGGGCATCTATACCTTTTAAAATTAAGGCATGTAAATGCAATAAATCCCGCTCGCCAAAGTCAGCATCCTTATCTACCAAATCTTTCACAAAACCAACCGCTTCTTTATGGTTTATAGCTTCCAGATGTTCTCGCATACTTTTTCCCGAAATGGTGATTCCCTCATTGATAATCAGGTCCGTCTCTTTCAAGGTAAGCGTATTTCCTTCTATCCTATTGCTTTCAAAAGTATATTCAAGCTCTAACGCCTGCGCAATACGGTAACTATCAAGATTCCGGTGCGTCTCCAGTTTCGTCTTAAATTCATCAATCTGATTTAGCAACGCCTGTAGCTCATCAGTTTCTTCTTTTATAGCCTTCTTAGCCCCGTACCTAACCTTGCTTTCGGCAACAGATAAAACCTCCAACGCAAATTCACTGTACCCCAAATCTTCAATTATTTGGTTACTTAACCAATCCACAATCAGCTCATGCGCATCCAGGCCTAAAAATGTAGCCAATTTTATAACCTGGTCGCGCGTAGGTTTACGTGTACCTGCCTCAAATTTACTTACCAGGGAAGCATCGACATTTAAATATGATGCTACTTCTCTAATAAGTAGACCGCTATCAATACGCTTCTCTCTAATTTTATCCCCAATCATCAAATGACAAATTATGTCCTGCCAAATTTAGTCATTCTTTCCGGCAAAAAAAATCCTTTTTGAATTTCAAAAAGGATTTTTTACTTTAAGTTTCTTTATCAAACTTTAATCTCTACTTCAACACCGGAAGGTAATTCAAGTTTCATCAACGCGTCAACAGTTTTTGCAGAAGCACTGTAAATGTCTAATAATCTTTTGTAAGAGCAAAGTTGAAATTGCTCTCTTGCTTTTTTGTTAACGTGTGGTGAACGTAAAACGGTGTAAATTTTCTTTTCTGTAGGAAGAGGAATTGGACCGCTTACCACTGCACCAGTAGGTTTTACTGTTTTTACGATTTTCTCGGCAGACTTGTCTACCAAATTGTAATCGTAAGATTTTAATTTGATTCTGATTCTTTGGCTCATTGTTTTTGTTTTATGCTTCACTGTTAGAGCTATTTATAACAGGAAACGGGTTTATTTTTGTTTGATTTAACAGATTTCAGAATTACACAGATATCCATAATGGCTAATCTGTGTAATCCTTTAAAAATCTATTAAAATCTGTGTTTATGCGTTTGCTTTCGCTCCTTTAACTTTAGCGATTACTTCTTCTTGAACCCCTTTTGGAGCTGGTTCGTAATGATCAAACTCCATGGTTGAAGTTGCCCTACCAGATGTAATGGTACGTAATTGAGTTACATAACCAAACATCTCTGAAAGCGGAACTAAAGCTTTGATAACTTGCGCACCTGCTCTTGTATCCATACCCTGCAACTGACCACGACGACGGTTTAAATCGCCCATAACGTCACCCATGTTTTCTTCTGGAGTTAGTACTTCAATTTTCATGATTGGCTCCATTAACACCGGACGGCATTTTGGCAATGCTTCGCGGAAGGCATTACGTGCAGCTAGTTCAAAAGATAAAGCATCTGAATCGACAGCGTGGAAAGACCCGTCAATTAAACGTACTTTCATACCTGTTACCGGGTAACCTGCCAATACACCATTTGATAAAGAGTTTTCGAAACCTTTTTGTACAGATGGGATAAACTCGCGAGGAATAGCACCACCGGTAATTTCGTTTACAAACTCTAAACCTACTTTACCTTCATCGTTTGGCGAAATAATAATCTGGATATCCGCAAATTTACCGCGGCCACCAGTTTGCTTTTTATAAGTTTCGCGATGTTGAGTCTCTGCAGTGATAGATTCTTTGTAAGCAACCTGAGGAGCACCCTGGTTAACTTCAACTTTGAATTCGCGTTTTAAACGGTCCATCAAAATATCTAAGTGCAACTCGCCCATACCTTGGATAATGGTTTGCCCAGAATCCTCATCTGTATGAACTTTGAAAGTTGGATCTTCCTCGGCCAATTTACCAAGAGCAATACCCAATTTATCAACGTCTGCCTGGGTTTTAGGCTCAATAGCCAAACCGATAACCGGATCTGGGAAATCCATTGACTCTAAGACAATAGGATTTTTCTCATCACAAAGTGTATCTCCTGTTTTGATATC
Source organism: Pelobium manganitolerans (assembly GCF_003609575.1). GTDB lineage: Bacteria > Bacteroidota > Bacteroidia > Sphingobacteriales > Sphingobacteriaceae > Pseudopedobacter > Pseudopedobacter manganitolerans. The sequence continues at coordinate 350,283 of NZ_MBTA01000012.1, read as the reverse complement.
TTTAAAACCAACCACAGCAGCAATATCACCAGCACCTACATTTTCTATAGGGTTCTGTTTGTTTGCGTGCATTTGGAAAATCCTTGAGATACGTTCTTTATTTTCAGAACGGGCATTATAAACGTACGAACCCGCTTCTAAGTTACCAGAGTACACGCGGATAAAGCACAAACGACCAACAAATGGGTCGGTAGCAATTTTAAACGCTAATGCAGAAAAAGGCTCTTTAACATCGGGCTTACGCTCAATTGCTTCACCATTTTTAGGGTTAGTACCAGAAATAGCTTCTACATCTAACGGAGAAGGCAATAATTCCATTACATAATCCAACATGGTTTGTACACCTTTGTTTTTGAACGATGAACCGCAAACCATAGGAACAATTTTACCATCCAAAGTGGCTTTACGTAAAGCGTCAAGCACTTCACGCTCTGTAATGGTATCTGGAGCGTCAAAGAATTTCTCCATTAAAGACTCATCGTAATCAGCAACGGCCTCTAATAATTTTTCTCTCCACTCAGTCGCCTCTTCTACCAAATCATCCGGAATAGGAACTTCGGTAAAGGTCATCCCTTTATCTTCGGTATTCCAAACAATACCTCTCCAGTTGATCAAATCTACAACACCTTTAAAAGCGTCTTCAGAACCGATAGGAATTTGTAAAGGAATAGCGTTAGAACCAAGCATATCTTTAACTTGTTTCACAACTTTTAGGAAATCTGCACCGGCACGGTCCATTTTATTAACGAATCCCAAACGAGGAACGTTGTAGTTGTTAGCTAACCTCCAGTTAGTCTCAGATTGAGGCTCAACACCGTCAACCGCAGAAAACAAGAACACCAAACCGTCTAAAACACGTAAAGATCTGTTTACCTCAACGGTAAAATCCACGTGTCCCGGGGTATCAATAATGTTCATGTGATATTTGTTGCCACGGTAATTCCAGTTAACGGTTACCGCCGCCGAAGTAATGGTAATACCACGCTCTTGCTCTTGCGCCATCCAGTCTGTGGTTGCAGAACCTTCATGCGTTTCGCCGAGTTTGTGGTTTACACCAGAGTAGAACAAAATCCGCTCTGTAGTGGTAGTTTTACCGGCATCAATGTGCGCGGCAATACCAATATTTCTTGTGTATTTTAAATCTCTTGCCATAATTTTTTAATTAATGAATGGGTGAAGGAAAGAATGATCGAATACCTTTTGCAAGGCATTCAATCATTCAAAATTCTATCATTCAATCATTTAATTTTCTAGAATCTAAAGTGAGAGAAAGCTTTGTTAGCTTCCGCCATTTTGTGGGTATCTTCTTTCTTTTTAACCGCAGCACCCTCGCCTTTAGCAGCAGAGATAATTTCGCCGGCTAATTTCTCGGTCATGGTTTTTTCGCCACGTTTTCTGCTGTAGCTAATCAACCATTTCATCCCTAAAGCAATTTTACGCTCTGGTCTAACCTCGGTTGGCACCTGGAAGTTTGCACCACCAACACGTCTAGATTTAACCTCTACGGCAGGCATAATATTGTTAAGCGCCTTTTTCCATTGCTCCAACCCGTTTTCGCTGGTTTTGTTTTCTACAATGTCAATAGCGTCGTAAAAAATGCTGTACGCGATAGATTTTTTTCCATCGTACATCATGTTATTTACAAATCTGGTCACCATCACGTCGTTAAACTTCGGATCAGGCAGGATAATTCTCTTTTTTGGTTTCGATTTTCTCATTGTCTTGTCCTCCGTTTAATTATTTCTTTTTGCCTTTTGCTGGCGCAGCTGCTGCTTGTCCTGGTTTAGGTCTCTTAGTACCGTATTTAGAACGACGTTGATTTCTGCCTGCCACACCCGCAGTATCTAAAGCACCACGAACAATGTGGTAACGTACTCCAGGTAAATCTTTTACTCTTCCACCACGTACTAACACAATAGAGTGTTCTTGTAAGTTGTGACCTTCCCCAGGAATGTAAGCGTTAATCTCTTTTCCGTTAGTTAAACGTACACGAGCTACTTTACGCATTGCTGAGTTTGGTTTTTTAGGGGTAGTAGTATATACACGTGTACATACGCCTCTTCGCTGTGGACAGCTGTCCAACGCTGGGGACTTACTCTTATCCACCAGAGCTACTCTACCTTTCCTAACTAATTGTTGAATGGTTGGCATTAAGCTTTCTTTAAATTGTTTTTTTGTTAATTATTAATCCTTTGAACATGAGCATATAACAAGCCCAAGCAAAAGGACTGCAAAAGTAGAATTTTATTTTTTGAGAATCAACAGGTTGAGGAGATTTTTTTAATAAGTCTTACCAAAACAATCTAAAGCCTTTGAGGTAACCAAGGCTCAATGAAGCAAAAGCAAACACGCTGTCAAAGTCCTCGGCAAAAATATACGTAATTATGCGTATATATATGTGTTCAATAGGAGTGGATATTTGGGAATAACATAACCCAAAATGAGATGAAAAAAAACTATCTAAAACTTGGCCTGTGTGTATTGATGGCCTTTGCAACGCTTGGTTGTGGCAAAGAAAAAGAATCAGCAATCAATTGCTCAAACGTTTCGGCTTCTATTGTAGATGATGTTAATGCCTATCAAGCTGCGGTAACAAAATACAGTACTTCGCCAACGCCGGCAAATTGCACCAACGTAAAAAACACATTAACCGCCATTATCAATAAAGTAAAAGATTGTCCGCAGATGGCTCCGGTAAAAAGCCAATACGAGCTTCTAATGAAAGAATTTACTTGCAATTGATTGGAAGTCGGGCAATCCCCGACTTCTTGTTTTACTTAAGCCTTCCTTACAAACTCCGATTTTAACCCCATTGCGCCAAAGCCTTCTATTTTGCACGAGATATTGTGGTCACCATCCGTTAGCCTGATGTTTTTAACTTTGGTGCCTGCTTTTACTGGTTTAGGTGCGCCTTTCACCGGCAAATCTTTAATCACAATAACAGCATCACCGTTGGCCAGCTCATTTCCGTTGGCATCCAAAACTTTATCAGTGGCCTCACTTTCAACTGTTTCTTCAGAGGGTTCCCATTCATAAAAACATTGGGAACAAACCATTTTGTTTTGATCCGGATAGGTATATTCCGACTCACATTTTGGGCAATTTATTAGCTCGCTCATCTGTTAATTTTAAATAGCAAAGATAAAAAAAGTAAAACAAGCCTGCCGAAAACTAATTTCCCAGAAAAACACTGACTAGATAAGAGTCTATCTCCAGCAGCCAACCGACAATCTGTCACCTCCAATTCCAACAAAACTGACGCTTTTAAACAAAATATTCTGTCAGCTTCGCTCACATTCTGCCATAGCCATATTGGCACAGCGCTTGTTGCCAACACAACAGTTACAAATTGTTCATAAAATTTAAATCACATACATCATGTCAAAAATTATCGGAATCGACTTGGGAACCACTAACTCCTGCGTGTCTGTGATGGAGGGTAACGAGCCTGTTGTTATTGCTAACAGCGAAGGCAAGCGTACCACCCCATCTATCGTAGCGTTTGTAGAAGGTGGCGAACGTAAAGTTGGCGATCCTGCGAAACGCCAGGCCATCACCAACCCAACCAAGACTATTTACTCTATTAAGCGTTTCATGGGCGCTAGCTTCGATGAAGTTTCTAAAGAAGTTGGCAGAGTGCCATATAAAGTTGTTAAAGGCGATAACAATACACCTCGGGTTGAAATTGACGACCGTAAATACACACCACAAGAAATTTCGGCAATGATTCTTCAAAAAATGAAGAAAACTGCTGAAGATTTCTTAGGATCCGAGGTTTCTGAAGCAGTTATTACCGTTCCGGCTTATTTTAACGATGCCCAACGCCAAGCTACAAAAGAAGCTGGTGAAATTGCAGGTTTAAAGGTACGCCGTATTATTAACGAGCCAACTGCTGCCGCTCTTGCTTATGGTTTAGATAAAACCAATAAGGATATGAAAATTGTGGTGTTTGACTGCGGCGGCGGTACACACGACGTTTCTATCTTAGAATTAGGCGACGGCGTTTTCGAAGTAAAATCTACTGATGGTGATACCCACTTAGGTGGTGATGACTTTGACCAAGTAATTATCGATTGGTTAGCAGATGAGTTTAAAAACGAAAACGGCATGGATTTGCACAAAGATCCGATGGCCCTGCAACGTTTAAAAGAAGCTGCCGAAAAAGCGAAAATCGAGCTTTCTAGTTCAACTGCTACAGAAATTAACTTGCCTTACATTACCGCTGATGCTAGCGGGCCTAAGCACTTGGTTCGTTCTTTATCACGCGCTAAATTTGAATCTTTAGCAGCAGATTTAATCAAAAGAACTATCGATCCATGTAAATCAGCATTAAAAAATGCAGGTTTAAGTACTTCAGATATCGACGAAATTATCTTGGTAGGTGGATCTACACGTGTTCCAGCTATCCAAGAGGCTGTTGAGAAATTCTTCGGTAAAGCGCCTTCAAAAGGTGTAAACCCAGATGAAGTTGTAGCAATTGGTGCAGCTATCCAAGGCGGTGTATTAACCGGCGAGGTAAAAGACGTATTGTTATTAGATGTTACCCCGCTGTCTTTAGGTATCGAAACAATGGGTGGCGTAATGACCAAGCTAATTGAAGCTAACACCACCATCCCATCAAAAAAATCGGAAACTTTCTCTACCGCATCAGACAACCAACCTTCTGTGGAAATCCACATTTTGCAAGGTGAGCGTCCAATGGCGAAAGACAACCGTACCATCGGTCGTTTCCACTTAGACGGAATACCACCTGCACCGCGTGGCGTGCCTCAAATTGAAGTAACTTTTGATATTGACGCCAACGGTATTTTGCACGTGGGTGCTAAAGATAAAGCTACCGGCAAAGAGCAAAAAATCAGAATCGAAGCATCTTCTGGTCTTTCTGATGACGAAATCAAGAAAATGAAGGAAGAGGCAGAGAAAAATGCTGAAGCGGATAAAGCTGCTAAGGAAGAAGCAGACAAAATTAATACCGCTGATGCTTTGATTTTCTCTACCGAAAAACAACTGAAAGAGTACGGAGACAAAATTCCGGCAGACAAAAAAGGCACGATTGAAGAAGCGCTTAAGTCTTTAAAAGATGCACATGCTTCTAAAAACTTTGCCGATATAGACGCTGCTTCAGAAAAATTGAACACGGCTTGGGCTGCCGCATCGGAAGATATGTACAAAGCAACGCAAGACGCAGGCGCGCAAGGTGCTCCGCAAGGAGAAGCCGGTGGCGAGGCTAGCGGCGCTGCAGATGATGTTACCGATGTTGACTTTGAAGAAGTGAAAGACGAAGACAAAAAATAAGCATCGTTTACAACACAAGAGCAAAATTTGGCTCCCATCAAAAATCCCGCTCTAGCATTTTTAGGGCGGGATTTTTTTTTAATTTCTTCAATTTAATTAATAGATTTTCTATCATGAGAAAGATAAAACTTAGTGTACTTGACCAAACACCCATCCGTAAAGGAAGTAACGCCAGCGAATCTTTGCAGGAAAGCATACAGCTGGCCAAGCTTACCGATAGGTTGGGCTATACCCGTTATTGGCTAAGCGAGCATCACAACTCAAAAACCTTGGCAAGTGGATCGCCAGAAATTATGATAGCGCGATTAGGTGCAGAAACCGAGCGGATTAGATTAGGTTCTGGAGGTATGATGATGCCTAACCACAGCACTTTTAGAGTGGCAGAAAATTTTAAAGTTTTGGAAGGCCTTTATCCAAACCGCATAGATTTAGGCATGGGACGTGCCCCGGGGACAGATCGTTTAACTGCTCATCTGCTAAACCCGTCTAACCAGTTTGCACCAAAAGATTATATACAACAACTGCGCGATTTACAGCAGCTGCTAAACGATGAGCCTCTAGAAGGTATTAGTGAAGTAAAGGTTAGCGCAATTCCGATTGTAAATACCAATCCCGATTTATGGATTTTAACATCAAGCGGCGAAAGTGCACTTATTGCGGCGCATTTTGGCATGGCGCTATCATTTGCCCAATTTATAAATCCGGTGGGTTGTGCCAACGCAATTGCCAACTACAAAAAACAGTTTAAACCCTCCGCAGAACTTAATGAGCCCCAAACCAGCGTGGGCATTTTCGCTTTCTGTAGCGATGATGAAGAAAAAGTAAAACGCGCGCAAGCTTTGATGGACTATCGCCTTTTGAGCTTTGAGCGGGGAAAGTTTGACCAAATTTACGGTTACGACGACATAAAAGACGAGCTGTACGATGCGCAAGAACAGCAACGCATTCTGTTTAACCGGCAACGGATGGCAGTGGGCACACCAGCGCAGATGAAGCAACAGATAGAAAAACTGTGCGATGATTTTGATACCGATGAAATCATTATCTCCACTTTCACAGAAAATGCTGAAGACCGGTTCCGCTCTTATGAGTTGTTAGCCGAGGTTTTTGATTTGCAGAACCACGCTTAAAATTGTTTTTTTTATCTTCGCGCTTTAAAAAAAAGTAGCAATACAACGAGCTTTTTCACAAGCTCGTTTGTTGTTTCAGAACATAATGCTCGCAGAAGAAAAAACATGAATAAACTGCTCAACTTCTTCAATCCTAACCATACAATAGATTATAAGGTAGAAATATTGGCCGGCCTAACCGTAGCCATGACTATGATGCCCGAGTCGCTTTCTTTTGCAATTTTGGCCGGCTTTCCGCCACTAACCGGCTTATATGCGGCGTTTATCATGGGTTTGGTAACTTCAATATTGGGCGGCCGCCCGGGCTTGGTATCCGGCGGTGCCGGAGCAACGGTTGTGGTGCTTATTGCCTTAATGCAAAGCCACGGTTTACAGTATGTCTTTGGCGCGGTGGCTTTAGCAGGTATCGTTCAGATACTGATAGGTATTTTTAAATTTGGCAAATTTGTACGCTTAGTGCCCCAACCTGTGATGTATGGCTTTGTAAATGGTTTAGCTATCATCATTTTTATGGCGCAAATTAATCAGTTTAAAATAATAGAGAACGGAGAAAGTGTTTGGCTTAGCGGTCCAGCTTTGTACACCATGGCTGCATTGGTAGCGCTTACCATCACAATTGTGATCTTTTTCCCAAAACTCACCAAAGCCGTCCCTTCTTCACTTGTAGCCATAGTTATTGTTTTTTTAATAGTACTTGGTTTTGGTTTAGACACTAAAAATGTAAACGATATAGCTTCTGTAGCAGGTGGCTTTCCTCCTTTCCATATCCCGCAGATACCGCTTACGCTGGAAACTTTAAAAATTATAGCGCCTTATGCCTTTGTAATGGCGGGCGTGGGTTTAACAGAAGGCCTGCTTACGCTAAATTTGGTTGATGAAATAACTGCTACACGCGGCAATAGCAACCGCGAATGCGTAGCGCAAGGAACCGCAAATATTTTAAATGGCTTTTTTACAGGCATGGGCGGTTGCCCTATGATTGCGCAAACACTGGTGAATTTATCTGCAGGCGCACGAACCCGATTATCTGGCATTATAGCATCGCTCACCATACTCACTATTATTTTGGTTGGCGCACCAGTGATAGGTTTATTGCCAATTGCAGCCCTCATAGGCGTAATGATTATGGTAGCCATCGGTACTTTTGAATGGCTGAGCTTCCGCGTGATCAACAAAATGCCTAAACAAGATATTTTTGTGGGCATTTTAGTAGCGGTAGTTACGGTGTGGCTTCATAACTTGGCTTTGGCGGTTTTGGTCGGGGTAATTGTATCGGCTTTAGTTTTTGCTTGGGAGAGCGCTAAACGCATCAGGGCACGAAAGTTTACGGATGAAAATGGTGTAAAACATTACGAGATTTATGGTCCCTTGTTTTTTGCCTCTGTAAGCAATTTTAACGAAAAGTTTGATCCTTCCGCAGATCCAGAAGATGTAATTGTCGATTTTAAAGACTGCAAAATAACAGACATGTCTGCGATAGATGCACTGAATAAACTTACAGAACGATATCGGAAAGCTGGAAAAACCTTGCGTCTTCGCCATTTAAGCCCAGATTGCTTGCGTTTATTACAAAATGCAGACAACCTGATTGATGTAAATATTATAGAGGATCCAAACTACCAAGTGATGCGATAACGGCCTCTTTTTATCAGATTATTTTTAATTTGCCTATCTAAGCAAGCCAAATAGGATGCAAAAAGACTTATTCAGAAAAAAATCAATCCAAAAAATACTAAAAGACAGTAACGAAGGCTTCGGCGACGCCACGCACCACTCGTTAAGCAAAGTTTTAGGCGTCAGAGATTTAACCTTTATGGGGATTGCCGCCGTAGTTGGTGCCGGAATTTTTTCTACCATTGGCGAGGCAGCATTTAACGGCGGTCCAGGTGTAAGTATTTTATTTATCATCACCGCCATCACCTGCGGTTTTTCGGCTTTATGTTATGCCGAGTTTGCTTCTCGAATACCGGTTTCTGGCAGTGCCTACACTTACGCTTATGCATCTTTTGGAGAACTGATTGCCTGGATTATCGGGTGGGATTTGCTGATGGAATATGCCATCGGGAACATCGCGGTAGCTATTTCTTGGAGCGGCTATTTTGTAAATCTTTTGAAGGGATTTAACATACAAATGCCTGCTTACCTCACACTCGACTATTTAAGTGCATACCAAGCGCACAAAACGCTGCTAGGAAACGGGGGCGATATAGCAAAATTAAGCGAAACCGCTAAAACCGCCGCTGAGGCTTGGGCAACCGCACCTGCCATTGGAAATCTGCGGTTGATAGCAGATTTACCCGCGTTACTCATTGTTCTCCTTATCACCGTCTTGGTTTACGTTGGCATCCGCGAAACGAAACGCGCAACCAACGTTATGGTTGTTATAAAAATCGGCGTGGTACTAGCTGTTATCGCCATCGGTTTTTTTTATGTTACGCCAGAAAACTGGCATCCTTTTTTGCCTAATGGTTTTGGTGGGATGATGAAAGGCGTGTCCGGAGTATTTTTTGCGTACATAGGTTTTGATGCGATATCTACCACTGCGGAAGAGTGTCGAAATCCTCAACGCGATTTGCCCCGAGGGATGGTTTATTCTTTAATCATTTGTACGGTGCTATACATCCTAGTTGCGCTGGTTTTAACAGGAATGGTAAATTACCGTGAACTAGCCGTTGCAGATCCTTTAGCTTTTGTGTTTGAGCGTGTAGGGCTAAACAAAATTAGCTACGTAATTTCTATCAGCGCAGTAATTGCTACAGCCAGCGTGTTGCTCATTTTCCAGATGGGGCAACCCCGTATTTGGATGAGCATGAGCAGAGATGGTTTATTGCCGAAAGCTTTTGCGCGCGTACATCCAAAATATAAAACACCGTCTTTTGCGACCATTGTAACCGGCATTGCGGTAGCGGTACCCGCTTTATTTATGAACCTAACCGAAGTAACCGACCTAACCAGTATTGGAACCTTGTTTGCCTTTGTTTTGGTTTGTGGTGGAGTTTTGTTGTTGCCTAAAGAGGAAACCGCTCAAACCAATAAACGTTTCCGCATGCCGTATATAAACGGAAAATGGATTGTGCCCTTATTGTTTTTGATAGGAGTAACCGTATTTCACGATAACTTACTTAACCATTTTGATTTTAGCGATGGCTGGTTAGTGGTTAGAGAGAAATTACCTTTATACGTTTATTTAATCCTGGCATTAATCATCAGCATTCTTTCCTTTACTAAGAGTCTTTCTTTAATCCCCGTTTTAGGTTTATTGAGTTGTGGCTACCTAATGACCGAGCTAGGCTACGTTAATTGGCTACGCTTTTTAATTTGGCTCGGTATAGGCTTAGTCATCTATTTTGGTTACAGTTATAAAAACAGTAAATTGAACAAAACTGCAGACGAATAAATTTTAAGGGCATGACGCTGCATCAATTTTTTACAGATGACCACCATCGTATTGATGGCATATTAGAAAAAGCTACCGAAAAGGCTGGCGAAATAAACTTAGATTTATATTACCAGTTTAGGGCACAGCTGTTGAGGCATATCAAAATGGAAGAAAAAATACTCTTCCCCGCTGCCAAGAAAGCCAATCCCATCATTGCAGAACAAATTATACCCAGATACCGGCTTGAACATGGCGCAATCACCGCTTTGATGGTTCCACCGCCTACTGCGCTTTTAGTAAAAGTAATCAGGTATTTAGTGGACGTCCACGACCTTGCAGAAGAACAGCCCGGAGGATTATACGAGATATGCGAAGAACTAACGCAAGGACAAACGGAAGAACTACTAAATCAACTTAAAGCCACAGACGAGGTTCCACTCCATTTGCCTAACCCTGCCCCTATCGCCATGCAGTCTGCCATTAGAGCTTTGAGAAGAGCCGGCTACGATTATGATGAAATTGTGAGAAAAGTGCAATAAAAATCGTTGGAAAAAAACAAAAAAAATCCCGCCACTTATTCGTAACGGGACTTTTTGTAGTTTAAAAACTAATTAAGCCAATAGCGTAATTGGAGCTTCCAATAAAGCTTTTAAAGTTTGCAAAAACTTAGCTCCTGTTGCGCCGTCAATCACACGGTGATCGCAACCTAAGCTCAATTTCATAATATTTCCCGGAACAACTGCACCATTTTTAACCACCGGCACTTGCTGTATAGCGCCTACTGATAAAATTGCACCATCTGGAGCGTTAATGATAGAAGTAAATTCATCAATACCAAACATACCCAAGTTAGATACAGTAAAGGTTGAACCTTCCCAATCTTTAGGCTGCAGTTTTTTAGCTTTCGCTTTTTGCGCAAATTCTTTTACCTCGGCAGAAATGTGTGATAAGCTTTTACCGTCTGCAAAACGCACCACTGGCACCAACAAACCGTCCTCAACCGCCATAGCCACCCCAATGTTGGTATGCTCGTTAAAACGGATTTTATCTCCTCTGAAAGATGAGTTAACTGCTGGATGTTGCTTTAAAGCTATTGCGACAGCTTTAATCACAATATCATTGAACGAAACTTTTACCGGTGCAACCGTATTAATTTGTGCACGTGCCGCAATAGCGCCGTCCATATCCACGGTAACATTTAAATAGAAATGTGGCGCAGTAAAGAGGCTTTCCGTTAAGCTGCGTGTAATAGCTTTACGCATTTGTGTAACAGGCTTGTCGGTGTATTTTTCTTCGCCCACATAAGTTGGCAATACCGGTGCTGCTGCCGCTGCTCCTGCGTTTGAAGTTGGCGCATCCGCTTTGGCAGCTGCTGTTTCTGCTTTAGCAGACGGCGTATAACCTTCTACATCTTTTTTAACAATGCGGCCACCCTCTGCGCTTCCTTTTATTTCGCTTAAATCAATGCCTTTATCTTCGGCTAATTTTTTAGCTAAAGGAGAAGCTTTTATGCGGCTATCATCAGATGACGGAGCAGTTTCTTTAACTGGCGCTGTTCCAGCATCTGTACTTACGCTTTTACTTTCTTCGGTAGCTTTGTCTTCTTTAGCAACAGGCGCTTGACCACCGTCTTTCAACAATGGTGTAATGTCTGTACCTTCTTTACCAACAATAGCAATAATGCCGTTAACCGGAACCGCTTCACCCTCTTTAACAGATAAATAAAGCAGAGTACCTTCCTCATAACCCACAACTTCCATCGTGGCTTTATCGGTTTCAACATCTGCTAAGCTATCATCAGCTTTTACTTTATCGCCAACTTTAAAATTCCATTTGTTAATTACACCTTCTGTCATGGTGTCACTTAACAAAGGCATTCTAATTACTGTAGCTTCAATATTTGAAGTATCAACTGGTGCCGCGCTGCTCGCATCTTCTTTTATTTCAGCTTTTGGCGCTTCACTTTTTTCTTCTTTTACTTCTGCAGGTTTTTCGCCTTCTAAAGCAGATTTATAATCTTCACCTTTCTCGCCAATTACAGCAATTAAGCTATCAACCGGCACTGCTTTCCCTTCTTCAACACCTATGTAAAGCAAGGTGCCTTCTTGGAAAGATTCGAAATCCATCGTGGCTTTATCCGTTTCAATCTCCGCAACAACATCGCCCGCTTTAATTGTATCGCCAACTTTTTTATGCCATTTAGCTAAAACACCTTCTGTCATGGTGTCGCTCATCTTCGGCATTTTTATCGCTTCAGCCATCTTATATTTCTGTTAGGTAATTTAAAATTAATCTTTAATAAAAGGATAGTTTGGTTCTGCATACACATCTGTGTAAAGCTCAGATGCATCTGGCCATGGAGATTCTTCTGCAAACTTCACCGCTTCCTCAACTTGCGCTTTTACTTTTGCTGCAATTTCATCAAACCAAGCCTCATCTGCCCATTTTTCCTTTTGGATGTGCGATTTTACAATCTCGATTGGATCTTTCGCTTTATACTCTTCTACCTCTTGTTTGGTGCGGTACTTTTGCGGATCGGACATGGAGTGTCCTTTGTAACGGTAGGTTCTTACTTCTAAGAAAGTTGGCCCCTCGCCTCTTCTGGCTCTTTGGATAGCCTCGTCCATTGCGTTGTGCACCGCAACTGGGTCCATACCGTCAACCGGCATGCAAGGCATCTCATAACCTAAACCTAACTTATAAATATCCGTAGTGTTTGACGTGCGCGCAACAGATGTTCCCATGGCGTAACCATTATTCTCCACCACGAAAACTACCGGTAACTTCCAGTTCATGGCCATGTTAAAGGTTTCATTTAACGCTCCTTGACGTACAGCTCCATCGCCCATAAAACATAGGTTTACATTATCTGTACCCAAATATTTTTCTGCGAAAGCTACACCTGCACCAACCGGAATTTGACCGCCAACGATGCCGTGGCCTCCAAAAAACTTGTTTTCCTTATCAAAAAAGTGCATAGAGCCACCTTTTCCTTTAGAACAACCTGTGGCTTTACCATAAAGTTCGGCCATTGCTACATTTGGAGACATGCCCATTGCAATAGGGTGTGCGTGGTCGCGGTAAGCGGTAATCATGCTGTCGCCTTTTTTACTGGCCGACATTGCTCCTGCTACAACCGCCTCTTGGCCAATATATAAGTGGCAAAAACCTCTGATTTTCTGCTGCCCGTACAACTGCCCCGCTTTCTCTTCAAAACGCCTAAGCAGCAACATCAACTCATACCAGTACAGATATGTCTCTTTTGTAATCGCAATTGAACTCATTTGTAAATTCTAATTATGGTCAGCAAAGCTATCAATAACTTGTCAAAAATAAAACCCGTTAACCCTTTAATTAACATAAAAATATTGAGCACATAAAAGCCCGGCTTAATAATGTGGGCGCTTTAACACGCTTTCCGTTATATCTTTTTTTGTGCCTCAAACCCGGTATTGCCACGCAACAAAAAAAGGATGCCACTGCAATCGTTAGCGCGGGCTTGTGCAAAAAGTAAATGTTGTGGAAAAAATTTGTGAGCGACCTAAGGCGACTATGTTAAATTTGTTAAAAAGAGTTAAAACCAAAATTGAACTGTTGCGTAAAACAAACATTAGTATTACTTTCGCAACCGTACAAAATAAAAGCTTGTATAGCTCGTTTGTAATTGATCTATAGCCCAAAACGTAGTCAGTAATGAAGAAAATTTTAATTTTTACCTTTTTAGTTAGCTTCTTCCTAACAGCAAACGCTCAAAATTCTAAATCAACCTCATCTGCCTCAAGCGCAAAAACAGAAGTTTCGGATCCGGATAATCTGGCGAGCCAATTTTTTTCGCAAGTGATGGGCGTAGCTATATCTGCCACCAGCAATACCAAAATGTACCAATTTATTTACGATTGGTTAGGTACACCATACCGCTTAGGCGGCGACACTAAAAAAGGCATTGACTGCTCTGGCTTTGCTTATGAGCTTTACAACAAAACTTTCAATACTATCATTGGCACTAATTCTCGCAACATTTTCAGCATGGTTAATCCCATTAATAAAATGGATTTAAAAGAAGGCGATTTGGTGTTTTTTAAAATCAGAAGCAAATCCATTAGCCATGTTGGCGTTTATATTGGCGATCATAAATTTGCACACGCATCATCAAGCCGTGGCGTTATGATTAGCAACTTGGACGAGCCTTATTGGCAAAAATATTTTTACAAAGGCGGCCGCGTGCTTGAAAGCCTTAAAAACCAGCTAAACAACGATTAACCTTATTCAAAAATCCCGCCCCCGAGCGGGATTTTTTAGGTTTCATCTTTAGTAGTACGCACCAGACTAATGCCGGTGAAAAAAAATATCACTCCTAATACGCCCAAAGTTATAACTGTTCTGGTATCTCCACTGTGTTGAATAAAAGAGACCGCAGTATATATTAACCCTATAATGCCCAGTACGGTTAATATGCTTCCAAAAGTTCGTTTTAAATTCATAGCATTTGTTTTTATTATTTACGCACTTTTGCCCAAATAAAGCCAATAACGAATAGCACAAAAACTACTACAAAAATTCCAACATAGTAGCCTGCTTTAAATATGCCTTCAATGGCCGAGCAACTGCTTAATGACATCAAAAGCAGCATCACCAGAGGTAGTGTAAATCTTTTCATTTTTTGCATAAAAAAACGGGAAGATGAATTTCTTCCCGTTTTAATATAATTCAAAATTATGCCAAACTATTTTGCAGCGGCATAGCGTTTTGCCACTTCGTCCCAGTTGATGGTATTAAAAAACGCTGCCAGATAATCCGGACGTCTGTTTTGGTAGTTTAGGTAGTAAGCGTGTTCCCAAACATCTACACCCAAAATTGGCGTGCCTTGCACTTCTGCAACATCCATTAGCGGATTGTCTTGGTTTGGAGTTGAGGTTACGGCCAACTTACCGTCTGCATCAACAATTAACCAAGCCCAGCCAGAACCGAAACGAGTTGCGCCTGCGTCGGCAAATTTTTTCTTAAAATCTTCAAATGAACCGAAGGCGCTATTAATAGCATCTGCTAATTCGCCTGTTGGTTCGCCACCGCCGTTGGGTTTCATTACTGTCCAAAACAAAGAGTGGTTAAAATGCCCGCCTCCGTTATTTCTTACCGCCGCAGGGTATTTTGAAACGTTTTTACATATCTCCTCGATAGAAGATGAATCGTCTTTACCCTCTAAAGCCTTGTTTAAGTTATTAACGTAAGCCGCATGGTGTTTACCGTGATGGATTTCCATTGTTGCTTTATCAATGTGTGGTTCTAATGCGTCTGATGCGTATGGTAACGCAGGTAATTCAAAAGCCATAATTTTAAAAATTTAAGGTTGTTAATAAATGATGGATAAATATAAGAATCTGCACTTTAACAAAGTTCAGATTAATGTTAAGATTTAAATCGCTTTGTTTTAAAGAAGGTGCGGACCAACTCGGCACATTTTTCCTCAAAAACTCCGCCAAGCTGTTTCGTTTTCGGATGCAGAATATTATCTGCCAAACGGGAAAAACCACGTTGTGGGTCATAAGCACCAAAAACCACTCTGGAAATTTGTGTCCAATAGGCCGCGCCGGCGCACATTACGCAAGGCTCCAAAGTAACGTAAAGCGTACAGTCTGTAAGATATTTTCCTCCTAAAAAATTGGATGCGGCAGTAAAAGCCTGCATTTCTGCATGGGCAGTAACATCATTTAGCTGCTGCGTAAGATTATGGCCTTTCCCGATGATACGCCCTTTACACACAATTACCGCACCTACAGGAATTTCATCTGCTTCCAATGCCAAATGCGCTTCCTTTAGCGCTTCATTCATGAAAAATTCGTCTTCGCTTATCGTAGGCTCGTCTGTAAAAGAAAAGTATTTCATTTAGGACAAATATAGGCTTTTGGATGGGAGAATAAATTAGATGAGAGATGAAGAAATGGGAGATTTGAGACCTGAGATATGAGATTTGTGGCAAGGATTTCGGTTTAAGTTCCGCTTACGTTGTAACATCCAACTGTAAAAACTATCTAAACCAAAAAAACTATCATGATTGTAACAACAACTAATAACATTGAAGGAAAAAAAGTAGTGAAATATTTAGGCATAGTATCTGGCGAGGCAATTATAGGGGCAAATTTTGTGAAAGACTTTTTCGCAAGCATCCGCGACGTGGTAGGCGGACGTGCAGGTTCGTACGAAGAAGGCCTGCGCGAAGCCAAAAACATTGCCATGGCAGAGATGCAAGACTATGCTGCACGTTTGGGCGCAAACGCCGTTATAGGGATTGATTTAGATTATGAAACTATGGGCAGTGCCGGCAGCATGTTAATGGTTTCTGCAAGCGGAACAGCGGTGGTTATAGAGTAAAGAATAAGGAACAAAGATTAAAGATTGCCAAAAAAACAAAGGTTGCGTTGAAGCAGCCTTTGTTTTTTATTTATCATTATTATCTATTGCTCTACGGTTGTTTCTATAAACAACTCTTTTTTCTGCTTATCGTCAATGGTTGATGGCGAATCAATCATTACATCGCGGCCCGAGTTGTTTTTAGGGAAAGCAATAACGTCGCGAATAGAATCTAATCCGGCGAAAATAGACACCAACCTATCAAAACCGAAGGCAATACCGCCATGAGGAGGTGCACCATATTCAAACGCTTCTAACAAAAAGCCAAACTGCTTTTGTGCTTCTTCTTCTGTAAAACCTAAATGTTTAAACATTGTTGACTGGAGCTTTTTATCGTGGATACGGATAGAGCCACCGCCAATTTCCGTTCCGTTTATTACCAAATCGTACGCGTTTGCGCGCACTTCGCCTGGTTTGCTATCCAGTAAATCGATATCTTCGGGCTTTGGCGACGTAAAAGGGTGGTGCATAGCGTGGTAGCGTCCGCTTTCTTCGTCCCACTCTAATAAAGGAAAATCAACAACCCAAAGTGGTGCAAACTGGTTTTTATCGCGCAAACCAAGGCGGTTGCCCATTTCTAAACGCAGTTCGTTCAGTTGTTTGCGAACTTTATCGGTTGCGCCGGTTAAAATGAGTACTAAATCGCCGGGAGCGGTATTAAAAGCGGCAGACCATTTTTGTAGTTGTTCTTCATTATAAAACTTATCCACTGATGATTTTAAGCTACCGTCCTCGTTATGGCGCATATAAATTAAACCGGTTGCGCCAATCTGCGGGCGCTTTACAAAATCTGTAAGCTCGTCAATTTGCTTGCGGGTGTAGCTTGCGGCGCCCGTTGCGTTAATACCTACTACCAGTTCTGCGTTATCAAAAACCCCGAAGCCTTGTCCTTTAACTACGTTGTTAAGCTCAACAAACTTCATCTCAAAACGGATGTCGGGCTTATCAGAACCGTAATATTTCATGGCATCTGCGTATTGCATACGCGGAAAGTTTTCAAACTCCAGACCTTTTACCGTTTTAAACATGTGGCGCGTTAAACCTTCAAAAATGTTTAACACGTCTTCCTGCTCAATAAAAGCCATCTCGCAGTCTATCTGGGTAAATTCCGGTTGGCGGTCGGCACGTAAATCTTCATCCCTAAAGCACTTCACAATTTGGAAGTACCTATCAAAACCGGATACCATCAACAACTGCTTAAAAGTTTGCGGCGATTGTGGCAAAGCATAAAACTCTCCGGGATTCATGCGGCTAGGCACCACAAAATCACGCGCTCCTTCTGGCGTTGATTTAATGAGAACCGGGGTTTCTACTTCTAAAAAGTCTTGGGCGTCTAAATATTTTCTAATCTCTTGCGCCATTTTATGACGCAAAATTAAATTGTTACGCACGGGGTTTCGACGAAGATCCAAGTAGCGATATTTCATTCTTAACTCATCGCCACCATCGGTTTCATCCTCTATCATAAACGGCGGCAATTTTGCCTCGTTTAAAATCTCCAAATCAGAAACTTTAATTTCTATTTCACCTGTAGGGATTTTTGGGTTTTTGTTGGAACGCTCTAAAACAGTGCCTTTTACTTTTATCACAAACTCGCGTCCCAAATCTTTTACCTTGGCGCGCAAGGTGGCTTCGTCATCTGTATTTACCACCAGCTGCGTTAAACCGTAACGGTCACGAACGTCAATAAAAGTGGTGCCACCCAAATCTCTGGATTTTTGGACCCAACCGCTTAACAAAACTTCTTCGCCTAGGTTTTTTATGGTTAATTCACCGCAAGTGTGTGTTCTGTGCATGATGCTAAATTTTGGAAAAAGCCCTCAAGGGCAAATAATTTGCGAATATAAGTTAAAAATATTTTTTATGTAATTGCTTTTACAATTGGCCTTAGCGCCTGCAAAGGCGCAAAAAAATGCGGTAAATTGGCTGATGTTTTCGCGACAGCCTATAGCTCGCCGGTATCATCTTGCTGGATGTTATTAAAAATACGGTCCATTTTGTCGACATATTCATTAGTATCATCCAAAAAAAACTCGAGCTGAGGCACGCCTTTTACTTGGTCTTTAATACGTTTGCCCAAAATATAGCGTATTTCTGTGGCTTTTGATTGTACTTTCTTTAAAGCATCTTTAGCATCTGCCACAGCAAAAAAACTTAAAAACACCCTCACAATGCCCAAATCTGGCGTAGCCCTAACTTTTGTTACTGTAATCATGGCATTGGGCACAAAAGATGCTCCTTCTCTCTGGAAAATCTCTCCTAAATCCTTTTGTATTACTCGTGCAAACTTCTGCTGTCTTTTTGATTCCATGGTTATTTAGATATGAAGCTAATAATATTAAATAGATCAGAACTTAACCGGCGCTGTCTTGATACTTACTCCTTTATTAATATAAAAAATTATTGTAAGGATAAATCTGCTGGTTCACCGCTTTCACGCTTTCGTAAATGCGCTCGCGCAGTTCATCTACATTTTCTTTTTTAGAGGCAGATATAAATATGGCCGGGCTGTTGTGTTTTGCCATCCAGCTTTTTTTGAAATCGGATAAAGTCATGCTGGGCACATCTTCATTTTCCACTTCCCAATCTTGCGCTGCCTCTACTTCGCGGTAATTATCAATTTTGTTAAAAACCGTTATCATTTCTTTATCGATAGCTCCCAATTCTTTTAAGGTTTCGTTTACCGTACGGATATGATCTTCAAAATTAGGATGCGATATGTCCACTACATGAATTAAAATATCCGCTTCACGAACTTCATCTAAAGTAGACTTAAAGCACTCTACCAAATGATGCGGCAATTTGCGAATAAAACCTACGGTATCCGAAAGTAAGAAAGGCACGTTTTCTAGCACTACTTTACGCACGGTGGTATCAAGCGTGGCAAACAGCTTGTTTTCTGCAAACACTTCAGATTTGGAGAGCATGTTCATGATGGTAGATTTACCTACGTTCGTATAACCTACCAAGGCCACCCGCACCAGCTCGCGCCTGTTTTTGCGCTGTGTTTCGTTCTGTTTATCTATCAGCTCTAGCTTTTCTTTCAACAAAGAAATCTTTTGCTGGATCATCCTTCTATCGCTCTCAATTTGTGTTTCACCGGGACCACGCATTCCAATACCGCCTTTTTGGCGTTCTAAGTGCGTCCACATCCGCGTTAAGCGTGGCAATAAATATTGTAACTGCGCTAGCTCTACTTGTGTTTTTGCTTGGGCAGATTGTGCCCGTTTTGCAAAAATATCCAATATTAAATTGCTGCGGTCCAACACTTTTACCTTCAGCTCGTTCTCTATATTCCGCAACTGCATTGGTGATAGCTCGTCATCAAAAACCACAATGTCGATCTCCTCGGCTTTTACGTAATCACGTATTTCTTCCAGTTTACCCGTGCCTACAAAAGTGGCGCGCTCTGGCTTTTGCATTTTTTGTGTAAAGCGCTTTTCGGTAACTCCTCCGGCAGTTTCTACTAAAAATGCCAGCTCATCTAAATATTCGTTTTCCTCGGCCTCAGTTTGGTTAGCGGTAATCAGCCCAACCAAAACCACGCGCTCGGGCTTAACTTCTGTATCGTAAAATTTTTTCCTCGGCATTTTTCTTCCTCTGTTGGCAAAGATATTAATCTTGATTCATTGTGTTAACTTAAAGCAAAATTTAAACCGTTTATCATCTGTAAATTTGAAGTAAAATAAAGGTGGCAATTTGCGTTGCTCTTAAATATTGTCCAATATTGCAAAAAATGCCCTTTTTGTAAATCTTTCCATAAAAATGAGCGGAAAAACAATTCTGGTTTGGTTTAGGAACGACCTACGTATTCATGACAATGAGATGTTGTTGGAGGCTACTAAAAAAGCGACAACAATTGTCCCGGTTTATTGCGTGGACCCGCGTCACTTTACCGAAGCGCCCTATGGCACACAGAAGACGGGCAATTTTAGAGCAAAATTTATTTTAGAGAGTTTAGAAGACTTAAAAGTATCCTTACAAAAATTAGGTGGCGATTTACTGATATTAAAAGGTATACCGGAGGAAATTTTACCAGAATTATGCAAAAAATATGAGGTGAACGAGGTTTACCATCACCGCGAGGTAGCTGCGGAAGAAACTGAGGTTTCTTCTAACGTGGAAGACGCACTTTGGAAAATGCAGATTAATTTGAAGCATTTTATTGGGCACACCATGCACCACAAAGAGGATTTGCCTTTTCCTATTAAAGATATTCCGGATGTTTTTACCAAGTTTAGGAAAAAGGTAGAGCGTGAAGCCGAGATACGTCCTTCTTTTGAAACACCAACGCAAATAAACATCCCTGCCAATTTTGAAAAAAGCGAAGTGCCCACGCTCCAAGACCTAGGTTTAACCGAGCCCGAAGTAGACAAACGAAGCGTACTACAGTTTAAAGGGGGCGAAACCGAAGGGTTAAAACGATTGAATTATTATTTATGGGAAAGCGAGGCTTTAAAAACCTATAAGAAAACGCGCAACGGCTTGCTTGGCGCCGACTATAGTTCCAAACTTTCGCCTTGGCTGGCAGCCGGATGTTTATCACCGCGCGAAATTTATTGGGAAGTAAAGCGCTACGAGAAAGAACGGGGCGCCAATGACTCTACCTATTGGTTAATTTTTGAATTGCTATGGCGAGATTATTTCCGGTTTATGTTTAAAAAGCACGGAACACGCTATTTTATGGAAGATGGGATAAAAGGCAAAGAAAACGAACTGGCACCAAACCAAAAAGAGCTGTTTGAGCAATGGAAAAACGGCGTTACGGGTGTGCCTTTTGTAGATGCTAATATGCAAGAACTGAAACACACCGGTTTCATGAGCAACCGCGGCAGACAAAATGTAGCCTCGTACCTTGTAAATGATTTAAAAGTTAACTGGACTTGGGGCGCTGCTTATTTTGAAGAGATGCTGATAGATTACAGTCCCGCAAGCAACTGGGGAAACTGGGCATACATTGCAGGCGTAGGCAATGATCCGCGGGATGAGCGTTACTTCAACATTGAAAAACAAGCTGCAGAATATGACCCGCACGGAGCGTATGTGAAACTTTGGAGCGAAAATAATTCATAAAAAAACAAAATGCTTACACCTTTGTTATCAGTATGGATAAAAATCAGCAACGGTGGACAAATTATCGATTAGCCATATCGAAAGTTTAACAGGCATTAAGGCCCATACTTTACGCATTTGGGAACAGCGTTACAACCTGTCGCGCTGCAAACGTACCGGCACCAACATACGTTATTACGACAGCGAAGACCTCCGCTTCTTTTTAAATGTAGCCACTTTAAGCCACAACGGTTTTAAGATCAGCGAAATATCTAAAATGCCCGAAAAGGATATAGATGCATTGGTGCATCAAATCAACACCGGAGCTGCCCAACCTGATTTTAAAATTAAACAGCTGTTAAATGCTACCGTAGCTATGGACGCCAACGCGTTTGATGAAAGTTTGGATACTTTCACTTTAGAAATGGGAATGCAACAAACGATGGAGAAAGTGGTTTTCCCCTTTTTGCATCAGATAGGCAATTTATGGCAAAGTAAAACCATAAACGTTGCGCACGAGCATTTTGCAAGCCACAAAATTGCCCAAAAAATAAGTGTAGAAACACGTTCTCTGAAAAGCACTGAGAGAATGGATGCAAGAAAATATCTGCTTTTTTTGCCACCACAAGAACAGCATGAACTTAGCCTTTTATATGCCGAATATTTATTAAAAAAAGCCGGACACAAAGTGCTGTACCTCGGTGCCGATTTACCTTATGCGATTTTGCAAGAAGCTAGCGACTTTTTTAAACCAGATTACGCCCTTACTGTTTTAACTAGTGCTTACAGTTATGCGACTGTTGAAGATATTTTAAAAAGCCTTTGTAATATTTTAAACGCCCCACTTTTAGTAAGCGGTTATGCTGTTTTGCAGGATATTAAATTTTCTCATCATCACTTGCATGTATTACCGGGTATTGAAGCTTTTAAGAAGATGATACATTGATTTAATTTTTCGATGGCTTATATTAACGAACAAAAATTGCCTTCGCCAATAAGGAAGTCGCAACTCTTTGTAACATTCTTAGTGTTTGATGAGGCGCTATTTTACTAAGTTGGCAAAGCCATATTTCTCATTGGCATAAGCCCGTCACAAAGCGCCATAAATCCTAATTATTTCGTGTTTTCCCAACCTATTTTGTTTACTTTTGCTGGCAAACAGATTTATTTTTAGATGGATAATTTATCTTATCTCAGCAACGCAGATTCCGCTTATATTGATTCGCTCTACCAATCATACAAGCAAGACCCCCAATCTGTAGATTTTGGATGGCAAAAATTTTTTGAAGGCTTTGATTTCGGTCAGCAAAGCGAGAGTCCGGGTGGCGAAAATGCAAGCCCAGAGAGCGCGGCACATGCTTTAAAAGAAATTAACGTGCTTGGTATGATTTACGGTTTCCGTAGCCGTGGCCACCTTTTCACCAAGACCAACCCTGTGCGCGAACGTCGCAAGTACTTCCCAGGAAAAGAGCTGGAAACTTTCGGGCTTTCTGAGGCAGATTTGGATACCGTTTTTAACGCAGGCGTTGAGGTAGGCTTAGGTCCTGCCAAACTCAGAGACATCTACCAGCTTTTAGAAGAAACTTACTGCCAGTCTATCGGCATTGAATATACGTACATGCGTAACCCCATCAAACTAAAATGGTTTGAAGAACGCATGGAGAAAAACCGCAACAAACCGGCTTTTGATGTCGAGACAAAAAAACGCATCCTTAACAAACTAAACCAAGCAGTTGCTTTTGAAAGCTTTTTAGGAACTAAATTTTTAGGCCAAAAACGTTTTTCTTTAGAAGGTGCAGAAGCATTAATTCCGGCGCTGGATTCTGTTATTGAAAAAGGGGCTGACCTAGAAATTGAGGAATTTGTAATTGGTATGGCGCACCGCGGCAGATTAAACGTGCTGGCCAATATCATGGGCAAAACCTACAAAGATATTTTCTCTGAATTTGAAGGTAAATACAATAAAGATTTGCCTTTCGGAGGCGATGTAAAATACCACTTAGGCTTTTCTACCGATGTAGAAACTTCTTCGGGCAAAAAAGTGCATTTAAGCCTTTGCCCTAACCCGTCGCATTTGGAAACAGTTGCTGCGGTTGTTGAGGGGATCACCCGCTCTAAAATGGACATGAAATATCAGCGCGATTATAAACGTATTGCTCCGATATTGTTGCATGGTGACGCGTCCATTGCTGGCCAAGGCTTGGTATATGAAGTTTTACAGATGTCTAAATTGGATGCTTACACCACCGGCGGAACCATCCATTTGGTAATTAACAATCAAGTTGGTTTTACCACCAATTACAAAGACGCGCGCTCATCTACTTATTGTACCGATATTGCGAAAGTTACCCTTTCACCGGTTTTCCATGTAAATGGCGATGATGTTGAGGCCTTAGTTTATGCCATTAATATGGCGATGGAATACCGCCAACGTTTCCATAACGACGTATTTATCGATATTTTATGCTACCGCAGATTTGGCCATAACGAAGCTGACGAGCCTAGGTTTACACAACCAATTCTTTATAAAGCCATTGAAAAACACCCTAATCCGCGCGAGATTTATGTAGAAAAACTACTATCGCAAGGGGCGGTTGATAAAAAGTTGGCCAAGCAAATGGAAAAAGAGTTTAAAGACCTTTTGCAAGAGCGTTTAAACGAATCTAAAGAAGACCCGGGAGCACCAACTAACCCAGCGTTTTCTGGAGCCTGGACCGAGTTTAGGTTTTCTTCAGAAAAGGATTTTGAAAGCTCTCCGGATACATCAGTAAAAAAAGACGAATTATTAAACGTAGCGAAAGCAATTTCGCATTTGCCATCAGATAAAAAGTTTTTATCCAAAATTGAACGCTTATTTGGCGAACGATTAAAAATGGCCACAGAAACACATGTTTTTGATTGGGCCATGGCCGAGTTGATGGCCTACGGAACATTGGTTAAAGAGGGCCGACGAGTACGTATCAGCGGTCAGGATGTGGAACGCGGTACTTTCTCGCACCGCCATGCAGTAGTTAAAGTTGAAGATTCTGAAGAAGAATACACGCCATTGGCACATGTTGCAGAAGGGCAGGCTAGCTTTGAAATCTACAATTCGCACTTATCTGAATATGGGGTTTTAGGTTTCGAATATGGTTATGCAATGGCCAACCCATACGCTCTAACCATTTGGGAAGCACAGTTTGGAGATTTCTTTAATGGCGCTCAAATTATTGTAGACCAATACGTTTCATCTGCCGAAACAAAATGGCAACGTGCTAACGGCTTGGTAATTTTATTGCCTCACGGCTACGAAGGCCAGGGACCAGAACACTCGTCGGCGCGTATTGAACGTTTCTTAGAGCTTTGCGCCGAGTACAATATGCAGGTGCTTAACTGCACCACTCCAGCGCAGTTTTTCCACGCATTGCGTCGCCAATTAAAACGCGATATCCGCAAACCGATGATTAACTTTTCTCCAAAAAGCCTGTTAAGACATCCTAAATGCGTATCACCTCTGAAGGATTTTACAGACGGAAAATTCCAGGAAGTAATAGATGACGCATCGGCTAAAGCCGAAAAAGTGAAACGCGTGTTATTCTGCTCGGGCAAAATCTACTACGATTTAATAGAGGAGAAAGAAAAAGATGCGCGTGAAGACGTTGCCGTGGTGCGTTTAGAGCAAATGTACCCAACGCCGTACAAACAAATGGACGCTATAAAAGCAAAATACAAAAACGCTCACTTTATCTGGGTGCAAGAAGAGCCAGAAAATATGGGACCTTGGCCATTTATTTCGCGTATATTTAGGAAATCTGAATTTGATTTTGATGTAATTTCCAGAAAACCGGCGAGCAGTCCGGCAACAGGTTTTGCAAAACAACACTTGGCCCAACAAGCCCATATTGTTGCGAAAGCTTTTGAGCTTAAAAACATCGAAGAAGTAAAAGAAATAGTAAAAAAAGCCTCTAAAGCGAAAACCGCTAAGGTAGATTAAGGTTACAGGGGCAATACAATAAAATATTTATGAGCTTAGAAATGAAAGTGCCTGCAGTAGGCGAATCTATTATCGAAGTAATTTTATCGAAATGGCTGAAACAAGACGGCGAACAAGTGGAAATGGACGAAGTTATTGCCGAGCTTGAATCGGACAAAGCAACTTTTGAACTTACAGCAGAAAGTGCCGGTACATTAAAGCATTTAGCGCAAGAGGGTGACACGCTAGAAATAGGCCAAGCGGTTTGTAGCATAGAAGAAGGCGGTACCGCTGGGACAAAAAGTGAAAAACCGGAAGCTGAAAGCGAAGAAACAGCGCCCGAACCTGCAAATTCGGATGCTGCCGAAAGCGCAGAGACTACCATAAAAGTACCTGCTGTTGGCGAGTCAATTACGGAAGTCACCTTAACCAAATGGTTAAAACAAGATGGCGAAGCCGTAGAATTAGATGAGGTAATTGCCGAGTTAGAATCTGACAAAGCAACTTTTGAATTGCCTGCCGAAGCCGCCGGTATTTTACATACCGTGGCTAATGAAGGTGATGCTTTAGAAATTGGTGCTGTGGTTGCTACCATTAGCGGTGGTGCAGGGAAAGCGAAAAGCGAAAAACCAAAACAAGAAAACACAGAATCTGCAAAAGCCGAAAAATCTGGTTCTTCTTATGCAGATAAATCGCCTTCACCGGCGGCGGCTAAAATATTAGCAGAAAAAGGAATTGACCCTAAATCTGTAAACAGCACCGGGGTAGATGGTCGTATTACCAAAGCAGATGCTCTGAACGCACAAAAACCAGCCACTTCACAAGCCAAAACCGAAAAAACTGCTTCAACAACAAGCGGTTCTACCTCAACAGCAGCGGTTGCTACAGCCGGAGCAAGAGACGAGCGCCGCGAGAAAATGACGTCACTACGCAAAACCATCTCTAAACGTTTGGTGACCGTTAAAAACGAGACGGCAATGTTAACCACTTTTAACGAGGTGAACATGGCACCAATTATGGAGTTGCGTAAAAAGTATAAAGATTCTTTTAAAGAAAAACACGGCGTAGGCTTAGGCTTTATGTCTTTTTTTACCAAGGCGGTAACCGAGGCTTTAAAAGATTTTCCTGCGGTGGGCGCTCGCATCGAAGGCGAAGAGTTGGTTTACAGCAATTTTGCCGACGTTTCTATTGCGGTATCTGCCCCGAAAGGCTTAGTGGTTCCTGTTATTAGAAATGCAGAAAGCATGAGCATGGCAGAAATCGAGAAAGAAGTGGTGCGCTTGGCCATACGTGCGCGCGAAGGTAAATTAGGTATTGATGAAATGACCGGCGGAACTTTCACCATCACTAACGGTGGTATTTTTGGCTCTATGCTGTCTACGCCAATCATTAACGCGCCACAATCCGCTATCTTAGGTATGCACAATATTGTTGAGCGTCCGGTTGCGGAAAACGGCCAAGTGGTCATTCGCCCAATGATGT
Source organism: Pelobium manganitolerans (assembly GCF_003609575.1). GTDB lineage: Bacteria > Bacteroidota > Bacteroidia > Sphingobacteriales > Sphingobacteriaceae > Pseudopedobacter > Pseudopedobacter manganitolerans. The sequence continues at coordinate 323,585 of NZ_MBTA01000012.1, read as the reverse complement.
ATTTAGCACTTTCTTATGATCATCGGGTAATTGACGGGCGCGAGTCGGTTAGTTTCTTGGTAAAAGTAAAACAGTTATTAGAAGATCCAGCACGTTTGTTGTTGGGCATCTAAGATAAATATTTCAAAATTTAGAAACCTCTGCACCCAAAAAGTCCAGAGGTTTTGTTTTATTAGCGAAAAATCACCAGATGAAGAAAAATATATTTTTGCTGTTTTTATTTGCTTGCGCGATGTTTAAAACGGCAAGTGCGCAACAATTGGAAGGCGCTATTAATTTTCACGGCTTTGTAGATAACCGGGAATATGCCAAATCTAGCCGTTATTCTCCTACGTATTTTGGCGCCCGTTTTTCACCAGAGGTTGGTATCTTGGTAGATAGTGCACATCGTTTCCGTATCGGAGTAAATATTTTAAAACAATTTGGCTCAAAAGATTTTGCAGATAAAATAAGCCCCGTTATTTATTATCAATACCAAAAACAGAAGCATAATTTTTTTATTGGAGCTTTTCCGCGGTTAAACCTGATTGATGACTATCCTATTGCCTTACTTTCTGATACCCTAAACTATTTTAGGCCAAACATAGAAGGCATGTTTTACCAATATAAAACCGCAAACTTTAAGCAAAACCTGTGGATAGATTGGACAGGCAAACAAACCGCTACCGACCGCGAAACGTTCCTTTTCGGCTTTTCGGGTAAATATCAACCGGGACTATTTTATTTAAGCCATTACGCCTACATGTTTCATAATGCGCTATCAGCTAATTCGCCACCCAACCAGCATTTAGAAGATAACGGCGCGGTAGAATTGCTATTGGGCTTAGATTTTAGCAAAAAAACTTTTTTGGATTCACTAACCATTAGCGCTGGACCGTTGGTTACTATAGAGCGCACGCGTAACGTTACCGGCATACAAACTCCAGCGGGTTTAATTACCTATCTTTACGCCGCCTATAAACAGTTTGCTGTGAAAAATACTTTTTACAAGGGTGAAGGTCATCACCTGATTAATGGTGATATGTTTTACAGCGCCAAACAATATGATCGTTTAGATGTTAGTTGGAAACCCATTAAGTATAAAAATATTGAAGGAGGCTTTGTATTCTCGTCCCACTTTTTGAATGGTGTTATCGACAGTCAGCAAGCTTTTTCATTGCGATACGCACTCTCGGGAAGTAAAAACCTAGACAAAAAACGATGATTTACCACAATTCTTTCATGTCGATTGAATCGACATGAAAGAATAACGTGTCGAAAAAATCAAAAAAAATCGACATGAGAAACAAACATGTCGATTGAATCGACATATCATTTTGAAAGAATTTGCATCAATCCTTTATTTATATAGTAGGTTTCTTTACCGATTTTTACCGACTCTAAGAAGCCCGTTTTTTCTAACTTTTTAAGATATTCTGATGCCGTTTGCCGTTTAGCAATACCATTTTCCTCCAAAATTTTTATCTTAATGTAAGGATAGCTGTATAACAAATCTGACAATTCTCTGGAGTAAGAGGCTTTTAAAGCTTTCTTGATTTTTTCTTCCGAAGCGCTTTTTAACTCTAAAATTGCATTTATTTTATTCAACGTGAGGGCAGAAGTTTCTCCGACACCTTTAACAATAAACAATACCCATTCTTTCCAATTTCCCAGCTCCGTAACTTCGCGAAGCAAACGATAATAGTCGGATTTATTTTGGATGATATAATAACTTAGATACAAAACCGGTAAATTAATTAGATTCTGATTAATCAGATACAACACATTTAAAATCCGCCCGGTACGCCCATTCCCGTCAGAGAAGGGATGTATCGCTTCAAACTGATAATGAATTAGGGCCATCTTTATCAAACTATCTAAATCAGAAAGGCCATTATCATTAACAAAGTTTTCCAGTGCCTTTAGCTTTTCGCGTATTACCTCCTCACCTTCTGGCGGTGTATAAACCACTTGATTGTTGCTAGGATTAGCCAATTTTGTTCCCGTAGTTTTACGGATGTTCTCGTCGGTATTCCTCAGTCTTTGCATTACGCCCACCAATAAATTGGTGCTGATGATTCCGCTTTTGTGCATCTGTTCCAATCCCCAATACATGGCTTCGCGGTATTGGATCACCTCTTTTGCGGCCGCATTTTTCAAGGTATCAGAAATCCGCAACGTCTCTTTGTAAAGCTCATCCTGTGTGGTCACAATATTTTCTATCGCACTAGACTCTTTACTTTCTTGCAACACAATGGTGTTTAGCAACAAATTAGGATTAGGTAAGGTTTGACAATAGCCTTTAAGCTCTGCCAAAAGCTTGTTTGCTTGTATGGTCGCTTTTAAAACCTCCACGTTCTCTAAATCTGCTTTCGGCGGAAGCGGAGCAAGGGCATTAAAAGGCTTATTCTTATCAAATCCTTTCATTTTGGATGTGTTCGTTAAAATTTAGACCGAGAAAAACGTATCGAAAATAACCACAAAAATCGACATGAAAAACAAACGTGTCGAAAAAATCAAAAAAAATCGACATGAAAAAATAAACGTGTCGATTGAATGGACATGTTTAAAAGAATAATTTTAGGTCGCGATTTCTGCGCAATAGGGATTGCAACAGCTCCTTTGAAGTCGAGGGCTATTTTACCACTTGATTAATCATCTGGATATAATCTGCTATTCCTTTTTCTATCTCTTCCAGATAAATAAACTCATCTGCCGTATGCGAACGCGCAGAATCTCCTGGACCGCATTTTAACGAAGGGATATCTAACAGCGATTGATCTGAAGTTGTTGGCGAGCCATATGTTTTTTTACCCATAGCTATGCCCGCTTGCACAATAGGATGCTCTTTTGGAATAGAGGAAGGTTTTAAACGGATAGAACGCGGAACAACTTCGCAACTTACAAACTCGCGGATGATTTTTAACACGTCTTGGTTGCTGTAAGCATCCGTTACGCGAACATCAACCGTAAAGGTGCAATTATCCGGCACCACATTATGCAAAGTACCCGCGTTGATGATGGTTACCGTCATTTTCACTGGGCCCAAAGTTTCCGACTGTTTGGTAAAGCGGTAGTTTTGAAACCACTGTATGTCTTTTAAAGCTTTGTAAATCGCATTGTCGCCCTCATCACGCGCGGCATGTCCAGATTTTCCCTTGGCATAGCAATCCAGCACTAAAAGACCTTTTTCTGCAATGGCCAAATCCATTAAAGTGGGTTCGCCGATGATGGCAAAATCCAGCTTTCCCAGTTCTTTAATGATAGATTCCAAACCACCTTTACCCGAGTTTTCTTCTTCTGCAGTGGTGGCAATGGCAATATTGTATTTTAGGTTTTGCGCTTCATAAAAATGAAGAAAAATAGCTATTAAAGAAACCAAACAGCCACCTGCGTCATTGCTTCCTAAACCGTAAAGTTTGCCGTCCTCCACATCTGGCGAAAAAGGATCGCGCGTATAACTCTTATTAGGTTTTACGGTATCGTGGTGCGAGTTGAGTAAAAGCGTTGGTTTATTGGCGTCAAAATATTTGTTATAGGCCCAAATATTATAGCCTTTGGTATGGAAGACAACACCTTTCTGGGTGAAAAAATCGCAAAGAATTTTAAACGTATCTGCTTCCTCTTTACTAAAAGACGGCGTAGAAATTAAACGTTTTAAAAGCTCAACCGCCTCATTATAAAGTGTGTTTTCTGTCATAATCCAATTTCTTTTGCTCTTTTCTTCCTTGCTCCTCACTCTTTATTCTATGTTCCTCACTCTTTCACATAAAGTTCTCCGGCAATTTTTGCCGATGTTTTGATGCCTTTTATCATTGCCGAGCTAAAACCGTTGTGTTCCATTTCATTTAAGCCGGCAATAGTGCAGCCTTTTGGCGAAGTAACCTTATCAATCTCCCGCTCAGGGTGCGATGCCAGTTGCAACAGCAAATCTGCTGCGCCTTTTGCAGTTTGTGCCGCCATCATCAGCGCATCATGCGCATGGAAACCTACCTCTACCCCGCCTTGTGATGCTGCACGGATAGAGCGCAAAAAGAAGGCTATGCCACAGGCACATAGCGCAGTAGCAGAGGTCATTAGTTCTTCTTGGATTTGGATGGAAACACCAACGGTATCAAACATTTCTTTCACTAAACTCAGGTTTTCTTCCGATGCGTTATCTGTTGCAAAGCAAGTCATAGACTGCTGTATTGCGATTGCCGTGTTTGGCATAACGCGCACCACTTGCAGGTTAGGGTATAGCTTTTCTTTAATGTTTTTGCAGGTTACGCCAGATACTACCGAAGTAAAAAGCTGGCTCTCGGGATTGATTGAGGGCTTAACCTCGTCTAAAACTTTATTAACCTGTTGTGGCAGCACGGCTAACACGATAATATCGGCATCTTTTACCGCTTCGGCATTATTGTTTGAAGTTATAAAACCTTGGCTGGCATATTCGCTTAATCCGCCAAGGTTGCGTCGCGTTAACGTAATGGACGATGCCTTATAAAGTCCACTTTTCACCAAACCTTTGGCTAAAGCCAAACCCATATTTCCGCTGCCTATGATGGTTAATTTTTTCATTTCTGTTAGGTGTTAGTTTGTTAGGTGATCTTCTTTTTATAAGCCTATTTAACCAATTTTGTCCCAAATTCTTGTCCGTCATCCAAATCGTCCAAATCATCGGCTTTGCCAATATAAACCGCCGAGACACCGTTTTTGATGGCTTCAAAAGCATTATGCAATTTAGGCAACATTCCATCAGCAACAATACCCTTTGCCTTCAAATCTTCATATTTTTCGGGGTTAATTTCCCGTATCACAGAACTTTCATCATCTACATCAATCAACACTCCTTTTTTCTCAAAACAATAAACCAGTTGCGTTTGGTAATATTTAGCCATTGCCACAGCCAAAGCAGAAGCAATAGTATCGGCATTGGTGTTTAAAAGTTGACTGGCACCATCATGGGTGATGGCAGAAAACACGGGGATAAAACCGTTGTCCAGTAATTTCAACAAACTTTCACTGTTAACAGACGCATCATCTAAATCACCTACAAAGCCAAAATCGACTTTTTGGGTAATCCCGTCTGCCTTTGAAAATACCTGCTGAACCGCACGTTTCTGTGCAGTAATTAAATTACCATCGGCACCGCTTAATCCCAAGGCGTTACAGCCAAACATTTGCAACTGCGCCACCAAGTTTTTGCTGATTAAACCCGCATAAACCATGGTAACAATACGTAAAGTTTCGATATCTGTGATACGCCGACCGTTTACCATTTTAGCTTCTATCCGCATTTCATTGGCCAGCTTGGTTGCCATTTTACCCCCTCCGTGCACCAGTATTTTGTTGCCTTTAAGCGATGCGAAACATTTCAAAAATTGGTGAAGCTTTTCGGAATTGTCGATTACATTTCCGCCAATTTTGATGATATACAGTGTCTTACCTCGGCCCTCTCCGAAGGAGAGGGAGGCAGAACCTGACATATTTTGAGTACTTACTGAATCCATAAATGAAATTTCCGACTACGTTTGGAGTCGCCAATTAAGGAAAATCTTCCGCCAGCTGGCGGAGGGTTTAGGTGAGGCTTAAGCCCTCCAACATATTTTTTAATACTGCCTGTGCCGCCCAAACACGGTTATTTGCTTGGTTAAGCACTAATGAATTTGGGCCGTCGAGCACCTCGTGCGAAAGCTCTAAACCTCTGCGCACCGGCAAACAGTGCATTACGCCGGCATTATTAGTTAATTTGAGCTTTTCATTAGTGATGGCCCAGCCTTCGCCATCTGTTAAAACTTTGCCGTAATCATTATAAGAGGACCAGTTTTTCACATACACAAAATCGGCACCGGCTAAGGCTTCATCCTGGTTATTGGTAACAATGGCATCTCCAACAAACTCAGGCGCTAAATCGTAACCTTGCGGATGGGTAATTACAAAATCATAATCTGCGCGGTTCATCCACTCTGCAAAAGAATTGGCAACGGCCTGTGGCAAGGGCTTAACATGCGGTGCCCACGTTAAAACAACGCGAGGTTTAGCAGTTTTCTTTAGCTCCTCTATGGTAATCAAATCTGCCAAACTTTGCAATGGATGGCGCGTTGCCGACTCTAGACTTACTACCGGAACACCGCTAAATTTCACGAATTTATTGAAGATGGTTTCGGCATAATCTTCATCCCTATTTACCAAGCTAGGAAAAGAGCGGAAACCGATGATGTCGCAATATTGGCCCATTACACCGGCCGCCTCGCGGATATGTTCAACGGTAGAGCCGTTCATAATTACCCCGTCGCGTGTTTCTAATGCCCAGCCCTCTTTATCTAAGTTCATCACAATAACCTGCATACCCAGGTTCATAGCCGCCTTTTGGGTGCTTAAACGGGTGCGCAAACTAGGATTCAGAAAAATTAGCCCAAGGGTTTTATGCTTGCCCAACTGTTCATCTACAAAAGGTTTTTTCTTTAACGATATTGCTTGAGAAACTAATTTTTGTACATCTGCGACATCGTTAACTGAAGAAAATATTTTCATCTTAAAAAAGGGTTAAGGGATAAGGTGATTTAAATAATAGGTTGTTGGCGGTTGTCCCAGAAAAAAAGAATTAAGATATGTGAATCAAAAACTTCGTAAAAGAACGAAGTGTGCCTAGAAACAACTGCTTTACGAACAGCTTTTATTGAACATTCTTGAAAGGAATAAGGTTGAACAGAAATAAGTTTTAATATTTTAATCACTTGTAACTTCAATTTTTCCGCCGTGTGTAATCCCCATTGAGTAGCGGTAAAATCATAAATCACGTCGAACGTGAGTTCTGCATTATCCGACCAACGAACCTCTAAATTCATGATGAATATTTTTTCATCACTTCATCTGTCGATTTCGTTAAACCCAACAAGCCTTCTCTCCGCCCTTGTTCAATCCCTTTTTTCACATGTTCCGGTAATATATTAGCTGATTCTAAAAGTTGGTAATAATCTTCCAAGCTCAATTGAACTCCGGTTTTTTTACCATTTTCATCCACTATATACTTTACTGTCATGTAACAAATATACTTAAAAAGCCTAGATACTTTTCGCGAATGCTTCTAAAAACCTATCTGCGTAAGCTTGGGTTAAATTTAAAGGTGGCAACAAACGGATTACGTTAGGGCTGGCTGTTCCCGTAAAAATATGGTGCTTCTCTAACAGTTCCTTCCTCACGTGCGAAAGTTCCGGAGGCAAATCAATACCAATCATTAAACCGCGGCCGCGCACTTCTAAAACTTTATCAAATTTCTTTAGTTCAGTAATCAGATAATCACCCACCTTACTTGCGTTAGCCATTAAATTTTCCTGTTCCATTACGTCTAGTACCGCCAAAGCTGCTGCGCAAGCCAAATGGTTGCCACCAAAGGTAGTCCCTAACATACCGTGCCAAGGCTTCAGGTTTGGGCTAATGCTGATGGCGCCAATTGGGAAACCGTTGCCCATGCCTTTTGCCATCGAATAAATATCTGCATCAACAGCGGCGTAATCTTGCGAATAAAATTTACCGCTACGTCCGTAACCACATTGCACAGCATCGGCTATAAAATAGGCGCCGTGCTGGTTGCACAAATTACGGATAGCCTGCAAAAATTCGGCACTTGCTACCTGGATACCGCCAACGCCCTGTATGCCTTCGATAATTACCGCACATATTTCTTCGCCTTCATCGTCAAAAACAGCTTTTAACGCATCGCTATCATTAAAAGGCAAACGGATAATGTTAGGATTTTCATTAACAGGCGCTACAATTTTAGGGTTATCTGTTGCTGCTACCGCTAAAGAAGTACGCCCGTGAAAAGCTTTAGTAAAAGCAACAATTTTCTTACGTCCGTTAGCAAATGAAGCCAGTTTTAAAGCGTTCTCATTTGCTTCGGCGCCCGAGTTGCACAGGAAAAGCTGATAATCTTCTCTTCCGGAAATTCTACCTAATTTTTCTGCAAGCTGTACCTGTAAAGGCACTTCTACCGAGTTAGAATAAAAGCCGATTTTATTGAGCTGTTCTGTTAAACGCGCCACGTAATGCGGATGCGTATGGCCGATAGAAATTACAGCATGTCCGCCGTAAAGATCTAAATATTCTTGCCCGAGATTGTCCCATACCAAACATCCTTGTCCTTTAACGATGTTGATATGGTTAATTGGATATACGTCGAAGAGTTTCATATTGCCTCACCCCAGCCCTCTCCAAAGGAGAGGGAGTACTTTAATGTTTATAAAAAATTATTAAGTTGATAATCGGCCCATTTGCTTTATTTAGCAAACTCAAGCTATTAATATCTACTTTTAAATTACGAATTAATGCTGCTCTAAAATCCCAAAAGCCATTGAACATCCCGCCTTTACCCGTTTTAATTCCCTCTCCCTTGGAGAGGGTTAGGGTGAGGCTAAAAATAAGAAGCTTTCAACCTCAATCCTGCTTTTTCATCTAAACCGAACATCAAGTTCATGTTTTGCACGGCCTGGCCAGATGCGCCTTTCAACAGGTTGTCTGTGATTGATAAAATCATCAGCTTATTGCCGTGCTTTTCGAGATGAAGCAGGCACTTATTAGTATTTACCACTTGCTTCAAATCTATATTGGCCTTGCTCAAATGCGTGAAAGCTGCATCAGCATAATATGTTGCATATAATTCCTCGGCTTCCTCCAAGCTTAAATCACATTCAGTATAAACCGACGCTATAATTCCACGCGGAAAAGCGCCACGGTACGGAATAAAGTTAATGTCTGCGCTAAAATTGTTTTGCAGTTGCAATAAGCTTTCGCCAATTTCATTTAGGTGCTGATGTTCAAAAGCCTTATAAACAGAAAGGTTATTGTTGCGCCAGCTAAAATGAGAAGTTGGCCCCGGCTTTTGACCTGCCCCGGTTGAGCCTGTTGTAGCAGAAATATGAACATCAGCTTTTAATAAACCCGCTTTTGCCAATGGCAAAACAGCCAACTGCAAACAGGTAGCAAAGCAACCCGGGTTGGCAATGTTGCTTGCCGATTTGATCTGCTCTTTATTCAGTTCGGGCAAGCCGTAAGTAAACTGCCTACCGTCAATAGTGGATTTAGCTTTTAACCTAAAATCTTGGGATAAATCAATGATTTTGATGTGCGCATCAAATTTGTTTGCTTCCAAAAACTTCCGTGCATCGCCGTGGCCAACGCATAAAAAAAGCACGTCGATATCCTGCGAAAGCTGATTTGTAAATTGCAGCTCTGTATCGCCTAATAAATCGGTATGCACATCTGATATCAAATTGCCCGCATTGCTGTTGCTATGCACATAAGCAATATCCACATTAGGGTGGTTAACCAGGATTCTTAATAATTCGCCCCCTGTATAACCGGCCCCGCCCACTATTCCTACTTTAATCTTAATCATATTTTTAAGGTTTGAGGTTTACGGACCGAGGTTTAAGGTTTAAAACTTAATGCCTTAAACCTTACACCTTTTACCTTATACCTCGTTATTCACTTTATGCCAAATGGCAACCTGGTTTCCAAAAATTTTAGAGAAACCTTTCACATCATCTCCGGTATAGCCTTCGTTCATCTCGCCGTAGCTGCCAAATTTGCTACTCATCAAATCGTTTTCAGATTCGATACCGATTACCACAAATCGGTAAGGCATTAGTTGGATAAACACTTTTCCGTTAACTGTTTTTTGAGTATTGCTCAAAAACGCTTCAATGTCTCGCATTACCGGGTCATGAAACTGGCCTTCGTGCATCCAATTACCGTAAAAAATAGAAAGTTGGTCTTTCCAGCTCAACTGCCATTTGGTTAAGGTGTGTTTTTCTAATGCGTGGTGTGCTTTAATAATCAACATGGGCGCTGCGGCTTCAAAACCAACGCGACCTTTAATACCGATGATGGTATCGCCAACGTGCACATCCCGCCCAATGCCAAACGGTGCGGCAATTTCTTGCAAAGCTTGGATGGCTTCTGCCGGGTGAGCGTATGTTTTACCGTTAACCGCTACCAATTCGCCTTTTACAAATTCTAGCTCTAAATCTTCGGGTTGACTTTTGCTTACCGGAGTAGGCCAAGCCTCTTCTGGCAACATTCCTTTCGACAGCAAAGTTTCTTTACCGCCCACAGATGTTCCCCAAATTCCTTTATTGATAGAATATTTCGCTTTTTCGGCATTGATCTCAACACCGTGCTTATGTAGATATTCAATCTCGGCTTCACGGCTCAGCTTTAAATCGCGGATAGGCGTAATAATTCCAACCTTTGGCACCAAGATGTTAAAAATCATATCAAAGCGCACTTGGTCGTTTCCGGCTCCGGTGCTTCCGTGTGCCACAAAATCGGCATTAATTTCTTTAGCGTAGTTGGCAATGGCGGTTGCTTGCGTAACGCGCTCGGCACTTACAGACAAGGGGTAAGTGTTGTTTTTAAGCACATTGCCAAATACCAGATATTTTAGGCAATCGTTGTAATAACCTTTTACCGCGTCAACCGCGTGGTGCGATTTTACGCCCAAGCTATATGCCCGCTCTTCAATTTGTTTTAGTTCTTCGGCAGAAAAACCACCGGTATTTACAATTACAGAATGTACCTCTAAATCCAGATCTTTGGAAAGATAAATACAACAGAACGAGGTATCTAAACCTCCGCTAAACGCTAAAACAACTTTTTTCTTCATTTTTATTCAGATATGGGTATTGAGATGTGAGATTGATTGGGTTAACGTAAAAGCATTCCTTTAACCTTAATATTTCCTGTCTCACGTCTTATTAATTTGCAAAACTTACGGCAATAATTTTTGTGAAGCTCTTCAACTTAGCTTCTATCCTTTTAAAAAGATTAGCTTTTTTGGTCAACTGCTTAAAACGCTCTTCTTCTTGTTGCTTTTTATCTGCCGGATCGTACAGCATTGCGGTGCACATGCAGTTCTGCCGGTTTTTGCTCATCAAAATATCGTAGTTGACACAGCTTTTGCAACCCGCCCAAAAATCTTCGTCTTGGGTTAATTCCGAGTAGGTAACCGGCTCGTAACCCAAATCGGAATTAATTTTCATGACCGCCAAACCAGTGGTTAAGCCAAAGATTTTTGCATCTGGATATTTTTGCCTGGATAGTTCAAATATTTTATTCTTGATTGCCTTGGCCAAACCCGCTTTGCGAAACGCAGGATTTACAATTAAGCCCGAGTTTGCCACAAAATCGCCATGGCTCCAAGTTTCTATATAACAAAACCCGGCCCAAGTACCGTCTTTGTGCAAGGCAATAACAGCTTTGCCTTCCAACATTTTGTTGGCAATATATTCTGGCGAACGTTTGGCAATCCCTGTACCTCTCGCTTTCGCGGATTCCGCCATTTCGGTGCAGATGGTATCTGCAAAACCAACGTGCTGTACGCCGGCAACTAATATATTAAAATCGGAACTATGCATTTATTGAAGTAGCCCACAGAGCCACATTAAAATTTAAAACAACAATGAATTTTTGATAAAAAACCATCCGGATACGATGGCGAAGGGGGGTTATTTCTATTCGCAGCTTAATCAAAATCTGTGAACAGATAGCGGTCTTCGTCGCAGCGTAGTTGTTCTTAAAGAAGGTAAACAAATAAACATATAACCAGGACGCAACTGAGGTGCTGCATCAACCAATTTTGTATGTAAATTATTTTGTTTCATCTTTTTTTAAAGCACAGACCCTAAGCCTGTTTTGCAACGCAAAAGAGCGTATAATTTTTTTTAATTACAACAATTTACGCAATTACCCTTCAATTTTACAGTGCAGAAATAAAGCCAAAGAAATTATATAAAGTTTTTAAACCGATAACGCGTTGCTTTTAAACAAAAAAAAAGCGTCCTAAGCGCTTCTTAACCTGATAATACGACACCAATGCATTACTTTCAACATTGGGTAAACCGGGTCAAACTCGAACCAGCGTTTGGCAAAATTCGCACTGTTAGGAAATTTGTGGTGATTGTTTTGAAAAAGTTCTCCCAGCATCAAAAAATCAAAGGGTGTGGTGTTTTTTGATTTGTCTTTGTTATCAAAATTCGCATAGCCATATTTATGTCCGCACCAATTTACAATTGCCCCGTGCAAAGGTCCCATAATAAAATGGAAAGGCAAAAAAAGCCACATCCACCATTGGGTGGCAAAAACAACATAAAACGCCACGTATCCTAAAGAAAACAACACTCGGGAGGTCATCGACGTACCAATTTTATCAATAAACTTCCACTCGGCATAATCGCCCCTAAACTGCGGTTCGGGCTGTTCTAGGTCCTTCTCGTAAATTACATATTGCCCTCGCGTATTCCACATCATTTGAAAAACATCTTCAAAAAAATGCGGCGAGTGTGGATCTTTTTCTGTATCGCTAAACGCATGGTGCATACGGTGCATAATGGCGTATGCCTTAGGCTTTAGGTACGATGCGCCCTGCCCTACATAAGTTAATATGTAAAAAAACCGGTACCAAAAATTGTTGAGGTGAAACATTTTATGCGATGCATAACGATGCAAAAAAAACGTTTGCACAAATAATGAAACAAACCAATGCGCAATAAAAAACAGGATGATGTACATGCGTTGCCTTTAAAGATAAGTAGCGAAGGTAAGTAATACAGATGGGATTAGATGTGACGAAAATCATTTGTTTGGATTTTCTAAAAAACTTGGGCTCTTGTGCCGATTGCTTAAACGATATATTACAAACTCGTGTGGAATTGCTTAAAGAGCTTGGATTGAGGTATGACTTTTGTTTTACCTATCCAAACAAAAAATTACCGCTATGAAATTACCACACGGAACTTACGACACGCTTGTTGAAGCGATGACAAAATTGAAAGAAAGAGGTTTTAACTACGAATTTGACTTTAAAGATCAGCATTTATGTTGCGCATCGGAAAAACGCGAATACGGCGCCAACGAACTAAAAATTGTAGAAATACACCGTTTTGAAGGCATTACCGACCCGGAAGACAGCTCTGTTTTGTATGCTGTTGAGGCTAACGACGGTTCTAAAGGTTTGGTTATTGATGCTTACGGGATGTATGCCGATGCGGAAAAAACAAAATTTATGAGCGACGTGGAAATTGTAGAGCATAACATGGATCCAAAAGACAACCGCGTAGGATTTTAGTTAAAAAAGATTTTGGATGATGCTTTCCGCGCTTAAGCCATCCGCTTCGGCTTTGTAATTTCTTACGATACGATGTTTTAGAATAGAGCTTGCCACGGCTTGCACATCTTCCACATCTGGCGAATATTTCCCGTTAATGGCCGCATGGCATTTAGCACCAATTACTAAATATTGCGATGCCCGTGGCCCAGCGCCCCAAGATAAATATTTGTTAATTAATTCTGGCGCATAATCCGTTTGTGGTCGCGTTTTAGCAACCAATTTTACGGCATATTCTAACACCTGGTTGGGTACGGGAATTTTTTTCACTAAATCTTGAAAAAAGCTAATTTGCTCACCGTTTAAAATATGCTTTGTTTGATGCTTTACGTTTCCGGTGGTGTTTTTAACGATGTTCAGCTCCTCTTCAAAAGTAGGATAGCCCAAATCAACATGAAACATAAAACGGTCCAACTGCGCCTCTGGTAAAGGATAGGTTCCTTCTTGCTCTATAGGGTTTTGGGTTGCCAGCACAAAAAACGGTTTGGACAAGGTGTGCGTAATACCGGCAGCCGTTACAGATTTTTCTTGCATAGCTTCTAAAAGCGCTGCCTGCGTTTTGGGCGGTGTCCGGTTAATTTCATCCGCTAAAATAATATTGGAGAAAATTGGCCCTTTTATAAATTTAAAGTTGCGGTCTTCTCCTAAAATCTCCGAACCCACAATATCCGAAGGCATCAAATCTGGCGTAAACTGTATGCGGTTAAAAGACAAATCCAACACACTTGCCACGGTTTGCACTAATAAGGTTTTTGCCAAACCCGGAACGCCCACCAACAAACAATGTCCGTTGCTGAAAATAGAAATCAGCACAGACTTAACCACCTCATTTTGCCCAACGATAACGGTAGAAATCTCTTTCCTTACGTCTTCGTAAACCTTGCTAAAGGCGTCTATCGCTTCTGCGTCCGAGTTGTAATTCATTTAATTTTGTGCTGTAGAGCTGTCAGAGACCCAATCTTTTAGCATATCGCAACTCTGATACTCTTTATCAATTTTAATATAGGTAGATTTTCTCCGCTTCTCGAACCATTTGGCTACTGTGCGGTTAATTTTATCTTCAAAAGCCGCATCTTTAATCTTCGGCAAATCCTGATCAAGATTGGCCACATGAGGTGGTATTTTGCTTTTTAGATACAAAAAGCGGTAGCCCGATTTTCCGCGAGCATCTGTAAAAGATGCGGGCATAGAGTAGCTTCCCACTTTCATGGTATCGATAGTTAAAAACACTTTAGGATCCAATTTATCTGTGGGGATAAAAGTGGTGCGCGATTGTACGTTCTCCGCGTTGAGCATCATTCCACCGTTAAACTTAGTTTCCTTCTCATCAGAATAAAGCGAGGCCGCGGTAGAAAAATCCATCTTTCCGCTATTAACCTTTTGGTATATCGAATCGATTTCTACCCGTGCACGCTCCATAGCCGCTGGCGGTGTTTCTGGGATAATCAAAATATGTCTTACGCGTACTTGCTCGCCCCGGCGCTCTAAAACTTCTAAAAAGTGAAAGCCAAATTCGGTCTCAAAAACGGGCGATAGCTCGCCTTCTTTAAGCTTAAATGCCCAAGAAGTAAATTCTTTGGCCATAGTTTGGCGGTCGAAAAACGGCAGTTCGCCACCTTCGCGTGACGAACCGGGATCTTGAGAGTATAAACGCGCCAAAGTGCCAAAATTATCGCCACCTTTTACCCTTAACCGCAGGGCTTCGGCTTTGTCTTTATAAACCTCTTTTTCTTTTTTCGTCAAATCTGGATAAACTACAATTTCGCCAATCTCTACCTCGGTATTAAATTCTGGCAAAGAATCTTTCGGGAATTTCTCAAAAAAACGTCTCACCTCTAAAGGGGTAACTTCTACCTTCTCGGTAATCTTAGCCTGCATTTTTTGCGCTACCAACTGCTCGCGTATATCCGGACGGATTTCATCTTTATATTGGATTAAAGACCGGCCCAGAAAGCCTTCCAATTTATCTTGCCCGCCTGCTCTTTGCGTCATTACGCGCATTCTGCGATCAATTTCGCCGTCCACATCCTCTTCATCAACGGTTATCGAGTCTAAAACCGCTTGTTGCGTTAACAATTTTTGGCTCAGCATGTTTTGCAAAAACGCGCACTTGGTTTCCTCGTCGGGTTTGTTTCCTTGCACAATATATTGCGCGTATTGCTGGTCGACCTCGGATTTTAAGATGATGTTATCGCCCACTACTGCCACCACTTTGTCTACCACTTTTTCTTGCGCAAAGCTTAAAGCAACCGTAAATAACATTACCACTAGGGCTAAGTATTTTTTCATTTATCTGCGTGTGTTTAATTTTGATGAAGCGAATTTTGAATGAATGAATGGATTAAAACTCATCATCACCGCCATTCTTTTCTATCAATTTTCGTATATTTCTAACTCGTTATTTTTTTGTGCCTCTTTAAAAACTTCGGTCTCCATCTGGCTTATCAATGCCAGCTTCCGCTGATTTAAAATTAAATTGCGGATATTCTCTTTCTCAAATGCCAAAGGCGATAGGCTGTCCCGAAATTTTGAATCTCGCAAAATTATAAGATATAATGCATTATTATCAGAAATTTCGAAAATACGGTTTAAATTATCATATCGATGCTCTGGAATTTCATCTATTGGCAAAATCTTCTTTAGCTCATCCTTATAATGCCAGGCGGTATCTAACAAAGAAAAATTTGGTGAGTATTTAAAACAATATTTTTCTAGCAAGTCTATATCGCGCATATCTTTAGATGCAAAAAGCTTTTTTACCATGGCTACCTTAGGTGCATTTTCTGGCAGTTTAATGTAAGAAACCTTTAAAATAGGCTTCTTTAGCTGAAAATTATCTTTGTTATCGCTATAATATTTCTGAATTTCTTGGTCGTTTACGGCGGTGTCCAGTTTTTGCCTAATCAGCTCTTGCTCGTACTCAAACCTGATTAGCGATTTCCTATACACCTCCAACTTCTCTTCAATCGCCTTCTCATCAATGTTTACGTTATTTTCTGCCTGGTGTAAAATCACCTGCTCGTGCTGCCACTGGTCTATAAAAGCTTTAACAATAGCGGCACTGTCGTTCCCATGCGTATTTTTCGGAACAAGCCCCTCCAGATCTGAAGGATACAGATATTTATCAAAAGCTTTTGCAACGGGTTGGCCTTTGTCATCGGCAAAATTGATACAGGAAGTTAAAGATATACCTAGCACCAATACAAGGGCTAGCGTTCTGGAAAAATGCATCATTTTATAAACGAAAGTAAAGTCTTTTTAGCGTAAAACGGTTATGGTTAACCTTTTTTAACAAAAAATTGAACACATTTGTAGCTATGAACCCGCTACAAACCGATAATTTAATTGCCTTAAGTTTATTGTTGGATGAGCAGATTTATGTGTTTAACGATGTAGCAAAACCTGCTAACATTGAGGAAAAGCAGGCTTTAGTGAAAGGGCCGGAACTACATGCCGTAGCTGAAGATACGCAAGCAACACCAGCGTTAAATACAACAGAAAACGTTATTGTTTCTTCTAAAGCCACACCAAACAGCTATGATTACCTGGGCGAAAACAATAAGTACATCCTAATCATCATAAAAAACGCAGCGCACCAGTTTTTGGGTAAAGATAATTTAGATTTCTTGAGCAAAATTTTAAAAGCTAAAAAATGGAGTTTGGATGATGTAGCCATTGTAAATTACGCTACCTATCCGGATTTAAATTTTGACGGACTGAAAGACTTTTTTGCTTGCAGCAAAATTTTCACTTTTGGGTTCGACCCCGCCTTACTCCAAATTACCGGCATAAAGCCCAACCAAGCCATGCAATTTAAGGGAGTTACCATTTTAGGCACTTGGGATTTGGATAAGCTACAAAAAGATGAAGCCAAAAAAACTGTTTTTTGGAACCAGCTTAAACCTTTATAAATATGGACAAAATTACCTTGGTTTTCGCCAGCAACAATCAACATAAATTAAGCGAAATACAATCTAAAATAGGCGAACAGTTTGAAGTGGTAAGCCTTCAACAGATTGGCTGTTCGGAAGAAATACCGGAAACGGGGAGCACCTTGGAGACAAATGCCAGCTTAAAGAGCCAGCACGTTGTAAAAAACTATGGCAAAAACTGTTTTGCGGACGACTCGGGCCTTGAGATTTTTGCTTTAGACGGCCAGCCCGGAGTAGATTCGGCACATTACGCCGGCGACCGTGACGCTGACAAAAACATGGATTTGGTGCTGCTAAAAATGCAGGGCATTAAGGATAGGCGCGCACGCTTCCGCACGGTAATATCTTTGGTTTTGGATGGCGACGAACATTTATTTGAAGGCGTAGTAAACGGCAACATCCGTAACGGAAAATGTGGCGCAGCAGGTTTTGGCTACGACCCTATTTTTGAACCCGAAGGCTATGACATCACTTTTGCGGAGATGAGCCTGGATGAGAAAAACAAAATTAGCCACCGCGCTAAAGCGGTAGAAAAACTGATTGCGTTTTTGAAGGGTTAAGGGATAAGGTTAAATTCACCAGTCTGTCCAAGCAGGGTTTGTTGCAGACAACCCTGCTTCTATATTGGATATTAAAACCGCAGAGACCCTTGTTTTTTTATTTAGCACCGGTTGCAAACCGACGCTATCGGGAAATCACTGCCGAGTTTTGCCGGGTTTTGCCACATTTTCCGCACTTTCTTCGGGACCGCTTCGAGACTTCTTCGAGAAACACCCCCGTTTTCCCGAAGGGATCTGGTAGAAGTGTGGGAGAAATGCAGGAGAAAACCATAAAACCCAAACACCTTAAGCTTGCGCACTGGCGCGTGTGCTAGCAACTACTGCCGAATGCTCCATTGGTCGCAGCGTCCCGCTGTAATCAATGGAGAGTCTACACTTATCTAAATATTTTTCTGGCGCAATATTGGTTGCGTTAGGCGGATAAAGCAAGGCTTTTGCGCAAAGCACCGGCGCCGGAAAAAGCCTGTTCTTTTTGTGCTTTTTTTTCGCACAAAAAAACCGGAGCGAAGCGGAGTGCGGCATACGCCGACCGTAGGGAACGCCATTATAAGGTGGAGGCCCGAAGGCGAAAGGCGGAAAGCGAAAGGCGGAAAGCTTCATCAAAATTTGCCTAAACACAGTAAACAAGATTAAAACCTATGAATTTATCAGAGAAATACCTAAGCATAAGAAAAAATACCGAAGCCATTTGCGAACCATTGCAAACAGAAGATTACGTGGTGCAACCGGTGGTGGATGTTAGTCCGCCTAAATGGCATTTGGGCCACACCACATGGTTTTTTGAAACCTTTATTTTACTGCCACACGTGCCTCAATACAAGGCGTTTAATGCAGATTATAATTTCGTTTTTAACAGCTATTATGAAAGCGTTGGCGCGCGGGTTATACGTACGGACCGTGGCAATTTAAGCAGACCAACTGTGATAGACGTTTACCGCTACCGCGCCTATGTGGACGAGGCCATGAACAATTTTTTGCGTTGCGATTTTAAACCCGAACTGCTTCCGCTGCTGGAACTAGGCTTAAACCACGAGCAACAGCACCAAGAATTACTTTGTTACGATATCAAATATATTTTGGGACATAACCCTCTTTTTCCGGCTTATGCCCCAGAAAACATAGAGCGCAACCTGACAAACAGCCAACCCGGCTATGTGGCGGTTGAAGAGGGTGTTTACGAGGTAGGTTTTAACGGCGGCGAAAGCTTTTGTTTTGATAATGAGCTGAACCGTCATAAAGTTTATGTGCAGGATTTTGAGATTGCAACTAACCTGGTGAGCAATGGCGAGTTTTTAGAATTTATAGATGCGGGAGGCTACCAAAATTTTAATTATTGGCATGCCGAAGGTTGGGACTGGGTGCGCAACAATAACATAAATGCACCCCTATATTGGCACATTGTCGACGGAAAATGGCTGAAATACGGCTTGGGTGGGTTACAAGCTTTAAACTTAAAAGAACCGCTGTGCCATGTGAGTTATTACGAGGCGGCCGCTTTTGCGGCATATAAAAACCAGCGTTTGCCTACGGAATTCGAGTGGGAGGTTGCGTCTGAAAAGTTTAAATGGGGCAAGCTTTGGGAGTGGACAGAAAGTGCTTATTTGCCCTATCCGGGATTTAAAAGGGCACCAGGCGCTATCGGTGAGTACAATGGCAAGTTTATGGTCAACCAAAAAGTGTTGAGGGGGGCGTCAATTGCTACGCCCGAGGGGCACGCACGCCACACCTATAGAAATTTCTTTCATCCGCATTTGCGATGGATGTACAGCGGGATTAGGTTGGTGGCTGAGGGGAGTAAGGAATAAGGACGACGTCTTTTGACTTTTATTGAATAGTCTGTTTTTATTTGCTCAAAATTTTCTGAAAGAAAGCCAAGCTTCTTATATCTAATTGGAAGAGTCATTAAATCGACTAACTCGATAAAAATGCCTTTCAAAATAATTGTATCGCCGAAAGCGCAATTAGAAATTGAAGAAATACATCAATATTACTTACGTCGTAGCGAACGCGCGGCCGATGGTTTGTTAGTAATTTGAAAAAATGTTATAATAACCTGAGCATAAATCCATTTTTCAACATAGCGCATAAGAATATACGATCTGTTAAGCTCCATAAATACCCGCACTCAATATTCTTTTACGTAAAAGAACACGCACAAACCGTTGTTATATTATCGTGTTTTCATCAAAAGCGTAAACCTGAACATAAAAAAAGCCGTCTTCAATTAGAAAACGGCTTTCATTCCTATAAAAATCTGTCATAGCTTAAAGGTATTTACCTCGTCCATGCTCCATTTTAAAGCTTTAGCTACACCTTCGCCGTAGGCAGGGTCGGCCTTGTAACAGTTACGGATGTGCCTTACCTGAATAAACTTTTGCGCATTGCCCAGTTCGGCAGCGGTGTTTTTAAAAAGCAATTCTTTTTTCTCGTCTGTCATTAAACGGAACAAATCGCCCGGTTGGCTGTAATAATCATCGTCGTCTGCGCGGTGGTCCCAAGCGCCGGCATCGCCGTATAAAGATAAAGGCGGTTCTTTATATTGCGTTTGCTCTTGCCACTCGCCAAAACTGTTGGGTTCGTAATGTTTGGCGGAGCCGAAATTGCCATCCACACGCATAGCCCCATCGCGGTGAAAACTGTGGTAAGGGCAACGCGGCGAATTCACCGGGATTTGAGCATTGTTTACGCCCAAACGGTAACGCTGGGCATCGCCATAAGAGAACAAACGGCCTTGTAACATTCTATCAGGCGAAAAACCGATGCCGGGAACAATATGCGCCGGGTTAAATGCGGCTTGCTCTACATCGGCAAAGTAGTTATCGGGGTTGCGGTTTAGCTCAAACTCCCCTACCGGGATAAGCGGATAATCTGCATGTTTCCAAACTTTAGTTAAGTCGAAAGGGTTTTGCGGGTGGTTTTGCGCCTGCTCTTCCGTCATTACTTGGATGTACATTTTCCATTTCGGGAAGTTGCCTTGCTCAATATTGTCAAACAAATCCCGCTGATGCGATTCCCTATCCGTACCTATAATCTGCACGGCCTCTTCGTTGGTCAAATTCTCGATGCCCTGTTGCGACTTAAAGGTGAACTTTACCCAATGGCGCACATTATCTTTGTTAATTAAGCTAAAGGTATGGCTACCGAAGCCGTGCATGTGGCGATAACTTTTCGGAATCCCGCGGTCGCTCATTACGATGGTGATTTGGTGCAAAGCTTCTGGCAAAAGTGTCCAAAAATCCCAGTTATTATCCGCACTACGCAGGTTGGTACGTGGGTCTCTTTTTACGGCGTGGTTCAAATCTGGGAATTTCATAGGGTCGCGGAAAAAGAATACCGGTGTATTGTTGCCCACCAAATCCCAATTACCTTGCTTGGTGTAAAACTTCATGGCAAAACCGCGTATATCGCGCTCGGCGTCTGCTGCGCCACGCTCTCCGGCAACGGTAGAAAAACGCACGAACATGTCTGTCTGTTTTCCAATTTCCGAAAATAAATCGGCCATGGTGTATTGCGTAATATCATGCGTTACGGTAAAGGTGCCAAAAGCGCCAGAGCCCTTTGCGTGCATACGCCTCTCGGGGATAACTTCACGGTCGAAGTGCGCCATTTTTTCTAAAAACCAGAAATCCTGCAATAAAGCGGGACCGCGCACGCCAGCGGTTTGGATGTTTTGATTGTCTGGAACAGGCGTTCCGGTGCGTGTTGTTAACTTTTTGTTTTGTTGATTATCCATGTTCAATTATTTAAGGTGTAACCAAAGCTAAGGCTAAAGCTTAGCCGAAAAAAAGCGATAATATTTATCGGATATAGCTTTTGTCTATAATTGGGTTTGAGTGTATTAATATAGCTTTTTTTGCTTGAAAAACAAAAAGGGCATCCCAAATTTTTCGGGATGCCCTTTTTTAGTTACCACCTGAAAATTATCTTCTCTGTGGGGTTTCCAGTAATTTAAAAAACTGATCTAACTGTGGTAAAATCACAATACGTGTTCTTCTGTTGGCAGCTTTGCCTTCGGCAGTACTGTTAGTGCTCACCGGCACATATTCGCCACGTCCGGCAGCAGTCATTTTAGCTGGCGGAATGTTGTATTGGTTTTGTAATATCCGCACCACAGAGGTTGCACGTTTTACGCTTAAATCCCAATTGTCTAGCAGTACCCCGTTAGATTTGTACGGAACGTTATCCGTATGGCCTTCCACCATAAATTCGATATCAGGCTGGTTAAGCAATACCTTAGCTACTTTTCCTAACACGGTTTTGGCACCCTCGTTAACCTCATAACTGCCGCTTTTAAACAACAGTTTATCAGAAATATCAATATATACCACGCCTTTATCTACTTTGATATTAATGTCTTTATCATCCAAGTTTCCGATGGCTCCTTTCAGGTTCATCACCAAAGCCATGTTTAGCGAATCTTTTCGGGCTATAGCCGATTGTAAATCGCGGATGTAGCTGTCTTTAGCACCAATGTTTTCCAATGATTTGTTAATGCTTTCGGCCTGTTTGCCCGAAATTACCGACAAATCTTTCAGCTGGTTAACCATTTGGTTATTGCTGGTCTTAACATTCTCCAGTTGATCATTTAAATTTTTAATGCGCATCTCATAATCAGATGCACTGCTTTTGCGCGCGTTTTCGCAGGCCAGCAACTGGTTTTGCAAATCGCGGTACAAACTGTCTAAACGTCTGTTTTCGGCTTGCGCCTCTCTCAGTTTACGCGGAGCCGAGCAAGAGGCCATAATTAAAGCTATGCCTGCCACTGTCAATATTGATTTTCCTTTCATAACTCTGAATTTTAATTTCTTTAATGCTCTGCAAACTACAATAGTTGTGCAAAATGCCCCAAATGCCGTTTAAATACAGGTAAAGCCTGTTGACTGTCTGTTTTTAAATACGCCTCAGAATGAAGCTTTTACCCCAAACGGATGCAATCTTTTTTAAGCTTGCCTAATTTTTTTAGAGGATTTGTGCAATAGCAGGCTGTTTATTAAGTTTAGGCTTTAAAGCATGAGCGCGGGCTACCTACAATTATTAAGCAAAATAGATGATTTTGTTAGGCGATACTATTTAAACAAAATGGTAAGAGGCCTAATTTGGTGGACCGCCATCTTTGTCATCAGCTTTTTAATTTTTACCGTTTCTGAGTATTATGGCTATTTTGCTATTGTAACGCGCAGCATTATTTTCTATGGCTTTATTGTAACCCAGCTGGTATTATTGTGGATGCTGATAGCCCGGCATTTGGCCGCTTATTTCCGTTTAGGCAAACACATTAACCATCAACAGGCTTCCGTAATTATTGGCCAGCATTTTCCGCAAATTAAAGATCGCCTGTTAAACACCCTAGAGCTGCATCAATTAGCAGAGGAAAACCCAGAACAGCGCGATTTAATTGAGGCCAGTATTGAACAGCGTATCAACAATTTTAAACCTATCCCTTTTATTAAAGCGGTAAACCTTGGCCAAAACAAAAAATATTTGGTTTATGCGCTGGTGCCCATTTTTGTGGTTTTAGTTATGGCTTTTGCTACGCCCAGCATTTTAAAACAGGGCAGCCAGCGTATTATCAACCACCAGGTGTTTTATAAAAAGAAAGCGCCATTTCAGTTTAATATCCTCAATAAAAACCTAAGCGTAAGGCAGGGCGATGATTTAAGTTTAGAGGTGATGATGAGCGGAGAACAAATTCCGGCCGAAGTGTATTTGATAGACGGCGCCCATATTTTTAAGCTGGATAAAAAAGATATTATACACTTTAGTTACGATTTTAAAAATTTGCAGAACACCAAAAATTACCGCTTGCAGGCCGGCGAATTTTCTTCTGATGAATTTACCGTGGCCGTGCAGGCAAAGCCGAAACTGCTCTCCTACTCGGTTAACTTGCAATATCCAGCTTATCTGCGCAAAGCAAAGGAAATGCTAAAAAACCCCGGCGATTTGACCGTTCCGGAAGGCACCATAGCTAGGTTTTTTGTTGAAACAGAGCATGTAAAAAAGTTTTTGCTCTCGTTAAACGGGATAGCACAAAACGCAGAACCGCAGAAAAAAAATGCCTTTATAGTTGAGCATAGGCTGATGAAAACCGGAACTTACGCTTTGGCTTTTAGCAATGCAGATTCGCCGGTTTATGATTCGGTGAGTTATGCGCTAAACATTATCAAAGACCAGTATCCCAAAATTGAGGTGGAAGAAAAGCCCGATTCGGCAAACGTAAACGTGCTTTACTTTATAGGGAAAATTAGCGACGACTATGGCTTTAGCCAATTGAAGTTCCACTAC
The DNA here is from genome assembly GCF_003609575.1 of Pelobium manganitolerans. GTDB lineage: Bacteria > Bacteroidota > Bacteroidia > Sphingobacteriales > Sphingobacteriaceae > Pseudopedobacter > Pseudopedobacter manganitolerans. The sequence goes on along the minus strand of NZ_MBTA01000012.1, from coordinate 299,682 downwards.
CAAATTAGCAAAACAAGCGATGCGAAACGGAAAGGAAAGGCTTTTGAAACTGCCATTAAGTTTGACAAACATCTTTTACAGAGCACCTTTTTACACGCTTGGCCTTTAAAACAAGTAGGCATTTTACCGGGCGAAGAAATTAGCTATTATTTTGATGTGGCAGATAACGACGGTGTCCAGGGAGCTAAACATACCCGATCGGCCACGCGCGTTTACCGCTTGCCCAGCAAAACAGAACAGCTGAACAGCTTAGAAAAAAGCACCGAAAGCATCCAAAATAAAATGGAGCAGGCCATTAGAAAAGCCGAGAAAATACAAACAGAAACCAAAAAATTAAGTCAGGATTTATTGCAACAGAAAAACCTGGATTACGAGCAAAAGAAACGCATTGATCAGCTGATAGCACAAAAGAAAGAGCTGGAAAAACTGGTGGAAGACATCCAAAAAGAGGGTAAGCAGAATTTAGAACAATCTAAAGAATTGCGCGAGCAAAATGAGGCTTTACTAGAAAAACAGAAGCAGATACAAGATTTATTTGAAAATGTGCTGGACGATAAAACCAAAGAGCTGCTGCAAAACTTACAGAAACTGGTAGAAAAAAACCAGAAAGAAATGAGCCAAAGCGAGCTGCAGAAGATGCAAATGGACAATAAATCTTTACAAAAAGAATTAGACCGCATTTTGGAGCTTTACAAAAAGCTGGCACTTGAGCAAAAACTAACTAACACCATTGACAAGTTGCAGGACCTTGCGAAAAAGCAAGAACAGCTGAGCGGCAATAAATCAAAACCGGCCGAGGAGCTAAAAAAAGAGCAACAACAGCTGCAAAAAGATTTTAACGATATTAAAAAGGACTTAAAAGACGTTAAGAAAGAAAATGAATTGCTGGAAAATCCGCAAGAATTGGGGCTAGAGCAAAAAGACCTAGACGCAATTGATAAAGATTTGGACGATGCACAACAAAATTTAGACAAAAACCAAAAGCAGGGCGCATCAAAATCTCAGCGCAATGCATCAGAAAAAATGCAGCAGCTGGCGCAGAAGCTCCAAAGCAATATGCAAGGAGGCATGGAGCAAGAAAATATGGTGAGCGAGCGCCAGTTGCGTATGATTTTAAAGAATTTGTTGAAGACCTCTTTTGACCAGGAAAAGCTGATGCTTGATTTTTCAAAAGCCAACCCGGGCGATCCGGGTTTTCTAAAGTTGGGACAAAAACAGCTGGAGATTAAAGAGAATCTAAAAATTGTGGAAGACAGCCTGTACAGCTTAAGCAAGGTAGTACCGCAGATACAAGCAACGGTAAATAAAGAGATACAGCAAATTAACCAGCAAATAAATACCGCCATTGAGCAAATTACCGAACAACAAATTGCCGAAGCAAACCGCAGCCAGCAATATGCACTTACGGGCATCAACAACTTGGCTTTAATGTTAAGCGAAGCTTTGCAGCAATTGCAAAACGCCATGAAAAACGCAAAATCTGGCGGTAAAGGCGGCAAGCCTCAGCCCAGCTTAGGCCAACTTTCTGAAATGCAAAAACAGCTGAACCAAAATATGCAAAAGGCTAAAGATGCCATGCAACAGCAAGGTATAAAACCGGGGCAAAAAGGCTCTAAAGAACTCTCGGAAAGCTTGGCAAAAATGGCGCAACAACAGCAAATGATACGGCAGGCTTTGCAAGAGATTAACAATAATTTGAACAAAGACGGCAAAGGAAGTTTGGGCAATTTGGAAAAAATAATGAAACAAATGGAACAAACGGAGACCGATCTCGTAAACAGACGTATTACACAAGAAGCGATAACCAGACAGCAGGAAATACAAACCAGACTGCTGGAAGCCGAAAAAGCAGAGCGAGAAAGGGAGCAGGACGAGAAAAGAGAAAGTAAAGCGGGGAAAGAATTTTCTCCGAATTATAACTTAATTTTGGAAGACTACCGAAAAATGAAAGCCAAGGAATTGCAGCAGATTAAAACCTTGCCGCCAACCTTGAATTATTTTTACAGGAATAAAATAACGGAATACTTTAAAACATTAAATTTGGGAGAGTAAGTATGAACAATTTCACAGAGACAATCATGGATAACGAGTTATATTCTCTTCAATTGCCATCAAATAGCGAAAGCGTTGCCGTGCTGGAAAATTTTATTGATGACCTTGTGCAAAAACTCGGGATTGGTGAAGATGTTTACGCCAATTTAATGACCTGCCTAAATGAAGCTTTAACCAATGCTATTTACCACGGCAACAAGCAAGACCCCAACAAAAAGGTTTATGTTAATTTGGATGTGATTTTAAATAAGCGGTTGGTTTTTACCATTACTGATGAAGGCGAAGGCTTTGATTTTAACAATATCCCGGACCCTACCGATATAGAAAATTTAGAAAAATTAACCGGCCGTGGCGTATTTATTATGAAACGTTTGGCAGACCAGTGCATTTTTAACACACGCGGCAACGAGGTAGAACTGCACTTTAGATATTAATGAGCGCCACCGCTATTTATTTTTTTTCTGAAGAAACGCCGTTTAAACCTAAAAAGGTTGGCGCATTACGTGTGTGGTTGAGCGACATGATAAATGCGGAAAAGCACCAGCTTGGCGAACTGAATTTCATCTTTTGTTCTGATGATTACCTGCTAAAAATTAATCAGGAATATTTAAACCACGATACTTACACGGATACCGTCACCTTTGACAACTCTGATAAAGACGGCCTAATTGTGGGCGATATTTTCATCAGCATTGAGCGTGTGCGCGATAATGCCAAAACCTTTAAAAGCAAAAGCGTTGATGAGCTGCACCGCGTAATGGCGCACAGCACCTTGCATTTGCTGGGTTATAAAGACAAAAACCCGAACGATAAAAAGCAGATGACTGCCAAAGAAGATGAGTATCTGGCAAAACGCAATTTCTAATCTTCCTCTAAAGCTTCTTTATTTAACAACTGCGCGTAAGTAGCCCTCAGCTTATTTACCTTAGGATCTATTACCGCCCTGCAATAGCCGGCGTAGCGGTTTTGGTTATAATAATTTTGATGGTAGCCTTCGGCCGAAAAATAATTGTGTAAGGGCTCCAGCTCGGTAACGATAGGTTTGCTGTACACCGGCGCCAGTTCTGCTAAAACCTTTTCAGCTACTTCTTTCTGGCTTTCGTTATGATAATAAATGCCCGATCTGTACTGCGTACCCGCATCTGCCCCTTGGCGGTTTAAGCTGGTAGGATCATGACTGGTGATAAAAACCTTCAATAAATCCGCATAACTGATGACAGACGCATCAAAGGTTACTTGCACCACCTCCGCATAGCCAGAAACGCCACTGCAAACCATCTCATAACTTGGGTTAGGGATTAAGCCATTTGCGTAACCCGACTCTACCTTTAAAACTCCTTTTAACCTTTGCATTACGGCCTCGGTACACCAAAAGCACCCGCCAGCCAAAGTTGTCACTTCTATTTGCTCTGCCATCTTAACCCTTTTTGATTGTGATTTACCTTTTTGATTTTTTTACTTTTTACTTTTCACTTTTTAACGAACAAACTGTCTGTAAAATAACGTTTGCTGTCCATAAAACGGTGACTAACTTCAAAACCGCTATGCTTAGCCAACATATCTATCTCTTTAAATGAGTATTTTTTTGATTGCTCTGTCCAAATCAGTTCATCTTTAGCAAAATGGAAACTAAAATCGGTGTTTGCCAAGCGCACTTCTTGGTCGCTCAAACTTACCAAATAGCTAAGCAGTTCGCCATTGCGTGGATTGTAGTAGCAATAAAAATCAAATTCGTTTAAATTGAAGTTTGCCCCCAACTCACGGTTCATCCGCTTAAGCAAATTTAAGTTAAAGCGCTTGGTAATGCCATGCGGATCCGAATAAGCCTGATAAATAACCTGGGGGTTCTTCTGCAAATCAATCCCCATCAATAGCTTATCGCCGGCTTTCATAGATTGGTTAAACAAATCCATTAACCTAAAAGCTTCTTCTTTGGGGTAATTACCAATATTGCCTCCCAAAAAAAGTAACAAGCTTTGATGTTTATTTGTTTTCTTCAATTGACCAAGTACTTCAAAATAATCGCCTACGGCAGGTTTTATTTTAAGCGAAGGCAAATTCTTTTGCAGTTGTTGGCTAAGCATATTCATGGCCTCTTGCGAAATATCAATTGGGATATAATCAAAATTGACGCCTTTGCTCAGCAAAAACTCCAAAAGTTTAAAGGTTTTGGCACCGTCACCGGCACCCAGTTCTATGATGTTAAAGGGTTGGTCAAAGGCCAAACTTTCAAAAATCTTATCTGCTTGGGTGGCCAAAATTTCGTATTCGCAATCGCTCAGATAGTACTCGGCCATCTCCATAATTTCTTTGAAAATACGGCTGCCTTCATCATCATAAAAATATTTTGAAGAGAGGTACTTTTCTTTGGCACTTAGTCCTACAATTACATCTTTTTTAAAGGTATTGGGCATGTTTTTCATCTGCTTATTTTGTTTTTTTGGTGATGAAGCCCTGCACGCAACAGACAGAAATCATAACCCAGGCATTTGTCAAATTCTTACTTATCCATGTTCATAAACATCTTGTCTGCGATAATCTCGTCATCAAACCTGTGAACAAAGCTTTGCTTGCTATTAGCAATCATCGTGCACTAAAATCTAAATCCAAGATCTACGGATATTAGCTTGCTCTCTTTAGAGAAACCGTAACCGGCAGTCACCAAAAACTTGTTATAAAGGTTTATCCACAAACCTGGTCCGTAGCCTTGGTGCCAAGTTTTTGATTCGGGGAAGCTGTTGTTAACCTTGGCAATGTCGTAAAAACCGTACAAGCCAAAATCGCCGGTGAGGATATAACTGCGGAAAGTAGTCACCGGAAAACGCACTTCTGAATTGGCGTAATAAGCCGATTTGCCCGAAAAACGCTGGTTGCGGAAACCCCTCAGATTTTCGTTGTTGCCAATGCTGTTGGCTTGGTAAAACTTATAATCTCCAATGTTGGTTTGCGCACCCAAACGCAAAGCAACGGTTAGCGGCAAGCCTATGTTTGGCGTGCCAAAAGCGGATAAATCTGTACTTAAGCGCACAAAACGGTCTTTATCGCCGGCCAACTCATGGTAATAGTCTGCCGTGTTATCCCAAGTTAAGCCGGTTTGCGGTTTAAGCTTGCTATCAACCAAAGAGATTTTAAAATAAGATTTTAGCGTGGCAAACCTTCCAGGATTTTGATAGTTGAAAGTTTGCGTGCCCAAATAATTAGCTTCATTTCTTTGGATAATTTTTACAAACTGAAATCCGGGACCTATGCCGAACTTCACCTTATCCGACATGCGGCGTTGAAAATAAAGCTGTGCGTCAAAAGCTTCGGAACGTACGCGGTAAAAATCGATATCGTCATTAATATTGGCAGTGCCGTTGCCTAAACCGTAAAAATTAAAGCTATAAGCAGGACCCGCGTAGTTTGCACTGGCCACCAAATCGTATTTATGGGCAAATAGCGAGTAAAAAGTTGCGCGGTATTTCCCTACAATGGCTTTGGTTTGTACAGAGTGCAATAAAGATAATTTTTGTTCGGCAGCCCAAGGCGTTTTGCGGAACCCCGAAGTTTTGTTCAAATAAACCAAGCCTAGTAGAATACCATCTTTAGAGTTTTTATAATCGCCGTTTGGTAAAATGCTGGATTTATTATACTCAAAATTATCGGGCATAAACTCGTTTACCCACGTACCGTTTGAGTCGTACACGCGTGTGTTGGCACCATCTACAAAGGTGTTTTTTGGTGTATCGTAAAACACGGTGCGGCCATTTTCGCCTTCATCGGCTAAATAGTCTTTCTGTGGACCGCCAACCACGGTAATTTTAATAGGCCTGCTGGATTCTCCTCTCACCACCAAACTGTCGTTCTCATCTAACAAATAAAAATTGATGCGGCGGGTGAGGTTATTATCAAAAACCCGCCAGTAAATTTTCTTGTCAATTTTACCGTCTTTTTTGGTTTTGTACATGGTAACTTCGGTGCTGTCTTTTCCTCTTTGCACCTCCACGTATTCGTATTTGTTAGATCCGGTAATGGTTACTTCGTCTGCTAAAACCCGGTAATATTTTTTAGCTACATCTAACAGTTGGCCCCGGCGCGATTTCAATTTTTCTATCAACTCTTTGCCAGTAAGTTGGTAAGCTGCGGCGGGCATTTGTGCAACCGCCTTTTCTATTACCGCATCAGTCAGGTTTTCTTGCATAAAGGTTGCGGTTTCTATCCAATCAGAATAGGTGAGCCCGTTTAACAGGTTGCGGTCCATATTGCGCGAGGCGATGGAAAGCTTTCTAGGATCGGGCATTTCCATTTCAAAAGATTGGATATCTGGAATGGCTTTGCTGGCAATGCGCGGCAGCAAGCCGTCGAATTTTGTAAAAGCTTGATCACGATCACGTGGGATAGGTTTATACAAATCCCCTTTCCCTTTTTTCTCAAACTCGGCCCAGCGCCATTGGTCTTCGTGGCGATCCCAATCGCCAATGAACATATCAAACAGCCGTGCTTTCAAAAATGCTTGCTGATCTACCGAATTATCATTGTCTTCTCTGATTTTTTCGTACATGGTACGCGTACTCACCGCATTTTTGGTGTAACCGAAATCTTTAAACTGAGATAAATCTTCATCTGGGCGTACTTCGATAATACCTACCCTGCCACCCACTTCCTGGATATAAGGCCCTAAAAGATTAGAGTAAGGCATATACACCACCTGCGGGTTGGTATGGAAAACTCCAATGGCATCGGCTAAATCCGGTATTACCAACGCACCGTAAGGATGTGCAGATGAAATTTGATCCTGCACAAAATCTCCGGCAAAGGTTGGCCTCAAACCTTCTGGCAACAGCGCCGATGGGTTTTTATCAATGGTGCGGAACTGGTACTGGATTTTATCTTTCCCTTCTAACCTTAAAGAAGTGGTTTGCTTGCCGCCACCCAATTGCAAAGGCGTAAGGCCGCCGGCAAACTTGGTTAAATCCAAATACGGAATTTCTATCGGCGTTGCCCAAACCGAGCGGTAGTGCTCGCCAAAAAGCCATTGTTTAAACCCAGATGCTTTATAGTGTGCGCCAACGGCCATTGTTTTAGTAGAATCGGCGTAGTTGGTTAGGGCTTCTTGCCTAACTTTTTGTTTGGTTGCCGGCAAAGCATAGAGTGGCGAACGGTACACCAACTTGCCTTTGCTCCCATCGCCTTCGGGTTCCCAAAACTCCACCCAGCACTGGCCATTTTTATAGTAATTTAAACGTGCAAAGCCTTTTGTGCCGTGACCAAAAAGTGCATCGTTACCTTTAAACAAAGCGCTATTTTTACTGCCGGCGCCACTGGTTATGTAATTTTGACCTTTAAATTTTGTCAGCATTAAGGCATGTTCGTGTCCCGACGCTACCACAATATTGGGCTTTTCTTCAAACAAAGCCATCAGCTCGTTTCTTAAACGCTGGTATTTTTTATTGGATATATCTTGCCTAGAAAGCCCATACTGCCGCATTAGCGGATAAATAGAGCCAATTACCGGCAAAGGGATGTAAGCGTTAGGATAAACCAGGGTTAAAGGGAACATATAGTCTAACAGCGTAAAATAGCCTCCGTGCTTACCGTTAGAGAATAGCGGATGGTGCATGGTAAAAACAATGTTTTTGTTTTTGTTGCGCAGCACGATGTCTTTAATTTGCGCTATCAGCTGATTTTCATTTTCAACAGAGCAACCTTCTTCGTAACGGTCAGAGCGGTCGTGCTTGGTTAGCCACCACTCGCTATCTATGGCGATGATTACCAGGTTCCCGTTCATCTGTATTTCTACCGGACCCGCGCATCCGTTACTCGGAATAAAAACATCAGCACTGTCTAAATAATTTTCTACGAAAGCCTCCTGCCGTTTAACGGCTTCTAAACCACCGTATCCGCTACGGTTCCAATCGTGGTTGCCGGGAATAAAAATCTTTTTGCCCTCAAAATTCTCCACCACCTTCATCTGCTCAATAATCTTTTTCTCTTTTTCTTTGCGGTCGCTGGCATCCGGCTCGGGCATTCCATGCTCGTAAATATTATCGCCCATAAATATTACCGCGTCTTTTTTGCTGGATAATTTGTTGATTACCGTATCGCCTGTGTTTTTGTTAATCACCGTATCCAGTCGGTAAATTTGGCTTTCCATCAGTTTTAAGGTAGGCTCTTGTTTGCTAAGCGAAGGATTGCCCACGTCACCGATTAGAAAAACGGTATAATCTAGCGTCAAAGAATCCGGATTATTTGCCTTTTGCCAATCGCGCTCACTTTTGGCATAAAAAGGTTTATAAGTAGTACACGAAGTATAAAAAAGGGCTGTGATAAGCCCTGCGGTTAAGTAGATGTATATTTTACGCATTTAGTCAATTAATTTTACGATGTTTCCTTTTTTGTTGCGCCCCTCGTTAGAAATGTACAATTCGTTCTTAGCGTTAAAAGCAATCCCTTCGGGCTGTATAAATTCTGCGCCATTAAAGCGCTTCACAGAAGAAAAACTTCCATCCGCGTTTAGTACTAAAATGAATTTGTTGATGGATGACAACACATACAGTTGCCCAGTTTTTGGGTGAAAAGCAAGTGCTGATGGCTTAATTACCTCGTTCAGGTTTTTGTTGCCTATTGCTTTTAAGAAATCTTTTGATGCTTCCAGCAGCTCATCTCCTTTAAATTGTGCTTCAATATCTTTCAAATAAATTTTGATGGCAGGTTCCTCATGGAACTTCATATCTTTTAAAGTGAACTGATAAATAGACTTAAATTCTTTTTCGTCGTGGTTTTTGTCCAGATTTTTCTCTTTTACCGAGAGCAGTAAGCGGTTATTTTTAGCGTCGTACGCCAAGCCTTCCACATCATGTTTAGATTTTAAAGGCGTTTTGTAATAAGTTACCTGCGGATGCTCGCTCATGAATTTCGCAATCTCATAGATGGTACCGTTAGCTTTAACCACGTACATGGTATCTCCTTTTTGCGCCAGATCTTCGTAATCGCCATCATCGGCAAACACAAATTCGCGCACAATCTTCTTGCTGCTTAAATCAAAAAAATACAGGATACCCTTTTCGTCCTCAATGGCGGCTACCAAACTATCGCTCACAAAAGTGAGGTCCGAAATTTCTTTCAAATCCTTTGGCACCTCAATTACATTGCTTACCGAATCTAAAACCGGTCCTTTGCGCTCGTCCCTTTCCTTTTTGTTTTTGCAAGATGCGCAGGCGATAATTAAGAAAGCTAGTAAGAGTTTGTTCATTTTTGGATTTAAATTTGTTAACCAGTTTATGATGAACAAATAATCAAAACCTATACCATTAGATTCTTTCGCTATTTGACAAAAATTATATGAACAAGCTATTTGCCGAAGAAGAAATTGAGAAATACATATTTGAGCTGTTTAAAGAAAAACTGCCCGAGGATCTCTTATACCATAATTTTGCGCACACCACGCAAACCGTTGCTGCCGCCAAGGAACTATCCGAGGCGCTAAACTTGCCGAGCGAGGATTTTGAGAATGTTATTGTGGCAGCTTGGTTTCATGATACCGGATACACCAAAAACTATGAAAACCACGAGGAAGAGAGCGTAAATATTTTGAAAGCTTATTTTGGGAACAAATTGGAAAACAGCCGTTTTGAAAAGATTAAACAGCTGATTTTGAGTACCCGTTATGGGCATTTATCCGAGGGTTTATTAGAGGAAATTTTGCATGACGCGGATTACATTAGCATTGGTAAAAAGAATTTTAGCGAACGTGCCGAATTATTGCGCTGCGAGTGGGAAAAAATAAACAACAAGATTTATGATAGCCGGGAATGGGCCGAGCTACAGCTTGATTTTCTGATAAGAAAGAGGTTTAAAACAAAACCGGCGCTTGAACTGTACGGAAAACGGCGCGAGAAAAACATCGAGCAACAAAGGAAGCTGATAGAAAAACTTAAAACCGACCAGTATAAAGTACAGCTTAAAAAAGACAGCACCGCCGCTAAATTGGCTAAAGAAGGCCGGGGGATTGAGACGCTTTTCCGTTCTGTTTACGGTTACCACATGGATTTAAGTTCCATGGCCGATCAAAAAGCGAATATCATGATCAGCATCAACACCATTGTGGTTTCCGTAATTATCACGCTTTTTGGTTCGGGCTACACCTTTGCCGATTCGCAAGATTTTAAACACATGCGTTTTGTATTCCCGATGTTATTGCTGGTAGTAAGCAGTTTGGTATCGGTAACTTTCGCTATTTTATCGGCAAGGCCCAATATCACATCTAAAGAAAAATACGAGCTAAGCAACAAAAACAGCAGCATTCTGTTCTTCGGCAACTTTTCGCAAATTAAACTGAAAGAGTTTGTGGACCAGATTAGGGCTTTAAAAGGCGAGAAAAACGAGTTGTATGATAGCATGTCGGTAGACATTTACCATCTGGGCGGTGTATTGGTGAAGAAGTATAAATTGCTCACCTGGTCCTACAATATATTTATGGCCGGCTTAATTTTGTGTGCCGTAGGCTTTATCGGGATAATTATTTACTCTTACTAAGCGGTTTACAATCGGGTAAAGAGATGTACGCATATTCTACAATTCCGAAATGCTCGTACTCATCTTTCCCATGTTTTAACCTATCCCAGTTAAACCAGGTTTTAACCACTTTTTTATCTTTTAGCTTGACTAAATATTTTTGGGTAAGTAAGATATAGCACGGATCAACCACGCTATTTTTCAAAAGTTTGTGCGCTAAAATAACATCCTCGCCCATTAATTTGGTCCGTTTGCCAATTTTTGTTGGGGTAACCTGGCCGTGGTGCACTATCACCTTCATCCCAAGCTGGTTTGCCGATAAATATTTATGGTACAAATCCGGGTCGGTTTGCTCAAAACCTGAAATAGCGTCTAAAAAAACTTCATAAATGAGCTGGCATTGCTGGGCGACTTTTTTTATGGCAGGCAATCGCCCAATTTTAAAGAAAAAAATGGCGTCGCCTTCTATCTCGGCAATGTCCATCGCCAAAATATTGGCTTCGGCAACTTTGTTCAACACGGTACTTATAACCCGGTTGGCAAAGTCGGCATCGTCTGTAGTGGTTACAAAACGGGTGAAACCTGTGATGTCTGGTATGCAAAAGAAAACAGGAACCGCAGATTTTTTATTCATTTTTGATAATGAGCGCTTTAACGTGATTTTTGTGGCTGCAAATAAAACAAAAATATTCTATCGCTTAGCCAATTGGTTTTAATATTTGATGTTATGCAAAAGCAACACCACAAAAAAAAGCGGTAACCTATACCGCTTTGTATGTTCTAAATCTTTATTCTTTTTTTAGTTAATGAAATCAAAGCCGGTATAAGGCACCAAACAGGCCGGCACTTTAATGCCGCTTTCTGTCTGGAAATTTTCTAATATAGATGCTAATATACGCGGCAAAGCTAAAGCACTACCGTTTAAAGTATGTGGCAATTGTGTTTTGCCTTCTTTTCCTTTAAAACGAAGTTTTAAGCGGTTGCTTTGGAAGGTCTCGAAATTTGAAACAGAAGAAACCTCTAACCAGCGCTCTTGGGCCGCGCTAAACACTTCCATATCATAAGTTAAGGCAGACGTGAAGCCCATATCGCCACCGCATAACCGTAGCACGCGGTATTGCAGACCCAATTTCTGTAGCAAGCCTTGTACGTGCGCACTCATCTGCTCCAAAACATCGTAAGAATGGTCCGGATGCACCACCTGCACAATTTCTACCTTATCAAACTGGTGCAAACGGTTTAAACCTCTAACGTGTGCACCGTAGGAACCTGCTTCGCGACGGAAACAAGGTGTATAACCACAGTTTTTAATCGGCAGTTCTTCTTCTTTTAAAATAACATCGCGGTATAAATTAGTTACCGGAACCTCGGCCGTTGGGATTAAAAACAAATTATCCAAACCAACATGGTACATTTGCCCCTCTTTATCTGGCAACTGGCCGGTACCAAAACCCGACGCTTCGTTCACTAAATGCGGCACCATCATTTCTTCGTAGCCGGCTTTATCTGCCTCGGCTAAAAAGAAGTTGATCAAAGCCCTTTGCAACTTCGCGCCTTTGCCTTTATAAACCGGAAAACCCGCCCCCGTAATTTTTACGCCCAGCTCAAAATCAATTAAATTATACTTTGCGGCCAGCTCCCAATGTGGCAATGCGCTTTTTGGCAGGCTTGGCAAATCGCCGTTTACCAACACCACCTCATTATCTTCGGGCGTTTTGCCGGCCGGCACACTTTTGTGTGGTAAGTTTGGCAGTTGCACCAGCCTTTGCTGTAAATCGTGCTCTATCTGTGCAAGTTCGTCCTGCAAAGCTTTTACCTCTTCTTTATTGCTCGATGTTTCTGCTTTAATAGCTTCTGCTTCTTCTTTTTTTCCGTTACGCATCAGCTCGCCAATTTGCTTGGCCGCTGCATTTCCTTTGGCCAAAAGCTCATCAGCTTGGGCCTGGGTGCGCTTCCGCTGATCATCTAAATGTATCACTTCTTCTACCAGCTGAGGCTCGGCAAAATTTCTTACAGCTAAACGGGCTAAAACTTCCTCTTTATTTTCGCGGATATAACTAACTTGCAGCATCTCTAAATTTTTTTTACAAATATAGTATTGCTTAGCTTATAGGGCTTGGCAATTTTAGATTTGTACAGAGAAACAAAAAACGGTTTATGCACGGCAAACTTTACCTGGTGCCAACGCCTATTGGCAACCTTGAAGATATTACCCTTAGAGCTTTACGCGTACTTAAAGAAGTGAATTTAATTTTGGCAGAAGACACACGCACATCTGCACCTATGTTAAAGCATTTTGGTATTGAACAAAAAGTTTTTGCGCACCACCAACATAATGAGCATAAGGCCGTTGCAGAGATTATCCGTTTTTTAAAGGAAGGCCAAAACATTGCTTTAATTTCTGATGCGGGCACACCGGCAATTTCCGACCCGGGTTTTTTACTGGTGCGCGAAGTATTAAAAAACGGTTTAGCAGTTGAATGCCTGCCCGGCGCAACGGCTTTTGTACCCGCCTTAGTTAACTCGGGTTTGCCCAACGACCGTTTTGTGTTTGAAGGCTTTTTGCCTGTAAAAAAAGGGCGACAAACCCGGCTTAAAGAGCTGGAATACGAGCAAAGAACGTTGGTATTTTACGAATCGCCACACCGACTGCTAAAAACTTTGGAAGAGTTTATTGAAGTTTTTGGGGAAGAACGACAGGCTTCTATCTCGCGCGAGCTAACAAAAGTATTTGAAGAAACCGTGCGTGGTACCTTGGCAGAAGTTAAACAGCATTTTGAAACTAACGTATTAAAAGGCGAGTTTGTGATGGTGGTTGCGGGAAGTGAAAAGCCTGCACCAAAAAAAGACGAAAAATATTATAAGAAATAGCTTTTTTAAAAGAGCAACGACGTAAATAAATGAAAAGAATTATCTGGCTGGCACTACTTTCCAGTTTTTTATTGTGGCTGGCTTGGCCACCAATCCCTTACACATCCTTTATCCTGCTTTTTGCATTGGTGCCTTTAATGATGGCTTTGCAAGAATTGGCCGAGAGCGAACGAACAAAAGAAACCCTATTTTTAATTGCGGGTTTAAGCTTTTTAGTTTGGAACACCGCCTCTATTTACTGGGTTTTTAATTCGCTAAACGCAGTAATGCCCACCATCGCCGCTTGTTTACTCTCGCTAATCCCATTTGGCTTGGGCGCTTTTTTAATGGCGCTCAGTTTTTGGGCCTACCGAAAAATATCGCTTAAGTTTCCCGCTTTTTTGGCGGATATATCTTTGATAGGTTTATGGATGAGTTATGAATATCTGCACCAAACTTGGGATTTAAAATTCCCTTGGATGACTCTGGGAAACGGTTTTTCTACCTCGGCACAACTGATACAATGGTACGAGTACACCGGCGTTTACGGCGGCACACTATGGATTTTGGTGAGCAATATTTTGATTTTTAGGTTGTGGATGATTTGGCGCACAAAAGCATCGCAACAAAAAGAAACGCCGAAACCAAGCTATCAAAAAAGAAACGTACAGTTTTTGCTGATTGCGCTGGGGCTTTGGGTGGTGTTGCCCATTACCGCGTCGCTGTACATTTACAACGATTATGAGGAGGAAGTAAACCCATCAAACATCGTGGTGGTGCAACCAAATATAGATCCTTACGGAAAAAATTATACCTACACTGCCCAAGAACAGCTGAGCAAGCTGATTAAATTAAGCCAGCAAAAAGGGCAGGTAAATACCGAGTTTTTCATTTGGCCCGAGACCGCATTAATTGGATATACAGAGGAAAAAGACTTTTTTTTAAGCCCGAATTTCAAAGCCGTAAGCCATTTTTTAGATAGCTTTAAAAACGCTACTGTAATTACCGGTGCCGAGACGTACGCCGTATATCCGGATAAAAAAACAAGCTCCGCACGTTTTAGTAAAGAGAATAACTTTTACTGGGACAGCTTTAATACGGCTGTTGCGATAGAAAACTCGCCCGAATTGCAATTTTACCACAAATCAAAGCTGGTGCCCGGCGTAGAAAAAATGCCCTTCCCAAAACTTTTAAGCGTGCTCAACCCGCTTTTCGAAAAATTTGGCGGCACCACAGGCGGTTATGGCGGCCAGGCGCAACCCACAAACCTTTACGCATCTAGCGGTATTGGTGTGTTTTCCGCAATCTGTTACGAATCTATCTGGGGCGATTGGGTGGCGGAAGCGGTAGGTAAAGGCGCGCAGTTTATCGCCGTAATTACTAACGACGGTTGGTGGGGCAATACCTCTGGCAAAGACCAACATTTGGATTATGCCCGCTTACGCGCGATAGAAAACCGCCGGTGGGTGGCGCGCTCGGCAAACACCGGCATTTCTGCTTTTATTAACCAGCGCGGTGATGTGGTACAACAAACCGAATGGTGGAAAGAAGCGGTAATTAAGCAAGATATTAATCTAAACTCGGAGCTTACTTTTTACACCAAACATCAGGATTGGATTGTTTATCCTTTTCTGCTGATTGGCGTTTTCAGTTTTGCTTACGCGATTTTTCTCGGCGTTATATTTAGAAAGAAAGTATAGCTCAATACTATCGCATAGCAGATGATGATTGATTTAGGCTAACATTGCCCATGCCGTCTTTTTCATAAACGGCTAAACAATTTTTCAGGTATCGTTCATCAAAAACCGGCTTCGCAAGCTTTACGGAACTAGGATACGCCGCGTTTTTATTAAAAAAGTACACTTTTGTATTGCCGTATTTGGTATGCGGCATAAAATTGCCATAAGTTTCCAGTTCGCTTAAAATCAGCGTATCAACTGTTACCACATAAGCGCGCAAAACGGGCCCGTCGTTCTGCTCGTTTCTTGTGAAGCTAATTTGCTTAAAGTCCGTTTTTAAACTATCAATCCCCGGCTGCGAAAGGCTATTGTAAAGCATTGCACCAATAATGATTAAGGAAACCAGAATGATGATGCTTTTGCGGTTGAGTTTTTTCATAAACCAATTAGTTTGGTGCAAAATTAAGAAAGCGCTGCGGCATTAAAGTCATGAGGTAGAATTTCATGTCTAAGATTTAGCAATCTGAATCGTCACATCATCCAAAAACCCGTATTTTTACCAAAATATTTTTTAGTGATGGATGTGGACGCAAAGCAAGTTTTAAAAGGAATTTACTGTAACTCGTTAACTCAATATAGCCGTTTTAATAGCCGAGAAGTAAACATTGGCGGCGTTAAAATGGGCGGTGCTCAACCTATAAGGGTGCAATCTATGACTACCGCTTTCACCATGGATACCGAGGCTTCGGTGGCGCAAAGTATCAGGATGATTGATGCCGGATGCGAATATGTACGTATTACCGCGCCATCTATGAAAGAAGCGCAAAATTTGGCCGAAATTAAAAAAGGATTAGCCGAAAAAGGCTATCATACGCCTTTGGTTGCCGATATCCACTTTACGCCGAACGCTGCCGAACTCGCTGCAAAAATTGTGGAAAAAGTGCGCGTTAACCCCGGCAATTATGCCGATAAAAAGAAATTTGAAGAGATAGACTACACGCCGGAAGCTTACCAAAAAGAGCTAGAGCGGATCCGCAAAAAGTTTGCGCCACTGGTTGAAATTTGCAAAGCACACGGAACCGCCATGCGCATTGGCACCAACCACGGCTCGCTTTCCGACAGGATTATGAGCTGGTATGGCGATACGCCAAAAGGCATGGTAGAATCGGCAATGGAATTTATCCGCATTTGCCGCGATATGGAGTATCATGACTTGGTAATTTCCATGAAATCTAGCAATACGCAGGTGATGGTGCAAGCCTACCGTTTATTGGTGCAAACCATGGTTGCCGAAGGGATGAATTATCCGCTGCACTTAGGCGTTACCGAAGCTGGGGATGGTGAAGATGGCCGCATCAAATCTGCCGTGGGTATTGGAACTTTATTAGAAGACGGACTGGGTGATACCATTCGCGTTTCTTTAACCGAAGAGCCGGAATTTGAAATTCCGGTAGCGCAAGCGCTGGCAAAACGTTACGAGGAAAGGCCATCTGTACCGGAAAGCGAAGTTGAAAATCCGGATTTTGAGTTACCTCCTAATTTTTCGCCTTTTGAATATAACAAACGCGCATCCGCAGAACTTAACACCTTCATTGGCGGGCATCAGGTACCGCGCGTTATTTTAGATTTATCTAAAGAAAATTTAAAAGATCCACAAATCTTAGCGCCGGCAGGTTATAATTATTCGCCAATTTTGGATAAATATAACATGGGCGACCAATCCATAGATTTTGCTTATTTGGCAGATGAACTTCCTTCTTTTACTTTTCCGGGCAATTTAAAACAGCTTTATAATTACAACACTTGGTTAAAGCTCCAAAACAAAACCAACTGCCACCCACTTTATACTTTAGAACAGTACATACAAGCTACAGAAAAAGACAAAGCCTTAAATTTAGTGCGTGTTTACCACGATGATTTAGAAGGCGATTTATTTGCTAGCTTACCGTTTGATAAAACATTGGTGTTTGTTTTAGAAACTACCAAAACCCATGGCATGGCAGATCAGCGGGCATTCTTTTTCAAACTCCTAAACGCAGGCATTGATACGCCCGTAATCATCAAAAGATCGTACCGTTTTGATGAAACAGAAAGCTTAGAAAATAAAGAGCTAAAAACCCAACTTTATGGCGCTACAGATTTAGGAGCTTTACTTTTAGATGGCTTAGGCGACGGTATTTGGTTAGATGCACCACAAGTGTCCACTAAATTTAGAGTATCCACTTCATTCGGGATTTTGCAGGCCACACGTTCGCGGATATCGAAAACAGAATACATCAGTTGCCCTAGTTGTGGCCGTACCTTATTTGATTTGCAAGAAACCACGCAGATGATCCGCAGCAAAACCGACCATCTTAAAGGGATTAAAATTGGGATTATGGGCTGTATTGTAAACGGTCCCGGAGAAATGGCCGATGCTGATTACGGCTATGTTGGCACCGGGCCGGGCAAAATTACTTTGTACCGCAGCAAAGAGGTGGTGAAAAAGAACGTAAGCTCAGAAAATGCGCTGAACGAGTTGATTGAAATTATTAAACAAGACGGGAACTGGGTAGAACGAGAAATATAAATTTTAAAACATGAACAAAGCCCGCATGGAAGCTTTTAGTGATGGCGTTTTGGCAATCATTATTACCATTATGGTGTTAGAAATTAAAGCACCGCATGATACCGATTTAAATGCCCTCACTAAATTGGCGCCGGTTGGTTTAAGTTATGTGCTAAGTTTTATTTATGTAGGCATTTACTGGAACAACCATCACCACATGATGCAAACCGTTAAAAATGTAGACGGGAAAATCCTGTGGGCAAACCTGCATTTGTTGTTTTGGCTTTCCCTAATTCCGTTTACTACCGCTTGGCTAGGGCAAAACCATCTTACCGCATTGCCCTTAGCTTTATATGGTTTTGTATTGTTAATGGCCGCGTTTGCTTATTGGCTTTTACAAACGCTTATTATCCGCGAACATGGCAAAACGGCTGTGTTGGCGCGCGCAATTGGGAAAGATTGGAAAGGCAAGGCTTCCCCTTTTCTTTACCTATCGGCGATAGTTTCGTCTTTTTTTATCGAATGGTTAGCGATAGCCATTTATATTGGTGTAGCGCTAATTTGGCTGGTGCCCGATAAAAGGATTGAAGCAAAATTTTATAACAATGAGGATTAAAAGCTTGTTAAGATTTGGGATATAAAAATATCCTAACTCAAATAAACTTTTTAAAAAAGCAGGCTTTATCTAACCGCGCAATACTAAATTAATCAGCGCCTTGTTCCAACAACAGTCAAACTTCCTCGTTCTGTACAACCACAATGGATTTTTGGAAAATCAAAGAATTTGGGATGGTGACAATTTCGCCGTCATCTGTTCTGATGTGTACAAAGAAATAGGTTAAGTCGGCTATCATGCCCTCGTGCGGAAAATCTTTATCCAGCACTTTTATTCTATCTCCTATCCGCATAGGATGATTGAAGAACAACAGAACGCTAGAGGTGATATTGGAAAGCAATGACCATTGTGCGAAAAGCGCGATACCTATGGCCGCAAGTATTGTACCTGCAAAAACCGCAATATCACCTTGCTTTACGCCCCAAACCGAAGCCAGCAACACCAACACAGTGGTAGACGAAAGCAACTGAATGGTTTTCACAATCATTTTTCTTCGCCCACGCTGGATGTGCGTTTGTTTTAAAGAAGTATTTACAACGTTTTTATTAATGTAATAAACGATAATATAGACCAATAAAATAAGAACGGTTTGGATGATTTGTACTTTATGCGTTTCCATTGCTTTAGATTAACTGTAATTTACAAAAGGAAGATGGCTGAAAATAAGCATTAATAAGCGCTTTTGCATTATTGCACCAGCTATTTCAAATACTGGTACATAAGCTTAGCCGTTTTTTCTGAAGCGCCCGGCGAACCCATTTTTTCTGCAAGTATTTCATAATCATGTAGCACTTCCTCCCGTTTTGGATGGTAGAGAATAGCTTGGAGCTCAGTTTCAATACGCGTGGGGTTGCAATCTTGCTGTATAAGCTCGGCCACCGTTGCTTTATCCATAATCAGGTTTACCAAAGAGATAAATCTAATTTTCACCAGCATTTTAGCAATGCCGATGCTGAGTGCGTTTCCTTTGTACAGCACCACCTGTGGCACTTTAAATAAAGCTGTTTCTAAAGTGGCAGTGCCAGAAGCCACTAATGCCGCTTTGGCTACGTTTAACAAATCATAAGTAGCGTCAAAAACAACGGGGATTTGTTTATCTTTTAAAAATTGCGTGTAAAAATCGGGTGTAAACGTTGGCGCGCCAGCAATAACAAACTGGTAATCCGGAAATTTATCTGCCGCCGCCAGCATATCAGGCAAGATATATTGTAGCTCCTGTTTACGGCTGCCCGGCAGCAAAGCAATGATAGGTTTAGAGGCAGAAATAGTGTTTTGCTGTAAAAAATCGGGCTGCGGATTAAAGGCCGCTTTGGCATCTAATAGGGGGTTGCCCACATAATCTACCTGCATGCCCCATTTATGATAAAACTCCACCTCGAAAGGTAAAATGCAGAACATACGGTTTACGTCTCTTTTAATTTTAAGTACGCGTTTTTGGTTCCAAGCCCAAATTTTTGGAGAGATGTAATAAAAGACTTTAATGCCTTGTTTTTTGGCAAATTCAGCAATTTTAAGGTTAAATCCCGGAAAATCAATTAAAATCAGAACATCGGGCTGATAACTTAAAATATCAGCTTTGCAGTTTTTAATATTACGCAACACCGTACGCAAATTCATCACCACTTCTACAAAACCCATAAAAGCCATCTCCGCGTAATGCTTTACCAAAGTGCCACCTTGTGCCTGCATTAAATCGCCTCCGTAAAACCTAAACTGGGCTTCACCGTCCTGTTGTTTCAAAGTTTTCATTAGGTTTGATCCGTGTAAATCGCCTGAAGCTTCACCGGCTATAAGGTAGTATTTCATAATCGTGTTTTTTAAAAGCGACTCGGTATATGCGTTAGGGATTGTAGCGGCATCCTTTTTTTGCTTTTTTAGACTTAGTGTTTTAGCAAAAAAAGATACAGCGCAAAGCCCGACCCCTTTTTTGGGGAACGCCATTATTAAAAAAGCTTCGCCCCAATTTTTCCTTCTTTACTGATTAAACTTGTAATAAAAGAAAATAAAGGCGCATACAAAAGTGGCCGAGATGATTCCTTTACCCGTTAATTCCATATCCCGTTTATAGGCGTATTTAAGCAAAAGCATATTTATGGCTACGCAACCTATATACAGCAAATCATCTTTTTGCAGTACTACCACATTTTTTTTGATGATTTCTACCACCACAAAGGCCAGCCCCGGAAAAAGCAGGCCTGCGCCTAAGCCCAGCCAAACACTATCTTTTTTAAACATTGAAATTCCAGCCATTTAAATTAGAAATTGCGTGATGCGCCGTCATATCAAACTGCACCGGCACCACAGAAACATAATGATGTTCAAGTGCCCAAACATCAGAATCCTCGCCTTTATCATGGTTTTGGAAAACCCCTGTTAACCAATAATAATTACGCTTGTGCGGATCTACACGCTCATCAAACTCCTCGGCCCATTTAGCATTGGCTTGCCTGCAAATTTTAATCCCCGCTAAGGGCTTGCTGTTATTTGGGAAGTTTACATTGAGCAAAACGCCTTGTGGCAAGCTATTTTTAAGGGTTTGCAGGCAAATGTCTTTCACATATTTACGGCAGTGCGAGAAATCGGCTTCCCAAGTAAAATCATCCAAAGAAAACCCAATGGATGGGATGTTTTCTATAGCACCTTCTACCGCGGCCGACATGGTGCCAGAGTAAATGACATTTATAGAATTGTTTAGGCCGTGATTAATACCCGAAACGCATAAATCTGGCTTATTACCTTTAAAAATCTTGTTTACAGCAAGCTTCACGCAATCTACCGGCGTGCCCGAGCATTTGTACATATCCACACCCTCATACAAATTAATTTTATCTAAGCGCAAAGGTTTACCAATAGTGATGGCGTGGCCCATTCCAGACTGTGGTCCATCGGGCGCAACCACCGTTACCTCACCAATTTCTTTCATCACCTCTATTAAACATTTTATCCCGGGTGCGGTGATTCCGTCGTCGTTCACCACCAATATCCTTGGCTTTTTACTCATTGGTATTTATTTTGATTATTTTAAACCATGCCTAAATCCGGCCATCGTTACCATACAAAGTTAAAAAAGCTAAGGATAAAACTTGGCCGCATTGTAGACACGCAAAAAAACAGGAATTTCACCATTGTTTTGCTAAGCGCGATAGTGGGGCTTACTGTTGGCCTGGCCGCTATTCTGATTAAACAAATTACCTATGCCATAGAAAATTACGCGGTAAGCTTTTTTCCTGGCTATGTTTTGTTTTTAGTGCCATTAGTGGGTTTATTGTTGGTAAACGTGCTTAACCAAACGCTGTTTAAAAAAACCAGCTATTTTAAAGGGATGCGCAACGTGATTGATGCCATAGAAAACCATCAATCTTTAATTAAGCTAAAGCTGATTTACACCAAAGTGATCAGTGCTGCGGTAACCATTGGTTTCGGCGGCAGCTCGGGGATGGAATCGGCAATAATTACCTCCGGCGCTTCTATCGGCTCAAACTTAGGCAGGCGCTTGGGTTTAAGCTATAAGCTGCGCACTTTATTAATTGGTTGCGGTACTGCTTCGGGCATTTCGGCCATGTATAACGCGCCTATCGGCGGCTTCTTGTTTGCCTTGGAGGTGGTGTTGCCGGGCTTTACCCCGGCTCTTTTAATTCCTTTGCTGATATCTTCTGCTGCCGGAAAAATCTTGTTCGAGCTAATTATGGGCGAAAACCTTCGTTTTGATGTGCACATCAATGAATTTTCGTACCAAAGTATGCCCTATGTCATCATTATCGGCATTGCCGGGATGCTTACCGCAAGCTACATGACCAAAGCTTATAGTTTTTGCTACCGCAAACTGGCACGTTTGGGCAACCCTTGGCTTATTGCATTGGCGGGCGGTTCTATTTTAGGCGCTTTAATCTATTTTTTTCCATCCCTTTATGGCGAGGGTTATGTTTCTATCAACAAACTGTTGCACGGCCAAGAACCTGCTTTGTGGAAACATTCTTTATTGGCTAATCCGGTTTTTCAGCCGTTTAACGGACTCCTATTAATTTTAGGACTCCTGCTTTTACGGCCCATCACCACGGGACTAAGTTTGGCCGCAGGTGGCGAAGGTGGCTATTTTGCGCCATCATTGGTAGCTGGCGGTTTAATGGGCTACGTGGTATTTAAAACGGTTTATGTAGTATCCGGCGATTTGGCGGGCCTGGCACCAAACACTTTTGTGTTTTTGGGCATGGCCGCAACGTTTGCCTGCGTAATGCGCGCACCTGTAACAGCTATTTTTTTAATTGCGGATACTACCGAAAGCTACACCATTATTGTTCCGCTGATGATTGTGACGGCTGTGGCCTACACCGTAAAAAATTATTTCGACAAAATGAACCCGCTGGTGAGCGCCGGGCATGGAACCATTAAAATGGAGAAGTTCATTATCAATCAAATCAACTTAAATGACATTGTGGACCCTGTGAAAGAGTTTGTGAACGAGGACGATACTTTGCGCGAAATTATAGAGCATTTTTCGGTATTTGAACATGCGCTGGTGCCAGTGATAAATGCAGATAATAAAATTGTTGGTATTGTTGAGCTTAAAGCGATGCGTTCTTTGCTCAAAGATTTTGAAGCTTATGATGTTAAAACAGCAAAAGAAATTATGGACACCGATTTTGAGGTAGTAGAATTTAATGCACTGCGAAAGAAACTGGCCACTAAACCTTCTATTATAAACGATGAACATTTGTTAGTGCGCAAGAACGGACAGGTAACCGCTTATGTATCGCGCTATAAACTGCTGATGATTTACAACCAGTACCTAAGCAACCCCGATTTATTGTTTAGTAAATAAAAAAATCCCGTTGCGCCAAGGCGCGCAACGGGATTTGAAATATTCTCCCTTGGAGAATTACCTCCAGGCTTTATACAAATTAATTAAGCCATTGGTAGAGCTGTCGTGCGACGTAACATCCGCATCATCTTTTAACTCAGGTAAAATTTTACCTGCCAATTGTTTGCCTAGCTCAACACCCCACTGGTCAAAACTAAAGATGTTCCAGATTACTCCTTGTACAAAAATCTTATGCTCATACATCGCAATTAAGGATCCTAACACTTTTGGCGTAATTTTTTTCACCAAAATAGAGTTGGTTGGACGGTTGCCATCAAAAACTTTAAACGGAGCAATTTTAGATTTTTCTGCTTCGCTTTTACCGCTTAGCTCTGCTAAAACTTCTTCTTCGGTTTTACCGTTCATCAAAGCTTCTGTTTGTGCAAAAAAGTTTGATAGCAGCATTTGATGATGCTGGCCCAGCGGATTATGGCTTTGTGCCGGTGCAATAAAATCACATGGGATCAATTTAGTTCCTTGGTGGATTAGTTGGTAAAACGCGTGCTGGCCGTTTGTGCCTGGCTCGCCCCAAATCACAGGGCCGGTTTGGTAATTTACTTCGTTGCCGCTGCGGTCCACATGTTTGCCATTGCTTTCCATATCGCCTTGTTGGAAGTAAGCTGCAAAACGATGCATGTACTGGTCATAAGGCAAAATGGCTTCCGTTTCTGCCTCGAAAAAGTTATTGTACCAAATGCCTATCAATGCTAAAATAACCGGGATGTTTTTTTCAAACTCCGTTTCTCTAAAATGCTTGTCCATTTCATGCGCACCGGCTAAAAGCTCCTCAAATTTATCGAAGCCTATAGAAAGTGCAATTGGCATCCCGATAGCACTCCATAGAGAGTAGCGGCCACCTACCCAATCCCAAAAACCAAACATATTTTCGGTGTCGATACCAAATTTAGATACGCCCTCTGCATTGGTAGATAGCGCCGCAAAATGCTTGGCCACATCTGCCTCTGTTGCGCCACTTGCCAAAAACCAGTTACGTGCGCTGTGCCCATTGGCCATGGTTTCTTGCGTGGTAAATGTTTTAGACGCAATTAAAAACAAAGTAGTTTCCGGATTTACCTTCTTCAACGTTTCGGCAATGTGCGTACCGTCAACGTTAGAAACAAAGTGCAGGTTTAAATGGTTTTTGTAGGATCTTAAAGCTTCGGTAACCATTACCGGACCCAAATCAGATCCACCAATGCCAATGTTTACCACATCGGTAATGGCTTTGCCGGTATAGCCTTTCCAAGTGCCAGAGATAATAGCTTCAGAGAATTTCTTCATCTTGCCCAAAACCTCGTTCACATCTTCCATTACGTTTTTACCGTCAACATACACCGGCGTATTGCTGCGGTTGCGCAAAGCGGTATGTAATACTGCCCGGTTCTCGGTTTCGTTAATTGCCTCACCGTTAAACATGGCATTTATAGCGTTTTCTAAATCGCATTCTTTAGCCAATTGCACCAATAAGGCCATAGTTTTGTCATTGATGCGGTTTTTAGAAAAATCAACAAAAATATCGTTGAACTGTACAGAAAACTTTTCAAAACGTGCCGGATCTGCCGCGAAAAGCTCTTTCATGTGTTTTTCAGAAATATCAACCAAATGGCTCGAAAGGTACTCGTACGCTTTAGTCTGCGTAAAATTGATTTTAGAAAGCATAGTCATTTAATTTTTGCGGTAAAGATAAAAATTAATCTAGCACGAGCTTGCCGAAACGGATAAACTTTAGATTGAGCAATGGACTACGGACTATCAACTATAAACTATCGACTATGGACCATGGACTATGGACTATCGACCATCGACTATGGACTCTTCACTTCTAACGTTTCAGTTTTTGCACTTTCCCAACCGATAATGGCCGACTTACGGGTTTCGCCCCACATGTAGCCACCAATACCGCCGGTTGATTGGATCACACGGTGACATGGAATCAGAAAGGCAACCGGATTGTTGCCTATAGCTGTGCCAACAGCTCTGGACGCACTAAACTGGCCAATTTCTTTTGCGATATTTCCGTAGGTGGAAAGCTTTCCCATCGGTATTTTCAGAAGCGTTTCCCAAACTTTTAGCTGAAAATCCGTTCCCCGTAAGTGGAGTTTTATTTCTTTCAGTTTACCCCAATCCGCATTAAAAATCGACAGAGCATTTTGTTGCATACCGTCTGTTTTTTGCCGAAACGTTGCATTGGGGAATTTTTGGGTGAGCTGACTTATTGCGCTACGCTCCTCATCGGCGAAAGCCATACAACTAATCCCTTTTTCGGTGGAAGCTATCAACAGGCAACCAAAAGGGCTGTGCGCAAAACTGTAATTGATCAAAAGATTTTTACCACCATTTTTATATTCGGCCGGTGTCATTCCTTCAATTTTAACAAAAAGATCGTGCAAGCGCCCCGTGCCAGAAAGTCCGGTGTCATAAGCTGTATCAAAAAGTGTAGCCTGCCGGTTAAGTAGTGCTTTCGCGTGCTGCACGCTTAGGTATTGGAGAAACTTTTTGGGCGTAGTGCCGGCCCATTCGCTAAACAAGCGCTGAAAATGGAAAGGACTCAGATGCACCGCGTCTGCAATTTCGTCCAGATTAGGTTGCTTTTTAAAATTGTTTTTGATGTATGCTATTGCTTCCGCGATACGTTGGTAATTGATTGCCTGTTGCTCTTCCACGTTTTTTAAACCTGATGTATAGCAAATCTCTCCATTACATTACGTTCTTAAAACCCGAAACTTGCTGATGTTAAATTTATACGTTTACATCAAAATCAAGATGCACATCGCTTGCTGGTTTACCGCCTTTAATACCCCAATTTTCGGCTATACTTTCTCGCAATAATATCATCACATGATCATTGGGAATGCCAAATGGCTCCAGATTCTTTACAATTCCGGCGTAAAGTTTCCTTTTAGCTTCAATTGACCGTCCCGAAATAGCGTCTATACTAACCAAGGTATAGTACTCTGGCTTTAGCTTAGCAGGTGGCACATTAAATTTATGCGGAGCATGAACCACTAGCCTAATTATTTTATCGCCTGGTGGTATTTTAAAGGCCGCCACCAATGCCGCGTGCACGGCATTCATAATCCCTATTTCCTCTTCTTGGGAATATTCTTTTCTTACTTCAATTAAAACACTTGGCATAATACGTTTTCAAACTATAGATGGTCTATAAATCTATCGGCAGTTCTTTCTCAAAATTTAAATGCTTAAAAACCACTTTCGCAACAGGGGCGCATTAACTTCTTAACGTCATGCTAATCAATAGCCGATAATCTGGCTCCGTACTCTTTAAGCTTTCTTGGCACCCTCTAGCCAATTATTTATGCTACATCTTACCATGAAGAAATTAAAGGCGAAACGTAGCAGAAATCATCTAAAATCAACGTTATAATGTCTAAAAAGCGTACAGCTGGTTAAAACGGCAAATCCCGTTCATCCTCATCCTTGCCAAACTCGCCCGTCCCCAAGTTTTTATTAGCTTCTGCCGAAGGCTCTGCTGCTGTGCTGCTGCTTGCCGAGTTGTTATTGGGTTCAAAATCTGTTTTACGGCCCAATAAAGTGAAGTTTTCTGCAACTATCTCTGTGCTATACTTTTTATGCCCCTCTTTATCTTCAAAAGAGCGGGTGCGCAGCTTGCCCTCAATGTAAACCAGTTTACCTTTTTGCAGATATTTAGCGGCCACATCTGCCAAACCGCGCCACATTACAATATTATGCCACTCCGTTTGTTCTATGCGTTTGCCATCTTTATTATATGATTCTGATGTTGCCAAAGGAAAACTTGCCACAGACACGTTACCATCCAAATGCCTCACTTCTGGATCTTTACCTAAATGACCTATTAAAATAACTTTGTTAACTCCGGACATAATTTCTTTTAATTTTTCTTCAATTTATGACTTTTTTCAAGAAGTCAAAAATAATTTTAGGCATCCCATATTGAGCTAAATCTGCTGCGTTAACCCACATCCAGCCGTTTTGGAGCACTACATCTTCTTTTAAAACCTGATGCTCGATAAAACGCACAAACAGCCGCTGATGCGTTAATATATGTTTAACTGGGGCCGAAACCGGGCTTAAAGGATAAACTTTTTTAAAGACCTTATGTACCTGGACCGCAATAACCACAGGGTCGTCAGTTTCCGAATGCTCAAAAACCGGCATATCATACAAACCGGCCCAAATATCTGTATTGGGTCTGCGCTTAATCACCAGTTCGCCATATTGGTTTTTTATGAGATGGTATAAGAAATACCGCTCCTTAATTTTCAGTTTTCTTACTTTTTTAGGCAAGGTGTCCACAGCATTATGATGATAAGCATAACAGCCGGCCATAAAAGGACAAACGGAACAATCGGGGTTTTTAGGTTTGCATTGTAACGCTCCAAACTCAATCATCGCTTGGTTATGTTCGCCGGGGTTATGTGCATCCAGCAGTTCATCGGCCACAGCCTGAAACTCTTTTTTACCCGCCGTACTGTTAATTGGAGTAGCTATGCCAAAATAGCGCGATAGAAAACGGTACACATTGCCATCTACTACGGCTTTAGCTTGCCCGCCCGCAAAAGATGCAATTGCTGCCGCGGTATAGTCGCCGATACCCACCAGTTTCAGTAAATCATCATAATTATCGGGGAAAATACCCTCAAAATCTGCCACTACTTTGCGTGCGGTTTTAAGCATGTTGCGCCCGCGCGAGTAATAACCCAAACCTTGCCACAAGCGCAAAACTTCATCTTCACTGGCGGCGGCAAAAGCTTCCACCCGAGGGAAAGCATCTAAAAACTTATAAAAATAAGGCATTCCCTGCTCAACCCTAGTCTGCTGCAAAATAATTTCCGAAAGCCAAATCCGGTAAGCGTCACGATTATCGCGCCATGGCAAATCGCGTTTATGTTTTCTGTACCAACAAATTAGCTCCTCATTAAAGTTCATTTACTGTTTTTTATGTTATTCTTGGGAGGCCCAAATTGCTTAAATGTTGGATAATAAGCTATTGAAATAAAATTTTAGGTTATTTATTTCCCAAATACATTTAAAAGCAATACTTTTGCAACCCCAAATCTTTGCACAACATAATAATTTTTAAAAGAAAATAGATCAAATGACAAAGGCAGAAATTATAGCAGAAATTGCTAACAAAACCGGAATTGAGAAGGTTGATGTACAGGAGACTGTTGAAGCTTTTTTTAAAGTGGTAAAAAATGCTATGGTAGGCGGAGAAAACGTTTACGTACGCGGTTTTGGTAGTTTTGTGGTTAAAAAGAGGGCCGAAAAAACTGCAAGAAATATTTCCAAAAACACTGCGATAATTATCCCTGAGCATTACGTGCCTAGCTTTAAGCCGGCAAAAGTGTTTGTTGACAAAGTAAAATCAGGTAACAAAACATCTGTAACTGCCTAATGATGTTAAAAGCTAAACAATATATTGCAATAGGCCTAGTAGGGCTGTTAATGGTTGTGTTATATAGTTTAGACATTAAAGGTTTAGTAAAACAGGAAAACGAAGGCGAGCAACAGGCCGAAATGCAATCTACAGCAACGGCAGGTGGCGCTAACGCAGCAGCATTAAAGGCAGAAGACGTAACCTCGGTGTCTAAACAAATGATCAGTGCCAGCCTTGCGGCGGATATTGAAAAATTGGAGAAACAGGCGAAAGCTGCCGACGGCACAAAAAAGACCGAACTGCAACAACAACTAGCAACAAAGTGGGATGACGTAAACCAACCCGCCGCAGCTGCTTTTTATTACGAAGAGGTTGCAAAAGCAAATCCGAACTACGCAAATTGGCTTAAAACCGCCGACCGTTACAGCGAGGGTTACCAAAACTATGCAGATAGCACCGTAACCGTGGGCTTGGTACAAAAAGCGATTGAAGCTTACAACAAAGCGTTAGAATTTGACAAAAACAGCCTCGACGCACAAACCGGATTAGGCGTAGCCTACGTATCCGGCACCCAAAACCCTATGCAGGGCATACAGCTTTTATTAGGTGTGGTAAAAGAAGACCCAAAGAACCAAAAAGCCAACATGAATTTAGGCTTGTTCTCTATGAAATCTGGCCAGTTCCAAAAAGCGGTAGAAAGGTTTAAAACTGTTTTAGAGGTTAAGCCTACGCCCGAAGCTTGGTTTTATTTGGGTACAAGCTATGAAAATTTAGGCCAAAAGCCGGAAGCTGTTTTAGCTTATACCAAAGCTAAAGAACTGGCAGCAGACCCTAATTTGACCACATTTGTTGATCGTAAGATCAAAGAATTAAGTAATTAAAATAATTTTATAAAACATTAAATCACAAGATTATGCCAAGCGGTAAAAAAAGAAAAAGACATAAAATGGCTACCCACAAGCGCAAAAAACGCTTAAGAAAAAACAGACACAAGAAAAAATAATTAGGCTTTAAAAGCTTTTAACAAAGTATTTGCTTTGGCAACGCGTCCAACTGCAATACTTTGTTTTTTTATTTTTTCTTTGTTAACTAAAAGATTGTTAACTACAATCTTTTCTTAAATTTTTTCTGTTGGTAAAGGAGTTAATTATCAATTCGAACCCTGGTGGGGTTACGATTGCGTTACTGCAGGACAAGCAACTCGTTGAGCTTAACAAAGAACAAATCAACAACAGCTATGCTGTTGGCGACATTTACATGGGCCGTATCAAAAAGATTATGCCCGGTTTAAATGCAGCATTTGTTGATGTGGGTTATGAGAAAGACGCTTTCTTGCATTACTTAGACCTTGGACCGCAGGTACAATCTTTACTAAAACTTAATAAACAGGTTAGAGGCAACTCGTACAAAGACCGTTTGCTGGATCATTTTACCAGGGAAGCGGATATTGATAAAGGCGGAAAAATTTCGTCTGTACTGAGTAAAAACCAGTTGTTGCCCGTTCAAATTGCCAAAGAGCCTATCTCTACAAAAGGCCCTCGTTTAAGTTCAGATTTATCCATAGCGGGCCGCTTTGTGGTCTTGGTACCGTTTTCTGATGTAATATCTATCTCAAAAAAGATTAGAAGCAACACAGAAAGAACACGCCTAAAGAAAATTGTTGAAGGCATTAAGCCGGCAAATTTTGGCGTAATTATTAGAACTGTTTCTGAAAACAAAGGCGTTACAGAAATTCAGAAAGATCTTTTAGACCTCATCTCTAAGTGGGAAACTTTTATGAAGAAGTTACCGCATACAGATCCGTCTAAAAAAATATTAGGAGAAATGGGGCGCGCCTCTACCATCCTACGCGACTTACTGAATGACGAGTTTACGCATGTTTATGTAAACGACCCAGCAATTTACGAAGAGGTGAAATCTTATGTGCATGAGATATCGCCCGAGCTGGAAAAAATCGTAAAACTTTATAAAGGCAAAGATCCTATTTTCGAGCACTTTGGTATCGAAAAGCAGATTAAAGCTTCTTTTGGAAAAACCGTAAACTTGGCCGGTGGTGCGTATTTGGTTGTAGAGCACACCGAAGCCCTGCACGTTATTGATGTAAATAGTGGCAACCGTACGGCTAACCCCGAAAATCAGGAAGAAAACGCCCTGATGGTGAACAAGGAAGCGGCCAAAGAAATTGCACGCCAATTGCGCTTGCGCGATATGGGCGGCATTGTGGTGGTAGATTTTATTGACATGCACAAAGCGCCAAACCGCAAAGAACTGTTCGACTTTTTGAGGTCGGAGATGAATTTGGACCGCGCTAAACACACCATTTTACCACCAAGCAAGTTTGGGCTGGTACAAATTACCCGCCAACGGGTAAGGCCAGAGATGAACATTGTAACTAATGAAAAGTGCCCGAGCTGTGGCGGTACCGGCGAAATTAAAGCCAGTATTGTATTGCTGGATGATATTGTTGCCAATTTAGACTACGTACTAAACGAGCAGGCCGAAAAAGGGATAACGCTTTGCGTACATCCGTACATTGGGGCTTTCATTAAAAAAGGGTTTTTATCCTTGCAAATGAAGTGGTTTTTCAAATACAACCAGTGGATCAAAGTGCGCGAGGTATCATCGTACCACTTAACAGAATTCCATTTCCTAAGCGCAAAAGGCGAGGAAATAAAGCTTTAACAAGCTATAATGCATTGAAGCCCACTAAATTAGTGGGCTTTTTTATTGCATTTAATTTTTTATTTTAAAAGCATCTTATTTATATTTGGTACTGCTACCTGCCTATGTATCAAAAACTTAAGAAATACGTCGAAATTTCGCCCGGTGAATTCCGCGGGATGGTGGTTTTTATTGTTATCCTCTCACTTATTGCATTGGCGCCTTATGTTTATGAAAAACTGATGGCGCGCCCCAGCTACATCGTGATTGAAACCATAAGCCCTAAATTGTCAGAGCTGGACAAACACAAAAAAACAGCTAACAATTTTAATTACGATAGAGCGCATGAACCACAACAAGTAGCCGAGCTTTTCAGATTTAACCCCAACCAGCTTCCTGTTGAAAGCTGGATGAAACTGGGCCTAAGCGAAAAGCAGGCGCAAAGCATTAAAAACTACGAAAGTAAAGGAGGTAGGTTCCGCAGTATAAAAGACGTTAAAAAGATGTACGCCATTAGCGATGAAATGTTTGCACGGTTAATGCCTTATATTGACTTACCCGAGCAAAATAGCAGCGCTAAGAAATTCGATACTTATAAAAACTCATCCATCCATAAAACTAAGGCGGCCGAAGTATTGGCTATAAACAGCGCAGATTCTTCTGCACTGACAGAATTAAGAGGCGTTGGCCCTGCGTTTGCATCACGTATTATCAAATACCGCAAGCGCCTGGGCGGTTTTGTCGCACTGGCGCAATTGAAAGAAATTTACGGGGTCGACTCTGCTAAGTACGCGCAACTAGCGCCACAGCTCAGGGTTGATGCTGAAAACATAGAACGCATCAGCCTAAACCGTTGTACTTTTGAAAACGTTAAAAACTTCCCATATTTAAAATATAAGCAGTCGACTGCAATTATCGCTTACAGGAACCAACACGGACGGTATAGCAGTGTTGCCGACTTAAATAAAATTGCGATATTGGACGCCGAAACCATCAGAAAAATCGCCCCTTATTTCCATACAGATGATTGAAGAGCGCATTAAAAGCCACATCCGCGATATTCCCGACTTCCCCAAACCCGGAATTATATTTAAAGACATCACTCCGATTTTAAAGGAACAAAGTTTATGCTCGGCCATCGTTGATGCTTTTGTAGAAAAAATAGGTGATTTACAGTTTGATGTAATTGCCGGAATAGAGAGTAGAGGTTTTTTATTTGGCTTGATGCTGGCGAACCGCTTAAACAAGCCGTTTGTTCCTATACGTAAAGTGGGTAAACTCCCGCATAAAACCATCCAACAGGCTTACGAGTTAGAATATGGTTCGGCTGTTATAGAGATACATGAAGACGCCTTTGAACCTGGCGCAAAAGTTTTAATCCATGACGATTTATTGGCAACCGGAGGCACGGTTATGGCAAGCTCAATGCTGATAGAAAAGATGGGCGGAGAGGTAGTGGGCTATTCTTTTATCGTTTCCTTGCGCTTTTTAAACGGCTGGCAACAGTTAGAAACTTACTCGAACAACGTCTACAGCTTGGCCGAATACTAAAATGATTTGATAAGAACATGCGTGCGTTTTAGTTAGTTAGCGAGAATCTTCATCGTGCGCATTCACGGGCAGAAAAAACTGGGACGCTTAAGCTAAAACGCTGAATTTAAAAGCAAGCGGGTCAAAACTGGCTAGCAGTTGGGGAATAAAGTTTTTGCCATGCTCAACGTAAAAAAGTCCGAAGTTTTCTTTGCGTTCCTGCAAACCTCCGCCAGGGAAAAGCTGGTTTTTTAATTGCTCAATATCACCCATCACCTCGGCATGATTTCTTTTTTCTGCCCGAAGAATTTTCTTCTCCAGTTTATCCATGGCTTTTTGCAAACGCGTTTCTACTGCTTCGGTGCTGTCGCGCAAAGTCACGTCTATCAACGCAATGCGGTTTTTTAGACTGTGAAAAATTTGGGACAAGGCTTCTTTCTCTGCAACTAAATTGAGCCGATGCGCTGTGTGCGAAGCAATCAATTCGGTTTGCAGGTTTTGCGCGGATTTAAACAAATCTGCAGTTTTGAGCCGTAACTTGCTCATTTTGCGCAGTATTTTATCGTTTAGCAACATTGCGGAGTTACGCAAAACTAACAGTGGGAAGTCTGTTTGGTAATACTCAAATGTACTTTTAAGCTGTAGCCAATAAGCCAGTTCGCCTCCTCCGCCAATATAAGCCAGGTTGGGCAAAATATATTCTTGGTAAAGCGGGCGCATCACCACATTTGGACTAAACCTTTCCGGATATTTCTCTATTTCTGCTTTTAGCTCTTCTTCTGAAAAAGAAATAGCTGAGTTTAATACCTTATAACGCCCCGCATCAAAAACAATACGTTCGCGGGAACTATCTTTCAGGTAAAAAAAATTGATTTCACGAGGGTTCACTTGCGCCGAAATTCCGACAGTTGCAAGTTTAGCCGATGTTTCTTCAATACATCGGAAGCTATGTTGTCCGATAATATCCTTTTCAATAATTGGCGCAAACAATTGCTTTAAAGCCGGTTCATCCGCATCGATAATAACCAACCCATACTCGCCAAAAAGCTCGTTCACGAAGATACGAGTAGCTTCCGCCAGTGTTTTCCGACCCGCATAAGCATTTTTCAGCATCTCCGCCAGCGTACTCGCGTTCGCCGAAATTCCTAAAATTCTAATATAATGCTGTGAAGCTTGCGCGATGGAATCGGTACTTATTTTGCCGGTAGCGCCACTAACGTCGTACTCCCAACTGATTTTTTCGTTGGATAAATAAGTGTGGTTAATCTCCGCAAAATCATGATCCTCGGTAGCCATCCAGTAAACTGGTACAAAATGTTGCTCTGGATATGCATGTGCAAGTTCTTGCGCCAGTTTAATAGTGCTTACAATCTTAAAAATGAAGTATAAAGGACCACCAAAAATGTTCAACTGATGACCTGTAGTAACCGTATAGGTATTTTGATTTTTGAGCGATGCGATATTGTTTTGTAGCGCCGGGCTTAATTCAAGATTTTTGTACTGCCCGCTTAAAACATCGTGCAACACACCGCGGTTGCCGCTAAATTTACGTTGTGCAATAATTTGCTGAAACTGCTGTAAACTGGCAAAACCGTTAACAAAGGGCGCCAAGCTTCCGTCATGGCCGAGCAAACGCGTTACCGTTGCAGAAAAACAACCGGTTTCTTCATAATCAATTGTGCTTACTTTCATGCTAGGGAAGCGAAAATAATCAAATTCTGCATCTACAACCCCTCATTTCACCTATTTTACAATTGTTCCATACAAATCAAAGTCCTCTGCCCTATCAATGTTTACGTTTACAAAGCTGCCGGGCGTTACGTAGTTCTCCCGAGCATCTAACAGCACCTCGTTATCCACCTCTGGCGAATCAAACTCGGTACGGCCAATAAAAAAGTCGCCTTCCATTTTGTCTACCAAAACCTTGTAGCTATTGCCCACTTTTTCTTGGTTTAATTGGAACGAGATGTCTTGCTGAATTTCCATCACCTCCTCCACACGTTGTTCTTTAACTTCTTGCGCAACATCGTCAATCAAATCAAATGCGTGCGTTTTCTCCTCATGCGAGTAGGTGAAGCATCCCAAACGGTCAAATCGAGTTTCGGCAACCCATTCTTTCATCTCCTCAAAATCTCTCTCGGTTTCGCCGGGATAACCACATATTAAGGTGGTGCGCATAGCAATGTTTGGCACTTTATCTCGGATTTTGTTTACCAAATCAATGGTTTTTTGCTTGGTTGTACCGCGGCGCATAGATTGCAACATCGGATCCGATATGTGTTGCAAAGGCATATCCAGATAGTTGCAGATGTTTGAACGCTCGTTCATCACATCCAAAATCTCCATCGGAAATCCAGACGGATAAGCATACTGCAAACGGATCCACTCTATACCGTCCACGTCTGAAAGATGGCGAAGCAAATCTGCCAATTTACGCTGATTATATAAATCCAAGCCGTAATAGGTAAGGTCTTGCGCAATTAAAATCAGTTCTTTTGTACCGTTTTTAGCTAAAAACTTCGCTTCTTTAACCAAGTCTTCAATCGGCTTTGACACGTGCATCCCACGCATCAGCGGGATAGCGCAAAAAGAACAGGGCCGGTTGCAGCCTTCGGCAATTTTAAAATAGGCGAAGTGCGATGGCGTGGTCAATAAACGTTCGCCTAAAAGCTCATATTTATAATCGGCGCCAATGCTTGTTAAAATATCCGGCAAATCGTTGGTGCCAAACCAAGCGTCTATATTGGTAATCTCGCTAGAAAGTTCGGGTGTATAACGCTCAGATAAACAGCCGGTAACAATTACTTTCCCAATTTTACCCTGGTCTTTTAGCTCGCTGTACTGTAAAATGGTGTCTATCGATTCTTGCTTAGCATTATCAATAAACCCGCAGGTATTAATCACTACAATATCATTTGATTGTACATTGCCGGCTTCATGCACCACTTGCAGTTTATTTCCGTGAAGCTGCCCCATCAACACCTCAGAGTCGTAAGTGTTTTTTGAACAACCCAGCGTGATAACGTTTACGCGGGGTTTTGTTATGGGTTGCACAGGTTTTACTTTCATGTTTCTTATTTTTTTTTGTGATTTCACCAATTTAAGTGATTTCACCGATTTAGTGATTTCACCGATCTAAGTGATTTCACAGAGTATCTTATCCTATAGGTTGCTTTTGTGGAGGTTAACTGAATTGACCCTCTGAATGTTTTTCTGAATTTTTATGCGAATTTGACACTACGCATTATTTTCTAATTAGTTTAAAGAGCGTTAAACAGACAATCGCTTCACCTCACAGCTGCCATTTCCGAAATTGACCAACCTCCTGTTTTTATTTTGCCCGCTTTTAAATATGATATTAATTGTGTTTGAAAAAGTTTTGGCTGGATGCCTGTCACAGATTTTATTTCAAGGATTACTTTTTGCTCAATAAAAAAATCGCACCTAAATCTACCGGTAAACTCACTTTTAAAGTAAACGTTAAAATCTTTCTCGCACTCAAATTGAATGTTTTCTTTTCTGAACTGGATCATCAACGCTTTTGAATAAATCCTTTCTAAAAAGCCCGGCCCCAATTCTTTATGAACTTCGTAACAACAACTGATGATTCTATAAGTAAAGGGATCTCTGACAGAAATTATTTCTTCTTCCATTGTAAATAAATCTAAAAGCTATCTGTGAAATCCCGAAATCTGTGAAATCATTTATCACATCTGTGAAATCATTTCCCGAACAAACTATCCACAAACTCCTTTTTATTAAACAACTGCAAATCAGTCATCTTTTCACCTACCCCGATATATTTTACCGGAATTTTAAACTGGTCCGAAATCCCGATAACTACGCCTCCTTTTGCGGTGCCATCTAATTTGGTTAGCGCTAATGCATTTACGTCTGTAGCCTGCGTAAACTGTTTGCACTGCTCCACCGCATTTTGCCCAGTAGATGCGTCTAAAACCAACAAAATTTCATGCGGCGCGCCGGGCACAACTTTTTGCATAACGTTTTTGATCTTGCTCAGCTCGTTCATTAAACCCACTTTGTTGTGCAAACGGCCTGCAGTATCTATTATCGCTACATCTTCGCCATTTGCTACCGCAGATTGTAAAGTATCAAAGGCTACTGATGCGGGGTCGGCATTCATCCCTTGTGAAACCACCCGCACATCCGCACGGCGTCCCCACAGCTGAATCTGCTCTACAGCGGCAGCGCGGAAAGTATCTGCAGCACCGATCACCACTTTTTGCCCAGCCGCTTTAAGCTGATGCGCAAGCTTACCGATAGTGGTTGTTTTGCCTACGCCGTTAACGCCCACCACCATAATCACATAAGGTTTATGATCAGTATAATTGAAGTTTTGGAAATCGGCACTGTTATTTTCCTCTAACAAGGCCTGCACCTCTTCGCGCAAAATGTTATTCAGCTCGGAGGTGTTTACATATTTATCGCGAGCTACGCGTTTTTGCACGCGTTCTACCACTTTTAAAGTAGTAGCTACGCCCACATCGGAAGTAACCAAAATTTCTTCCAGCTCATCTAAAACATCATCATCAACAGTAGATTTACCTACCACCGCCTTGCTTATTTTAGAAAAGAAAGTGTCTTTGGTTTTTTCCAGACCTTTATCTAAGGCCTCTTGTTCTTCAGCTGTTTTTTCTTTCTTCTTAAAGAAATCAAATAATCCCATGTGGCTAAATTTAAACAAAAAAAGCCATCCTAATTAATCAGGACGGCTCACCTATTTTTTTAAATGCACTTATTCAGTTACACTTTCTTTAGCAACAACCATTGCTTCTTTGATATGATCGTTATGCGCAATCATTTCTTTGAAAGAGTAAGCACCTGTTTTAGCAGATTTTACCGAAGTAATAACTTTTGAGTACTCTTTACCTGTACCGGTTTTTAATGTTGCAACTACTTTCTTTGCCATGTTAAATACGATTTATGCTACAGAATAGCGAGATTATTTAATTTCTTTATGAACAGTAACCTTCCTCAAAACTGAGTTGAACTTTTTAAGCTCTAATCTCTCAGGAGTATTTTTACGGTTTTTAGTAGTAATGTATCTAGAAGTTCCAGGCATTCCACTTTCCTTGTGTTCGGTGCATTCTAAAATTACCTGAACTCTGTTTCCTTTCTTTGCCATTTTTAAGCGGTATTGAATTCTTTAATTAAATAGATCCTTTTTCAACGAATCTGTTGATTGCCTCGGTAATACCGATTTTATTGATTGTTTTGATTGCTGATGTTGACACTTTTAAAGTGATCCAACGATCTTCTTCAGGAATATAAAAACGCTTAAGGTGTAGGTTTGGGTAAAATCTACGTTTCGTTTTTACGTTAGAGTGCGACACCCTATTACCAACCATTGTTGCTTTTCCTGTTAAATCACAAATTCTTGACATGACTGTATATGTTGTGTTTCCTATTAAAACTCAGTTTTACAAAGAGTTTGCAAATATCACAAAATAAATCTGAATAGACAATAGAGCCGTGGAAATATTTTTGAAAAGTTTTTTTGATTCAGAAATGCACGTATGGTGTATGTCTTTTGTACGTTTTATACAATTCCTTATATTCGTACTATATGGAAAAGTTAATTGTTTATCCTAAAAACAAAGAACAGCTTACCGCCCTAAAATCTGTGATGAAAGCTATGAAGGTAACTTTTGAACAAGAAAAAGAAAACCTATCCTGAACACGTTGCGCAGGGTGTTAGGGAGTCGTTAATCCAAGCAGATAAAGAACAGTTAATCCGTTTTTCAGGAATAAAGGACATGCTTGACAAAAAATGAATCTGACTGTGTTTTATACCCCACGTTCTAGGGAGACATTAGTAACTACTTACGAGTTTGTTCTTCATAAATTTGGGAAGAAATCAGCCGATAAATTTGTTGATCAAGCAGAAAAACTATATCCTTAATAGCGAAACAACCCTTTATGTTTAAATCAACAGAACTAAATATCAACGTGCGGGTCGCAACGCTAAATAAACAATGTTCACTATTTTATAAAGTTACAGAAACTACTATAGTGTTATTGTTTTTCTGGGACAACAGACAGGAGCCGATTTTGGGATACTAACCTCTCTCTTTATTCATTATACTTAATCCAGCAAAACACTGTATTAAAAAAGATAATGCTTCTCAAAACTTCACGTTTTATACCCAACAAGTTCCGGTTTCTAAATTAAAATTTCTAAATTTCGCCCTAATAACCAATTTAACCACATAATGAACTTTACAATTTCGTCTTTTGACGAGTATAAAAAAGCGTACAAGAAAAGTGTTGAACAGCCGGAAGAATTTTGGGCCTCTATAGCCGAAAACTTTAGCTGGAAAAAAAAATGGGACAAAGTTTTAGAATGGAATTTTAAAGAACCCAAAATTGAATGGTTTAAAGGCGCCAAGCTAAACATTACAGAAAACTGCTTAGACCGCCATTTAAAAGACAAGGCGGACCAGCCCGCAATTATTTGGGAACCTAACGACCCTACAGAGCATCACCGTATTTTAACCTACAAACAACTGCACGAGAAAGTTTGCTTATTTGCCAATGTTTTAAAAAGCAACGGCGTGAAAAAAGGCGACAAAGTGTGCATTTACATGCCTATGGTGCCAGAACTGGCTATTGCCGTTTTGGCCTGCGCCCGCATTGGCGCCGTGCACTCGGTAGTATTCGGCGGATTTTCGGCACAGTCTATCGCAGACCGCATTAATGATGCACAATGCGAAATGGTAATTACCGCCGATGGCGGGTTTAGAGGCACTAAAGACATCCCTTTAAAAAACGTGATTGATGACGCGCTGGTACAGTGCCCTTCTGTAAAAACAGTGATTGTTTTAACCCGCACCAGAACACCTATCTCAATGATAAAAGGGCGCGACAAATGGTGGCAAGACGAAATAAATAAAGTGGAAACACTGGGGATGATTGATTGCCCGGCGGAAGAAATGGATGCCGAGGACGAGCTATTTATCCTTTACACATCCGGCTCAACCGGCAAACCTAAAGGGGTAGTACATACTACCGCCGGCTACATGGTGTATACGGCATACACTTTCCAGAATGTTTTCCAATACCAGCCCGAGGATGTTTATTTCTGTACCGCAGATATTGGCTGGATTACAGGGCATTCTTACATTATTTATGGCCCACTGGCGCAGGGCGCAACTACTTTAATGTTTGAGGGTATCCCAACCTATCCGGATGCAGGCAGATTTTGGGACATTGTAGATAAATACGAGGTAAACACTTTATATACCGCCCCAACCGCAATCCGTTCCTTAATGCAATCTGGGTTGGATTATGTAAAAGACAAAAACCTATCTTCCTTAAAAGTTTTGGGATCCGTAGGTGAACCCATAAACGAAGAAGCTTGGCACTGGTATAACGATAATATTGGGAAAGGCAGATGCCCGATTGTGGACACCTGGTGGCAAACAGAAAACGGCGGGATTTTAATTTCGCCAATCGCCAACGTAACACCAACAAAACCTTGCTATGCCACACTCCCATTGCCGGGCGTGCAACCGGTATTGGTAGATGAAAACGGCAACGTGATTGAAGGTAACGGCGTATCGGGTAATTTGTGCATCAAATTTCCGTGGCCGGGAATGTTACGTACCACTTATGGCGACCATGAACGGTGCAGGCAAACCTATTTCTCCACCTACGAAAATATGTACTTTACAGGAGACGGTTGCTTACGCGATGAAGACGGTTACTACCGTATCACCGGCCGTGTGGACGATGTAATCAACGTTTCGGGCCACCGGATTGGAACCGCCGAAGTGGAAAATGCGATAAACATGTTTACCGATGTGGTAGAATCTGCCGTGGTAGGTTACCCGCACGAAATTAAGGGGCAAGGCATTTACGCTTACGTGATTTTAGATAAAGAGTCGGACGATTTAGAGCTGACCAAAAAAGATATATCAATGACAGTGAGCCGGATTATTGGCGCCATAGCTAAGCCGGATAAAATACAGTTTGTGAGCGGTTTACCTAAAACACGTTCGGGAAAAATTATGAGGCGCATTCTCCGTAAAATTGCCGAAGGCGATATGGCAAACGTGGGCGACGTTTCTACCTTGTTGGACCCGGCGGTGGTAGAAGAAATTAAAAAAGGAAAACTGTGACGGTGCCGTCTTTTGTCTTTCATCTTTACTCCTTTCTACGCGCAGTGGCACGAAGCTTGGTTAGTTTACAGTAATTAATCTATTTACTAAAAACAAATATTAAGACATGGACAAGTTAGAATTTAAAGGAAGTTGGAACGAAATAAAAGGAAAAGCCAAACAAGCTTACGGTGAGTTAACCGATGACGATTTGGCTTACGAAGAAGGGAAAGCCGACGAAACCGTTGGAAGATTACAACAAAAATTAGGGAAAACCAGAGATGAAGTTGTAGACTGGATTAAAGGTTTGTAGTTTTTTTAGCAAAACCTTTAAATGCCTCAGAATTGTACAAATTCTGAGGCATTTTTTTTGTGTCCAATTTTCTGGATTTGACCCACCAAAGCTTACATCCCATCTAAAAAACAGCCCCAAACATCCATTAAGCGCTGTTTGTAAAATAAATTCGCTCACCAAAAAGTTTGGCACTGCCTTTGTAATACTGTTATTGTCTTTGACGAAGAGACAAATTTCATACGTTTAGGTTTAGGTTTAGTAAAAAGGAAGCGCCCATCGCTTCCTTTTTCATTTTGAGGAGATTTGAAGACTTTTAGCTTTAGATGGAAACAAAAAAAGTGGATGCGCTATTAACGCACCCACCTTTATTTTAACGAAACCCTTATCTATTTCTTCACAAACTTTGCAACCTGTTTTTCAGATCCGTTTTTAAATATCAGGATATAAGTGCCAGCCGACAGCCCTGTCAAATCAATTTTTGTATCTGTTGATGCTGATGGAATGGACAGATGCAGCACTTTATTACCATTTGTGGCAACAACTTCTAAGGTGGCGTTAACCTTTGCTTTCGCATGGCTGATATTAAGCTCATCTGAAACAGGGTTTGGGTAAAGCGCTAAGCTAATGCCACTGGATATATTTACCGCTTTTAAATCGCTGTAAGCATTTTTACCATCTAAATCAATTTGATTTAAACGATAATAAGCATCGCCATCAAGCGGGCTTTGGTCTGTAAAGCTGTAGTTGTGAATGCCTGCGGTATTTAAGGCGTTAACCGTTCCTATTTTTGTAAATACCTTGCCATCAACACTGCGTTCAACTTCAAATTTGGAGGTGTTTACCTCGTTTGTGGTTGACCAAGTCAGGTTTACCTTTGGAGCCAGTTCTTTGGCAACCGTTGCTTTGAAAGTCAGGAATTTTAAAGGTAAAGTTTCAACCGGATCGGCCAGTTTACTCAACGCTCCAAATTCGCCAACTGCCTGTACAGTGTATTTGTAGCTTGTTGCCGGTAAAGCAGTGGCATCTGTAAATTGATTATTGGTAGTAAAGCCTAATACTGCTTGGTCCCTAAACACAATGTACAGTCTGGTATAAGCAACAGCATCCCACGTTAGGTTTGTACCGCTTAACTGTAGATTAAGTGGCTGGTTTGGCGCTTCGGCCATTAAACGCGGGTCCCAAGTATCGCCACTGCGCAAAATTACGTTTTCGTAAGTGTAACTTGCCGCTTCGATATCTGTAAGGCTACTTTTGGCGGTGCCGTGTACGGTGTTGATTACATTTCCTCCTCCGTCTTTTACATCATATTCATAATCAGAAATACGCTGACTTAAATCTACCGGGTTGCCGTTTGCATCCATGGTATTATAATCCGCAAAAACTGCCGGAATTGCGCCCATTTTATAGTACCATCCGGTAGCATTAATACCGGTATAGAGCCTTGTATTTATAAAAACTGTTTTAGGGGCATTTTGCCACGGGCGACCAAAATAGGTAGTTAGGTTATTTCCTTTTGATTCGTTTATGATACAATTGCTAAAAACATAACCCCACGCTGTACCTGCGCCATGGCTTGGCGCCACAATATATCCTCCGGAACGCGTGGTGGTAATGGTATCCTTATCAAAAAACACATCTCCGCCGCCGTAAATAAAATCCACCGCACCCTCAATTCTGGTATCTTTGATATAATGTCTGTCTGCAATACTACTGTAAGCTGTTAAATAAGTGTCTTGATAACTTCTTAGGTAACAATGATTCATGGTAAACCTATCTGTTATCGAGTATAATGCCAAGGCCTGAGGCCCTGCTTGCTGCTCGTACCCCCAGCTGTTTTCAAAAGTAATGTTCTCAAAATAACAGTCTTTTGAGTTTACCACCATTGTTGCTCCAATACTTACATGAACGGCATTCTCTCCGCCCGATAAGCGATTATCAGAAATAATAACCCCATCCCTGCTTTGCCCAATTAAATGGATAAAAGGTTTGGTTGAAGGAATATCGTGATGCCCTGTGTATTTTCCGTTTTTGATGTATATCAACCATGGAGTGGTGCGTCCGGCTGGTGCCGCCGCAATGGCATCAATTACAGATAGATAATCTCCCGAGCCGTCTTTAGCTACCACTGCGTCAAATAGTTTTTTTGTGGGTTCCGCTCTTACTCCAGTTCTAAAGGTTAAAGTTGTGCCAGCAAAAGCATTTCCAGATTGGTCTGTTAAAGCACCAGTAGGAACTGTTAATGTATATTCGGTATCGTAATTCAACTTTTCGTAGCCAAAAGTTACTGTTTTAGAGCCGAACACACCTGTAAGCGTTTTTCCATCTAAGGTGATATCTCCTGTGCCTGCTTTCATTTTTTCGTTAAAGGTTAGCACTACAGATCCGTTTACTGTGGCTGTATTCGAATTTTCGACCGGTACTGTAGATACCAAAAGTGGCGCATCAGTATCGTTTATAATTTCCTTGTCGGCATATACAAAAATATTGGTGTAGGCTGTTCCATCATTATCGTTGCCACCCAACACAGGGCTTGAGGCATCTCCGATCCATTTCAGGTACACCCGGGTTTGATCTTCTGCAGCAACCGGCAAAGTAATGTTTAATTCTTCCCAGGTCCCGGCGTTATAAGCATTTGTTATGTCAACCGAAGCAATATCTGTATAGTTTATATCGTCCAATGAGTATTGAAGCTTTTGGACGGAATAAGCCTGGTAATTTGCCGTAACTAATGATTTTACCTGAATATTCTTATACCCTTCTGTTGAAAATGAAGCTTTCAGATACCGACGGGTAGTTGCAAAATCGGCACCGGCTGTCCAAAGCCTGATATTTGGATAAGTAGGTGAAAAACTTCCGGCATTGGATAGCCAGTTGACTGTACTGCCAGTAGGTTCGTAAACAGAGATTATCCCTGTATTGGTGCTTTCAGAGTAAAAATCAGCAGTTTTATTTTGCTTGGTAGCCTGATCTTTAAAATCCCAACCAACTATAAAGGGAATCTCGTCAAAAGTTGCGGTATAAGTTACATCAGAGTTTATAGTAACAGTTCTCTGCTGGGCGGTAGAATTGTCTTCCCAATAACTAAAAGTGGTTACCGCATTCGGAACAACTGTCATGGTAACTTCAGTGCCATCTTGGTATTGTCCGCCAACGGGTTCGGGGCTAAGCTGTACCTTTCCCCAATTTGAGCCAACAACATTAAGCGTGAAATTACGGAGTACCACAGATTTAAAAACAGCTTTAATGTTTTTGGCCGCATCCATTGTTATGGTATAAGGATTGTCGGTAGATAAATCGGCATCACCATTTGCAGCATCTACCCATTTTACAAACTCATATCCAATATTTGCATTGGCTGTTAGTTTTGTTAGCATCCCTTTCTCATATTTATCGCTGTTTGGAAGACGGTCAACCGTTCCCGAATTTGCTATGTTAACCGAAGTGGTTAATACCTGAGGGTCTACAAAAGTGTAATTCCCGTAGATTTTTAGATCAAACAGATAGCCATTTTGCGACTCGTTGATATTTGTAAATTTTAAGGCAACATTGCTTTCGTTAATATTGGCGGTAACTTCTTGCCCGGCGGCAGGGTTAGCCGCAGCCGATGAAACTAACACCCAATCCGCATCGGTACTGTTTTTTTTCCAGAGCTTGTATCCTCTACCGCCACCGGTGGCACCATGTTTAAACACTACTTTAGTAATAGAGTTTAAAGGCGAAAGTATGATATACGAAGGTTGGTTCTTTTGCGACTGGGCATAACCTAAGCTAACTTGTG
Source organism: Pelobium manganitolerans (assembly GCF_003609575.1). Classification (GTDB taxonomy): domain Bacteria; phylum Bacteroidota; class Bacteroidia; order Sphingobacteriales; family Sphingobacteriaceae; genus Pseudopedobacter; species Pseudopedobacter manganitolerans. Next base: position 254,822 of record NZ_MBTA01000012.1, on the reverse strand, counting down.
TGCCACCAACCGCTGGAGTATTGGGCGGATAAACGAACCGGGTTGCATCTGCACCGGTTGGCGTTACATTCACCTGAAAAAATTTAAAGAATAATTGTTCGTTAGAGAAATCTGTTGCTTTCTCTACTGTTTTTTCTGTAGTGGACGTTACAGCATCCCAATCTTGAAAATCGGTTGAATACAGGAGTTTTTCTTCCTGCGCTTTCAGTTTTCCTACACAAAGGAAAAAGAAGAATAACAAGTAAAGTTTTGTTTTCATAATTGTTTAATAATTGGTTGATAATGGTTGGTTTTGTTTATTGCTAACAGCTTTTACTGTTTGATAAATTCAAGTGATTCCGTTTTTTGCTGGTTGATAAACGATAATATATAATAGCCTGCCGGTAAGGCAGAAACATCTACCTGATCAACCAGGCTTCCGGTTTTGGAGCTAAGTTTCATCAAAGTTTTTCCTTCTATTCCGGTAATTTTAATAATGGCTCCGGCCGACGAAGGCTGATGGTTTAAAGAGAAACCATTTTGTACCGGATTTGGGTAAAGGCTTAAACTTTTAACTTCGTTATTGCTGACATAAACGGTTTTACTGTATTTAAAATCGCCATTTATATCTATTTGTTTTATCCTGTAATATGCCACGCCAACAGCAGGTTTTTTATCAGAAAAATAATAACGATGTTCGCCCTGCGTGTTTTTTGCACTGGCAGTACCAATGGTAGTAAAAGTTTTGCCGTCTGTACTTTTCTGGATTTCAAAAGCTGATACATTAACTTCGTTGGTAGTTAACCAGTTTAGATCGACCTTAGTTTCTATGCCCGATTTGCGTAATGTGGCATCAAAACTTAAAAAATCGAGTGGCAGTGTAACCGAGCTTTCGCCTGAGATAACCACATTTTTTTCTACCAGATATTTCGTGTCGCTACCACTGCCAGAAGGCCACCAAGGATATACACGCAACGAAAAGGCTTTTCCGGCTTTTACCTTGATATCTAGTCCCGCGTAGGCAATGGTCAGATAACTGTTGTCGTTTTTTACCAAAGCTGGTAAAACAATAGGTGTAGCCCCGTTCAGTTTAATGCCTGCAGTAGCAAAACCGTCTAAAGAGTATTCTACATTTGCCTGCATAGTGGCGGTGCTTCCGGCCGGGCCAAAATCTATACTTACATCGGTTACTTTTAAATCTTTACCGCTAGCAGGTTCAATTTTATACTCTACCCATTGGTTGCTTACATTGCCAGATTGATCTGCTGGCCAGCCCACTGGCGAACTGATATTGCCACCGTTAGGGTAAATCCGCTGTGCAGTATAAGGAACAAAAGTTCCGTCGTTTGCAGTTCCGGCGGTAAAGGTCCTATAGTCTCGCACCGTCATATTAGGATCCATGGTTTGGGCAGTTGCAATCACACTGCCGGTTACCGGAGCAGGTTCCTGATCTGAAACTAAAGGCCATGTAGCAGAAAATGCTGTGCCGCCTACCGGATCGGGATCTGTTCCTGTATTGGCAACAATACTATTCAAATAAACTTCTAAAGCGGTATAGCCTTCGCTGTTGCGTGTATTACGGTCTGCCGCGCTGTTTGGGTTTAGTCCATTAGCGGTTTCGTAAGCATCAGGCATCCCGTCTTTATCCGTATCAACCGGTGCAGTGGTAGATATTAAGGTTGGCCAGGCATTTACAGTTAGGGCATAATCTGTTCCGTGCGGATACCCGCCCTGTACATCAATCAGCTTTCCGGTTCCATTGCGCACGTCGTTAATAATACGCTGATCTAGCGTATCCCGCATTGGCAAAATAGCTCCCACACCATTCAGCACGTCAATATAAGCTTGTTCGGCACTTGTTTCCGAAGCCAATACAGGTGCCGGAAATGGCGTATAAACTTTAGCCAACACGGTATCGGCCAAAGAGCCGCTTTTCATGGTTACGCTTTTCCAGTTTGAGGCGGTATTTACCGGCGAACCGTGCATATAGTTCCCTGTTAGATAGTATTTTGCATAGGGTTGGGTATCACTATAATCAACGCCTACCATTTGGTAAGGTCTGCTGGTGGTGCTGGGTCCTTTTTTAAAATAATTATTCACCACGTTGTAAAAACCTCCCTCGCCACCGTAAATATTGTTTATCCCCCAGTTGTAGATTACGTTATTGCGGAAATCGCAGGTATCGGCAATGCCATTATAAACGCCCGAGAACCTAGGCGCCCTGTTTTTAACACTTGCAATTAAGTTATGATGAAAAGAACCATGCCTACTTCCCCATATCCCTCCGTACCCGTGGTGTTCAAAATCCGTATCGCCCGTTTCAAAATGGTAAGAGTAGTTTAAAGGTTCGGATATTAAGTTCCATTGCAAGGTAACGCTATCGCCACGGTAAACGGTTAGTGCCTCATCCGTGCTCCAACTTACAGAACAATGGTCGATGATGATATTTTTATGCCCTAAGTCGCCTAGGGCATCGTCGCTGCCTGCACCGTCAACCATTCCTTTGTTCTGGTAGCGATCTCCCATACGGAAACGCATATACCGGATAATCACGTTATCGCCACCGATAGAAACCGGATAATCTGCCAAACAAATACCACCTCCAGGCGCGGTTTGCCCAGCGATAGTGGTATTTCCTTTTATGCTAAGTTTAGAAGTGAGATGGATGGTTCCGGAAACACGGAATACAATTGTGCGATAGGTAGCAGCAGCTGTTAATGCGTAGCGTAAGCTCCCCGGGCTGTTAACATCGGTTAAATTGGTTACTTCAAAAACAGTGGTGGCAACTGTTGGTGTTCCGCGGCCTCCGGAGGTGTAGGCACCGGCGCCTTCTGCACCTGGGAAAGCCTTGGTTTGCGCTTTTAAAATAGTGCTGGTGCAAAAAAACAAGCATAAAATGCCGAGTAGCTTTATTTTCATATAAATGGTTTAACGGGACAATAAAAAGCCCCGGTTGGTTAGCTATAGTTTTAAAAATTTAGTTTTAATTGGATAAACAAAACTAAATACAAGGGCTATGCACGAGGTACAATAATTGGTATTTTTAGGATAAAAAACTGGTAAACTTCACACCTACAACTTCTTTATAAACAATTGTTATACAAGTATTTATACTAAGGAAGCCAACCAGTTAGAATATTGGATGCTGTAAACTCTTCAGCCTCTGCATCCGTCAACTGTTTGGACCAATTTACGCGCGAATTTGGAATAAATCCTTCTCCAAAGTTTTTATACTCGGCGTAGCGGACAGTTTGTTTGTTAGCCTCTTTACCCCAAAAATCCCAGCCTGTGGGCTTTATTAACGCAGGCAAATTACAGTTGATGAAAACAACGCTGGCGTAAGGGCGCCACGGGCGACCAAGAAAGTAAGACACCCCTTTATCGCCACTTATTTTACAATTCAAGAAAACGTAGCCGAATTTGGAACTTTGCGGAGTTGAGGCCGCTGTGATAAACTGCCCGCCGGTTTTACAATAAATTTGGCAGTCTTTAAATAAAGCTGTTGCCGCCCCGAAAATAAAATCTGTAGTACCTTCAATGTAACAGTGATCATAATATTGCCTAGAGCTGTCGCCATGGGTATACAGCGTGTCTTGAAAACCTAAAAATCTACAATTTTTAAAGTGCGCTTTATCTCCTGTTACACGCATGGCTACAGCTTGCCCCACCGGGCCTGCGGAATTTTCAAAAGTGATATTTTCTGCACTAAAACCTTCGCCATACACTAAAAACGAGGCAGAGCCAGACGTACCTATATTATTACCGGTGCGGTCTTTTTTTGATGCATAATCATCATAAGTTAATATGGTTTTAAAAGGATCTTCGCCCAAGAGTTTAATGTTGTTTTTCCGCTCGGGAACCGTGATCTTTTCTTTGTAAACTCCGGGTTTGATAAAAATCACTGTATGTTGGGCAGGGTCATCTGGCACAGCGTTGATGGCAGCTTGTACGGTTTTATAGTTGCCACTACCGTCTTTGGCCACAATTAATTTAATATCCGCGCAAGCGAATTTTGCCAAAAAAACGATAAGGCAGGTAAGCACTAAATTTGGACGTAGCATTTAAGTTATGGATATACTAAGTGAATTTATTGATAATGCTTATCTACAATATGTTTAACTAAACTATTGATATAAACTTCAATGTTGGTGTAGCCTGTGCTCAAATCAAAATCGGAAGAGTTTGCCTTTTTAGGATCCAGCTTGTTTGCAATTTCCCAGTCGTCGGGCATCCCGTCATGATCAGTATCTTTAGGTGCCGGGGCAGAAGCTAAGTCCGGCCAAGCGCCAACATCTGTTTGGGTATCAATAATACCGTTTTTGCTCCCGTTAGAACCATTTTTATAAAAGGTGCCGTTGCGTGTATGTAAAACAGTCCTGGCATCCACTTCATCGCGTTTTAACGAGGCTCCTGCAAAATCCAAAACGCTGGCAAATGCTTTTTGTGCGGTTTGAGTGCTTACGTTATTATTGGTAGGATGCGGCGAGCTGAGTTTCATTTTAGCTTTATCAGCTTCTGAAACCGTGCCGTAACTACTATGAAACTGATTAAAAACGCCGTATGTCCAATTGTCATTGCTGGCGTTTGTACTTCCTTCTACTACATTGCCGCTGATATAAAATTTGCCCCAAATGTCGTAAACCGCAGTTCCCTCATTTTTATTTTTATCGATAGAAAAAATGCGGTCCTTTTTTGCGGTAGCTGGCCCGGGCTTGTAATAGTTATTTACCAGATTAATGTTCATGGCCTCGCCACCGTAGGAGCTGTTATTGCCCCAGTTGTAGATAACATTATTGCGGTAATCTACCAAATCTGTTAAAGCGAAAATATCTCCGGCATACTCACCAAAGCGTGGGTTACGGCTATCATGGTTGGCCATTAAATTATGATGGTATGATGCATTTTTACCGCCCCATACGCCTCCGTAGCCATGCGCACCTTTATCATGAACAGAATTTCTTAAGCTTTCTGCAATGATACACCACTGCATGGTGAAATTTTCGTTGGCGTAAAAAGACACACATTCATCTGTTGACCAGCTCATAGAGCAGTGGTCCACCATAATATTTTTATGGAACCTTCCGCCAAAAGCATCGCCCTCTACTTTGCCGGCATCGCCCATCCTAAAGCGCAAAAAGCGGTAAATTACATTATCGGCGTCATTCACTACGTCGTAATTTGCTATGCAAACGCCATCGCCTGGTGCCGTTTGCCCAGCAATGGTTAAATCGCCGTTTTTAATTTGCAAGCGGCTTTTTAACATAATTGTACCCGAAACTTCAAAAACGATTATCCGTTTGCCGCTTTGGTTAATTGCGTCTCTCAAGCTTCCGGTGCCACTGTCGTTAAGGTTGGTAACTTTTATCACTTTGCCCCCACGGCCACCGGTGATATCTTTGGCAAAACCTTCGGCACCGGGAAAAGCCAGCGCTTGTTCTTGCACTTGCACAGGTTTATCGTCTGGAATTGCAGGGAGTTCTTCTTTTGTACTTTGTTTCTTTTTGCAGGCGATTACTGTTAAAAATAGGCATACGCTAAGCAAAGTACCCAAACTTTTGGCGAGGGCATTATAATGTTTCATATATAAACTTTTTTAGGGTTAAAATGCAGGCTGGGGTAATAGGATGTAAAAAGCGCCCGTTTAACCGGGCGCCATTAGCTTTCATTTACAACCTCCAGCGTGGATCTCCGGCGTTACTTCTCCCGGCAAAACCGTTGTCTTTAATTTTGAAGTTAAACACAGCTGGGTCTGTAAACACTTCAGTTGATGGGCGCGAGTGGACGGTCAAACCCGAGAAGCTGGTATCGGTAACTAAATCAGACAGCGCAAAGCTGTTGCTGATGTCAACCGTGACCCCGCTTGCTGCTCTATAACCTTTAACGCTAACTCCTTTTCCCACATCATAGCCTATCCCAAAAATCGAATTTAAAATTTTTATGCCTTGTGCAACGTTAAAAGAGCCCATGTCTATTAGGTAATTACCGCCAGATGGAGCTTCGTTAAACGTACAATTTTCTACTAAAATTGATTGTGCGGCACTTTTGCTGGCCACAAACTTCTCGATTTTTGCAAAAGTTGAGTTGGTATACACATGATGGTTAATAACCGCGCCCGCATTATCTGCGTTTGCCACTCCATAACCGCTTATTCTGGTTACCGTTGAATTATTGATAACGAAGTTATCTACCGTTACTCCGCCGGTTTTAATACGCATTAAACCTCTAAAATTTGAAGCAATGCAGTTGTCAAATTTTATGGTGCCTACATTGCAGGATTGGCTAATGTTTAAAACATATGCAGAAGCATAACCGTCATCTGTGGTTAATGTAAGGTCCCTAAAGATTACAGAATCTACTGTTGCACCACTTTTGAAGTCGAAATTAGATGGCAGCTTAATAATCGCAGGTTCTGGGTTTACCGGATCGCTGCCCCCAACAAATGTTAAAGTTTTGTCTATCTGGTAAGCGCTTGTGATATTGTAGGTCTCGCCTTTCTTTAAGATGATGGTACTGCCTGATTCAACCTTTGGCAGGGTGTCTATTAATACGTTAGGTCTTCCTTCAATTTCTCTTAAATCTACTAAGGTGCCAGCGTAAGAGGCTTTGGTAGTATAAAAATTATAACCCCGCAGTTTGGCATCGCTGTAAAGTTCCAAATAATATTTTGTTGCGGCTTGCAGGCCCGATACTAAGCGGTAGCCTTTACTCCGGTCGTTATCAGTCAGCGCGACCTCTTTCACTAAGGTAGTTTTATCTTCTTGATACACCTTTATGGAGGTTACCGCGGCGCCTTCCGTTCTCCAGCTCATCTTCACGGCCGCATCAGAAACGTCGGCTAATACAGGGTCGTTCAAGATAGTGGGGAACTTTGGCGTTTTAATCTCACCTAAATCGGCGTAAGCAGAGCTTTTACTGGTATCGGCCGCAATTCCTTTCACCCTTACTTGGTAGAGCTGATCGTACAGTAAGTTTTCGAACAATGCGTAATTTGTGTCTACGTCCATAGTAGCCGCAATTGTTTTAAAGCTATCAATGCTCAGTTGCACGTTATATGCTACGGCATCTTTTGAAGATAGCCAGTTTACCTCGATGTAATTGCTAGGGGAAACTAAGCCGTCTTTAGCCAAGGTTGGCCTAAAAATACGCGGTGCGTCTGCCATCTCTTCTTTTTTACAGGCAGACAATAGGATGATGCTTAACAGGCAAAATCCTAGGATATTTTTCAACTGTTTCATGTTTGTTGTTTTGTTTGTTTACAGTTATCAAAAGCTTGTGTTTTTTTGTAATTCGGTTGTCTAGTCGTAGCCGTATCCGCTGTTGTTTATTACGCCTAAACTGCCTGATATCACACTGCTATGCACTGGTAGTATATAACGCAATGGCGCTTGGCCGGTATCGTCTTGGTAGCCCCTCCAGCTTACCAATACGTAAGAAGCCGGGCCTGATGTCTTTGTGTCATACAATCCTTTTAACCAAGTGGCTTTCAAATACCCTTCGGGGTTGTCGCCTTTATTGGGAACATCTTTCATGTTTGCCGGCTGTGCGATTTTTTTGTAACGGTTTAGGAAAGTAACGGTTCTATCAGAGTTGATCTTGTAGTACAGATAATCCGGCAAATCCGAGTAGGCGCCCACACCTGCATTGGCGTCTTCTCCCATCTGCTTTAATGCGTTGCGGGTTTCAGCAACCTTTTCTCCGTATAAATTCCAGCGCTCTAAATCGTATTTACGGATACACTCGCCGCCAAACTCCCAAGCACGCTCGTTTACTATTGCATTGAAAAACGCCTCTTTAGTAGTTAGATTATTGACGTAGGTATCAACTTTCTCTGTCATTACTGTTGATGAAACACCTGCAAAAGCTCTGGTGCGCACGCGTTTTAAAGCTGCAGTTGCTATACTGTTGGGGCCGTTGTTCAACTCGTTTTCGGCTTCTGCCAACATTAACAGCACGTCTGAGTAGCGCATCATCGGCCAATTGATACCGGTCCCTTTTGCCGATGCAGAACCCAGCGGGGTTGGCACTTTTAAGCGGTTCCACTTGTTGGGTGCAATAGAGGTTACCGCCGTAGGTGTCTGCTGTAAAAATTTATCGTAATAGATGATGGAGCAGGTTGCTTCTAACCTTGTATCTAAGGTATCAAAAGAGTGGTAATATGTAGGCGTAAGACTTAAATAATTGGATCCGGCGCCGTAAGGATGGTCGCCACCATCAACACGTACCCCGTTGCACCAAGCCACATCTCCAAAACCGGGCTGAAAAGCAACTTCAAACAGCACGTCCTCATTGTTAACCACTTTATATTTGTTTTCGTTCTCAAATATCTGCGCAAAGCTTGGTGTTAATATATGAGGTTTTAGTGTCTCCAACTTTTGGCAATAGTCACTTGCTATTTTATAATATTTCAGATAATCGTCTTTCCGGCGCATCTGGTTATCTGGGTATAACCAATAACCTCCGCGCATTAATGCTAACTTAGCTATCATACCCATCACATACTCGCGGTTTATGCGCTCAATCCCATAGTCCAACTGGTCTGCCCACATCATCTTAGGCTCAATCTCGATTAAATCGTCAATTAAAAATGTTAAAATGGTATCACGGCCGGTACGCGGCAAATAAAAATTGTCTCCGGCACGTGTTGGCTTATGGCTAAAAGGCACGTCGCCCCAATGGTTCATTAATGCGTAATACCAATAGGCCCTCAAAGTTTTAACTTCTCCTAATAATTGCTGAAAACCTGGCGTTTCTGCCAAAGAAGATTGCATTAAACCCTCCTCGCATAAGTTTGCGCGGTTTATAGCGCTATAGGCATTGTTCCAAACCGTTCTTAAATCGTTATTGGCATCCGTTGCCTCAAAAGACCAGATGTCGCGGCGCGAGTTATCCGGGCTGGCGCCAACGCCGCCAACCTCTACATCACTGTTGCCCGTAAAATTGTTGGACAGCCTGGAGGTAAAGGCATCTTGGTTGAAAAGTGCATATACGCTGTAAACTGCCTTGCTAGCATCGGACTGGTTGCTGAAGATGTATTCTTGTGTAAAATCTGAAGCAGAATCATCTGTTGTTAGGAATTTTTTGCAAGAAACCGTACTTAGGCAAACAGCCGCAAGTAGTAAAATGTATTTTGAATATGTTTTCATACTGTTTCTATTAATCAAATTAAAAGTTAAGATTTACGCCAAAAGTGAAAGTCCTGCTTTTTGGGTACGATGAATAATCAACTCCTGGTGTTAACTGTGCATAAGCGCTGCTCCTGGTTGAACTTACTTCTGGATCATAACCGCTGTAATTGGTTAAAACAAACAAGTTATAACCGGTAGCGTATATGCGCAGTTTGGACACACCGAACTTTGAAGTAAAGGATTTTGGTAAAGTATAGCCTAGGGTTACATAGGTTAAACGAAGGTACGAGCCATCCTCTACTGCATCTGAAGAAAACACCGGAGATGCCGAGCCCGATGAAAAAGGCGACCAAACTTTGGCGTCCTTATTCAGCTCATTAAGTGCTGCCAAATCCGTAACTAACGCTCCGTCTCCATCAATATATTTATAGCGGTCCGCGTAGTTCATGCGCTGCAATAAATTGCCATAACTGCTCCTGTAATACATATTAAAAGATATCCGTCCGGTGTTGTAAACATCATTGCCGTAGGACCAGTTAAAGAAAGTTGACATATCAAAGCCTTTGTAGGTGGCATTTACACCAAATCCGCCGGTATGTTTCGGGATAGCATTTCCGATAATCTGACGATCTTTATCCGCGCTGATCGTTCCGTCATCACTTAAATCTTTAAACTTCATCACCCCCGGCCGTACGCCAAGAATACCGCCTCCCAGGTTTCCGCTGTTAACCACGCCGGGCTTAAGCGTATAAGTGTTTTTAACCGGGTCATAAGATTCAAAATCATCAGCAGTATAAAAGCCGTCGCTAACGTAGCCGTACATCAACCCAATTGTTTTCCCAACTTCAAACAGGTAATCGTCCTGTGTTTTTAAGTCGGTACCTGCCCAGTTAGACTGTAGCGGACGGCTGTCATTGCCGTCCAGCTTTAAAATTTTCGGACGGTTTGCCCCGATGTTGAACGTTGCAGATAATGAAAAATCTTTTTTGTTGATGAGGTTTCCGTTCAAAGACAACTCCACCCCTCTGTTTCTGGTTTTGCCGAGGTTTACGTTCTGTTCTGTAAAACCTGTGCTAGATGGAATGGCGTTCCCAATTAACAAACCTTTTGTGGTGTTGTAATAAAAATCGAAAGTACCGGTAAGCTTGTTTTTGAACAAACCGAAATCAACACCGATATCATTGGTAACGTTGGTTTCCCATTGCAAGGCGGGGTTCGGCAAAGATTTGTTGGCCACCACATAATATGGCTGTGCGATATCGCCTGCGCCATAAGGCCTGTTTGTAGACGGCTCAAAAGTAAAGAGGTACGAGTTGCGCGGGATTCGGTTATTGCCCGACGCACCGTAGCTGGCGCGGAGCTTTAATTCGGATATGAATGTTATATCTTTCATAAAATCCTCCTCAGACACTCTCCAGCCGGCAGATGCTGCCGGAAAGTAGCCCCATTTATTACCGGGAGCAAACAAACTTGAACCGTCTGCCCGCAAACTTGCCGCAAAAAGGTAACGGTCTTTGAAAGAGTAATTTACCCTACCGAAAAACGATGATATATTCTGTCCTTTGTAAACAGAGGTTTCTGAACGGTCCGGCGTACCTAACTGCATATTTGCAAAAAGCACTTCCGGGCTTACGCTTATATCAAAATACTTAGCCCGGCGGAAGGCATCGTTACCAAAAGCAGATAAAATCTCTTGCCCCAATAAGGCCGTAAAATCGTGGTCCTTGCCAATTCCAAATTTGTAATTAGCCGTGTTTGTAAAACGGTAGGTTTGCCCTTCGCCTTCGGTGATTTCGCCCAATGGCAGGTTTCCGCCCACGTTGCGCGACTCGCCGGTTAAAGGCCCATAATATCTTTGGTTATTTCTTAAATTATAAGAGGTAGCTATTTCGCTTTTCAAGTCCAGCCCTTTTATTACGTGCCATGTTAAAGCCCCGTTCATATTAAGCGCTTTATCTATTCGTTTTCTGTAATCTTGCTCTGCTAAATCAACCGGATTAATCAAACTTTTCAAAAACTGATCGTAGTCATCGTCTCCGGCAGAAGTTGGGTCTATCACGATATTGTCTGCTATACCATTCACAGGGCGCGTCACCACGCCGTCTGAAATACGGAGACTTGAGCTTCCCGATGTACCTGCGCCACGTATCTCATTATTCGTGTAGCGCACTCCAGCGTCAAACCTTAAGGCTTTTGAAATATCGTGGTTAAGCTTAAAATTTAAGTAAAGGCGCTCAACACCAGATGTAGCTAAAAGACCTTCGTCTTTATTATAGGTCGAGTTAAAACTCAGCTTTGTTTTTTCCGAGCCACCTGTCAGGCTTAAACTATGCTGCTGGCTGTTTGTCCCCTGGCCGAAAAGTTTATCCTGCCAGTTGGTGCCTTTCTGGTATTTATAAAGATCTAAGTCATCATAAACACCAAAGTATTGGGTAAATTTTTTAAAGTCCGAAGATGTTTCACCGCGCAATAAAGCGTATTCGTACTGCGCTAGCACAAATTCATACGGCGACAGTACATCTAGCTCTTTTGGCAAAAACTTGCTTTGGCTGTAGCCATTATATGAAATAGATGTTTTCCCCGCTTTAGGGCTTTTTGTAGTTACGATGATAACCCCATTACCGCCCCTGGCGCCGTATATAGCGGTAGAAGACGCATCTTTCAATACGTCAATACTTTCGATATCTGTGGGGGCTATGTTGCTGATATCGTCAACAATGAACCCATCAACAATATACAACGGAGAATTATCTTGTGTGATAGAACTTCCTCCCCGCACGCGAATAACTATTTCTGCGCCCGGAGCACCGTCAACTGTACCTACCCTCACACCGGGGATTCGGCCGGTGAGTGCTTCGGCGATGTTGGATACAGGTGTTTTTTCGATTTCCGTACCTTTTAACGAGCCTACGGAAGCCGTCAGGTCTTTCCGGGCTACCGTTCCGTAGCCGATAACAACCACCTCATTAAGGTTGCTAACGTCCATTTCCAGCTTTGCGTTAACTTCCGAGCGTTTGTTCACCGGCACTTCAGCGGTTTTATAGCCCAGGTACTTGAATTGTAGCGTGGCGTTATCCGAAACTTTCGCCAAACTGTATTTGCCGTTAATGTCAGTCTGCGTAGCTAAAGAGGTACCTTTTACAGATACCACAACGCCTACCAAGGTTTCGCCACTTGTTTTGTCTGTTACGGTGCCCGTAATTGTTTTGGTTTGCCCAAAAACAATCAAATTTGTTGTGCACCAAATAAATAAAAGCAGTAGGATTTTTTTACTCATAATAGTTGGTTGGTTTAAATTCAAAATGGTTCAATTTGCCTCTCTCTGTTTAAAGGCTTGCTATTTAGTTGTTGATTGTTGTTTTCTCGGATGCTATAATCGTTTTCTTGCAAAGACTGTATTTTTTGTCGGGATTCTCAATCGCGTAAATCAGTTTCTCGGCTGCCGTTTTCCCAATTTGAAAAGCGGGCTGCCGAAACAAAGTTGGTGGCGGGTTTATAAAAGGTGAGATTTCTGAATTATTGAATCCGGCCACTTTAACTGCATTTGTCAAAGAAAGCTTATTTACAATTTGTAAAATGGCCAGGGTTGTTTCTTCACAAAGCCCAAAAACAGTATCAGGCAAGCGACTTTCTTTTTGGGCGTCTGCTAAAATTACTGCTAAGCTATCAAGCATCTGTTCTCCTGTACCGCAGTAATGGGTATTGATGTCGTTAGCATCCAAACGGCTCGCTATCCATGCATCCCGAAATCCGCTAACGCGATCTTGAACAATTTTTGCATGCGCAACCGAAGCGATAATGTAAACTTTCCGGCATCCTTGCGATATAAATTCCTCGGCAGCTTCTGCAGCGATTTTCTTATTGTCGGCAACAACGCATTCTGCCATTGACAAGTCCGCAATACAATTAAAAAAAACTAGAGGATCTCCCCCGTCAGTATATTGTTTAATGTGGGATAAGTTATGGCTACCTGCGGCCAATGCCATTAGAACACCGTCCACTTTTTTTTCTTTTAAATGCCCAATACTTTCTGCTTCGCGTACAGCGGAATGGTGGCTTTGGCAAATAACCACATGGTAGCCTTTGCTGTAGGCAACAGACTCGATGCCGTTTATCGCCTGCGCGTAAAATGTGTTACGGATGCTTGGTATCACAACGCCAATAGAAAAGCTACGGCTAACTTTTAGGCTAACGGCAAAGGGGTTTGGCACGTAATTCATTTTGTTCGCCCGTTCTTTCACCTTCCGTTTAGTGTACTCGCTAATTTGATAATTGTCAGATAAAGCACGTGAAACCGTAGAAACAGACAAGCCCAACTCAAGCGCGATATCTTTTAAGGTGTTTGGTTTGTACATGTTTAATTTTTGGTTTATGCGTTTGCACTAAACTGCCGATATTTATTTAGGCTAGTTTGTTCAAAAGTGTATTTGTTTTATAATGGTTGCTCCCCTCGGCAATCGGATGCCTTGGTGAAACAAACTTAGCCAGAAGGGCAACAAAAAGGGTTTCAAAATTGGTACAAAAGGTTTAATTTTTGGTAAATTATCGCCTCTCAGGCCTTCCAACGTCGTTTTCTTGTTTAAAAAAGGATTTGACTAGGACGACTAATTATATCAAATTGCATTTATTAAAAAACGGCTTAAAACAAAAAGGCGCTCCCTCTCGGGAACGCCTAAGTAAATTATCGGTAACTTTTACTGTTGGGCAAATCCGTATCCGTTTGTAATTAAACCGTTCGATTGTGTTATAGTAGCAGAAGATAAAGGCAATAGATACCGAGGCGGTACACCGCCCGCTACATAACTATCAGGATAACCCTTAAATACGCTGGTAGTATATTGGTCTTTATTTGTAATTATATCGGCACCCCAATTGGTTTTGACATAGCCATCTGCTAATAACGCAGCAGCTTCGGTGCTAGCCGGGTCTATATATCTGAACAAACCCTTAATTGCCAAGTTACGTTTTCCAGAGCTTGCTGTAAAACCTTGGGCTGTCCATAAATCGCAATTGCCACGCCAAGCCGGGAATTTCACGGGGTATTTTGCATCGGTGCTAGACACGTCTGTACTAGTAATTAACATTTTACTCATTCCTAAATCTGCAACATTTACAGCTTTCACATAAATGTACTTAGATATGGTATTCCCGTTAGGGAAGGTATAGTAGCCATCTGTTTGCAAACCATTAACCATAGCAATTTGTTGATCTCTCACTTCCTTAATTTTGGAAGGAAGTTTTCCGGTTCTTATCAAATCATAGCGTCTTAAGCCCTCACCAGCGAATTCTAATTTCCGCTCTTGCTGTATGGCTTCTTTTAATGCATCACCGCTTAGACCGGCAATATAGGCGGTTACCTTTGTAGCTTGGTCTGCCGCAGAAAACGCTCTACTTCTAACTTTCGTTAATTCTAACTTGGCATTGCCCTCCTCTCCCAGTTCAGCTTGTGCTTCTGCCAGCATTAGAATGACATCTGCCATACGCATCTGAACCCAGTTTATACCAGAATTACGTTGGGCTTTAGTGTAAGGGTCCGCCATTCGGCTCTCGTCCCACTTGTTGTTAGGCAAGCCACCCTTCTCCCTAGATCCGGGCGTAAATGATATCAGCTTTTCCGAACAAGCGCCTGAATTAGCTGTAACGGTTGCGGTAACATCTCGGCGCAAGTCTGCTGGATCAAAGTCACCATAATAAAATGCCGGATAAAGCCTGCTTTGTCCATAAGATTTACAAGGATACGCATTTGAACCTCCACCGCCTGACGGTCTGCCAAAAGCATACGGTCTTTCACTTACCCCGTTAGCACGCGTGATACCCACTTCATAAAGTGATTCTGGGCTTGTCACCAAATTCATATTGTACTGAAAATTGTACTGGAACGGATTGTTATAGCCTGCACCGCGCGGGTCAGTTGTAATCAAATAGGCAGAGCCGGCATAGGTTAATGCATTTTGCAAATGTGTTTGCGCCTTTTTA
The DNA here is from genome assembly GCF_003609575.1 of Pelobium manganitolerans. GTDB lineage: Bacteria > Bacteroidota > Bacteroidia > Sphingobacteriales > Sphingobacteriaceae > Pseudopedobacter > Pseudopedobacter manganitolerans. Next base: position 239,742 of record NZ_MBTA01000012.1, on the reverse strand, counting down.
TAATAATTTTTATAATCTGTACGCCTAACGTATTTAGCTTCCCATTTTTCGGTACCCAGTTGCTGAAAAGTTACATCTCCATAATCAAAATCTGTCCTGCGCAAACTATAACCGCCCGCAAATAGCGCCATTTTTCCGATAAAAGCTTCGACAAAAGTTCTGGAAAAGCGCTCGGCATTCACGCTTCCCTGCCCAAGGGGATACATCAACGGTGCAACTTTCTCCAAATTAGCAATTTCCCCGTCGTATATAATATCTCTAGAGGTTAGTGTGGAGCCGTCTGTTTGGCTGGCTACGTAAATTGGTTCGGTAAAATATGGTACATCGCCAAAGTATCTAATGAGATTAAAATAGCAATAAGCTCTAAATGTTGCTGCCTCACCGTAAAGCTGGGTCCAAGCGTTAGTTGTGTTGCCTTTTACTGCGCTTTGGTAATTCGCATTTTTTGCGATAGACGCCATTACAATGTTAGCTCGGTTGGCTAACTTATACAAATTCAATATTGCATTGGTGGAGTTTGCGTAATCAATGGGGATTTCGGATGCATATAACCCTTCAGGGATATGGCGGGTTTGTGCATCATAAGTTTCAGGATGGCATTCGGCGTCTGAGCCTACAACGTCAATATCATAAAACAAACCGTTGTTAGCTTCGCGCCAGATGTCATAACAACCTATAATCACCTTATATGCTTCTTCTGGCGATGAAAACACAAAATCTTCATCCACACTTGATAACGCTTTCGCATCTAAAAAATCTTTTTTACAAGAGAGGTTTGCAACCAGCAACACACTCAGTACAAAACAAAATATCTTTTTCATCTGATTATTTTTTAACGTATTTATAAATGATGAAGGCATGTCCTTATGTCGGCGAAAACAGTTGCCAGAGGTCAACCCATCATCAGTTGTGAAAATTAGAACTGTGCGTTTAAACCAATCACGAACGACCTTGCACGCGGATACGCCCCCCAATCTAAGCCAGTTGTTGGGTATTGAGCGCCACCCTGACTCGTATTTGTATTTACGTCAGGATCCATTCCTTTATAGTTGGTAAATAATAAAGCGTTATAAACCGACCCATAAATTCGAAACGTAGAAAGACCTACCTTACTGCTTAGCGTTTTTGGCAGTTTGTAACCCAATGTAACCGTATTCAATCTTAAATAAGAACCATCCTGGATTCCTAACGTTGAAACAACTGGATTTTCATGATAAGGCAAAAATGTTGTGGCATTTGCATTAAGGGCCTTTAAAGCTGCCGGATCTGTAACTGGTGTAATTTGCCCCCCTTGGATGTCGTAGATACGATACGAGCTAGACAAATAGTTTAGCCGGTTTTTGTAGAGGCCATCTTCTTTGCTACCATAAAATGCCGCTAGATACTCGGCATTGTAAATTTTATTGCCAACGCTCCAATTGAAATCCATACGGAAATCAAAATCTTTATAGTTTCCGCTTAAATTTAAACCTCCTGTATATTTAGGGTTCATGTTTCCGATAACTTCTACATCATTCTCATCAACCTTCCCATCCGGTGCACCCGCAGGCCCGCTTAGGTCTTTAAATTTGATAACGCCGGGGTAAGCAACCTGCCCACCAGGCTTGTTGGCGTTTGTCCCGTATACAGTACCAATTATTCCTGACGATATATCAGGCACCCCGGTTTTTAGCACATATTTCCCACCTACGTAGTCAAAATCGTCTACGGTGTACCAGCCGTCGTAAGTATACCCCCTTACTAAACCCACCGGGCTACCTTCTTGAAAGATATAATCACCGGTGTTTGGCTGGGTCATAGTTGATCCCCATTGTGATTTGTACAAGCCCGTAACACCCTCTGCCAGTTCTTCAATTTTGCCTCTATTGATATTTAGGTTTAATCCCAGATTTAAGTTAAAGTTCTCTTTGTTGATTAGGTCCGATGCCAATCCGATCTCGATACCTTTATTGCTTGTGCTTCCCACATTCTCGTAAGTGTATTGAAAACCGCTGTAAGGGCTAGCTGGGGTACGCATCAATAGGTCTTTTGTAGAATTTTTGTATAACTCTATTGAACCGTACAGTTTGTTACGGAAAATCCCAAAATCAAAACCTAAGTTGCGCGTAATAGTAGTTTCCCATTTTAGGCTGGGATTAGGCATCTCATCACTTCCCGGTACATACGCAGGTTGTTGAGTTTCATTGATAGAGTAGCCAGTTAATCCGCTAGATTTCCAGTTGAAATTCCATAAGTTGGCGCTGATGCCATCGTTACCAACAGCACCGTAAGAGAAACGCACCTTTAAATTGTCTAACCAATCCACACTTTTCAAAAAGTCTTCTTCGGAAGCACGCCATGCCACAGCCCCTGCCGGGAAATAACCCCATCTTTTCGCAGGTGCAAAACGTGATGATCCGTCCGCACGGAAAGTGGCAGTAAATAAGTATTTACTTGCAAATGAATAATTAGCTCGTCCGAAAAAAGACAATAAACGATTTGGCGTACCGGAGGATGAACTTAAACCCGAATTTACCGTGGTGGTGCTTGCAAGGTATTGATCCATAATTGCGAAAGCACGGTCTTTATCAAATGACGCGGGATAATAATTTCCAAAAATTTTAGTGCCTTGCGAGCCTGAGTTTGAAACTTCTTGACCGGCCAACACGTTCAAGCTATGTTTTTTTCCTAACCCTTGCACATCATAATTCAATGTGTTTGACCAGCGCATGTTCCACCCTTGGTTGTTGCTTATAGAAGCATTGCCGCCAAAGGTTTTGTTTCCGTCACTGTCAAAATAATGATTATAAACCGCGCCGCTCCAAGTTCTATTGATATTCCAATTGGTATTTAGCCCTAAGTCTGTCCGCGCTACTAATCCCTTTATAATTGTCCAATCCAAAGCAGTATTGGCCCGTAAAGCACGGTTTCTATTTTCGGGGATGTAATCTTTCATTAAAGCTACGGGATTATAATCATCCTGCAAGACATTATCGTAAAAGCCTAATTGGGTATTTACATTAGGATCTAACTCGCCCAAAACATCTGCGGTAGCTATTGGTCTAAAAGCATAAGCTGAGGATAAAATGGATCCTTTTCCATTGGTTGTGCCCTCATTACTTACGGAGTTGACATCAGTATAGCGGGTGTCTAAGGAGAACTTTAATGTGCTGGTTAAAGTTTGGTCCAGCTTTAACGACACATTGCTGCGTTTGTAAAAAGAATTTACTTTCATACCATCTTCATCAACATGGTTAAACGCTAAAAGGAAGCGGGTTTTTTCGGTACCACTAGACAAATTGACATTGTGGCTCTGTGAAAATGAATCGTTGTATGCCTGCTTAGCAAAACTTGTTGCCCCTACGCTACGATAATGGTCAATGCCTGCCGTATTATTGTAAGTTGATGCAAAGGACCCGATACCCCACAAACGAGCCCAAGTATCTGCATAAGAATCACTGATTGCTTTAGCATATCCCCAATTGTAAGCGATATAATCATATGCATTCATCGTATCAAAATACTTTGCCGGTGTATTAAATTTGCCGTACCCGTCGTAAGTGATGGACAATTTGCCTTCTTTTGCGCCTTTTGTGGTTACAATGATAACTCCGTTTGCTCCTCTGGCACCGTAAATCGCAGTTGATGAAGCGTCTTTTAATACGTCAATACTTTCTATCTGACTGGCGGGAATATCACTGATAGACCCAACCGGGAAACCATCCACAATATACAGTGGATCATTACTTTGGGATATTGAGCCTCCACCACGCACTCGAATTGAAATAGAGGCATCTGGTCGGCCATCTTGCGTTACCACGTTTACGCCCGGCAACTTACCTGCAAGTGCCTGCGCCGCATTCGGCACCGGTACCGCAGCTATATCTTTACCAGAAACGGAGGATACCGCACCCGTTAAATCCGAACGTTTTGTGGTCCCATATCCTATAACTACAACTTCATTTAAAGACGAGACATCAGCCTGTAAGCTTATGTTAACCGAAGTATTGCCCGAAACCGCTATAGTTGCACTGCGATAGCCAAGATAAGAAACTGTTAATGTTGCATTGTTTACATTGGGCACGTTTTGCAGAACAAACCTGCCATTAACGTCAGTTAAGGTACTGACTTTAGCCCCTTTAACGCTGACAGTGGCGCCAATAAGTGCCTCCCCGGTTTCCTTATCCGTCACCTTGCCGGTTACGGAACCGTTTTGTGCAAAAAGTTGTGCGGTGCAGAAACAAATGACGCATAGCACATAAATCTTTAGGATTTGCTTTTTCATTTTTCTTTAAGTTTTTTAAACCGAGCCCTCTTTACCATATCTTAAAATTATGGTGTATTTGAGTAAAGATTTGGTCCTAGTTTGGCCCAGAAGTTTATATTGGTTTTGATAAAAGTATTATTAATTGTGTCTTTTTTGTTACAAAACAAAAACAAAAAACACGCAATCGATGCCGGCAACGTTGCCGGAAGCTTATCATGATAATATTCTACAATCGATCTTAAAGAAAAATAGCCATAACGAAAAGGGGCAGTCAGCCTTGAAAAAAACGCTTGAAAAACAGAGTTCTTTTTGCAATTACCTCGCTATCCCAATCTCATTGGCCGCCATAATAAAAGCGCCCATCCCTTTTGGGTCATCTTGGATAACCGGCTCACTTAAATAATAAGCATAAGAACCGTCCCTGTAAGGCTTGCCACCTAAGCCCGACACTTGCACCGTGCCGTTTAAATGCAAATAGCCCTCTGCATCGCGTTCTAAAAATTTACTCCTTATCCCATCAAAACCTGCTTTTGCAATCGCTAAATATTTTTGCGGTAAAGCTTTTAACCGCACGCCTTTTGCTAAAGCATATACAAACATATTTGAGGCGGACGCCTCTGGGTAATTGCCTTTTTGGGTCTGCTTATCTAGCACCTGGTACCATAAGCCTTCTTTTGATTGTACTTTTGCTACAGCCTCGGCAAAATTATTTAACAGTTTCTCCAAAACCGGTCTTTGCGGATGTTGCTTCGGAAAATAATCCAGCACATCCACTAAGGCAATTCCGTACCAGCCCATGGCTCTGCCCCAGAAATTAGGCGAGGTTCCAGTTTCTTTATTTGCCCAGGCTTGTTGTTTAGATTCGTCCCAGCCATGGTAAAGCAAGCCGGTTTTGGGGTCTGTTGTATGTTTGGCTATAGTGATGAATTGCTTGGCTATATCATCAAAGTTATGCGGTTCGTTAAACATCGCACACCACTCGACATAAAAAGGCTGGCCCATGTAAATACCGTCTAGCCACATTTGGTGAGGATAAACTTTTTTATGCCAAAAACCGCCCTCTGCGGTGCGTGGATGGGTTTTAAGCTGCTCCCTTAAATGCGATGCTGCTAATTTGTACTTTTTTTTCCCGGTTTGTTTGTACAGAAATAAAAGCGTACTGCCGTTTTTCACATAATCAATATTGTAACTTGGCATACTATAACGCTCAATGGTGCCGTCGTCATTAATAAAAAGACTCATGATATGCTCCATGTACTGGATGTATTTTGGATCATGGTTGCGCTCATAAATGTTGGCCATACCTTCAAAAAACACCCCTAAATCATAAGACCATTTCGCGGGTTTGCCAGGATCATGAGCCAAGGAATCTGGCCACTTATGCATAATGGTGGTCGCCATGTCTTCTGCAAGTTGCGCGGCCGAGGGGCTTTTACTTTGTGCAATTAACTGTACCGAAGCAAGCACAGCAAAACCTATCAATAAAATGCTAATTTTCTTCTTGCTCATTATTTTACGTTAAAAATATATTCTTTACCTGCAACAGTTTCAAAATCTAAAAGCTTTGTGGCTTTATAAGTATTCGCAATTATCTCGGCCTCCTCTGATTTAAGCGGCGACTTAATTTTGTTGACCTTAAAAAAGGGATTTTTATTTTCGCCTTGGGCGGGATGTAAATTAACGGCGCCTTGTAAGTTAAGGTTCGCTGTAAGCCTTAAACGGCAGTTACCTCCTAATGTAGACTTAACTTTTAGTGTTTTAAGCTCACCGTTTTCCCAACTCATGGCCACTTCAAAACCTCCTCTGGTTTTCAATCCAGAGACACTTCCATTAGCCAGTTCATCCGGTAATGCCGGCAAAATAAAAATATCGCCGTCATAGCTTTGCACCAGCATTTCTGCTATACCGGAAGTACAGCCAAAGTTTCCATCTATTTGAAAAGGCGGATGAGCATCTAGTAAATTGGGGTAGGTACCGCCCGACTGTCCTTTGGTTTCCGTTGGTGCGGGACTCAACTGATCTTTAATTAGCTTATAAGCCCGGTTTCCGTCAAGCAGTCTGGCCCACCAATTCACTTTCCATCCCATAGACCAGCCGGTAGATTTATCACCTCTTGAAATTAAAGTGTTTTCTGCTGCCTTTGTTAGTTCGGGTTGTTTAAACGGAGATATTTGCCCCGAAGGATACAAGCCATAAAGATGGGAAATATGCCGATGATGATCATTAGGTTTATCTTTATCCTGCAACCATTCCTGTAGCTGGCCGTACTTGCCTATCTGCATCGGCGGAAGCCTCTTTAAAGCATTTGAAACAGAATCTGCAAAATTCGCATCTACTTTAAGCACGCGTGCGGCGTCAATTAAGTTATTAAAAACATCAAATACCAGTTGGTTATCCATGGTGGTACCGGCCGAAATCCCCACCCCCGGCTCATAACTATTCTCGGGCGACATAGAAGGTGCCACTACTAACCATTTGTGAGTAGGTTCTTCTTGCAAAACATCTAAATAAAAAAGCGCCGCCCCTTTTAATATTGGATAATAATCGTTCAAAAAATCTTTATTACCGGTATAAAGGTAGTGCTGCCACAAATGCTGGGTTAACCAAGCCCCGCCCATTGGCCACATACCATAAAATCCACCGTCAACTACACCTGTAATCCGCCACAAGTCGGTATTGTGGTGCATATTCCAACCGCGGGCACGGTACATTTCCCGCGCGCTTTCTTTTCCGGTTTCGGCTAAATCTTGTAACATGCTGAACAAAGGTTGGTGCAATTCGCTGAGGTTGGTAATCTCGGCCGGCCAATAATTCATTTCGGTATTGATGTTTACAGTGTACTTGCTATCCCACGGGGGCGAAAGTTTATCGTTCCATATCCCTTGCAAATTTGCCGGCTGCGTACCGGGTTGCGAACTGGAGATTAATAAGTAGCGACCAAACTGAAAATAAAGCGCCAAAAGTTCAGGGTCATGATGTGTGGCAAACTCTTTAATGCGTTGGTCGGTAGTTTTTGCAGATTGTGCCGATTTGCCCAGATTTAATTGCACCCTGTTGTAGTAGTTCTGATAGGCTTGTACGTGTTTCTGCTTAGCAAGATCGTAACTTATAACCGAAGCTCTTTGCAAAATATCCTCAGCTTTCTCCATCGCATTTGCTGAAATATCTCTATAGCTTTTAAAGTTTGTCGCAATAGCTACGCGGATAATAACTTCATCGGCATTGCTAACCTCCAGTTGCTCGGCACTTGTGCTCAGCTTTCCTCCGTTTAAAGTGCATTGTGCTATACCCACATACTTTACCTTGCCAATTTTGTTATCTACGCTCCCGCTTGTTCCCTCAAAATACAGTTTATTGCCAACAGCTTTGAAATTGCTTTTTACCTGCGGACTGCTAGCTTTTATCGAAAAACTTAAGCTACCTTTTTTGCTTGCGCTAAGTTTAATAAAAATTGCATTGTCGGGTATTGATGTGAAAACCTCGCGTTTATAGCTAATGTTACCCACCTTATAACTTACAGAAGTTAAAGCATTGCCGATGTTTAAATCTCTGTAATAATCGGTGTATTGATCATGCCCCTTAAACTCAAACCATAAGCTCCCCGCTGTTTGGTAAGGCATCCCGTAATTAAGGTTATCGGGTGCTTGCCTCGGGAATATTTGGTTTGATAATTCTTGGGCCTCCTTGTTTTTTCCGGCGAAAAGCAACTTTCTTATTTCTTCAATTTGTGGGTAAACATTCTTCGGTACGTTATTACCCGGTTCGCCCGCCCAAATTGTTTCCTCATTTAGCTGCAGTTGCTCTTTTGCAGGCTGCCCAAATACCATAGCCCCTAAACGCCCGTTTCCAATTGGTAATGCCTCGTTCCAGTTGTCGGCAGGTTTGTCATACCATAACTTCAAATTCTGCTGAGAAAACCCACGCGCAGAAAGTAACAAAAAAACAAAACTGACTAAAAGAGCTCTTTTCATCAACTTATATCGCCTTAACATGAATTAATACCTTAACGCTTCTTTATTTGCACCGTGGCTAAACTTGGCCTCAACGTTGCTTTTGGGCAATCCATAATTTTCCATCACTACACTCCTACTTCGTTCACCGTTAATATCTAGCGAGATGTTTGGCGCAGTTTTAAACTTTAAACCACTTAGCAGGATATCTCTTCCGTTTTCTACATAAATATTTGCACTGCTGCCACTGTCCGCCACTATTGTATTCTCAACTTTGATTCCTGCAACATCAATCAATTCAATTCCTACATTCGCCTTCAAAAAGGTGTTTTTGATACTGATGTTTTTAACAGCCATCTCGGGCAAACCTCTCATAAAAATCCCTTTGCTGGCACCATTACAAACTACGTTTTCTATCTCGACATCTTTAAATTGAGGTGTTTCAACGCTCACTGTTGGGACTTCAACTTTTTGGTTGGGCAATGGCGGTTTGGTCCAGTAATACATATCAAAATAAATAGCTTCTTGTACGATGTTTGACATGTTGATGTTTTTGATGTAGATTTTCTCCACTACACCGCCCCGCCCGCGCGTGGTTTTAAAGCGCAAACCTTTATCCGTACCTACAAAAGAACAATCGGACACAAAAATATTGCGCGCACCGCCCGACATTTCGCTGCCCACCACAAAGCCTCCGTGGCCTGCATAAACTGTATTGTTTCTGATAATTACGTTCTCTGTAGGTGTGTTTCTTTTACGTCCTTCCTCATCTTTACCAGATTTGATACAGATGGCATCGTCGCCAACATCAAAAACTGAATTTTCCAGCAAAACGTTGCTACAAGATTCGATATCTATACCGTCTCCGTTTTGCGCATAATCCGGATTTTTAACCCTGATATTACTTACGGTTAAATGTTGCGACATAAAAGGATGTAAATTCCATGCCGGCGAGTTCTGGAAAGTTACCCCCTCCAGTAAAACTTGTTGGCATTTACTTATCAGTACCAGATTTGGGCGCAGATAATCTTTAATCGGCTCAAAATCACTCAGCTTTTTATTGTCGCTAAGCAACACTGAGCTTTTTTCCAGATAGGCTTTTTTAGTTTTCGCACTGGGGAACCAAACTTTGTTATCGGTGCTTACCAAACCTCCGGATGCTATTTTAGCTTTCCACTCGCGTTCTGTTAGCTGATCCCTATTTACCATTCGCCAGGCATCACCGTTGCCGTCAATAATTCCGTTGCCCGTAATAGCGATATTTTGCAAGCCTACCGCCATAATTGGAGACTCGTTACGCGCCGAAGGTTTGCCTTCGTAATTTCCTTCGATGATTTTATATTGGTTAAAGTCTGCCGTAAACTGCAAAAAAGCGTTGTTGCTCAAATGCAGGTTGACGTTGTTTTCTAGATAAATTGGTCCGCTAAGCCAGTATCCATCCGGAATTAAAACCACCCCGCCACCGCCCGCGCTACATTGGGCAATAGCATTATTTATGGCTTTGGTATTTAAACTGCTGCCGTTTGCCACGGCGCCATAATTAATGATGCTGAAAGTATCGGCTTTAAAAACTGGCCTGTTTATTTTCGGTAAGTTTTGCCAGCTGTAACTGTTGTTTTGTGCAAAAAGACTCTGGTTGCTTCCTACTACCAAGGCAAGCAACAGGTACATTTTTTTTAGATTTCGCATGAATTGTATTGTTAACAAATTATAGATGAGTTTTTAAAGCAACTAGCGTGAGATAACTCCACTTTCTACAAGCCATTCTTCACAAAGATTTACCCATAATGCGGTAGAACCGGGGTTGTTGCGCAGCGCAATACTGTGCCCTCCTTGCGGAAAAACATGAAGGCTAGACGGAATGCCTTTCTCTAACAGTGCGTCAAAAAATAATAAGCTGTTTTTTGCTGATACGCTTTTATCATTAAATGCCTGGGCAATAAACGTAGACGGTGTATAACTGCTCACCTGTTTTTGTAAAGAAAACTTATCAATAAGTTGCGGAGATGGCTTTGGTCCTAATAAGTTATCGCGACTTCCTTTGTGCGCAAAAATGCCCATATCAATAACAGGCGACACTAAAATCATAAAATCTGGACGAAAACTGAGCTGGTCCATTGTATCGTTTGCGCGTGCGTAATCGTCTTTTATTGTACCTAAACTAGCCGCCAAGTGCCCCCCGGCCGAAGATCCCATTACACCTACTTTATTGCTATCAATTCCCCATTTCATTGCGTTTGCTCTAATGATTCTCATTCCTCTTTGGGCATCTTGCAATGGTGTAATCTCGCGTATGTTTACATTTTTAGAAATTGGTAAGCGGTGCGCCAAAACAAAAGCGTTTATGCCTAAGGTATTAAACCATTTGGCTAAAGTAACGCCACTTATTTCATAAGCTAAATGATGATAGCCGCCGCCCGGTATAATCAATACTGCGGCCCGCTTGTTTTCTTGTTTAGATGTTAAAAAGACCTGTATATAGGGGCTTGCTACCTCCATTAAGCGTTCATTGCTGATACTGTCTTTTATGTTTAAGCCCTTTGAATTTGGCATATTACCTTTTTCCCAAAGCAGTACACGCTCTTGAGAAAAGGCCAAGGAAGGAAGCAGGCATAAAAAGATAAAACTTGCTAAAAGGTGCTTTGAAATTCTCATTTAAAAATTGCTTCGGGTTTATTTGTAGCTCACCCGCCTCTGGTGCGGATTGGAAAAACCCAAACATAGACTAAAACCGCATTTCACAGGTTTAAAATTTGGTAAAATGGGTTTAATAATTGGCCTAAGGCAAAAAAATAGGGCTAGCTGGGCTTGCTGTTTTGGTATTCTTTAGGACTTAGCCCAAACTTAGCTTTAAAGCAGGTACTAAAATATTTTGGGTTGTTAAATCCAGTAGCGTAAGCAATTTCAGAGATATTCTTCCTGCTATCTGCTAATAGATTTCTGGCCAAATCCAAACGGGTGTCGCGCACAAACTCAACAGGTGCCAAATTAGTAAGGCTTTTAAACTTCTTAAAAAAAGCCGAGCGGCTCATGTTCATTAAATCTGCAACGGTATCTATGTTAAAGTCTTTTTCTGCAATATTCTGCTGAACAACCTCTACTACTTTTTTTAAAAAAAGCTTATCAGCTTCGGTAATTACTACTTCGGTTTCAACAGATTCTTCTTCTGGCTGATTTTTAAGTACCGTATTGAAAAATGTTGCCCGCTGTTGCAGAACCTTGCGGATGGTTTCGTTCAGCAATTCGGTATCAAAAGGCTTTGGCAAGTAATAATCTGCGCCGTAACGCAAACCCAAAATATGGGTTTCTATTCCTGTTTTTGCCGTTAACAAAATAACGGGGATATGGCTGGTTGTGTCATCTGCCTTCAGTTGTTGCAAAAACGCTAAGCCGTCCATAACGGGCATCATTACATCAGATAAAATCAAATCTGGATGCAACGAACGCGCTTTTTCTAAACCTTCGGCGCCGTTTTGAGCGGTAGACACCGCAAATGAGGCTTCAAATTTCAGTTCCATAAAAGCCCTTAGCTCCTCATTGTCTTCCACAATTAGCAGGCGCATTTTTTCATGGGTATCAGCCTTAAACGCATCATTATCAGCATTTCCAGCATCATCATCGGCTACCGACACAGATTGCGACAGCGGAACCGTTAAATCTAAATTTGTAGGCAGCTGAACAGTGACTACTAAACCGCTAGGCGACGCGTTACTTGCCGTTATCGTTCCGCCGTGCACTTCTGCCATTTCTTTTGCCAAGGCCAGCCCAATGCCCGTGCTTTTAGACCCAGATTTATTCTCTCCTTCGTAATACAAATCAAAAATCTGCGATAATTCATGCGCCTTTACTCCCGGCCCCTCATCTTGCACTTTAATAGTGCATTGTTGCTCATCTTCGTTTTGTTCAAGGTTAATGGAAATGGCTTTCGCAGGTGGCGAATATTTAATGGCGTTACCAATGATGTTGTACAGTACAATTTCCAATTTTTCCAGGTCCCAATGCCCGTTCAGATGTTTTTGTGGGCAAAAAAGATTGATGGTCAAAGATTTTTTGGCAATTATCTCCTCAAAATAGCTGAGCTGATGTTTGATAAAACTGACCAACTCGATATTTTGGATACGCAGCTGCACTTTACCGCTTTGTACTTTACGCAAATCTAACAGCTGGTTTACCAAGCGCGCCATCCGCTTTGCGTTCTTTAGCACCAGATCCAAATATTTTTGGCTCCGTTCCGAAAGCTTCTCGTGGTGTAAAACCTCTGCAATTGGATTTACGATTAAGGTAAGGGGGGTTCTAAGTTCATGGGATATTTGCGTAAAAAAATCCATTTTCAAAGTGGCCATCTTTCGCTCAAGCTCAATCCCGTGTCGCAGTTTTAACATCGTAATAATAGTGCGTTGCACTGCTATCAGCACGCCAACAAAGACGATGAAATAAATGGCGTAAGCCCACCAGGTTTTCCAAAACGGTGGCATAATAACAATAGAGACGCTCCTGATTGGCGAGGGAGAATACAGCTCCTCATTTAAGCACTTCACCTGAAATTTGTACTTGCCCGGTGGCAAGTTGGTGTAGGTAATTTTACGCTGTCCATCTGTACTGCGCCAAATGCCATCGTAACCTATCAGCCGGCAGGCAAAATTTTGTTTTTCGGTATCAAAGTAATCTAAAACGGCGAACTGAAAGCTGAGTATATTTTGTGCGTGGTTCAACTTCAGGCTTTTCAGATAACTGATGTCTTTCTTGGAGTAGCGAGGTTCTTGCTGTTTTAAATCTTCGCCATTTACAAAAACCTGCGTAAAAACTAAGTTGGAAGGTCTTGTATCATTTTCGATTTTGGCGGGATCAAATTTTAGCAAGCCTTCTGTTGTACCAAAAACCAAAACCCCACTTGATAATTTAGCCACTGCAGCTTCTGAAAATGAAGCCCTCTGAGACAAACCATCAAAATAGTTGAAGCTTTGAACTTTCTGTGTGTTTATCGAAAACTTGCACAAACCGTTTTGTGTGGCAATCCACAGGTTTTGCTGATTATCCTCGGCACAGCTTAACAAGTAATCGCTCGGCAGTCCGTTTTTCACCGAGAAATTTTTAAAATTTAGTTGTTTTAGTGGGTCCTCTGTTAGAGCTAGGTTAAGTCCGCCAGATGAAGTAAGCACCCACATCTGCATTTTGCTGTCTCTAAAAATGAACTGGACATCGTTACCGCCCAAACTACTGATATCTCCGGGAATTTTTTGGTAAACTTTAAACTCAAAGTTTTTTGGCGTTCCCTTATTTGGGTCAAAAACAATCAGCCCGTCTGTAGTAGCCAACCAAATATTTCCCTTTCCATCTTCAGCAATATGTCTTATTCTCCTAAAATTACCGTCCGGATAATTATTAAAGGCATTATCAAGCGTATAATATATTTGCGGTTGGCTGGGCGACGGGAATAAAATTATTCCGCTTCCGTAAGAACCTGCCCATAAACGCTTTTTGCTGTCTTGAAAAATACTGTAAATAGAATTTTCTGATTTCTTTTTTATAATGCCACTTTCAAAATAGGTGTTAGATAGTAGGTATTTGTTGCTATCAGAATCTAAAGAAACAGCTCTGAACAAACCATGTTTTTTTGTTCCAAACCACATCGCCCCCGTGTTATCTTGTTTTATAGCGTAAATACCAGCATCAAAATGAACTGGCTTATCAAATAGCTGATCAACGATATGACCGTTTTCAATTAACTTTACCTGTTCGGCTTTTGTACCAAGCCATAGCTTATTACCGTCTGCAAACATTCCTCTAACTTCATTCTCCGTTTGCGATTTAGGTACAGGCGTTACCAATTGCTGGAAAAACAAGAGGGGCTTTAAAAGTAACTTATCCGCACCCTTTTTATCGCCAGTCATCCAAATAACGCCCTTATCAAAATAATAAGCATGGTAAACTATTTTGCTCAGCTTTTGGTTGCTGAAAGGTTCGGGATTTAGGCTTCCCATTTTCCCTGTTTCAGAATCATAGTACATCAGACTAAACTTGTCTAACGCTATCCATACTGTTTTGCTTTCATCTTCAAAGATGCTGAAATTTGGGGGCAAGGGATCATCAAAAAGATAGGCGCCTACAGGAAATAAAGGTTTAAAACCGCGCTCAGCTGAGCTATAACGCACTACACCAAATTGTTTCGACTGTACATAAACATCTCCTTTGCTTGCTTTAAAAATTCCATATAGCGCAGACGGATTTGCCAATTGGGCTAGTACCTTAACCGTCCCGTCTTCTGATATGGAGATGAGCTCGCCTAAACTGGTGCTACAAAGCAAGGCTTTACGGTCCGGTGAAGACTCAACCCCTAAAATTTCGCCTTTGGTTACCGTAAAAGAGCGGCTATTTTCTCCGTTATAATCCACGGCGAAAACTTTGTTTGCCTGTGCAAACCACATCAAATTTTCGCCATCGTCCATGAGCTGGATGTTGTTACGCGGCAAAGCTTTTACGGTTTCAACGTTATAATCGCAATCATTTGTTGGTTTTAGCCTAAAAGCGCCTTTATTGGTGGCTATCCAAACTACATTGCGCCTGTCTTGGTGGAAAGCATTTATCGCAGTAACCGGAAGCTTATGGCTGGCAGTTTGATCATTATTGAATAGTTTAAACTTTGGATATTTGCCTAAAGCATCTTGGATTAAAACCAAACCTTTATTGGAAGATGTTAGCCATACCTGCTGTTTGCCAACACTGTTGATTTTGGTGAAGTTAAAATCTGATAGGTCTTTATTGCCCAGCAATTTGGGAAGTGCTTCAAATTCGCCCAGGCTTTTATCAAAACGATAAATTTGGTTGTCGTAAGCTTTTACCCATAAAAAACCGGCTTCCTTATCCTCAACGATAACATCTATACGGTTACTTTTAAGGCTGGATTTATCGCCAGGGTATGATTTGTAATTGACAAAGTTTTCGCCATCAAACCTGCTGATGCCCGCCCAAGAGCCAAACCACATAAAACCGTCACGGTCCTGTATGGCCGATGTTATTTTGTTATCCGCAAGCCCATCTACTGTTGAGTAGTTTTTGATGCTCACCACGTTTTGCGCGCTTACTGTGGTAAACGTGCCAATTATGATGGTTAAAAAAAGAAATATCTGTTTGCTAAAAGGCATTTACTTGGATACGAGGTTTCAATCGTCTTCGCTGAATGTAAGCCTAAATTTATTGAATAAAAAATTATTTAAACTGCTTATCTAAAAAATCAACAACAGTTTCCATCATCGGATCAAACCAAGGGTGGAAAAACCAAAACGGGTGCGGCGTATCCGGAAATTCTTTGACCTGCGAATAAATCTGCAGACTGTCCAATTTGGCAACCATATCATCACGACCCGCATGAAAACGCGGTAAAGAGCTATTTACAAACAAAATAGGCGCCGTGTTTTTATCTACGTGATTCAACGGCGCGGCATCTTCCCAAAGCTCGGGCTTCTGCTGATAATCTCCGCCAAACCACCACGAGGCCGCTTTCCCCTCTACAGATTCGGGATGGTGAAAAGCCAAAGTGCCGTCGATATCTACAATAGCCTGTATCGCACTTGATGCCCCACTGCTGCTATCGTCGGCCTCAAATCTTTCATCATGATTGGTAGTGCCCAAAAGCGCAGCTAGCTGCCCGCCGGCAGAAGTACCCAACGAAGCTATCTTGGAAACATCCAAATTAAACTCCTTGTGGTGCAAACGCATCCAGCGCACCGCTTGCTTCAAATCGTACACCGCAGCTGGGTAAATAGCTTCTAAAGACAAACGATATTCTGGCGCAAAAGCAACATATCCCTTTGCCGCCAACACACGCCCCATGGCTTCCATCTGAGATTTGTCTCCCGAACGCCATCCGCCACCAAAAATCAAAACAACGCCAGGGTATTTTTGCTTTCTATTTTGAGGACAATAAACATCCACCAACAACTTCCGGCCGTTTAAATCGCTGTAAACCAAATCCTTTTTTACCAAAACACCGGTTTTCAGCTCGGGCTCGGCAATGCGGATGTACGGACGGTATTTTTTTTCTTTAATATAGGTACCGTACAAGGTAAACGATGTATCTCTGGGAACTTGCACCTGCGCATTTGCAGCAAAAGCAACAAACAGTGTTAAGCAACAATGGCTAAAAACCGACTTAAAATTTATCATTTATTCTAGTGCTTAGCCGATTTTAGTGCATCGGCAACCAATTGCGCCACAGCAATACCTCCTGCCGTTTGGAAATGCGTGTCATCTTTTTGCCCTTTAGGATAGGCCACAAACTTCCCACTGTCTAAATTCATAAAGTAATTTTTGCGTACATAAGCCTCTCCTAGTGATGAAAACAATGCCATCGAAAGCTCATTTAAATCAATCAATTTAACTTTCAATTCTTTAGCAACGTCCTTTACTGCCTGCGGATAATCACCGTGTACATTACTTAATCTATCGTTTTGCCAAGGGTAATTACGTGCTACCGGCGTAAGCAAAACCGGCGTGGCTCCCTTTTGCCGGGTTTGATTAACGTAAAGCTTTAAAAACTGTTTGTATCCGGGAATATCCACATAGCGTTCGTGTTTTTCTTTTGCCGCGTCATTATGCCCAAATTGGATTAAAACAATATCACCTTTTTTCAAGCTGTTGTAAACCTCTTCCCATCGGCCTTCTTCAAAGAAACTCCGTGTACTGCGGCCGCCCTTAGCGCGGTCGTCCACACGTACACTGTCGGCGTTTGTAAGTTGCCGATATTGGAACAAACTGTCGGCAGCTAAATAGGGCTGCAACATTTGTCCCCAACCCACCAGAGGAAAACGTTTTGTGTTGTAGTTTGCTTCTAATGAATAATCTGCCACAGTAGAATCGCCGATCAGGTACATCACCGCAACTTTCTTTTTAAACAGCGTGAAAGAGCAAAACAGCGCAATAACGCACAGAAAAACGGTGTATGTTACAATTTTACGCTTCATCTTACTTTATGGGTTCAACCCTAAACCAATCTACATCTACATAGCCCGAGTCGTTGATCTGCGTATCTCTAACCGCGTATAAACCTAATTTTGCGCCTACCCATTTGCCGGGCAAGGCTGTAAAAGTTTCTCCTACATTGATATAATTTTTATTGTCGAAACTGTAGGACCAATTGCATTTTCCGCCTGCGGTAACCTTTACGCGCAAATAAACCATATTGGTTTTTAACTTTGTTACAGGTGTTTCTTTTTCTTCTTTACCTTTCACGGCGCCATTGCATACCCCGTAATTCAGGTATAAACCGTCGGCTTTACTTTTAACGGATAGGGTGCTATAATCTTGACCCAAAACAATAAAACCTACACGTTCGTTTTCGAGTTTATCATTTGGCTTAAAGGTCATTTTTGCGGTTGCCATAAATTCATCCGCCGGAAATTTCTGTCCTAAAATGTTGGGCACATCCCACAAGCTTTTCGCATCCTGAGGAATTTGTTTAGTGTATAGGCGTAAATTCCCGTGGTTGCTGGCCATTGCCCAATTTCCGTCCGGGTTGGCCTGCCATTGCCACTGCAAGCCCAACAACGGGCTATCAAATTCATCCGACTCTGCCGGTGTAGCTATTGGATAGCTTTTACCCACGTTAGGTTTTTTGTATTCCATCACCGGCTCTCCACGCCCGTCGCCGTCTTTATCAATACCTATTACCGGCCAATCGTTCACCCATTTCATCGGCTGTAAGTGCACCACGCGTCCATAGGCATCTTTATCCTGGAAATGCAAAAACCAGTCTTCACCTTTTGGAGTATCCACCCAAGCGCCTTGGTGCGGACCGTTTACCGTAGTTTTGCCCTGGTCCATTACATTTTTACGTTCGTAAGGACCATAAATCTCCTTAGACCGTAGCACCAGTTGCCATCCGGTAGAAACACCGCCGGCCGGAGCAAAAATGTAGTAATAACCGTTGCGTTTGTAAAACTTAGGCCCTTCTATGGTCGGGTCGGTCTCGTGGCCGTCGTAAACAATTACGCTGTTACCGGTAACTTTTGTGCCCTCTGTATTCATGGGTGCTATGGCAATCACGCTTTTTATGCCTGCCCGGCTCCCAGCGTAAGCATGCACTAAATATGTTTTGCCGTCCTCGTCCCACAAAGGGCAAGGGTCTATCAAACCTTTGCCTGCATAAACCAACTCGGGTGCAGTCCATGGCCCCATCACGTCTTTAGCACGAGTAACGTAAATGCCAAAATCAGGATCTGGATAATAAATATAAAACTCGTTATTATGGTAACGGATGGCAGGTGCCCAAACACCATTGCCGTGCTGTACTTTGTTAAAAACATCAACCGGGATTTGCTCTTGCAAAACATGGGTAACAATGGTCCAGTTGACCAAATCTTTGGAATGCAACAAAGGCAAACCGGGTACATGGTTAAAACTGGAGGAAATCATATAGTAATCGTCGCCAACGCGAACGGCATCCGGATCAGAATAATCCGCATTAATCACCGGATTTTTGTATTTGCCATTTCCTAAATCAGAAACCCAAACTTTAGATACGTAATTCTTGGGGTCAGCCTGTTTGGTTTGCGCTTGTGCAATCGATAGACTAAACAGTAAAGTGCTGGCTACAATAGCGGTTTTCATTATTTTCTATGTTTTAATTGGGATGTTTAACGTGCTACTTTAATATTCTAGGTAAGCTGAAAAGCCATTTCTAGCAATGTTAGCTAAAAACGACACGATAAAAAAGCCATATACCTAATAAATGTACGCAAACGTTGCCGGCAGGTTTATCGCTCCGGAAACGAAAGCCAAAGCTAAGCCTATATTGCTTACAAAGAGGTTTAAAAATTGGTAAATCTGGTTTAAAAACTGACTAAAAACTACATAACACACGTTTGCCACAACAATGCCTCCAATGTATTTGCCGATTTTAAGTCGTTGGCATGTATGTAATAATTGTCGGCATCCATCAGTGTTTTTCCGTTTAAGAGCGCTTTTTGTGGGATGATTTGTTTTTGGTTGATAACCTCAATAACATCGGCCCAAGTCGCAAATCCGCAAAGCTCACTGTACCAATGCTCTTTTAACAGCAAGCTTTTAAGCGTTTCGTAATCCGCTTGGTTACTAAATAGCAAACGACTCTGGCGCATCAGCGTTTTACCGTCGGGCTTTATGCGCAAAAACACAAACAAATCATACACAGCATCGGCCGATTGCAGATTGGGTTTATAAGCGCCAAAATCATCCCAATCTTGGCACTCTAACAGCAACAGGCTAGCAAAATGGGCAGCAGATTTAATGCAGACTTTGAGGTTTTTTACTTCGAAATCGCAGGTGTCCCAGATGCCCGTTCCCCAAACATCAAAACTCGGTGGCGCAGATGGTATTTTATGCGCCTGCAACCAAGTGTAAAAAGCAAACTCGGCAAGTTTTCCTTGGAATGCATTGATAAAAATCTCCCCCTTTTTCCGCTTTTCCGTACCGCCGCTCCTGTGGTTTCTGTGATGGCCTTTTTGGCCAAAGCTCATGCTAAATGCAAAATCAAGACATTGCAGAACGCCATCTACAACTAATGCTGTTCCTTCAAAATTTTTGATAGCATCAATATGGTAAGCATTTGGCGCTTGGAACCTCAGTTTTGTAAACATGCGTAGGTTTTAGCTGTTTTAATTGGCTGATGGTGAAGGTAATCATAAAATTCATTATAATTGTAAGTACCCATCTTAGCGCCATAAAAAAGCTAACAAACTCACAAAATGGTGGCTTCACAAAAATTTCTTAAAGGCCTTTTTAAATGGAAAATGAACGGAGGATGAACGAAGGATCATTGTAAGATGACCGTAAGAACTTAGTTCTTCAAGTATTCCTTAACCCTTTTTTCAGCGGGCAAATAATCTGCTAATGTGCAGTTTTCGCTTTTTCCATAGCCACGCCTCTTTCTTTTTGTTCAGCGGGTTTACAATAGCCACGCCTTGGTTCACAACCTGAACATATTGATAATGAAGCGATATTTACCTCGGCCTACCTTAAAAACCCGATTTTTTAAATACCTTTGCAAAAAAATTATGCCGGTAAGATAAGACCGGGAAACCCACACATTATGAATAACGTACTAGCGATCGTCGGGAGACCGAACGTAGGAAAATCTACCTTTTATAACCGTTTAACAGAATCCAGAAAAGCAATTGTTGATGATTTTAGCGGCGTAACCCGCGACAGGCATTACGGCATTGCCGAGTGGACCGATAAAAGTTTCACGGTGATTGACACCGGCGGTTATGTTGCCAACTCTGAAGATGTTTTTGAAGCCGCCATCCGCGAGCAAGTGCATATTGCTATTGAAGAAGCGGGAGCCGTAGTGTTTTTGGTAGATGTTACCACCGGCATTACAGATTTGGATGCAGCTATTGCCCAAATCTTGCGCAAAAGCAAAAAACCCGTTTACGTTGCCGTAAACAAGGTAGATAATTTCCAGCTACAGTCTGACGCGACAGAATTTTATGGTTTGGGTTTAGGAGAAATTTATTGCATCTCATCTATGAGTGGATCGGGCACCGGCGAACTTTTAGACGAGGTAATCAAAAACTTTGATACCGAGGCCGAGGAAGAAAACAAGTTGCCGGTTTATGCCATCGTGGGCAGACCTAACGTGGGTAAATCGTCCATGATTAACGCTTTAATTGGCCAAGAACGTAACATTGTAACAGACATTGCTGGCACCACGCGCGATGCTATCCGCATCCATTACAATCAGTTTGGACACGAGTTTATGTTGATTGATACCGCAGGTTTACGTAAAAAAACCAAAGTGCGCGAAAACATCGAGTTTTACTCGGTAATGCGTACCATTAAAGCTTTGGAAGAGGCTGATGTAGTGATATTGATGTTGGATGCCGTGGAAGGCCTAGAGTCACAAGATGTGAATATTTTCTCTTTGGCAGAAAAAAACAAAAAAGGAATTGTGATTGTGGTCAACAAATGGGATTTAGTGGAAAAAGACCATAAAACGGCTACAGAATTTATTGATAAAATTAAAGAGAAATTGGCACCATTTACCGATGTGCCTATCGTTTTTACATCGGTAACCGAAAAACAGCGTATTTTTAAAACCATAGAGGCGGCAGCAAAGGTTTATGCCAACAAAACCAAAAAAATCCAGACCTCTAAATTAAATGATGTGCTTTTACCGCTGATAGAAAAAACACCGCCGCCAGCAATTAAAGGCAAGCATATCAAAATTAAGTACATTACGCAAATCAACGCTTCATCGCCCATGTTCGCATTCTTTTGTAACTTACCGCAATATATTAAAGACCCGTACAAAAGATTTATTGAAAATAAACTGCGCGAAAACTTCGATTTTGAAGGCGTGCCGGTACAATTGTTTTTTAGACAAAAATAGTAAAGTCTCAATACGCAATACTTATTACTCAATACCAAAAAATGAAAAAACTAATCTTTCTATTAACTATTGGAACTTCCCTAACTTTTGTGGCTTGCAATAATCAGCAAAAAACAGATGAGCAAATTGACTCTATCAACCAATCTGCTGCAGATTCATTGTTAAACGAGGCATTGGCTGATACTACTGCTACCGATAATGTTGCGGTGGATAGCACCGTGGCAGATACTTTGGCGCCTAAGAAGTAGAAGCGGGGATTGGAGTAGCTGTTTAGAGACGGGCGATCTAAACAGCCTCCTGCAATTTTGCCAGCGCTGCGTTAATAAAATCGTCGTAAGTGCTGGTGATTGTGCAAAAGCCTTCCTCACCAAAATAATATCGGGCTAAAACAGCTTTTATCTGGCTCTCTAGCAAGTGCCTCGAGGTTTTGACATCTTTTTTATCGCCTATCACTTCTTTGCTGGCGCAGTAACTTAAAAACTTCTGATAGTCTTGCTCGCCAAAATGAAACTCTT
This sequence comes from Pelobium manganitolerans, assembly GCF_003609575.1. Lineage (GTDB taxonomy): Bacteria > Bacteroidota > Bacteroidia > Sphingobacteriales > Sphingobacteriaceae > Pseudopedobacter > Pseudopedobacter manganitolerans. Next base: position 217,665 of record NZ_MBTA01000012.1, on the reverse strand, counting down.
CTTTAAACGCTGCCGCAGATTTAAACCTGTTGGGCGTAACTGCATTAATCAGTTTGGCATAAACAAAACCTTGCACCAAACCTTTTGCACTCACTTTTTTGTAAAAGGCCGAAAAACCTGTGGTATCAAAAGGCACAAAAACATCGGGCATAATGCCTCCGCCGCCATACACGGTGCGTCCTTTTAAAGTTTTGTATTTTACTTGCCGACTTAAAAAAGAGCTGTCGCTTAAAGCACTGTCTAAAGAAACATAATCACCATGCTTAAAACGCCGACTCAGCTCTTCCTTATAATTCTCTTTTCCTTTAGCGTATGATTTTTGGATAGAACGGCCGCTTGCCGTGTAATACCTTGCAATGGTTAAATTCATAGCCGAACCATCCGGAAAGCCAAACTGCTCTTGCACCAAGCCTTTGCCAAAAGAACGGCGGCCAATAATCCACCCACGGTCTAAATCTTGCATGGCGCCCGCCAAAATCTCACTCGCAGACGCGGTTCCTTCATCTATTAAAATTACCAAATCCCCTTTTTGAAAACTACCATCCGCGGTAGCACGATAATCGGTGCGTGGCTCGTGTAAACCTTGGGTGTAAACAATTAACTGATTGTCGGGCAAAAACTGATCGGCCAAAGCAGTTGCGGCGTTTAAATAGCCACCGCCGTTGCCGCGTAAATCTAAAATCAGGCTTTTCATCCCCTTTTTTTGTAACGCATTCAGTTGTGCCGCAAAATCTTCGGCCGTATTAGCGCCAAATCGGCTTATCTTAATAAAGCCAATTCCGGGGCGCAACATCAAAGCCACATCAATGCTGCTTACTACAATACGGCCACGCTCAATATCTAACGAAATGGGCTTGTTATGGCCATTGCGCAAAACAGCTACATTTACCTTGCTGCCGCTTTTGCCGCGCAATTTATTTACAGCACGGTCAGTATCGCCTTTTACCAAAAGCTTCTCGCCGTTAACGGCTATAATTTTATCGCCGGGTAATAAGCCCGCTTTCGCGGATGGACCGGCTTTGCGCACAGAAGTTACTAAAACTGTATCGTTCAACACAAAATACTCTATCCCGATACCGTCAAAATTACCTTCTAAATCTTCGTTCTGAGATTTGGCTTGCTTAGGTGGCAAATAAACCGTATGCGGATCCAAGCTGCTCAAAATATCATCAATGGCCAATGCTTGCAAAGAATCTGTGTTTACAGAATCTACATAATTGGTTTTAATAACCCTTAAAATTTTATCTAGCTTTTGGTTGCCGCTCAAAGCAAAATCGGGCAAACCCAAATTGTTTCCTGCCGAGCGGTTTTGTTCATAGGTAGCTCCCAACACCACACCTATAAAAGCGGCTACCAATGCCACTAAAACATAGCTGAAAGTATGGTTGGGAGATTTACTCATTTCGGGACGCAAAGTAAAGACTAATAAACGTATGAATGCAATAATAATGCGAATTTTATGGCTGTTTTTAGCTGTTTTTTAAAAGATGACATTCCATTGTCGGACCGTCGCTAAAACGATGTTTCCAAAGTGTGATACTGCTCCCGATAAAAAATAAAAACCGCTAAATGCACATTTTTTCCGATTTTAGAGAAAATTTGCAGATCATGGCCCTAGAAACCACCGAACAAGATTCATTGTACAGCGATCTTGAAAAGAAATCGACCATTGAGATTTTAAGAAACATTAACCGCGAAGACAAAACGGTTGCCCTTGCGGTAGAAAAAGCGCTGCCTCAGATTGAGGCGTTTATAAACGCTGCTTTACCAAAAATGCAAAAAGGCGGCCGCTTATTTTACATTGGCGCCGGCACCAGTGGCCGTTTAGGCGTGGTTGATGCGTCGGAATGTCCGCCCACTTTCGGCGTCCCTTTTGATTTGGTGGTTGGGCTAATTGCCGGTGGTGATACCGCGATTAGGCGTGCCGTTGAGTACGCAGAAGACGATACCGCGCAAGCTTGGAAAGATTTGAAGAAACACGGCATCAGCGAAAAAGATGTTGTGCTAGGCATTGCAGCCTCTGGAAAAACACCTTATGTAGTAGGCGGATTAAAAAAGGCCCAGCTTAAGGGAATATTAACCGGATGCATTGTGTGCAATAACGGAAGCCCGGTAGCGCAGGCCGCGCAATTCCCGATAGAAATTGTGGTGGGGCCGGAGTATGTTACCGGCTCTACCCGGATGAAAGCCGGCACCGCCCAAAAAATGGCTTTGAACATGATTAGCACTGCCTTAATGATAAAAATGGGCAAAGTAAAAGGCAATAAAATGGTGGATATGCAGTTAACCAACAACAAGCTGCTTAGCCGCGGCACCAATATGATTATGGCCGAAACCGGTGCTACACGCGAAATAGCGGCCGAGTTATTGCAAAAATACGGTAGCGTGCGCAAAGCCGTGGAAGAGTTTTACGCAAGCCTTCAATAAAATTTTATGCACGAGATAGAGCCTTATTACAAATGGAGAGACGATTATGTTGCAGCGGAAGACGATCGCTCGCCATTTTATGAAACAGAATATAACGAATTTGAATACGACAAGCAGGTGTACAACTATTTGTTGCACCCGCAGTGGGATTTCTTTGGCTCTAACACCTTATATCTAAAAATCCTTTTTGTGGATTATGATAGGCATTATGCCATCATTGAGTTTATTGGCGAGTGGAATGATGCCATTACAAACGACATTATGTTGTTAAAACGCGAAATTCTGGAATCTGTGATGGACGAGGGGATTGATAAATTTATCTTCATCGGTGAAAACGTGCTCAACTTTCACGCTTCTGATGATTGCTATTATGAAGAGCTTTTCCAGGAGGTGGAAGACGGTTGGATTGCGGGGGTAAACTTCCGCGAACATGTGATTGACGAGTTTAAAGCGCACAATATCGACTATTACGTCAACTTCGGAGGCCAGCTTGACGAGTTAAATTGGCGACAGCTTAAACCTCTACAATTTTTTAAGAAAGTAGAAGAGTTGCTTAGCAAACGTCTTAATTAAACAAAAAAACCACCCTTTTGAGGTGGTTTTAAACCAAAAACTAAATATCAACACAAAACTTTCTAAGTTGATTTTAGGTACGACAGGTTTCTTTAAAAAAGGTTTAATCCCTTTTTGTATGATTTTTCAACTTATTGAAGATTTAATATTTCCGGACCCCGCACTGGCAGAGGAAGATGGTTTGTTGGCCGTGGGTGGCGATTTATCTGTGCCACGCTTGTTGCTGGCTTATGAGAACGGCATTTTCCCTTGGTTTACAGAAGAAGAGCCGATTATGTGGTACAGCCCGCCTCAGCGCTTTGTGCTTTACCCTACTGAGGTAAAAATCAGCAAAAGTATGCGCCAGGTTTTAAACTCCGAAAGGTTCACCCTCACCTACAACCAAGCATTTTCTGATGTAATTGCCGAATGCGCTATGGCAAAACGCAAAGGGCAAAACGGAACTTGGATTAATTTAGACATGATTTCGGCTTATAACGAACTGCACCGGCAAGGCTTTGCGCATTCTATAGAGATTTGGGAAAACGAAGAACTAGTGGGCGGATTGTATGGGGTTTTGCTAGGCGATGTTTTCTGTGGCGAATCCATGTTTTCTAAAAAAAGCAATGCTTCTAAAACAGCTTTAATCTGGCTTTGCCAAAATGTACAACTCAGTTTAATAGATTGCCAAGTTTACACCGAGCATTTAGAAAGCATGGGTGCGAGGTTAATTTCGAGACAGGCGTTTCTGGACCATCTGCGTAACAATCATTAAGAGAGAATAGGAGGCTGTTGTAAATATCAGTAGTTCAAAGAATGAAACGGAGCTTGCGGAGTTCTTGAATGCCTTTGAAAAACAATAAAATGTATGAAAAAAGCAAATCACAACGCGCTAGATACCCCATATTCCTATCTAAAAGTAAAACGTGACCAATATCATGCAGAAATAAAAATCATTTCCCGTAGTTTGCCGTATTAAAATATCAAGATGGATTTTATCAATTATCATAGCTATTTCGAAAACATTGTTAAAACGGATGCCACAGAACAGATAGCGCCTTATAACGATGTTTTATATTACGATTATACCAGGTTAAACTGGTCGCGGTTTAACCGATGGCTTAAAACCGGGAAATTAACAGACGAGATAATCGCCAGCGTTGCAAAAATTACTGAACCCCAAAACTGGCTGGTGATTACCGAGCCTTGGTGCGGGGATGCCGCGCATGTGGTGCCATTTATCGAGATGATTGCGCGCCTGAACCCAAACATCCACCTTAGCTATGAACTTCGCGATGCGGAACCGTTCAGCATTGACCGTTACCTCACAAACGGCTCCAAATCAATCCCCAAGCTGGTTATTAGGGATGCTACTGATAAAGATTTGGCAGTTTGGGGACCTAGGCCGGCAGATTGCCAAAAAGTTTATGATTCGCTTTTAGCAGAAAAAGCCAGTTTTGACACCATTAAGTTAGCGCTACAAAATTGGTACAATGTGAACAAAGGCCAAGCGATACAGGCAGAGCTAAATATCTTGATTGCTTCTGTGCTGGGCTAACTAATGGCCTAACAACCGGAAAAACGGGCATGATAATAAAAGCGTAGCTATTTGCAGAGCCAATGAGCTGCGTTTTGCAACAGCCGGATAAAGTTTGCATCGGTAAAGGTCTCATTGCCGTGCCCGAAACTCATCCCAAAAATTTTGGCCTTACCGTATTTATTGGTCCAAGCCACCGGATATTCGCGGCCGTCTTTTTCGCTTTTTGAAACTGCCAAAACTTCCGCCTTTGGCCCTATTTTTTCGATGACATACAACTCATCCTTAGGACTTAGCCAAGTATTTTGTACCCCTTTGGTGAGTTTACCTGAGGAAACCATGGTTACCGGGTATCTGCTTTGGTGATCGTGCCGTTTACTCGTCATACCGATGAGCTGGCGCCAATCGTCAATCTCGGCGCTTCTATAAGTGTGTAAAGCGCAGTGTAAAAAGATGGCATTAACACCTTTGGCGTGTGCGCTGGTTATCTTACGGATATAGGTGCTGTCTTTGGTGTCGGCAAAGCATTCGTTATGGATAACTAAATCGTAAGGCCTGGCCCAATTTTCATCCTCGTACAAATCAATCTTTGCGCTTGTTCCGTTTCCGCCTTCGTTTTTAACCGTCCATTCTGCATCAACAACCGCAGAAACCGCATCCATAATTGCTTTAGATTGAAAAGCATAATCATGGCAGCAACCGCCGGTAATTAAAAGTATTTTTTTGGGTTTTGAAGCCGCAAAACTAAAAAAACACATCAGCAATAGCGGACAAAGCAGTGCTGATTTAATGTTTGTGTTAAGCTTTAGCATGGTAAACGCAATTTACAATTTCTAAATATTTATTTGGCATGGCGCAAGAGCCGCACTTCAAAAACACCGCCCGCAATAGAACCCGGTTCGGCTTCGAATTTAACCTTTAAAATGCCTCCAGATTTGTTAATTATCGCAGCAGGAATTTGATAATCTTCATCAAAAAAACCGTCGCCTTTTGTCCCGTTTAGCGTAACTCGGGCTACCTGCGCACCGTTTACCAAAATCTTAAAATTTCGGTTTTGATCTTTTCCGTAATAAGTAATCCGCAATATCGCCGCTTCGTTCTCCGGGTTTTTTAGTTGATAGCTGAACCATTTTCTTGCATCGCGCCAGTGGCGGTCCTTAAAAACACCTATTTGGCTATCTTCACCGGCCACAAAATGGTCCGATTCGGGCTGTTGCTCGCCGGGGTAAACCAAATCAATGGTTTGTTGGTTTAGCGCTTGCTGCAGACTGTCGGAAAAGTTTTTGTCTGCGCTGACTGCTTTATCCGGATCATTCACCTTAAAATACACGATGTAGCGCGCATCGTGCAAACGGTAAAAAGGGATTAGGTTTGCCGTGCTGTCATTCCCAAATTTGCTCAGGCGGAAGTTTAAAGCGCCGGCATCTGTAGCTGTCACCAAATTGGGCAGTTCGCTTACCTTGGCATTAATATCCGGAATTTGGGATAAGGGATATTTTGGCCCTGCTGCGATGTGCCCACCCCGGCTATCATCGGCATACAAACCTTTCAAATCCGTTGTGGAAGTAGCGCTTGCTAAAACGATAGGTCCGTGCAAAATGGAGTAATAATTTTCGCCATCTGGCAACTGCTCAAAAGTAGTTTGCATGGGGAAATGAAGCTCCACACGGTCGCCTTTTTTCCAAACACGATCTATATTTATGTAAGAACCTCGGCTTTGGCCAACTTCAACTGGCTTTCCGTTTATTGTAACCTGCATTTGCCCTTCGGTTACCCAATTCGGATAGCGGACTTTAAGTACAAACCTGCTTTTCTTTTTAGGGTTTACAATGATGCTGCTTTTATCGCTCTCGGGAAAATTTGTGTTTTGCACGATGCTGATTTTTTTACTTTCCCAATTGAGTTGCGATGGAATAAACAGGTTCACGTATAAGCTATCGCCGGAATGGGCATAAATAAATTCGCCATATTTAGCATGGTTTTCCAAGCCTGAACCTACACAGCACCAAAAACTGGTTTGTGGTTGCGAGTAAACGCGGTAATGCCCTGGACGCATAGGGGTAAAATACACAAAACCGGGGTGCGCCGGATTAACGCTGGACAAGATATGGTTGTACAGTGCACGCTCGTAATAATCAACATATTTTTGATCCGCACGGCTTAAAAACAAGTCTTTAGAAAGCTTCAGCATGTTGTAGGTGTTGCAGGTTTCGGGACCCTGCTCGCTTTCTATCATCGGGTGAAAGTCATTGATGGGATGGAAATGCTCGCGTACGCTGTTGCCTCCAATGGAAACCGACCGCTTGTTCACCACCTCATCCCAAAAAAACTCCGCTGCGCTTTCTAGACTTTTATCGCCGGTTAAGCTGGCTATCTTTTGGTATCCGATAACTTTTGGAATTTGTGTGTTGGCGTGCATTCCTGTAAGCTTATCCTGGTGTGCGCTCAGCATATCCAGCAAAGATTTTTGCGAAAAACGCTGTGCCAAGTTGAGGTATTTTTTATCTGCAGTAATTTCGTAAACATCGGCAAATACCTCGTTTAAGCCCCCATGCTCGCTTACCAGCATCTGTTGCACCTGTTCGTCGCTCAGCTTGGCGGTAATGCTTAGCATCCAATCAGACAGCTTCACCAGCATCAACTTTGCTTGGGCGCTGCCACCCAGTAAATAGGCATCCCTGAGGCCCGCGTATATCTTATGGATATTGTATAAAGGCACCCATTTTTTATTCAAGCTAAAAAGAGACGCATCAATTTTGCCACGGGCAATATCCTGCCACATGGCTTTACCGCCCGGAACGCCACACAAGTAACCGTTTCCGCTGGCATCCTGAGCCCGCTTTAACTCGCCCAAAAAATAATCGAGTTTTTGTTTCACGCGTGCGTCGGCCGTACTGGCATACATCAGCGAAAGCGCAGAAAGATAATGCCCGCCGATATGCCCGTCTAAACCCGTGTTCTCCCAATTTCCGTAGTTTTCTGCCTTAGGCTGTAAGCCCGCTTCTTTCAGGTAAGGCGCCAACAGCCGGTCGGGATTAAGCTGCAATAGGTAATCCATATCGGCCTGCATAGCCTGGGTAAAAACGCTGGGCAGTAGCTGAACGTCTTCTAACGCAAATAACGCGGGTTTTTGCTGTGCCTGTGCAAATACAGAAAACAATAGAAACGCAACGGCGAGAGTTTTTCGGGAAAAATTCATTTTTACAATCGGTTATCAGCTTAAGCGGATGAGCTTTTTTAGTTAAGCTTAAAGCTAAAAAATAATTGTCAGTTTAACATTAAAAAAAATGACACAAAAAAAATCTGCCCTTGCGGGTGGGCAAGGGCAGATTTTTCATGAACGCCTTTAAGGTTATTGCTTTATAAAGCGGACAGTCTCTTTTTGATTAGTATTGAAAATGGTTAAGGTGTACACTCCGGGTGTTAAGTGGTTTATATTTAACGATGAGCGTCCGCTATTATTCGCATTTTGACGCATTACCACTTTACCATCCATGGCCGAGATAATGATTGAACCCTTCGAAATACCTGAATGTTGTACTGATATTTCTGCGGTTGCCGGATTTGGGAAAACAGTCAGTTGGGCTGTGCCAGGTAAAAACTTCAAAACCACAATCTTACTGTATGAAAACGTACCGTCCATATCTACCATTTTTAGCCGGTAATAGGCTAAGTCACCAAAAGTACTGTAGTCGGTATAATTGTAATTGTTAATGGTTTTGTTTTGTGCAGGCACGGTAGTAATAGGCAAAAACTCGGAGTCAGATGACATTCTCTTTTCTACGACAAATGCACGCACTGCTTCTTCGTTTAAGCTCTCCCATTTCAAAGCCACCCCGTTTGTGGCAACCGCTCCATCGAACCGAACAAGTTTCAAAGGTAAAACCGAAGGGCCGTTAATATCTAAATAGTAATTTGCGAAGCCCGGAGCGGAAGTGGACAAATCTGTTGGTACTGTGAAAGAGGAGCCCGCGGTAGAAAATGTAAGCGTTTCGCCAGCTGCATCGGCAACCGCATAATTGCTCATTTTACCGCTACCGCTACCACTGTAAGAACTGTATAGTGTATTTGCAGGGAGGTTCGCATTTGTTAGGCTGGCTCCTAGCGGAAAATTATATGTAGAAACTCCCGGAGTTAAACTCAAGCTTGAGGTGCTATTTATCCCTCCCCCTATATTGTTACCTCCCTTTGTTAAATCACTTGTACTAGTCGTATTATAGGTGCCATAAGTACTGAAATTACCTGTACCGGTAAGTTTATTTGCACCAAAATTTATCTTGCCTACAAGGTGTACATTAGTGGTCGATATGTTACTACCTAAATCTACGACAGCTTTGTCGGCAATAATTACATCGCCAAAAACAATGTTGCCTTGGCCTGCTCCACCAATAGTTTGTCCGCTATTTTGATTGGCCATAATTATATTGCCGAAATTGATACTGTTTGCAGTTGTATTTGAAATGTTGCCAGTTACCAGAATAGTACCTGTACTTGCTGTAACTTCTGCTGTTGTACCACTTATCAGTAAATTTTCGACACGGCCAAGGCTCATGTTATCTGGGGCGCCAGCACTAATCTCTAGATTTGGATAAAATGCCTTGTCTCCAACATACATATATGGCCGGGTTGAAGAGAAGCCTCCGCCATGAATATAATTACTGCCCGATAGGAACGATACCGCAGGAGTAAAAACCAATGGCGCAGTAGCATATATAGAGGACCCAAATGGTGTATAATTTCCTCCAGCCCCCATTTTAAATGTACTTCCTGCCTCAAAAACTATCCCGGCAGCACCTTGGAATCCGGGAGTTTGGTTATTAATTCCGGTACCGTTTTCAATAATGAAATCTGTGCCTGAGTAAGTACCTAATGTTGCACCTAAGTTAAAATTGCTTTTAGAAGATGTACTTGTATTTATATAACATAAAGATCCATTCTTAAATCTAAGACCTGCGGTAGCATTCAAATCGTTTCTGGTAGTACATATCAATTTACAGCCTCCGCCTCTGCTTGCAAAATTAACTGTGCCATTTACAGTTCCGCCTTTTGTACTTACCACGTAAGAGATAAAACCGCCTGCGCTAGAATTATAAGCTAACTGTAATGTAGAGCCCGCTTCAATTTGCAAGTCATCGGTATACAAAGTTTTTACCTTGTAAAATGCGGTTGCGTTTTCAAACGTAGCTCCCAATTCTTTTGATATAGTCATGTTGGTAGCATCTTTTACAGCCAAAACAACCCCGTAAGGTATCTCATTAGCCCACGAGCCTCTAGTGGTTAATACATCACCAGCTTTAAGACCGGTAAAATCTGCTCCGCTACCCACTACCTTATAGGTACTACCGCCGTAAGCCGTTGAAATTAAGGTACCATTTGATGCGGCAGGCCATGCATCAACTGCTTTGATAATCATGGTTACGCCTCCTTTTAGATGTAAAGAGCCGATGCTTTGCTCGGGCATGTTTATCAAAGAAATAGTTTTATTGGTAAAGCTGGTAGCATCAAAAATTAACATGTCATTGGTGGCCGGTGCAGTTCTGCCCGTTCCGCTACCGTCCATCGCAGTATTCCAATTAGAGGACACACTCCAATCTTGGTCACCACTGGCATCCGTTACCCAATAATAAGTAGTTTGGGCATAAAGTGGCAATATTGCGCACAGCAGAGCCACTAAACCAAGTAATTGTTTTTTCATAATTGTTTAATTAAGTGTTAAAATTGGTTAGTAAACTATATTTATTGCGTTTTAAATTGATATATAGCCGTTGTGCTGGTATTTGATTTTTGGTCTTTCGTAATCACTTTCCAATAATAGGTTTGCCCACTGGCCAAAACCACTTCTAAGCTTGTGGCATTGTGGTTCTCCTTAATCGGCGCCAAAGCATTTCTGTTATTTCCTAAATAAATATCGTAACCGCTAATATCGCCATCTACATCTTCGCCTACCCAGGTTAAGGTTACTTTACCGCCCGAAGCGCTTACTGTTTGGTCCATGCTTGGTGAAAGTTGTCCGGCAGCAAAAGGAGCGTAAGAAACCTGACCTTCGCCTGCGGTGTAAAATTTCCAGGTATCGCTTTGTGGTGTTTCGGAACTGGTATTTGATTTTGAGATTACGTACCATGCGTACGGTGTTTGCCTATCCAGTTCTAAGATCAACTTGTTTTCTGTAGTGGCTTTACGTGTGACGGCTTTAGAGAATAAATTAGTTAATACCAATTCGTAACTATCGGTGTTGTTAGCCGCCTGCCAATTAAAGGTGACAGAGGTTGTTGTAGAAGATACCACCTGGCCACTAAAACAAACGCTGTTGCTAGCCGGTGTAACTAGTGCTGCAGACGTAGGCTTTTTATCTTCAACAATCTGTTTTTTTGTTTTTTTACAGGCAGTTAAAGTGGTTATGGCAATTATTATATAAAATATTCTTCTCATTTCTTGTTGTTTATCGTTTTAAAACAATGCTTTCAGTTATAACAAAGGCTTGGTTAAGCTTAAACAAGCCTTTTATTTGGCGTTTATTGCTTAACTATTTTAACATTTGTATTAATTTCTGCACTGCTCAGCTGTAAGTTGTATAGGCCTGCAGGCAAAGCCTCCACGTTAATTGTAGCAACTCCGGCATTAAAATCTTGCTTGCTCTCAAAAACTGTCCGACCGCTGATGTCAAATAATTTAATGGATGCTACACCAACTTTGTGGGCACTCACATCTATGGTTAACCTATCTTTTACCGGGTTTGGGCTCACTTTAATCGTTTCTGAGACAAAAACAGTTTGTTCAAAAATGCCTTGGCAATCCTTATCAGTGGTTACAGATAGTTTATTGTTTCCATCTGCCAAATTTAAGGTCAACGTGCTGTCGGCAGTTTCAAGAACTTTCCCATTTAAAACCACCTGATATTTTGCGCCTCCGGCCATAGATAAAGCTAAAGTTTTCGATTTCTTATCTACCATTGCAAATACGGACAAGGGTTTGGGTTCATTGATGGTCAACTGATATTGCTGTTCAAATTTATCCTGCCCTGGAATGGTAATTATAAGTGTATAGTTTCCTGCAACCAAATTTTCTATCACCAAAGGCGACGCATTGGAAAAGCTGTAATTTTTAGTAGCTAATGATGCTTGATATGTAAAATTGGCTTTTGCGCTAATAGTTATTTTACCGTTGTTGCTGATATTACAGGTTTCGTCTGTAGTAAAGACAGTGAAGTTCTTATCCGGCAAAACAATAGGCGCACCACCTTCTACACTTAACACTCCTGTGCTTGCAGAAAACACCCACTTTAACCCTGCGCCTGGGCTCTCTGGTTGTATCGAATCAAAGTCTCCGGAAAAAGAATTAGCCTCGAAAATTTTAAAAGAATCACCGTCTGCGAACGTATTGTTGGCAGCGTTAGCAACTTTTAATATACCACCGTAAGCCAAATTTCCTAGAACCTTCAATTTATCGTTTTTAAATCCCGGCTTATTAATCTCTACTTCGGTTATCGCTCCTGTGGCAAGTGTTACAGATGAGCTGTCTGTGAGCGTGCCGATACCGTCGCTACCTAGCTCTAAAATTCCACCGTCAGCAATAGTTAAAGCTCCTTTGATTGTACCGGTACCGCCAATGCGGGCACCATTTGCTACGTTTACCGCCCCAGAACCGATTGCCCGCGCCTTACCCGTAGCCCCGTTAACTAGTAACCTACCGGCATTCACCTGTACAGCTCCCGTGAAAGTGTTGCTTCCGTTTACCGTCCACGTTCCGGTACCCACCTTGGTTACAGAACCTGTTCCGCTGATGCTACCAGAGAAAACCGCATCGGTGTTTTTGGCACCAACGGTATATGAAGCGCCGTACACTGCGCCACCGACATCGCCAGATAATGCTCCAATTGCTATATTTGAGGCTGCGCCCGATATGGTGTAAATATTCCCGCTCTTTAAGTTTATCTCGCTATTACCGTATCCGTACTTATTACCAATTCTAAAATCAGACCCGGACAGATTCAAAGTTCCTTTAAACGCTGACCAATCGCCTGCAAAATCTGTACGAACATAAGGCAGTTGTATACTCAAAGTGCCTGCTCCGGTTAAAGTGCCAGACATAGTACTTCTGCCATCTGCTGACAGTGACGCGCTTTTTCCTTCAGGTACAATTATATTCCACTTAATCTGAGCGTAATCCCTTATGTCTTCTAAATTCAAAGCACCGCCTTCTAATGTGACGGTTCCCCCACCTAAACCCATCTCATTTCCTTCTTTCCTTCGAAGGTTTACTTGTCCGCTTTTGATGAGGGTAGTGCCGGTGAACGATTTTTTACCAAGAATATATAGTCCTCCTTCACCCTCTTTGATCAGCTGTCCGTTGCCTTTTATATCACCTGTGGTAATATTTAAATACTGATTAGCAGGTATTATAATCTTGTTTGTTCCACTTAAACTGAAGCCCCTGTTTGTTACGCTACGCTGGTTTACGGTAATAGAAGCATTATTGAATCTGATATTAGAGGCATCAATGCTTGCTGAGCCCAATGATGAAGGCTTGCCTGCCATACCCATGGTTTCTAACTTCAGCTCGGCGCCGTCAACAATGGTTGCGCCGGTATAGGTGTTCTGGCTTAATCCAAGATTCAGCTTAACATTGTTGCCTATTAACAAACCGCCCTCGCCTGCAATTGCGCCATCACCTTGGATTTGATATTCCCCACTCTGGAAGTTTAAGCCGGAGGTCAGCGCGGCTTTGTTAAGCGTTAACTGTTTAGTAGTGGCGTCTCCATTAAATACCACAGAATCTTTACCTACAAATGCGGTATTAGCATTTGATAATTTGAAGTTTTCGGTTTCAAAATCCCATGCACCATTTACAGATCCTACCCAGTTTACCGTAGCAGGAGCTCTTTGAGGCGCTATTACCAGTTTTAAAAGCTTACCATCTAAAACCAACTTCGCCGGTGAGGCGTCTAAACCTTTAAGCACGAAATTTGAAAGATCTGCGGTGATATTCCCAGCAACCTGCACCAAAGTATAGCTCCCGGCAATGGGCTGGCTGTTTTCGAATTTTACAATGATATTGTTAGAACCTAAAGCTTTTAAATTGCCCGAAATTTTCAAAGAATCATTTATTCCAGCTTTAGTTGGTGCAATATCAAACTCAAGATTGTTACCTCCCTGAAGCTCTACATCGCCAATAATGGACAAAGTACCTGGAAGCGAGCCATTACCCGGCCTGATTCCGGCATCTTCAACGTTTTGCCCTTTTTGTAGTAGCAACCCACCTTTTAAAGTCCCTACACCCGCTACATTGCCTCTAGTTTTTAGCCAAACCTTGCTTTGCAACATGCCATTAACAGTAAACGTTCCTTCTTCAACCACAGAGTTACCAGTATAATCGTGGTTGCCATTCAGGGTTAAGTTACCTCGCAACATTTTAACCAGCTCCATATCGCCGATTAATTTACCCGAGCCTCCAAACGTATAATCTTTTCCTTCTGGGTTAACCACCCAAACTTTAGAAGGTGCATAATCAGAAGATATATTTATTTCAGAGGCGCTGTTTCCCCTTATGTCAAACATCACCACATCGCCATTGGTGTAGCTATCACTTTGGTTGGTATCGTTAATCCAGGTGTTACCCGTTGGCGTCCAGCTGTTGCTTGTTTTCCCGTCCCAATATTTGTCTGCTTTTTGGATAGCCGGCAAAGGTGGTTGCTCCATGTTGTGCCCCAAGTAATAATCAACCATGTAAGACTGATTATAACCTTTAGCTGTCATGTCGTTACGGTACTGCGGATTGTGTGGCAGGGTATAAAGTCTATAGTCTGACGGATGCGGGGTTGTATAAATCCTTAGGCTCTTATTGTCCGAACTGGCAAAAATCATTTCCTCACGCCAATCGCCAATAATATCACCATAATAAGCTGGAACAGACCTAGGAGCAAGTAACACGCCCGAAACTGTATAAAGACGTTCTTCCGCTTCAGTTTTATGATTCCATTTAGACAATCTTTGGCCGTCAAGGTTTTCACTTAACAAGTCTCCATCCCACCAAATGCGCAGATTGGGATAAGAACCAGGGATAGCATTTGAAACCTTAGCTCCTGACACGTTATATAAACCGTCCACGAAAGTGTGAAATTCATAGCCATCATAACGAGGATCCAGATCACCTGCATAGCCCCGGCCTAAATCTCTGTTTGCAGGATCATACTGAGCTAGCAGAACTTCGCCCGTTCTGGCATCAATGTAATGCCACATCATACCTGATTTACTATAACCTTGCTGGATTCCGTAGAGTTCTTTTCCTGGCCTATGTGGATCCATATCAGAAATAAAAAACCTATCACCATGATAGATATCCTGTAATGAAAGATCAAAAAATTGCTTTCCATCATCATCTATAGCGTAACCAAATGGTACTATCTCATCTTTTCCATCCTCATCTAAATCTGCACAACGTATCTGATGTCCAGATTTTTGTGCGCCCGTATCCGGCATATAATATTGCCACTTTTGCTCAAGTGTATTATTTTTCCAGTCCCAAGCGGTAGTAAGCTCGTTAAAACTTCCGTCGGCTTTTCTGTTTTTTGCCTCCCATACTACACTGGGGTTAATACCATCTAGGTATGCTATCCCCAAATGGCTTGTCATTGGGCCGCGTGATATGTATGGGTTGTTAAATAAGCTACTGCTGATTTCGGTACCTGTTAACCCATTAATTACCGTCATGTATTGCACATCATTATTTGGATTTACGATTTTCTTGCCGTCTGCAAAGGTTACACCATTTGATGTCCTCAGGATTACTTCAGCCTTACCGTCATTATTGATATCGTAAACCGTAATATTATCTGCGTGGCCAATATTTATTGCTGACGAACCCGGCAAAATATTGTCGCGATTTAAGCTGTTAGGACCAAGGTTTATCTGCCATAAAAACGTACCGTCACGCTTGTACGCCTCAACAAGTTGCGGCCCAAAGCCATCTACCGTAGGTTGTTTGTCTAACACAAAATCGTATTCGCCATCGCCGTCTAAATCGCCGACGTTTACATGTAATACGTAATAACCCGGAGTTTCTATAATTGGCACCGAATAGTATGGTTGTACTGGCGTGTTTGCCAGTAAGGTATAAGATAAACTTGCCGTACCTTCAACACCGTTGCGAACTGTCCTTATAAAGTAGCTGTTGGAAACCGTAGTTTTTAAGGTGTTATCTACGAAATTTGTTCCGGCGGTTAAGGGTTGCGGATTTAATTTTTGTGCGGCAGCGCCGTTTTCTGAGCGATAAAGGTTAAATGCGATGTCTTGTGGCTCGGTACCGAGCAGGCGCCAGCTTACTAAGGCCTGATTGTTTGCGGTACGGCTTGCTACAACACCTCGCCCTAAATTTTCCATCCTTCGCTGTGCATAAGTTGCGGATAAAGAAGTGAGAGCTAACAAAAGTAATAGCAGGCAGTTTTTGACCATAATGTTGATAATTGGTTTTTGGGAATAGCAAAACTACCTGTTCTAAAAAGAGTTGACACGTAAAATCAACCCAAAAACCCATTAAATTTGGTTCAAAAAACGAGACGAATAACTCTCAATAATGCCGTCGTATCTTTAACCTTGAATTAGACGTTCTTAGTTCTTTACTAAACGACTTTCTGAAACGAGGATTGTACCTCCATGCAATAGGATTTTTAGCTCCTTAATGTTTACTGCTTTCATTATGTGTTTCTGGTATTGTCCCTAAAATACCAAGCTTTAAAAATAAAAAAAGCATATGTACATAACCTATAACGTAAAAACTATTTTGTACCTAAATTAATTTGTTTTGATTTTAAGCCTTCCACATTAACCTTTAGCTTCACTTTTCCGGTACCCTGTTTAGATCTTAGTATAGCCTGTGCAAAACCATTATGCAACTGTCTTTTGTTGATATTAAACAATTCATTACTGTAATGATCGCCATTATCAACAGCTAATAAAGTTGCTGCTCCTTCTATTTTAAAAGTAACCTCTCCAGTTGTTGTTGGCACTTTAAGTCCTTTTGCATCTACCGCATAAACCTTTACATATTGCAGATCCATACCATCAGCTTTCCAATCGCCATTGTTTTCAACTTCCAGTTGCAAAGCCACAGCTTTTCCGGTAGTTTCTATGACTTGACGGGCAACTTCCTTTCCTTTATTACGAGCCACAGCTTCTATTTTTCCGGCTTCGTAAGGCACGGCTTTCCAGGCGATAATATTTTTTGATTTTACATCGGTTGGATTTTTTTGGATTCCAATACTTTTTCCGTTGACCAACAATTCTACCTCCTCTGCATTGGTATAAGTAAATATATTGTAGGCTTTTCCTGGTTCACGATTCCAGTGTGCCGAAGTCACTTTTTTACCAACGGCAATATCGTTCCAAATTTCCTGTTCGCCCTGATTTTCTTCTAAAACTGCTATTTGTACCAAAGGTGTCTCAGAAAAAACACTTTTAATTAAATAAGCTTCGGGTAAAGGATTCAATGTGTGATCAAAGAAAGAATAATTCCATCCTTTTTTAGGCCAGCCATTGGATTCTCCCCAATATTCTATTGCTCCCCAATACGCTAAACCAACCATCTTATCATAATTCATATCAAAATAAGGCTTTAACAAATCATTCGTAGTGGCTTCGCTTTGAAATACAATCATGTTCGGTTTGTGTTTTAAATACTGATTGTAATTATGACTCTGATAATTAAAACTGGTAATTTCTGTCGCAGAAGCCAGTTCTGGTGGTACAATGTTTTCTACATCGTCAAAACCTTTATCACGTCTCTTTAGTGCATTGGCTCTTGATGGATATAAACCTACAGTTGATTTACGGGTTGGGTCATAACGTTTGGCTAAAATGTCTAAAATTTTATAAGAAGTAACTCCCCAATCACTCGTAGGGAAACCAGCTAAATCTTCACGCATCTGGAATTCGTTACCATAACTCCAAAGAATTACAGAAGGGTGGTTACGGTCGCGTTTAATCCATTCGGTAATGTGTTTGTACCATGAATCGGTCCATGGATAACGACCAATCCAATAATCTTTATTGCTCCATTTATCATATAATTCGTCAACAATCAAAATTCCTTTTTCATCGGCTAAATCATAAAAAGCTTCCGAATAAGGATTATGGGCTGCACGAATACAGTTGAAACCAAACTGTTTCATAACATCAAACTGACGCGCCATAGCGGTTTCAAAAGCTGCTGCTCCCAAGGCTCCTAAATCGTGGTGTGTATTATTTCCTTTCAGAAAAACTTTTTTACCATTTAATTTAAAACCAAACTCAGGTGAAAATTCCAAAGTTCTAATTCCAAAACGATCGCTTACTTTATCGACTATTTTGCCGTTTAAAACCAAACTCACTTCAGCTCTGTATAAATTTGGGTTTTCACAAGACCATAATTCCGGCTTACTGATATTAATTAACGGCAATTGATTTTCCTGAGTTTGCTTACGGGTTCTTTTGAAAGCCAGCATTTCAGAGCCACCTACTTTTTCACCATTTGGTGCAAAAATTTCGGTTTTTATAGTCAAATCTTCCTCGGTATGAAAACCCTGTATTTCTACCTGTACGGCTACTTTAGCATTTTGAGCTGTAATCTCGGGAGTACTAATGAACAATCCGTGACGGGCTACGCTAATTTTATTACGAACTACTAAATGCACATCGCGATACAAACCAGCGCCGGTGTACCAACGCGAACCTGAAGTATTGCAATCGGCTCGAACTGCCACTACATTATTGTCTTCATAGTTTAAAAGTTCGCTAATGTCTGATTCAAAACCCAGATAACCATAATCGGCTTCACCAACTTTTTTACCATTTACCCAGACATCACCATGAATGGCTATTCCGTCAAAATCCAATAGTACCTGTTTTCCTTTCCAGTCGGCCTGTGCCTTAAATGTTTTGCGGTACCAGCCAACAGTATTGAGCTTAAATCCACGACCGGCTTTGGCATTTTTGTCCCAAGGCATATTAATTTGCATGTCATGCGGTATATTCAACGATTGCCAATTGGCATCATTATAATTGGCTTTGGCAAATTCTTCATTGTCTTCCTGAATAAATTTCCAGTCAAAATTGAACAGTTTGCTTTCTCTTGGTTGCTGGGCAAAAAGTAAACTCATGCCTAAAAAATAAAAGGATAAGATTTTTTTGACCATTCTATTTTTGGTTTATTTTTAATTTAAAATTATATTCCCCGGAGTCCAACTCTACAATTGTTTTATCTAATTTTTGCGAAATTGATTTTATACTATTTTCTGCTTTAGGAAAACCTTTCATAGCCACAGGAACTATAAATTTTGCCTTAGTATTTGCCGGAATATTGATATGATACGTTACTTTTTCTCCATCAACTTTCCAATGACTTTTAATCATTCCATTGACAGATGCATATTGCGCTTTTACCTCAGTAATACGTTCCTGCCCCTCGGGTAAATTTTTTCTTAAATCCAGTTGTGGTTCGATGATAATTTTTCTAAAACCGGCATCTTCACTTCTTATTCCTGCCATATAAGCATACATCCATTCTACCACGGCGCCATAAGCATAGTGATTAAAGGAATTCATGCTGGCATCACCAAAACCATCCTTTAAAGTATAAGAATTCCAACGTTCCCAAATGGTGGTAGCGCCTTGGTCAATACTGTACAACCAGGAAGGGTTATCACGTTGTAAAACCAAATTATAAGCCATATCACTCTCGCCTATTTCACTCAAAGTCTGATTTAAAATAGCTGTTCCTAAAAAACCGGTAGACAATTTATTTCCATTATTTCTCATTAATTCAATTAAATGATTTATTGCTGTTTTAGTTGCTTCTTCAGAATTAAACAATTTGAGTTTTAAGGCATACAAATAAGCCGTTTGTGTGTTCTGACTTAATATTCCTTTATACTATTCTTTGTTAATCAATCACTTTCAAACAAACAACCCCATGTTTAGGAATCGTAAAATTGCCATTTTGATTCAATTTCCCTAAATCTTTATGAGCCCATAAATCTCTTAGAACTACATTTTTGTTTAGCCCTATTTCATTTGCCTCCAAAGTATAGTTGATTTCTTTTCCGGTTGGATTATACAATACAATAGCCTGTCCTTTTAAGTCTTTACCTAACTTTTTCTCCCAAATTTCTAAACCGCTTTTTTCATCCACTTTCAAGCGTCTTCCCTGATAAAAACCTTCATCCTGATTTAAAGCAATCACTTCTTTGTTGGTAAGAATTTCAATAGTTTGTTTCGACATCTTTGTCAAATCATTTCCTGCTAATAATGGCGAATTCATAAAACACCACATCGTAAAATGGGTTTTATCTTCATCGTAACTCATTCCCCTGCCCACTTGCAACATATCCAAATCATTGTAATGTCCGGGCGAACTGTATTTATAAGTATCAGCGGCTAAATCAATAATCTTTTTGATAGAACCAAAATTTTCTCGAATGTCACCGGAAATCCGCCAGGAATCGGCTATTTTTTCAACCCATTTTCCAGGATATTCCCAACGACAAACGTTGATACGGGCTTCGGGTTTTACCGCTCTAATTCCATTTATGATTGAAGTATATTCAGTTTGCTCATTTAAATTGAGCCATTTTCCGCCGCACCAGTCTATTTTTATGAAGTCAAAATTCCAATCAACAAAAAAAGTTGCGGCATCTTCTTTAATATGCTTATACATTCCCACACCAAATCCGTGTGGATCTTTATCATATTTAGAACCACAGGTATTGGCTCCTGCATCTGAATAAATTCCAGGAGTCAAACCTTTAGAACGAATATAATCAGACAACATTCGCATTCCTGAGGGGAATTTTACAGGATGACAATAGAGCTTGCCGGTGATGGAATCCCTTCCTCCGAAAAATCCATCGTCAATATTGATAAACTGATAACCGGCTGCAGCCATTCCCGAAGAAACCATAGCATCAGCCTGTCCTTTTATGATGCTTTCATCGATATTAATATGATAGTGATTCCAACTACTCCATCCCATAATAGGTGGTTTGATAGTTTGAGCCTGTACATTAAGCAATCCTATAAAAAGAGTCAAAGAAAATACTGCTAATTTTCTTAGATACATCATACAATACATTTTAAAAATAAATTATTGGTTCAATTTCAAAATCAGTTTAACCGATTCCGATTCTTTAGATTGTGCGCTAAGCACTATGTTGTTTTAATCATCTCTCAAAGTAGCTTGCAAAAATACCCGATAAGCTATGTCTTTTATCAATTTCATTTTGTTATAAATACTTATCCAAATCTTTCATGGCTATTACTTGATAGTCATGCGATTTAATATATTGCAGAAGTTCTTCTAAAAACTCGGGATCAGTAGTATAATCAGGATGTGCAATATCCGGAACACCGTGAATGGTAAAAATTAGTGCCTCACCGTCTTTTAGGTTTTTTAAAGCGTTTAGGCTACGGATTTTTAGTTTCTCTGTAGATGCCATCGTAAAGCTAGGTAGCACATAAGTAGGCTCGGCCAGATTTAGATATTGGCTATTCCCTGCCCTAATGTATTTATAACCCATTTCTTTAAGTACCACCTGAGAAAGGGAATCGGAACGATTACCCGGGTAAGCGAAAGAAATAGGTTTTGGGATGCCATTTTCCTTACATTTTTGTTCGATATAGGACACTTCCGCAATCATCCCTGCTCTATCCAATTTTGTCATATTCTTGTGATGCCCGGTATGGTTCCCGATTTCAAAACCCATCTTATATAAACTGGCAATCTGCTTCCAATTCATATACAAAACTGAATCTGCCGGCGTTTTCCAAGGCATCTCGCAAACCATAAACGTAGCCGGAAAGCCAAATTTTTTAAGTATTGGCGCTACAATTTGATAATGACTCACTTCGGCATCATCAAAAGTGAGTACGACTAAAGGCGGGCCAACTTTTGTTTGTGCGCTGGTTTTCAACCAACAACAAACTGTTACTGATAGTAGGAATAATAGTTTTTTCATAAGAATTGTTATCTCTGTATTTTCTGGAGCTGGTTCATGGCAATGGCATATCGCTTACCCAGTTCACGGGCTGATGGTGTATCGAAATGTAACCTATCTCCTTTATCCGTTAAGCCGACGGCAGAAACAACCGCAGTTTGGTTTACTTTATTTGGCAACTGATTAATTACGGGATTGATAAAATCACGTTTATTGAAATATCCGATTTCACCGGCGATAAAAGGTATTTTTGGCATTTCTAAATCCTCTCTCAAATGTTGAATCAATTGCTCAATACTTGCCATATATCGTGAAGACTTCAACGAATCATTGTCTGATTCACCTTGATGCCATAATATCCCCTTCAATACACCTTGCGACATTGCCAGCTTGGTTCTAGTTATGGCATCATCATAAGGGCGTGCTTTAAAATATTTTGCACCCGGCCTCCATACTTTAATTGGAGAACCTCCCCAAGCACAGGGGATCAAACCAATTTTTATATTTGAATTATTTGCTAACATTTCCTTTGCAAAAGCAATTCCAGGTCCAACGCCAACTAACTTTAAATTATCAAAATGCATGGGGTCTGTCGCCGGCACCCATTGGCCCAATGAATCCAGCATTAAAATCCGAGGATTTACTTCTTTGCTTTCGGCATCAACCACACCTCTTCCAGCCATATTAGACTGGCCAATCAAAAGATAAAGATGTAAATTTTTATCACCGCCGGATAATTGCGCGAAAACCGAATTTGCCGAAACTAGAAAAAAAAAGATTATACAGTAAACAGATTTACACATGATATTTTGTAACTATTGTAGAAGAAAACCAACACAAAATACGCTGGCAAAACCTAAAGAATCATAATATTTAAACCAAAACAACATGAAATTTGGTTCAAATAGGAACGTGTAAATGGTTTCATTTTAGCTTTGCTTGGCAAATTCTGAAGGAGACAGTCCAAACTCGGCTTTAAAACACTTCCTGAAATAGTCCGCGTCGGAAAAACCCACCATGTATGCCACTTCGTTAACATTAAATTTATTTTCCACCAGCAAAATTTTTGCTTTTTTCAAACGCATCTCTTTAATTACCTCGGCTATGCTTAAACCGGTAAAAGATTTAATTTTTCGGTACAATTGGGACCGGCTGATGCCTATATTTTTGCAAATTTCATCTACGTAGAGGTCGGTATTGTCTAAATTAGCATCGATAAATTCCATCACTTTAGCAATCAGTTTATCATCTGCTGATTGAGGTAGGCTTGCGTCAACCTTTAGTTCTATTTTTTTACGGTAGGTATTTTTAAGTTTTTCTCTCGAGAGAAGCAGATTTCTCACTTTAGCCTCTAACACACTCAATTCAAAAGGTTTGGTAAGATAATCATCTGCGCCCATTTCTAATCCCAGTAACAAATCTGCCTTTAGCGATTTAGCGGTTAACAATATAAGCGGGATATGCGCTGTTTTTTGGTCTGATTTGAGCGCCGCGCAAAAGTCTGTACCGTCCATTTCCGGCATCATCACATCAGAAATCACCAAATCCGGAATATCTTTCTTTGCTGCCTCAAGCCCTTCTAAACCGTTCTCGGCAGATAGTACTCTGTAAAAAGATTTAAAATGCTCGCAGAGGTACTGGCGCAATTCGGGGTTATCTTCAACAATCAAAACAATGGGCAACCGGCCGTTTATAAATATTTTAGCGTCAACCAGAGGGTTCGGTAAATTTTGAACCTCTAGATCCTCTAAAACCTCTGGTTCAAACACATCCGATAACGGTTCCTCCTCTTTTAAAGCACTAGCATCACGCTGTGTTTGGGGCAACAACACGGTAAATATGGTATTGCCGTACGTTCCTTCTATACTTTTGCTTTGCACCCAAATACGCCCCCCTAAAGCTTCAACCAGCGTTTTGCAATAGGCCAAACCTATTCCGGTGCCACCACTTGCTTGATCCCCGGCCTGATAAAACGGCTCAAAAACATGTTCAAGCTTTGCAGCTGGTATAATTGCACCTGTATTTTTTACCTCTATTTTAAAATCCCCGTCGGCAGAAATTATGTTTACGCTTATCTCTCCGTTTTTATCGGTAAACTTAACAGCATTAGATAAGAGGTTGTTGAATATTTTCTCGAGCTTGTCATCATCAAAGAGGCAATTAATTGTTTCGGTTGCAGTAAAAGTTAGGCAGATATTCTTCTCTTCTACCAATGTTTTAAATGCGTTTGTCCGATTTTTTAAGAAATCTGTAACACAGCCGAATTTTAAATTTACAGATGCGTGTCCAGAATTTAATCTCTCAAAATCCAACAGCTGGTTTACCAGTTTTAACAAACTTGTAGCATTGGTTTTGATAAGCTCCATTTGCGACAACAGTTCTGTATGACTGGCATAACGGCGGAAAACATTTTCAATTGGTGCTAAAATCAGCGAAAGCGGTGTTTTTATTTCATGAGATATATTGGTGAAGAAACGTTGCTTGTTTAAGTTTAACTCGTTCTCTTTCTCGTGCATCAACTGCTCGTAACGTAATTCGGTTTGCAAGCGGTTATACTTGGTACTGTAAAAATGATACAAAGCAAATATTGCAATTGCCACAGCTGTATAAACAACATAAGCCCAAATACTTAGGTAAAATGGTGGATTTACCACGATTTGCAAAACGGCTGGCTTAGTGTTCCATATACCGTCGTTATTTGCCGAAATAACTTTAAATACATAGGTACCAGGATTTAGGTTCGAGTAGCTAGCGATGCGTCGATCTGCATCAGCGCTAATCCAATCTTTATCAAATCCTTCTAACATATATTTGTATTTGTTCGCCTGTGGATTGCTGAAATGTAAACCTGCAAACTCTATTGCAAAACTTTTATCGGCAGCAGTAAGCTCAATTTTTTTGCTGAGGTAAAGGGGCTTTTTTAAAATTATTCGGTCGTCAAACTTTTCGTGTACATTAATTTGGTGATTAAGGATCCGTAAATCAACCAAAACAGTTTGGGGAAGGGAAGAGTCTGCCACAATTAGTTTAGGATTAAAAGCATTGTAGCCATTGTTGCCCCCAAAGTATATTAATGGCTTCAGCTTACTTTTATAGGCGGCACCGTCAGAAAATTCATTGCCTTGTAAACCGTCTTGCTTGGTAAAATTGTGTATGGCCACGTTGTTCAACCTTATGCGCGATATCCCTTTTTTATGGCTCACCCACAAAAAGCCCTGATCATCTTCTAATATGCCGGCAATGGTTTTATCTGCCAAACCATTTTCGCCCGAGATAGATTTGATTGTTTTTGCGGATGGGTCATAACAGTCTAAACCGTTGCCGGTGCCAATCCATATTTTCCCTGTGCTGTCTTCGTAAATAGAGTTTATCCGGTTTTCGCTAATGCTATTTTTATTTTTGCTTTCATGGATAAAATGCCTTAACAGCTTTAATTTGCCATGATTGTATGTCAGCAAGCTGGCTCCACCTCCTTCTGTACCAACCCACAAGCGTTGTTGCTTATCAAACAAAACTACTCTTACGCGTATGCTATTTAAAACATTGCTTGCACCAATTAGTTCAAGCTGTTTGGTAACTTTATCATAAGCGTAAACACCTTGCCAGGTGGCAAAAATAATTTTACCGTCTGGCGCCTGTGCCATGCCAAATACAGATGTGTTTATTTGCTGAAGAGCGGTAAATGCATTTGTTTTTTCGTTAAAAAACGCGACTCCGGTTTTAGTCCCCACCCATATCGTGCCTTTGTTGTCACAAAATATCCGACGTATTTGGTTATCTGGCAAACCGTTAGCAAAAGTATAATTACGTACCTCGTCTGCATAAATTACCGAGATACCTTTATCTCGTGTGCCAATCCAAACTTTACCGCCCTGATCTTCGCAAATAGCGCGGATATTATTATCCACGATAGAATTTGGCTTAGAAGGCTCTCTGTAAATATAATTGAAAGATTTAGCGCGCAGATTGGCTTTTTCAATACCGTTACTAAAAGTACCTAACCATAATATATCGGTATTATCTAAATACATGTCCGTCACGTAATCATCTGCCAAAGCCAAAGGATCAGTTTGGTTGCTCTTGTAATTTTTGGTAACGCCAGTGAGTAAATCGGTCTGTAATAGTTCGTTTGTACGTGTATTAAAATGCCACTTTGTATTTTGCCACTGGTAATTTATAGTTTCGTAATGCTTACGCCTACTTATCTTGCTAGATATACTTAGCGGAGCGTCTTCTAACGTAATACGATCAAAATTATCTTGTTCATAATTGTAGCGGCATAAATGTTTTGAATCAAAGGTTAAAATCCAAATATTGCCTTTTTCATCCTTCAACAAATTGTCAATCCGGTTGCTGCTGATGGATTTTGGATTATCCGAATCTTGCTTATAAACCCTAAAATTGTATCCGTCGTAGCGGCACAGCCCCCCCCAGGTGCCAAACCACATAAATCCGTATCTGTCTTTGACAATTCCATGCACGGTATTTTGAGGCAAACCATCGTCAGATGTAATGTGTTCAAATTTAAGTTTGGGTTGCTGTGCAAAAGCCACGCTAAACCACAACCATGGAACTAAGAAAAAAAGTAATGGACACTTCAAAGTCACACTTTATTTAAGTTTTGTGTGCTGAATTTACAGAATTAAAGAAACATAACATTAAAAAATCCCTCCAAAACCATTGGAGGGATTATCAGCCAACACTGAAACTACAGTTTACAAATTCTGGTAAACCTCTGCTTCAATAATCTTTAATACACCTTTTTTATTGGCATCATCTCCACCTATACCGTCGTCCAGCTTTTTGCCGCCCATTTCTTCTTGGATGTTAGAGTCGTCTTTGCCAGAGTTAAGGGCCTTCAGCTCTATTTTAAGGCTTTTGCCTACGGTAGATTTTACAGGAATATCAATATACCCTAAACTTCTTGCGGTTACGCCTTCGTAAACCGTATTGCCGTCTACACTTATTTTAATAGGGTAAGTGCGTGTTCTAAAATTATTCAATTTCAACTGCACGCCATCAATACGGGCGGCATCTTTGAACTGATAGCTTATCCATGCGGTATTTAAGTTGCCGTCATTACCCCAAGCACTCAGCTCGTTATCATCTATGCTTAATCTAGCTTCGCTTTGGTTTGATCCTGCCGTTATATCAGCTATCTCCAGCGTTTTTCTGATGTTTTTGTAAGACGGGCCAGCAGGCGTTGGTCCGCGCTCCAGTTTACCTTTTAAACCATCGGCAGGGAAAACAGTAGCCAAGCCGTCCGTTACTTTTACCGGCACCGATTTGAAGTTAAGTTCGGCACTCTGTAATCCTTCTGATTTTGCAAATAGCTTGATGTTACCCGCGTTTGTGCTTGAGCGAATAAATACACGGTTTACGCCACCTTCTACCGGTAGATTTTTAGATAAAATATAATTATCCGGGCCCTGCGCAATACCGCCCCTCCACGTTGCCTCGCCACTAAGGTCAAAGTTTATCATGTTCAAGGCAGTAGGGCATCTGTTGCCGTCTTTATCCACCACTTCTACCTGCGCTAGAATTAAATCGGATCCATCTGCTTTTACACCGTCTGGATGCGTCATAGCCGTTAGTTTTAAAGCCACAGGTTCGCCGGCAGTTTTAATTTCGTCTTCGGCTAAAACTTTTCCGTCTTTGCTGTAAGTTACGGCTTTAATAGTGCCCGGTTCCCAAGCAATGTTTTTGAAAGTGAACAAGAAATCGCTGCTGCGCTCGCCAAAGCCTTTTGATTTTCCATTGATAAAAAGCTCTGTTTTTTCGCCAGAAGCCACCACATAAATATTTTTTACTACACCGGCCTTGTAATTCCAGTGGCCCATAATGTGCGCACGGAAATGCTCCACATCTACCCAACCGTCCCACATTACTTGGTGTGCATAAAACCCATCTTTAGGGATACGCATAGCATCCACCTCGCCGCTGCGGCGGTAGTTTTCGGCACCACGGTGGTGCGTGTTAGAGTCGGAAAAAATAATGTTTACGCCACCAGCGCTCACTCTTTTACCTGTCCCAGGTCGTTCGCGCCAGAAATCGTACCACCTCACAATATCTTCTATGGCGTGACTGTCTTGGTTGCGGTTATAAACCGCTGCAGATTCGTTTTTGTACAATGGACCGTCGCCGTCTTTATGGTATGGGGGCGAGAACTCGTCCCAATATTTGCGCAAGCCTTCATCTCGGGAATATTCTGTAGCCCACATTGGGATGTTAGCGCTTTTGTTAATGTATAACATTTCGCCGCCGTACTCGGCAACTTTGCTGTCCAGCATCTCGCGCGAACCAGCCGCACGACCGCCATGTGGATCATACTTATCGCGGATGGCCTTCATTTCTGCCATGTGTGCCTCGGAAATAGATTCGTTACCGCTTTCGTAGAATAAAATGCTTGGCGCATTGCGGTTGTAAATTGTAGCGTCGCGCATCACTTTAACGCGTTGTTCCCATCTTACACCGGTAACATCGGCCTCAGAATCGCCGGCAGGCATGGCTTGTATTAAACCTACCCTATCGCATGATTCTACATCTTGCTTCCATGGCGTAATGTGCATCCAGCGCACCAAGTTAGCATTGCTTTCTACCATTAAATGGTTGCTGTAATCGCTAAGCCAAGCCGGTACAGATTGCCCTACCGCAGGCCACTCATTGGTGGTCCTTTGGGCGTAACCTTTCATCAACAAAACCCTATCGTTTAAATAAACCATCCCGTTTTTGAATGCGGTTTTGCGGAATCCGGTAACTACCGGCACTTCATCTGTAACTTTGCCGTTTTGGGTTAATTTAGCGGTTACCGTGTATAAATAACCGTAGCCCCAGCTCCAGAAGTTTAAATTTTGCATGGGTGCCAATGCTTTTACAGTTGCTGTTGCGCCCGCCGCGATGTTTTGATTCTCGCCTTTAAACGTTTTCACCACTTTTCCGTCTGCATCTTTCACTTCTACCTCAAAACCAAAAGTTTGGGCTTTGCCGGTTTCATTTTTTACTTCGCTTTCTACATGCACCGTGGCTGTTTTAGCATCAATGTTAAAATCCTGGGCATAAACATACACGCCGGTAGTCTGTAAATCGGAATATAAAGGCAAAGTTTGATATAGCTTATTGGTGATGTGCAGCCAAACATTTTTGTTGATGCCACCGTAGTTGGCGTTAAAGTTTCTATCGCTCCACTGAAAGCGGCTGTTGGTAGCTTTCTCGCGGTAATCCCAAGAGTTGTCTACCCTTACGGCGATGACGTTATCGCCTTTGTAGTTCAGCTTATTGCTCAAATCAAAGCCGAAAGCCATAATTCCGTCTTCATGGCGACCGATAAATTCACCATTTAAATAAACTTCACCGGCCTGGCGTAAACCTTCAAACTCTATAAATACTTTTTTGTTTTCGGAACCTTTTGGCAGTTTAAAGTGTTTGCGATACCAAGCAATACCGGTTGGCAAATTGTTAATCAAAACTTTAAAAGCCGAATCCTCGTTCCAAGCACTCGGAAGGGTAACAGCTTGCCATTTGCTGTCATCAAAGTTAAGCGCCTGCGCACCTTCTACATCCCCTTTAACAAACTTCCAAGCCGGGTTAAAGTTGTACTTTGCCCTGCCGGTTTGCCCAAAGCTTAAAGCAGTTACAAAACTTAACACGCAAACGCTTAAAAACGTTTTAAACCTCAATTTTTTGAACATCTGATTTTTCTATTGGTTGTAAAATAATCGGAACCCCGAAACCTCAAAAGTACAGTTTAAACGCATGAGAACACAGGAAAAGCGTATCAATAAACCATGAATAGCGTTTCAAAAACCGCTAAAAGCGCTTAGGGCTTGGCCGTATTTATCCCTTCGGTAGTCATTTGTACCCGCTTCATTAAACCGTTTGGCAGATATTCCAGCTTATCGATACAAACGGAACGGCTATAACCGCTGCCACCATTTTGCAGCGCGCCATTATGGTAAATAAAATAGGACTGGCCGTTTAATTCTACGATAGCTTGATGGTTGGTATTACTGTTACCGGCTACTTCATTTAAAATGCCCTGATACTGGTACGGTCCTTCGATATTTTTTGCGGTTGAATAAGCTATCTTTTCTGGAAAACCGGTAGCATAAGAAAGGTAATAGGTACCGTCTTTTTTATGAACCCAAGGCGCTTCGGTAAAATTGACTTCGTTTGGAAACTTAATTTGCTTTACCTCCCCGTCAATTTCAATCATGTTATCTTTTAGCTTGGCGTAATAACACTCGCGGTTGCCCCAAAACAGCCAAGCCTGCCCGTCATCATCAATAAAAACGCTAGGATCAATACAGGCCCAACTGTGGGTAGATGCGAAACAGTCTTTGTTGGTGAGCAATGGCTTGCCCAAGGCGTCTTTAAAAGGTCCTTCTGGCCTATCGGCAACGGCAACGCCAATACCGCTCCAATTGGTGCTGATGTACCAATAATATTTGTTGTTGCGTTTGATAACCTGCCCGGCGTAGGCATCGCCGCTTTTTGCCCATTCAAAATCTGTTATTGTTAAGGGCACGGGGTACTGCGTCCATGTTTTTAGATCCTTGCTCGAAAAAACTAACCAATCTTTCATCCGATAAGCTTTTTGGTTGCCCGCAAAATCGTGTCCGGTGTACAACCACAAAGAATCGCCTTCAACAAAAGCTGCCGGATCGGCAGTAAACTCGTGGGTAATGATGGGATTGCCCGCCGATTGGAAACGGTAGCGATCACCGGGCTTACTTGGCGAAAGCAACTCGCCCGGCACGCCGCCCCATTTTGCTTGCAGGCGCCGGGCTTCTTCTTTTGTGATGCCGATGACGCTGCCGTGGCGCGGAGAAAAGTTTTTGGTGAATGATTCGGGCTTTTCTGTAAAGTTGAACAGATCTTTACTGCGCTGAAATTCGTAGCGCTGGCTCGAGTATAAATCGTACATTAAAATATAATCGTCGCTATCGTTCAGCTTAAAAACGCTGGATCCTTCTACGTTTGTTTTTGTGCCTGCATAAGCATCCATATATTTAAAATCCTCTTTCCAAGGACCTTTTAATGACTTGCTGGTCGCCTGCTGAATGCCATTTTTAAATTCTTTACCGCTCTCATCTTTGGTATTGCCTTTAAAAAACAAATGGTAAAGCCCGTCTTTATAAACAATATCGCCATCTATTGCACCATACTTAGCGCTAAACATCAGTTTAGGTTCTTTTTCAAAGCCGGTAAAATCTTTATTGGCATACGCCGAATAAAAATCGAGTTTTTCGTTTTTATAGTAGCGCACCGTAAAATATACCAGGTACTTTTTAGCTTGCGGGTCGTAAATGGTTTGCGGCGCCCAGACCCACTTTAAACCCGAAAAGTTTTTGGGATATTGCTTTTCTAAATCAATAATACTGTGTTTCCAGTTGATTAGATCTGGCGAGCTGAGCATCACAATTCCCGGATTGTTGTCCCACCCGTTTTTTGCCACAAACATATCTGTTGCGGTAATTAAAAAGCGTTTGCCGTCCTGGCTGCGTAAAATATGCGGATCGCGGATGCCGCCAGTTTGCGAAATTTCGGACGATTTGATGATGGGCTGGTTGTTATTTAACGCAAACCAGTTTTTAGCATCGGCGCTTACGCCAAAACGAAGTTGCTCGCGGGCAAAGCCATCGCCAGAACCTTCAAAATAAGCAAACAGGTAACCCTCGTATTTAGGTTCGGTTTTTTGTTGCGCATTTATCCGCGTAAGCGAAAATAAACTTAGTACTGTTAGGGCTAAAACCGATTTATGGATGTTCATGGTGCAGTTAAAATATATAGGCTAAGTGAGCGGATAAAAGTTATGGCTTAAAGTACTGTTTCAAAAATACAAGCTTATCGCCCGAGTCGTCCACCTCAAATAAATGCGGAATACGGATGGTACGGCCGTCAATTTTCTTATGGCTGTGGACAGACATTAGAAGTTTTCCGTCAAACGTTTTGAACAACATTCCGTGCCCAAAATTTGGCGGCGTTATGGGTTCTTTTTCCTGTACCCAAGGGCCGTCTAAAGTGCCACTTTGCGAGTAAGCCACGCCTTGCGTATAAAGGTTAAAAATCCAACTGGTCCATAACATGCCCAACTTGCCAGTTTGCGTTTTAAACAGCCAAGGCCCATCCGTAACTTTGTTAAAAGTAGTGTCGCCTTTGCTGGTACGCTCGCGGCTCCCAGGCGAATCACTCGCTTTAAAAAGCAATTTGGCGTTGCCAAGGGTACCGCTCAAATCGGGCTTTAGCCTAATTTTTTCTACTGTACCGTTCCAGTTCTGCAGCCACTCATGGCAAAAAACCATATAGGGCTGTTGGTCTTCATCCACCCAAAAAGTGCCGTCTAAAGTTGGCATATTTGCGGGCAGGTAGGTTTTGTCTTTCATAGGCAGGTATGGTCCTTCCGCTTTATCGCTTACTAAAACGTGGCAGGCTCTGCGCTCAATTACGTTCCCCCTAACGCTATCAATCTTGATGTTTTTATTGGTAAAGGTGGCGAAGTAATAATATTTGCCTTTATACTGGTGCAGTTCTGCCGCCCAAACCATCGGGTTTTTGCCCATCCACGAGCTGCTGTCTGTTTGGATTACCTGATACGGACCCGCCCAGCGTTTTAAATCTTTACTCTTCCAAAGCTGGCCGCCTGTGCCCGTCATGTAATAGGTCCGCGTTTGCTGATCAGCTAAGATGCAGGGGTCGCTGAGGATGATAGAATCTAGGGGCCGGCTTTCTGAAAACCAGCGCGACTTGCTTTGTGCGATGACAGAAATATTTACACATAGCGCAATTAACAACAGGATATTGTTTTTTTTGAGCATAGCGGGCATTTAAAATTTCATCTTTAAATTCCAGTTTTTAGCCACGTTTTCCGCTTCTTTTTTGGTGAGATGGATTACCGCCCCATGTTTTGGAGAACTGAAATTGGTGGTTTTCATTACGCCTTCGTTAAAACGGCCCAAATTGGTGAAGTTTTTAAAATCTGTGGTTTCGCTAAAGCCGAAGTTATGCGGATGGATGCTAAAAATATCGTACATCAAAACCCATTTATCTTGGCCAATGCGTTTCCAAACGTTAGGTGCTTCGCATGATTTCGGTTCCGGATCGTACCATTTATCATCATACAGGTAACCGGATGTTAAGGAGTTGGAAACCGCTTGTTTGATGCCTGCCGGATTCTCTTGCGAAACGTAAAACATGTGGAATTTATCGCCAACTTTGGTAATATCCGCATCTAAGTATTGAATATTGGCTTTAGGGTGCTGAAACAGCAGTTTAGGTTCTGTTTCTAATGCGTTAAAATCCTTGTTAAGGTAAGCGTAATACAACTGGGTGTTACCGTTGCGGAAACGGATGGTAAAATACACCATGATTTTGCCGGCTTGCTCATCATAAATTAATTCTGGCGCCCAAGCACAGCCGATGTGTTGCCAGCCGGGGAAAGCTTTATCTACGCGCAGTAAAGAATGTGTCCAGTGAATTAAATCCTTTGATTTCATCAGCACCAGGTTTTTGTTGTTGCCCCAACCAAACTCTTTTCCGTCGCGCTCCCACTCGGTATCGCGCAAGCCTTTTTGTTTGGCAAAAATGTGCAAGTCTGTCATCGCCATATAAAAGTAACCGTCGGGTCCACGCATGATATAAGGATCGCGTACGCCTTTTTGCTCGGCAATGGTATCTCCGGCAATAATGGGCGTTCCGTTATTTACATCTGTAAAAGTGTAACCATCCTTGCTAAGCGCAAAGTACAGGCTGTGGCTATCATCTTTGAAGTAAACCATCAGATAGGCGCTCATGTCTTTTTCTGTAGGTATCGCGGCTTTTTGTTGGGCTAAAACAGGATTTAGCCATGCGCATACCATTAGCGCCAGCACCATACGTAGGATTTTAGATTTCATTGGTTGTAAGAAGTTTTAATTTTAAACAAGCAGATTTGCACCGCTCTCAAAATAAAGTGTACGCATGACACTAAATTAAATTTGAAGATACAAATCGCTTTTAATTATCAAAACCAATCTCCTAAATTTGTGCTGCTTTATAAAGAGCGGTACATCTCGCAAGCAGCCAGCAAAAAGGCTCCTACGCCAAAATTGGAGGTAGAATTTTGATCAACAACTTGTCCGGGAATGGCTTTTTCGCCTATCGGCTGTACATAACCTATATCACCATCGGGCTGTAAAGCTACCTCTGTTAAATACTTCCACGCTTTTTGGCTTACCGGCTTGTAAGTTGCTTTATCTAGTATGCCGTTGTTCATTCCCCACAAGTAGCCATAAGCAATAAACGCGGTTCCGCTGGTTTCTGGCCCTGGCGCTTGTTGAGGATCCAATATGCTACGCGTCCAATAACCTTCAGCTTGTTGGGTAGCAGAAAGCGCTTTGGCCATTTGTTTAAAGCGCGTTAAAAACAAATCGTAGTGTTGATAGTCTTTAGGCAAATCGGCCAAAACTTTGGCTAAACCGGCAAATACCCAGCCATCTCCACGGGCCCAAAAATCTTTAAAACCACGGTCTGTTTTATGTTTGGGATAAATGTATTTTCCATCTCGATAGTACAAGTGCGCTTCTTTATCAAACATCAAATCATCAGCAAAAACAAAATACTCGTACATTTTATCCAAGTAATGCTTATCACCGGTCAGTTTGTAAAGTTTGGTCATTACGGGCATGGCCATGTACAAACCATCGGCCCACCACCAATAATCATTGTTAGACGTGCTCATTTGGTATTGCATTACCTCTAAAGCGCGGGCTATTTTTTTCGAATCTTTAACTTCATCTAAATTATACAGATCGATATAGGTTTGGAAACACACCTGCCAATCGCCAAAAAGCACATAAGCTGGCTTTTCGCCGTATGAATATTTCCACTCGGCCTTGTTGTTGGATGTTGCGCCTTTCCAATTGTTTTTTTGCGCCCAGCGTTCTGCGTAAGCTTTATACTCGGGGTTTCCTGTAACAAAATAGGCTTCCATGTTGGCAGTTTGGTAAGCGGCTTCGTCCCAAAAAGCGTTTCGGGGCGCATTATTTTGTTGCCAATGCGTATTCACCTTGTTGATGATGCCCAAAACATCCTCTTTGGTATTTGCAGATGTTTTGCTGCGCGTGGTGCCACATCCGGAAAAAAGAACTAGCGCAATAAGCGCAAAAACACTCGTAAACTTCATGTAGGTGTATCAGTTAATTAGGTAAAGCATGATCAATAGGCACAGCTAAGCCCTGCCATAATTTTTTTTGCGTCCAGGCGGCGTTTGGTTTGGTCCAAAAAGCGTCATCAGCGGACAAGCCCAAAACCAAAAATGCCTGTGCGCATAAGTAAAGGCTTCCGGTAGAGATGTAAACCTCGCCCAAACCGGGCTGGTGGCCGTACATGCCAATGGTGAGCCAACCTCCATCATCAAAAGTGTGGGGCGCTTCTATTTGCTTTTTAATTACGGCGTACAAAGCACAGCGCACCTGCTCTGGAGAAATATTTTGTGGCAAGTTTTTTTGCAGAGCCACCTGCGCCAGCAGCTGGAAAGCACCAAAGCGGTAGGTTAAAGAACGACCGATAGGCGGATAAGTGCCTTCCGGCGATATTAAGCGTTCCTGAATTTCTGCATAACGGCTGGCACGCGATTGAAATTGTTGGTATAACTTAGGATTTTTCAGGGCTATGCGCGTAATGTCTAACAACATGGGCTGGATAACGAAGCTATTATAGTAATCCCAATGAAAATCGGGTCCATCGCCGTAAGTACCGTCGCCCAAATACCAATTCTGGTGCGATTTTACCGCATAATCTATCCGCATAAAATCGGCTCCGCTGTCAAATTTATAAATAGCGGTTTCTACCATGGCACTAAACAGCAACCAGTTGCTATAATAGGGCGTAATTACGCGGGTCGACTTTAAAGCATTTATCACATTTGCTTTGGTTGCTGCATCTAAAGGCTCCCAAAGCTGTTGCGGCGCACGGAGTAAAGCGTGCGCAAAAAAGGCCGCATCCACCACCGGCTGGCCACCTTTTGTAAAATTCATGAAATCGGGAGATGCAGGGTCGGTGGCGTTTTTAATGCAGGTGCGCGCCAACAAAATATATTTCTGCCTAATTTGACCTTCCTCGGTGTCATCTGCGCCTAGCTCTAACCAAGGCG
The DNA here is from genome assembly GCF_003609575.1 of Pelobium manganitolerans. Classification (GTDB taxonomy): domain Bacteria; phylum Bacteroidota; class Bacteroidia; order Sphingobacteriales; family Sphingobacteriaceae; genus Pseudopedobacter; species Pseudopedobacter manganitolerans. Next base: position 182,061 of record NZ_MBTA01000012.1, on the reverse strand, counting down.
CCATACCGCCCAAAAGCCTTCCGAAAGCCTCTAAATAAGTTACCGTTCTACGGTCGGCTTCTTTTCCCGGCGCAGCTTCTACCGACATGGCCTTTTTTAGCTCGTTTTTGCTTAGCGCCTCTAACACGGGGTCGGCAATTTTAAGCATGGCCTGCAATAGGTATTTCCGTTGCGCAGGCCCATCGGCTTCTTTCTTATTTTTTTGTGCCTGTGCGTTGAAGCTCAGAAATAACACCATCAAACAGCTTAAAGAATATTTAATCATTTTTCTGAGGTATTTTAGGGATGATAGCTAATGGTTTTACGCTCGGAATTTACGGTTAGCTCCACATCGCCATCCGGCAAAACCTTAAAAGCTTTAACCGGCGATAATTCTTTACCCGACCATCGTTCGCCAGATTTTTTCCAGAGCATGGCAACTGCATAAACTGCTTTTTTTGTCCCGGAAAAACCGGCTGTGCCGTTAATGGTGCAACTTTTATCTTTCACCGGATGTAAACCTTCGGCGGTAACAAATTCGCTGTTTTGCCAGCCTGCAATGGGCACAAAAGCCAGTTGGTAAATTCCGTTATCTATAATTTTTACCAATTTGCCTTTCACCTTTCTTACACTTTCCACGATAGGTTTATCCAGCTGTGGCAAAGCATAATGCCCCAAACGGGCTTCTATAGTTTTAGTTCCGGCGTAGCGGTCCACCCGCAATATCCCGTTAGGTAAAGTAATATCTGCCAGATTGATAGCTACACTGGTATCCGAAGCTAAAACCGCGTTGCGGTAATAGACGCCGTTTTGGTAACGGTTAAACTTAAACATGCGCAGAGCTTCCCATTTATTGTTGTTTTTGAAAACGTAGTTCATGGCCACCTCGCCGTTTTTTCCATCCGCCTGCCAAGGAAAAGCGCTGTTGTAAGCTAAGCGATTATAGTTTTCGGTACCTTGATAATAGCCGACGTCTTTACTGTAACACCAAGCCCTAACTTCCGCCGCGCCTATCGCCGGGTAATCTGTAATGAGGATGTTTGACCCTTCTAAATATTTGTTATATGCCTTGTTGCTACTAAATTTTTCCCACTCGCCTTCATTCTCGGTAGCCGTCCAAAAAGCATTATTTGCCGGCACCAGCAATCCCAAAAACAGTTTTCCGAGCCAAAAAGCGCTACCACGACAGCTGTAAGGCTGTATGCCCGGTTCAAAAGCGCCATAAAAACCTAGCGTTGGCACTTCATCTTTTAACCAATCTGGGTTTTGCAGAAATTGTAAGATGGTGCCCGAGGCTATCCGTCGCATCCAGCCATAATTTAAATTGGGGCTATTCAAAAAACCCATCATCGGAAAAGGCACTGCGGCCGCCATACGATAGGCTATGCTGCGCCCCCACATGATCATCTCGCCATTACGCCCAAATAGCAAGGGATAATTATCGCTTAACGCATTTAAGTTCTCGGCAAAAGCCGAAGCCATAGCGGGTTTGTATTTATTTCCGTAAAACTGCGACCATAGCGTCCCGTACATCTGAAAAGCCCACATACTGTAATAATCGTAATAAGGGCTATCGTTATACCAACCCTGGCCGCGATAATCGGCTAAAGTTTCTTTTAACAACTTATCCAGGTAATCTTCGCGGATGGCGTAGCCCCGGCTATGAAAAAAGCTGAGGATAAAAATGTTGAAGAAACGCCAGTTCATGGCGATGGTGGGACCGTTACCGTAGCTGAGCATGGTGGCTGCCAAAGAATCTTTTGTGGCTTGAGGCAAAGGATCCCATAAAATTTCTGGCGCGGCAAATAAAGAAACCGCTAAACCCCCAAACTCTACCAAGGTTTGGCTGGGTCCGCCATTTTTTTTCAGATGTGGCACATAAATATCGCTGTTGGCATTAAGCAGATGTGAAATTTGGTGACGATAATAAGTGGCTACCGCGATGTTGTGCAGTTTTAAATCTGGGTTTTCTTTGAGCAAAGGGACGGCAATAAAAAGCGTGCGGCACAGGCCCTCCAGTTTTTCGGTGGCGTTTGGCAAATCATCTTTAGGGTAACTTTTGCCGGGCTGTTTTGGAAATTCCATTGGGTCATCTAACTGGCGGATATAAGAAAACGCGCCCGAAAGCAGATATTCGCCGGCTTCTTTCCAATGCGTGCGACTCATTCCTGTAAACGGACTTATTTGATGGTTCAGCGGTGTTTTAAAAGCTGTTGCCCCGACTTTCTCTTTGCCATAAGCCCAAGTATTTTGCGCCAGCGATGGTAATGAAAAAGCAAAAAGCAAACCAAGCAATAAGCCGAGTTTTGAAGCGAAATATATTTCTTTTTTGATAGCAGTCATTTCCAATAATATGCAAAATTTACAGATCTGCCGGCGACCATTTTTCTTTCCAATGCACAGCAACTTCACCTTCAGCATTTACCTGTAAAGGCAACCAGATGTAAGTGCTATTTTTTAAATCTTGCGGGTTCCATTTATCTGCCATAAAAACGAACTTGTTTTGGGTTATTGGCAATACAAAAGTCGATTGACCGCCGTAAGTAATTTCTGCCAGAGGGCCGTGCAACGGGTCGCCTGCGTATTCCCAAGGACCAAATATGGAATTTGCTTTATGCAAGCTGGCTTTATTTGGCGCCCAGCCGGTGCAAGCGCTAGTAATAAGGTAATACTGTTTGCCAACCTTAAAAATTGCAGGCGCCTCACGATGCTTACTGAACAGAAGTGAATCTTGGGTGGTGGGGCGCAAAAAATCATCGGTGAGTTTCGCCACGCGTAAATCGTAGTTTTCGTTGGATGAATAAAGGTGGTAAGCGCTGCCATCATCATCTACAAACAAAGTCATATCGCGCGACATATTGTCGTTTGGCCTAAAACTTTCGATAAATTGGAAAGGACCGGTAATAGCATCACTAACGGCCACGCCCGCACGCGCTGCTTTATAGCCCTGGCCTTTTAACTCCAGATGGAACCACATCACGTATTTTTTGGTTTTGGGATTGTAAATGACCTTAGGACGTTCAATGATGGCACCTTTGGTAATGTCGCTGTTGGGGTTGTCTCTTAATGCCAAAGCCAAACCTTCGTTGTTCCAGCTAACCAAATCTTTGGACGAATAAACGGATACACCCTCAGAGGCGGACCTTCCACGTTTTTCGCCAAACCAATAATACTTCCCTTTCTGTAAAATAACACCGCCGCCGTGGGCATTGATAGGTACGCCGTCGGTATCTGCCCAAGGTTGCGCCGGCACAATAGCTTGTTGCTGAGCAAAAGTGGTGCTTGCGGCAATACAAATTAAAAGTAAAAATGCGGAAGTCCTGTTTCGCATAATTTAGCACAACGGTTTATTTGTGCCTGCAAATTGTGCATAAGATTTAAATTTAAAGGGGGGTAGGTTTTGCAATATTGAGCGGTAAATTCGGATTTGGAGACTTTACTAGATGGTTAGGCTAAAATAAAATAGGGTCTGTGGATTTTTGTACCAGCTGGTCGTAGTGTCTCGCTACCACCAAATTTCCTAAGTACGATTGCATACTTTATCCCGATTAGGCAAATATTAAAAACATTATAGAAAAGCGGTGGCAGGACGCTACGACCAGTATGGGCCAGTATGCACCTCGATGGCACCTAAACCTTCTCCTGCTTAAATTTATCGCCCAGTTTGTAGGAAGTGCCCGCCACCTTCCGATAGTTTTTGATATAATCAGAAGGGTTCATGCCGAAAACTTTGGCAAATTGTTCTCTAAAATAGCGGATATCATTAAAGCCAGCCTGATAAGCCCCTTCATTCACCTTACAATCGGTATCAATAAAAAGCTGTGCAACTTTACGCAAACGGATAAAGCGGATAAATTCGTTAACAGATTTGCCCGAAATGAGCTTTACTTTTTTGTACAAAGCAGAGTGGCTCATATCCAGCTCATCTGCCAGCTGTTTCACGTTAAAATCCTTATCGTCTAAATGCCTTTCTACTATGGCAATGCAGGTTTCCAAAAACTTCTTCAAATCTGGCGAAACAGAATAATCATCCGCCTTAAGCGTAATCTGGTTATAAAAATGCTGGTGTAAATTGCTTCTGCTGCGCAACAGATTGGCTACGCGCGCCACTAAAATCTCTTTCTCAAAGGGTTTGGTAATAAAATCATCGGCACCGCTTTCAATGCCTTTCAGCTTTAGCTCGGCGGTGCTGCCAGAGGTGAGCAAAATTACCGGCACGTGCATTAGCGCAGCATCCTCTTTAATGCGCTGGCATAAATCAACCCCACTCATTTCGCCCATTACCACATCCGTAATTACCAAATTCGGCAGCTCGGTTTCTATCATTTCAAAAGCAAGTTCGGCACTGCTGGCCTCCATCACCTGGTAATCGTTTTCAAAAATATTGCGGATGTAATTGCGGATCTCCTCATTATCATCTACCAATAAAATACTGCTTTTCTCGCTCACCACATCCGCTTCTGGGGCGGGGGCAATGCTTTTCTCTGTTTGCACAGTCGCAAGCTCTGCGTCTGTTTCTACTTCCATCCGCTCTTCTACATGCAAGGGCAAACTTTCTTCTGCGGTTACAAGCTCATCGGCAGGTAACGCTGCGTATTGAGGAAAACTTAATGAAAAAGTAGAACCTTTGCCTAGCTCACTCTCGTAGCTTACTTTGCCCTTATGGCTCTCCATAATCTCTTTCACTACATACAGTCCAATACCAAAGCCTCCCGCATGGTTTTCCTTTTCGCCAACTTGGTAAAAACGGCTAAATATTTTTTCGCCCGTTTCCGGGGATATGCCTGCGCCGGTATCAGCTACAGCTACCTGCACCCAATTTTGATCATGGGATATGGAGATTTTGATGGATTTACCCGACGGTGTGTATTTAAATGCATTTGAGAGCAGGTTAAAAACGGCGATTTCTAATTTTTCCTTATCCGCTATTACTTCAATTTGCTCTTCATTTGCGATAAAATCAAACCCGATGTTCTTAGATTTGGCCTGCTGCGTAAAACACAGGTATATCTCTTTAAAAAGATTCAGCGCATCAAAACGGCTTAGTTTCAACTTATCGGGATTGGCTTTTTGGAAATGCAAAAGCTGATCCACCAAACTTAGCAAACGCCTGGCGTTGCGGTAAACCACAATTAACTCGCGGGTTTCTACCTGACCGGTTTTGCTGTTTAAAAATTCTTTGATGGGGTTGATGATGAGCGTTAAAGGTGTCCGGAACTCGTGAGAGATATGGGTAAAAAACGAGAGCTTTTTATCGTGCAGTTCTTTTTCTTGCGCCATTTTGCTGGCGGCCAATTGTACCTCAAAGTTTAGGCGTTCCTTATCGCGCTGGTATAGCACAAACTTGCGTATGGTTAAAAATATGATTAGCGCATAAACAAGGTAAGCCCACCAGGTGCGCCACCAAGGCGGTAAAACGGTAATGTGCAAAAGCTTTTCGTTATTGCTCCAAAGCCCTGCCGCATTGGTTGATTTAATGTGGAGGGTATAATGCCCCTCGTGCAAACTGGTGTAATTTGCCGAACGCTGCTTGCCCACGTAATTCCAGCTTTTATCCCAACCTTCTAAATAATAGGCGTATTCTATTGAACCGGGTGAGGTATAATTCAAGGCTGCAAAGTTTACAGAAATTACCGCATCATCATAAGGAACGCGCAGCTTCTCTATTTTATCTGCCTCGGTAGCAACCACATAATTGCTTTGGGCACTAATAAGCTTGCCGTTCACCTTTATCCCCGTAACCACCAAAGGTTGTAAGCTTCTGCCGGCTTTAATGCTATCCGGGTAAAAAATGTTAAATCCCCTAACGCCACCAAAAACCATCTCGCCGCTGCGTAATTTCTCTGCCGAGCGGTAAAAAAACTGATTGCTTTGCAAACCGTCTTCTTGATAGTAATTGTTTATTTTGTTGTTGCGGGTGTTAAATTTTATAAGGCCGTTAAAGGTGCTCATCCACAAATTGTGGTGGCTATCTTCTAATATGCTTAGGATAGAGTTATTTGCCAAACCGTCATCCGTAGAATAACGTTTCACCACCTTGCCTTTTGCCAAATCAAACTGCAACAAGCCACCGCCCTCTGTGCCCAACCAAAGTTTTCCGTCGGTATCCCGGTGGATGGCGCGTACAGGTTTTCCGATGTCGAAAAATTGGTGCTTACGGTTTTTTGGATCTATTTTAACCAGATGGCTGGCATTACCGCCTAACAAATCGCCCTTGCTTTCTGTTAAAAAATAAATTTCCGTCAAGCTTTGATCAAACACCTCAAAGCGATCCAACTGCCGGTTAAAGCGGTACAAGCGCCCCGAGCCGTAAGTAGAAGCCCATAAATCATGGTTTTTATCTTCTAACAGTTGCAATACGTTTCGGTTAACAAAGTTGGCTGATGGATTGTAGCAAGTATAAGGTTTGAAAGTACCGCTTAGCGGATCAAATTTGTTGATACCGCCGCCAAACGTACCTATCCATTTATTGCCCAGATAATCTTCTTTGATAGAGGTGACCCAATTGTTGCTGAGTGAATTTTTACCCGCTTGGTACCGGTAGTTTTTAAAGCTGTTGCCTTGCCGGTTCCAGATGCTAAAACCATTGCTTTCTGTACCTATCCACAGTTGCCCTTGCGCATCTTCAAAAAATGTGGAAGCGAAATTTGCGGTAAGGCTGTTTTCGCTAAAGGGATTGTTGGCAACCGTGCGGAATTTGGATTGTTTGGGTTGGATGATGTTAACCCCTCCGTTTAGTGTTGCCACCCATTTACGCCCTTCTTTATCCTCAAAAATATGGCTTACAGATTGGCTGCTTAAGCTGGGCTGGGTGTGGCCACCGCCAATGAACGCTAATGAATCTGTTTGTAGGTTTAAAATTGCCAGTCCCTTTCCTGGCAAACCCAGCCATAGTTTTCCCGTTTTATCCAGAAGCAGACTCGAAATGTTATTGCTTAAAATGCTGTTTTTACTTGGCCGGGACCATTGGCCGTTTTTAATATCAAAACGGTACAAACCCGACTCGGCGCCAAGCCACAAATTGCCGTTTCCGTCTGCAATCATCGCCGAAACATCACGGTGCGCATTGCTAATTTGTACTAGTTTTTTGGATCTTTTTTCATATTGAAACAATCCAACATCGGCAATAAAAACCCAAATCTGTTGTTGCGCATCAAAACTTATTGCTGCCACATTGTAGCCGGTAGAAATATTTTTCCCGTTAACCAGCGGAATCTGTGTGCACTCCTTTTTCCCGGCCTCTTTTATTAAAAAACCCAGTCCGTTGGTGCCAATAAATATATTTTGTTGCGCATCTGTTTTTATGCAGTTAATGGAATTTTGGATTTTGTACGATGCGCCGCCATAATAGGGCTTTATAAAAACGGGCGAAAAGGTATTGTACAAAGGTTTGTACAAACTGATGCCCTGCCCCGTACCAATATAAAGCTCGCCTTTTTTACCCTCGGCAATGGAGTAAATAAAGTTATGCGGGATAGAAGTTGTATCGTGTATGCTGTTGCGAAAAATTTCAAAATCGTAGCCGTCAAAACGGTTGAGGCCATCATGCGTACCAAACCACATAAAGCCGTTTTGATCTTGAAAAACTACACGTACAGAGTTATTAGAAAGGCCGTTTTGGATACCTAAACTTTGCACGTTTAGGATTTGCTGCGCCCACAGCCATAAAGGGAAAAACAAAAATAAGAGCAGTACTAACTGACTTTTTTTCGGAAGATACATAAAGGTTTTGGTTGCAAACTAAAGTAGCAATAATTGTCATCATTACAGCTAAAAATCGCATAAAAAAGCCCATCCGTTTTTTGTGGATGGGCTTTAGACTATAATCCGTTACAAACTATCGTAAGCAATAGTCCTTGTCGATGCACGGTTTTTGCATTAAATTGCATAATAATGTTTTGTTACAAGGCATTTACTAAAAGATGAGGACTTTTATGATATAAAATGAACAGTGCTACATCTAAAATGAGCGAGCGAAAACCCAAACACTTAAACAATTTTATTTTATGGATAACACGATGCTTATACAGCTTACCAACGAAAAAGCCATAGGCTTACTACACGAACTGGAAGAATTGCGTTTAATAAAAGTACTGAAAGAAAATATTGCTCCGGCTAAAGCAACGCTTTCTGAAAAATATAAGGGCATTCTCAGTAAAGAACAAGGACAAAACCTTAATGAGCATATTCAGCAAATGCGCAGCGAATGGAACAATATCTAATCGACACCAATATTGTTTCTCATTATCTGTCTGCCTCACTATCTTTTTCAGGTATTGAATTTTTGGATTCGGTTATTGATGCAACGCCCAACCTTTCGGTAATTTCGCAGATAGAACTCCTTTGCTGGGACACCGACGAAACCACTGCCAGAATTGTAAAAGAATTTATTGCTGATAGCAATATAATCGATATCGGCCCGAATGTAATTGCCCACTGTGTAGCGTTGCGCAGAGGCAGGAAGATAAAAACACCCGACGCTATTATTGCCGCTACCACCATTGCTTACGGTTATACGCTTATCACGGCAAACGAAAAAGATTTTGCCAATATCAGAGGATTAAACCTCATTAACCCGCGTAAATTGTAAAATCAAGAACGCCTCATGTTCGCCAGCTCAATGCATGATGAAATATCAAAGAGGAATATAAATCTCTTTAAATAACTGTCAAAGCCATTTAAACATTATTTACAAAAATCGCATAAAAAAGCCCATCCGTTTTCTGTGGATGGGCTTTAAAGCTTTAACTTAATCTATCAGCTTAATGCTGTAGGTATAGCTGTATTTTGGTGCCTCTAGGCGATACTGCCTGTGCGGATAGGCGCCCCAGCTGTTATCGCCACCCACGCCCCGTTGGTTTAAATCGATATGTAAAATAGTAGCATTCGCTTTTTTAATATCTGTTGGATGTTGCTGTTTTTTGTTGGTGCCGGGGTCTAGCTCTTCTGTACGTACATCCAAAGCACTAAAGCTAATCGGCTGGTAGCCTTTCACTAAAATACCGCGGTTTTGATCATCAGTGAGTTTCACCCAGCGCGCGTCTGTTTTATAACCTGCTTCTTGCGGGCGGATGTAGGTCCAGGTGAACTGCTTGGCCACCTTATCCTGGTATAAACCTACAAAAGCGGCGGTTTTACGGTCGCTGTAATTTTCCCACGGGCCACGGCCGTAATAGCTCAAATTCTGGTAGTTTGCCGGAAAATCCATCCGCATACCAAAACGGGGCAACTCTGGCAAATCTCGGCCTGTCATATCTATGGATGCCGTTACTTTTACAGAGCCATCGTTCTGGATAACATAATCAACCGTGTAAGGCACAGCAATATTTTCTAACAGATAGCTTACTTTTATTGGCAAACCATCTGCATTTTGCTGGCCAACTTCCACATTTTTAATTGTTTTGCGGGCATGCGCAGTTCTCCAAACCCCTAACCTTTCCGGCATTCTATTGCCAAAATCATTATCGGTTGGCGCGCGCCAAAAATACGGCTCTGGGAATTGGCCTATATAAGATTTGCCGTTCTCGTAACGGGTAAACGCCCCTGTTTTAGTATTAAACTCACCTTTTGTTGCGCCCGAGCTAAAGGTAACTTTCTCACCGTCTGTATTTACCTGCAATTTACCGCCGGTTTTTTGATCAAAGGCGTAAAAGTCATTTGCAAACTTAAACTGCTCGCGGGCAACTTCGTGGTTTGCGGGCATCAAGTCTGTGGCTTTGTTGTTATACGCATATATGTTCAAGAAAATTTCTGTGCCTGGCGCAAGTTTCAATGCCGGAACGTTCAACTTCACATCTTTTTGCTGATGTGGCGCCAAATCCAATTTAAAAATACCTTCTTTTATTTTTTCGCCATTGCTTAGCAACTCCCAACGGAAATTGTATTGGTTAAGGTTGGTAAAATCAAAACGGTTGGTCAAGGTAATTATCCCTTTTTGGAGGTCTTTAGCGGTAAAAATAACGTTCTGGTAAATCTTCTTCACTTCGTACAGCCCCGGGTGCGGCACCTGATTGGCAGATATTAAGCCGTTAGCACAAAAGTTTTCGTCATTTTGCAATAAGTAGCCTCCTAAATCGCCACCGTAAGCATAAAAAGTACGGCCGTCTGCGGTCTGTGTTTTTAAGCCTTGGTCAACCCAATCCCAGATAAAACCGCCCTGCATATTTTTACTGTTGGTGATGATATCCCAATATTCTTTAAAATTACCGTTGCTGTTGCCCATAGCGTGCGAATACTCGCACATGATGTAGGGACGGGTTTTGTTGGAGTTAGCATAGTTCTGCATACTGCCGATGCCCGGATACATTGGCCCTACAATATCGGTGTTTTCTTCTTCGCCTGCCTGCTCAAACATCACAACACGACTTTTATCTCGTTCTTTTATCCACTTGTAAGCGTCATGGAAAACTTGTCCGTTTCCGCACTCGTTCCCCATAGACCAAATAATTACCGAAGGGTGATTTTTATCGCGCTCTAACATACGGGTGATGCGGTCCATGTGTGCCGGCGCCCATTGTGGCAAATAAGCCGGGTGTTTAGATTTGTCAAAATTGCCTTGCAAAGTAGCTCCCATTGCATGGGTTTCTATGTTTGCTTCATCTACCAAGTAAAAACCGTATTTATCGGCCAACTTTAGCGTTATAGGATCATTAGGATAATGGCTGGTGCGGATAGCGTTAAGGTTAAACTGTTTCATTAGCTCCATATCGCGGATTAAAGTTTCTTTAACCGGGACATGCCCTTTAACGGCGTCGTGCTCGTGACGGTTAGCCCCTTTTATCAAAACCGGGACGCCGTTTACCAACAAGCGCGAATTGATGATTTCTACCTTGCGGAAACCGATTTTTGAGCCTGTTAAGGACAATACCTTACCGCTTTGGTCGCTAAGTTTTAAAATTAAATCGTACAGATAAGGTGTTTCTGCACTCCATTTGTTTACATTATTTACGTTTCCTGTAAAAGAAAGCTGGGTAATTTCATTGTTGGCTATGGCCGATTTTTGCTGGCTTAAAACCGTTTTACCGCTGGCATCTAACACACTGAGTTCCAGATTTACGCTTTGATTACCGGCACCGGCGAATTTGCGTACATCAACGGTAGTGTTTAGCACTCCGTTTTTGTACTGCGCATCCAGCTCTGCTTTGGCAAAGAAATCCCAAACCGTAACTTTTGGCAATGCCACCAAATAAACGTCGCGCTCGATACCGCTTAAACGCCAAAAATCTTGATCTTCCAGATAGCTTCCATCGTGCCAACGAAACACTTGTACCGCCAGTTGGTTGTCGCCTTTTTGCAGTAGGGATGTGATATTAAACTCGGCAGGTGTTTTAGACGCTTTCGTCATTCCCGCCTTCTTTCCATTTACGTACACCTGCGCGTAACCGGTAATAGAACCAAAATGTAGCAGCACTTCGCGGTTATCCCAATTTGCTGGCACGGTAAAGTGCATACGGTAAGTGCCAACCGGGTTATTTTCGCCAATAAAAGGCGGATTTTTCGGAAAAGGGTAAACGATGTTGGTATAAATAGGAGTTCCGAAACCTTCCAACTCCCAGTTAGACGGAACTGGGATATTACTCCAGTTGGCATCGTTTAAATCTGTTTTGTAAAACTCTTGGTTACGGTTTTTGTACTGATCTACGTAAGTGAATTTCCAGTTTCCGTTAAGCAATTTGTAATACGGCGATTTACTATAATCGTCTGCCACCACATCTTTTTGGCTGTCAAAAAGCATAAAGGTAGCATGCGGTTTTTCTTTGTTGTGGTCTAAAATAGTGGGGTTTTCCCACTCGTTGTTTTGAGCAAATGCCGTTTTAAGGTTGCCGAGGCTTAAAGCGCAGAGCAAGGCTAAAACGGTTAATTTGTTCTTTTTGGCTGTTTGCATATTTAGGATCTGATTTTTTAGTTTTTTAGGCTTAAATGGTTTAAGATGTGCTAAGATAAAATAATTTTCAGGTTGCAGATTAAATAAGAAAGCCAGGAAACCGGGGGGATGGTTTCCAAGCATTTCTAACTAAACCAACTAATAGTGTTTTTATGTTTCCTTTAGCAATTATTTTGCGCCCGGGTAACCTGGATTCTGTTTTAAGAAATCGCCATTTTTATTGTTCAACTGAATTTCTGACAACGGTATTGGCAACAAGGCATTATAATCCGAGAAACCTGTGGTCACTTTTGTAGTAGGCTGTGTGTCGCCATTCATTGCAATACGAGATTTTAAGGTCCCGGTACGCACCAAGGTCATCCGTCGGTTTTCTTCAGCAATCAGCTCACGTGCGCGTTCATCCAAAATAAAGTTTAGGGTGATGTCTGATGAATTTACTTTACCCAGATTTGCGTTTCCGCTATTTGCCCGGGCCGTTTTAAAAGCGCGGTCTCTCAGCACGTTGATGTCATCAGCGGCATCTTGCAGTTTGTTTTGACGGAAACGGGCTTCGGCTCTTAACAAGTAAGTTTCACCTAAACGCATTACCGGCCAATCTTTCACTAAGGCATAGCCAAAATCATCGGTAGGATCATAACCGCCCCATTTTGTTGGGTAAGGGTACCAAACTTCTAAACTATCCGAACGGAAAGGTACTACCTTATCGCCTGTTTTTATCGTTTTCACAACAACCGCATTGGAAGCATCTTTAGCTACACGGAAACCGTCTGCATCAATACCAATCTCGGCGCTAAAACCTGGACGGTTGTAATTTGTAGTGCGGCGGATGTTGTAATTGCTGTTTCTGATATCGCCACTTAAACCCGTCCAAACGGTGTATTTCATAAAGTTGCTCAGTCGCAAACGTCCGTTACCGCGCCCTCCAAGCGAGTCGGCATTCACCATACCGTCCCATTTATGGTAGGCAGGTTGCCAAACCCTACGGTGTTGCGGATTGTCAATGGTGCCTCCGTTAACGGTGCGGTTGTATTCCAGTTCAAAAGTCCAGATGGCTTCGGTATTACCTTGAGAACGCCTCATGTTGCCTTGACGGAACATATCTCGGTAATAATCGCCGCCTTCTGCAAGGTATTTGCCGTACCGCGCTTCAATTAACTTGTATTTGTTGCCGCCGATGATGTCTGTTGCTGCGCTTTCTGCTTTTGCATAATAGCTTGCATCGCGCATACCCATCCGTAAAAAAGCTTCTGCTGCTAACTGCCTCGCCATATCTTTGTTAATGCGCGATTCTGTTTTTGCAGCGCCTACATCTGGCAAGTTCGCCATCGCAAAAGTCAAATCCTCTTCAATTACCTTATCAATATCCACAACTGCTTTGCGCTCAATATCAAAAGTTGGCACTTTGATAGGCACAGTTAGCAAAGGAACATCACCCCACAGGGTAACTAAAATGTTGTAAGCATAAGCCCTGAAAAACCGAGCTTCTGCGGCCGCTTTCGGGTTGCTATCGCCCACAGATTCAATAATAATATTGGCATTGTTGATAAACTCATAACACTTTTGCCACAAATAGTTTACCCCACCATTTTCTGGGTTCAAATCTTTGTATTGATAAAACGGGTTTTCTACACCCTCGGTAGAGCCGGCACTGGTGATATCCATTCCTATTTGCCAACAGGCCAAAAAGCCTTGGCGCCCGCTATACCCCCATAGCTCGGCGAACGTATGGTGCAAGCCTAACAACTGGTTATCTATGGTTGATGGATCGTTTCCTCCAGCGCGGTAGGCAGAGTAGGGTTTTTCATCTAAAAAGCTGTCTTTGCAAGCACCTACAGTTAACAAACCTAGCGCTAGCATGATGTAATTTATTTTTCTGTTGAATTTCATGAGACTAAAAGGTTAAGTTAAGACCAAAAATAAAGCTGCGTACCATTGGGTAGTTGATGTTATCGTTATCGCTTCCTCTTGTAATATCCCGTGCTTCCGGATCCCAACCCAGCCAATTTGTCCAGGTGTAAAGGTTGCGTCCGCTTGCGAACACCTGTGCGCCAGAAACTCCAATTTTTTCTACTAATTTTTGGTTTAGCGTATAGCTTAAAGTGATGTCTTTTAAACGGGTGTAACTGGCACTTTCTGGGAAACCGTAACCGTGACTGTTAGAGTGGTTACCTAAAGAACGCCACTCGTTGCTTTTGTTTGCCGGGGTCCAGTAGCCTAAAGCCGCAGGGGTGCTTCTGCGTCCCATTTCATCAGAAGCTCCTCCGATTTGTGGGTTGTTGCGCAATGCACCCTGCACGGTATTGATGAAAATGCTTAAAGCAAAATCTTTATAGGTGAAGGTATTTGTTAAACCGCCGGTCCATTTAGGTGAAGTTTGGCCTAAGATAGAGCGGTCGTTATCATCAACCTTACCATCTGGCTTGCCGTCTGGACCGCTGATGTCTGCCAATTTTAAATCCCCTGCTTGCGCTGCGGCATCCCAAGTTGAATTAGCGCCCGACGTAATTTCGTCCTCTTGCCAAATACCCACTTTGGTATAGTCATAAATTACCCCAATAGGTTGGCCTATAAACCAGCGGTTACCTAAATCGCTTTTGCCGTTACCGTAAAGATCAACTATCTTATTTTTATTGGTCGAGAAAACTACGGTGGTGGACCAGCTAAAATCTTTTTTGCTGATGTTACGGCTGTTTAAAGTAACATCTAAACCTGTGTTTTCTACCTCGCCAATGTTAGTTAAAACGGTTTGGTAGCCAGTTAATCGAGGCAAACTTTGGTCTAGCAATAAATCATTGGTGTGCGATTTATAAAAATCTATACTCCCGTCAATCCGGTTATTCCAAAGGCCAAAATCAAGTCCGGTATTAAAGCCGGTAGTTTTTTCCCATCGCAAATCATCGTTACCCATATTGGACCTCACTCTTAACGTGGTGTTAGATTTACCGCCCATGGTTAAAGAACCCGAATTCATTAATGCTAGAGTTCTGTATATCGGTACGGCTTCGTTACCGGATATACCATAAGATAAACGCAGTTTTAAATTGTTAAGCACACTCTCGTAGGGCTTCATAAAAGCTTCGTTGTGGATGTTCCACGCCACAGCGGCAGAAGGGAAAACGCCATATTTATGATTTGCCCCAAATACCGAAGAACCATCTCTGCGTACGGTAAAAGTGAATAGGTAACGGCTGTCAAATGAATAGTTTAAACGACCCATTTGCGAAATGGTGCGATACAAATCCGACTCGGAAGAAACGGTTTGCGTAGTAGCCGATTCTAAATTCCCCCAGCCCAACTCATCGTTAGGAAATATCTGGCCGCTAGCCACATTCTCTTGCCAATGTTTACTTTTTAAGGCATATAAACCGGTAAAATCAAAATGATGCTGCGCGATATCTTTGGTATAAGTTAAGATATGCTCCATGGTATAGGTTTGCGTTTCTCTGTTAATGATGCGCCCAAAGCCGTTTAGGTTGTAGACTGATTTACCTTCATAAGTATTTTCCCTTACAGGCACATAAGAATATCCCCCATTAAATTTATACTTTAAGCCTTGCAAAGGATCAGCTATCTGCCCAAAATCGGCCTCGGCATACCCGTTTAAAGAAACGTTAAACTGTCTTCTTTCGGGGTTTGTGGTAGTTGGCAATAAAGGATTGGACCATAATTGCTCCGAATACATCGGGTACTGTGTTAAAGTGCCGTCGTCATTATACATTTTGGCATAAGGGCTCATGGCCAGGGCTTGCAATAAATTGGCGCGGCCACCGTCTTTGTTATGCGCAACAAAAAACGTTGAAGTTCCAATAGAAAGATATTTTGTTGCTTTAAAATCTGTGTTAGCCCTAAAAGAGTAACGTTTATAATTGTAACCCTTAACAATACCATTTTGCCCTAGATAATCTGTAGACACATAATATTTGGCATTTTCGCTTCCGCCAGATAAACTTACGTTATGGTTTTGGATGTTTCCGGTTTGCATAACAGCATCTAACCAATCGGTTGTAACGCCATTTTTGTAATTATCAAACTCAAACTGGTTACGTACTGGGCCACCGTTATAAAGGCTAGTTTTGGTTATACGTGCATACTCCGCATAACGGTTAAGCAATTCCTCTCCGGATACCGGTTCTAAAATGTGTGCCGCTTCCTCTGCACCGGCATAGCCAGAATACTTTACAGAGGGCTTGCCCGTTGTGCCCCTTTTTGTAGTGATTAGGATTACCCCGTTTGAGCCGTTAACACCGTAAATAGCCACCGCCGATGGATCTTTAAGTATTTCTACCGATGCGATGTCGTTAGGGTTAATGTCATTGATGGAGCCGTCTGTTTTTGTAAGCGGAATTCCGTCTACCACCACGTAAGGCTCTGATGTAGCTTTAATAGAATTACGCCCTCTTACTTGGGCCGAGGGTGCATCGCCAGGGATAGATGAGGCCTGTGAAACCGTAACATTGGCAACCGCGCCTTGAATGGCTTGCATTACGTTATTTACCGGCAACTTGGAGAGCCTCTCTTTCGGTACAGAAGCTACGGATCCGGTAATATCAGAGCGCTTCTGTGTACCGTAACCAACAACTACCACCTCGTTTAAGGCTTTATCGTCTGCGGTTAATTTTACAGATACTGTGTTTTTACCTGCCACGTTTATGCTTTGGGTGGTGTAGCCCAAATAACTAAACTCAAGCACAGCGTTGTCTCCAACACTTATGCTATAATTACCATTAACGTCTGTTACGGTTCCCATGCTTTGCCCTTTTACTTTAACGCTTACGCCGATGAGCGGGCCAGAAGAATCGGCATCTGTAACCTTACCCGACACGGTGCGGTTTTGTGCCTGCACGCAGAAAGGGGAGATTAGAAATAGTAACAACAGCAAGGCTGGCACGCATGTGTGCCCGGCAATGCCATGAAAGAAGTATTTTTTCATCATCATTTTAAAATAGTTTAATTGGTTGTTTTAGGGTTTGGATATGGGCAGCGCCCATAGTGTCTTCGGTTTATTCTTCAGCTTTAATCATGTTTAGGTTATTGTTTTTTTTATGTTTCGCAAGTAAACTATCGAAACAAGTTTTGGTTAACAAAATTGGTTATTAAAAAGCCTTTTGTTTATTGGCTTTGCCCAAAACTAGAGGCTTTTGTATAAAACCGAGGGGGATAATCTCATTTATAGAGAGGGGCAAATTTGTAAAACGTGGGTTCAGAGCTTGCGGGGTGAAAATTCTTTCTGTTTTTCTTACCCTGCTCCTCTCATTTTCTGTAATACCCCAGTTTCCTAATTCTCTACAAAGCGCTTACATTAGCTGCTCCTTAACCAATTTTAACATGATGCAAAAATTAGAACAAACATTTAGATGGTTTGGCCCCGCGGATGAAGTGAGCTTGGCCGATATAAAGCAGACCGGCGCTACCGGCATTGTTACCGCTTTACATCAGATACCTTGCGGAGAGGTATGGACCAGGCAAGATATTTTAGCACGAAAAAAACTGATTGAAGATGCCGGCCTAACCTGGAGCGTGGTAGAAAGTGTAAACATCCACGAAAGCATTAAAACCGGCGCTCCAGAGCGCGATTTGTACATCGAACATTATAAAAGCACTTTAAAAAACTTAGCCCAAGCAGGGATTAAAGTAGTGTGCTATAATTTTATGCCTGTGCTAGATTGGACACGCACACATTTGCGTTATAGCTTGCCAGATAAGGCTGTAGCCCTCCGATACGATGCTATTGCATTGGCAGCCTTTGACCTTTATATTTTGCAAAGACCCGAAGCCTTTGAAGAATTTAACCAAGAGGTGCAACAAAAAGCCAAGCAGTACTTAGATGGGTTAAGTAAGGAAGAAAAACAGACCTTAACAGAAACCATTATGGCTGGCCTTCCCGGCACAGATGAAGTTTTCACTATCCCCGAGTTTCAGGAGCATTTAAAAAAGTACAGCCAAATCGGGAAAAGCGAGCTCCGCGAAAATCTTGCTTATTTTTTAAGAGCGATTATCCCTACGGCAGAGCAGGAAGGGGTCAAAATGTGCATCCACCCAGATGATCCCCCATTCCCCATCTTGGGTTTGCCCCGTATCGTTTGTGATGCAGCTGATTTGCAGTTTATTTTGGATGCAATCGATTCCGACAGTAACGGCATCACTTTTTGTACCGGCTCTTTGGGCGCAAATCCTGCTAATCAGCTTCCTGAGATGATCGCTCGGTTTGGCAATAAAATCCACTTCCTGCATTTGCGCAACGTAGAGCGCGAGGCCGACGGAAGTTTCTACGAAGCACCACATCTGGAAGGCAG
Source organism: Pelobium manganitolerans (assembly GCF_003609575.1). Lineage (GTDB taxonomy): Bacteria > Bacteroidota > Bacteroidia > Sphingobacteriales > Sphingobacteriaceae > Pseudopedobacter > Pseudopedobacter manganitolerans. The sequence continues at coordinate 163,905 of NZ_MBTA01000012.1, read as the reverse complement.
CAATAGCATGTACCAAATCATGAAGGCTGTTGTTGAAGAGCAAAAAAGACGCTTGGCAAGCGGAGCGGGAACAATTAACATCCCGATGCGCCCGGACCACGGACACTTAATTTTGGACGATTTTAAGCGGAATACCTATCCCGGCTATTCGATAATTGGGCGTTTAAAGGGCTTGGCAGAACTGCGCGGGCTAGAGCTTGGGATTAGAGGCGAGCTATAAGGTTTTGGTAATTGCAAACCATTGGAGCGCGCGGAAAGTGGATTTTCGTGCCTTTGTGGTCGATTTTTAATTCAGTTAACCGCAGTGAACACAGAGAACCGGAGTTACAACTTACTAATGCCCCACGTTCTTTGTGCCCTTGTGGTTAATTTTTCAATTTAGTTAACCGCAGAAAACACAAAGAGGCTCGAAGCTTTAAAATTGCTAAATGCCCCGTGTTCTTTGTGTCTTTGTGGTTTAATTTTCAACCAATTTTCAGTGCAGAAACTGAGATTGCGAAGGGAAAACAGAGCGTCCTCTGTGGTCTTTGTGCACTTTGGGGTTTCAATTAAGCAAACTCACCAATCGAATATCATAGCTTCGATATTATGTGAGCTCAAACCATTATAAAAAGGTTAATCCAATTTTCCGGTTCAATCCCTGTTCAAAAATTCTAATTAAAGTAGCAAGTTGAATGTTTCCCTTTCCGTTCTCAAGCCTAGAAATATAACTTTTTTTTGTCCCAACTCTTTCTGCCAATTGTTCTTGCGTCAACTTAGCTTCCTTACGCGCTGTTTTCAGCATCTCACTCATAATAAACATCTGAGAATTTTCTTCATACTTATTGCGCTTGGAGCTCCCTATTTTACCGTGTTCCAACTCAATCAATTCGTCGAATGTTTTTACATTTTTATACCTGTCCATTGCTTTTCTTTTTAAAGTAATCCATTCTGATTTTTTCCGCTTTAGTTATTTCTGCGGCGGGTGTTTTCCTACTTTTCTTCTCGAAACCATTAAATAAAACAACCAGGTGTCCATCATCAAAACAACAAAAAATCCTATAAATATTGGACTGATATTCAATTCGGATTTCATATAAGCCTTCAGTTCCTGTTAAATGTTTTAAAAACTTTTCTGGCACTCGGTCAACCTGCTTAATCAATTCCAAGACGTATTGAATTTTATCCTTTACTTTTTGATTCTGCTGCTGATAGAAGTCAATAAAATAATGGCCATAAAAAACTATTGTCCGAGTCATTACTCAAAGTTATCCTATATGTCAACATTTTGCAAATTTTTGAAGTCATTTAAGGGCAAATACGGAAATTCAACACCGACAATTACACGGCTGTTACAGAATTCATCCTCCGCACCTCTTTCGTACCTTCTTCGCTACTTGTTGGCAAAAAGCACCGGTTTTGCGAAGGAGGTACGGACAATTAGCGAAGAACTAGCGAACAAAGCAATTTCAATTTTCAAGGCGCAAACATGCCAACGGACGCCAATTAACGCCAAACAGCGCCAACAAACGCCACGTCTCATCTATCCTAAAATAAACCCTTAACTTTAAGATATTGGTAAAATAAAAAAGGTGCTAATTGCTTAACACCTTTTCTAAACCAAAACTAAACTAATCACCAATTATAAATTTATGCGCGGGGGTGTGCGCTGTGATTGTCTCAAAGGTAAGGCATTGTGCGAGGGATAAAACTTAATTATTGTTAAGGAATGTTAAATTGTGTTAAAGCAACAAGGCTTAAAAGCTACACACTTATATTTGTTAAGAGATGAAGAGACAGAGTATTGTACTGATAATGGCTTTGATGAGTTTTGCTTTGGTTGGGGTGATGGCTATGCAGTTTTACTTCATCCGCGAATCTTACGAGCTAAAAACCCAGCTTTTTGACCAGTCTGTGAACGAGGCTTTAAAAAATGTTTCGGAGAAGCTGGAGAAAAAAGAAGCCTTGCTTTTTTTGGCGCACAAGGCAGATTTAGCCCATAAACGCAACGAAGAACTTGCGCGCAAAAGGCGCATCGCGCAAAGCCGAAAAACCAACAACCAAAAACTAAGTCCGCAAGAAAGCTCAACCATTGCCTTTGTACAAAAAATGAAGGCAAACCAAGCAAAATCCGATAGCATTTTCCGCTTGCGCGATAGCTTAATCCGCTCGCGCTATCCGTACAAACTGGTTTATAACGGCCCAGTGCAGGCAGAAAACCAAAGTCCGCGGTTTAACCTAAGAGTTGATGTTGATGAGGTGATTGACGAATACGGAAATGTACACACCATCCAAAGACAATCATTGGTTGAAACACAGCCCGCCCAACCTCAACTTCGCTTGGTTAGCAGGGGAAACGCGGTTGTAGATACGGTTAGGCGCTATGTGGTGCAGGACCCAATTTTAGGCACGGTGCTTAAAACCATCCCAAAACCAAATTTTTTAACAGGCATTTCTGAGCGTGAGCTTAAGTTAGCATCGCGGCAGCAACAAAATGAAAAACAGGCCAAAAGATTAACTAATTACCTGGATTCGGTAGAGCGTGTGAAAGATAAAAGCAGTGTATTTGAAGATATCGCGTCAGAAATGCAACAGGTAAATGTGCCTTTGCGCCAAAGGGTTGAAGCACAAAATATCGATTCGCTTTTGGCAACAGAATTGGCAAACAATGGCGTTAACTTAAACTATACCTACCGCATAGGCTCTGTACAGGCCGATTCTATCATTTTTTCAAACGCATCGCAAAAAAATAATCAGTTTTTGCCACAAAACACCTACAAAACCGCCCTATTCACTAAAGATATGTTGCGCGATGGTGGCTATTTGATGGTCAGCTTTCCGCAAAAAAACAGCGTCATCTTGCGAAATATGGGCTCTATATTGCTCTCATCAGTAAGCTTGCTTTTGGTGCTGGCCGGTAGTTTCATTTACACCATTTCCTCTATTTTAAGGCAGAAAAAAGTTTCCGAAATGAAAACCGATTTCATCAACAACATGACCCACGAGTTTAAAACCCCAGTGGCCACCATTATGATTGCCAGTGAAGCTTTGAAAGACCCCGAGATTAACAGCAATACCGCAAGGGTGAATAAGTTGGCGGGCGTAATTTACGATGAAAACGTACGCTTAGGCAACCATATAGAGCGGGTATTGAACATCGCTAAAATCGAAAAAGAAAACATTAAACTAGAGCACTCGCCACAACAAGTTAACGATTTAATTAGTGCCGTGGTAGACAGCATGGAGCTGCAATTACATAAAAAAGGCACTACCGTAACGCTAAATTTAAATGCCCAAAACTCGGTGATACTGGGCGATGAGTTGCACCTGAGCAACGTTATTTTTAATTTGATAGACAATGCCAACAAGTACAGTCCCGAATCGTCTAAAATAGACATCAGCACGCTGAACGATGGAAATTCGCTATTGATTAAAATTAAAGACACCGGCATAGGGATGAGCAAAGAACAGCTGAAGAAAATTTTTGAGCAGTTTTACCGTATCCCAACCGGAAACCTGCACGACGTAAAAGGCTTTGGGCTAGGATTAAGCTATGTTAACAGCGTGGTAAAAAAAATGAAGGGCAGCATTAGCGTAAAAAGTGAAAAAGATAAAGGTTCGGAATTTGAACTCAAATTTCCCTTAGCTTAAAATTCGCATCAGTAAATTTAAAAGATGACAAAAAAAAGAGTGCTTTTAGTAGAAGACGACCCCAATTTGGGGATGCTTTTAGAAGATTATTTAGATTTAAAAGGAAAGTTTGAAGTACAACTATGCACCAATGGCGAAGAGGGTTTGAAAGCATTTTTAGAAAAAAGCTTTGACATTTGCATTTTAGATGTGATGATGCCAAAAAAAGACGGCTTTAGTTTGGCAAAAGACATCCGCAACGCAAACCCTAACGTACCCATCATATTTGCTACGGCCAAAGGAATGATGGAAGATAAAACCGAAGCGTTTACTTTAGGTGGCGATGATTATATCACCAAGCCGTTCCGCATTGAGGAGCTTTTATTGCGTATCAATGCCCTTTTAAAACGCAGCGGTCAACAAAACCAGACCGAAGAAGCCAAACCAACTTTTTTCGAAATTGGCACCTACACCTTTGATTACCAAAGCCAACAAATTAGCCACAACGGCCAGCAACAAAAAGTGAGCACCAAAGAAGCCGAGCTTTTGCGCCTTTTGTGCTTAAAGAAAAACGATGTGCTTACCCGCGAGGAAGCTTTACTGCAGATATGGCACGATGACAATTACTTTAACGGCCGCAGTATGGACGTGTTTTTAAGCAAGTTGCGCAAATATTTAAAAGAAGACCCCAACGTTGAAATTATAAATGTGCACGGCAGGGGCTATAAATTGTTGGTAAATTAAATTTATCTTTAAAGGAAATTACCGCCATGAAATTTCCTTCCTTAAACCAGCTTTGGCTTTCCTTTACACAGGTTTACAAGCGCTTTTTCTTTCCCATCTGTTATGCACTAATTGGCACCTTAGCCGCCTTTGCGTTAACTTACGCTTGGCGCGATGATGAAACAGCACAACAACTAATAAAATTTATTTATCTCGGAAATTTCGGCATGGCCATGTCGCTAGCCTTGGCTTTATATGCAGAAACGCACCCGCTACCGAAAGCTAAATTTTACCTAAGTCATGTGATAATTCTTGTTCTGTTAGCGCTCATTTACCTTTTATTAGCACCTAACCAAAAACAGGCGGATGTTTTCGTGCTCCTCATCATTGGCTTCGCGGTGCATCTATTGGTAGCCTTGGCCGCTTTTAACCGCAGCAACACCGAAGTAGGTTTTTGGCAACTTAACAAAACTTTTTTCTTGCGCTTTGCCACATCGGCACTCTACAGTGCGGTACTTTTTGCCGGTTTAAGCATCGCGCTGTTAAGTATCCACACGCTCTTCAACATCAAATGGGACAGCGAAATTTACCTGCGTTTATGGATTATCATTGTAGGTTTGTTTAACACGATATTTTTCTTGGCAGGTATTCCGCAACCTCTTGCGCCGCTCAATCAGGACCCTTCTTACCCAAAGGCCTTAAAAATATTTACCCAATACGTTTTAATCCCGCTGGCCAGTATATACTTATTGATTTTATTGGCGTACGAAGTTAAAATCCTTTTGCAATGGAGCTTGCCCAACAGCTCGGTGGCAATTTTAGTTTTGGGATATGCCGTTTTCGGGATGCTATCTATTTTGTTGGTGCACCCCATCCGCAAGCAAGAAGAAAACAAGTGGATACAATTTTACAGCAAAAGTTTTTACGTGCTGATGTTGCCTCTTTTGTTGCTTTTATCGGTAGCTATTTGGAAACGTGTGGCAGATTATGGCATAACAGAAAGCCGATATATATTAATTGTTTTGGCCCTGTGGCTTGCTTTTGTCACGCTTTACTTTTTGATAAAAGGGCGCGACCACATCCGGATAATCCCCATCAGTTTGTTGATCGTTTCTGTGTGTGCCATGCTTGGTCCCTGGGGCATCAAGTCGGTTTCAAAGGCCTCACAAACGGCGCGCCTAGCAAAGCAACTGAGTTTGCCAGTTACTAAAGAACGCGACGTAGAAATAAGAAATTTGGTGCGTTACCTTAATGAAAACTATGGCGCAAAAACCTTGCAGCCCTTTGTGAAGATGGACTTAAACCGTTTGGAGCAACAGCAACAAGAAAAACTCAAAAACAAAAAATTAGCCCATTGGGATGCACAACAAAAATTAGAGGACACGGTTTTAACCGAACTAAAAATCAGTAAAACAGCAGAAACAGATTTGTGGATGCAATACCAAAGAAACTATAGCAATGCGCAAGCGGGCGAAGTTGATTTACAGGGGGCCATTAAATTGGTTGAGGTGAACTCATCATCACTAAACACAACGGAGCGCAAAACTTTCGACCTGCAAAAACAAAAGTTTCAGCTGGCTTTAAATAAGAGAAACCAGTTGGTTTTAAGTGAAAACGGCAAAGCCATCGTCAGCTTTCCAGTAGCACAGTTATTGCAAAAACTGCATCAAAACCAAGCGCTTAACGCCAGTACAGAAGGATTTATCAAAGTGCCCAACGCACAAATGCAATTAGAAAAAGTGAGCGGGAATTACCTTTTTAAACTACGGTTTGAGCAGCTAAGCGGCTATTTCCGCACAGCAAACAAGCAACCCGAAAACGTTCAGTTTAGCGCTTATTTATTGGTGCACCCCAAAATGTAGCATAGTAATTGATTTTATTGCCCTAAATCATTCTTTATGACAGAAACCGCTACACCGAAAAAAAAACATCGTGTACTAAAGTGGGTTACCGTAGTTGCGGCTATCATTATTTTATTGCTAGCTGCGGCCGCGTGGTACGTGAATAAAAAGTGGAAACCTTTGCTAACCGATGCCATCCAAAATGCTTTGATAGATGCCAGCGACAGCCTTTATACCGTAAAATTTTCTGATATACAGGTGAACATTTTAAGCGGCAATGCTACGGTAGACAGCATTCAGCTGATTCCTAATTTAAATGTTTACGAAAAAATGAAAGCCAGCGGCGATGCGCCCGAAAACCTTTTCTCTTTAAAAATATTTAAGCTATCGCTTAAAAACGTGAAACCCATAAAGGTTTATCAGCAAAAAAAGCTCGACATTAAAAACATCACTATCCAAAACCCCGAACTGGACGTTTTTTATACTAAAATTGCCAATAAAAAATCGAAGCCTAAAGACAACAGAAGCCCTTACGAACGCATTAAAAAGAGTTTAAAAGAGCTGAAAATCAACAGTCTGTTTTTAACCGATGTAAAGTTCCGCTACATTGACCAATCGTACAAAGAGCCAAAGATTACCGAGTTTGACCAGATGAACATCCGTGTTAACGATATTTTGGTCGATTCGCTTTCGCATACCGATACCACGCGGATTTTTAACGCCAAAGACATTATTGCCGAAATAAACAATTACAGCTACCCAACGGCAGATTCGCTTTACTTCATAAAAATTAAGCACGCTTTTGTATCGTCAAAGAAAAAACAGTTAGCCATTGCCGGTATGGAGCTTGCCCCTCGTTTGGGCGAAATGGCCTTTGCTGCACAGTTTAAACGCCAGCAAGAGCGCTATAAGCTATATTTTGATTCGGTTTTGGTTAACCAGCTCAATTTTAACGAACTGGTAGATAACCGGCGCATCAAAACCAAAAACGTGGTTTTGCAAAACGGAAATTTTGATGTTTTTATGAGCCGGGCCAAGCCACCTAAATTGATTGACAAAGGTGTCAACTATCCGCATTTGGCTTTGCGCCGTTTAAAATGGGATGTAATTGCAGATACGGTGACCATCAAAAATACGCAGGTGGCTTACGCCGAGTACAATCCAAAAACAGACGCAAAGGGCACTGTTTACTTTAAACAACTGCACGGGCGTATTTTCCACGTCACCAACGATTCTCTTTACCTTAAAAAAGATGTTACTGCCGATGCGTTTTTACAAGCGCGTGTAATGGGCGAAGGCCGTTTAGACATCCATATTGCTTTCAATCTGATAGATCCAAAAGGCGCTTTTTCTTATAAAGGTACATTGGGCGCCATGAGCTTTAACACCTTAAACCCGCTTACAAAGCCTTTGGCTATGTTGGCCACCAAAAGTGGCGAGCTGCAAAGTTTAGATTTCGACATTAAAGGAAATGTAAACGGCGCAAGCGGAACTTTAGTGATGAAGTATAAGGATCTTAAAATTGCAGTGATGAAAAAAGACGATGAAGACCACTTGAAAAAGTCGGGAATAATTTCTTTTTTAGCCAATGCTTTGCTGGTAAAAAATGCCAATCCTGACGGCGATGAACCACTAAGGGTGGCGCATCCATCGTACCAAAGACCTCATGACGCTTCGTTTTTTAACCTGATGTGGAAGACCGTTTTTGAAGGCTTAAAAACAAGCGTAGGCATCACAAAAGATAAAGAAGACAATTTAAAAAAGCGTGCAGATAAGTACAAGCAATCCAAATTGGAACGCGAGAAACGCCGGGAAGAGCGCGTAAAAAGACGAAAAGAACGTAAAGAAAAATAGATGAACATCGTAAACTTTAACAAAAAAGCTTTAGCATGGGCCTTGTTGCCTTTGATTATGTTAGCTGGCTGCAGCCAAAAAACCAGCAACGGGCTAACGGCCGCCAGCAACCTAAAAAAATTAGGGATCGAGGAAAAAAACCTGGACCGTATTGACAGCTTACTGGCCACTGCCCTAATTAATAATTGGATGGCAGGTGCTACCGCGCTGGTTGCCGTAAATGGTAAAGTGATTTACGATAAAGGCTTTGGCTTTAGAGACCGCGAATATAAAGCGCTGATGCGCCCAACAACCGAGTTCCGCATTGCCTCGATGACTAAGCCCATTGTTACTGCGGCTGCCATGACTTTGGTGGAAGACGGCAAACTCAACCTCTCGGACAAAGTGTCTAAATACATCCCCGAATTTGCAAATGCGCAAGTTTTGGCTTCATTCAACGAAAAAGATACCAGCTATACCACAGTTCCGGCAAATAAAGAAATTACCATTGAAGATTTGATGACGCACACTTCTGGTATTGGCTACGGCTTTGCAGATAAACGTTTAAAACTGATTTACCAGAAAAACAAAATTCCGGATTTAGCTTCCGCCGATAGCATTTTTGTATTGGATAAGATGAAGGCTCTGGGGAAATTGCCCTTAGGCGTACAGCCAGATTCTAAATTTTATTACGGCTTGGGCATCGATGTTCTAGGCGCTGTGATAGAGGTTGCAAGCGGAAAAAAATTAGACGAATACGTGACCGACCGTATTTTAAAACCCTTAGGCATGGCAGATACCCATTTCTTTTTGCCTGCCGAAAAGCGCTTTAGGTTGGCGGTGCTTTATAAAGAATTACCTAGCGGACGTTTAGAGCGTGTTGCCCCAATTACGGACGGCTACAACGTAAACTTCCCAATCGCTGGCGCACGTACTTATTTCTCGGGCGGCTCGGGCTTAAGCTCTACCGTTGAAGACTATGCCAAATTTTTGCAAATGATTTTAAATAAAGGCAGTTTTAACGGAAAACAAATTCTAAAGCCAGAAACCGTTGCACAAATGACCAGCAACCAAATTGGCGAATTAAATGTAGGGCAAAACAAATTTGGGCTGGGTTTTGAAATAACCACGGCCGCCGGCGCAAAAAACGGTGCTAAAGCGGGCAAATTAAGCTGGGGCGGTATTTTTAACACCACTTTTTGGATAGATCCCGAACGCAAATCTATAGCCATATTAATGACACAGGTTTACCCTGCAATCCATAAAGCGCAGCTTTTTGAGCAGTTTGAGCAGTTAGTGAACGATGCTTTGGACCGATAGGTTCGTTTGTTAGTTTGGTTGGTTAGGGATTAAACGGTAAGCTTCGAACGCCGAACCAACTGAAGCCTGACAAACTAAAATTCAACGAATAAAAAAAGCCTATTTTTGCGCCCATGAAAATTGAAGATTGCTTTGAGATTGGCTACATCAGCAAAACACGGGGTTTAAAAGGCGAAGTGCAGGTTTCTTTTTCCTATCCCGAACCGGAAAAACTAAAAATCAGTTCGGTGTTTATTGAGATGAACCATAAGCTGGTGCCTTATTTTGTAAGCAATTATAAAATACCGATGCCGATGATTGGCTACTTCAATTTTGAAGACATTGAACATATAGACCAGGCAAGCACCATCACCAAAAAAAAGATTTACCTGCCCAACCGCCTAAAACCTAAAAGGAAAAAGGGTGAGTTTCTGTTTACGGATTTATTGGGTTTTACTGCCGAGGATGAGCAAGCTGGTGCTTTGGGTCAAATTTTGAATGTGCAAGAATACCCGCAACAGTTTTTAGCTACGATAAACATTCAAGAAAAAGAGGTACTTATCCCATTAAATGAAACTTTTATTGCAGAAATAAATATTGATAAACGCTTCATCCGCTTTAATTTGCCCGACGGTTTATTGGATTTATACATGAATAGCTAAATGGAAGAAATCAATTGGCAACCACATCATTTAAGTAACGATACGGTAGAATTGCGGCCCTTGCAGCTTTCGGATTTTGAAAGTTTGTACGCTGTAGCATCGGATCCCTTGTTATGGGAACAGCACCCCGCTTGGGACAGGTACAAGCGCGAAGTTTTTGCCAAACTTTTTGATAAAGCCATAGCTTCCGGAAAAGCTTTCCTTATTTTGGATAAAACAAAAGGTACGGCTATCGGCTCTACACGCTTTTATGATGAAGACATCGAAAAAAGTGAGGTATGCATTGGCTACACGTTTATCAGCCGCGCCTATTGGGCAAACGGAACCAACAGAGCTATAAAAACTTTGATGTTAGACTATGCCTTTTCCAACGGTTTTAAACGTGTTCTTTTTCATGTAGCACCGGGCAATTTCCGCTCGCGCAAGGCGGTAGAAAAGCTAGGCGCACAATTTATCCGCGAATTTACTAAAGAAGAAAACGGAGCCTTAAGCCACCACGTTGAATACGCTTTAACCTTATCAGACTGGCAAAAAAACAACGAAAATGCGATTTGATATAGTAACCGTGGTTTTTAATTTCCGAACAAATTAGCGCTTTTATCGGTTTGGGCAAAAAGATTAATGGATTAAAGGGAGTGCACTATTATTTTTTTCGATTTCGTTGTAATAAGATATTTATTCCGCAAAATAAGAAATCAAAAATCTTTTAACTAATTCCCATCCTCAAACATAAAACAAACAAAAAATGCGTTTTGATATTATAACCGTACTGCCCGGTTTGCTAGAAAGTCCTTTTGCACACTCCATTTTACAAAGGGCGCAAAAAAAAGGCAAAGCCGAAATTATAGTCCACAATTTGCGGGATTATAGTACCAACAAGCAAAAAAGCGTGGACGATTATCCTTACGGCGGCGGCAGTGGTATGGTAATGCAAATTGAGCCATTTGCCAGCTGTATAGAAAAACTAAAAGCCGAACGGGTTTACGACGAGATTATTTTCATGAGTCCAGACGGAACAACTCTGAATCAGGATATGGCCAATGAACTGGCTTTAAAAGGCAACATCATGATTTTGTGCGGCCATTACAAAGGAATTGACCAGCGTATACGCGATATTTACGTTACACGGGAAATTTCTGTGGGCGATTATGTGCTTTCCGGAGGCGAGCTTCCAGCCGCTATTGTAGTAGATGCCGTTGTTCGGTTAATCCCAGGTGTGTTAAATGATGAAACATCTGCACTGTCCGATTCGTTCCAAGGAGGTTTGCTGGATGCCCCGGTGTACTCGCGCCCCGCAGATTGGAAAGGCCATAAAGTGCCCGATGTACTTTTAAGTGGCGACCAAGCCAAAATAGAAAACTGGCGTCACGAGCAATCCCTAAAACGGACACAAGAACGAAGACCAGATTTGCTGGAGTAAGAATAATTATATCCTAAAACTTTAAAATCACCGCCATCTGCCCCAAAAGCGTTAAAATCTAAATGAAAAAACTTATTTTAAAATTCGTTTTAATTTGTAAAAATTAATAGCTAATATTGCACTCCCAAATTTAGGGGGCTGTATGCAATTGGCATGTAGCAAAAATCGCAAAAGTCATGGATTTAGTAAAATTTGTAGAAGAGCAGGCTATCGTAAAATCAAACTTCCCTGCATTTAAAGCTGGAGATACAGTAAGTGTTCACTATAAAATCCGCGAAGGAAACAAAGAACGTGTTCAGGTTTACCAAGGCGTAGTGATCCAAAGAAATAGCGCTAATGCTACTGAAACTTTTACTGTTCGTAAAATTTCTAGCGGTATCGGGGTTGAGCGTATTTTCCCTGTAAACTCTCCTAACATCGAAAAAATTGAAGTAAACAGCTACGGTAAAGTTCGTAGAGCTAAATTGTTCTACCTACGCGAACGTACTGGTAAAGCGGCTCGTATCAAAACCAGAAGAGTTTAAGCTTTTTACACATTATACAAAACCTTCCGACTTTCGGGAGGTTTTTTTTTGCCAAAATTTTAACAGCCTCTAACCTATTATTTTTAAATTGGGCACAATGGACTTTAGCATTTTAAACCAAACTTTTTTTGGAAATTCCATTAAAGCATATCTGCTTTTCGGAATCATTTTATTGGGCGGACTTTTGTTAAAACGCCTAATATCAAAATATTTAGGGCGCCTTTTGTTCATTTTTTTCCAGCGTTTTTCAAAGGAGATAAAGGTTGAAAAATTTTTAGAACTGCTGTTAAAACCTATAGAGCTACTGATTACCGTAGTTGTGCTGTACGCTGCCCTCAACCAATTAAACTACCCCTTACATGAGGTAATTTTTAGGCGAAACATTGGCAAAGCCAGCTATGCCATTCGCCTAATACAGCTTATTGATAAGGTATTTCTGTTTCTCATTATTGTTTCCGCATTCCGTATTTTATTGCGGATGATTGATTTCGTATCGCACGTTTACGCCTATAAAGCCAGCTTTACCGAATCAAAAACAGACGACCAAATGGTGCCTTTTTTAAAAGAGCTTACTAAAATCATTGTCATTATTATAGGCGTGTTTGTGGTACTGGGCGCGGTTTTTAACATGAATATTGCCGCTATAATTGCCGGTTTGGGCATTGGCGGTATTGCAATTGCCTTAGCCGCACAAGATACTTTGCAAAATTTACTAGGCTCCTTCACCATTTTCGCAGATAAACCCTTCGTCGTAGGCGACTTTGTACACGTACTAGGTTACGATGCCGTGGTTGAAAAAGTTGGCTTCAGAAGCACCATTGTACGTACAGTGGATAAAACGCTGGTAATTATCCCCAACAAAAAAATGATTGAGGGCCCCTTGGAGAACCTCACCTTGCGCAACCTGCGCCGTGTAAAACTTAGCTTGGGCTTGCTTTACGGAACGCCGGCGCCCGTTTTACAAAAAATCACCAAAGAAATTAAAGCCTATATTAACCAACGTCCTGAAACCAATTCCGATACGCATATTCATTTTGACGGATTTGGCGATTTTGCTTTGTACGTGCAGGTATTATACTATATAGAGATTGTGGATTATGCCATTTACATGAATATAAAAGAAGAGATTAACTTTAAAATCATGGAAATTGTGCTGGCAAACGGTGCCGATTTTGCTTTCCCGTCTAACACGGTTTACCACAACTTTGGCAACCAAACTTTACAGATAAAAAAAGATGCTTAGGAGCTTGTTTGCGCTGTGGTTTTTGTTAGGATTATTCCAAAACGCAAAAGCGCAAAGCAACTATCTTATCCCCATTTACAACCAAAAAGAATTGCTTGGCAATACGCTTTTTTTAAGTAGCGATAGCGGCAACTTAGCCGTAACAGCTTGTCATCCAAACCTAATCAGAATTGATTATTCAATTGCCACCTCCCCAATCCAAAAAAAACAAACAGAAACAACGTTAAACCTGCGCGTTACACAGAATTTAGACGCGGTTTTTTTCGAAACAGATTCGCTATGGGTCATCATTAACAAGGCAGATTTAGCTGTAAAGTTTATGCAAAAACCTCATCAGGCTATTGTTTTAAAAAGCGACCCTTATCTAATTAAAAATCCTGCTAAAGGTTTCAAGTTTGCACTTGGCTTTGCTAATGATGACACAACTTTTCAAATCGGCAATCAAAAGATTAAATTCTCAAAAAACCGTTGCAAAAACTTTCGGAAACAACCTTTGTTACTTACCAACAAACACTTTGCTTTGGTGTTTAGCGCTCCATTAAGCAAGTCCATCCGCTTGCAAAGCAATACCGATAAACAATTTTCCCTTTCATCCTGCAAAGAAAAATTGAATAGCTATTATTTTTACTGTGGCAAGCCTGATGGTAAAGAGCGGGCAATTTTAGCAGAGATTGCCAAATTCTAATTCTTTTTGTTTTAAAAAGCGATGAACTTGTCCATCTGCTCGTGCGTAAACTTTAGGGTATCCTCTTTAAACAGCTCTCCGCTTTCGTTTAGCTCTTGATGAACGGACGGGATATGGATTTTCATGGGCAAAACATGCAGATGCATATAATTACAAATTCCGGTTAAATGGTCAATGCCCCTAATGTTTCCATAACGCCCGGTAGAGTGGCCCACCAAAGCAACTTTTTTATCGTAAAAAGACTCGGGAAACTTACAGCAATCTAAAAAAAGCTTTAAAATTCCTGGGAAACTGCCATTATACTCTGGCACCACAAAAATAAATTTATCGGCGGCACTAACCCGTTCTTGAAAAGGCTTAAAAGCTTCGTAATTCTGTTTGAAACGCTCGGTATTGATCATCGTCTCGGGCAAATCCGTAAGGTAAATAATCTCAGTTTTCAAACCCTTTTCGGCTAAAATTTTTTGATAATATTTTGAGATTTTCGCGCTGTTACTATTGGGTCTGTTGGTGCCTGAAACAATAATTGTCATGTTTATTTGTTTATAAATTGCGATAAGCTGTGGAAATAGATATTGTTTAAATTTGTATCTTGCAGCCCTGTTAAAAAGGCTGAATTTTGCGTTAAACCACAAAAAACGGATATTTTTTTATAAACAGCGAATCAAATAAAAGTTTCAAAACGGAGATTATTTTTAGATGAGTAAAATCATAGCAATAGCCAACCAAAAAGGAGGAGTAGGTAAAACAACTACTTCCATAAATTTAGCTGCAAGCTTAGCCGTTTTAGAGTTTAAAACTTTGATTGTTGATGCCGACCCTCAGGCAAACTCAACCTCGGGTATCGGCTTTGATCCGCGCACCATAAAGCACAGTGTTTATGAGTGCATCATAAACGATGTTACCGCCAAAGAAGCTATCCAAAAAACGGATACACCAAATTTAGATTTATTGCCTGCACATATTGATTTGGTAGGTGCCGAGATTGAGATGATTAACCTGCACGAGCGCGAGTACAAGATGAAAGCCGTGCTTGACCAAGTAAAAGACGATTACGACTTCATCATTATCGATTGCTCGCCGTCGTTGGGTTTAATCACCATTAACGCTTTAACCGCGGCCCATTCGGTAATTATACCTGTACAGTGCGAGTATTTTGCCTTAGAAGGTTTGGGCAAATTGTTAAACACCATCAAAATTGTTCAAAACCGCTTAAACCCTTCTTTACAGATTGAAGGTATTTTATTAACCATGTACGATGTGCGCCTGCGCCTATCTAACCAAGTGGTTGAAGAGGTACGTTCGCATTTTGAAGATTTGGTTTTTAACACCATAATTGCGCGTAACACCCGGTTAAGCGAGGCGCCAAGCTTTGGTGTTTCTGTAATTATGCACGATGCAAACTCAAAAGGTGCCATCAACTACCTTAACCTGGCGAGAGAAATTATCTATAAAAACGACCTCGGCACAGAAAATCCCGATGATCATACCAAGGTATTGAAGAAATGAGCAAAGACAGAAAGTTTGGTTTAGGAAAAGGTTTAGGTGCTTTGCTTAGCGATTCGCCCGATATGGGGCGTGATAAAGGACAAAGCAATACTGGGCACGATGCTAACGGCGCGGCCACATCGGCAGGTGCTTTAGGTAGCATTAGCCACATCAAAATAAACCAGGTAGAGGTAAACCCTTACCAACCTAGGTTTGAGTTTGATGAAGAAGCTTTAAAAGAGCTTGCCGAATCTATACGGTTACAGGGACTCATCCAACCCATCACCGTAAGGCAAATGGGCGGTAACAGTTATCAGTTAATTTCTGGCGAGCGTAGGTTGCGCGCTTCAAAATTTGCAGGCATCACCGAAATTCCGGCATACATCCGCACCGCTAATGACCAGCAGATGCTGGAGATGGCTTTGATAGAGAACATCCAGCGCGAAAACTTAAACGCCATCGAGGTGGCCTTAAGCTTCCAACGGATGATTGACGAGTGCAACATTAACCAAGAAGAGCTGGGCGACCGTGTTTCTAAAAACCGATCTACCGTAACCAACTATCTGCGTCTGCTAAAATTGCCGCCAACCATACAGGCTGCCATCCGCGACAATAAGATTTCTATGGGCCACGCCCGTGCTTTAATTAACGTTGCCGATGCAGATGCGCAGATTTACATCTTCCAAGAAATATTGGATAAAGATTTATCCGTAAGGAAAGTGGAAGAGTTGGTGCGCCAGATTAAAAACGGCACAGCAAAACCAGATGGAAAAGATAAAAAAACGGCTCCTATCTCTTTCCAGTACCAGAAAATACAAGACGACCTTTCATCTAAATTTGCTACTAAAATTAAAATGAAAGTACAAAACGGTGGTAAAGGAAGTATCGAAATCCCATTTTTGTCTGACGATGATTTAAACCGAATTCTGGAACTTTTGGATTGGTAAATGTTCAGGCTTGTTGTTTTTTGTGCCTTTTTTTTGATGTTTTTGCGGGTTAACGCCCAGCAAATGGACACCATCCGCAATAACAACAAACCCACAAAAGATACTATCACCGTAAAAGACGCCGCCAAAGAGATCGGTTTCAAAGACAAAGCCCGGGATTTCACAAAAGAGGTCGGCCTTTTATTCCGCGACACTTCTGAGCTTCAGAATCCACGTAAGGCGGTATTACGCTCGGCCATATTGCCCGGCTGGGGCCAAATACGCAACCGCAAGTGGTGGAAAGTACCTTTAGTTTATGGCGGCTTTGTAGGTTTGGGCTTAGTTTACGAGTTTAACCAGCGTTATTATAAAGAGCTATTAACGGAAAGCCAGTTCCGTAAAGCCAATCAAAACCTTCCTTTAGATTCGCGCTTCAAATACGAGCGTTACAAAGGCATATCAGACGATCAGATTTACAACGCAAAAGATTTTTACCGTCGCAACCGCGATTTAACTTTATATAGTACATTTGGTTTTTACCTTTTACAAATGGTAGATGCCTATATAGATGCAAAGTTGGCAACTTTTGACGTAAGCGACGATTTATCTTTAAAAATAAAACCTAGCGTTTACGCGCCTGTTTATGCAAATGGCGGTGGCTATGCCCCAATGCCGGCTTTAACTTTAAACCTAAAATTTAAATAAATGAAACTCGCCCTTCTCGGATACGGAAAAATGGGAAAAATGATTGAGGCTATTGCTTTAGACCGCAATCATGAAATTGTTTTAATTATAGACCAGCATAATGCGGATGAGCTAACCGTTGAAAATCTGCGCAAAGCGGATGTTGCGATAGAATTTAGCACGCCCAACACCGTTTTAAACAATATCGAAACCTGTATAAAAGCCGGTGTTCCGTTGGTTGTGGGCACAACGGGCTGGTATGGACATTTGCAAAAAGTTAAGGATGATTGCATCACCGCAAACTCAGCCCTGATGTACGGTTCTAATTTTAGCGTTGGCGTAAATATCTTTTTTAAGGTGAACCAGTTGCTGGCGAAGATGATGAACAACTTTGCCGATCAGTACGATGTGGCAATGGAAGAAATACACCACGTACATAAACTGGATTCGCCAAGCGGAACGGCCATCACCATTGCAGAAGATATTTTGGGCGAATTTAAGGCTAAAACCGAATGGGTGGATGTAAATGCCGATGCAGCAGTAACAAACCAAAAACCCGATGCTCTAATCATTGCTTCATACCGCGAGGGCGAGGTGCCGGGCACACATGCGGTAATTTACGATTCGGATGTTGACCGTATTGAATTTAAACATGTGGCACACGGCCGCCAAGGTTTTGCTTTGGGCGCGGTGTTAGCAGCCGAGTGGCTAAAAGGCAAAACAGGCTTTTTCTCTGTAAAAGAGATGTACAATTTTAACCTTTAAGGTAAACGCAGATGAACTGGAAATTCTGGAAAAAAAATAAAGACAAAAACAAGAAAAAGAAGAGCGCCAGCCGCGAATGGCTAGACGCTATTGTTTTTGCGGTAATTGCGGCCACGATTATTAGGGGCTTGTTTATTGAAGCTTATACCATTCCAACGGCATCAATGGAGCGCTCTTTGTTGGTGGGCGACTTTTTGTTTGTAAGTAAAATGAGCTATGGCGCACGCACGCCTATCACGCCGGTTGCTTTCCCTTTTGCACACCACACCATGCCTATCACCGGTACAAAAGCTTATTGGGACGGCATAAAATTGCCCTATTACCGTTTACCGGGATTTGGTGACGTACAACGTAATGATGTGGTCGTATTTAATTATCCGATGGATGCCGACCCGCCGCTAAATAGGCCGGTGGATAAGCGCGAGAATTATATTAAACGCTGTTTGGCCATTGGCGGCGATACTTTAAAAATTGTAGATGCAGTTGTTTATGTAAACGGCAAACCTGCCGATTTGCCCGAAATGAGCCAAACACCATATTACGTTAAAACCGACGGTACAGAGTTTAATCCGCTAACTTTAAAAAACATAAAAGCCGATGTTGAGCGTGTGAATAACGACGAATACGTAGTTAACATGCCAAAGGGTGAGGTAGAAAAAATCAAGGCTTTTTCTAACGTAAAAGTGGTAACGCCGATAATTGCGCAAGCCGGAAGCTTTGAGCAACAGGTTTTCCCTAATGATCCGCATTACCAATGGAACCAAGATAATTTTGGGCCAATCATAGTGCCCAAAGAAGGCTGGACAGTAAAACTGGATAGCCTAACTTTGCCTTTGTACAAAAGGGCAATTACAGTTTATGAAGGCAATACTTTAGACGTTAACGGCACCGAAATTAAAATAAACGGGCAAAAAACGGACTCGTACACCTTTAAAATGAATTATTATTGGATGATGGGCGACAACCGCCACAACTCCTTAGATTCGCGCTATTGGGGTTTTGTACCCGAGGACCATATTGTGGGCAAAGCCTTGTTTATTTGGATGAGCTGGGACGAAAACGGATCTTTCTTTAGTAAAATTAGATGGAACAGATTGCTGAGAGGCATCCATTAAAAGTATAAAGATGTAAGTAAAAAGTATTAAGATATTCCCTGCTATACACGGTTGAGATAGACTTCCGAAGTTTCTAAAACTTCGGAAGTCTGCTTTTTAACCTTTGAATGTCTTGAGTTCTTATCCTAGCAAAAGCAGTGATAAGACTAAAGCTTGAACTTATCGCCTAACTCTTTTTCCTTCAAAATTAGGTCGGCAATGCTGGTTTCGGTTAATATTTTTAGCGTGGCGTCTCGCACATGCTGAAAAGCATCACGAATACCGCAAGATTCCTCATCGCGGCACTCATCACATCTTTGGTAAAAATTTAGGCTTACACAAGATAGTTGCGCAATTGGCCCGCCTGTTAGGCGCATTACGTGCACCAAATTAATTTCTGCCGGATCTTTTAATAAAGAATAGCCCCCGCCTGCGCCTTTTTTGCTAAACAAAAAGCCTGCATTCCGCATCTCCAGCAGTATTTGCTCCAGAAATTTTTTCGGGATACGTTCGCTCTGGGAAATGGAAAGTATGTTCATTGGCTCTCCGCCATAGGATTTTGCCAATGCCATTAATGCCCTTATGGCGTATTTTGTTTTTTTTGATAACAAACGTTAAACAATTTTGAATGAGTGGATTTTGATCGCGCTAATAAAGTATTGTTAACCAAACAGAAGATTTATTTTTTTACCTAGTCCAAATTCAAAAATTCGGTATAATGCCGATATTTGAATATCGCATCTTCCTTCTTCAATTTCAGAAATATATTGGCTATTTGCTCCAATTTTTGTTGCTAGCTGTTCTTGCGTCATGTTTGCTTCTTTACGAGCTGCTTTTAACATCTCGCTTATTACAAAATATTGTGCGCCTTCTTCAAAAGTATCGCGCTCTGTAGTACCTATTTTACCATATTTTACGTCCAACAATTCATCAAAATTATTGACATCTTTTATCGCTTGTATATTCTCTGCCATATCTTTTAGAACTAAAATATTCATCTTTCAACTTCAAAGCCAGTTCAATTTCTCTTTTTGGCGTCTTTTGTGATTTCTTTTGAAAAGCGTTAAATAATATAATTATTTCTCCCTTATCAAAACAGCAAAATATCCGATAGATATTGCTGTTCATTTCAACTCTAATTTCCTAGAGCCCGTCGGTTCCTGTAATGTGTTCAAGGAACTTTCTCGGTACCTGTTGCACTGTTCGAAAAACTTTGAAAACGTACTCAATTTTCTGCTGAACTTTCTCTGGTTGTTCTAGATAAAACTCAATAAAATATTTTTTATGGAATATTATATTTCTCTGAGTATCCATTAGATCGGGAAAATAACACTTTTGACCGCTTCAATTCAGTTTCAGCCTTACGCTTTAAACCTTAATCCTTCAACCTTAACTTATTTCAAAAGAATAAGTAATCTCCACACCGCCAGCAACCAGCATATCATGCACCGAGCAATATTTTTTAACTGCTAATTCGGCAGCTTTTGCACATTTGGCTTCATCTATCTTACCTTTTAAGCGGAATAAGATATGAATTTTTGTGAATATCGATGGCACTTCGTCTCTGCGCTGCCCGTCAACTTCTACAGAAAAATCGCTAATCTCTTGTCTTTGCTTCTTTAAAATGCTAATTAAATCCAAAGAACTGCAAGAGCCCAGAGCCATTAACACCAGTTCCATTGGGCGAGCACCTAAACCCTGGCCACCAATTTCTTTTGAACCGTCTATCTGTACCTTAATATTTTCCATGCCGCTTGCTTCAAAATGCACGGCATCATTTAATCTGTTTAATTGTACTTTCATATTTTTTAGTATTGAGTAGTAAAACAAAAGTAGCAAGTATCAAGGCTTTGAACGCCCCAAAAGCGTTAAAAACCGGCACACTTTAAACCCTAAACCTCAAACCTATTACCTAATTTCTCGATTTCTCCAACGCCCTCACCACATCTTCCACAATATCGTCAATATTTTCTAAACCGATGGATAAACGGATGGAGCCGGGATAAATACCGATGTTTTGGCGTTCTTCTTCACCGAGTTTGGAGTGCGTGGTTGAAGCCGGATGCGTGGCAATGCTTCTGCTGTCGCCCAGATTAGAAGTTATTAAAAACATCTCTAAGCAATCCAAAAAGCGTTGAGCGCGCTCAACTCCCCCATCAATCACAAAGGTAACAATACCGCCACCCTGCTTCATCTGGCGCTTAGCCAGCTCGTACTGCGGATGCGATGGCAAATGCGGATATCTGACCTCCAAAACATCCTGACTTTCTTCTAACACTTGGGCAACTCTTAAAGCGCTGGCACAATGGCGATCCATACGTACCGGCAGGGTTTCCAAACTTTTAGAGATAAGCCACGCGTTAAAGGCAGACATTGCCGGCCCAGTGTGGCGGATAAAAAACATCATCTCCTTAATTAAATCTGCACGGCCACAAACGGCACCACCTAAAACACGACCTTGCCCATCCATATATTTTGTGGCCGAGTGGCTCACCAAATCTACACCGTAAGCAATAGGCTTTTGCAGGTAAGGTGTAGCAAAGCAATTATCTACGCTAATAATAAGCTGCGGATGCTTCTCTTTTATTTTGCAAAGCCACTCCAAATCTACCAGCTCTAAACCGGGATTAGATGGCGTTTCCAAAAAGATCATTTTGGTATTTGGTTGTATGGCTTTTTCTAAATCCTCGGGCTTAGAAGCATCAACATAAGTATGGGTAATGCCCCACCGTGGGAAAAGCGTAGTTAACAACTGGTGCGTTGAACCAAAAATGGAACGGAAAGCCACCACATGATCTCCGGATTTTAGCAAAGCCGCAAAAGATGCAAACACCGCTGCCATACCCGATGAAAAAACCAAGCCGTCTTCCGCACCCTCCATCATACAAATCTTATCAATTAGCTCGGTAGTGTTGGGGTTTGAGTAGCGCGAATAAATATTCCCTTCTTCTTCGCCTGCAAACACAGCTCTGCCCTGCTCGGCATCATCAAAAATAAAACTTGAGGTAAGGTAAAGTGGTACCGCATGCTCGCGGTTTTCTGAGCGTTTTGCCTGGGTGCGGATTAATTTGGATTCTTCTTTCATATGTTAGTTGATTCAGTTCATTTGTTCATTAGTAATTAGTTCAATGGCCATTTAAGTTCATCGGTCAATAGTCAGTAGTTCACCCGCGATTAGTTCATTGTCCATGTTAATTCACTAGTTCATTGGTTGGTAGTTTTTAGTTATTGTTAGCCGGTAATTCAGTCTTTATTAGCCATTATTGTTTAATTATTAGCTACAGCTCATTTTTTTGCCTACCAATGTAAGCAATGTATGCGTTTAACATTTTGTGAATTTGTGTTAGCTCATCCAATATAAAGTCAGCTTTTTCTGACGATATAAAACCTCTCACCTTGCACTTTTTTATAAAGCCTTTTGTTTCTAACAATGAGCCCCGACTGTAATAACAAAAGTTTTTATTCTCTTTAAAATGGAACCTACCGTAACCCTCTGCAATATTTGCATCAATAGAATCTGCTGCCCTAACTAACTGCCTTTCTATTGTATCTCTGGCAAAGAAATATTTCCACGAACTTACTTCCTGCCAAATCAAATCTAACAACGCAAAAGCACGCTTATACACTTCTAAATCCTCTAGGGTATTGAAGCTCATAACTCGAATTAATTTGGATTAGGCATTAGTTACAAGTTTATGTTTCATCAGACATTGGCTCATTAGTCTTATTCTACTATAAAAAACTAAATCCTGCTCTATATGCTTAATGAGTTTCCACATTAGAATGAACTACTGAACTCCTTTTCCGATTTGCAATAAACAATGAGCTTAATGAACTCTATCATAATTTCTCCCCTAAATACTTCCCTGTAGCAGAAGTTTCACAACTAGCCAATCCCTCGGGTGTTCCTTCAAAAACCAAATCACCGCCTTCGTTTCCGCCTTCGGGGCCAATGTCTATCACCCAATCGGCGCATTTGACAACATCCATGTTATGCTCAATCACAATAATGGTGTTTCCTTGGGCAATTAAAGCTTCAAAAGATTTTAAAAGCTTTTTAATGTCGTGGAAATGAAGACCGGTAGTGGGCTCGTCAAAAATAAATAATGTTTTAGAGCTATTGTTGCCTTTAATTAAAAAAGACGCCAGTTTTATACGTTGCGCTTCACCGCCCGAGAGCGTGTTTGACGATTGGCCCAAGTGTACATAACCCAAGCCAACATCAGCCAAAGGCTGTAATTTAGAGGCGATTTTAGGCTCATCAGCAAAAAACCGCAGCGCTTCATCTATCGTCATCTCCAGCACATCTGCCACGCTTTTGTCTCTGTAAGTAACGTCAAGCACGTGCTGTTTAAAGCGCTTTCCGTTGCAGGCTTCGCAAGGCAAAAATATATCTGCCATAAACTGCATTTCAATTTTAACCTCGCCTTCACCTTGGCAAACTTCGCAACGGCCGCCCTCTACGTTAAAAGAAAAAGCTGCAGGTTTTAATCCGGCCGCTTTCGCGGATGGCTGTCCGGCGTATAGCGAGCGGATCTCGTCCCAAGCTTTAACATAAGTAACCGGATTGGAGCGCGACGAACGGCCAATCGGGTTTTGGTCCACCATTTCTACTCCGGTAATTTCACCGATGGCTCCGTCAATACCGTCATAAGCGCCGGTTTGCTCGCCCGAGTAATTGCCCAGAGACTTTTGTAGCGCCGGCAGTAAAATCCGTTTAACCAAAGATGTTTTTCCCGAGCCAGAAACCCCGGTTACCGCACAAAGTACGTTCAACGGGAATTTAACATCAATATGTTTTAAGTTGTTTTCCCGCGCGCCTTTTACGGTTATAAAATCTATCGGCTTTCTGCGTTTTGCAGGCACTTCGATTTTTTCTTGGCCGCTTAAATATTTGCCGGTAAGACTGTTTTTATCGTTCAAAATCTGATCGTAAGTACCGGCAAAAATCAGCTCGCCACCTAAAGTTCCAGCTTCGGGACCAATATCTATCAAATGGTCGGCAGCCTGCATCATCTCTTCTTCGTGCTCTACCACTAAAACGGTGTTGCCAACGTCGCGTAATGATTTTAAGACGCCAATTAAGCGGTTGGTATCTTTGGGGTGCAAACCAATGCTAGGTTCGTCCAAAACATATACCGAGCCCACCAAAGAGCTTCCTAATGAAGTGGCTAAATTAATCCGTTGCGATTCGCCACCAGATAAGGTGTTGGATAAGCGATTAAGCGTTAAATATCCCAAACCTACCTCGTTTAAAAACAAAATGCGGTTGCTAATCTCTAGCAACAATCTTTTGGCTATTTTTTGGTCGCGCTCATCTAGTGCTAAATTCTGGAAAAACGGCAACAGTTCTTTCAAGGGCATCAACACCAAATCGGTGATAGATTGGCCGGCAACTTTGACGTAAGCCGCATCCGGCCGTAAACGGCTGCCAAAACAATCGGGGCAATTTGTTTTTCCGCGGTAGCGCGATAACATTACCCGATACTGTATTTTATACGTTTGCTCTTCCAGGTAAACAAAAAAAGCATCTAAACCTTTGAAATATTTATTGCCTGTCCACAGCAGTTTGCGTTCTGCGGCGCTTAGCTGGCTCACCGGCCTATGGATGGGGAAGTTGAATTTCGCCGAATGTTTAACCAGCTCATCCAACCACTCGCGCATTTTTTCGCCACGCCAAGGCGCTATCGCGCCATCGTAAACAGATTTTGACTTGTCGGGAATTACCAAATCTTCGTCAATACCCAGCACTTTACCAAAGCCCTCGCATTTAGGGCATGCTCCGTATGGATTGTTGAAGCTGAAGAAGTTTGGTGTGGGCTCTTCAAAACGCATCCCATCCAGCTCAAACCTGTCCGAAAAATGCTTGCGTTCGCCTTCAAACTCCACATAACAATCGCCTTTACCCTCAAAAAAAGCAGTCTGCGCCGAGTCGGCCATACGGCTTAAAGTTTCATCTTCTTCATTGGTGACAATGCGGTCCACCAATATCAAAAGCTTATGCTCGTCTTTAATCTCTACGTTTTCAACGCTGGTGTCTTCCAGAATATCTTCAACCTTGCGTATCTGATGGTCTATCACAATCCGCGAAAAACCTTTTTGCAACAGCACGGCAAGCTCTTCTTTAAGCGTCCGGTTGTTGTGCGGATAAAGCGGGCATAAAACGGTAACTACGCTGTCTTCTGGCAATGCCGAAATATAGTTGACCACATCGCTCACCGAATCTTTTTTGACCTGCTGGCCAGAGATAGGCGAAATAGTTTTACCAATGCGGCTAAACAGTAATTTTAGATAATCGTAAATTTCTGTGGATGTGCCCACCGTTGATCGCGGATTAGAGGTGATTACCTTTTGCTCAATAGCGATGGCGGGCGCAATGCCTTTAATATAATCCACATCAGGCTTGTTCATCCTACCCAAAAACTGCCTCGCATAAGACGACAAACTTTCTACGTAACGCCTTTGCCCCTCGGCATAAAGGGTATCAAAAGCTATGGATGATTTTCCGGAGCCGGACATGCCGGTGATTACCACCAGCTTGTTTTTGGGAATATCAACATCAATATTTTTGAGGTTGTGCACCCGGGCGCCTTTAATTAATATATGGTGTTGCGGATCTGCTGCTTCTTTCATTCTTTGTCTCTCTGCAATTCTCTTGCTAAATCAAAAACCTTTAAAAAAAAGGATTTGCAAAAATACGGCTAATCCTAAGAATTTTAGGCATAAGGCCATAAAATGAGACAGGGCAAACACAGGCGCTTATTGAATCTTTTTGATATTATTTTTCGTATATTATGCAAAGGCTTTATGGAATATGGATAAAACCTGCATCATAGTAATGTTATTTTGTTTTGGCTAATTAATTTATTTGCCGTTTAAACATTATATTTATGTTGATAATTTTAAAAATTATCATTTCATTTGGCAAAATTGAGAATTTAAAAAGGAAGCATATAGATAGAAAACTACTTAACATAAATTATTAAAACTCACAATTTAAAGTAGGGATCTATTATGAGCTTTCAAGAAAAAACCGACCAAGAGTTGGTGCACCTTTATATTCAGGGAAACGAGGCTTCGCTCTCCGAACTTATCAACCGTCACCAATCCAGAATTTACACTTCCATTTACCTTTTGGTAAAAGACGAATATCTAGCAGAAGATATTTTTCAGGATACTTTTATCAAAGTGATCCGTACGCTAAAAGCCGGAAAATATAACGAAGAGGGTAAGTTTTTGCCTTGGGTATTGCGCATTGGCCACAACTTAGTGATTGACCATTTTAGGAAAGAGAAGCGCAACCCAACCATCACCAACTCTGATGGCTTTGATATTTTTGACGTTTTGGGCATCCATGACGAGAGTATGGAAGAAAAAATGGTGAAGCAACAAACGCACGATGATTTAAAAAAACTCATCCATTACCTGCCATCAGAACAAAAAGAAGTGCTAATTATGCGCCACTACGGCGAGCTTAGCTTTAAAGATATTGCCGAGCTGACCAACGTAAGCATTAATACCGCGCTGGGGCGCATGCGTTATGCGCTAAACAATTTGCGGAAAATGATGACCAACAAAGAACAACTGCTAAAAGCGTAAGTGTTTTTGTTACACCACTAAATACTAAGCCGTAGGAGTTAGCGTTTCTATCTTAAACAAAACGTTAAAAAAGCTTATGATGGAAACCATTACTCCTACTTTAAATCCGGTTGTAGATAGCAACGGAGAACTCAGAAATACTGGCGAGGCCTTGTTGCGCCACGAGATTGAATTTTTAGATGAATTGAAACCCGCTTTGGATCAATTGATAAAAAATCCGTCGGCTGCTGTGGTTGAGCATATTTTAGCGTTTTCTAAATCTTTGTAACCCGTGGTTTTAAAAGCTGAATAGGCTGCACGTTTATCGGGCGGCCTATTTTTGTTTAAGTGGTTTGGTACTTCCGTGTTTGCCTGTATCACGTGGTTGGCTAATCCGCTTTATTGTTTCTTTTAAAAATTTAGGGCGCTTTTACACGCTTTCCACTGTATCTTTTTTTACCCAGCGCGCATCCGAAAGACAAAAAAAGGATGCCGTTTCAATCGTTAGCGCAAATTTCACCCCTACATTTAATATTTTGGTTTTATCTTTATTTTAATGAGAGCAGTTATACAGCGAGTAAGTGAAGCAAAATGCACAGTTAACGGAGAAATAAGCGGACAAATTAAACACGGTTTTTTAGTGCTGTTGGGTATTGCTAATGATGATGACCAAAGCGATTTGGATTGGCTAATGCAGAAAATTGTTAACCTGCGCGTTTTTAGTGATGAAGCTGGTTTAATGAATAAATCTGTGTTGGATGTAGGCGGTAATATTCTGCTGATTTCTCAGTTTACCTTATTTGCACAAACCAAAAAAGGCAACAGGCCATCTTTTATAAACGCCGCTAAGCCTGATATTGCCGTGCCTTTGTACCAAAAAGCCATTGCTATTTTAGAACAGCACTTAAACCGAAAAATTGCGACTGGCATCTTTGGTGCCGACATGAAAATTAGCCTTGTAAATGATGGCCCAGTAACCATCACTATTGACACAAAAAACAAAGAATGACTTTAAAAGAAGCACAAAACCTGGTTGACGAGTGGATAAAAACCACGGGCGTCCGCTATTTTAACGAGCTTACCAACACCGCGATATTAATGGAAGAAGTGGGCGAAGTTGCCCGCATTATGGCGCGCAAATATGGCGAGCAGTCGTTCAAAAAGTCTGATGAAGCAGTGAATTTGCCCGATGAAATGGCCGATGTACTGTTTGTTTTAATTTGTTTGGCGAACCAAACCGGCATCGATTTAACAGATGCTTTGCAAAAAAACTTAGAAAAAAAATCGGTACGGGACGCCAAGAGGCATCGGGATAATGAGAAACTGCGTTAGAGGCGGAAGGTTTGAGGTTGAAGGTGTAAGGTTAAAGGCTTGAGGTTGAAGGTGTAAGAAGGTGAAACAATATTCACTCATTCAAAATTCAATCATTCAAAATTATTAGAAACGTTTGAGGCGTAAAATTAGAAGCTAAGGCTTGACGCGTTTTAAGATTTACGAAGTCTCAAAAACTTCGTAAATCTAAACTAATGCTCAGGCTAAAGGCAAATCAATACTTTCTGCGGGTTTAAACTTGCCATCGTCATCTAACAAAAAACTCATTGGCTTATCAGGGTTTTTGATGATTTCCAAGAGCAAAAATCCCCAGCGCTTCCAAAAATTCTCGGCCACCTGTCCGTAAGTTTTAAATTGCCAATCATCAAAAATAGGCTTGGCACTCATGCCTCGCAGTGGCATAGTTTCTAAATAAATGGCGTCATCCGTAGTGATTACCTGATACTCTGGCAAGCGGTTAAATAGGTAAGCCGAATAAAACACTTTGGCGCAAAGTTCTTCAAACTGAATTGGATGCAAGGTTTTGCCTTCAATTTTAGCCCATAAATCTTGATGGTAAACTTTGTTGGCGCCGTTATCTTGCAAACAAAGCAACAAACCAAAATCCTTTATCCGTAAAGAAAAACTTAGGGTGTTTATTTCATCGCGATAAGCGAATTCATTTTCGGCATTTTTTACTGGGCATAAGAACAAACTATAAGGCTTAAAATTCTCGAAAACAAGCTCGTGGTTTAACTGTTGCAACATGGTATGCAACATAGAAAACTTGTGGATTAAGCCTTGCGACATGTTAAAGCCTTCGGCATAGGTATGCTGCTGCCTAATTGCAACCTGTATTTCTTTAAAGATAACGCCATAAACAGTTTTAGCCGCCCATAAAAAAAGCAAATCGGGGTCTAGGTTTTTTACAGCTTGATAACCCGCTTCAAAAGCGGTTTGGATGGTGTTTTCTAAATCATCTAACTTTTGGCGAACCGCATCACTGCAAGGCAAAGTGATAGCCGCATAGGTTACCATGCTTTCGTCCAGCATTTTAAAAGGCACATCACTTAAATTATAGCTATCTGTAAGCCATTTAGGAAATACGTTAACTTGTTGCTGAGCGGACAGCGCCTCTCCGCTTAAAAAACAATGAGCGTTATCAAACGTCATTTTTTTAAAAGGCTGGTACAAAGTGTTGGACATGGCGCAAAGATAAAAATGCTACGCTTAAGCAAACACAAATAGGCAACAAGCTACAATTCCATTACAAACTAATTGTAAGCGCGGTAAAAGCTGTGGATGCGTTGCACCAACTGATCGTAAATAGGTTTGGTGAAGGCTAAAAATAAATCTTGTGGAGATGGTGGTCTGCTTTCGCGGCGGCTGAGCAGGATTTTATCGTTTTCTGTTAAAGCGCGTTCATCGCCACGATAGGCGCCCCAGGTATCTGTCCAAACATAAGTACCGGGCAGTTTATCTTGGCGGATCACCTTATTGCTAGCCAAATCAATAACCCTAAAATCAAGCAAACCGGTAGAGGTAATGGTTTTTTCGAAAGTGGTGAGCTTGCCGGTAACGGTGCCGTAAATTGCTTTACGTACAGAGTCGCGCGTTTCGCCAATTTTCACATTGTCTTTTTTGATATCCTCTATCCGCTCTTTCACGTAGGTTTGCCCAACCAAAAAATCATCAAAACTGAGTTGCAGCACTTGGTCAAACTTTACTTTAGCCATACGCGCTTCGGCCGGACTGTAAAAGCGCACAAAACTTTTTGCCTCGTAATTTTTTAGGTACTCATCTATCTTATTTTGGAAATACTCGTTGCTCAATTTGTATAGGCGCGAGTTAACCTGCACCGGCTCTACCCGTACCCTTATTACAGCAGCCCAATAAGCATCGTCCATTTTTAACTTTGCATCTTTAAAGCCCGGCACAAGCTGGTCCGCCGTTTCAAAATGGTAATAAGCATCGCGGGCATCGGCCCTATTTTTTAGCTCCAACAACCTTAGTCCTTCATTATATCGCGCCAAAGCGGCAAAATACTTAGCGTCGTTTTGTTCCTCAATATATTTTTCGGGATTTGGGATTAAAGCCAAACAAGCAGGACAATCGCCAATGGCATTTGCCAAATTGTTGATGGACCGGTACTCTGCCAGCACCTGCTCCCATTTAAAAACATCGTCGCTCAATTTTGCATCAGCAATACGATTAAGATGTCTTTTAAGCGCAAAATCGTAACCTTTTTTTAGGGTTTCTAGCGCTTTACTTTTTGTAGGATTGCTTTTTAAACGATTGATAGCCGTGTACACAGCCTGATCGTAATTGCCACTTTGCAAAGATTTTTTTCCGCTGCTACAAGCCTGCAAAATGAGTATTGCCGAAAAAAAAACTAGGATACGATAAATTTTCATGCGCCTTAAAAGAATGCTTCAAATATAAGACGTTTGTGGCGCAAAAAACGTTACGTTGTAGCACTAATAATTGTACGGAAAGTTAGGTTAACACGCGGCAACTTCACTTTTTTGCTTACAGGCAAGCTGTGCAACCAATGACTTTGCGTTTCGCCGTGCATCAATAATAAACTGCCGTTAGGCAATAATAACTCTACTTTTTCTTTGGTTTTTTTGTGCTTAAAAACAAACTTCCGCTCGGCGCCAAAACTTAAAGAAGCTATGGCGGTGTTTTTGCCCAGTTTTTTCTCGTCATCACTATGCCAAGACATGCCTTCTTCGCCGTTATGGTAAAGGTTTAACAGGCAAGAGTTGAACGATTTTGCAGTAATATCCTCTACCATGCTTTTAAGGCTTAACAAAGTGGGCGACCATGGCAAAGCCATTTTTTCGGTATTGGAGTAGGTATATGTAGCCAATTCATCTGCATACCAGGCAATTTGTCTTTTGGTAACGATGTGCTTGCCATAAATCACCACTTCATCGTTTTTCCAAGGAACTTCTGCCAACAGATGCGATAAGAAATTATTAGCCTGTGAAAGGCTCATAATTTGCCCGTAATAGGTAAGTGCCCCGTCATAAGGCAATAAGTTTTGCGTATCTGTGTTCGAAAAAAGATCCATACTAGTTTAGCAAAATACAACAACTGTACCTCGAAAACTAACACCCAAACAAACTTATGAGCTATAAGCCACTCAATAAATCAATCGGTAAACGCCACACATATATTCTGCCTCTTCCATGGCAGCGTAAAAATCTGTCCATTCGTCTTCGGTAAAAGCGAAGCAAATGTCGGCGTTTGGGGTATGCAAAATCAACCTGCTTTCGCCATCCGGGAAACGGTAAAAGCTTTCGTTAAAATCCGGACTTTCGGTATATTTTTTAAAGGAACGGAACTGCGCATCAGAAAACGTAAGCATCAAATTGCGGTGCCAGATATAAATGTGTTTACATTGCGCACAGTAGCTGATGTGGGCCGCTCCTTTTTTGCTGAGCGTTACTTTGTTGCACATAATTCACGGGTAGATGAAGGGTCCGGCGGAGAAAAACCCCGCAATGGCTTAAAAGCCATTGCGGGGATTAAAGATTAGTCTAGGTGTTGTACCGCAGTAATTTTGCCTCCGATAACTTCAACACCTTGCGTTGCAGTTGCCGTAGAAGCATCAATTTTGTACACATAGCATTTTGTATTTGCTAGGTTAACGCCAATATAGGCGGTTCTGCCGTCTTTGGGTGTGTAGTTGTTGGTGGTTAGCCCGCTAATGTCTTCCAATTTAGGCAAACCAGTTACTTTTGTTACGCTCTGGGCGTTTACATCAACAATCGCTAATTCGCTACCGGCAGTATAAGCGCCTTTTTTTGCTTTTGGCTGGATATGAGCCACAAACTTTCCGCCGCCTATATACAACCAATTTGTGATATAATAATTTCCGGATTTTGCTTCAAAATCGAAGTAGTAACTCTTATCAAACTCTGTTGAACCTGCTTTAATCCTAGTGATAGCAGAAGGTTTAGTATCTGTAAACCTTTTAACGTTTTTATCTCCTACTAAATCAGAAGTAGTAGAAACCGAGCTAGAGAACGCATAAACATCCCCATTTTCTACAACGCCTAAACCATTTACAAAATAACGTCCTATAAAACTTGTACGGTCATCTTTAATGGTTTTCTCCAACTTCATGTCTGGGTACGAGTAAACCGCGATCCAAGCCTGATCGTGAAAATCTGAGTCGAAACTGTTGTTTTTAATTGGGAAAAATGGCGCAAACACTTTATTGCCCACCTGTTGCAACCAGCTAAAATGTGCTATTTCGCCATTGTTTGCCGGAGCCAAGGCATCTAAGGTTCCACGTTTACCAATGGTGTTTGTGCTAGTATTAACTTGGTAATAGGTGTAAACTGTGCTATCTGCACCAATTGAGCGCGGAACCTTTGTTAGCAAGATATCGTTATTAACAGGGGCAAAAGCCTGCACAGTTTCAGTTTGGAAATTTGTGAGCTTAACTAAACTGCCTTGTTGAATGCTGTAAGCAGTTACCGCTCCTGGATTACCTTGCCCGTACAACATGCTGTAAAATTTGTTGTTTGTTGTCAAATAGTAACGATAAGTTCCGTCCTGTTCAAGACCGTTACCTATTATAGAAACTTTTCCGGTATCTAAACTACCCGCGGTTACCAGATAATCTGCTACGCCGGTAGAGGCTGCAGGCGTAACGGCTAATATAAAATTGCCGGGGTTTTTAGGCCCGTCATCTTTAGAACAAGAAGCCAAGGTTGCAGTTATTGCAACAGCTGCGATAGCTTTTGAGAAAGTAGTTTTCATGTGAAATTATATTGATTTATTGTTGTTAATTATTGTTTATTAATGAAATATCTAAAATTCAGGTAGAAACCTCGGCTAGGTTTTTGGAGGCTAAAATTATCATACATCAAAGCATCGGTAATGTTTTTCACCTCTAACCCTAGGTTGTAACGTCCGTTATGAAAGCTATAAACCGCGTTGGCATCTAAAGCTATTTGTAAAGGAATGCCATACTTACCTTTAGAGGTTCCGTAAGCCGGCCAATACAGCCAAAAATCATGTACATACAACAAATTGGTCCCCACTGTAAAGCTGTTTCCTTTTTGCCCCAAATCTCTCAGCGTAGCAGAGGCATCCACATTGCCAAACAGGAAAGGGATGTTTGGCATTTGATTGAGGTATAGGAGGCTTACACTCGTATAATACTTGCCGGTAGTTTGGTCAATCTCATATTTTTGCAGATTTCTTAAATATTGATAAGTAACAGTAGCGCCGGCATTCAACCAGTTTTTGTACGAATAACGAAGCTCCGCATCTGCCCCCCAAGTGCTTACCCCATCTCGGTTGTCTGCTATAAACTTGCTTTGGTTATTGTTGAGGCGGGTATAAATAAAATCTTTTGCGTGCCTTAACGCTCCGTTGCCAGTAACAGAAAAATGGTGGTTGTCATTTAGCGCAAAATCGTACATAATACCTATGTTGAAATTGTCGCTGGCTTGCGGTTTTAAATCTAAATTACCTTCTTGGTTTTCTAAATCACCAAAAAACTCAATAGCATCTGGCAAACGGTTAGTATGTTCATATGATGATTTTAGCTGAAGGTTTGGCTTTACAAAATAGCTTACCGCGGTACCATATCCAACTTTACTTGTTGTAGCAGTAGGGCCACCTTTTACCGATGTATTTTGCAGGTAGTGTTTGCCAAAAACGGTAACGGACCAAACATCTTTCACATCGTAATTATAACCTAAACCCAATACGTTTTTATTGGTTTTGTTAGGCCTCTCTAAATTGTTGTTACTTGGATTTGCAGCATCGCTCCCCTCTCTGGCAAAAGTGCTAAAAACATTGCTTAAAGCTAGCGACTGCCTTTCGCTAATTTTATAATTGGCCATTGCAGTAACCAAGCCGTTATTATTTTTATACTTATACAAGGTGCGTGAGCGTTCGCCGCTGGTACCGTTTGGGATGCTGTTGCCATACCAATCAAAACGTACGTTCATGGTGTCGATGTTTTGTTCTGTACCCAAGTTATAATTCGCGTTAAGCGTAACATTTAAGCCTTTTACCAAATTATCTTTTTTGTACTTCAGGCTTGGCATAATGGTATTTCCACGGCGGTGCCAACCCCCAAATACGCTAACCATACGCGCCCCCGTTTGTATCTCCTTATAATTTTGCCCTAGCGTAATCCCGAGTAAAAGTTTATCCGCAAAACTCTTATCTACAACACCCGCGTTTACGATTAGTGCTTCGTTGTGATAGGTATCGTGGAAACGACGAATTGTAGCCTTTGGCGAGTATGCCCCAGTGTTGATGTCAGAAGCCTCTACCTGCACTTTATAATTATTGTCGGAGTAATTTTGGAAGGCATTTAATTGAACTGTTAAACCGCCTTTAGAAGTTACAGCTGCATTTACAACGCTTCGATGCGTGTTAAAAGACCCGTAAGAATAAGAAGCATCTACATAATTTCTATATCTATCTCCGGTCACGATATTTATCGCTCCGCCTAAGGCATCAGAACCTAACCACATGGGTACCACCCCTTTATAAACTTCAATCCTTTCGGCGATGTTAACCGGAATATTGTTGATCTGGAACGATGAACCAAAATTATCCATCGGTATCCCATCGATAAAATATTTGATATTATTTCCAGAAAACCCGTTCAAAGACAGGTTAAAATTAGAACCAACGCCACCAGATTCTCTCACACGCACACCCGAAACACGGTCTAAGGCGCCCGAGATATCAAGGGTTGTGTTGTAAAGTTTTTTTGCATCTATGGCAGTAACTGCAAAAGCTTGACGATTTACTTCTTGCGATGCGGTACGGCCATACACTTTAACCGATTGCAGATTTTGTACATTGGCCTTTAGCACAAATTTCACGTTTACGGTACTTCCCTCTTTCACAGTCACCTGCTTCTGTTGCGGAAGCATCCCAACAGACGAAACATTTAGCTGGTAATTTCCTGCAATTAGATTTTTTAGCGTAAAAGCACCGTCTGCATCTGTAGTTAAGGTTATTGCCTTCTCTTGGAGTTTAACAATTGCACCGGGTAGCGCAATGCCATCTTCATCTAAAACTTTGCCGGTAATTGTTGCGCTTTTGTTTTGCGAAAAAGTTGCAGAGAAGACGGAACACAATATCCCTAGCAACAAAAATTTTTTAAATTGCATTTACTTTTGATTGACGTTGAAAGAAGCCGCTTCTCAGCGGTTAAAAAGCTGTACGGTTGCCGCCGTACGGCTTTTTTGACATTAGCGCCTGAATGCTCTAAGCAACCAGCTAAGAGCAAACAGGACTTAGTTTCATTGTTATTTGCTTACCACAAAAGAAGAAGTGGCGCCCTGCCAAGCAGCGGTATATGCTTTGCCATTATGCTGACCGCTTTTCTCTTCGTAATTGCTTGCTTCAAGCACATAACGGCCCGGCCACAGCGGCAAAAATTCAATGGTGCCATCTGCGCTTACTGTAAAGTCTTTGCTCCAACCTTCGGGCGAAAAAACAGTAACGGTTTTGCCCTGCGCGGCGGTTCCGTTTAAATAAGCATTAACTTTTACAGCACTGTTTACCTTATAAACTTTGGCCTCTGTAGCTATTGCATGTAATGGGTTGGCAATTGCGCTGCCGGAAATTACGGCGTTTTTACCTACTGCAACCGGCGCTACAGAAGAAAACTCGTATTTGGTGGTACCACCCAGTTCTTTAGCTTCGTGCACCACGGTTAACAGGTACACGCCTTCTTGCGTTGGCGTAAAGTTGGCGCCGTAATAATTGGCACCTGCTTTAGTTTCTAACTTAATTTTTTCGTTTTTTGGCGTGGTTAACCATAGTGTAAAGTCTCTCACATCAGAATACCATTTTTGCACCGAGTCGCGCTCGTTAGCTACATACTCGCCATAAAATATCTTTACCTCGTGTTTGGCGTTCAGCTTGCCGTTCACGTCGGTTTCTATCCATAAAGCGTGAGCAAAAACTTGGTTTGTGCCCATTGCTGTTAACAATACAATCAGTAGTGATTTTAAGTAGTTCATTATGTTATGATATGTTAGTTGAGGTTTGCATCAGTACCGGCACTTCTTCTGCTGTTTTCTTCTCCGCTTTTTTCGGTACAAATTTTTTCACTTCTTTAATTTGGATGCGGTTTCCATTGCCCAAATAGTCATCATTCCTTTTTTTAGCTGTTTTCTTTTTGCCAAATTTTCTGTTCCACCAAATAATAAAACCGGTTACGGGCAAAGATGCCCCAATTAAGGTTACCAAAAAGGCCAATACTTTGCCCGGAAACCCTAAAATGCTGCCTACGTGGATATCGTAATTCATTTTACGCAACTTGGAGCCAAAACCTGCTTCTTGGTAAGAAATATCGTAAACTGGGCTATCGCCTTTTAGGCGTTCTAAAGTATGCTGATCAAACTGGTAAATCTGGCTATTGTAAAACTGCCCCGCACTTGGGTAAACTGAAATGTAAATGGTTGATTTTGCATCTGATGTATCCGGAAAGGTGTAATAAAAACCTTCCGAGCTTGGGTTCTCTTTCATCGCAAGCATAAAGGCCTTATCAATAGCCTGCTCTGGAGTATAATGTTTGTTGGCTTGCAAAGAATCGGACCGTAAATTGCCGTATTCTCCTAAAGACTGCCCCCCAGAAGTTACCCAGTACAAACCTTTGCTATACCACTGAATGCCGTAAACCATCCCGGTAAGCGCAATGGCTAAACAAAACAGCAAAGAGTAAAAACCCAATACGTTATGCAAATCCAGGTTAACCCGTTTAAAAGAACCGTTCCATTTAATCTTGAAGCTCTTCTCTCTCGTTTTTTTGTTCCATTTTTTAGGATACCACCAAATTAACCCAGTAATTAACATTACCACAAAAACCAGGGTTCCGTAATTAACAATGGGCCTGCCTATACTATAAGGCATCCATAAAAAACGGTGCCCGTTTAAAATAAAGCGGAAGAAATCAAAATCGCCCTTTTTAACATCTTTCGTACTCACCACCTCGCCGGTGTACGGATTAACTTCCAAACTTGATCCGCCCCTTCTTGCGCCTACGGCAATATGCGCTGTACGCCCTTGTTGGTAAGTAACGTATGACAGTTTTTGACCTGGATATTGTTTTTGTGCGATAGCACCTAATTGCGACGGCATCAACACTTGCTTATCCTGCTTCTCAATCCGTGTTTTCGGGTTTAACAAGGCGGTAATTTCATCGTTAAAAACCCAGATACAGCCAGTTACGCATACAATCAGCACGATAATCCCCGAAATTAAGCCGAGCCAGAGGTGCAACCAGTTGTTTATTTTTCTAAATGTCATCTGCTTATTTAGACTAAATCTTTATACGGCAAAGATATAAGCGAAATGTAAACTTTCAAAAATTATTTAAAATAATTCTAAATAAGGCCTGTAGACGTGTGAGCCAAGGTGCTTAACATTTGCTTTTGATTAAAAATATGATGACTTTTGCAGCGCTTATAGAGAAAGATGGAGGGATTAGACCCAGCGAAGTCTTAGCAACCTGTTCGCAAACAAGGTGCTACATTCTATCCGGCAGTATGCTGGAAAAGATAAGTCAAAGTCTGCATTAAACACCCTACCCCGACTTTTTCTAGAGCAAACAGTAACAGATTTGAGATGATAGACAGGAGATTTGAGGCCTAGTGAGCGCACAAATCAATACTTTTCGTTTCGAATTTACAAACAGATGCGGGAAAGATATACACTTTTATGTAGCACGTTTAAACGTCTAGTGTTTCCTATCTCACATCTCATATCTTAAAAAAATGGACATCAGAAAAGAACTGGAAAAAAGGATTTTAGTGATAGACGGTGCAATGGGCACCATGATACAGCGCTATAAATTAAGCGAGGAGGATTTTCGTGGAGAACGGTTTAAAAACCATCCTGTTGACGTAAAGGGCAATAACGATTTGCTAAACATCACCCGTCCGGAGGTAATCAAAGCTGTCCATGCCGAATATTTAGCTGCTGGAGCCGATATTATCGAAACCAACACCTTTAGCACGCAAAGAATTTCCATGGCCGATTATGAGATGGAAGAGCTTTCGTACGAACTGAGCTACGAAGGTGCACGCATAGCCAAAGAAGTAGCAGAAGAGTTTACCGCTAAAAACCCGGAAAAACCGCGTTTTGTAGCCGGCGCCATTGGCCCTACCAACCGCACGCTTTCCATGTCGCCAGATGTAAACGACCCCGGTTTCCGCGCCATTACGTTTGAGGGTTTAGAGGAAGCGTATTATGAGCAAATCCGCGGATTGGTTGACGGTGGTGCCGATTTATTATTGGTAGAAACCATTTTTGACACGCTGAACGCCAAGGTTGCCATTTTTGCCATTAAACGTTACGAGCAGGAGCTGAACGAAAAATTGAAGAACGGAGAGGAGTTACCAAAGCTACTTTCTTCATCAGTATATCCACAAAGCCAAGCATCATTATCATCCAAAGAAGAGCCAAGGGTGACACTTCCCATCATGATCTCCGGCACCATCACAGATGCTTCCGGACGTACCCTATCCGGCCAAACCGTGGAAGCATTTTTAAATTCCATGCGCCACGGCGATTTACTGTCCATAGGTCTTAACTGTGCTTTAGGCGCCAAAGAAATGCGTCCGCATATCGCCGAGCTATCCGAAAAGGCAGATATGTTTGTGTCTGCTTATCCTAACGCGGGTTTACCGAATGAATTTGGCGAGTATGACGAAACCGCATCGCAAACGGCTGGTCTGGTAGAAGATTTTATCGCCTCGGGCTTTGTAAATATCATTGGTGGCTGTTGCGGTACAACCCCAGAACATATTGGCGCTATGGCTGCCATCGCCGCCAAATATCCGCCAAGGAAAGTGCCGCAGGTGGAACCTCACATGCGTTTATCTGGCTTAGAAGCCTTCATCATAAAGCCCGATACCATGTTTGTAAACGTGGGCGAGCGTACCAACGTTACCGGCTCTCCTAAATTTGCCAAGCTTATATTAAGTGGCGATTTTGATGCTGCCCTTTCCATTGCCCGCCAGCAAGTAGAGGGCGGCGCGCAGGTGATAGACGTAAACATGGACGAAGGAATGTTGGATTCTGAGGCTGCGATGACCAAATTTTTGAACCTCATCGCATCAGAGCCGGATATTGCCAAACTACCCATCATGGTCGACTCCTCTAAATGGTCTGTAATTGAAGCGGGTTTGCGCTGTATGCAGGGTAAAGGCATTGTAAACTCCATATCTTTAAAAGAAGGCGAAGAAAATTTTAAAGCTTACGCCCGCAAAATTAAACAGTACGGGGCGGCTACCGTGGTGATGGCTTTTGATGAGAAAGGCCAGGCCGATAATTTAGAACGCCGGAAAGAAATTTGCAAACGTTCTTACGATATTTTGGTAAACGAGGTGCAGTTCCCGCCACAAGACATCATTTTTGACCCAAATATTTTAACCGTTGCCACGGGATTAGAAGAGCATAATAACTACGCCGTTGATTTTATTGCCGCCACAAAATGGATTAAAGACAACTTGCCACACGCGAAAGTGAGCGGCGGGGTATCAAACATTTCTTTCTCTTTTAGGGGTAATAATACCGTGCGCGAGGCTATGCACTCGGCTTTTCTTTACCACGCCATTAAAGCTGGTTTGGATATGGGAATTGTAAACGCCGGAATGTTGGAAGTTTACGAGGAAATCCCAAAAGAACTGCTTGAGAAAGTTGAAGACGTATTGCTAAACCGTAGGCCGGATGCTACCGAGATTTTGGTGGATTACGCTGAAACCGTAAAAAACAAGGGTAAAGTACAGGTTAAAGATGAGGAATGGCGTCGCGGAACGGTGCAAGAACGGCTTTCGCACGCTTTGGTTAAAGGTATCGTAGATTATATAGATACCGATGTAGAAGAAGCGCGACTGCTATATCCGCAACCGATAGAAGTTATTGAAGGCCCTTTAATGGACGGGATGAATGTGGTGGGCGATTTATTTGGTGCCGGAAAAATGTTTTTACCGCAGGTTGTAAAATCTGCCCGTGTAATGAAAAAGGCCGTAGCTATTTTGATGCCTTATATTGAAGCCGGAAAAATTGAAGGCAGCAGCAGTGCCGGAAAAATATTGATGGCTACAGTAAAAGGCGACGTGCACGACATCGGCAAAAATATTGTGAGCGTGGTTTTGGCCTGCAACAATTTTGAGGTGATAGATTTGGGTGTGATGGTTCCGCCCAACCGGATTGTGGAAGAAGCGCGCAAACACAATGTTGACATTATTGGCCTAAGCGGTTTAATAACGCCTTCTTTAGATGAAATGGTACATTTTGCCAAAGAAATGGAACGCGAAGGTTTTACCATTCCTTTGCTAATTGGCGGCGCAACCACTTCTAGGATTCACACTGCTGTTAAAGTAGATCCACATTATAGCGGGTCGGTAATTCACGTTTTAGACGCATCCAGAAGTGTGGGCGTTTGCAGTCAGCTTTTAGCGAAAGACACTAAAGAAGCATACATTAAAAACTTTAAAGAAGAGTACGAAAAAACGCGCGACAACTATAACAAAAAGAAGGTTGCTAAAAACTTTTTACCCATTGCAGAAGCGCGCGCAAACAAATATCAGATAAATTTAGAGAACCTTAAACCGGTAAAACCTCAGTTTTTTGGAACCAAAGTAATTGAGGATTATCCGTTAGAGGAACTGCTTCCATACATCGACTGGACGCCGTTTTTCCATACGTGGGAACTCCGCGGATCGTACCCGCGCATTTTTGAAGACGAGTTTGTTGGAACCGAAGCTAAGAAACTGTTTAACGATGCCCAGGTATTGCTGAAACGCATTGTTGATGAAAAGCTACTGAAAGCCAGCGCCGTATTTGGCTTTTGGCCAGCAAACTCTGTAGGAGATGATATCCTGTTAGACGTTGAGAACTCGGCACTCAGCGTTCAACAGCGGGCGATCAATGAGTCTCAAATCTCAAATCTCAAATCCCAGGTCATAATACACACCCTTCGCCAACAGGCAGAAAAACCGGCAGGAGAAGTTTATTATGCCCTTTCGGATTTTATCGCTCCTAAAGAAAGTGGTATACAAGACTATTTTGGCGCGTTTGCGGTTACTGCCGGCATAGGTACAGATGAATTGGTAGCCGAATTCCAAAAATCTTTTGATGATTACAACAGCATCATGACCAAAGCCCTAGCCGACCGTTTAGCTGAAGCTTTTGCAGAAAAACTGCACGAGATGGTGCGTAAAGAATATTGGGGCTATGCCGGTGAAGAAACCTTGAGCAATGATGAACTGATCAAAGAAAAATACCAAGGCATACGTCCGGCACCGGGTTACCCCGCTTGCCCGGACCATACCGAAAAAGCTACCCTTTGGCAGTTGCTGAATGCAGAAGAAGAAATCGGTTTAAAAATTACAGAAAGTTTTGCCATGTACCCGACCGCAGCAGTAAGCGGCTTTTACTTTGCCAACCCAGAGTCGCGCTACTTTGGCTTAGGCAAAATCAACAAAGATCAAATTGAAGATTATGCCCAGCGCAAAAACATGGACGTAGAAACTACGGAGCGATGGATGAGCCCGAACTTAGGGTACTAGTTGGTCAGGGGTTAGGCGGTTAGATGTAAGGGCGCACAATTTTATTAGATTTGACCACGATTAGTGCCGTCTAAATAAATCGTTTATTGATCAAACAATTTACCATTATTAGAAAAGAAACACTACAATTTTTAAATATCGCTAAAGGTTCATTATTTGAGTTAGAAACCCAACTGTTTATTGCCTTTGATTTGAAACTCATTAAAGAATCCGAAACCGACAACTTATTGTTACAACTTGAGAATTTGGGCAAACTTATTAACGGCTACATTCGCTTCTTAAAAACTAAGTTGCCAACAAACTAAACAACTGACAATCGGACACCTAACACCGAACAAACTAAAATGAAAATCACCGACCATATAAAAAACGCAAAAGGGAAAACGCTTTTCTCTTTTGAGCTGTTGCCGCCGATAAAAGGCCAAAGCATACAAGGAATTTACGATGCCATAGATCCTTTGATGGAGTTTAAACCTCCGTTTATTGATGTAACCTCGTCTCGTGAAGACTACATCTATAAAGAAAAAGAAAACGGTCTTTTAGAAAAAGTATCGTACCGCAAACGTCCGGGTACCATCGCTATTTGCGCCGCAATTATGAATAAATACAAGGTTGATGCCGTGCCTCACCTGCTTTGCGGCGGTTTTACCAAAGAAGAAACAGAAAACGCTTTAATAGATTTACAGTTTTTGGGTATCGATAATGTTTTGGCGCTCCGTGGCGATGCACGCCGTACAGATGCCTCTTTTGTGCCAACGCCGGGCGGGCATTGCTACGCAACAGACTTGGTGCAGCACATTAAAGACCATAACTCGGGAAAGTTTTTGCATGAGGATGTATCATCAGAGCATAACAGTGATTTTTGTATCGGTGTGGCCGGGTATCCCGAAAAACATTTTGAATCGCCAAACCTGAAAACAGATTTCAGTTATCTGAAAAAGAAAGTCGATTTAGGTGCCGAATTTATTGTGACCCAAATGTTTTTTGATAACCAAAAATATTTCGATTTTGTAAACAAATGTAGAGAGAACGGTATCGATGTGCCAATTATCCCCGGCTTAAAACCAATTAGCGCCATGGGACAATTGGTGGCTTTGCCTAAAAGCTTCCATATTGATTTGCCCGAAGAGCTGAGCGAGGCCGTGCATGCCTGCAAAAACCAAAAAGAAGTTAAAAAGGTGGGCACCGAGTTTATGATTCAACAATGTAAAGAATTGGTGGAGTTTGGGGTTCCGGTATTGCATTTTTATACTATGGGCAAGCCAGAGCAGACCTACGAAATTGCTAAAGCCATATTTTAAATATAACCCCGAGGATTTCGGGGTTTTTTGTTCTCATACCCAAAAACTTAAACCTATTTTGCTTGCACACTAACCGATAAATTCCGTTTTTTGTGCCCTCCTATCATTAAATTTTGAGCGAAGCTTTTACACCCACAAAACCCGATCCTTACATCGCGTTACGTTACCCCGAATTCCGTTCGTTCTTGTTCATGCGCTTTTTTTTAACCATCGGCTATCAGGTGCAGGGCGTAGTTATTGGCTGGTACATTTACAACCTCACGCGCGATCCTTTTTCTTTAGGTTTAGTAGGGCTGGCAGAAGCCATCCCTGCCATAGGCATTGCGCTTTACGGCGGTTATGTTGCAGATAAATCCAACAAAAAAACCTTGTTAAACAAAGTTGTCGCGCTCATTTTGTTTTCGTCAACGGTGATGTTCGTGGCCACTTTGCCCGCGGTAACCAACAGTGTGGGCCAATCGTCGCTCATCAACATCATCTATTTGATGATTTTTGTAAATGGAATAGCCCGCGGGTTTTACGCGCCCACTTCCTTTTCGCTAATGGCGATGATGATCCCGCGCGAGCATTACGGAAATTCATCCACCTGGAACAGCTCTGCCTGGCAAACCGCATCTATCGCAGGTCCGGCAATTGGGGGCTTGCTTTACGGCTTTGCAGGCATCCACAATACCTTCATATTTATTTTAATTTGCCTTTCAATAGCGCTTGTTGCCAGTTTCCGCATTAAAAGCAGACCTGCAACTTACGTGCGAACCACAAGTATCTGGCAAAGCTTATCAGAAGGCTTGCGTTTTGTTTTTAAAACCAAAATGCTGTTGGGTGCGCTC
This sequence comes from Pelobium manganitolerans, assembly GCF_003609575.1. GTDB lineage: Bacteria > Bacteroidota > Bacteroidia > Sphingobacteriales > Sphingobacteriaceae > Pseudopedobacter > Pseudopedobacter manganitolerans. The sequence goes on along the minus strand of NZ_MBTA01000012.1, from coordinate 120,515 downwards.
AGCTTAGATTTGTTTTCCGTTTTTTTTGGAGGTGCCGTAGCTTTAATTCCGGTAATTGCTAAAGAAGTGTTGCACGTTGGTGCTACGGAATTTGGTATTTTAAGAGCCGCGCCGGCGGTTGGCGCAGTACTCACCATGTTATTGATGACACGCTTTTCGCCCATGGGAAAACCTTGGCGCAATTTGCTGTTTGCCGTTTCCGGATTTGGAATTTCCATCATCTGTTACGGGCTGTCCACTAATTTTTATGTCACCCTCTTCTTCTTATTTTTGGAAGGAGCTTTTGACAGCGTTAGCGTAATTATCCGATCCACTATTCTGCAACTTCTTACGCCCGATGATATGCGTGGCCGAGTTTCGGCGGTTAATTCGATGTTTATCGGCTCGTCTAATGAGATTGGCCAATTCGAATCTGGCCTTACCGCTAAATTGATGCGTACCGTGCCAGCTATTGTTTTTGGTGGCAGCATGACTTTGGTTGTGGCCGCAGTAACTTGGCTAAAAACTAAAAAATTGGTTTCTTTAAGTTTAGATGAGATAAGCAAGCGCTAAACCAATGACAACCGAACAGCCAGAAGATTTTGCGATTAAACTCCCCATTTTTGAAGGGCCTTTTGACTTGCTGCTGTTTTTTATCGAACGCGATGAACTGGATATTTACAACATTCCGATAGCGCAAATTACAGATGACTTTCTCAATTACCTGCACCGCTTAAACGCTTTAAATATCGAATTGGCCAGCGAATTTATTTTTGTTGCGGCCACCTTGATGCGCATCAAGGCAAAAATGCTTTTACCGCGTCCAGAGCTTAATGAGGCCGGTGAAGAAATTGATCCTAAGCAAGATTTGGTAAACCGCCTTCTGGAATATAAGCGTTTTAAGGAAGCTTCTGAAACATTTAAAGCTTTAGAAGATGAACGTTTTTACCGCTTAAAACGTGGGAATATTGCAGAAGATGTAACGCAACTTTTAGCCAATGTAGAGCACAGCGAAGATTTAACTTCCTTTGATTTATATAAGTTATTGAAAACCTATCATAAGATAATGGGGCAGTATGAGATTAGAGCGAAGGAAGTTAAACACACCGTAGAGCAATATCCTTATACTATTGAGGAACAAAAATCAAAAATCACTAACTTACTGGAAATCAACAAAAAGCTCGACTTTAAAGCCATGCTCGCCATTTCTAAAGACCGCGTACAGTTTGTGTACAATTTTTTAGCGATGCTGGAGCTTTTACAACAAGAGCTGGTTAAAATACAGATTGGCCTGGGTTATAATAATTTTTGGTTGCAGGAGAAAGAAGTGCCTGTTCAATAAAACCGATTACGTTTAGCTCATCTTCCAAACCTATTTCGGGATTTTTGCCGTTTTGGATGCAATCTATTACTCGGGCTAAAAAAACATCGTGTTTATCTGCAGAACCCTGATAGTAATGATAGTTATTAGCCTGCGTTACCTGATTGAAAACCGGTATTTCAAAGCTATCTTTTAGATTTACGGACTCCAGTTTTTCCATGTATTGCCCCCCGACCTTAACGTTTCCTTCCGAGCCGATGATAGTTAAACTGCTTTCTAAATTAGTTTGATAGCTGGCGGTAGTAAAGTTAAAAACTCCGATACCGCCGTTTGGCAGGTTAAAGCGTATTAAACCGCTGTCGTTAAATTCGGTTTTTACAGCTGGGTTAAGGGTAAATAAATCGCTGTTAACTTGCTCGGGTTTTCCGCATAGCCAGATTAACAGATCTATAAAGTGGCTAAATTGCGAATACAATGGTCCCCCGCCCAAATCTTTAGTTGCACGCCAAGGCGCATCAGCATAATATTTTTCATTGCGGTTCCAAAAACAGTTAATTTGCAATAAACGGATGTCGCCTAACATCCTGTCTTCCATCAGTTTCTTTAACCAAACAGCAACGGGGCTATAACGGTTCTGCATCACCGCAAAAACCTTTTTACCAGATGCTTTCTCGGCCTCAACCATCTGTAAAACGTCGGTTCGCTTTAAGGCAACAGGCTTTTCGCAAACTACATGGTAACCGGCTTGTAAACACGCTATGGTATGCTCAGGATGCAATCCGTTAGGGCTGCAAACGCAAACCACATCCGCTGGGATATTTGCCTTTAAAAAATCATCAACGGAAGTAAAAAACGGAATTAATTTACTGATGGTCTTATGTTTAGAGAAGTCAACATCCACCGCAGCAATCAACTCGGCATCTCTAAAACCATCTAACAAGGCAACATATTTTTTACCAATATTACCTGCGCCAATAATGACGAACTTAATACTATCCATGTAAGTTTTTCTTCAAATTTTGCGATAAAAAATAACTAATTTAGGCCCTTAAAATTCTGGGTAATAGCACAAATACACAGAATCAGGCTGTAATATTATCAAATAATCTCATAAATACATGAAAAAAGACAAATTAATTTTTGATCTCATCCAAAAGGAACAAGAAAGACAAGAAAACGGTATCGAGCTAATTGCCTCAGAAAATTTCGTGAGCAAGCAAGTTATGGAGGCAGCGGGTTCTGTTTTAACCAATAAATATGCCGAGGGTTTACCCGGAAAAAGATATTACGGCGGTTGCGAAGTGGTTGATGACATTGAAAACATCGCAATTGAAAGAGCAAAAGAATTATTTGGTGCTGCATGGGCAAATGTGCAACCACACTCTGGCGCACAAGCAAACGCTGCCGTTTTATTAGCTATTGCAAATGCTGGCGACAAAATTTTAGGGTTTGATTTATCACACGGTGGCCACTTAACCCACGGCTCTCCGGTTAACTTTTCTGGGAAATTATACCAACCTTTTTTTTACGGTGTAGAAGAAGAAACCGGCTTAATTAATTACAAACAGCTAGAAGAAGTTGCTTTACGCGAGAAACCTAAAGTAATTATCTGTGGTGCTTCGGCTTACTCGCGCGAGTGGGATTACGAATTTATCCGCGCTGTTGCCGATAAGATTGGCGCCTTGGTATTGGCAGATATTTCGCATCCATCGGGCTTAATTGCTAAAGGTTTGCTTAAAAACCCGCTGCCGCACTGCCACATTGTAACTACCACCACACACAAGACACTTAGAGGGCCGCGCGGCGGTTTAATTATGATGGGTAAAGATTTTGAAAACCCATGGGGCTTAAAAACGCCTAAAGGCGAAACAAAAATGATGTCGGCTATTTTAGACGGCGCAGTATTCCCTGGCACTCAAGGAGGCCCGTTAGAGCACATTATTGCCGCTAAAGCAATTGCTTTTGGCGAAGCTTTAAGCGACGAGTACAAAACCTACATTGAGCAGGTGAAGAAGAACGCAGCTGCAATGGCCAATGCGTTGGTGGCAAAGGGCTACAAAATCATCTCTGGTGGCACCGACAACCACTTGATGCTTATTGATTTGACTAATAAAGATATTAGCGGTAAATTGGCCGAAGAAGCTTTAGGAAAAGCCGACATCACCGTTAACAAAAACATGGTTCCGTTTGATAAAAAATCGCCTTTTGTAACTTCTGGTATCAGATTAGGTACTGCGGCAATAACCACGCGTGGTTTAAAAGAAAAAGAAATGGAACAAATTGTAGAATTAATTGATTCTGTGATTGTTAATCACAAAGATGAAACTTTCTTAGCTAGCACACGTAAACAAGTGAACGAACTAATGGGAAAATTCCCTTTATATAAATAAACCGACTTGAACTTCTTCGAAGAACATCATATGACCCAAAATCATCCTAGCCAAGTTATGGATGGTTTTGGATTATATGAACCGTCTTCTAACGAAGAATTTGATGATATTTTAACCTTAGCCTGTTTCATAACCGGCTGTAGCGCTGCCTACCTTTCAATCATTGATGACGGATGGCAAAATATCAGATACACCAAAAACTATCCTGCCAATCAAGATCTGTTAGCGCATAGTATCTGCTATAACACGGTTAGCGAAGAAACGTTTGTCCAAATCAGCAACCTGGACCACCATCCGCAGGTTAAAGGCGTGGAAAAAGCACTGCAGCAAAACCTCAATTTTTATGCGGGTTTTCCGCTTATAGCCGCAGATGGCCTTGTGTTAGGAACACTTTGTGTTTTAGATACTCAAAGCAAAACGCTAAATACAGATCAGATAAGGAGTTTCGGCATTTTAGCTAAACAAGCGTTAAACCTTTTAGATCTACGTAAATTTAAGATAGAGCGCAGGCAGGTGGACCAAAGCGCTGAAGACAGCAGGACCTTTTTTAATGCTACTACCAGTGTAGTTTGCATTTTGGACGATGCGTTGCGAATCCAAAAAATTAACGATGCGGCAGAACTTATTTTCGGAGTTACGCCGCAAGAATGCAAGGGCTTAAACGTTGCAAAGTTTGTAGATGCCGAAGACATGAAACGCGTGCTAGCCCTGGCTACTTCATGTTTAAAAAATGGCAAAAAAAGTTTTGATGTAGACACCCGGGTTAGCAGCAATAACGGCGACCCGAAGTGGATTAGCTGGAAGGTTTTAACAAAAGAAAGGCGCTGGTTTGTAATTGGCAGAGATATTACCCAAGAGCGCCAGAACAACAAAAGCCTAAACCAGCTTTCTACCATTGCCGGCAAAATTAACAACGGCATAGTAATTAGCAACCACAAACTAGAAGCTGTGTGGGTAAACCACGCTTTCACCAAAATTACCGGCTACACCTCAGATGATGTTGCCAATAAACGTTTAAGTGATATTTTAGCCGGCCCTGAGACCAGCATAGACGACATAGAGCAAAGCAGAGAAGAACTCCGCAATAAACATTTCGCATCGGTAGAGTTGCTGGCTTACAAAAAAAGCGGCGAAAAAGTTTGGCTGTCTCTACACCATTCTGTGGTTTTAGATGACGAAGGAAAGTTGGACAGCGTAGTTTCCATTCTTTTAGATATTACCAAACGCAAGGAATCTGAAAAGCGTTTGGAGCTTTTATCTTTGGTTGCGAGTAAAACCAACGCAGGGGTATCTATTTGTGATGAGAACGGCAAAGTTACTTGGATTAATGAAGCCTTGGAAAAAATTTTTGGTTTTAAAAACGAGGAAGTTATAGGCCATAAACTTATAGATTTTATAAAAGGCGAAGAAACCGATTTCGAGCTTTTGCAAATTGCACGCGAGAAAGCAGCCCGTTATGAACCTTTCAACCTGGAACACAAGGTTTACCGCAAAGACGGAAAAGAACTGTGGGTTTCTGTTGACAATACCCCAATTTATAATGAAGCCACTGGCGAACGCGCACAGGTAGAAATTATCAATGACATTACGCAACGCAAAGAAACAGAACTGCAAATGTTGGCTTCGCGCGAGGAAACCCTGAAACTGAGCCAAGCAAAAGAAGCTTTTGTTTCTATCATGAGCCACGAAATACGCACACCTTTAAATGCAGTAATCGGGCTTGCGAACATCCTGCACCAAGAAGAAAAACTACCTACCCAAGAAGAATCTATTAACCTGCTGAAATTTTCTGCAGACAATCTTTTAAATCTCATTAATGACATCCTCGACTTTAACAAAATTGAGGTAGGCAAAATGACATTGGAAAATAAGCGTTTAGATGTGCGTGCATTGTTGCAAGATATTGTAAACTCTATGCGCTTTAAAATTGACGGCAAGCCGATTAAGCTGGAGCACCATGTAGATGCTGCTATTCCACAGCTGGTGCGGGGCGATAAAACCCGTTTATACCAAATTTTGGTGAACCTGATTAACAATGCCATCAAATTTACGCCAGAAGGATTTATTAAAGTTAGCGTTAACCAACAACCAGAAAAAGACAATAAGGTTGTTTTAAAGTTTGCTGTGGCCGATACCGGAATTGGGATAGCTAAAGAGAAGCAGAAAGCTATTTTTGAACCATTTACGCAGGCAGAAAGCAATACGTCCAGAAAATACGGGGGTTCTGGCCTAGGTTTATCTATTACCAAAAAATTAATTGAGCTGTTTGGAGGCAACATCCAAGTAAATAGCGAGCCTGATGTGGGCACCGAATTTTATTTTACGCTAAAATTCAATAAATTCGAAGGCCCTATTGATATGCCAGAAACTGCACCTTCTATTACGCTTAACGCAAAAATCCTTGTTGTTGATGATAATGAAATCAATACCTTATTAGCGCAACGCGTACTTTCTAAATTTGGTTTAACCGTGGTTGCCTGCAACAGTGGCGCCGATGCCTTAGCTTTATTGGAAGATAAATCTTTTGATTTGGTGCTGATGGACGTGCATATGCCGGATTTAAACGGCTATGAAACCACGCTTAAACTGCGCGAAAAAGACGATGTTTACTTCAAAGAACTTCCTATTATTGCGTTAACCGCCTCGGTACTGGAAGATAGCATTGATGATATTAACCGCTCGGGCATGACAGATTTCCAGCTTAAACCCTTTAAACCCGACGAGTTGGCCAGCAAAATTGCCTTACATCTAAAAAAATCGGCAGTTTAAATCAGGGCGGCTAAAAAAATGTAATTCCATTTTTATCTTAACTTTGTCGCGTAATTCCCTAAGCGCAAATGTTAAAATATCTTAAAGGCAACGTCTACATCGCTCTGATGCTTAGGTTGCTCATCATTTTTCTTCTTTATACCATTTCCCGTGCTTTATTTTTGCTGTTTAACCTAAGCAACTTCCCCGGATTGCATTTTGAAGAGCTTGTGCGCATATTTTTGGGCGGCCTAAAGTTTGATTTAAGTGCAATTTTATACCTCAATCTGCTGTTCATCCTCAGTCAAATTTTGCCTTTCCCCTTTGTTTACAGTCGCAATTATCAAAAAACTTTCAAATGGGTATTCTTTGTCACCAACGCAATAGGTTTGGCCGCTAACGCCGGCGACATCGTATACTATCCTTTCACTTTAAAAAGAACCACTTTTTCGGCTTTTGCGCAGTTCTCTAATGAGGAAAACTTAGGGAGTTTGTTCATCAAATTCATTTTCATAGATTATTGGTATATCACCCTGCTATACATAGCTATGCTTGCGCTGATGGTTTGGCTTTATAAGCGCATAAAAACCCAAAAACCCAACATCCCATCAAAAATTTTGTATTACAGCAGTTCTGTGGGGATAATGCTGCTTTTGGCCTGGTTTTGTGTAGCAGGCCTGCGCGGAGGTTTTAGACACAGCACGCGCCCAATTACCGTAAGCAATGCGGGCGAGTTTGTTAAAGATCCGGCGCAAATCAACATCGTTATTAATACTCCTTTTTCAGTAATCAGAACAATCAGCACTAAACCGCTAAAAAAACGGGATTATTTTAATCAGGCTACTTTAGACAGCATTTACAATCCTGTTAAACTGCCCGACACCAGCCAAGCATTTAACAAAAAGAACGTTGTTGTTTTAGTGCTGGAGAGTTTTAGCCGAGAATACATTGGTGCTTTTAACCCTACTCTAGAAGGCGGCAAATATAAAGGCTACGCGCCCTTTCTTGATTCCTTAAAATCTGTTTCGCTATCATTCAATAACGCTTATGCCAACGGCCGTAAATCTATAGAAGGCTTACCATCTGTTATTGCCAGCATCCCCGGAATTAATGAACCTTTTGTTTTAGGCTATTACTCGGGCAACCGTATTAACAGCTTGGGCGGTTTGTTGGGCAAAGAAGGTTATCACACTTCGTTCTTCCACGGTGCACCCAACGGTTCTATGGGGTTTAGTTCATTTATAAACATGGCAGGCATTAAACATTACTATGGCAAAACAGAGTATAATAACGATGCGGATTTTGACGGCATTTGGGGCATTTGGGACGAGCCATTTTTACAATTTTGGGCCAATAAAATGAATACTTTCCCGCAACCGTTCTTTAGCAACGTGTTCACGCTTTCATCGCACCATCCGTTTAAAGTCCCAGAGAAATACGAGGGGAAATTCCCGAAAGGGACTTTGCCCATACACCAAAATATCGGTTACAGCGATATGGCTTTGCGCAAATTTTTTCAAACAGCGTCTAAAATGCCCTGGTACAAAAACACAATTTTTGTGCTTACGGCAGATCATTCTACCGTGGCCTGGCACGATGAATACAAAACCTCGATAGGTGCCTATGCCGTGCCGATTATTATTTTTGACCCCTCTGGAGAATTAAAGGGACAGATAGATGCGCCAGTGCAACAAATTGATATTTTCCCTACCATTATGAATTATCTGCATTACCCAAAACCTTATTTTGCTTTTGGGAACGATATGCTGAACCCCAAAGAACATTTTGTAATTAACACCATTGACGGGGATTACCAAATTATGGTGGGCGATTATGTAATGCTTTCGCGAGATGGCAAAGCAATTAAACTTTACAATTACCGGGAAGATATACTTCTAAAAAACAACCTGTTGAAACAAGAACCCTTGCTGGTTGCCAAAATGGAACGTTACCTAAAAGCATTTATACAACAGTACAATGCGCATATGATTGACAATAGCTTAACCGTGAAAAGGCGCTAATTGGTTTAGTAAAAAACAATCCCGGGGTGATGTTTTTATCGCTTAACAAGCTTGGCTAAACAAGACAGATTCAAAGCTGCCCGAATCAGATTTTATCTCCATCTTATTATCAATAGCAATTGCCTCCTTGTCAAACTTTATTTTTCTAAATTTGAATTTCAATAACACAGTAAAATCATGAAAGAAATAAGCGTAGAAGAACTTAAACAATGGAAAGATGAAGGCAAAGACTTTCAATTAATTGATGTCCGCGAGCCTTTTGAATACGAAATGTCTAACATAGAAGGAGAAAATATTCCTTTAGCAGGTGTAGTTATCGAAGCCGATAAAATCCGTAAAGACGTGCCGGTGGTGATGCAGTGCCGCAGCGGAGCCAGAAGCGCTAATGCTTGCGCACAACTGGAGCAAAATTTAGGTTACACCAATTTATATAACTTAAAAGGCGGCATTTTGGCTTGGGCGGCAGAGTATGATAATGATATGCAGGTTTACTAATGTTTAAGCATTTTCTGTTCAGTATCGTACTAAATTTTTTAATTATCGGCTCGGTAATCATCGGTTTTTACGGTTACAAAGCCGGTAATTATTATTTTATCCCGCTTTTATGCGCCGCTGCTTTCGGTTTAAGCGTGTATTATAAAATCAGGCACACCAAAATGGTGCGTGATGAAATCCGCAGAAAATCCGAAGCAAAAACAGTCCCAAATTCCGGTAAAAAGAAGAAGCGCTAAATTTCATCATGCACGATAGCAACCCTTGGCAAACTTTAGGCAGTAAGCAAATTTATGACAACCCTTGGATTAGGCTTACAGAGCACCAAGTCATCAATCCATCTGGCGGAAGCGGCATTTACGGCGAAGTTCACTTTAAAAATTTAGCCATCGGCATCATCGCGATAGATACGGATGACCAAATTTATTTGGTAGGCCAATACCGCTATCCGTTAAAAGCTTACTCTTGGGAGTTGCCAGAAGGCGGCGGTCCCTTAACTGAAGAACCGCTTGATGCTGCAAAGCGCGAGCTTTTGGAAGAAACGGGTTTAGTTGCCCAAAAGTGGAAAGAGGTTTTACGGATGCACCTTTCAAATTCTGTGAGCGACGAGTTAGGTGTGCTTTACTTGGCTTCGGGGTTTGAGCAGTTTGCCCCACAGCCAGAAGAAACCGAGCAGTTGGAAGTAAAAAAAATGCCTTTTGAAGAGGTATACCAAATGGTGGTAAATGGAGAAATCACCGACTCATTAACCGTTGCCGGGATATTGCGCGTTAAATTAATGAGAGAAGGTTTTTGATTTTATATTTGCAGTTATGAGCAGATTTTTCGGCTTCCTTTTAAGCCCGCTACACCATTTGGCTTTCTTTATCATCCTAATTGTATTTCAGCCTATACAGTGGCTCAGCTTAAAGATTGGCGGTTATAAAGCACACAAAACATCGGTAGATTGGCTCAACTTTTTCCTCACCAGCGCTTACTATATTTTGGGCAATACGGTAAAGTTTGTGAACCATCATAACTTGCCAACAAACCGGCCAATAATTTTTGCGGCCAACCACCAAAGCATGTACGATATTCCGCCTTTGATCTGGTTTTTGCGCAAATATCACGCAAAGTTTATCTCCAAAATTGAGCTGACCAAAAACATCCCTTCCATTTCTTTTAACCTTAAATATGGCGGCGGTGCCAACATCGACCGTAAGGATAAAAAACAATCTTTAGGCGAAATTATGAAGTTGGGCGAGCGTATGCAAAAGAATATCTGGTCCGCAGTGATTTTCCCTGAAGGTACCCGCTCCAAAAACGGAGTGATGAAAGAATTTCAAATAGGCGGAATTTCGGTGTTGCTGAAGAAAGCGCCTGATGCGCTTATTGTTCCTATTGCTATTGAAAACTCTTGGAAAGTGGTTAAAAACGGTTCGGTTTGGCTTCATGCTTTTATTCCCTTAAAGTTTACGGTACTGCAACCCATTGAACCTGCCGGTAAAGATGTATTGGCACTTATTAAACAAGCAGAGACCGAAGTAAGGGAATTTATCGAGAAATAACCCAAACCTCAGTCCTGTACTCCAACAATCAATCACCAAAATTTTTATTCGCTTGCGCGATGATGCTCAATATTGGGCAAAAAGCCAGTGATGATACCGATTAGCGGTAAAAACGCGCAAATTTTAAAAACATAGGCTATGCTGGTATGGTCCGCAAGCCAGCCCAGCAATGCCGAACCAATGCCGCCCATCCCGAAGGCAAAACCGAAGAATAAACCGGCAATCATCCCAACTTTTCCGGGAATTAAATCTGTGGCGTAAACCAATATCGCCGAAAAGGCAGAAGAAAGTATAAAACCGATTATAACAGACAATACACCCGTCCAAAACAGGCTCGCATAAGGCAACATTAAAGTAAATGGGGCTACACCTAAAATAGAAATCCAGATGATGTATTTACGGCCAAACCTATCGCCCAAAGGGCCACCAATCATGGTGCCGGCAGCAACGGCCGCTAAGAATGCGAATAAATGTATTTGCGACGCCTGTACCGATACGTGGAATTTATCGATTAAGAAAAAGGTAAAATAGCTGGTGATGCTGGTCATGTAAAAGTACTTGGAGAATATCAGCACCAGTAAAATTACAATAGAGCTAATTACCGTTTTTCGGGGTAAGGCAGGTTTTTCCAGATCAATAGCTTTGGCCGGCCTTTGCTGCTTTAAATACAGATGGTTTTTGTACCATTTACCAATTTGGATAAGCAAAATAATGGCAATTACGGCCGCTAAAGCAAACCAAATGATGTAGAATTGGCCGTATGGAACTACAATTAAAGCGGCTAATAATGGTCCGATGGCGCTGCCGGCATTACCGCCCACTTGAAATATGGATTGTGCCAAGCCTTTTTTACCTCCGGATGCCATATGTGCCACGCGTGAGGATTCGGGATGGAATATGGACGAACCCATACCAATTAAGCACACGGAAAACAGAAGCCACCAAAAATTTGAAGCCCAAGAAAGTGACAACAAACCGCCCAAAGTAAACATCATACCTGTGGCTAACGAAAACGGACGGGGTGTTTTATCGGTATATAAACCCACAAAAGGCTGTAAAATAGAAGCGCTAAGCTGAAAGCAGAAAGTGATTAAACCAATTTGCGTAAATGAAAGGTTGAAATTGGTTTTAATCATGGGGTAAATTGCCGGTATTACCGACTGCATCATATCGTTTAGCAAATGCGCGATGCTGATGGTAAATAAAACCGAATAAACGGTTGCCGAAGCGTTTTTTTGTAATGGCCTGTCTGTTGTTTGCATTGCTTTGTTATATATGGTTCCGACGTTTCACAATCGAACATCTCTCTTTAATACTGGTGCCTGATAATTCTTTTTACGGTTTCAAAAGCCTTTTCTGCTTCTTGCTTAATGATATGTTGCAGAAGCTTCTCGTGCAGGGGATGCGATATCTGAAAATCGGTAGTTTCTGTATAGATGCTGATGAACCAATTTTTCACATGTTTAGATGATGTTTGGTATAAATCTGTCAGCAATTCGTTTCGAGATGCTTCCGCCAATGCCGTGTGGAAGTTAATGTCGGCTTCTATACAATTTAAGATGTCGTTGGCTTCGGCATAAGAAATGCGTTGATCTAAATATTGGCGTAGCTTGGCAATGTCCACTTCGGAGCGGTTCAGCGCAGCTTTCTCGGCAATTTTCATCTCCAAAAGTTGCCTAACTTCTTGCAGTTCTTCAATATTGGCGCGTTTTAGACGTTCATCTAAAGCGCCATCTTGCGCGTTCACGCAGTTTACAAAAGTTCCTAAACCCTGTTGTACGCGTAAAAAACCGGCATTAGAGAGTAACTTAATGGCTTCGCGGATGCTAGACCTGCCAACGCCGAAGCGTTTCATAAGCTCGGGTTCTATCGGCAACTTCTCGTCCAGCAGATATTTCCCCTTTATGATATCTTTCCTCAAGGCTTCCGCAACTTCTTCGGCCAAAGATTTCTTTTTGATCATTTTCTAAAATTCATCATATCATCAGATGATTTCAAAAGTAATGATTTTAAGATAAACCGAGAAATTCGACTTAAAAATCACACACCTTTACTTTTCCCTATGGATTCCGCTTAGCGTAGCAAGTATCAGGCATCAAAACTGCCGATATTTTGACTTTTTACCTTTCCCTTTTTCTGCCTTTTACTAATGACCAATGAATCTTGAACTAATGAACTTTCTTACTTCACCTCCTCGTAATCCACAAATTCACCGGCATTATCTAAACTCGGTTTTTTCTGTGGTTTTACCGGCGGAACGTAATCTACGGAAACGGTACCTTCTGGTTTTTGGTTTTGGTTATGATATTTCTCGTAAGCAGCTTGTTGGTTGTTCATCTTCTCCTGCATGTTGCTAACCACCTTCTTGAATAAAAAAGGCAGAAAAATACGCGCGAGTGCACGCAACAGATAAAGCACGCAAATGCTGATGATTAAAAACTTCAAAAATCCCATCGTTACAAATATAATTTTTTCTTAAAGTCCGACTATAATTATAGCGTAATGTTACGCGCCAAACTTTTCTACCATCATTTTTTCTAGCGCATACATCTCGTCGCGCAGTTTGGCAGCCAACAAAAAGTTGAGCTCCTTGGCAGCGGTTTGCATCTCTTTTTTTGTTTTCTCCAAAGACTTTTTCATATCTGCTTTGGTCATATAAGCTACAATTGGATCGGCGGCCAAAGTAACCTCGGCATCTTCTTCGGTATAAATTTGCTGCACGCCACCTTTAAAATCCATAACAGAAGTTTGCTCAATAATAGCTTCTTTAGATTTGCCTACTGTTTTAGGCACAATGCCATGCTCTTCATTGTACTTAATCTGCTTCTCGCGCCGGCGCTCTGTTTCATCAATCGTTTGTTGCATAGAGTCCGTAATGGTATCGGCATACATAATTACCCGGCCACGGTCGTTACGCGCAGCGCGGCCAATGGTTTGTATCAAAGAACGTTCGGAGCGTAAAAAGCCCTCTTTATCGGCATCTAAAATGGCTACCAAGGAAACTTCGGGCAAGTCCAAACCCTCGCGCAATAGGTTAATGCCTATCAGTACATCAAATTCGCCCAAGCGCAAACCGCGTAAAATTTCTACACGCTCTAAGGTCTTAATTTCCGAGTGGATATAACGCGCCTTAATATTCAAGCGGTCCATATATTTCGCCAATTCCTCTGCCATGCGCTTGGTTAAGGTAGTCACCAAAACGCGGTCGCCCATTTGAATGGTTTTATCTATCTCATCCAGCAAATCATCTACTTGGTTGCCCACCGGCCTCACCTCAATCAGCGGATCTAAAAGCCCTGTTGGGCGAATCACCTGCTCCACAAAAACGCCTTCGGTTTTCTCCAGCTCATAATCGCCAGGGGTTGCACTTACGTAGATGGTTTGTGGCGCTAAACTTTCAAATTCGGTAAAATTAAGCGGGCGGTTATCTAAAGCAGCCGGTAGGCGGAAGCCGTATTCAACTAAAGAAAGCTTGCGCGAACGGTCGCCACCGTACATTGCACGTATCTGCGGAACGGTCACGTGGCTTTCATCAATCACCATCAGGTAATCATCCGGAAAATAATCCAACAAGCAGAAAGGCCTTGCGCCAGGTTTGCGGTTGTCAAAGTAACGCGAATAGTTTTCGATACCCGAACAATAGCCCAGCTCGCGCATCATTTCTAAATCATAATTGGTACGTTCTTCCAGGCGTTTGGCTTCCAGATATCGCCCATCACGCTCTAGCTGCGCTTTACGGTCAACCATATCTTCGCCAATTTGGTGCAAAACACTGGTAAATCTATCCCTTGGCGTCACAAAAAGGTTTGCCGGGAAAATCGCAACCTGATCCATTTTCTCCAGCGTTTTGCCACTGGCGGGGTCAATGGCCGAAATCTCTTCGATATCATCACCAAAAAAAGAAATGCGGTAGGCCAAATCCAAATAAGCCGGATAAATATCTACCGTATCGCCCTTTACTCTAAAAGTTCCGCGCTTAAAATCTGCGGTAGTGCGGGCGTATAAAATCTCGACCAAACGGTGCAAAAAAGCGTTGCGACTGATGCGCGTGCCTACCCCAAAGCGGAAAACCGAATTAGAAAAATCTTCGGGGTTACCCATACCGTAAATGCAGGAAATGGACGAAACCACAATCACATCGCGCCGGCCGCTCATGAGGGCAGAGGTAGTGCGCAAACGCAATTTTTCTATCTCATCGTTAATCTGCAGGTCTTTCTCTATGTAAGTATTGGTAGTGGGCAAAAAAGCCTCGGGCTGGTAATAATCGTAATAAGACACAAAGTAGTTTACCGCGTTATCCGGAAAAAACTGCTTAAACTCGCCGTACAACTGCGCGGCAAGGGTTTTATTGTGGCTTAAAATAAGCGTGGGCTTTTGGGTTTGCTCAATTACGTTGGCCACCGTAAAGGTTTTTCCCGAACCCGTTACGCCCAGCAAAGTCTGGTAATTTTCGCCGGCCATTATGCCGTTCACTAATTCTTTTATGGCAGTGGGCTGGTCGCCGGTGGGTTGGTACTGTGAGCTGATTTTAAAATCCATTCCTCAAATATAACTATTTAAAAAAGCTTCGTTGCGAGGCAAAAAAAGGGATCTACCTTTTGCAGGTAAATCCCTCATCATCAAACCTTATAAGAACATCGAAGTTCTGTGTATATAGACGAAATTTATTGGCTTTTGGTTTAGGCTTTTCGCCAGATAATTGCATTTTTACTTTACAATGGCTTTATGGGTTTATACCGAAAAATTGAATGCGCGCATTGCGTATGTGTTTAAACAGCTCTTTGGGCAGTTTTTGGGCGTGGAGGTGGCTTTTTGTACAGATGCTGATGAATTTGCAACAAAGGCTGGCGCAAAAATTTGCTATGCCTCACAAGCTTTAGGCCATGCACCGTTTTTTAAGAAGCATCCTTTTATAGACGAAGTTGGTGTTGCTACGGTAGATTTGGCTTTCGCCGATTGGGAAGGCTTAAAAATCCCGTTCGCCGTAGATACATCGGCTTTGCCATTTGATGTTTTTGCTGCCAGTTTTTACCTGCTATCGCGCTATGAAGAGTATTTAGATGCGGAAAAAGATGTTCACGGACGTTATCCGGCGAAAGCTTCTTTAGCTTTTAAAAACGTTTTTTTGAACAGACCGTTAGTGGATGAATGGGCTTCGTTACTGTCCCGAATGATTAAGCAACGTTTTCCGGAATTTGAAACTAAACCGCGTACTTTCCGTTTTATCCCCACTTTAGATATCGACCGCCCGTATTATTTTCGTAATGAAGGATTCTTACGTAAAGCTGCCAAATACGTGCTTAACGGCTTTAAAAAAGATCCCTTTGATATTTACGAGCAAGTGCGTAAATGGGATGAAGAGTTTGGATTGCAAACGCAGTATTTCTTTTTAATGGGAAACAAGCACGCAAATGATGTGTCGCCGGGTGCTAACGATAAGCTTTATCAAAAAGTGATAAAAGAGGCAGTGCAACATCACCATGTAGGTTTACATCCTTCGTATTACTCCAACCAAAACTCGGGCGCCATAAATAAGGAAAAGGAAGATTTAGAACAAATCTCGGGAACAACAATTTTTAGAAGTCGGCAGCACTATTTGATGTTGCAATTGCCAGAAACCTACCGAAATCTTATTGCAGCGGGTATCCGCGAAGATTATACTTTGGCTTTCGCCGATGCGGCAGGCTTTAGGGCGAGCACCTGTTCGCCATTTTTTTGGTACGATTTGCTGCAAGAACAAGAAACAGATTTATTGTTGTATCCAACGGCGGTGATGGACCAAACCCTACGGCGTTACATGGCTTTACAACCTGAAGAAGCTGTACAGGAAATCACAAGCCTGATGGATGCTATAAAAAATGTTAAGGGAACTTTTGTAAGCCTGTGGCATAATGAATCTATTAATGACTTTGGCGTATTTAGAGGTTGGAAAAAGGTGTATTTGGAGCTGTTGCGTTTAGGAGCTGAACAATAAATAAAATGTTCCGGTCTGGTATTGACCGGAACATTCCATTAATCAAAGATTTAGGAAACGACTTCTACCTATTTCCTTACCAAAATCCGTCTCGTAACCACCTTATTGTCCTTTAATTTTAGCCGGAGCAGATAAACCCCCGGCAACAAAGTTTTAGGCAGTACCATCGTTTTAGCTTGTTGCAACTGCGAAATTATTAGCTTTCCGCTCAAATCATAAAGCTGTGCCGATTGTACCACATCATTAAAATGAATTACTTCTGTAGCTGGGTTTGGATAAACCACAAACTCGGCGCCGCTGAAATTGAAGCGTAGCGAACGGATTTCGCTGTACTCAAACTTTCCGTTGTTATCAACTTGTTTTAAACGGTAATAATTCACCGCATTTGCTGGTGCGTCATCTTTAAAGCTGTAGCGAATGAGTGTGTTGCTGTTTCCTTTGCCTTTCACTTCGCCAATTTTAATAAAGGTTTTTCCGTCTTCGCTGCGTTCTACCTCAAACCTATCGTTGTTTTGTTCGCTGGCCGTTTCCCACGTTAAACGGGCGGTATGTCCATCGGCGGAAGCCAAAAACTGCACAAGCTTAACCGGTAAAGTGCCCACTACCTCGCCCAAAGCGAACTGAGAAAAGGAGCTGACACCGTTTGCGCTGGCAGTTACCACTTCGCTGTTTACGCTAGCGCCTTGTGGCACGCCGGCTAAAGCCCAAGGATAAGAACTATAATTATAATCGCGTTTGATTACCGCAAAATTAGTTGCGGTAGAACTGCCCAGCGGAGCTGATAAAGTGACATTATATGTTCCCGCTGTTGGCTGCGCATTTGGTGTGATGTTCCAGCTGCCGCCTGCCAAAGTTTGGGTAATGCTCCCGCTGCCTTGGGTAATGTTCGGCTGCCCCGCAATAGCTGCATTGCTAAAGCTGGCGGTAATCTCACTGGTACCCCCTAAACCGTTCGGTTGTAGCGTAACTGGTGTGTAAGCGCCTGCAATACCTACAGGAAACTCGTAGTTGCCACTTCCATTGATACTTCGTTTTAAGTAACCCACCACATAGGCGTTAGCATTACCTGTAGCTGTTGCGTTAGGATTGCTCATGGTTAATACATAACCCGATGTATTTAACTTACCGTTTGTGAGCGTTAGGTTGCCGGTTAGGGTCATTGGTCTATTTACTACATTTAAGCCTGTAGTATTGTTAACCTCAACGGAATTATCCACAACCTGCCCTGCAAAATAAGTGGGGTCAAAACTCGCCGGCCCTCCTGCTCCAAAAACCAGTTTTCCCGAGCCGGATATCGGGCTGTACGTTCCCGACCCAAATCCGTAGAAAGTTCCGCTTCCGCTAATGTTGATGATTCCATTATTGATAATTCCGGCAGGTGTATAAAAGCTAGACGGCAGCGTGAGTGAAGTACCAGACGCGATTTCCACTGCAGCAGCGGCAGTTCCGTAGCTTGGTGGATTACTAGGATACTGACTTGCGGCGCCAAAAACGGCTTTTACCTCTGCCGTAGGCACACCGTTTGTCCAGTTGCTGGCGGTGTTCCAGTTGGTATTGGTGGTGCCTGTCCATGTGGTGGTGCCGGCTTTAATGCCAATGTAAAAGCGGGTTTCTCCGGTAGTAGAAAAAGGTGCTAAGCCAGTGGCTGTAACGGTTATTATTCCGCTATTTTCACTAAAAACAGCGTTTTCTACAAAAGTCCAATAGCCGGAATTGTTTAACCGAATTAAGGCATAATCGCTTATATCGGCTCTGCCATTGGTGTAATTTGATGTTTTTAAAACCAAATCTATCGTACCCGAGGTGGATACAACATTTGGAGTAATACTCCAGTAACCCGAATTAAGAGATGTTCCATAAACATCATTTCCTTTTTTTTGAGCGAAAAAATTACTGGTAGAACCTCCATCAAACCTAACCTGATATTGCGAAGTATTCACAATATTATGGTTGGTAATGGTAATTGCACCGTATTTTCTCCCGCCCGTATAAGTAGAGGTTATATAGTTCCCGATTGGGAAATCATACGTACCATTGCTGCTTACTGCTTTTTTAATTTGGCCTACAATATGGTTAATGGGTGCAGTTATTTCTAAAGTAGCATTAGGGTTAAGCTGTACAATATGATCTGGTTCTGCAGCACTACCCGAGAGTGTATTTACCGGCTTACCTGAAATTACTTTCAAATTGCCCCCGTAAGTACCGTTAATGTTAATTTCATTGGCATCACCAATATTTACTTCAACGTCGCAATTAATAGTTCCTCCGTTTTGTAATACAGGATAAGAGCCAACCTTCAAAAACACAACTTTTCCGCTACCGTTGATAAACGGTGCATCTATGTATTGACCTGTGATTGCGTTATAAGACCTGCGTACCGGTAATGTGCTATTTGCATTAGCTGTAGTATTTACGGTAATTATACCATTGTTAATTACATCATTAGTTACCACTAAACTATTTGATAAATTTACGTCAACTCCGGCATCAATAGTTAAATTGTTTAAATAAGATTTGGTTTGATTATATATTAAAGGATAATTGCTTAAACCTGCAGGAATAGTAGCTTTTACTAATGAGTTAGGTACACCGTTGCTCCAGTTGCCCGCATTGTTCCAGTCGGTATTGGTAGCGCCTGTCCATATGCTTGTACTAACAGTCAAAGGTTCAGATAATGGTGCTGACATTACTGCGATGGCGAAGTCACCAAAGCTCTCCAAATCATTTTGACTGACAGAAATTGCCGAATTTTGGAAATTAGGGCTTGATCCCGAGCCACCTGTTTGGCTACGGTTGCCTAAACTTCCTTCAAAACAGTACACTGCACTTACAGGTGTGGTTTTTAAAGCTAAGTATTTGCTGGCGTCCGTATCACCATTAGTAGCATTGTTTTTATTTAATGTGATGCTATAAGTGCCCGAAGTTGGTGTTGCATCGGCAGTGATAGTCCAATATCCATTATTGCTAAAGCGGTTTACCGTACTCCCTGCAATATTCAAATCAGGAAGAGTAGGGCTGCCGGTTTTTGTCCCTACCGTAATACTATTTACCCCGCTTAAAGTATTGGTGTTAATAGTTACAGGTAAATAATAGCTTGATTTACCTACCGGAAAGCTATAGCTGGTGCCAGCAGCAATATGGTGGGTAAGTTTGCCATCAATATAATTGGTAGCATTGGCGCCTGTTATTGCATTGGCATTAGTATTGGCAATAATTATATTACCGGTAATTATTACTGCCGAACCTACAAATTCTACAGTTTTATAAGTACCGGAAGCACTTAAATTCACATTGGTTTTTAAGCCCAATTGGTTACTTAAACTACCAACATAAGCCATAGTCGCAGAACCTGTTCCGTTAAATTCCAGGGTTCCATTTCCATCTATCGCTCCTGCATTATAGCCTGTGAAATAGGTAAATCCAGAAACAAGAATTTTTAATGTACCGTTTACCTGTAATTTGTCCTTAATGGTAAGATTACTTGCAGGTAATACTGCCGTAATACCGTTATTTATGATTACCCGACCTACTGTCGTAGCTGCAGATACCGTAGGCTGATTAGCCGTGTTGGTATCAAAAATAGCTGTTGTACTTATATCGGCTATACCGTTGCTCCAGTTGCCGGCATCATTCCACGCTGTACTGGCTGCGCCTGTCCATGTAGTGGTTTTTGGAGATGCAATTTGATTAATGGTTCCTTGCGCAATGTAGCTATCGGCTTTTACGCTTGCGTATAAGGGAAAGCGTGTACCAAAATCAGTATCTAATAAAAATGGCGTTAGGGTATTGTTGCCTAAAGTAATAGCCGTTTTAAAATCATCAGCAAATGCAAAGTTTGTACTGTTTTCGGCAATCAGTTCCACTTTCTCTATGTTAGCTTGCGCTACTTTAGTTACATTGTAATTAGCGTCGGTAAAAATTAAGGCGTTGTAACTGTCTGGAACCAAATAATTTCCTATAGTAGAAAAAGCAGTTTTATGTGCGTAAAATATAAGGCTACCATCTGAACGTACATGCAATTTTTCTGCACCGGTTAAAAACCTGCTGTTATTTGGTACGGGTATAGTTGGTGTAGAATTGGTGATGTTGCCTGTGGCAATGTCTAATTTTAACATACCGCTCCATGTGTATGTGCTTGTAAATGTATTAAGGTTTGGCAACGAGCTGTAAGGCGCAATGGGTGGTGGGGTATTGTTTCCACCAGTATAACCGTAAGAAGCATAAACTGTTGCGCTGTTGGGGTCAACCGCTTTTAGCGAAACACCCCAAGTGGTAGATTGAAACCAAGTTCTTGCCCCGGTATTGTCTAAGCCCATTAAGCAATTGTAGTACGAACCAAAGCTGCTAGGGTGGGTAGCGGTTAAGGTTGTGCCTTGTGATATGAAGCTGGCATCGATAGTGCTGATTATGTTTACCACCATACTGCCGTTGTTGGCTACAAATTGCTTTGGTGCGTTTACAACAAACGACAAGCCGTTGCTGCCTGAAAACATCTCATGGTGCCATACTTCATCGCCGCTGCTGTTGTATTTAATAATGCGTGTTGGGTATTTCTCAAAATAGGGGCTGCCGCTATCGGTAATTTGGTTGTTGGAAGTAATAATGGTATAGATAGAGCCATCGCTCATCACTTGTAGGCCATTTACGTTGGGCAGGGTTGTACCGCTTGAACCATAAGCAATGTTTACACCTGTATTAATAGGTTTTACCCATTGTACTACGCCCGTTTTACTGGTTTTGATGAGTTTTGCGCCGTAACCGGTTTCTACAAAGCCATCGCCGTAGTCGTTGCCGGGAAAAGTGCCCGTCATGATACTAAAAAGGTTGCCGTCTTTGTCTATCACATGGTTGTTGCCCATTGAATTGTACAGGTTATTCTCTCCAACATTTCTTTCGAATACCTTTAAAAGGGTTTGTTGGCCGCTGGTGCTTACTTTTCCGTATATCCATTGTTGTAAAGGGTAAACGCCATAACCTCCGGCATCGTAATTATTGCCTGCAAATTGGTTTTTACCGCCCATCCGGGCTACGAAATAGAGGTCGCCATCGCTGGCATAACGCATTTCATCTACAGCAGTCATACCACCGCCAAAAGCAAAGGCAGTGGTTACGCCATCCTGAGCTTTTGAAATTCCTGCAAAAGCAAAATATCCAAGCAGGAAAAAGAGTAAAAGTTTTTTCATATTAATGAGTTTAATAGCGAAAGCCGCGCTGCTTTTTACGGCGCGACTTGGTTAGAAATTCATTTACCTAGGAAGCCCGCATCTACAGATGAAGGTAACAGCTGGTCAGCAGCCATCTTCCGACCCTCATACAAATCTGCTTTGCCTAAGTATCCTTTTAAACTGTCAGTTTGAGGCTCTTCCAATGCTATTATGTTAATGGAAGCGTCATGTTGAACGATAGTGAAACATCTCACAAATAGGTTCCAAATGCGATATTCAGACTTGCTGGTGAGATTTCTTATACCTCGAGATGATGTAAAAAAGTTTTGACTTAATAACATTGGGTCTTCTTTCTTAATGAAGTTTCAAAAAGTGCAGCTGTTTTCTTTATAACTAGAACGTAACGTCAAAATCTCCCGTAACAGCGCCACTGCTTCCGTCAAAACTAAATTTCCCTATCATAGAGTTGGCAGTGGAAGCAGTTATTTCTACAGAGCCAGATTGGCTTCCGCTAGCAGGTACTAAATCTTTACCTCCTTTAATGTAGCCCCATTTTACTGCTGGACTTTGAATTTTTCCAACTCCTGCAGCGCCTGTAATTATAACTGTAATCACATCATTAGCAGTGTTTTTTGCAGTAATTGTATAATTGTTTCCACTTTTTACAGTTGTAACCGAACTGGCTTCAAACGTTCCTGAAACCCACTTACCATTTTCGAAAGTGGAGGTAGTAGCTGTGAGTTTACCGCTAGAATTAACTTTTACTTCACCATCATCTTTTTTGCAGGATGTTAAAGCTAAAAGCGCTAGAATAATGAAGCTGAATTGTTTGATTGTTTTCATATTGTGCTTGTTTTAATGGGTTGAATAAAAATGTTAATTGCTAAAAGGATTGTAAATCTCGTCGCCCATAAATTTCCAGGTCTGCGCAACCTTACCGCTTGCGGTTTCAATTAAATCGCAATTGGTATAGTCGTTTGCGGCGCCTTTGGGCGATGTAAACTTGCCATAGCTTGCCAAAACGTATTTGGTGCCGCTTACGAAGCTCAAAGAAAGCGTGTACTGGTCGGCATCCGCAGGGATGTTTAAGGTGTAAAGCACGGTAGATGTTGGCGCATCTTTCTTCACATCTTTTATTCTTATTTCGTATTTGCCCGTAACGGATGTTTGCTGCGCGAAAACCAGTTTGGTGGCATCGTTGGAAAGACTGATTTCGCTGATTTTATTTTGGTCCTTTTCTTCGTTAGCCAGTACATTAAAGCTGTTGCGCTCATCAAAAGTGCCGTTTACAATTAAGGCAAAGTAGCCACCAGAAAGCAGCACGCCTTTTCCGTCGGCACTTATCCAATCCGGATCCGAGACGCCGGCATAAACAGATACATTAATTTCGGCTTCGCCGGTTCCATCAGCCTTGATAGAGAATGTTTTGGAAGGCGTTTGGTTAGGGAAAGGTTTGCCGGGCAAAGTGTATATGATTTGTCCATCCGCGGTAGCTTTTATTAAGCCTAAATCTGTAAATGCGGCAAAAGTTTTAATGGTTTTTTTGTCGCTGCCGTCAAGCTTGCAGGTTTTCAAAAAGAAAGGTTTGTCGTAAGCCTCGGTGTAGATGTAGGCGATGCGCTCGGCTTTTGGGACGTACACCGCCTCAGCAATGTAATTATTGCCGGTGTTGCTGCCTTCTGATGTCACCAATTTACGGTTTGCACCTTTTAAATCGGTGCTGTAAATGTTAAGGGTGTCGACGTAAAACACGGCGGTGCTGGCGCCGTTAGAAGCAGGCGGATTGTTGTCGGCATCGTCATTTTTTGAACAGCCGAAAAAAGTGAAGCTAGCAAGCGCTAGTAGTAAAAATATCTTGTTCATCATGTTGGTTTGATAAGCAAAGTTGCCTTAATAAAGGCGCGCTATCCATACGAAGAACTGCGTATTTTAAAGAGAAATTCAAAAAGAAAAAGTGGAAATTCAAAAAACCTTAGGTGTCTTAAGACTTACTACTGACTGTTCACCAAATCCTACTCACCACTCCCTATTCGCCATTCACCAACTCATATAATCCTATTCTTCACGGCCACATCCAATGCGGTGGTTTTATTGTTCACCTGCAGTTTGCGGTAAATGTTTTCAATATGTTTGCGCACCGTTCCGTAACTGATGAATAAGTTAAGGGCGATTTGCTCGTAACTGAGTCCGCTTTTTAGCTGGTTTAACAGTTCAATTTCTCTTTTGGTGAGGCCGAAATCTAAGCTGTGTTGTGGATGATTTTGTAACGGGTTACGTAAAAGATGGAGAACCCTGACAGCCACGCCGGCCGACATGGCTGCGCCGCCAGAAAGCGTTTCCATGATGGATTGGCGAAGATGTTCCGCAGTTGCCTCTTTCAGCAGATAACCGTTGGCGCCTGCCATAATTGCTTTGAAGATGTTTTCATCATCATCAAAGGTAGTCAGCATAAGCACCTTTATTTCCGGATGTTGTTTTTTAAGTGCAGAGGTCGCCGCAATACCGTCCATGCCGGGCATTTGAATGTCCATCAGCACCAAATCAATATTTTTGTTCCTAATTTCGGAAAGCAGTTCGTAGCCGTTAAAACCTACTGCAACAACGGAAATTTCGGGATAATTGGCTAATTTGTTTAGACATGCTTTTAAGGCAAAACCATTGTCTTCTGCAACAGCAATTTGAATTGGGTTTGGCAACATGCAACAAACTTGTGCATAATATGAAATGCTGTAAATACGCAATGTTGCGTATATCTATCCTATAAAATCAATGTCATACCGGGTTCCGCCATTTACCTTACTTTTGAGTTTCAATTTGCCATTGATAGCTGTTACGCGGGCAACCATGTTTTTTAACCCATAACCTTTATACCCAATTTCACTATCAAACCCACAGCCGTTATCGCTCACATGCAAACTCAAAAGCCCAGCGTTTTGCGTTAGTTTAACACTAACTGCTGTGGCGCCCGAGTGTTTTAGGGCATTGTTGATGATTTCCTGAAAAATCCGGAAGATATTAACCGCCTGCTTGGAGCTGATGATACGGTTTTCTTCAAAACTGAACGATGTTGCAAATCGGATAGTTTTTTTGATTGCCCTGGCCTTATCAATGAAATTCATCATTTTGTGCTGTAAATCTTCTAAGTGGATCTCATCCGAATTAAGCACCCAAAGTGTATTGCGCAGTTCGGTTATTGAATCATTACAACAATCAGAAAGTTCCTTGAGTTGGGGCGCAAGGGCATCGTCTTCAAATTGTGGCGATGATTTTAGATTGTCTAATATAGAGCGGATAAAAGTGAGTTGGGAGCCGATATTATCATGCACGTCACGCGAAATCTCTAATCTTTGTTCTTGAATGCGCTTTACGCTTTCCGCATAATTTAATACATACTGTACCTCAAATTCTTTGTACATCATCATGCTCCTAACAGAAATAAGCAGGTACACGAAAAGCATAAAAACCGGCATCCCAATTAAGTCCATATCTACGGATGGCACATCTAAAAACTTGGTAAGCACAATCACCAGTATCAGAAAAACAAGAACATTGCCCGCAATGTAAAGGATAAACTCTTTTGCCCAAGCCTTTTTAAGTCGCATATACAAACTCTCCTCCGTGGATTTTTGGAGTTGTGCCGATGTTAAAAAAGCCCACGCTTTTACACAGTACACGAGTGTAATTATTAGGGTAAACAGGTTCAAAACTTGGTAAAACGAACCTTCGTCATAAATCATTCGCCTAAAAACCTCTTGCTGTTCTGCTGTATTCTGTAGCCAGATATAAATACCGTAAGAAACGGAGATGAATGGCACAAGTAAACTAAGCAAGATATTTTTTTTAACCGGACTATTTAGTAGGCTTTTAACATAAAAATAGATGAATGGCCCAAACATCAGCGGGAAACTGAATGCAAAAAAACCTAAAGGAACCAGCCTGTAATTACTCCAGTATAGGATTAATAAATTAATGAGGCATGTGATAATGACCGTAAAAAATATCAGAAAAAACGCCACCCTAACTTTTAGCGCTTCCAGACGGTTTAAAACGATTGGCAACACCATCAAAAATAAAACCAGACATACGGTTAGGTTAAGATATAAAACAAAAGGCGCCTTGTGAAGCATATTTAAACCAGCTTTTTAACAATCAACTCGATTATAAATCAAATAATCCTATTCTTTACGGCCACATCCAAGGCGGTGGTTTTATTATTCACCTGCAACTTGCGGTAAATGTTTTCAATATGTTTGCGTACGGTTCCATAACTGATAAACAAATTGGTGGCAATCTGCTCATAACTTAATCCGTTTTTTAATTGGTTTAGCAGTTCTATTTCCCTTTTGGTAAGGCCAAAATCGGCCACCTGTGGCAACATATTTTGGGGCGGGTTTCGCAAAAGGTTTAAAACTTTAAAGGCCACGCCCGCCGACATGGCCGCACCTCCAGAAAGCGTTTCTATCACGGCCTGACGTAGGTTTTCTGCATCGGCTTCTTTTAAAAGATAGCCGTTGGCGCCGGCCATAATCGCTTTAAAAATGTTTTCATCATCGTCAAAAGTAGTGAGCATCAGCACTTTTATTTCCGGGTGCAATTTTTTGAGTTCAGCAGTAGCCTCAATGCCGTCCATGCCGGGCATTTGGATGTCCATCAAAACCAAATCAACCTGATGTTGGCCCACGTTTTTCAACAGCTCTATCCCGTTAAAGGCAGTAAATACAACCTTAAACTCACGCTGTGCCGAAAGTTTTTCAACGCAGGCCTTCAGCGCAAAGCTGTTGTCTTCGGCTATGGCAATGTGAATGGGCATTTTAAGAGTTTCAACAAACATCTTTAAAAAAATTAGCGCATTAAATACGAATACCTGCGTATAATATTAAACCGAAAACGCGATGTTAAACCGGGCACCTTTGCCCGCTTCGCTGTGCATAGTTAATCTTCCTTTAATGCTTTCGGCACGGGCCTGCAGGTTTTTTAAGCCGTAGCCACCCCACTTATCGTTTAAATCAAAGCCTTTACCGTCATCGCTTACATTGATGTTGATAAACCTGTGTTTCCCAGTTATTTCAATATGTATTTCCTGTGCCTCGGCATGTTTCATGGCGTTGTTTATCAGCTCTTGCACCATCCTAAAAAGGTTTGAAGCCACAAAGGCCTCCAGCGCATAATCTTGATCTGTTTGTAACGAGATATCGATATTTGGCTTACTGCCGTGGTAAGGTTTTAGATATTCGCGTAACTTTACTACAAACTCTTCTAAAGCAAATTCTTGCTTGTTAATGAGCCACACCGTGCTGCGCAACTCTTTAATGGTATGCTGCAACATCTGTTTGGTTTGCTGTAAAGTATCGTTTTCTGCCTGGCGCAAGGCAAGGTTTTGTATGTTGCTGTTTACAAAAGTGAGTTGCGCGCCAATGTTATCGTGTAATTCACGCGATATGCGCAGTTTTTCTTCTTGGATCTGGTGGCGTGTTTCTGCCGTGGCCAATTTAATTTTTGTGGCTTGCCGTAAACGGTACCGGCTAAAAGCCAAAGAGGCAATAACGCCCAGGGCAACAAAGGCCGCAATAACGCTTATAATCGTAAGGTTTCTTTCGTGCAGCCTTAATTGCTGGATTTTATTTTCCTGACTTAAAAGCTGGATTTTACGATCGCGGTTTTTGGCGTCAAACTCCTCGCGTAGGCGAGCCAATTCTTTGGTGTTTGCCAAATTTAAATATTGGTCTTTTGCTTTGGCTCCTTCCTTTAAATAAGCAAGGGCTTTCTCATAGTTGCCACGTCTTTTCTCGTTTTCGCTAAGGTTTTCCAGCGTTTCGTGTATTAATTCGCCGGCATCAATCTCTTTTTCCAACAATAAAGCTTTTTGCAATTCCTTATCAGCTGGGGCATAATTGCCCATCTCGCTTAGCAAATTCCCTAAATTATTGCCAATAGCTGCGCTAAGCCATTTATTTTTGGCTTTTTCGGCGTAACTAACCGCCAACCGATAGTACAAAATAGCTTCGGCAGGCTTCTTTTGTACTTTAGCCAAAATGGCTAAGTTATTATAAGTCAAGCAAACGCGGTCGTTAATGTTGTTTTCTGTATAAAATTTTAAGGCTTTTAGGTAATTGTGCTTTGCTGCATCAAACTGCATAAGTTGCTCAAGCGCCGCGCCTTTATTGTTGGCCAAATCGGCTAAGGTGCGTTCGTCTTTTGCTTTAATTGCGTAAGTTTCGGCAATGTTGTCGTATTTGAGCGCTTCGGCAAACTTGCCCAAACTCAAAAAAACAGCCCCTATATTTTTATTTACCTTGGCGCGTAAAGAAAAAGCCGTGTCGGGCATAAAATCTAGTGCTTTTTGGTAAAATTTTATCGCTTCTGCGTTGTGGCCCAAATCTGCCCGTGCGTTGCCAATTTCATTATAAGTTTGCGATAATAAATAGGGCGAATTGCTGCCTGCTTTTAAAACATGATTATAAGTACTAATAGCCTGTTTGGGTTGCCCGTTTCGGGCATAATATTGCCCCAATTTATTCCAGGCATTTATTTTTTGAGATTTGGATTTGCTAACCGCTAAAAGTTTTTTTAAGCTATCGAGTTCTGTTGCCGATGCTGCGGTAATCAGTATCAGTAAGGGTAAAAACAGATATATTCGCGACAGTTTCATCCTATCAGTTAATGTTTTAAAAGCTAAAACGCCTTGGTAGCAACGTTTTTGGCGTCAACTAAAATAGTAACATTTTCGTGATGGGCATGTGGGTCCGTATTTTTTTTCTGTGCGGATTTTTTTTGAGTTAAAAGAGCTAGACAAAGCTATTTCTGGTGGTGCTGTTTTTTGCCTAGTAGCATATGGCATTTTGTCGTAACTTATGAAACGTAAAAATCGGGTTGCATAAATCCGTACCGAAACCAGATAGAACAAAAAGGCGCGGTAATTGTTTAAACCAATATGATGAATACATTTATACCCTTCAAAAAATATTTTCTGATGTGCTTTTTAGGCGCATCTTTAACATTCAGCAGCGCTTGTTCTAAAAAAACGGTGAACCCCGAGGTGCAACGTCTGCAATCGCAACAGCAGTTGCTAGATTTGAATTCGAAGCTTAATAAGCTAAATCTTTCGTTGGAAAAACAGCTCGAAAAAGTAAAAAGCTTGGTGGCCGACGTGGACAAGGCTAACGAAAAGGCAAATAAATCTGCCGATGAAGCTAAAAAGCGTGCAGCCAAACTGACTAAAAACCCGGGAGATGCTAAGCTAGCAAAACAATCTGAGCGGGCATCTGACAAAGCAGGCAAAGACGCCAAAAAGGCAGTGAAAATAAATGCCAAGCTTGAAGATGTAAATAAGGAAATCAAAAAAACGCAGAAAGAGATTAGCGCTATTGAGGCTACATTAAGCGAATTGAACTCGAAGATTGATTACGTGCCTAATCAGTAAGCGCCAATTTATAATCTTACATTCCCTTTACTTGATTGCATGGTGAAAAAACTAATTTGGACGCCGTTTAAAATATATAAATGAAGATAGGTATTGTTTGCTATCCAACCTTTGGAGGTAGCGGCGTGGTAGCTACAGAGCTGGGTAAGGCTTTGGCAGATAATGGCCACCAGGTGCATTTTATCACTTACAGTCAGCCTGCCCGCTTAGATTTTTTCTCGGAAAACCTGTATTACCACGAGGTTTCTGTATCGCAGTATCCTTTGTTTGATTATGCCCCCTATGAACTGGCCCTATCTAGCAAAATGGTGGATGTTGTACGTTTTGAGAAACTGGATATTTTGCATGTGCATTACGCCATTCCGCACGCATCTGCCGCTTTTATGGCCAAACAAATTTTGGCTACTTATAACATTCACATACCGGTAGTAACTACTTTGCATGGTACGGATATTACTTTGGTTGGGCGCGACGTTACGTTTAAACCTGTGGTTACTTTTTCAATTAACCAGTCCGACGGGGTTACGGCCGTATCAGAAGATTTGCGCAAATCAACTTACGATCATTTCGAGATTAAAAAAGACATACGCGTAATCCCCAACTTTATAGATCATGTGCGCTTTAGCTTAAAGCCGAAAGATCATTTTAAGAAAGCAATTGCGCCTATGGGCGAGCGCATCCTTACCCACACCTCTAACTTCCGGAAAGTGAAGCGCACGCAAGACGTGATGCACATATTTAAAACCGTGCTAGAGAAAGTGCCAGCAAAGCTATTAATGGTGGGCGATGGCCCCGAGCGGGTAAATTGCGAACAATTGTGCCGAAGTTTGGGCATTTGCGAACATGTTCGGTTTTTAGGGAAACAAGAAGCTGTTGAAGAAATTCTTTCCGTTTCCGATTTATTTTTGATGCCTTCTGCCTCAGAAAGCTTTGGTTTGGCGGCTTTAGAAGCTATGGCGTGCAAAGTGCCGGTAGTTTCTTCTAACACCGGCGGTTTGCCAGAGCTGAACATAGATGGCGTAACCGGATTTTTAGATGCCGTAGGTGATGTTGAAAGCATGGCTCAACACGCCATCCATATTTTAGAAGATGATGCCCGTTTAGCCTTGTTTAAAGAAAATGCTTTAAAACGAGCCTACGAATTTGACTTAAACCGCATTTTGCCGATGTACGAAGCTTTCTACAATGAGGTGATTGAGCTGAGCCGAGGAAAGAGTGAATCTTAAATGAGAAAAGGATGAAGCGGAATGACGATTTTGAAGAGTAAACCCTAAAGATCAGAAACTTGAATTTGACGTGGTTTTTGAGCGAGAAGCGTCGTAAAAACGTAGTCAAACTTATATATTTTCCGCTTCATAGCTTATTAAAAAAGCGTCAGACTTATGATTTTTCTGGTTAAACTATTTTTTTTCACCGACAAATCACACATCTCAAATCTCACATCACACATCTCCCGTCTCATATCTAAAATCTCCCCTCTCCCATCCTACCTTAAAATAATCCCCATAAAATAAGGGATGTTCAAATAAAAGCGCCATATTTGCGTTCTTATTTGGAATAAATTTAAATAAAAATAAGTGATGGAAGAATTCGGGCGAAGCTTAATGATGATAACCTTATGCTTAAGCACGTTTTTATATTCGTGTAAAAAAGACGAACAACAAAAAAGTTTAGAAGACGGTAAAAGCACCGTGGTGTACGACTTAGCGGGCGATACCAACGCAGCCATGGGCAGTACCGGCGAAGGCAAAGAACAAAAGCCTTTCCGCGCTTTTTTGTTCCGCTTTGCAGATAAACAGCAGATTTGGCTAAAAAATGCAGCCGACTCTGCCAAATATCTCAAAAGCAACGATTGGGACATAGCCTTCACCGGTCCTTACAACAGCGAAATATTTGTAAACAACGGAAGCAAAAACGGAAATCCCGGTTATGGCGGTACAGCAAATGGCCAAATCATTAAGCTGGACCAAGCTTATGAAACATTGGACCAAGCCCCCGCCGACAGCGAATTTGCTAACAGCACGTTGAACAAAATAGGCTGGGCTTCTAATGACGACTCTGCCGGATGGTTCACCTACAGCCTAAACCTGCACATGATGAACGCCATTAGAAACAGAGTTTACGCCATTAAACTGCCCAACGGCAAATACGCCAAACTGGAAATCATCAATGCTTATAAAGGTAACCCGCCAAGCATTACCGAAGCCTACTGGCCGGCGCCGTATTATACTTTTAGATATTACGTGCAGGCCGACGGTAGCCATAACCTAAAAACCAGATAAGTAAATGGAAGTGAATTTGACGAAATCAGCAGCTTTAGCTTTATTTATTTGCGGCGCCTTAGCATTTACCGCATGTAGCAAAAAAGACGATGATCCCGTAACGAAACCGGAGGAAACACGCACAGTTGAGTTTAACAAACTGACCAGAGTAGAAAACTTCTCTGTAAATGCAAATTTAATGGGCGGTACTGCTGGTGATCCCGTGTTTTTTAGTTTAGAAACCCAAAAGCAAATCCCTGCCGAGCAAAAGAACACCAAAAATTGGGACCTTGCTTTTGCCAACATTCTTAACAGCTTCGTATCAGGGAACAATGGTGCCGATAAAAAAAATTACGGTTACGGCAATAAGGCTACAGGTGGCGTGTTAATTGTTGAAAAGCCTTTTGAGGAAGTTACAAACGTCCCAGAAGCCAGCAAGTTTTTAACAGGCAAAGACGTGTACGGCACGGATCCCGCCGGAGACCTGAGCGACGGAAACTTACCGGGTTGGTATCTTTATGATTTTGACGGAACAATAATAGGCAATGGAAGTGCAGCAAAAACCCATATAGCCTACGCTTTAGGCAACCAAATTGAGTTGAGCAATGGCAACCCAGCACCAGTCCGCACCTTGCTTGTGCGCACTGCAAAAGGGAATTTTGCAAAAATCCGGATGATCTCGGTATACAAAAACCAGTTTCTGTGGACAGACTGGAAGAAAGACTCGGAGAAAACCTATCTCACTTTTGAATATGTTTTAGTTCCGGCAGGCAGTACAAAATTCGAGCTTAAATAATCCGGTGGCACAAGGCAGGCTTTTTCTTATTTCTCTGTTTATTTTGATAGCGCTCTCTCATGTTGCGCTGGCACAAAATATGCGTTTTACCCTTTCGGGAAGGGTAAGGGACAACCATGGACAAAATTTGCCGGGCATCAGCGTACAGTTGCTTCCAGACAATAAATACACCCAAACAGATGCAAACGGCAACTTTAGCTTCGCCAATTTATACGAGGGCATTTACACGCTAAAGTTTAGTGCTGTGGGTTACGCCAGCATCGCGCAAAGCGTAGAAATTGAGGGCAAAAATACCAATGCCAGCTTTGTAATGACGCAGAGCGATATCGGTTTAAACGAGGTGAGCGTTACCGGCACTAAGCAACCGCCGGATAATTTGATCAACATCCAAAAAGGCGCCATGCCCGTAACCGTGATTGATAAGCGCACGATTGAACTTCTGGGAAGCCGACGGTTAGATGAGGTGCTGAAAGAACAAACCGGCATTGCCATTGTAAACAATATTAAGGGCGGTTCGCGCTCGGTAGGTTTGCAAATGCAGGGTTTCGGCAGCGAGTATGTAATGGTATTGATTGATGGACAGCCCATGGCAGGCCGTAATGATGGCAATTTTGACCTTTCGCGCATCAGCGTAAACAACATAGAGCGCATTGAGATTATCAAAGGCGCTTCTTCTTGTTTGTTTGGCAGCGATGCTTTGGGCGGCTCCATAAACATTGTAACCAAGCACAGCACCCTTCAGCCACAAGCATTTGCTTCCTTAAAATATGGCTCTTTAAACATTACGGATGCCACTTTAGAGGGTGAAACCCCTTTCGCGTCGCAGCGCGGTTCGGTGAATTTGGTGGCAAATTATTACCACACCAACGGCTTTAATACCGACCCTAAATATATAAAAGGCCTTACTGCGCCACCTTATGATAATTACGATTTACAGGGCAGGGCGCGCTATCAGGTAGCAAAAACGTCTTTTGTGGGCCTAACGGGACGCTACGCGGTGCGCAAATCTTTTATGGATAAAAACTTTGGTTTGGGCAACATTACAGAAGATGAGCAGACCGAGAAAGACCTTAACCTTTCGGGATATTTTAACAGCACCTTTAAAAGCGGATTGCAAAGCCTAAGCCGATATTATTTTACGCGTTTTCAAAATAATAACAGCGTACAATGGCAGGCTACCGGAAGCGTGGCCGGTGAAGATGTTTTTGTGCAAACCTTCCACCGGTTTGAAGAGCAACTGAGCTACGCCGTAAACAATGCTTTTAAATTTACCGGAGGCTTTGGCGCAGGCCTAGAAAGTATGCAGAACGATGCTTTTAGCGTTGCACCTAAAGATGTGTTCTCGACCTTTGCTTATAGCCAGGCAGATTGGACACTAAACAAGAAGTTTGGCTTGGTTGGCGGTTTACGTTACGATAGGCACAACAGTTATGGTGGCCGGTTAAATCCCAGCTTAGGTTTGCAATACCATATTAAGCCACAGCTGAGCTTAAAACTGGCGGGCGGCAGCGGGTTTAAAGCCCCCGATTTTAAAAACCGCTACTTGGTGTTTTATAATCCCGCAGCTAATTACAGGGTAATTGGCACCGAGATTTTGGAAAGCACTTTGCAAGAATTGCAAGATGAGGGGCAAATTAGCGAGGTGCGCGAGTATTTGGTGAAACAGCTGGGCCAAAATTTGCAGGCAGAAAAATCAAACTCATTAAACCTAAGTTTTAGCTACCAAGCGCATAAAAATTTAAAGCTAGAGGGTGGCTTGTTTTACCATCAGATAATTGATCAAATTAATGCCATACAAGTGGCTACCGGCACTAATAATGGACAAATCTTCACCTATCAAAACTTGCCGGAAGTAATAAATAAGGGCGTCGAGTTTTCTTTTGGCTTTAAGCCGATAACAAATCTGGACGTCCATTTTGGTTACCAATATTTGGAATCAAAGGACCAGAGCGTGGCCGATAAAATTAGCGCTGGAACCTACCCTTACAATAAAATCCGCAACAGCGAAACCGGCGAAACCCGCGATGCCAAACCTTCGGATTATTGGGGGATAGAGAACCGATCGAGGCATATGTTCAACTTTAAAACATTGTACACCTTGCCAAAAGCGGGCCTAACGGCAAACTTTAGAATCAACTACCGTGGCAAATACCCTTTTGCAGATACAAACAACAATCAATTCATTGACCGGTACGATCATTTTGTTGATGGTTATTTCCTCTTTAATCTTTCTGTCGAGAAAAAAATTCAGGAAAAACTGAGTCTGCAAATAACCGCCGACAATTTGTTTGATTATTACCACAGAGATATCCCAGGACAGTCCGGCAGGGTAATTTTGGCTGGCATCTCTTATCGTTTATTCAAAAATTAAAACAATCATAAAAATGAAAACAAAACACATCTTAACACTTGCAACTGGATTATTGATAGGCTTTACAGCTTGTAAAAAAGACGATGACGAAGTTGGCTATAAAGCTTCAGCGGTGGAAACGGTTTCTTTCTCGTCTCCAAAAGAAGCTGCGCCGGGACCGTCTGGAGATTTCGGAGTTTGGTATTATAACTTCGACACAAAAACGTCTTCTGAAAATGTCGGACAGGTCAAATTTTTCGGCTTATATAGCGGAGATTTTGGCCTCGCGAATGAGGGTCTGTCTCTCGGCTACGTTGACGTAGACGGAAAAACTTTGGCTACATTGAGCTTGGAAGACATAACAAAAGCCGAATTAACCTCAGTTGAAAAACTAAGCACAGGTACTTGGTATACGTATGGTGAAAACCACAGTACCCCGCCTATTGCTAACCGCTATGTAGTAGTTTACACAGGTGCCGATATTAAAACCGCTTCAAATATATACATCATACAATTGAACAGCCTTGGTTACGAAAAGAAAGAATCCGGCAAGTATGTTGGCAAAATTTCTTTCTCTTTCAAATCATTCAAAAAATAAACCTCAAAATCCGAAAACCATGTTGAGCGAAAAAATTAAAGAAGCCACCAAGCAACCACACCAGGAACTGGAAAAAGTGGTGGTGCAAAAGTTAAAAGCCATAGCATCTGAGGCCGATTATGTGGAATTTTTGAGCAACTTCTACGCCTATTTCTCCAGTCTGGAAAAAGCTTTTCAGCCTTTTATCACCGCAGAGGTATTGCCAGATTATAGCAGCAGACGTACTTCTGATTACCTAAAAAAGGATATTGAAGAGTTAGGCGGCAGCACCGAAGGTTTAAGCGCAACAGTGCCAAACGTAAACAATGTGCAAGAAGCTATTGGCGCATTGTACGTAATGGAAGGCTCTATCATGGGCGGTTTTGCAATTGTAAAAATGCTCGAAAAAGCGGGCATCACTAAAGGCCTATCTTTTTTCTCAGGCTACGGCGCAGAAACCGGCCAAAAGTGGGGCGCCTTTATAGGTGTTATGAACAAAATCGCACAAAGCGAAGCAGAGCAGGCGCAAGCCATTGCAACCGCCGGCGAAACTTTCGCTTTGTTTGGCGACGTTTTCAAGCAAAGAGAACTAGCCTAATTATTAGGATAAAAAATAGCCCCAGCCAAATCGGCTGGGTAAGCCCGGTCAAAAAAGCATCGGGCTTTTTTGTTTGTTGCCTTTCATATTTACTAACTTGCCAGCCATGTCTAGCCACCACATTGTTAGAGAAAAACAAGAGCCTGCACTGCTCATTTTAAATCTTGACGGTTTTGATGCAGAAAATTTGGGCCAATTACTGGAATGGTCGCCGGTGATTATTGTTCCGCTTTCCCTGTACGAAAAACTTTGGTCAATGGGTATAAAGGTCGACGTAATTTTGGTGCCATATGGCGAAGCGCCAATTCAGCTGCAGGAACACGCAACAATGTTTAACGCACAAACCAACGTGCTAGATGCGGCCTTTGCCTATTTAATCAAAGAAGCATTCCCGGCAGTAAATGTAATTGCGGCAGAATTTAACCCCATCAGCTATCGGGCAATCGCAAAGCAATTAGATTTAGTGGTATTTGCCCAAGGCTGGAAAAACTTTGCCGTTAAGTCTGGCTTCCAAAAGTGGAAAGCTGCCGGTGAGCGTGTACGCATCCACGAGCCAACAAAAATCAGTAACTTAAAGCTTAGCGGGCTTAAAGCGCTTGGCGCGGATGAGTTTCTGACGGCAAATGACGGCTTTTTCTCGCTCAGTTTCGATGATGATTTGGTATTTATAAGCGAAGAACTATGATGACTGTTAGAAGGGCATCTGCGGAAGATGCACAAACCATCGGCGATTTGGCTAAACAGATTTGGCCAGTGTGCTATGCCCATATCATTACCCAAGATCAAATTGCGTTTATGCTTGCAGAGGGCTATTCTGATGAAGCTTTAACGGCCCAAATGAAAGCCGGACAAACTTTTTTCATTTTAGAAGATGACGGACAACCTTTAGGATTTGCCAGCCTTAGCGCAGAAAGCGCCGATGTGTACAAACTGAACAAGTTGTATGTGCATCAACAATTGCATGGCAAAGGCGCCGGAAAAATGCTCATCCAAACGGCAGAGGCCTACGCCAAAGGTAATTGCGCAAAGCATTTGATTTTAAACGTAAACCGCAACAACCAAGCGCAGCATTTTTACCATAAAATGGGTTTCACTATAGTAGAAGAAGTGAATATAGACTATCACGGTTACGTTTTGGATGATTATGTTATGGCAAAAAACCTCTGATATTGCCAAATTGACATCTTGCAAAGCCTGTTTAAATTGCCAAAAACCACCTTATGTCACAAATTAGCTATTAAATGGCAGAAATTTTTGAAAGGTGTGTTTTTTGATTATCATTAAAGAATTAATTTAAAGAAATGGCAATTATTTTATTCATTGTCATTGCATTAGCAGGTTTTGCAGTGCAATGGAGATTTAAAAGTAAGTTTAAGAAGTACTCGGAGATTCCAATCTCTTCTGGTTTAAGCGGGGCAGACGTTGCACGCAAAATGCTTTCAGATAGTGGTATTTACGATGTAGAAATTATATCTGTTGATGGCCAGTTGACGGACCATTACAATCCGGCAAACCGCACCGTAAACCTTTCGCCAGATGTTTACCACGGACGCAGCATTGCGGCAGCAGCCGTTGCAGCGCACGAGTGCGGACATGCCGTACAACATGCACGTGCATATTCTTGGCTACAGTTCCGTTCGGCAATGGTGCCCATAGTAGGCGTTGCATCAAACCTAATACAGTGGGTGTTGATGATTGGCGTTTTAATGATGGTATTTAGCGGAAACCCAATTGTTTTAGCAGTTGGTGTGGGTGCTTTAGCGATATTAACCCTTTTTAGTTTTGTAACCTTACCGGTTGAATTTGATGCCAGCCGCAGGGCTTTAGCTTGGTTGCAAACAGAAAAAGGCGTTATGCAAACCAGTGTAGAAAACGCCCAAGCCAAAGACGCACTTTGGTGGGCCGCCATGACTTATGTTGTTGCTGCGCTGTCATCTCTGGCTACTTTGGTTTACTACGCATCTATGCTTTTTGGTAGAAGAGACTAAGTGATTGATTTTTAAGATTGAAAAGCGTTAATCCGATAGGGTTAGCGCTTTTTTGTTAGATAGATTTTAAAGCGTTCGGCCGGTTGCTAAAATTGTGTAAATCTGCTATCATAAAAAAAGCCCCAGATTATTTATCTGAGGCCTATATCTGTAAAAAAAAGTAATTATTGACTAATTAGCGCTTTGCCTTTTACTTTACGCTCATTTTCTGTTAGGTAAATTTTACGTAACCTGATGCTGGCGGGCGTTACCTCAATGTATTCATCTGCCTGGATGTACTCCATACATTCTTCCAAAGAGAATTTAATAGCAGGCGCAATACGCACGTTATCATCACTTCCAGATGCTCGCATATTGGTTAGCTGTTTTCCTTTGGTAACGTTAATTACCAAATCATTATCGCGGATATGCTCACCTAAAATCTGACCTTCATAAACATCCACACCCGGATCAACAAAGAAACGTCCTCTGTCTTGCAACTTATCGATAGAGTAAGCAGTTGTCATCCCTTTATCCATTGAAATTAATACGCCGTTTAAACGGCCAGGGATTGCGCCTTTCCACGGTTCATACGCTTTAAAACGGTGCGCCATAATCGCTTCACCGGCTGTAGCGGTTAAAATGTTGTTTCTTAAACCGATGATACCACGTGCCGGAATATCAAACTCCAAATGCTGTAAATCGCCTTTTGGTTCCATAATTAGCAACTCGCCTTTACGTTGGGTTACCAACTCAATCACCTTGCCCGAAACCTCTCCAGGAACATCTACAATTAAAGTTTCAATTGGCTCGCACTTAACACCATCAATAGTTTTAACAATTACCTGCGGCTGACCTACTTGCAACTCATAACCTTCGCGGCGCATGGTTTCAATTAATACCGACAAGTGAAGGATACCGCGACCGTAAACTAAATAAGCATCAGGCAAATCGGTTTCAACAACACGTAGAGCCAAGTTTTTTTCTAATTCCTTATATAAACGCTCGCGCAAACGTTGCGAGGTTACAAATTTACCCTCTTTACCAAAA
Source organism: Pelobium manganitolerans (assembly GCF_003609575.1). Lineage (GTDB taxonomy): Bacteria > Bacteroidota > Bacteroidia > Sphingobacteriales > Sphingobacteriaceae > Pseudopedobacter > Pseudopedobacter manganitolerans. The sequence continues at coordinate 81,859 of NZ_MBTA01000012.1, read as the reverse complement.
AACGGCGAGTTGTTGATGGTGAACAACATATTCATTGTTGGCTCATCAATGCTGATTACCTCTAATTGTTCCGGATTTTCAAAATCAGCGATGGTATCACCAATATCAAAACCATCAATACCTACAACTGCGCAAATATCGCCGGCAGAAACTTCGCTTACCTTTACTTTGCCTAAACCTTCAAAGGTGTAAAGTTCTTTAATTCTTGATTTTACTACTTTACCATCTCTTTTCACCAAAGAAACCGGCATGTTTTCTTTGATAGTGCCACGCGCAACCCTGCCTATGGCGATACGGCCTACAAAAGAAGAGTAATCTAAAGATGTAATTTGCATTTGCAAAGTGCCTTCATTTACCGGTGCAGGCGGAATGTTTTCTAAGATGGCGTCCATTAGTGGGAAAAAGCTTCCTGTTGGCGTTTTCCAATCGGTGCCCATCCAACCTTGTTTAGATGAACCGTACATTACCGGAAAATCTAGTTGTTCTTCGGTTGCATCAAGGTTAAAGAAAAGCTCAAAAATTTGCTCGTAAACTTCTTCTGGGCGGCAGTTTTCTTTATCTACTTTGTTTACCACCACAATTGGCTTCAAACCTAAAGACAAAGCTTTTTGGGTAACAAAACGGGTTTGTGGCATGGCGCCTTCAAAAGCGTCGCAAAGTAGCAAAACACCGTCGGCCATTTTTAAAACACGTTCAACCTCGCCACCAAAATCGGCGTGACCAGGCGTGTCTATGATATTGATTTTAACGTCTTTGTACTTAACAGAAACGTTTTTTGAAACAATGGTAATGCCTCGCTCCCGCTCCAAATCGTTGTTGTCCAATATCAGCTCGCCAGAGTTTTCGTTGTCGCGAAAAATCGAGCAAGAATGTAAAATTTTGTCAACCAAAGTGGTTTTTCCGTGGTCAACGTGGGCGATAATCGCAATGTTTCTAATGTTTTGCATTCAAAAATAAGCTCTAAAAAAATTTTTGCAAAGGTAGGGTTTTCAAAGAAAAAAAAAGCATGCTAATCATTTGAATTTAAAATGACTATGTAATTTTTAGAATCGCTTAGTTTTGTAATACCATGAATGCACAGCAGATTATCGTAGGAGTTTTATTTTTAGGCGCTTTATTTTATATAGGCAGGCAAATTTACAGAAGCCTCAAATCTAAAAAAGGCTGCGCCAGCGGTTGCGGCAAATGCGGTGTTGATTTCTCTAAAATTGATCCCAAGGATTAATTCTCAGTATTCAATTTAAAGTAATTTATTCCCAGTTGCATGGCTTTTTAATAACAAAGCCTTGGTATAATGGTCTTTTAGCTAATTTTATTTGGACTTTTTTCCATCCCCCTGGATCTTAAAATTGAGTTTGTCAATGTAGAAATCTACTGTTTTCATTGGCAAAAAAAAGCCCTCTTTTAAGGACTTGGATCCTATGATTTCTCACATAGGAGGGGCAAGTCAGAAACATCGCAAAAATTCTACGATAATCACAAATTTTAAAGTCATTTTTTAGCCTTCCGAGCCTAAATCAAATTGTAGTTTTGGCGACAAGAGAAAACATGAGTGTTTACCATCTAGTCATCATCATTGCCCGCGCCCCTTCTCACAACGGGCATCCCTAAAATTTTGTAAACCTCATCAATTTGGTTAATGCTTCCGTTTACCAAATTGCTTAATATCACAATCACAATATCACGTTTGGTATCGCGCAAATAAATATGCCTGAAACCGTGCCACCAACCGGTATGGTAAACTACTTTTTCATTTTTTGCTGAGTCAACATAAATACGCCATCCCAAACCATAACCGAAGTAGGTATTGCGCAATTTGCTGTGCGGCGTATAAGCAGAATCTAATGTTTGCTGGTTTAACAAACGTCCGTCGCGCAAAGCGCGGTCAAACAAAAACAAATCTTCAACGGTAGAGTAAACCCCTTTATCGCCAGTGGTGCCGTCTAAAAAATCCTGCCTTACAGATCGTCTCCAAACCCTATCGTGCCCTACCACATCAACGGGAATTTTCTCATACTTTGCGGTAGAGTAAATGGCGGTGTTTTTCATCCCGCTAGGCTTAAAAATGTGCTCCTGCATGTAAATGTCAAAATCTTGCCCAGATACTTTTTCCACTATCGCCGCCAATAACATAAAATTGCTGTTGTTATAATGGAACTGGCGGTTGGGCGGAAAATAAGGCGCAGGTTTATGCTCGGCGTAAAGCCTAATTACATCTTGGTTGGTCATCCCTTTGTATTTCTGCTTCCAAATACCATCCGTAAAGTACACGTAATTGTTTAAGCCCGAGCGGTGGCTCAACAACATTTCTATAGTGATGCCTTTGTAAGGAAACTCCGGGTAAAACTCATCTACCGTTTGGGAAAGTTTCAATTTACCCTCCTCCATCAGCATCAGCACGGCTGTGGCTGTCATGGGCTTAGATACCGAAGCCAGCTGAAATTTCGAATCAATTTTTAACGAATCGCGGTGCAGATAATCGGCCCAGCCAAACGTGCCTTCGTAAATGATTTTTCCTTTTTTAGCCACCAGCACATTGCCGTTGTAATTGCGTTTGCGGTGAATTTCCTTAAAATACTCGTCAAGCTTTTTGTTATTGTTTGCCGGATCAAATATCAGCGCCAAGCTATCTTGCCTAGCGGTATCTATCAGCTTTTGTTTAGCTTTTTTTTCTTGCGAGCCCGACGAGAAGCAGGCACTTAATAAAACACAGGGGAATAGCAGCAAATAAACGGAACGTAATTTCAACATTTTAATTTTTAGAGAATTAAACGAGGGCGGAAAATAGAAATTATATCTGCAATTAAGCAAAGAGAGTTTTACACATTAGCCTGCCAATAATTGGGCTTTGACGGGCAAAAACACTAATTTTGCGGCCGTAACAAAAAGCAAACAAATGGAATACAGAATAGAACATGACACCATGGGCGAGGTAAAAGTTCCGGCAGAAAAATACTGGGGAGCACAAACCGAGCGTTCGAGAAACAATTTCAAAATTGGGCCAGAGGCTTCAATGCCAATCGAAATTATACATGCATTTGCTTATTTAAAAAAGGCGGCGGCGATGGCTAATGCCGATTTGGGCGTTTTATCGCCAGAGAAAAAAGACCTGATTGCCAAAGCTTGCGATGAGATTTTAACCGGCAGCTTAGATGATCAGTTTCCTTTAGTGATTTGGCAAACCGGCTCGGGCACACAATCAAACATGAATGCCAACGAAGTAATAGCCAACCGCGCACACGTTTTAAACGGCGGCTCCCTGGCCGATGACAAAAAAGTTTTGCACCCGAATGATGATGTAAACAAATCGCAATCATCTAATGATACTTTCCCTACGGCCATGCACATTGCCACTTATAAGCAAGTGATGGAAGTAACCATCCCAGGTTTAACGCTGTTGCGCGATACTTTAACGCAAAAAGCCGAAGAGTTTGCAAGCATTACCAAGACGGGGCGCACCCACTTTATGGATGCTACGCCTTTGACCTTGGGCCAAGAGTTTTCTGGCTATGCGCAACAAATCACCAACTCTATAAAAGCCATCAAAAATGCGTTAGAAGCAGTTAGGGAACTTGCTTTGGGTGGAACCGCCGTGGGCACGGGCCTAAACACGCCAAAAGGTTACGATTTTTTAGTAGCCAAACACATTGCTACATTAACCGGACTTCCTTTTATCACAGCGCCTAATAAGTTTGAGGCCTTAGCAGCGCACGATGCGATGGTAGAAATGTCTGGCGCTTTAAAAAGGGCAGCCGTTTCTTTAATGAAAGTTGCCAATGATATACGCATGTTAAGCTCGGGACCGCGCTGTGGCATCGGCGAAATTATTATTCCAGATAACGAACCGGGATCTTCCATTATGCCGGGCAAAGTAAACCCTACACAGCCCGAAGCTTTAACTATGGTTTGTGCGCAGGTAATGGGGAATGATGTAGCAGTTTCTGTAGGTGGCGCCACCGGCCATTTTGAGCTGAATGTTTTTAAACCGGTAATTGCTGCAAACGTTTTGCAATCGGCACGTTTAATTGGCGACGCCTGCGTATCATTTACCAATAACTGTGCGGTGGGCATACAGCCTAATTTGCCAGAAATTAAGAAGCATTTGGAAAACTCGTTGATGTTGGTAACGGCTTTAAACCCGCACATCGGTTACGAGAATGCGGCCAAAATTGCTAAAAAGGCGCATAAAGAAAACAAAACTTTGCGCGAAGCAGCAGTAGAATTAGGCCTACTAACTTCCGAACAGTTTACCGAGTGGGTAAAACCAGAAGCCATGGTAGGTTCTTTAAAATAAAAATGCATTTTAAGCTTACGAGGCATTAGCCTTGTAAGCTTTTTTTATACGATTAAAAGCTAAGCATGTTTGCTAACTGCATCCAACAATCAGCACTAAAAATTATTCTTTTTGCAACTTTGGTTGTTCTTTTTTTATCGGCTTGTAAATTTAACAAGCTAGAGCAATCTACCGGCGACGCTTATTTGCAAGGCTTATGGCAAGAAGATGCTTTGCTGAAACACGAGGATTTGGTAAGCTGGCAAAGTTTCCGCTTTAAATTCACCTGCGATTCTTTTTACGCTACCATCCACAATGTTTCTAAAGTTAATTTAGACGGCGGCCCCTGTTACCAAGAAGGCAATTGGGACGAGTACGCAAAAGGTTATTACAAAGTAGTGGGCGATACGCTAAAGTTTGATGGCAATTTTGTGGATGCGGAATTTAAGTACAAAACCGTTGGCAGTTGCTATCGCAATGGCAAATTCACAGATTTATTTTTGATTACAGCAAAAACAGATTCCGTTATCCATCTAAAAAACCTGCAAACCGGCACTACGCAACAACTGCTTTTACAGCAAAAGCTGGTATGTAAATAAGCAAGCGTTTGGCGCGATAAAAATTCTCAACACTTTATAAAAAACGATATGAAGATTTTAATGGTCTGCTTAGGCAATATTTGCCGTTCTCCGCTCGCAGAAGGTATTATGCGACATTTAGCTGATGCGCAAGGCTTAAACTGGCAGGTAGATTCGGCCGGAACAGGCAACTATCACATCGGCAAAAAGCCGGACCATAGATCAATTAAGGTAGCCAAAGCACATGGTATAGATATTTCTGCACAGCAAGCACGGCAGTTTAGCGTGGCAGATTTTGACAGTTTTGATGTGATTGCGGTAATGGACGAGCAGAACTACCGGGATGTAATGCGATTAGCTGAAAATGATAGTCAGCGGGAAAAAGTAAGGTTATTGATCAAAAACGAAATTGTGCCAGACCCTTATTATGATGATGCCCTTTTTGCACCCGTATATGATTTGATTGAAAAGAATTGCGTTTCGCTACTAGCAGAACTTAAAACGCAAAACAGGTAGATGTTTTTAAGCGCTGACCGTGTGTGTCAGCGCTTAGTTTTTGAAAATGCCTTTACTCTTGGGTTTTCGTAGGCTTTTTATCAAGTTTGGGTTCATTTTCTAAATCGGAAAACTGCTTGTCCTCATCTCCGTTTTTTTCTTTGTAAGAACCCTCACCTTTATCGTCTAAATTCTCTTTCCGGCGTTCAGACTCTTCCTTTGCACGTTGCATCTGCTCTGCCGTGCGCTCGTCGTGCGTATGTTGCATAGGCCCCGACTCCCATTTTTTCTCTTTATTTTCCATGGCGATATCTTTTGATTTAGAGCCTATAAATCAAATCCACTGCCAATTTATAGCAGATGCTTAATTACTTTAAGGTGATCTGGCGCTTGATGCTCTCTTCTAAAGAGATAAACGTTTCTGTGCGTTGTATGCCTTGCACCGCCTGAATTTTATCATTTAACACATGGCGCAAGTGTCCAGTATCTCTACAGATAATTTTTGCAAACATAGAGTAGCCACCGGTGGTATAATGCAGTTCTACAATCTCCTTTATCTTCTTCATCTCTTTAACTGCATCATGATAAATGGAGCCCTTCTCTAGATAAATACCCAAAAAAGCGGTGATATCATAACCCACTTTTTGCGCGTCTACAATCAGGTTTGAGCCTTTGATAATGCCCATATCCTGCATTTTCTTCATGCGCACGTGGATGGTTCCGCCAGAAACGATGAGTTCTTTGGCAATTTCGGTATAAGCCGTGGTGGCATCGTTCATCAAAATCGACAAAATGTCGATATCCAAATTATCAATTTCTAAATTAGGTCGTGATTTATCTGCCATGCTTTAACGAATATTAATATTAAACAAGTATAAATAAAAAATTAATAAAAGTTACAAGAATTTATTGAAATATTTGCAACGAATTAGAATTCGCCTTACATTTGTAGTGTACAATAAATCAAAGGGGCAAGCCCGATGATAAAATTGAAACAAAAAATACACTGTAGGGTGGTGAAATTGGCAGACACACCTCCTTGTCTCGGTGGCGAAGGTTTGGGAAATAGCAGCAATGTGAAATAACCACTTCGTGTAGGTTCGACTCCTACCCCTACAGCCCTTTCGTTTAATTTAGGTTTATAATTGGTTAGTTTAAGCTCCACTCTCCCCGTTTGGAGCTTAACTGTTTTATAAGGTTTTGTAAATCTAAATCTTCCATTTCAATTACGGCATGTATTTATTGTTGAAAGTTGTTAAGGCGCAATTTGTTGTTGTCAGGTTTTTGCCGAACCTCTTAGACGCAAATGAGCTCGGTCCTACGCTTATTGTGTTTATAAACCCACTGACGACGGGTCTGCATCGGTAACTAAAAATCGTGGATCAAGCGGAAAAGGGGAGCAATGAAATTTCATTTCTTTGTACCGGATTAACGATTCCTATTTTGACTCAAGCCTGCAATTACCTTAATCAGTTTATTACTTCCAGAAGGTATTCTGGATTATTTCGAAATTAACTAAACTCGACAAAGAATCATCTTTTAAAACTGTTTCTAGACCTGTTCAGGCAAATTATTTATCTATACTGAATTCTTCATCAACCGCCAACAAACGCTTCAGCGGAATCTTTCAATGCTAAAGTCAAAGCTGCTTTCAGGGCAACATCCAGAGGAGTCACAGATATCAAATTCTTCCTATTCAGGCTCTCAAAAATCTATGCGTAAATCTAAATCCCCCAACGTTTCCGCTTGATCCATCTAGATGCCCGTTTAACAGTTTGGAATAAAATAAAGCCCCGATGTTCATCAAAACATCGGGGCTTTTGTACCCAGGGCCGGGGTCGAACCGGCACATCCGAAGATATTGGTGTTTGAGACCAACGCGTCTACCAATTCCGCCACCTGGGCATTTAATGAACATCAGTTCATTTTCGGTGTGCAAACTTATCAATTGATTCTCGTATTCGCAACAAATATTTTTTTCTATACCAAATATCTTTAATTTCTGCCAGCTTCTGTGCCTTCACATCCTCATTAGTATTCTCAAAATCAGCAGTTAAGCTTAACAGTTCTTTGTTTAGTGTTTGTTCAACCGCGCTCACATTTTTTTGCAATTCGGCTTGTTTTTGGGCATCGGGTTCAAACTCCAGATCCATAATGGCTTCATTGATTTCCATCATCTCCATTAAAAAATCTTGCGGAAGCTGATATTTTTCTCCCTCTGTTAAAACGCCTTTTTCTGTCAACACGTAAGGCAATAGCTTCTCAGGATTTGATAGGGTTTGGAAAGCCTTGTTGTTGAGCGTGGATAAATCTAATATCTCCTGTTGTTTCTCTTCCGGCTCGTTCACAAAAAAATCTGGATGATAGGCCTTACTGAGCTCATAAAACTTCTTTTTCACCAAGTTTTGATCCGGACAAAAAGAAAGCGGTATGTCGTAAAATTTAAAATAGTCCATTTTTCAAAGTAAAAAGTGAAAAGTAAAAATTCAAAAAGCCTATCTTTCAAAGTAGAAGGTGAAAAGTAAAAATTCAAAAGCCCGGATAGCAATTCAGAAAACTTTATCCCAAGCCCTATACCTCAAACCTACACCCCAAGCCTTATACCTGCCTATTTAGTAAACGCCTTAAAAATATCGTTACCCAATACAAACACCATTAAAGAGGCTAAAATCACGAAACCCACCATTTGGGCGCGTTCCATAAATTTATCGCTCAACGGTTTGCCCTTTATCATTTCTATCAGCAAAAACATGGCGTGTCCGCCATCTAAGGCTGGTATTGGTAATAAGTTCATCAGCGCAAGCGCCATAGAAAGCAAACCGGTAATTCCCCAAAATTTCACCCAATCCCAAGTACCGCCGTATAATTTACGGGCAATTTCTACTGGGCCAGAGAAAGCTTTGTTTGCTTTTACCTCTCCTTTTACCACCTTGCCCAAACCTTTGGCATTATCTATTAGCGAGCCCCAAGCCTTGGACGCGCCGGCAGGCAAAGCGGCCATTAAAGAATAATCTTGCGTGCGGGTTTGTATATAGCTATAATCAAAAGCAAAACCGATGGTGCCATCTGCCGTTACCTGCACCGGCAACTGTAACATCTGGGTATCTCGGCGCACCAGCAAATTGGCGGTCTTGCTTTTCACATCGGCTAAAAGCGTACGCAACTGATCAGAGTAAACCGCTTCTTTTCCGTTAACTTCCAAAATTTGGTCGTTGCTTTTTAAACCCGCTTTTTCGGCGGGGCTGCCCGGCATTACCTCGCCCACTTTAGAGATAATACGTGGCGATACAAACTCGGCAATCCCAAAATCAGATACCGTATTTAAAATATTTGCTGGGATAGCAATCTGCTTTTCTTCGCCGTTGCGCAGTACGGTGAGGGTCGAGTTGCCCATCAACACATCAGAACTTTTGATATCTTCAAAACGCTCTACTTTTTCGCCGTTAATTTCTTCAATTTTATCGCCGGGCTGCAAGCCTATCTGCTGCCCAACAATGCCGGGCGCTATACCATATTTTAACTCGCTGTTTGGGATGTATGTTTCGCCGTATTTGAAAGTTAGCATCCAAAAAATAAAAATACCCAAAATAATATTTACGGTAACACCGCCCAACATCACTATTAGGCGTTGCCAAGCCGGTTTTGCCCTAAATTCCCAATCTTTTACAGGTTGTGCCATGGCTTCGGTATCCATAGATTCGTCTATCATACCCGCAATTTTCACATATCCGCCCAGTGGCAACCAACCGATACCGTACTCGCAATCTTTATATTTTATGCTGAAGAGCTTAAAGCCCCAAGCATCAAAAAACAGGTAAAACTTCTCTACTTTAATCCCGAAAGCCCGGGCCGTTAAATAATGCCCTAACTCGTGCAACACCACCAAAATAGAAAGCCCCAAAATTAGCTGGGCTATCATCACAATTACATCCATTTCTTTTTTTTATAGTTTGACTCTTAACCTTAATTCTTGTTACCAAATATCCCCCAGTACCCTATACTCACTACTCATACCGCCCCAACCAGTTCCTGCGCAAAAATGCGTGTTTGCCTATCCGTTTCAAAATAATCTTCTATACTCGGCTCTTTTACATAGTCCAGTTTAGCCATACAGGTTTCTATCACTTCGCTCATTTGTAAAAAACCGATGCCGTCTTTTAAAAATTCGGCAACTACAACTTCATTTGCCGCGTTAATAATGCAGGGCATATTTCCGCCTTTTTCCAATGCTTCAAATGCTAAGGCCAAATTTCGGAAGGTTTTGGTATCTGCCGCCTCAAAAGTTAAGCTTGGATAATCCCAAAAGTTGAAGCGTTTAAAATTGTTTGCAACGCGGTTAGGATAGGCCATAGCGTACTGAATTGGCAATTTCATATCGGGCAAGCCCATTTGTGCTTTCATAGAACCGTCTGTGAACTGAACGATAGAATGCACAATTGATTGTGGATGCACAATTACATCAATCTGGGGCACAGACAGGTTAAACAGCCATTTGGCTTCTATCACCTCCAAACCTTTGTTCATTAAGGTAGCCGAGTCAATCGTGATTTTAGCGCCCATAACCCAGTTTGGATGTTTTAAGGCCTGGTGGCGAGTAACTTCCGAAAGATAGGCGAAATCTTTACCGCGAAACGGTCCGCCGGATGCGGTGAGGTAAATTTTCTCGACCGGACTTTTTTCGCCCACTAAACATTGAAAAATTGCCGAATGCTCAGAATCTACGGGTAAAATATCTACGCTGTGCTGTTTAGCCAAAGCGGTAACAATATCACCGGCAACCACCAAGGTCTCTTTATTCGCTAGCGCGATATGTTTGCCGGCCTTAATTGCGCTCATGGTGGGTTTTAAACCGGCAAAACCTACCAATGCGGTTAACACCATTTCCGTTTGGGGCAACAACACCGCCTCGCAAAGTGCTTCTTCGCCCGCTTTTGCCTCAATTCCGCTGCCAGCTAATGCTTCTTTTAAAATTTGATATTTCTGCACATCGCCTATCACCGCTACTAAGGGTTTAAATTTTAAAGCCTGCCGGATAAGCAAATCTACATTGCTTTGTGCCGTTAGCACCGAAACCGCAAAAAGTTGCGGGTTGGCTTCAATTACTTCTAGCGCCTGCGTACCGATACTGCCTGTAGAGCCTAAAATGGCAATATGCTTAATAATATTTGATGACAATGTTTGTTATTTTTTGATGTATGCACTTAGCTTATCTGCCAATAAACGTTCGTTAGCTAGGCGGGGCACTTTATTTTGACCGCCCAACTTCCCTTCGCCGCGCATGAAGTTGATAAATGCATCTTTCTCTAGTTCACGTATAACCAACGGTTGCAAAACCGCTCCGCTAATTAAATCTTTGTAATATATGTTTTTTTGCTGTAATGCGTGGTCAACCGCTGAAGCGAAGGCATTTAAATCTGCCGGTGCTTTAACAAACTCCACAAACCACTCGTGGTAAGGCAGTTCGCCTTTTGGCGGATTTACCTGTGGCGCAACCGTAAATTCGGTAATTTCTAGCCGATGCTCTTTCGCCACGTTTAGCAGCGCCGCTTCCACCTCTTCGCCAATCACATGCTCGCCAAAAGCAGAAATATAATGTTTAATGCGGCCCGTAACCAATAATTTATAAGGGTTTTTGCTCACGAATTTCACCGTGTCGCCTAAAGAATAAGCCCATAAACCGGCGGTGGTGCTTAACACGATGGCGTAGTTTTTATTCAGCTCCACCTCGCCTAAACTCAAGCGGCTCGGCTGCGCGTTATAATATTCATCTGCCGGAATAAATTCATAAAAGATACCGGCATCTGCCAATAAAAGCAACGATTTATCTTTTTGGCTGTCCTGAAAAGCGATAAAACCTTCGGAAGCCGGATAAGTTTCAATGCTATCTATCTTAAAACCGATGGTTTCTTCTATCCTGGCTCGGTAAGGCTCGTAATTTACGCCACCGTAAACAAACAGCTTAAAGTTGGGGAAAACATCCTTGACCTGCTGTTTCGCGGTTTTAGCCAGCAAACGGTCAAAGTACATTTGGCACCAAGGCGGAATGCCCGAAATCAGGCGCATATCTTCTTTGGCCGTTTCCTCTACAATGGCATCAACTTTTTGTTCCCAATCTTCAATGCAGTTTACCTGATAGCTGGGCAAACGGTTTTTTTGCAAATAGGCAGGTACATGGTTGGCCACAATCCCGGATAAACGTCCGAAGGCGATGCCCGATTTTTTCTCCATTTTAGGACTTCCCTGCAAAAAAATCATCTTGCCATCTACAAAATCGGCTTTGCCGGTCTCGTGAATGTAGCTTAACAAAGCGTTGCGCGCGGCTTTGATGTGCTGTGGCATGGATTCTTTAGAGATTGGGATATATTTTACGCCAGATGTAGTGCCCGATGTTTTTGCAAAATACAGAGGTTTGCCGGGCCAAAGCACATCTTCCTCTCCGTGTAAAACTTGTTCTATATAAGGTTTTAAATCTTCATAATCTGCCACGGGCACGCGGGCTTTAAAATCTTCGTAGCTTTTTATAGATGCAAAATCATGATCGCGCCCAAATTTAGTTGCGGCTGCTTTTTTTATGAGCAGTTGTAAAGTTTTCTCTTGTGCAGCAGGCGCACTGTATTTCCATCGATTGATATCGCGCACAGCCACAGCGGCAAAAAGCTTCGAAAAAAATGCCTTAATACCCATGCGGTTAAATGATATTGGTTAAAATATCCGGTTCTTGAGTGCCTTTGTATTCCTCCATCATCTTACGGTAGGCCACGGTTAGGGCAACAACAGACAGAGGGACAACCACAAAAGAGCTTAAAATGCTGACAAAAGTGGCGATCACCGTTAGCTCGAAATAGTTTAGTACCAGATACATCACCTGAAAAAACCCAAGTACAAAAAGCAATAACAGTATTTTGGTAAAATTGCCTTTGGTAATGGCTAAACTTAGCTTTAAAGATTTAAAAGGAGTTTCGTTTTTATCGATGATAAAGAAAGGAAAAAAAGAAATACGCAACCAAGTAACAAAAATGGCAACTAAACCTACTGATATAGCCAAATTTACCAATAACTGAAGTTTAATTCCGGTATAAATAAACGGAAACACCAATAAAGCCACCACAACGTAAACCGCTAAAATGCACAGGGTAAAATAAAAACTGCCGATTAGGAAACGTATAATCTGCGTTTTTGAAGGCAAAGTGCCAGCTAAACTCACTTCCTCGGCCTCATGATCTAACAGGTGAAAAATAAATTTAAACAGCGATAAGTTGATGATGAGGTATGCCGTAATGAAAATAATGAAAAACAATACGTTTAATGCCGGGTTAATGTCTTTCAAAAGCATCGACATTAAGCTGGAAAAACTTAGCGTAGCAAACATCAAGAAACAAAGCAGGGCAATAGAAAAGTAATGGTTTTTTGTGATGTGCCACGCCTTGCCCATCACCTCGTTCACCGAAAAAGTACTTTGTTTTAAAAACTCTATCATTTATTAAAAATAATCTTCCTCACAAATTCCTGCATAAAACCCATGCCATAGGCAACTAGTTGTATTAAAGACGCAAAGATGCTCAAAAATGCAACTTTTAAAGACTTATTTATATATAATGAATCGAAAAAAATGGATAATAAATAAATAAGGAGAAATAAATTACAAACCTTTGCGAAGGGCAAGGCTAACAAATTAAAAATCACCGTAAAAGCTAAGCCCAGCGTAAAAACAACGGGTAAAAAATGTACGGTTTTTAAAGTATCTGGATAGCGTTTGTACAGCTGGATGCGGGTGCGCCCAAAAGAGTGCACCTGTTTCCAGAACTGGTAAAACGATGTACGCCGTTTATGGTAAACTTTTGCATCGGCAATTAATTCAATTTTAAAACCGGCCTGGTGAATGCGCCTAGATAAGTCCATATCCTCGCCCATGTTGGTAAGGTGGAAACCGCCTGTTTGCTCCCAAACTTTGCGGGATATGCCCATATTGTAGCTCCGCGGATGGTATTTACCTCCGGCATTTTTTGCTTTGCTGCGGATGCCTCCTGTGGTTAAAGAGGAAGTCATGGCATAGCTGAGCGCCTTTTGCATGGGCGAAAAAGAAGGGTGCGCTGCATCTGGCCCGCCATAAGCATCTAACTGGTGCTGCTGCAGATAATGGTTAACTATCTCCAGATAATTGGACGGAATAAGGCAATCTGAATCAAAAAAAATGAAGAAATCTCCTTTTGCTTTGCTGAAACCGAAGTTGCGCGCAAAGCCCTGACCCTCATTAGTTTTATAGTAATAGCTGATATTTAGCTGCGATGAAAAGGATTTCACGATGTCTTCAGCTTTATGGGCAGAGCCGTCTTCGATCACCAAAACCTCAAAATCTGTGTAAGTTTGTTGTGTTAAACTTTCTAAAAGCTCTTTAATTTCTTGCGGGCGGTTGTAAAGTGGGATGATGATGGAGAAAGGCATTGTATTTATAGGTTTAAAAACAATATCGGTTAAAAAAATGTCCCCTTGAAAATTTAGACTGTTTATTTATCACGTTTTCTACCTCTTCTATTAGTTTTTGTTTATCGGGCAGAATGGTGATGTATTTTGATGCGAACACATTAGGCTCTCAGTATCTTGTTATAGAAAACCATATCGACATAATAATGATTATTGTTTATCGTAATCCGTTGTTGAGTTTTAAAAAAAGCTTATCGGTTATCGCTAACCTTTTCTTCCAGCTTTTTTAAAATCTCCAACTGCTTAGCTTGGCTCTCGAACAAGGTTTTAATTTGCTCCTCTAACAAAAAGTCGATCTTCTGGTTTAAAGCGTTAATTTCTAGTTCGGCTTTTAGGTTAACCATGTAATCGTTCTCACTGCGTTTGCGGTCTTTTTCTTCCTGACGGTTTTGGCTCATCATAATAATTGGTGCTTGCAGTGCTGCCACGCAAGATAAAATCAGGTTCATCAAAATAAAAGGATAGGGATCAAAATTGTCTTTTATCGGCGTAAGCGTGTTAAACAAAATCCAGAAGAGCAAAAGGAATAAAAACGAAACGATAAATGCCCAGCTTCCGCCAAATTTTGCCACGCGGTCCGATATGCTTTGCCCTTTGGTAAGCATCTCTTTAGGCGGATTTGCAAGATTATTGGTAATCAGTTTTTCTTCTTCGATTACCTTTTTTACAATTTCTTGCAACTTGCGGATTTGCTCGTTGTTGGCCGAAACCAGCTTTTCTATATCAACATCCATGATTTGATTTTTTATCTTAAAGTCCGTTGTCCGCCGTCGGTAAATCCGCTACCAAGCACGTAACACACTGGCCGCCTAACCAATCTCTTTCTCTATCTGATAAATGTTCCGGTTGGATGAACTGCGAGAGACCAGCTCGGCCACAAAACCTGTTAAAAACAGTTGCGAGCCAACAACAACAGCCACTAAAGCGATGTAAAACAGGGGCTGGTCGGTTACTTCGCGTGTAATTTTGATGTGGTTGGCAATGTTATAAAGCTTTTCACCGATAATCCATAGCGCCATTACGGTGCCCACCAAAAAGCTGAGCACGCCCATTGAGCCAAAAAAGTGCATGGGTCTTTTGCCAAACTTACCCACAAAAAATATGGACAATAAATCTAAAAAGCCGTTAATGAAACGGCTAAAACCGAATTTGGTAGTGCCGTACTTACGTGCGCGGTGCTCAACTACCTGCTCTTCAATTTTCTTAAAACCGGCCCATTTTGCAATTACCGGAATGTAGCGGTGCATTTCGCCATAAACCTCAATGTTTTTGACTACTTCTTTCCGGTACGCTTTTAAACCGCAATTGAAATCGTGCAGATTGTATATGCCCGACATGCTGCGGGTGGCGGCGTTAAAAAGTTTTGTTGGGATGGTTTTGGTTAGCGGATCGTAACGCTTTTTCTTCCAGCCGGAAATTAAATCGAGCTTTTCTTCTTTGATGCGGCGGTACAATTCCGGGATTTCATTTGGCGAATCTTGCAAATCGGCATCCATCGTAATCACCACATCGCCCTGTGCGGCATCAAAACCTACATTTAAAGCGGCAGATTTACCGTAGTTTCGCCTAAATTTTATGCCTTTTACCTGCGGATGTGCAAGGTGTAGCTCCTCGGTTTTTTCCCACGAGCCGTCATCACTGCCATCGTCAATAATGATTATCTCATAGCTAAACCCGTTTTTTTGCATTACCTCTTTTATCCAAGCGCAAAGCTCGGACAAAGATTCAACTTCGTTATAAGCAGGTACAACTACCGATATATCCATGTTTTTATTTGCTAAATAAAGGGTGTTTTAATGGTGCGAGGGTTTCTTTCTTTAATTAAATAGAATGCTCTTACTCCTCTCCCTCAACCGGCGCAAACATGGGCGGGTTCTTTTTAAAAATAGCGGCAAAAATCAAAGAAAACACGAAGCCAACCAAAATTGCAATCACCAAATTTTTAAAAAAATCGCCAAATGTAGGCAGGTACTGCGCCTTTAAACTTTCTAAAGATTTCTCAATCGCCTCATCCAGCTGGTCGCCACTCATCCCCATTTTTTCAAAAGTAGAGGTAATACCGTCCTCCACATAAGTTTTAACTTTATCATAAGCTCCCGGCTCTATAAATCGGTAAAAAACAAAATTGAATACGCTAGACGACAAATTTGCGATAACCGACATGATAAAAATCCCGCTTAAAGCTTCTTTAAAGGTCCAGTAACCGCCTATTTTTTTACGCATATCAAAAGTGAACACCACGTAAATAATTAAGCTAATGAAGGTGATTAATATGCCGTACCAAGTAGCGCCCAAAAGCTGGGGCGCCGCGTAATAGGTAATTAACTGGATGGCAATGGTGATGGCGGCAATAACCAACCCATTGCTGATGGCTGTTTTCTTTAAAAGTTCTGTCATACGGTTTTAAGATTTAAAGTTTAATAGCAAAGACAGCACGGCAGCATCAAAAGCTGGGTCTTCGCTTAAATCTGAAAATTCCTTAATGGCTTGCGCATCTGGTTCTATATCATAAAAGTAAGCCATCAGCGGATAAAAAATATCGCGGATTTCAGAGTCTTGAGAAAGGTTTCTGGATACGCGGGCAATCTCCTCCAAACTGCTGTCCATCAAAATCTGATTGGCAATTACATCTTCATAAATGCGGTGCTCGTCTTGGAATTCGTCATCATCAACCAACAAAAACTCTTTCAAAAAGTCTTCTAAAGAAGGTTCTATATCTTCGTCTTCGCACTCATTTAAATATAAGAGCAGGTTCAAAAGTTCGGTGCCACGGTCCAAAGTTTCTTCTTCAATGGCCGCCCATTCTTCCGAGTCTAAATAATCTGCATCTAATTTCTTTGCATCCTCGGCAAAAAAGTTCACCAGCAATAAATCAAAAGTGATTTCGCGCAAGGGGTCTAAGGCTGGCGCATCGTCAAAAACAGCATCCATCAAGGTAACTTTCTGCAAAAAATCGGCGCCACCGTTAAAAACTTCATTTAGTTTACCCAGTTCTTTTTGTGCCGATACCTGCTCTAAACTGGCAAAGGTGTTAAAAAGACTTTCGAGGGCGTTTTTCACTTTAGTATCCATAATTGTTTTCCGTTAGTAGCTAAATACTTGATTATTATTGCAAGTTAACCAAACTTTTCCGTTTAATTGTTGACCCAAAAACGGACTGTTTGCAGATTTTGAATAGTTTATAGAGGCTTGATAATCCCACGAGCTGGCATCAAACAACACCAAATTGGCATTTTTGCCAACTGCGATACTTGGCACCGGCAAACCTAAAATCTTGCGCGGATTAAGCGCAAGTTTTTCAACAATTTGTTCTTCATTTAAACCGGCTTGCAACAGTAAAGGCAAAACGGTTTGCAAAGCGATTATACCAAATTTGGCAATTTCAAACTCCACTTGCTTAAACTCAATTTCTTGTGGGTGGTGTTGCGATACAATGGCGTCGATAGTGCCGTCTTTTAAACCTTGCAATAAAGCATCAACATCTGCCTGCGTGCGCAAAGGCGGTTTTACCTTGTAATTGCTGTCGAAACCTGCAACCGCATCGTCTGTTAACACCAAATGGTGCGCGGCAACATCGCAAGTGACTTTTGCGCCTTGCTTTTTTGCGTTGCGAATTAATTCTACCGCGTGGGCAGTAGAGATTGTAGAAAAATGGATGCGACTATCGGTATAAGCGGCCAAGTACAAATCGCGCACAATCATTAATTCTTCGGCTAAGTTTGGGATGCCTTTCATGCCCAAAAAAGTACTCATGGCGCCTTCGTTCATTTTTGCACTGCCGGCAATAGAAGCATCTTCTGGGTACGATAAAACCAAAGCATCAAAACCTTTGGCATATAGTAAAGCGCGTTCCATCAGTCCGGCATCTTGTACGGCTTTATTTCCGTCTGTAAAAGCCACAGCGCCAGACTGGCGCATATCGTACATCTCGGCCAAATCTTTCCCTTCACGCTTTTGCGATATACATCCGTACGGAAAAATATCTACCAAGTTCCCTTTTGCGCGGTTGATTAAATATTCCACTTGCGATTTAGAATCTGTTGGCGGATTGTTGTGCGGCATTAACGCCAAACCTGTAAATCCTCCCGCCGCAGCGGCTTTACTGCCCGTTTCAAAGTCTTCTTTGGTTTCAAAACCTGGCTCGCCAAAAGTGGCGTTTAAATCAAAAAAACCTGGTGCCAGAAACTTTCCCTCACCGCTAATCAGCTGCGCATCTGTACCTAAATTTTGCCCTATTGCTTCAATTTTGCCTTCGTTAATTAAAACGTCGACGGTTTTTAAATGCTGTGGCGATGCCGGATCAATGATTTTACAAGCTTGGATAATGATTTTTTGAGGCATAATACGGATGCTTTTGATGTGCTTGGGATGTTAGCTTTTGTACCGAACAATAAATATTTCTGCAGCCAAACATACCAGCGCCAAAATTATGCAAAGTTTCCAAAACGACGCACCTGTAGCTAACTGTTTTATTTGGGCAGCAGTAATTTTTTCTTTGGCCTTGATGATGGATGCCCCTGAAACGCCAAATTTTTGGGCCAGTTCCGTATCCGAATAAAAGGCCATAGCAGATTCTTTTGCATTTTGGTTGAGCGCAAAAACCTGCAATAAACTGTCGGCAAGCTTTAGCTGATAAAAACCGCTTCGCGTCAGCTGATCCGCGAAATATACGTTTGCGCCGGCTTGGCTATTTTGATAATTGGGGATAATTTCTGTGCCCTCGCCATAAATTTTCATTACTTGTTTATCGCCAAGCGGAATGCTGTTTAACCTAATATTTTCATCGGCGCCAAGCGTATAATACATTTTCTGGGGATTGAAGCTGAGCAGCGCCGCTTTGAATAAAAAGGGCAAAAACAGTGCGTGTTGCGTAAAATTGCTGGCTTCTGCTTCCAAGGGTAAAAACGAAAGGTATATTTTGCCTTTACCCAAACTGTAAGCACTCAATAAATTATCTGAAACGGTGCCGCGCAACAAAACCTGCCGAGTGCTGCGCGTAAGGCTAGAACTTTGGAAAAACATATTCGCTTGTGGCAAATCCAACTGCTGCGGCAACTGCTCAAAAACATCATTAAAAACCGGATGTTGCAAATTTATATTGGTGGCGCGGTTTTCTTGCTTATCTAAGCTTTGCGGAAAATCTGTTTCTAAGCTTTGTAAAAAACGTTGGTAGCTAAGCAAATCTGCGCTAAGCGGAATAAAAACGGCTAAACTGCCGCCGTTGCTTACATATTGCCGCAACTGCTGGGCTAAACCGGGCGCAACCTCCGTTAAATTTTCTAAAATCACCAGTTGCTGGCTGGCAAGTTTACTGTAATTTAGTTGCGATTGGTCAATTTGTGTTAGCTTAAAAAAATCATCAGTACCGTAAGCCGCGCCAATTGCTTTTACCGGCTTTTGGTGGTACAGCGCCGTGATATTTGCTTGCTTTTGTAAACTGAAGGCAAAAAGCAGCTGATCATCAAACGTGATGGGATAATCTTTGATTTTAAGTTCGGCTTGTTGCCATTGCCCCCGTAAGCCCGAGAATTTTAAGGTATCTAAAACGGTAGCATTTGCATTGATGTTTGTGGTGCCCAAAGCCTGTTGCGAGCCGTTGATGCCTAAACTGACGGAAAGGTTTTCTACCTTTTTATCGGAATGGTTTTTAAGCCGGTAAACTAGGCTTTCCGACTGGCCTTCGCGGTGGAATGGGCTGATGAAGTAAACAGAATCTACCGAAATATTGGGCAGCGGATTTGCCTTTAAGGGCACTAGGTTGAGGCGTATGCTGCTATCGGTTTTTATAGGTTTGGAATTGCTTTCCTTTTGAAAATCGGAAATTAAAAAGGCATAACGGTTGCCTTGATGCTGATTTTGCAGAAAAACGCTTTGCCGCGCCACCACCTGCTGATAGCTAGGCGAAAAAGCAGTGATTTTTGTTTGTTCCAACGCTTCCAGAAATTCATCTTTACTTAAGAGCCTAGTATTGTTGCTTTCTAAATTACTGGTTAACAGTTGATAGCGTGTGTTTAAATCAAAGGCTTCGGTAAGGTCTGTTGCGCTACGTTTTGCTTCATCCAATAAGCGCCCCTGTGCATTTACCGCTTCCATAGAATAGGAATTATCCACATAAACACTCACTACATTGTTTTGGGACTGTGGCGGGGCCTGCTCTGTTTTTAAATAAGGTTGCGCAAAAGCAAGCACTAAAAAAATGATGGCTAAAATACGTGCGAGCAACAATAAACGCTCTTTTAGCTGGCGCGCCGCAGCGCTTTTAGCTTCTACAGATTGCAAAAAAGCAACGTTGGTAAAGTACACCTTTTTAAACCTGCGGAAATTGAAAAGGTGCACCGCAATGGGAACGGCAATAAAAAACAGCCCGTACAAGAAGTTTGGAAACAAAAAGCCCATTGCTACCAAAGATAGAAAAAATGGTTTGCTGTGGCGGTAAAGAGGGATAACGATTTCAGTAATCTTGCGCTCCAAAAACCCAAAATATCCGCAATTGGCTAGCGCCCCACAAAATCCTTATCACTTAAGGTTTTAATAAAGCTGATGATGTCTTGCTTTTCCTGCGCGCTAAGCGGTATCCTGTTGCCGTTCTGCTTTAAAATGGGGTCAAGGTTATCCGCGTCTAACACGCTTTTATCAAAATAATCTAAAACGTCCATTAAGGTCGCAAACTGCCCGAAACTGCCATACGGTGCAGTGTACTCGGCATTGCGTAAAGAGGGTACGCGGAAACGCATAAAATCAGCTTCGGCACCGCTTACGCGTGCGCGTCCGGCTTCTTCTGTACTGGGGTTTAGCGGAAAACCGACGTTGCGGAAGCTTTGGTCTGTAAAAAGCTCGGTACTGTGGCAACTTTCGCACTTCACTTTAAAGGCTTGGTAACCGCGGGCTTCACTTTCTGTAAATTGTTCGCCTTTAAGTTTCACACGGTCGTACTTGCTGTTTGCCGAAATTAGGGTGTATTCGTATTGGGCAATGCTGCGGTAAATCCTTTCCTGCTTAACGGCATCATCGCCGAATGCTTTTTTAAACAGCACTTTATATTCGCTATCGTTTTTAATTTTATCCACCACTTCTAAAATGCTCGAGTTCATCTCCTCGTGCGTAATAATGGGTACTAAAACCTGGTTTTCTAAGGCCAGCTTTGCGCCGTCCCAATTATAAAATTTCATAAACGCCATGTTTTGGATAGGTGGCACGTTACGCAAACCTACCCTACCCTCAATACCCAAAGCTTGGATATTATTATCTGCGAAAGCATTGCCTTGTTTGTGGCAGCTTGCACACGAAACGGTATTGTTGGCGCTTAAACGTGTATCATGAAATAGCTTTTCGCCCAGTTGAACACCATATTTAGTGGGCTTGTTGTTTTCTATAGCGTTGTTTAGCGTAGGAAAGCCTTCCGGAATTTTTAAGCTTATTTCAGGATTATCAAACTTAAAAGGCGCGGCAATATCATCGCGTTTACACGCATATAATGTGCAAAAAAGTGCCGTCAAAAAAACTATCTTTTTCATCGCGACTTGATATTCTTTAAAAAGAGCAAGCAAAACTTTCACTTGCTCTTCCTATCTGCCAAATGGTAAACACTAATTTTTTACGCTGGCAATTGAAAACATACCCGATAAATCGCTGGTACCGTTACCGCCCAAATTGTCAACATATTTTACCATGTTTACAGCCGTGTGAACGCTTGGTACGGCGTTGTCACCGCCCAAAGCAATGGTATTGGTTTTTCCGCTTAGCAGTTTATCAAAATCTGCTTTGATGGTGATTTTTGGTGCATTTTTACCTACAACGGCAAGCTTTGGCAAGCTTAAAGTAATATCGCGGTAAGCATCAACACCTTGGGTATAGGTAGCTTCATCGCCGTTTGTACCTTCTACCGTGCTTCCGGTATGTATGGATAAGGTTTTGTTATCTGTATCATAAAAACCCTCTATTTTGGTAAAGCGGTAACCGGCTCCCCACTCCCACATCATTTTGGTATCATTTGCGCCGGCTGCCGCATAAAATTTAGGAAATTTCGCCTCGTTTAAGGTGTTTAAATCGGCCTTTACGCCTAATCCAAACTTAATTTGTTTGTACTCGCCTACCGGAATATTGCCTAAAACGTAATCTAAACTTTGGGCTTTTGCTTGATTTATCACGGTAGCGCCCTCATCTAAATTGTTAATGTTGTACGGTATTGCGGTACCGTCCGCTTTAATTACGCGGATATTACTGATGACGTATTTCAGCTCCGAAAAGTGGTGCACTTGCCCATTGGCAGAGGCATTTACAGTTGCCGTGCTGGATGCCGCATCGCCCAAAACAATAGTTTTATCTTTAAAGGTATTGTTGAAGTGCAGATTGATGTTATTGGCTACCGGATCTTTATCTTTTTTACAAGAAACAAAAACAGAAAGAGCAAGTATTAAGAAACTATATTTTTTAAGTGTGTTCATTCTATATTTTTTTATGATGGTTTTTTCATATTTCTGATTATTTTAATTTATGCCTTAGTAGAGCCGGGCGATGGCGGTGGCACAAAAATTTTGGGATGCGGACTTGCGTAAAAACCAATTTGATGAATTTGTTTACGGATTCGCATCTGTGATATAGGGCTTTCTAAATCGAAATCTGTACTTTGCAATTGCAGCATTTCTACTTTATGATGCGTTTCCGTTGATTTAGAGTTTGCCTGCTCCGCATCTTTCAAACGCTTTTTTAGCTGGCAAACGCCATAGCAATGCATCTGAGGTTTTAATTTATTGATGCACAGCTCACGTTCGATTGTTTTTTGGTTCAGCTGAAAGTTGATAACGATGATAGCCTGCTGAAAACCTATCAGCAAGCTTAAAAACATCATTAAAAAACTTATAACCTGTTTCAAAGGGTTAAAATTTAAATTTTAACGAGGTGTAAATATTACGGCCCATGCGCGGGATGTTGCCCCAATCTGCATAGGTGCTGTAATATTGGTTCAAAAGATTTTCGGCGGCTACCTGTAAAACGGCACTCACATTTTTTAGCTTAAAGCTGTAATCTGCCGATAGATTTAAAACGGTGTAAGCCGGCGTGGCATCTTCGCCGTACTCCGGACTGTAATTCTTCTGTTCCAAATCGCCGTTTACGGAAGTTTGGAACTTAAAATCACGGTATCGGTAACTAAGCGAACTTTGGTAGCTTAGGGGACGGATGAAAGGCAAATTGCCACCTTTTTCGTCCGTTGCGCGGGCATAGGTTAAAGTACCTTTCCAGCCTAAGTTTTCTAAAATATTGTAATTGGCATTCAAGCTAAAGTTAAACAGCTGGGCATGGCTTAAAGATGTATAGCCTTTTACACCTACAGATTGGTAATTCATCGGGCTTCCTAAACTTAGCACCCTGCCAATAATATAGTTTTGGATACTAAACACATTCACTTTGGCTTTAATCCCAAATTTTTCGTTTTTAAACCCTGCGCTGGCATTCGCTTCGTAAGAAATTTCGTTCTTTAAATTGGGGTTGCCAATGTAATCATAGCGGTCAAAACTGTTATAAATGTAATAGCCATAAGCTTCTGATACAGAGGGCGCGCGGTGACCGTAACCAGTACCTACAGAAAAATCAAACTGGTTAAGCTTTAACTGATAGCTGGCGTGCAAGCTGGGCAACAACCTTGTTTTCTGCTGGGGCGCACCGGGATGAAAAATCCAGTTAAACTCTACATATTTAGAGCGGTTGTAATTTAAACCCAAAGCACCACCGAAAAGCAAGCTGCTACGGGCAGAAAAATCCCATGAGTTATTAATAGAAAGCCCGCCATAACGCGTAGTCACCCACGGCCAGCTATAAGCAAACATTGTTTTTTTGCTGCGGTCTTGCGGATACATCGTCATCTCGGCAATAGATCGGTTATCATACAAATTCAGCTGCACCTCCGAGCTTATATCGCCACGGATAAAATTAGCTTTGGCCAGCATACCGTACGTGGTGCTCCAACCGGGCATATCCATGTGCACTAAGTTTTCGGAACGCTTGGTATCATCCATATAATGTTCTAAAGCATTAAAATAAATTTTGGTATCCAAGGCGCGCAACCAACCGTCTTTAAAAAGCTGCTTGTAAGTGGCAGAAGTAATAAGGGCGCGCGAAAGCCATAAATCCATCGGCAAAGCGGGGAAACCAACATTATCTGCACGGTCAAAAATGGCATCTAGCCTTACAGAAGAAAGCGGACTGGTTTTATAAGCTAAGCCTAAAGAGCTATTGAACTTTTGGAACTGCGAGTGCTTTACCTTATTGCTATAACCATCGTAATAATTACCGGCCTTGCGGAAAGCTATGCTTCCATCGGCCACTAATTTATCGGTAGAGTAAGCCACGTTACCCAAGTTAAAAAACTGGCTGTTGTTAAATTCAAAACCAGTTTGGTAGCTGCCGTTCCATTTTTTATCGAGCCCGAAGGGCGTGCTGCGCCTCGTCATGTCAATACTGCCTCCTATAGTAGCGCCGTGCATATTCCCTCCTTGTCCCGATGTTACGTCGACCGCAGATAGGTTATTGCTTTCCACGTAAGAAGTAATCGGGTCCATTTTATCTGTGCAGGCTCCAAAAACGTGCATCCCATCAATAGTAACCGTCGTGCGTTCGGTGCTCATGTTATTTAGCAGAGGTTCCCAAGCGTATGCCCCACGTTTAATAAAGCTGATGTTATCTGCCGTGGCCAAAAATTCATCAACCGTAACTGCCATCTTCATATCGGTTTCAATTTTCTTTTTGGCGTTGGCGGTTACTTTTACTTCTTTCAACAACTTGGTGCTATCGTTAAATATCGATGGGGCTTGTGCGTTTACTTTTATCCCAAGCAAAAGCATTAAAAAGGCAGTGAGGGTGCTCTTCTTCATATCGCTAGAATAAAATATCAATGTATAATTCACTCTTTACGCCTTCAACGCCGGGCGTAAAATCTGTTGGCACCACCGTTCCTTTTAATATTTGGCCTTGTTGGTTTAGCATAATTAAATTGAGGGTCCAATTGCCAGTCATGGTGTAATTAACCACGCCGTGGTAAAAGCCGTCATCTTTTTGCACCAAATCTTTGTTGTTTAGCGATGAATGGTTGCCCATGGAAGGCTCGGGCATCCGCGGATCCAGCTGCAAGGTGTAACCGCCGACTTCTGCGTACGAAAACTGGCCGGGGTCTGGAAACTCTCCCGAAGGTGCGTCAAGGGGCGGATTGTACCTATAAATGCCGGCTACCAATGCGTTTTCGGCAACTTTAGGCTTTTGTGGCGATACCAAAGCGATGATATAATCTGCTCCGTCTTTAGCCTTAAACGATACCATGTTTAAGTTTTTGTTGGCCTGTTTCTCTACCTGCACACGCTTTTGCACGCGGTAGCTTGTACTAGCCACATCGAAACTTAAATACAAATCCCACTCGCCGTTAGCCCCGCTTTCATCGGTAAATACGGCATAGCCGCTGAAGTAATGCTCGCTAGCCAAATAGTTCGGTTGATAACGATGCGGTCCCGAAGCTTTTGTACCGTCTGCTTTGGTGATGATAGGTAAGAAGGTAACTGCCGACACCTTTACTTCTTGCTTACTTTGCTTATCGCTCACCTTTATGCGTAGCTCGTTATAGCCTTTGTAAAACTTGCCGTTTAATGCTTCGATACTGATGCGGTAAGCGCCGCTTTCAATGCTAGTGGCTTCTTTAAATTCGATATATTCTGGAACTACCTTGGCAATTTCGGCCTGGTAGTCGGCTTTCTTTTTTGTGCAAGCACTTAAGGCAAGGCAAAAAATGGCCGCACAAATGGCAATAGGTTTCATCTCGAAATCGATTATGAAAACAACAATAAATGTGGATTGGCAAACGCATAATCGGCCACAGAGCAACAAAAGCCAAGCTTCTGTTTTGGTTTAAGCCAACGTTTGCAAGAAAAGCGCTGTTAAGCTAATTTTAAGAGTGGTGGGTGGAAAACTGACGCGTAATAGTTGTAGGCGTAGGTGCTTCGGTAAACAGGAAATTGCGGTAACTCTAATTCTTCTGTCCAGCAGTGCATGTTTAGCACTTTGCTTTCCTCTTGCACGTACAAAGCGCTGTACTCATAAACCAGCAAGTTTTTTTTGTTCTGTTCTTTCTCTGCTTCTTTTACCTTCTTCATCAGCACGCACTGCCCGTTACAGTGCAACTGCGGTTTATCTTTATTGATACATTGGGCAATATAATCTGCTACGTACAACTCGTAATCGGCAGTCATGATACAGCGGTAAAGCGACTGGAACGTTAAAGTGAGCAACAGGATATATACGCAAATACTTCTCAAAAGATGTTTTTTCAACTTGGCCACAAAGGTAAACAAACATCTTTTGAAACATTGTTAGGGGAGCTAGTTTTTGTAGTTAATACTTTACTTCTTTAAATATTATAAATATCTGCAATGCGTCTTTTAGGTAAATATTTAAATGAATATCCCCTCGCACGGGCTTTTCACCACGCTTTTTAATCTGCCCTTACGGTGACCCACACCGTCTTTCATCTTTGCTCTTTGATCCAATAAGTGACATTATCCTCGTGATTTTGTAGCAAATGTCATATTTCCGACAGGCTACTGTCATGTTCTGTGCTGTTGGCGCACCCTACTTTTGGTGTATAATTCAAGGGTTCACAAAACAAATTATTATGAAACGCTTTAATCCAAAATTCATTAAAAACGCAGTGTTAGCTACAGCGGTATTTTTTATCGCCTCTGGTATAAACCATAAACTAAATGCGCAAACTGCTTACGGAGTGGCTCCAGGGTCGCAGATAACCGTAACCGGCACTTCCAATTTACACGACTGGACGATGGCCGCTACTAGTTTTGCCTGCGATGCCAATTTAAACGTTGCGGGCGGACAGCTAAAAGACGTGCGGAGTTTAAATTTTGTGTTGCCTGTTAAAAACTTGAAAAGCAAAGAAGATTTAATGGATACACGGGCGCACAAAGCTTTAAATGCAGATACTTACGATAAAATCACTTTCAAAGTAAGCGATGTTACCGTGGTTGCCGCTCAAAAGCTGGTGAAAGTAACCGGAAATCTAACCTTATCTGGCGTAACAAAGGCCATCAGCCTACAGGCAAATTATACAGTAGCCGAAGATCAAAGCGTGCTCTTTAAAGGCTCTAAATCAATAAAAATGAGCGAATTCAAAATTAAGCCTCCAACCTTTATGATGGGCGCTTTAAAAGTGGGCGACGAGGTT
Source organism: Pelobium manganitolerans (assembly GCF_003609575.1). Lineage (GTDB taxonomy): Bacteria > Bacteroidota > Bacteroidia > Sphingobacteriales > Sphingobacteriaceae > Pseudopedobacter > Pseudopedobacter manganitolerans. The sequence continues at coordinate 54,816 of NZ_MBTA01000012.1, read as the reverse complement.
ACCATTAATATGGCTTTAAAACTTAAAAAATAACAAACAGAAATTAATCATTAAACAAATAAGAACATGAAAACTAAACTGCAAATTTTAGCCGGATCAGCAATAGTGCTGGCTTGCTTAGGTGGCCAAATTGCCCAAGCCCAAACCCAGGTGGCAAATGTACGGCCTTATGATAAAAGCGGTATAAACGTATTTGAGGCACCAAAAGATTCTGCTGCCGTATTTAACGGACTTAAAGTGAAATTTGGTGCTGGCTTTACCCAATCTTTCCAAGGTTTAAAACACGAAAACAAAGCTGGCGGCTTATACAAAATGTCTCCGGGGTTTAACACGGCCAATGCAAACCTTTATATGGATGTGCAATTGGCAGATGGTATCTTGCTAAATTTAACCAGCTACCTATCTTCAAGACACCACAACGAAACTTGGGTTAAAGGCGGTTATATCCAGTTTGATAAACTTCCGTTTAAAGGTGAAGTTTGGGACAATATCATGAAATACGCCACTTTAAAAGTGGGGCACATGGAGATCAACTACGGCGACCAGCACTTTAGAAGATCAGACGGTGGGCAAACCATTTACAATCCGTTTGTAGAAAACTATATTATGGATGCCTTTACCACAGAAATTGGCGGCGAATTGCTGCTAAGAAAAGGAATATTCTTTGGCGTGGTTGGCGTTACCAACGGGATGATCAAAGGAAATATCGACAGCCTAGTAGCTACTCCGCAAGATAATAACATCCATAAATCTCCTGCTGTATTGGCAAAATTGGGTTTAGATAAACAAATAAACCCAGATTTAAGAGTTCGCTTAGCGGCATCTTATTACAACAACAGCAGCTCTGGCAGCCAAACCCTTTATGGTGGCGACCGTACCGGATCTAACTATTTTATGGCGATGGAAAAAGCTGGCGGAACCTATGCTGCTAACGCTTTCTCTGGCCGTTACAACCCAGGGTTCACCAAAAAAGTAGAAGCATTCCAGCTAAATGCTTTCGGTAAATACCAAGGTTTAGAATTGTTTGGAACCTACGAAGCTGCCAATGGTAGAACAAAAGCAGAAACTGCCGAAAGAGATGCTAAACAATATGCAATTGATGCCATTTACAGATTTGGAAAAGCGGAAGATGTGTTTATAGGAGTACGCTACAATGCATTAACTGCGCGTCCGGCCAACGTTGCCGCAGCCGGTACCAGCCCAGCAATCACCTATACAGACGACGTAAAAATTGACCGGATTGCTTTTGGCGCAGGCTGGTTCTTAACTAAAAACATCTTATTAAAAGGTGAATATGTGAAACAGCAATATAAAGACTTCCCTGTTGCCGATTACCGCAACGGAGGCGAATTTAGCGGATATGTTATCCAAGCTGTTGTAGGTTTCTAAAAAACACACAGACTAAGTAAAAAGCGGATCGGAAAATATCCGGTCCGCTTTTGTTTTAACCAAGGCAAAATCCGTCATGAGCAAAAAATTAGCTTTAACCCTTCTCTGCTTCATCACGTATTTCGCTTTTGGCTTTCAAAACCCAAAAAGCAGTAAATGGGTAATCAGTAAAAATTGTTCTTTGAAAGTTGCCGGCAGTACCAATATCAACAAGTTTAATTGCGATATAACCAATTATTACAAGCCAGACACTTTAAACATTTATCAAAGTAGCGGAAACCATCCGGTTAAAATTAGCGGAAAAATGGAGCTGGAAATTAGCCAGTTTGACTGCCACAACCCGGTAATGACAGCCGATTTACGCAAAACTTTAAAGGCAAAAACCTATCCTACCCTAACCATCAACTTCGTTAGTTTAGATCGGTATCCCAATTTTAAGAACGCAAACGGCGAATTAAAAGGAAAAGTAAATATTGCCTTAGCGGGTGTAAATAAAGCTTTTGATGTTAATTACAGGTACAATAAAACTGCCGCAGACGCTATCGCATTGGTAGGTACGCAACGGGTAAATTTTTCTGATTTTAAAATAATACCACCGCGCAAATTGGGTGGGATGATTGAAACCAATGATGAACTCGACATCCAATTTGTTTTACAGCTGAAAATTATCAATTAAACAACACCAAAAATTAAACGACATGGAAACTTTAAACACCTTCGGCTTTACACAGCAACTGGTAAAACACCGCACAGAACTCCGCTTTTTAAGCGATGAAATAGAGATGATCAAACGTTTTTTAAAAGCAAATTTCCCTAAATATTTTGCAGATGAAGCAGAAGTAAACCGGGCGCAATTGCTTTACAATCGTTTGGCATCTTTAAAACTGGTGCATCAAAACATTGTGCGCAACCATACGCAACATTATAAAAATATGGCGAATAAAAGCAATGCTTTTTTGGAGTTGGAGAGCGCACGGATAACTGACGAGGTTAAAGATTTGACCAAGAATTTAGACCGGCTTAAACGGGAAATGTATGTGTTTTTTGATAATAGCGCCGTACAAGAAGCAAACTTAGAAAACACCGAATTTCAGTTAGATTAGTGTGCAAATTAAATAGCAAACAAATGAAAAAGGTTTTTACAGCGGGCTTAATTGCAGGTTTGGTGCTGTTTGTACTTAGCTACGGCGGATTATACCTTTCCGTGAGGTTTTTCCCATCATTGTTTATTGAATATAACAGCCCGCTGTTTAATTCGGACGGTAGCCGAGATTTACTTTTTTACCTGCACCCTTTCATTTTCAGCTTTGCACTTTCTTGGTTTTGGGCCAGGTTCCGCAAACTTTTAAAAGGCCCTCTGCTGTTACGCGGTATCGAGTTTGGTTTGATATATGCTTTTACCGCGCTGTTGCCTGTAATGTGGATTACCTTTAGCTCTTTGGATGTGGCCATTGGCACCGTAAGCAGCTGGTTACTTTACGGGCTTTTACAGGCCATTTTTGCCGGAATTGTTTTTGCTAAAATCAACCCTTAATAAGATTAAGGAGTAAGGATTAAGGAGCAAAGACACTTGTCAACTGACCAACTAGCTCCTAACAAACTAACGCCTAACCACCTAACAAACTAGCTCCTAACCAACTAACTTCGCCCAGGTATCTTTTAGCGTTGCCGTGCGGTTAAATACCAAATGCTCATCCGTAGAGTCTTTATCCACACAGAAGTACCCTTTTCTGATAAACTGATAACGCCTGTCGGGATGCTCCGCTAACTGCTTTTGTGCATTAGCCAAATCAGGTTCTATATAAGCTTTTTTTATAACCACTAAACTTTCGGGGTTAATGTAATCTTTAAAGTCGCCCTCTTCGCGGTCTGGTTCTTCTACGGTAAACAACCTGTCGTACAACCTAACCTCCGCGGTTTTTGCGTGCTTCACGCTTACCCAGTGCATGGTGCCTTTAACCTTAAGCCCGGATGTATCTTCGCCAGATTTAGATTCTGGGAAATACGTACAATGGATTTCGATAACATTCCCTTCGGCGTCTTTCACAAAATCATCGCACCTCACAATATAAGCGTGCTTTAAACGGCTCATTAAGCCCGGGCCTAAGCGGAAAAACTTCTTCGGCGGGTTTTCCATAAAGTCTTCACGCTCTATCCAAAGCTCTCGGCTAAAGGGAATTTCACGTTCACCATCATGCCCTTCTACCTCGGGGTTGTTTTCGCCGCGTAATAACTCTTCTTTACCTTCCGGATAATTGGTAATTACCATCTTAATCGGATCTAAAACAGCCATTCGCCGCCACGAAGTTTTGTTCAGGTCTTCGCGGATAAAGAACTCCAACAAGCTGTATTCAATTAAATTATCGCGTTTGGCAATCCCAATGCGTTCGCAAAAATTCCGGATAGAGGAAGGCGTAAAACCGCGTCGACGTAAACCGCTGATGGTCGGCATACGCGGATCATCCCAACCCGAAACAAATTTCTCGTTCACCAACTGCAATAACTTACGCTTACTGGTGACGGTGAAATTTACGTTACGACGCGCAAATTCATATTGTTTAGAAGGGTAAATTTCTAACTTTTCTATTAGCCAGTTGTATAAATCGCGGTGAGGTACAAACTCTAAAGTACAAACCGAATGTGTAACGTGTTCTATCGCATCACTTTGCCCGTGGGCAAAATCATACATTGGGTAAACACACCATTTGTCGCCCGTGCGGTGATGTTTTGCGTGTTTAATGCGGTACAAAATAGGGTCGCGCATAATCATATTAACATGCGCCATATCAATTTTAGCACGTAAGGTATGGCTTCCGTCGGCAAATTCGCCGGCTTTCATGCGCTCAAATAAATCCAGATTTTCGGCTACGCTACGGTCACGGAAGGGACTGTTTACCCCCGGCTCGGTTGGCGTGCCTTTCTGCTTCGCCAGCTCTTCGGCACTTAAATCATCCACATAAGCCAAACCTTTTTCAATCAGTTTTACCGCATAAGCGTAAAGTGTATCAAAATAATCCGAAGCAAAATGCTCGTTCTCCCACCTAAACCCTAGCCACGCAATGTCTTTTTTTATTGCGTCTACGTACATCGTTTCTTCTGTAACGGGGTTGGTATCATCAAAACGGAGGTTGGTATAGCCTTTAAATTTCTCGGTTAAACCAAAATTTAAGCATATACTGCTGGCATGCCCAATATGTAAAAAGCCATTAGGTTCTGGCGGAAAACGGGTGATAATTTTATCGTATTTACCTTCTCTTAAATCGGCTTCTACAATCTCTTCTATAAAATTCAGTGACTTCTCTTCGGACATTTTTGTTTTGTATTCTAAAGCCCCGCAAATTACTAAAATTAAGCGTAGCCGAGAAAACAGATTCGCTATCCTTCATCCAAAGCCATAAACAAATTATTCAATGATTCTGTAAACAGCGGATGCGCAAACATCATTTTGCGTATTGCTGTATAGGGCACCTTGCCAATCATGGCCATCTGCAAAACCGACATTACCTCGCCGCCTTCGGGGCCGATAATGGTTGCGCCCAAAATCTGCTTGCTTTTTGTGTTTACCACAGCTTTCATATAGCCAATAGTCTCGCCGGTTTCTATGGCGCGTGCCACATGTTTCATAGGCAGAGTGGTCACTTTATAATCCAGCTTTTTGGCTTTCGCCTCCTTTTCTGTTAACCCAACGCGGCCCATCTGCGGATCTGTAAACATGCAATAAGGTACCAACCTGTTTTTGATGCTTTTGTTTTTACCATGAATTAAGTTTTCATAAACCACTAAATGGTCGTTGTAAGCAATATGGGTAAAGGCGGGACCGCCTTTAACATCGCCCAGGGCGTAAATATTTTTTGCCGATGTGCGCAATTTGGTGTTTACTTTCACATAACCCTTATCATTGGTTTTAACGCCCGCAGCTTTTAAATTCAGGCTTTCGGTCTGTGGCTTTCTTCCAGTCGCCATTAAAATATGACTACCGATAAATGTCTGCCATTCGCCTTCTATATCGGCAATAACTTTTTTTTCTTTTTTTCCGCTTATCGCTGATACTTTTGCGCCGGTTACAATTTCGATGTTCTCCCGCTTAAAAACTTCGGTTATGGCTACACAAACATCCTCATCTTCGTGTGGCATTAAGGTAGCCGATTGTTCTAAAATCGTCACTTTGGCGCCAAAGCGGTTCATCATTTGCCCCAGCTCCAAAGCAATATAACCGCCCCCAATGATGATTAAATGTTCTGGAATTTCTTCCAGCTCTAACAACGAGGTAGAGGTTAAGTAATCTGTTTCATCAATACCCTTCAACTTTGGAATATTCGGGCTGCATCCGGTGTTTATAAAAATCAACTCCGCTTTTAGCTGGAGTTCATTCTTTTCGGTTGCTACCTTTAAAGTTTTGGCATCTATAAAAGAAGCATCGCCCATAATAACTTTTAAGTTCTTGGTTTTTTCTAAACCTTTGATGGCCCCATTTCTGAACGATACTACCACGTCATCTTTCCGTTGTAACACCTTATCATAATCAACACCGATATGTTCTGCTTTAACACCCCAATGCTCGGCATTTTTAGCTACGTAAGCCACCCGGGCCGAGTAGATCATCGTTTTTGTTGGTGAACAGCCATCGTTAATGCAAGTGCCGCCAATCTCTCGCTTTTCTACTAGGGCCACCTTTTTACCGGCCTTTGCCAATTTTTTAGCTAAGGGAATTCCGGCCTGCCCGGCGCCTATTACAATTGCATCAAAGTGTTGCATAGCATCGTGTTTTATCCATCAACTGGGGAGCAATAACTTTACCAAGCAAAAAAAAGCGGGCCGTTGCTTGTTGACAACGGCCCGCTTTCTAAGGTTAATCGCTAATATGGCTTATGACTTAAATTCGGAAGAAACCGCGTTTATCTTCCAATCTTTTCCGCTTTTTACCAAGGTCACAAAGTTTTCGCGGGTAAACCCGTCGTAAATCATGCTTACTTTTACAACGGTATAAGCTTCTGTGTTTACCATCACTGCCGATAAAACTTCGCACTGTTGCGTAACACCTTTGTTCTTCCTCAAGAAAGCAAATTCTTCTGCCTTGGTGTGACTTACCACTTTTCCGTTTCTTGAAATACTGAACTTTGCATCCTCAGTAAACATCTTGTTAAAGTTTTCGAGCTGACCGTATTTCACTAAGTTTACATATTGCTGTACGCTCTCGTTTAAACTTTGGGCAGACTGCGTTTTGTCATCAGCTTTAACAAAGCCAACAGAAGCTACCAACATTAAAACAGCTAAGATTGAGGTTTTTAGGTTAAAATTTTTCATCGTCTTAATTTTTAATTTTTTAATTGTTTTTTGGAATATAGACGACGCCACCTAAGGATTAGTTACAAGAGGATGACATTTTTTTTACGCGACGGCAATAATTTTTAAATGTTAGGTTCCAAGATGTGGGGAAAAACGACAAGACCTCAGTTATCAATAAAAATCACGCTATTTTCACCACAAAAAAATCCCCGCCTAAACAGACGAGGATTCTCTATAACCAGTATCTTGACACTTCTATCTTGATACTCCTTAAGCTCCTAAAGCAACTCTTTTGAAAGCCGTTACCGTTAAACCTTTAGATGTTTCATCCAAAAATTTACGGATATCTTTTGAAGAGTCTTTCACAAATTCTTGGTTCAACAAAGTTTGCTCTTTGTAGAATTTGTTCAATTTACCGGCAGCAATTTTTTCGATCATCGCTTCTGGCTTGCCTTCAGCTCTAATTTGCTCTTTAGCAATTTCCATTTCGCGCTCAATTACACGGCTGTCAACGTCTTCTTTATCAACACCAACCGGGCTCATCGCGGCAATCTGCATCGCTACGTCTTTACCTGCTTCATCTAAACCGGCAGCATCTTGGTTAAAACCAACTAAAACTGCTAAACGGTAATTACCGTGGATGTAAGCAACAACTTTATCAGCGCTTAAAGTTTCAAACTTAGAAACGCCAATTTTTTCGCCTATTTTACCGGTTTGGTCAATAATCAAGTCAGAGATTTTAGCACCGTCAAGTTCTTGAGCAGTTAATTCTTCAATAGTTGAAGCATTACTTTCCACTGCTTTATCAGCTACGGCTTGTGCAAAAGCAACAAAATCTGCGTTTTTAGCCACAAAGTCTGTTTCGCAGTTTACCTCTACAATAATTCCTTTTTTACCGTCGGCGGTAGTTTTAGCAATAACTACACCTTCGTTAGAGTCTCTGTCCGAACGTGAAGCAGCTACTTTAGCTCCTTTTTTACGTAAATAATCAATTGCAGCTTCAAAATCGCCGTTAGCTTCTGTTAAAGCTTTTTTGCAATCCATCATACCGGCGCCAGTTTGTTGGCGTAATTTGTTTACATCTGCTGCAGAAATTTGTACTGTAGACATTTTATTTTCCTTTTTTAATTTCAATAATAAAAAGCAAAAGGTTGTTAGCAGAAGCTGAAATCACTCCCAACTCGCAACTAACAACCCATCGCTCAAGTTTAATTACTCTCCTTTTGCTTCTTCAGCAACTGCTTCTTCAGCTACTGCGGTACCAGCGTCAGCGCTTTTACGTGGTCTTTTACCACCTTCAGCTTTTTCTTCCGGAGCATCAGCTTTGGCTTTTTCTGCCGCTGCTTCTTTATCGTTTTCTGCGTCTTTCTCTTGCTTACGCTCTTCTAAACCTTCATTAATTGCATCAATGATGATACCGGTTATTAATGAGATAGATTTTGTAGCATCGTCATTCGCAGGGATTGGGAAATCAATGTTTGACGGGTCCGAGTTGGTATCTACCATTGCAAAGGTAGGGATGTTCAGCTTCAAAGCCTCTGTTACCGCGATGTGCTCTTTTTTAACGTCAATCAAAAACAAAGCAGCCGGTAAACGGTTCAAATCGGCAATACCTCCAAGCAAAGTCTCCAATTTCACGCGCTCGCGCTGGATCATTAACTTCTCTTTTTTAGAAAGCACATCGTAAGTACCGTCTTTAGTCATCTTGTCAATGTTAGTCATCTTTTTGATAGATTTTCTAACAGTAGCAAAGTTGGTTAACATACCGCCCAACCATCTTTCGGTTACGTAAGGCATGTTTACAGATTTTGCGTACTCTGCAACGATGTCTTTAGCTTGTTTCTTGGTAGAAACAAATAAAATTTTACGACCAGATTTAACAATTTGTTTGATAGCAGAAGCTGCTTCCTCAACACGTGTTAAAGTTTTGTTTAAGTCGATAATGTGGATCCCGTTGCGCTCCATAAAAATATATTGCGCCATTTTCGGATTCCATTTGCGGGTAAGGTGACCAAAGTGTACACCTGCATCCAATAAGTCCTGATAAGTTGTTCTTGCCATTGTCTTGTCCTCCAAAAATTAACGTTTACTGAATTGGAATCTCTTACGAGCTTTAGCTCTACCTGGTTTTTTACGCTCAACCATACGGCTGTCACGCGTCATCAAACCTTTAGCTCTAAGCGCTGGTTTCCTAATCGCATCTAACTCAACAATAGCTTTAGCAATCGCTAAACGAACAGCCTCAGCTTGTCCTTTTATTCCGCCGCCTGCAACGTTAACTTTAACATCATACTGTCCGGTAACTTCGGCAACAGTAAAAGCTTGGTTAACAATGTACTGCAATGGCAGTGTTGGGAAATATTCTTTATGGTCTTTACCGTTAACGGTAATGGTTCCGTTGCCTTCTTTTAAGTAGATACGGGCAACAGCAGTTTTTCTTCTTCCGGAAGTGTTAGTAACTGACATCTCTTTTCCGTTTAAATTTAAAATTTAATTTCTTTAGGGTTTTGTGCAGCGTGCGGATGCTCGGTACCTGCATATACATACAGATTTTTGAAAATTGCACGGCCCAAACGGTTTTTAGGCAACATACCGCGTACCGCTTTCTCGATGATACGGGTAGGGTGTTTCTCCATCAACTCTTTCGGAGTGATAAAACGCTGACCGCCCGGATAACCAGTATATCTCTGGTACACCTTGTCAGACAATTTATCGCCTGTCAGTTTAACCTTGTCTGCATTGATCACAATCACGTTATCGCCGCAGTCTACGTGTGGGGTGAAAGATGCCTTGTTTTTTCCTCTAATCACTTTAGCGATGTTGGATGACAAGCGCCCCAAAATCTCGCCCTGAGCGTCAACAACAACCCATTGTTTGTCAACGGTCTTTTTATTGGCAGAGACAGTTTTGTAACTTAACGTATTCACTTGCTTTGTATTAAATTAATAAAATATAGTATTCCCCTAATTTTTTAGGGACTGCAAAGATAGAACTATGCTTTTATATATCAAATAGTTGGGCGGGGAATTTTTTGGTGAGGGTTTGGGAGTTTTAAGTTGTAGGTAATAAGTTAAAGGTTGGAGTGGAGTAGTGAAAGGTTTAAAGTCGAAGGTTAAAAGTTATTTGGGCGTTCTCCGCCAGCTGGCGGATCGGGCTTTCCGCTCATACTGCACAAGGCATTAGCCACAGGCCGGTATCCGCTTCAATCCCTAACGCAAGAAGCAAAACAAATTATGCCCCTAATATGACCAAGATCACTTCCTTTATCCTCGCGTTTAACCTAGCTTTGCACAAAAAAATTTTATTATGAAAAAAATAAGTTTAAAATCGTCTCTTTTATTGCTTGCCTTAGGATCTTCTATGTTTTTTGCCTGTAACAATGATCAAAAAACGGAAAGCAACAATGATACTGTTGCTGTTGAAGAAGAAGTTGCAGATGATACCGCTGCTGCCACCAACCAAGATAAAGTGGAAATAACTTTGAACGGCAGCGATGCAATGCAGTTTGATAAATCTGAAATTAAAGTAGCAGCCGGACAAACAGTTGTTTTAACCTTGCACCATACAGGCAAATTGCCGGTTGAGTCTATGGGCCACAATTTTGTGCTATTAAAACAAGGTACAGATGTAGAAGATTTTGCCACTAAAGCGATGGCGGCAAAAGATAACGGCTATATCCCTACGGATGACAGCAACATTATTGCCCACACAAAATTAATTGGTGGAGGCGAAAGCGATACCATTACATTTACTGCCCCAGAAAAAGGCACTTATGATTTCTTGTGTTCTTTCCCTGGCCACCACGCCATGATGAAAGGCAAATTTATTGTTGAGTAATCTTCTGCTTTAAATTTAAAGCACAGCACATTAGTTATACCGCAGGCGCCAAAAATCAGTAGATTTTTGGCGCTTCTTTTTTATAGCTTATTCCTTCAGCATTGCAGTTATAAGGCCTTCAAATTCTTGCGTAAAATCTAGGTAATGCCTCCCCGTTCCGGGACCCGAGAAACCAGTGTGAATTTTACGCACCTCCCCCTTTTTATCCAAAACAATTAAAGTTGGGAAAGCCATCACCTTGTTCAACATCGGCAAGCTTTTGGAGGCTTCGGCATTGGTGTAACCGGTAAACAAAAAGGTTCGGCACCAAAACGCTTTTTCACGGCACCAATATTTTTCTTCGCTTTTGCAAAGTCTGTAGTACGCTCATACGCTAAGGCCACAATCTCTAAACCTTGCTTCCGATATTTTTTATCCAGTTGCGCCAAGTAAGCAGTTTCGTCCATGCAGTTTGGACACCAAGAACCAAACAGCTGCAAAAGCACCACTTTATTCTTAAACCTAGCATCACTTAAAGAAACAGTTTCACCGCTTAAATCTTTAAATGTGAAATCCAGTTTCTTTCCGTCTTCCAGCTTGGTTAAACTGTAAGCATCGGGCAGGCTAATAGCCGAATCTCTTTTGGCCGTGAAGGTTTCTATATGCGAGAAACCAGCATAAAACCTGCCTTCTGTTAACGTGCTGTCGGCGTTTACCTTTGCGGTAAACAAATACGCTCCCGAGCCATCAAAAGAAGACAAGGAAAGTTTATCGGCATCTACCACGCCTTCTAAAAAGCGGTAGTCGCCGGTGCTGGTTAAAAATGTACCCGTCACCTTAGATTTGTTTTGGAAAAACTCGCCTATAGCCTGCGTTGTATCCTTTCCGTCTTCGCTTACAAAAGTGGTTGCCCAACGCCCGCTAACATTATACGGGCTTTCTATTACCCGCTCGCTAATGCGCCAGTTCGCATTTGCTTTGGCATAAAATGTCATCTCTACATCTTTATCAGCCAAATGCTTAGTCCAAACGCCATCAATTTTGTTATCTAGCAGCACCCCGCTAATTTCCGAATCGTACAGCGGCAACTTAATAAAAATCGAGTCGTTCACACGCCTAATGCTATCCACACGCAAGCGATCCTCGCCATTGATGAGATATATGATATAACGCTGAGCGCTATCTTTTACCTCAAAATTAAAAGGCACTTCAACGCCCGACTCTGTGATTAAAGCGCCGCGCCACATACCGCTTTCAAACTTAGCATCGGGCTTATCACAGGCTATCAAGCAACATATCGCTAAAGCAAGAACAAAAAATTTAAACGTTGTTTTAAAAAAGGGGTTTGATGTATTCATCTGTAATTATTTGAGGAATTAAGCCGGCACCTGATACCGATAAATGTAAAAATACGAGCGAACGGCCTTTATTTCAAAACACTGCGAGAAATTACCATTTTTTGTATCTCTGATGTGCCTTCGTAGATCTGCGTAATTTTGGCATCGCGCATTAAACGCTCAACATGATATTCTTTTACAAAACCGTAGCCACCGTGGATCTGAACGGCCTCTACCGTAGTTTTCATAGCAACTTCAGATGCAAATAACTTTGCCATTGCGCTCGCCTTTGCGTAAGGCAAATTTTGGTCTTTTAACCAGGCCGCATGTAACACCAGCCATCGGGCAGCTTCTATCTCTGTGGCCATATCTGCCAGTTTAAAAGCGATAGCTTGATGTTCGGAAATGGCCTTACCAAAGGTTTTACGCTGTTTGGCATAAGCTGTGGACATTTCAAACGCGCCCGCTGCAATGCCTAAAGCTTGCGCCGCAATACCAATACGTCCGCCGTCTAAAGTTTCCATCGCAAACTTAAATCCAAAACCTTCTTCACCTATCCGGTTTGCTTTAGGTACTTTAACATCGTTAAACATTAAAGAATGCGTATCGGAGCCGCGTATGCCCAGCTTATTTTCTTTTGGGCCAATGGAAAAACCTTCCGCACCGCGCTCTACAATTAAAACATTAATACCATGGCTGCCTTTGGCAACATCTGTTTGGGCAATAACCAAATAAATACTGGCTGAGCTTCCGTTGGTAATCCAGTTTTTTGTACCATTTAATACATAGTGGTCGCCTTTATCAATGGCGGTAGTATGTTGAGAGGTGGCGTCAGAACCAGCTTCGGGCTCCGACAGGGCGAAAGCGCCTAAAAGCTCGCCACTGGCTAATGGCTTCAGATATTTCTCTTTTTGAGCCTCTGTGCCGTATTTCTCTAAACCGAAACAAACTAATGAGTTATTTACAGACATGGCCACCGCTGCGGATGCGTCTATTTTAGAAAGTTCTTCTAAAGCCAGTACATAAGATATGGTATCTAAACCGGCACCATAATAAGCAGGATCCACCATCATCCCCAAGAAACCTAGCTCGCCCAGCTTTTTCATTTGGTCTTTGGGAAAAAGCTGCTTTTCGTCGCGCTCTATAACGCCGGGCTTCAGCTCTGTTTCGGCAAAATCTTTCGCCGCCTGGCGAATCATCAAATGTTCCTCGGTAAAGTTAAAATCCATGGCTTGCAGTTGGTTTACACCAAATATAACAATTGTTATGCAAGCATAGTATTTAGAAAGAAAAGATTATCTTTTTAAAACCCGTGTAGAGGGGAGGGGGTGGGTAATTATTTTATAAGTTTGTTGTTATCGTCTGGGAACACCAACACCGGCTCGTATTTTTTTGCTTCCTCAAAGTCCATATGTGCGTAAGAAACGATAATTACAATATCGCCAATTTGCGCCAAACGTGCGCAAGAACCGTTAAGGCAAATGGTGCCGGTACCGCGTTCGCCTTTGATGATATAAGTTTCAAAACGTGCCCCATTATTATTGTTTACCACCTGCACCTTCTCGTTCGGGATCATGTTAGCGGCATCTAATAAATCCTCATCAATGGTAATACTGCCCACATAATTCAATTCGGACTGTGTTACTTTTACCCTGTGGATTTTAGATTTTAAAACTTCAATTACCATGCTGCAAAAATAAAGAATAGAATTTACAAATAATGTTAGGGCAACATCATATTATCAATGAGGCGCGTTTCGCCAACAAAACAAGCCACTAAAACTATCGCGTTAAGCTTATCATCGGTAGCTAATAAATTATCGCGATCTACAATTTTCAAATATTCAGCTTCAAGCTGGTAGTTGCTCAGTATCGCCTTTCCTTCTTGTTCAAGCTGGGCGTTGCTTAGTTTGCCAAAATTATCCTTTATATATAATAAGGTATTATAAAGCGCCAGCGACTGCTTCCGTTCCGCATCATTTAAACGCACATTACGCGAGCTCATGGCTAAACCGTCTGCTTCGCGCACGATGGCACAAGGCACCAATTTAACGGCTAAGCGAAAATCGCTCACCATTTTTTTAATCACCAAATACTGCTGGTAATCTTTTTGGCCGAAGAAAGCCACATCGGGTTGCACCAAACTAAACAGCTTATGCACAATTTGCGTTACGCCTTTGTAATGGCCCGGCCTAAACTCGCCTTCCAAAAGCGTGTCGAGCGGACCTACCTCATAATCCCAAGTTTCACCTTCCGCATACATTTCGGCAACATCGGGGTTAAAAAGCACATCGCAACCAACGGCTGTCAATAATTCAATATCCTTTTCAATAGGTTTAGGGTATCTTTTTAAATCGTCCGCGTTGTTAAACTGCGTGGGGTTTACAAAAATAGTGGCCACGCTAAGGGCACAGTGTTTTTTGCTTTCGCCGATGAGCGACAGATGCCCAGCGTGCAAAGCGCCCATAGTAGGCACCAAACCGATGGTTTTGCCGGTTTCGCGCTGTAGATGCAGATATTGGCGAAGCTGACTTTGGGTATGAAAAATTTTCAAAAACGCTAAAATTTGAGAGGCGCAAGTTGGCTAATTTGTTCTGAAAATACAACGGGGCATTTACGAAAAACATTGTAACTGTGCAAGAATTTTGTTATATTTGCGCTTCGAAAAAAAATAATCTTAACAAAAACTTATCACAGATTTAGGAGATGGGAAAAACCAAGCTTTTGTTTATCACTCATGAAATGTCGCCATTTCTGGACTTAACAGCAATATCAAAAATAACAAGAACCTTGCCTCAGGCCATGCAAGAAAAAGGCTTCGAGATTAGGATTTTAATGCCACGTTTTGGAAACATCAACGAGAGAAGAAACAGACTGCATGAAGTAATCCGCCTTTCGGGGATGAATATCGTAATAGACGAGAACGACAATCCTTTGATCATTAAAGTGGCCTCTATCCCGGCTGCCCGTATGCAGGTGTACTTCTTAGATAATGAAGATTATTTCCACAGAAAATATGTTTTTAACGACGCCAAAGGCAAATTTTATGCAGATAATGATGAGCGCACCATTTTCTTCTGTAAAGGCGCATTGGAAACCGTAAAGAAATTAGGCTGGGCGCCAGATATTGTGCACTGCCACGGTTGGATGAGTTCTTTAGTACCTGCTTACCTAAAAACAAACTACAAAGACGACCCTACCTTTAAAGACGCCAAAATTGTTTATTCTATTTACGAAAACGGTTTTGACGGCACGCTTGGCGATAATTTTGCTAAAAAAGCGCTGATGAAAGGCATGGAAGAAAAAGATACGGCTTCTTACGCCGCAGGCACAAACAATGCTTTGGTAAAAGCCGCGTTAGAGTATGCAGACGGGGTGGTTTTAGGTGCCGAGACTATTGATGAAGACTTGTTAAACTTTGTTAAAAAATCGGAAAAACCTGTTTTAGACCACCAAGCTACAGCAGATATGGAAAATTATTACAATTTTTACCAAGAAATTGCCACTGATGAATTAGTGTCTGTAGCTTAAAAACATTCAAAACATTATATGAGATTCCAAAAATCAGACTTATTAACCTTGTTAGTAAGTCTTTTTATTTTTACGGGCTGTGAGAATCCGAGCAGTATAGGCTTAGATGTTGACCCGGATATAGAACTGAACAGCAAACTGGTAGATACCAGCACGGTGGTTACCAAACTGCTAAAGCGGGATACCATTGCGGTAAACTATACAGATCAAAGCGTTTTGGGCTACTTTAAAGATCCGGCTTTTGGCGAAACCACCGCCAGCATTGCAATGGCACTTACCATGCCTAGCACCAATTATAAATTTGGCACCAACCCCATTATAGATTCGGCGGTATTGGTTATCCCTTACCTTAACTTTTATGGCGATAGCTTAAACAGCACTTTCACGGCAGAAGTTAGAGAACTAAACGAGGTTTTATATAACGAGTCACAAAAAGTTTATTTCTCTAATAAAACGTGGGATAAAAAAGCAACTATTTTAGGTTCCGCTACTTTAAAAACAAGCTATAAAGACAGCATTACTTTGCAGGATATCCGTACGGGATTATCAGATACTGTTAAAAAAGTGCCTGCACAGTTGCGTGTTAAATTAGATGCAAACTTTATAAAAAGCAAAATCATTGAAGCCGACTCGCTTAAGAAAGTGTCAAACCTAACGTTCAACAACTATTTTAACGGTTTATATTTATCGGTAAATAAAAGCGCCACTACAGGCAATGGCGGTTTGTTTGGGCTTAACACCTCCAGCAGCGGCGCCGCACGCTTGGAGATTTTTTACCGCAACACCAACACATCGGGCGGTTTAGATACACTAACATCCACCTTCAACATTACTGCGGCCAATGCAGCCACCGAGCTAAAGTGGGAAACCAATGGTACAGCCGTAGAAACAGCGCTGGCCAGCAATACTACCAACAATGATTTGCTGTACCTGAAAGGTTTAGGCGGCACTTATATAAAAGTGAATTTCCCTTATCTGCAAAAACTGAAAGCTTTGGGCTCTAACGTAACTATCAACCGCGCGGAATTGGTTTTTTATATTGATGACAATAACGATTACGCACCTTTGGACCGTTTACGCATTTACAGATGGGATATCGCCCACCGTCCGCAGTATGTCCCGGATGAAAACCCGAGCGATGCGCGTTACATGGGGCCAAATTTTGTGGGCGGCTTTTACAGCAAAGCCAATAAAGCTTATACCGTTAACTTAACCGGCTACATTCAGGATTTAATGCGGGGCCAGCTTAAAGATTACGGAACCTTTATTAGCGCCGAAGATTTCACCAGCAGCACGGGAAGTCTTAACAACTTAGGCCGTTCTATATTGGGAGGCGGAAGCAACACCAACTATAAAGTAAAATTGCGTGTGTTTTACACCGATCAAAAGTAAATTTTTCAACTCTTTATAAATGAAACTATATTTTGTAGATTAGCCGCCATCTACAAAATATAGTTTTTTTTATGTGCGGAATTGTTGGTTACATTGGATTTAGAGATGCTTATCCCATCGTTATCAAAGGCTTACATCGTTTAGAATATCGTGGTTACGATAGCGCCGGCGTAGCTTTGTTAGATGAAACATCCAACTTAAATATTTATAAAAAAGCAGGTAAAGTTGCCGACTTGGAAGGCTTTATCGAAGGCCGGGATCACTCTGGAACCATCGGCATGGGCCACACCCGTTGGGCCACACACGGCGCACCAAATGATCGCAACTCGCACCCGCACCAATCCGGCGACGAAAAACTAGCCATCATCCATAACGGAATTATCGAGAACTATGGCCCTTTAAAAGAGGAGCTGATTAGCCGTGGACATGTTTTCAAAAGCGATACGGATACCGAGGTACTTATCCATTTAATTGAGGATATCCGCCAGGAAGCAGAAATCGACTTGCAAAAAGCAGTGCGCGAAGCTTTAAAACAGGTAATTGGCGCTTATGCAATAGTAATCATGAGCAAGGAGGACCCTGAAATGTTAATTGCCGCGCGCAAAGGCAGCCCAATGGTAATTGGCGTTGGTAAAAACGAATATTTTATTGCTTCTGATGCAACACCAATTGTAGAGTACACCAAAAACGTAATTTATTTAGACGATAACGAGATTGCCTACCTTAAAGCAGATGAGTTGGTAATCCGCTCTATCGATAATGAGGTAAAAACGCCTTACGTACAACAGCTGGAAATTAAGCTGGAAATGCTTGAAAAAGGCGGTTACGACCACTTTATGTTAAAAGAAATCTACGAACAACCGCGTTCTATCGGCGATTGTATGCGTGGCCGTATTTATCCGCTAGAAGGAAAAGTGAAGCTGGGCGGCATTAAAGAATACACAGAAAAATTTAAAAATGCGCACCGCATTATCATTGTTGCCTGCGGCACATCATGGCATGCGGGCTTAGTTGGCGAATATCTGATTGAAGAATATGCACGTATACCGGTTGAGGTAGAGTACGCCTCGGAGTTTAGATACCGCAACCCAATTATCACCGAAAATGATATTGTAATAGCTATATCGCAATCTGGCGAAACGGCGGATACGATGGCGGCCATTGAAATGGCTAAAGCTAAAGGCGCTACCATCTTTGGAATCTGTAACGTAGTAGGTTCTTCTATTCCACGTTTATCAGATGCTGGTATTTATACACACGCAGGTCCAGAAATTGGCGTGGCATCTACTAAAGCGTTTACCGCGCAGGTTACTGCTTTAACTTTGATGGCCTTTTATATGGCCGAGAAAAAAGGCACAATTGCTCAAACAAAATTAATTGCTTTGTTGAGCGAGCTGGAACGCATCCCGTCTTTAGTGGAACGTGCGCTACAATCTGACGGACTGATCCGAGAGATTTCAGAAAAATTCAAAGACTCTAGAAACGCATTGTTTTTAGGCCGCGGAAGTGGTTTCCCTGTTGCTTTAGAAGGTGCCTTGAAACTGAAAGAGATTTCTTACATCCATGCCGAAGGTTACCCCGCGGCAGAGATGAAGCACGGACCAATTGCGCTGATAGATGAACAGATGCCGGTAATTGTAATTGCTACCAAAAACTCATCTTACGAGAAGGTAATTTCCAACATTCAAGAAGTAAAAGCACGTAAAGGAGTGGTAATTGCCATTGTAACCGAGGGCGATACTGAAGTGGTGCGCATGGCGGATTATTCAATAGAAATTCCGAGTGCGGACGAAGCGTTTTTGCCTCTATTGGCTACCATTCCGCTACAATTGCTATCTTACCATATTGCTGTTTTACGTGGCTGTAATGTAGATCAGCCAAGAAACTTAGCTAAATCCGTAACGGTCGAATAATATTTAAAGGAGGGCAACCCTCCTTTTTTTATGCTCTTTCTACTTTCGATAGTTTTTCTCTATATTGTGCAATGACTATTGTACAATTGGAATATGCAGTTGCTGTTGATACTTACAGAAGCTTTGTTTTAGCCGCCGAAAAGTGTTTTGTAACGCAGCCAACGTTGAGTATGCAAATCCAAAAACTGGAAGAGCATTTAGGCGTAAAACTATTCGACCGATCAAAACAGCCCATAAGCCCAACCGAGATAGGTGTTGAATTAATAGAGCAGGCGCGGGTAGTTTTGCAAGAAAGCGCTAAAATGCGCGAGATAATTGAAGAGCGTAAAGGCGAAATTAGCGGAGAACTAAGAATGGGCGTAATACCAACCGTGGCGCCCTATCTCATCCCGAAAGTAATTGGAGGCTTCATTGAGAAATATCCAAAAATAAAACTCTCCATCTCCGAGCTTACCACCGAAAACATCATCCAAAAAATAAAAGTGGGCCTATTAGATTGCGGCATTTTAGCTACGCCCTTAGAGGAAGATTTTTTGATAGAGCGCCCGGTTTATTACGAAAATTTTGTGGGCTACCTAAGCAAAAACAGCAAGATATTTAAGAAGAAATCTCTAAATGCAGAGGATTTAGATTTTGACCATCTGTGGCTGTTAAATGAAGGGCACTGTATGCGCAACCAAGTTTTAAATATCTGCCAGCATGGTAAAGGCGACCATCACCAATTAAATTACAATACAGGCAGTATTGAAACCCTGATAAAAATGGTGGATTTAAACGACGGAATTACCATTTTGCCCGAGCTATCTTTGCAGGATTTCGGAGTTAAACAGATGGACCGGGTGCGTTATTTCAAAAGCCCCGAACCAAGCCGGGAAATAAGCATTGTGACCCATAAAAACTTCATCAAAAAACGGATGATTGATGCTTTAGAGCAGGAAGTATTGCAAAGTATCCCAAAAAGGATGAAAAGCACCAAGAAAAAAGAAGTTATCGATATCCATTAAGCACCGGCAAATCGCAAAGAACATCCATCATCGCTGACAGTCAACTCCGCATGCCTTCCCAAAACTAAGGCCCTATTGTCGGCCAAATGCCCAGCAGGAAAACCAAAGCAAACCGGAAAAGAGTATTTGCTTACAATTTCCGATAAAATTTCTTCGGTGCTAAACCCAAACGCGGGTTCATCTTGCTCAATATTAGTAAAACCGCCAAGTACCATCCCTTTCAAATGCTTAAACTTACCGGCGCGGTCAAGCGCACGCAACATTCTATCAACGGCATAAGCATACTCACCTACTTCTTCGATAAATAAAATTCTATCGGCATAATCTATATCGCTGGCAGAAGCTATACTATTTAACAATAAAGTTAAATTACCGCCTATAATTTCTCCAGTTGCATTTCCCTGTTTGTTAAACGGATTTGTAGCAATTTGATAATACAGTGGCTCGCCAAATAGCGCACGGCGCAAGCTTTCCAAACCTTCGAAAGAGCTTTCGGAAATGGTTGAAGGCATTTGCCCATGTATGCTCTGCAAAGCCATTGTCTGTAATTGCAGGTGAAAAACCGTGATATCACTAAATCCGACAATCCACTTTGGGTTTAAAACCAGCGGCGTCCAATCAATGTCGTCCACAATACGCAAACAGCCGTAGCCGCCACGGGCAGCAATAATCGCTTTGATAGATGGGTCATCTATAAAACCTTGCATATCCTTCGTGCGCAGGGCATCTGTACCGGCAAACTGATGGTATTTGGCGTTAACTGTTTCACCCAAAACTACCTCCAAACCCCAAGATTGCAACAAAGCAATAGCCTGCGTCATAGGTTCGCGTAAACTTTTAGCGGGGCAAGTGATGGCAATTTTATCTCCTTTTTTAAGGTAACCCGGATGATTCATCATAACTTTTGGCAACAGATTTTAATATTATCAATTATCTTTGCAAATTAATAAAACACCCCTACGTTTTGACGACAAAAAACCCTAAAAAATATACGGTGACATCGGCTTTGCCTTATGCCAATGGACCGCTTCATATAGGCCATTTGGCTGGCGCTTACATTCCGGCCGATATATTTGTAAGGCATTTACGTTTACAGCAGAAAGATGTAGTTTACGTTTGTGGTTCTGATGAGCATGGCGCTGCAATTACCATCAAAGCAAAAAAAGAAGGTACTACGCCCCAAGCTATTATTGATAAATACCACAATCAAATCAAACAAAGCTTTGAAGATTTTGGTATCGGGTTCGACATTTACCACCGCACATCCGCACCCATTCATCATGATTTATCCAAAGAGTTCTTTTTGAATTTGTATGAGAAAGATGAGTTTGTAGAAAAGTTTTCGGACCAGTATTACGATGAAGAATACCATCAGTTTTTAGCCGATAGGTACATTACAGGCACTTGCCCAAGTTGTGGTAACGACAGTGCCTATGGCGACCAGTGCGAAAAATGCGGCACTTCTTTAAGCCCCACGGAACTTATAAACCCAAAATCTACGCTGAGCGGCAAAACTCCGGTTTTAAAACCTACGAAACATTGGTATTTACCTTTAGATAAATATCAGCCTTGGCTAGAAAAATGGCTTTTAGAAGGCAAAAAAGACAACTGGAAAACCAACGTTTATGGGCAGTGCAGCTCTTGGCTGAAACAGGGTTTACAGCCCCGCTCTATGACACGCGATTTGGACTGGGGCGTTGATGTGCCTTTAGAAGAAGCCGAGGGGAAAAAGCTTTATGTATGGTTAGACGCTCCCATCGGCTATATTTCTGCTACCAAACAATGGGCTTTAGATCATGGAAAAGATTGGAAAAGCTATTGGAAAAAACAAGAAAACCCCGAAGATGATGCATGCTTAATCCACTTTATAGGAAAAGACAATATTGTTTTCCATTGTATTACGTTTCCGTCTATATTACACGCCCATGGTGAATACATTTTGCCCGAACATGTACCTGCCAATGAATTTTTAAATTTAGAGGGCGACAAACTTTCAACCTCCAGAAACCACGCGGTTTGGTTGCATGAATATCTAGAAGAATTGCCTAACAAACAAGATGAACTGCGTTACGTGCTTACGTCTATTATGCCCGAAACTAGCGACAGCGAATTTACTTGGAAAGACTATCAAGCACGCATAAACAACGAGTTGGTTGCTATATTGGGCAACTTTGTAAATAGGGTGATGATTTTAATGCACAAGTATTTTGAAGGTAAAACACTTGGCGCAACATCTTTGAAAGATGATACCTTGCAAAACCAGTTGAAAGAAGCTTATACAGAAATAGATACTTATTTAAATGACTTTAAGTTTAGGAACGGGGTAGCGAGATTGATGGATGTTGCGCGTTTAGGAAATAAGTATCTTACCGAAAAAGAACCTTGGAAAACCTTTAAAGAAAAACCAGAAGAAACCCGCGAGGTTCTACAAAACTGCTTGCACATTATTGCGCATTTAGGAAGTTTATCGCAAGCATTTTTACCACGTACGGCTACCAAAATTTTTGCGATGTTGAATTTGCCAGAAACCGGCTTGTACCAACAGGACTTTAAATTTGCAGATGGTCACCAATTAAGCACACCAAGTCTTTTATTTGAAAAAATTGAGGATGAACTGGTAGAAAAACAGCTGGCCAAACTCAACAGTAAAAAACCAGTTGTTGAAGAACATACCGCAAAAGACGCTTTACCGGCTAAAGCAAATATTAGTTTTGATAATTTTGCCAGCTTAGACATCCGCGCGGGAAAGATTTTAGCTGCCGAGAAAGTTGCAAAAACCAAGAAATTGCTGAAATTAACGATAGATACCGGATTGGACGAACGCACGGTGGTATCGGGTATTGCAGAATATTATAACCCAGAAGACATTGTTGGTCAGCACGTAAGCATCCTGATTAATTTAGAACCGCGGGAAATAAAAGGAATACTTTCGCAAGGTATGATTTTAATGGCCGAAAATTCGGACGGAAAACTTACTTTTGTGACGCCTACCCAAACGTTTGCACCTGGCAGCGTAATTAGGTAGCATATTGGTCCCGTAGTTCAACGCCCGCCCGGCCAAACGCCGTTCGGACGGGGATAGAATAGAAGTTGCCTAAACTTTAAAACTAGGAATGTATTGGTCCCGTAGTTCAACGCCCGCCCGGCCAAACGCCGTTCGGACGGGGATAGAATAGAAGTTGCCTAAACTTTAAAACTAGGAATGTATTGGTCCCGTAGTTCAACGGATAGAATAGAAGTTTCCTAAACTTTAGATGTGAGTTCGATTCTCGCCGGGACCACCAAAATGTTGTTTCATGTTCTACGCCTATGTTTTAAAAAGCGAAAATTTCGATTATTGTTATAAAGGGCATTGCGAAAATCTTAACGAGAGGCTTAAACAACATAATTCCGGTAACACGAAATCGAATAAGTTTTACATTCCATTTAAAATCGTGTATTTCGAGGAATTTGATAATGTGAAGGACGCAATCTTAAAGGAAAAATATTTTAAAACCGCTGCGGGACGACGATATTTGAAAAGCAAAATCATCATTTAATCCAATGTTAGCCTGACTGAATGCCGTGCGGAGGGGAAGATTGCAGGCAAGGAAGTTTCCTAAACTTTAGATGTGAGTTCGATTCTCGCCGGGACCACCAAAAACCTGAGAAAAGCTATCGATAATTTCGCTTATCCAAGCCTCAACTTCTTAATACGCCACCGTCTCCTAATTGCTGCCTAAAGGTTATATCTATCGTTTCAGCAAAAGAATATCAACTTTTGGTGCTATTATGGTGCACGGATAAAGGTTAGCTTTAAGAAGCAAAACATTACGAAACATATTTTTGAAAAAATGGAGAAAATACAGATTAACAACACCGATTTAAAGATTGGCCGCATCAATTTTGGGGGCAATGTATTTGGATGGACTTTAAATGAACAGCAATCTTTTGAAATTTTGGATGCATTTACAGATGCTGGATTTAACTTTATTGATACTGCCGACACCTACTCTTGGTGGGTGAACGGAAAAGGTGGCCAATCTGAAACCATCATTGGCAACTGGCTAAAACAAAGAGGCAACCGCAAAGATATGGTGATAGCCACAAAAGTCGGCTCAGAAACTAAACAACACGGCTTCGATATCAGCAAAAAGCATATCTTAAAATCTGTAGATGAAAGTTTACAGCGCCTGCAAACAGACTATATTGATTTATATTACACACATTTTGATGATAATAAAACGCCTGTTGAAGAAACGCTGTCTGCATATGACGAAATTATAAAAGCAGGAAAAGTACGTTACATTGCGGCGTCTAACCTATCTCCAGAAAGGCTGGTGGCGTCTTTTGATGTTGCCGAGAAAAACAATCTTCCAAAGTATGTGGCCTTACAGCCTCATTACAACCTGGTTGAGCGTGCCAATTACGAAAAAGATTACTTGCCTTTGGTTGAAAAACACAAGCTCAGTGTTTTCCCTTATTGGGCACTAGCATCAGGATTTTTAACCGGGAAATACCGCAGCGAAGCCGATTTTGGAAAAAGTGTACGCGGCGCCGGTTCAAAAAAATATTTAAACGATAAAGGCTTTGCCGTATTAGACGCTTTGGATAAAGTAGCTACAAAACACAGCAGTAAGCAGGCCACGGTCGCCTTAGCTTGGCTTTTAGCCCAGCCAAACATTGGAGCGCCAATTGTTAGCGCAACAAGCCAGCAACAGTTACAAACTTTATTTGATGCACCAAAACTGAAATTAGACACAGAAGATTTAGCACTGTTAAACAGCGCGAGTGCGTAATTATCCAACTAGATAATGCAAAAAATAACCCACCAAATGATTGAAATTGGCGGGTTTATTTTTAACAGTCTCTGTTTACTGAGGCAATACCGGAGGTTGAACGCCTGGCCGACTACTGTTCAAACTTCCCAAAAAAGCTAATAATGCGTTGCGTTCATCGTAACTTAGGTTAAGCTTTTTAATATGTGGCGATAAGGTTCCAGCTATTTTTTGCCCTTGCAACTGAGGCAAAGAATCTATCAATAAATCTACCATCTCATCTAAAGATGCTACAGTTCCGTTATGCAAATAAGGTGCGGTATAAGAAACGTTGCGCAAGCCTGGCGTCCTAAACTTTCCCCTATCAATGGCTTTATCTGTAAAATTTGCACGTCCGTAGTCGTACTGCCCGTCAAAATCCAAAGAATAACCCAAGTTATGATACTCTAAATCGGTAAAAAACGGCCCGTTATGACAATTAATGCATCCCGCTTTAGTGCGAAAAAGATGCATCCCTTCAATCTGCTCGTCACTTAAAGCCGCGTAATCGCCCTCAACGAAATCATCAAACGCAGTTTTACCGCTCTCAATACTATTAGAAAACGCCGCTATGGCATTTAAAATCTTTTCTTCCGTAATGTCTTCGTTTCCATAAGCCGCAACAAACATCGGCTTATAGCCCACAATTGCCTTTAAGCGTTTTGGCAGATCCGAAACCTTGCCGGCCATTTCGTGTGGCGATTCTATTGCCAAAGTAATTTGCTGAGCGGATGTTGCCGCCCGCCCATCTAACATTAAATTCCCATTTAAATACCACGAATTTTGGATGTTGGGCGAATTTCTGTTGCCTCCCCCGGCTGCTACAATGGCTTTATCTGTCCAGTAGTTTGCTGGTACATGGCATGATGCGCAAGAATTGTTACGGTTGCCTAAGCGGTTATCAAAAAACAGGGCTTTGCCCAGCACCAGCATTTCTTCACTGGCGGGCTTAGGGTTAGATATGAAAACAGCTAGCTCCGTTTGTTTAACACCTTGGTACCAATTTGCTTTAGGCCAATTTTGCGGTGCGGTGGAATAGCGTTGTCTTAAAGGTCGTGTATCTTCTTTCTCCACATCGGGCTTGTCGGCTTTATTACCACTTTTAGCACAATTCGCTAAACTTAGTGTTAGGCAGGCCAGTATCGTAAAAACAACAACAAATCGAGTTTTAGTGTTTAAAACACTCATCATAGCTTATTGTTTAAACGATAAGTCATCCCCACAAAAAATAACCTACCCGGCTGCGACGGCACTTTTTGATCTACAAAATTCAGTAAGTTCTCTGCCGTGAACCTTAGGGACAAATTTTGTTTGGGAAGCTTTTTTTCCAGACCTGCATTTAGCAGATAATGCCCGCGCACAAAAGTGTCAAACCTATCTAAATAACCGTTATTGTTTTTGTCGCTAAAAGGATATTTGCCACGGTAGCTTACACGCACATTCGCCGTAAGTTTTGGCGCCGGAAAAGTATAAAAAACACGTCCGCTAAACATATGCACCGAGCGGTTTTCGATGCCCCAATAATCTGATGGCGACGGACTGTAATTTACGTATCCCGTACTTGGATCAAACAGCGGCATACCGTATTTTCCGCCTTCGCGGATTTCATCAGCCACGCTTTGGTCTTTTGCTTCCAGATATTGGTATCCGCCACTTAGCTGAAGTTGATCCGTAGCTTTAAGACTGAAAGAAAGCTCGGCCCCTTTATAAAAAGCACGCGCAAAATTGCGGTAAGCATATATAAATCTGCCTTGTATATCTTTTCCAACCAGCACGGGGTTAATTTGGTTCACAATATCATGATAAAAGATACCGCCCTCAACGCGGATATTTTGTGCTAGGTTTTCAAAGATGAGGCTGGCATTGTATGATTTGCTCATCTCTGCATTAAGTGAAAGCCCTTTTATCTCGTTGTAAACTGGCTCCAACTCGTACTGGCTCACTTGGCCGCTTTCGCGGAGTTGATTAATCGTATTGCGCAGTACTGCGCTGCCCACCATCATGTAATTATAAGCCGGGTTAAACGAAACCTGATAAAGCTTGCGCATATCCGGAGCTTTAAAGCCGGTACTGTACGCCGCTTTGGCGGTTAAAAAAGGCGCAACTTTATACTGGACCGCAAGAAAAGGGTCTAAACGCCAGCCGTAATTTACTATAAAATCATACCGGCCACCCGCGGTAATCTCCAAAGCATCATAGGGTTTCCAATTAACTAATTGAAGCTGGCGCGCAACCGCTAGATAGCTTGAGTAACATATTGCTGAGCCCAGAAAAACAACGTATTTTAAACCTACTCTCCAACTTCAACAACACCAAAAAAAACGGACGCAAACTGTTAGAGGATCTGCTATTGGAGTTACTGTACTGCCAGCTAAAAGCAACTTACCGCAGTCAACAGCTAGAAAAAGACTTTGGCAATGACCATGACATTATTAAACTTGAAAAAGCGAGCGCGTTGCTAAAAAGACGGTTCGCTGTTCCGCCTAATCAGAAGGATTTATCGCGGGAGATAGGTTTAAATGAATTTAAGCTCCGCAAAGGCTTCAAAACCTATTTCGGCTCAACCGTTTATGAGTACATTACGCGTTTACGCATGGAGAAAGCCCGACAACTTTTGTGCGATGAGAAATTAGCGATAAGTGAAGTGGCTACTATGGTTGGCTTTTCTCATCAAAACAACTTTAGCATTGCATTTAAGAAATATTTCGGCTTTCCGCATAGCAGGGTAAAACCAACAGTAGGCTTTTAAATTTGCGCAAAACCGTCATCCTAAAAAGCATCTGAATAATTAGCTGGATTACACTTTCCTTCGTTAATACACTGCTTTGCCACATTTCTTATGTGCTTATGGGCAATCATTCTTAACGGCATTCCTTAAACAAGCGTCCAAACTTAGTATTCTAAAACTTTCAAAAGAAGGCGTGTGCTATTTCTTTTTACAAATTTCCCTGCGAGCGAAAATAATTTAGCTTTATTTTCATCAAATGCCAACACAAATCATTTATATTTAAAAAATCACCAATTGCACCTATCTGCATAGAAACATCTATGCTTAAATAAATGATAAAATCTGCTTTAATAACAGCTTTTAATTTTTTGGCAGTAAGCTTAAGCTATGCGCAAATATGTGGCACACCGGGTTTAGACGGTGCTGCAAATGCAGCTTCCGCTGTTAACACCTATTACCCGCCAGCGGCCAAGGCTTCTATCCCAGAGGGCGGTAGATCGGTAACTTTATTAGCGGTGCCGGCAACAGACGCCTATAATAATAGCTTTGGCAGTCAGCAGATTAAAGCAGGAGATATGGTGCTCATCATCCAAATGCAAGATGCGCAGATAAATTACGATAACACCATAACCTACGGTGCGGGCATCCCTAATTCTGGGCCAGACGGCTTAGGAGGCACCGGTTATAAATACATAAATAATACAGGATATTTTGAATATGCCATTGCCACTAATGATGTCCCATTAACGGGAGGCAATCTTAATTTTAGGGCCGCAGGCTTAAATAAAGGCACCGTTCACGCTTATGTTAACCAACCGGGCGACGCGTACAGGGGGAAAAGAACTTTTCAAATTGTAAGGGTGCCTCAATATTCTAATCTGTTGCTTACATCAAACATTTCCACACCGCCTTTTAACGGGTCTGTAGGCGGTATTGTGGCTTTTGATGTTTCGGGAAGCATGAACTTTAATGGCCGTAAAATAGATGCTTCTTCTAAGGGATTTAGGGGAGGATATGGACTTAAGGCCAATTCGGGTAATAACGTCGCTAATATCTACGCGGTTTCTTCTAGCTCGACACAAGCTTCGGGCAAAGGAGAAGGTATTGCGGGAACGCCCAAGTTTATGTGGGACGGCTATAACGAAGTTACGTTGCCAGAAGAAGGTTTACCAAGAGGGGCTTTCGGAAAGGGCGCACCCGCAAATGGTGGTGGTGGAGGAAATGACCATAATGCCGGTGGCGGAGGCGGCGGAAATGGAGGTTACGGCGGTGTGGGCGGCAACGGCGTAAGTACAATGGGCAGCGATTTCCCGAACGGGGGCAGGCCAGGTTCTACCACTTATCAAAACACGCCTGATCTGAAACGCTTGATTATGGGCGGCGGTGGTGGTGGCGGAGATGCCAACAATTCGCTTAGTGGTGTAAAAGGGGGCGTTGGTGGCGGCTTAGTACTGATCAATGTAGGCAGCATAACCGGTAGCGGAATTGTGCTGGCCAACGGCGGAAACGGGGAGATAGGTGCCGTAGGATCGGCACCAGACGGTGCCGGAGGTGGCGGCGCCGGCGGAACGGTGTTCCTTAAAGTTTCCAATCCGGATACTTCATCTACCTTAACTATTGAGGCCAAGGGCGGAAACGGCGGAGACACCCCGACTGATAAGCAGGGAAATAAACATGGAACTGGCGGCGGCGGAGGTGGCGGACTCGTATTCTTTTCGATGCCGCAAACAGCCAAAGTTTCCATAAATATATTGGGTGGCAAAGCCGGAAGCACCCCGGAAAACTCGGGCGAGAAACATGGCGCCCAAGACGGCACAAATGGCCAGAGCATCCGTTATAATATAGCCGACTTACCCGCGTATTTGCAAAGTGGCGGGGCTTCGTGTTATCCCATATTACACACTACTTTAAAGAGCCAAAGTCCCGCCGGCAATGTTTTTAAAGGCAGCAAGGTAGAATACACTGTCCAAGTTTATAATGCCCAGAACGTGGGAAATGCAGGCGGTGTAATGGTAGAGGGTTTATTTTCGCAATATCTTCTTTGTGATAGCATTTCGGCTACCATAACCGGAGAGACTAAAGTTACTAACCCGGGCAGCATATTTGAAGTATCCCACGGGAAACTCAACATTCGCACCGGCCCGTTTAACATTCCTTCGGGAGACACATTAACTTTAAAATTAAAATTCACAGTAAATTGTGCTGCGTCTTTAGGCATACTGAACGCTAGCGCGCAGGCTTTATATCTTGACCCTACAAGAACGGCGTCAGACCCTCAACGGCTTATTACCGCGAAAACAGATGCTTTCGGATCAGCAAAAACATCGTATGAAGCCAATAACAGCCCTGTGCCAGGCGGCAATTACGATGGAGAAAGTACCACCCAAGAAGACATTAAAATCATCGCCACGCCGGCAGTTTCCTCAAATTCAATAGCACTTGCAAAAACCGTTTTTTGCGATACCGGCGACGCCGAACTTATCAAAGGAAGCACGCCATCGGGCGGAAATGGCGCTTACCAATATCAATGGCAATCGTCACCCGACGGGACAACTTTTAACAATATCCCGGGTGCAACTACAATTGATTATGATCCGCCACAAAGCCAAAGCTCCGTTTCTTATCGCCGAGTTGTAATATCTGCATGTGACTCTACAAGCAAAAGCAACGTGATTAAAGTTGTTGTAGGCCCAACGCCCATAGCCAATTTTCAAACTCCCGATATTTGCCTTAAAGATGCATCTGCAACTTTCGTCAACAACTCTACTATTGCAGACGGTAGCAACCTCACTTATTTGTGGGATTTTGGAGATCCTGCTTCTGGAACAAAAAATTTTTCCACCGAAAAAGATGGCACACACCTCTATCATCAAGCAAAAACTTATCAAGTAAAACTTACAGTTAGGTCCGCACTTACCGGATGCGCCACCGTGATTGAAAAAGCATTTACGGTAAACGGAAGCATACCTAAAGCTGATTTTGAGCTTGTGAACGAGGATAATCTTTGTGTTGACGCAGGTATACGGTTTAAAGATTTGGCTTCTGTTGATTTTGGTGAGATTACTAAAATAGACTGGTATTTTGATTACGACAACCGTCCCGACCAAAAAGAAAGCGATGAATATCCCGAATTGAGAGGAAGCGGATCCAAAAGAGTGTACACCCATTTTTATCCGGAGTTTTTTACACCGCTAAGTAAAACGGTTAAAGTGCGAATGGTTGTTTACTCGGGCCAGAGCTGCGCGGATGTGCAGGAAAAAACAATTATTTTGAAAGCTGCGCCTCAGATTGCTTTTGACAGCATACCGGCTGTTTGTATTAATGATGCCCCCTTTTTAATTAGCCAAGCGAAAGAGAACAACGGCTTACCCGGAAAAGCGATTTTTTCTGGTAACGGGGTTAGTAGCGACGGTGTATTCTCGCCAGCTGTGGCCGGAGAAGGCATACATACCATTAACTACGAATTTGTAAGTAGCAATGGCTGTAAAAAAGCGCTTCAGCAAACTATTCAGGTTTTCGCTAATCCAAAAATCAATTTAAACCGCGAAGAAACTATTTTAGTAGGCGGATCCGTCGCATTAAATCCTTTAGTTTCTGGAAGCGGCTTAAGCTATGCCTGGTTTCCCCAAGAAGGGCTTAGTGCCTCAACTATCTTAAACCCCGTAGCGTCGCCCTCACAAAACACCACCTACCACCTGATTGTGACTAACCAATTTGGTTGCAGCACAACAGACAGTGTAACGGTAAGAGTGTTGCAAACGCCACAAATCCCGAATGTTTTTACGCCAAACGGAGACGGGATAAATGACACATGGAATATTAAGTATCTAGAAAGCTATCCTTCGCCTATGCTCACATTATATAACCGTTATGGCGATATTGTTTACCAAGGTATTTATACACAGGGCTGGAACGGCAAAAAAGGCAACCAAGATTTACCCGAAGGGGCATATTACTACATCATCAATATCCCAGAAAAAACGCTTAAATATTCTGGATCTGTAACTATCGTAAGATGAAGGAAATAGCGCGCTTTCTTTTTTGGCTTAGCCTTGCTTTTGCAGTTACACCTTTTAAATTCGCCGCTGCCCAACAAAAACCGCAGTTTACCCAATATATTTTAAATAATTACATCGTTAACCCGGCGTTGGCGGGGATAGAGAATTACATTGATGTAAAAGCATCGCACCGACAACAGTGGAAAGGTTTAGATGGCAGTCCTGAAACAAATTACTTAAGCCTGCATTTCCCTTTGGGCAAAAAAGATGAAAAAACTACCGCTACTTCTTTCAACATGACGGGGACAGGAATGTATGTGCATAACTATCGCGAAGACTACGCGGCTTCTGAGCCTCATCATGGTTTGGGTTTTATATTTATGGATGACAAAGCCGGTCAGCTTAAACAAATCTCGGGAAGCTTAACTTACGCTTACCATATGGGCTTGTCTTCGCGGATAAACATTGCTTTGGGTATAGGTATTGGATTCTTAAAAACAGGCCTAAACGCCACCACTTTAGATCCTGAAAATGATGACGATCCTGCTCTTGTGGCTGCGCAAAGTGGCAAAATAGCGCCAGACTTAAACATAGGGTTTTGGATGTATGATTATAATTACTTTATAGGCGCCTCTGTACAACAACTTTTGCCGCAAAAAACAACAATACACGGAAATGATAATTTCACAAACCGTAAAACCGTACCGCATTATTTCGCTACCGCCGGCTATAAATTTTGGTTAACAGATAACATCTCGCTAATTCCGTCATTAATGGCGAAAATGGCTCAGCCTGCTCCGCTATCTGTAGATTTTAACGCCAAGCTAGCTTTTAAAGATAAATTTTGGGTTGGAGGCAGCTACAGAAGCGCCAAAGTTTACTCGGGCATACTGGGCTTTAACATCTCTTCGCTTTTACACATCAGCTACGCTTATGACTTTACCCGTTCGCAATTGAACACAGTTTCTGACGGAACCCAGGAGATTATGCTTGGCTTAACTCTTAATAACAAGCTTAAAATACTACAACCTACGCGGTTTTGGTAAGATATTAAAAATGAGCTGAACTTGCTACGGCGTTTATTAATCCTGATTTAACAACCGCATTTTACTTTTTAAAATATTACCGAACCGTTGTTCCCGCGATTATTCATTTATCAGAAAAGCTTTAAACTCTTCAAAGCTTTTGCCCATCTGTTTTACCTGCTTTTCTTTTTGATAAAGCGCTTTTACTTGTTCTGGTTCTTCGTAATTAATGCCTAATTCGCCAAAAACATCCGGAAATTTACACGGATGTGCAGTAGATAAAATCACGTAAGCCGCTTTGTCTTTGTTTTGTTCGTCATCAGCTTTGATGTCTTTCACAGCTAAATATCCGGTTGCGGTGTGCGGACAAAGCACATATTTTTTGCGATTGTAAACTTCAGAAATAGCAGTTTTTATCTGCTCGTCATTATAGGCGTAGGCGCCCACCATTTGCTTAAGCGCATCCAAATCTTTCCCAAACATGTCCATAATACGTACAAAATTGCTCGGGTCGCCAACGTCCATAGCATTAGCTAAGGTTTGCACAGATGGTCTTGGCTGATAGTTTCCGCTGGTTAAATACTGCGGCACGATATCATTGCTGTTGGTAGCGGCAATAAAACGCTTTACAGGTAAACCCATTTTATAAGCCATTATGCCGGCCGCAATATTGCCGAAGTTGCCACTTGGAGTTACGAAAATTATATCCTCATAATCGTTTTTCAAACGCGCATAACTGTTTGCATAGTAAAACATCTGCGGAATTAAACGGCTGATATTTATGGAATTTGCCGAAGTAAGGTTGAACTTCTCATTCAGCTCGGGATCATGAAAGGCTTTTTTAACCAGGGCTTGGCAATCATCAAAAGTGCCATCAACAGCAATAGCTTCAATGTTGTTGCCGTTGGTAGTAAGCTGCAATTCCTGTATAGGGCTAACTTTTCCTTTCGGATACAGAATGGTTACTTTAATGCCCGGCACATCTAAAAAGCCTAAAGCTACGGCGCCTCCGGTATCGCCAGAAGTAGCTACCAAAATGCGGATTTCCTTTTGCTCCTTTTTAAGGAAATGCGCCATAATACGGCTCATAAAACGCCCGCCAAAATCTTTAAACGCTAATGAAGGGCCGTGAAACAGCTCTAATATGTAGGTATCATCCTGTAGAGGCACCAAAGGCGCATCAAAATTTGCAGCGTCATTTATAATTGCACGTAAATCTTGGGCAGAAATATCATCTTTTAACAACGCATAGGCCAAATCAAAAGCAATTTCCTGTAGCGATTTTTTATCCCATCCGGCAATTACTGCATCATCTAACTTAGGCAATACATTGGGCATGTAAAGACCTTTATCTGCCGGAAGGCTATTGAAAACAGCAGTTTCTAAATCAACGGCTAAATTATGGTTGTTTGTAGAGTAAAGTTTCATGTTTCGGTTGTTAGGTGTCAGTTGTTAGTTAGTCCGCAGCGAATGAGAAATCGGTCAAACGGACAAACCAAAACCGAACAAACTAAATCACTGTCGGTCCAGTTTCGTTAATTTCTGATAAATAAATATTGCTTTTGATGCCTTTGTCGGCCAAATGTTTTTGAAGGCTGGTTAATACTTTTTGCGCGTCATCTACCGAATGGTAAAGCGAAAACACGGTTGGCCCCGATCCGGAAATACCGAAACCCAAAGCCCCGTTTTCCATGGCGTAAGCTTTCATATAATCAAATTCCGGAATTAAAATGGAACGGATAGGCTCCACAATAACATCTTTTAAACTCCGACCCAACAAACCGTAATCGTTGGTATACAGCGCACTCACTAAACCGGCTATGTTTCCCCACTGCGTTACTGCGTCTTTCAACAGCACTTTTGAGCGGATAATTTGCCTTGCGTCTCTGGTTGGCACGTCTACGTGCGGATATAACAAAGCACAAAACAGCTTAGGCACCGGCAGGGCAATTACCTCTAAAGGTTCGTAACTTTTGATCAGCGTAAAACCGCCAAAAAGCGCCGGAGCAACGTTATCCGCATGGCCGTGGCCACAAGCTAATGCCTCTCCCTCCATGGCAAAAGGCAAAAGTTCCATCTTGCTTAGCGGGCTGCCCAAAAGTTCATTAGCGGCAAACAACCCGGCTACGGCACTCGCCGAGCTGGAACCTAAACCGCTGCCCATCGGCATTTTTTTGGTCAATGAAATTTCTAAACCTACATCATCTCGGCGCAGGTGGCGCAACAAACTGATTACGCTGGCACTTACCGTGTTTTTTTGCGGATCTAAAGGCAGTTTACCTTCATCGCCTTCAATAGAAATAATGCGCACCCCCGGTTTTGTAGCGCTTTTCATCAATAGCTCGTCGCCAGGCTCATTTACGGCAAAACCTAAAATATCAAAGCCGCAAACCACATTGGCTACCGTTGCCGGGGCAAAAACTTTTATAGATTCTTTCATTTTTAATTGTGAATGATTGAATTTTGAAGGAGCGACTAGCTTTATCAAATGAAGAAGGAGTGAATTTTGAAGGATTGAATTTCTTTTGACTTTGTTCCTTACTCCTTGTTCTTTTATCCTTTGTCCTTATTCTTTACTCCTTCATCCTTACTCTTTACTCCTTGCTCCACCTACGCTTTAGCTCCCACCTTCACTAAATCTGCAAATACGCCTGCCGCCGTAACCGCTGCGCCCGCACCTGGCCCTTTTACTACCATTTGCGTTTCGTTATAACGCTCGGTGGTAAAGGCAATAATGTTATCACTGCCAGAAAGGCTGTAAAAAGGATGATCTGGCCCAACAGCCTGCATCCCAATGCTCACCTTGCCGTCCTCTAACTTGCCAATATAGCGCAATACCTGTCCGTTGCGTTCTGCGTCCTTTTTCAGCTGCTCAAAATACTCGTTATGGTTTTTCAGCTCCTGATAAAAAGCTTCAACGCTTGGTGCTTTCGCACAACTTTCGGGAATTATTGCGCCCAGCTCAACATCCGCAGCTTCTATTTGGAAACCGGCATTGCGCGCCAAAATTAACATTTTACGCATAAAATCTACCCCGCCTAAATCATCGCGAGGATCCGGCTCGGTATACCCTTTTTCTTGTGCCATTTTTACCACATCATGGAAATTGGCCTCGCCCTTAAAGTTGTTGAAAATGAAAGAAATGGTGCCAGATACAATCGCTTCTATGCGCGTAATTTTATCACCGCTGATAATCAAATCATTTAAAGTTTTGATAATCGGCAATCCCGCACCCACATTTGTTTCGTAATAAAAATCAACGCCGTGTTTTTGTGCCGTTTCTTTTAAATCGGCAAATACTGCATAAGCGCCAGAATTAGCAATTTTATTGCAGGTAACTACAGAAATATTGGCTTCAAAAGCCTCTTTGTAATATTGCGACGGCGTTGGGCTGGCTGTATTATCAACCATCACACAGTTAGGTAAGTTTAACGCTTTCATTGCCTCTACAAATTTTGGCAAATCTGCTTCAAGGTTTGATGCGTTTAAAGCCTGTTGATAATTATCTAAATCTATCCCCTCGGTATCAATCAACATTTTTCTGGTATTAATTAATCCCAATATTTTAATGTTGATGAGGTTGTTTTTGGCCAAATACTCTTTGTGCCCATTAATTTGGCTCAGCAATTCGCGGCCGATGTTTCCAACACCCACCACAAATACGTTTAAAGTCTTTTGTAGCTCTGCAAAAAACGCATCGTGCACGGCATTTAAAGCCTTTGTTAAATCGGAATGCGGGATAATTACCGAGATATTATATTCTGACGAACCTTGCGCTATGGCAACTACATTAACCCCGTTGCGTCCCAAAGCATTAAATAGTTTACCAGAAATACCCGGAGTCTTCTTCATGTTTTCGCCAACAATGGCCAGTACAGATAAATCTGTTTCTATGCTAACCGGCTCCAGCTTACCTGCCATCAGCTCCAGCTCAAACTCTAGTTCAATCAAAGCCTTTGCCTTGCGTGCATCGGCAGGGTTTACCGCAAATGTAATAGAGTGTTCTGAAGACGATTGTGTAATTAAAATTACGTTTACCTGCTCGCGCGATAGCAACGAGAACAAGCGCCCGCTAAAACCGGCCTTGCCTACCATACCGCTCCCCTGCACATTTAAAATGCTAATATCATCTACAGAAGAAATGCCCCTAATTACGGTTGAAGAACGTTTTAAGCCGTGGCGGATGTAAGTGCCTTCAAAGCCTGGCTCAAAAGTGTTTTTGATGACAATTGGGATGGCCTTTAAAAATGCCGGAACCATAGTAGGCGGGTAAATTACCTTGGCACCGAAGAAAGAAAGTTCCATAGCTTCGGTGTATGAAAGCTCATCCATTGAAAAAGCTTTTTTCACCCGGCGCGGGTCGGCAGTCATCATCCCGTTAACATCTGTCCAAATTTCTATCTGCGCTACGTTTAAAGCCGCACCGATAATGGCTGCGGTATAATCACTGCCACCGCGACCTAAAGTTGTAATCTGGTTAAGGTTGTTGCTGCCGATAAAGCCAGTGACAACCACCAGCTTGCCTTTTTGTGCGGTAAAATAATCATGCACTAGAAGGTTCGTCTGCTCGGTATCTACCTTAGCGTTGCCAAAAGCGCTGTCGGTTTTAATTATGGATGTAGCGTCTAAAAACTCGGTCTCTGCCCCGGTACTTTGTAAAATACGGCTTAGCATAAATGCAGAAGCCTTTTCGCCAAAGCTTAAAACGGCATCTTTAGTTTTAGGGCTTAATTCTTTTAAAGCCGCAACGCCGTTTAAAATATCCTCTAAAGCTTGGAAATACAGTTTTAATTTGGTGATTACATGGCTTTGTTGCTGCAAATCAACCAGTTCTTTCACTACGGTAAAATGGCGTTTCTCTAAAGCGGCCAGCTCGGCACTAAAATCCTCGCCTTCAATGGCGGCTTCTGCCATGCGCAACAACTGATTGGTTACACCACCCATGGCAGATACCACCACAATAATTTCTTCTTTTTGCGCCAGTTCTGCCTGTACCACCGCTGTTAAAGCTTTTAAAGCGTCTACGGAACCTACGGATGTTCCGCCAAATTTTAAGACTTTCATTTCGCTACATTAAAAAAAAACGCCTCCCGGAAATATCGGAAGGCGCAGAATATCATTTTTGTTAAAGCAGATACTACCTTCCCATACGCGAAAGCGTGGTGGTATATGTAGTAGATGTGCTTGTTAAATTCATTGTATAAAAATTAATAGGCCAAAGCTAAGCTTTCAAATTTTAATTGCAAATTTTTAATGGATATTTATCATTGAAACATCTACCTTTGAGAGGCATTATACAGGTCAAAAACATAAAAAGCGCTCAGTCCGCATGCACGAGTTAAACTTTCTATCATCACGCGGCGAAATGGGGCAGCTCATTCGCGATAAAGATTGGAGCAACAACCCTTTAGGCAAACCTGAAGATTGGCCTCAAAGTTTAAAAACATCCCTCAGTATCATCCTAAACTCCAAATTCCCTAAATTTTTGTTTTGGGGCGATGAGTTACGTTGTTTTTATAACGACGCATACCGTTCCAGCTTAGGCGTTAATGGAAAGCATCCGCACATCATAGGCGAAAAAGGAGAAGTAGCCTGGGCAGAAATTTGGGATATTATTAAGCCCATGATGGACCAAGTATTGCAAACCGGCGAAGCTACCTGGAGCGAAAACCAACTCATCCCCTTTTACAGAAACGGCCAAATTGAAGACATTTACTGGACTTTTAGCTACAGTCCAATTGTAGATGAGGACGGAAAAATTGCCGGCATATTTACATCATGCGTTGAAACCACCAAAGAAGTGTTAGCGCGTAAGGAGTTGGAGCGCCTAAACCAACGCTTCCACAACAATATTATGCATGCGCCTATAGCCGTGTGCGTTTTGGTTGGCGAAGATAAAGTGATAGACATTGCTAACCAGCGGATGTTGGAACTGTGGGGCAAAACGGCGGAAGAAGCTTTATATAAACCGGTATTTGAGGCATTGCCAGAAGTAAAAGGCCAAGGTTTAGAAGCTATTTTAGACGAGGTTTACACATCTGGAATAAAATTCGAAGCTAAAGAAAGATTGGTTACGCTTCCGCGCGATGGGAAAATGGAAGACTTCTTTATAGACTTTGTTTACGAACCGGTAAAAGACGTTTATAGCAACCAAGTTAATATTGTAGTTACCGCCACAGATATCACCTCATCTGTTTTAGCGCGGCAAAAGGTCCAAGAAAGCGAATCGAAACTTAATATTGTATTAAATGCCAGTGGCTTGGCCGTTTATGAATATGAATATAAAACCCAAAAGGTTACTTTTTCTGAACAATATTTAAGCATATTTGGCTTAAACCGCGGGGAAAACTTAACGCGTGCACATATTTTAACCATGATGCACCCAGATGATAAAGCCCAGCGTGATGAAGCGCATCGCCAGGTTTTTGAAACAGGAACGCTATATTATCAATCGCGCATTTTTAAAGCTGATGGAGAAGTAAGGTGGATTGAAGCGATGGGCAAGCTTTCTAGGGATGCCGACGGAAATCCGGAAAAGTTATTAGGAACGATTAAAGATATTACTGCCGAAAAAAACCATCAGCAAGCTTTACAGCAACGCGAGCAAACGTTTAGGCTTTTAGCCAATGAAATGCCACAATCTGTATGGACTGCCGACGCAAACGGACGCATAAATTACTTTAACAAAGCGTTTTACCGCTTCACAGGTTTAAGTGAGCGCATTTTAGAAGATGACAGCTGGCTATTGATGGTGCACCCAGATGACCGCGAAAATAGCGTGAAAATTTGGAATGCAGCTGTACAAACCGGTGAAGATTATGTAGCTGAACAGCGCTTTAGGCGTTACGATGGGGAATACGCCTGGCAGTTAAGCCGCGGTAAAGCCTTGAAAGATGTGCACGGAAATATCACCATGTGGGTAGGCACCAGTACCAACATCCAAGAAATTAAGGCGCTTGACGAGCAGAAAGACTATTTTATAAGTATGGCCAGCCACGAGCTGAAAACGCCAATTACCTCTATTAAAGGGTACACACAGCTACTTAGCCAAAAATATAAAAATAGCGACGATGCTTTTTTAAACAACGCTTTAAAAGTAATGCACAAACAGGTGGAAACCCTCACCACCTTAGTGGTTGATTTGCTGGATGTTTCAAAAATAAAGACAGGCCGCCTACAGCCCCGTAAATCGAAGTTTAATTTATCTAATTTAATTAATGAGGTAATAACAGAGATTAGCCACATCCACCCCAATAACAAAATCAACTACGTGGGCGAAACAAACGCTTCAGAAATTATTGCCGACGAGGAGGGGATTAGACAAGTTTTAGTGAATTTTTTAACCAACGCCGTTAAATACTCGCCCGAATCTTTAGACGTCATTATTGATCTGGATGTGAACGATAACGAAATCAGCGTTTCTGTCACCGATTTCGGAATTGGAATAAGCCATGCAAACCAAGCCCGTATATTTGAGCGCTTTTTTAGGGTAGAGGGCAAAAATGAAAAAACCTTTCCGGGATTTGGGATAGGACTATATATAGCTGCGGAAATTATCCGTAAACATAACGGGAACATCGGCGTTAGAAGCGAGATGGGGCAAGGCTCAACATTTTACTTTACTTTGCCTTTATTGTAGCTTACGCTAAATCATCCAACAAAAAAACAAAAAGTTCTTTTGGCCCGTGCGCGCCCAAAACCAAAGTTTTTTCGATATCCGCAGTGCGGCTAGGACCCGTAATTACAGATAACATGCTGGGTAAATTATTGCCGTACTTTTCTTTCAACAGATTAAAAGCGTTTTTTAAATCTAGCACCAGTTGCGATGCGTAGGCCACCACCACATGCTGGTGCGGGTAAATGCTTAAACGCCTGCCCGCAGCGTTGCCGTTGCTTACCAATACAGAACCGTTGCGCGCTATCAACGCTTCACATAAAGTAAAACCTACTTCGGCTTGCTCAAAATCTTTATCGGTAGCATAAAACGGATATCCGTAGGTTTGTAACAATTTTTGCAGAGCCGGTTCCCAGCAATAAATTTTGCGCCATTTGTGCTCTTCTGCCAGCTGTAAAACGTTCTCTATAAAATGAATTTCACTTTCGCAATACACAAAAACACCGTTTACTTTGCTCAACTCTTCGGCAAAAATCACCTCAAGCATTTCATCCGTTTCCGGATATAAAGGCATCTCCTCTAAATTAGGATAAGGATTCTCGCGTTTCTCTAAAAGCGCTTTCCTTATCTTTTTCAGAAGTTTTTCTTTAGGGGTGGTGTTATCCTGCATCAATTTTGGCGGTGTTTCTTAAATGCAAAACCGAGCGTTGTTTTTAGCAACGCTCGGTTCAATTATATTATTCTACCTCAGTAGAGGCGGTCTTTAATGGCTCGGTGCTATCGCCAACCGGTTCGGGATGGATGTTTTCTGCAATTATGCCCTGGTCGCCGCCTTCTTTACCGTTCACAAACTCATCGTAAGTGGTGCGGTTATCAAACGGGCGTTTACCTAAAATTTCTTCCAAATCGCTCTGGAATAAAATTTCTTTTTCCAGAAGTTTTACTGCTAAAGCTTCCAAACCCTCGCGTTTCTCGGTTAGCAGGTCTTTTGTCTTCTGATAAATGTTGGCAATTAAGGCCCTTACTTCTTCATCAATTAATTCGGCGGTACGGTCCGAGTAAGGCCTATTAAAACTATATTCATTGCCTTGATCGTTAAAAGAAACGTTGCCCACCTTTTCGCTCATACCGTACATGGTAATCATGGCATAAGCTAATTTGGTTATACGCTCCAAATCATTTTGTGCACCCGTAGAAATTTTGCCGAAAGTTAGGTCTTCTGCCACACGGCCGCCCATAGTCATACACATTCCATCTATCAGTTGCTCTGTGGTGTACAAGAATTGTTCTTTTGGTAAATACTGCGCGTAACCCAAAGCGGCGATACCGCGCGGTACAATACTTACCTTCACTAAAGGATCTGCATGTTCTAAAAACCAACCGGCAATGGCGTGGCCAGCCTCATGGTAAGCCACAATACGTTTTTCTTCCGGAGAGATAATTTTATTCTTTTTCTCTAAACCTCCAATTACACGGTCCACCGCGTCTTGGAAATCTTGCATATCCACCGCCTCTTTATCTCTGCGTGCCGCAATAAGCGCCGCCTCGTTGCACACGTTGGCAATTTCGGCTCCGGCAAATCCTGGCGTTTGCGCCGATAGCTTCTTAGGATCTACATCTTTTGCCAGCTTCAACGGCTGTAAGTGCACTTTAAAAATCTGCTCGCGCCCCACTAAATCTGGCTTATCAATAGAAATCTGACGGTCAAAACGGCCCGGTCTCAACAAAGCAGAATCCAACACATCCGGGCGGTTAGTTGCCGCCATGATGATAATTCCCGAGTCGGTACCAAAACCGTCCATCTCTACCAAAAGTTGGTTCAAAGTGTTTTCGCGCTCATCATTACCGCCAACCATGCTGTTTTTTCCTCTGGCGCGGCCAATGGCATCAATCTCGTCAATGAATATAATACAAGGTGCTTTTTCTTTGGCTTGCTTAAACAAATCGCGCACACGCGATGCACCTACCCCCACAAACATCTCCACAAAATCAGATCCGGAAAGCGAGAAGAAAGGCACTTGCGCTTCGCCGGCAACAGCTTTTGCCATTAAAGTTTTACCTGTCCCGGGCGAGCCAACCAATAATGCTCCTTTCGGGATTTTACCGCCCAAATTGGTGTATTTTTTAGGGTTTTTAAGGAAATCGACAATCTCCATTACTTCCTGTTTCGCTTCCTCAAGCCCCGCTACATCGCTAAATGTAATGCTCACCTGCGATTCTTTATCAAAAAGCGTAGCGCGTGATTTGCCGATGTTGAATATCTGCCCACCGGCACCACCACCTGCACCGCCACTCATCCGGCGCATGATAAATATCCATACCAATGCAAAAATTACGATAGGCACAATAAAGGACCAAAAAAGGGATGACAGCGGATTGCTACGGGACTCAAAACTCAATGGCACTTTGGCATCATCCGGAAAATCTTTTTGCGACGCGTTTAAACGTGCCTGTAACGATTCAAAAGAGCCATCGGTAAAATAATATTGCGGACTTGAGCCAGAAATAGAGAAATTATTCCGGTTTTTTAGGTCTTTATACTTATCCTCGTTAAGCTTATCTTTTTTAATATAAACCTCGGCAACTACCAAATCCTCTTGCTTATAGGCTATCAGTTTTTCCACGTCGCCCGGTTTCAACATGTCGCTTTCAAACTTTTGGTAAGTAATTAAACGAGCGTTGTTGCTGCTCATGAAAAACTGCACGCCCAAAATGGCTAAAATAATCACACCATAAATCCACATGATGTTGAATTTTGGCGGTTTAGGCA
This sequence comes from Pelobium manganitolerans, assembly GCF_003609575.1. GTDB lineage: Bacteria > Bacteroidota > Bacteroidia > Sphingobacteriales > Sphingobacteriaceae > Pseudopedobacter > Pseudopedobacter manganitolerans. The sequence continues at coordinate 12,217 of NZ_MBTA01000012.1, read as the reverse complement.
TCATCTTCTTCGACGGAACCTTTTTTAACGGTCTTTTATTATTTGTATTTTCTTTCATTATCTTTCTTTAAAAAGCGTTAAGCGCTTTTATAATGTTCAAACTCGGCATCGCCCCACAAATCTTCAATTCCGTAAAATTGGCGTTTGTCGGTTTTAAAAATGTGCACTACCACATCCAAATAATCCAATAATACCCATTCTGCATGTTGCAAACCTTCCTTTCTGAAAGGATATTGGCCTGTGGCTTTATAAACTTCTTCCTCTACGCTATCGGCAATAGCTTTTATTTGCGTTGACGATTCAGCATGGCATACCACAAAATAATCAGCAACAGAGCTGTGGATATTTCTCAAATCTAATCTAACAATGTCGTTTCCTTTTTTTTCCTGAATGCCGTGAATTACAGCTTCGGAGAGGTTGGTGGATTGAGAGGTGGCTTTACTTTTTACCATCAAAAAATTTTAGTTTTGGCTTTTTATATTTTTAATCTAATTACAGATTGCAAAATAACATATTTTTAACACTATTTGTTGGACAAAGTTTGGTAAAATTATCGTCTGTAAACTCTACCAACACTTATCTGAAGAATCAGCTTTCAAATTCCACGCCACCGGCAGAGGGTACTGTAATAATGGCAGACCATCAGTTTGCCGGCAGAGGGCAGCAAGGCAATAGCTGGGATAGCGAAGCCGGAAAAAACCTAACTTTCAGCATCCTTTTTTTTCCTGATTTTTTAAAAATATCGCAACAATTTCTGTTAAATATTGCTGTTTCTTTGGGTATTAACGATTGTTTAGCACGGATTATTGGCAAGCAATGCAAAATAAAGTGGCCAAACGATATTTATTACCAGGAACAAAAACTAGGCGGTATTTTAATCGAGAACGGTTTAAGCGGCGCCAATTTAAAGTGGAGTATTGTGGGGATTGGTTTAAACGTAAACCAGCAAAATTTTAACGGCAACAATGGCAGGGCCAGCTCTATATCGAAAATCTTACACCAAAATTATGAGCTTCCTGAATTATTGGGGCAACTTTGTAAAGATATAGAACGCAGATATTTGCAGCTAAAGGCTGGCAACCAAGAACTTTTAAAAGCCGAATACCAAGAACGCTTATTCGGTTTAAACCAAAAGCGATACTTTAAGGTTGCCAACCAGCAAGTGGAGGGCGAAATTTTAGGTGTGGACAACGATGGCTGCTTATTACTTTCGCAAAACGGTAAGCTAGCCAAATACGCGTTAAAAGAAATCGCTTTTATTTTTGATGAACAATAAACCCAAAGCATGAAGAAGCTTACAGCCTTTTTGGCATTCCTTATTTTAATAATAAGTGCCCAAGCCCAGATTTTGAAACCCGTGAAATGGAGTTTCGGCGCAGAAACCTTGAATGAGAAAGAAGCCAATTTGGTAATTACCGCCAAAATTGATGCAGGGTGGCATGTGTACGCACAAAATATTGGAGAAGGCGGTCCCATACCTACAAGCTTCAGCTTTACCAAAAGCCCCGATTTTACTTTAGTTGGCAAAACCAGCGAAAGCCCCAAACCTGTTTCGGCTTTTGACCCTAACTTTAACATGCAGATTTCCTGGCATGAGAACAGCGCGGTTTTTAAACAAAAAATTAAGCTAAACAAGGCAGAAACCACCGTTAAAGGCACTTTAGAGTTTATGGTTTGTAACGATGAACAGTGCTTACCGCCCGAAGAAGTAGCGTTTTCCATAAATGTAAAAGCGGGTGCAAGCGCACAACAAAGCAGCCCGGAAAAAGCAAGTTCCGCAACGCCGGCCGCTGGCGCGGCCAATCCAGATACCGCTTTGGCACAAACTACTGCTCCAGTTACCTTAACAGATTCATCATCCAAAACAGATACCTTAACAAAACAGTATGAAAAACCTGTTGTTGAGCTAGCATCCACAGAAGAGCAATCACTTTGGGCCATATTTTTAGCCGGCTTAATCGGCGGTGTTTTGGCTTTATTGATGCCCTGTATATTTCCGATGTTGCCTTTGACCGTGAGTTTTTTCACCAAAAAAGCAGGCAGTAAGGCAGAAGCCATCCGCAAGGCCAGTCTTTATGGTTTCTTTATCATCTTAATATATGTATGCTTGGGCATGGGCGTTACGTTAGCCTTTGGGTCCGATGCTTTAAACGAGCTGGCGAGCAATGGTGTGTTTAACTTTCTGTTTTTCTTGTTGCTGGTGGTTTTTGCCATATCTTTCTTCGGCGCTTTTGAAATTACTTTACCCAGCGCTTGGGCCAATAATGTAGATCAAAAATCGAATACGAAAGGGCTAGGCGGATTGTTTTTCATGGCATTTGCTTTGGCTTTGGTTTCCTTCTCGTGTACGGGCCCAATTATAGGCACTTTATTGGTGCAAGCCGCCAGCATGGGGCAGTACATGGGCCCTGCAGTTGGTATGTTAGGTTTCTCCTTAGCTTTGGCCATTCCTTTTACACTTTTTGCCGCGTTTCCGTCCCTACTTAAATCTTTACCAAAATCTGGCGGATGGCTTAACAGCGTGAAGGTTTCTTTAGGATTTATTGAACTGGCTTTGGCGCTCAAGTTTTTATCAAACGTAGATTTGGCTTACCACTGGGAGTTTTTTGACCGTGAGATATTTTTAGTGCTGTGGATTGTGATTTTTGCGCTATTGGGCTTTTATCTGTTGGGCAAATTGCAGTTTTCGCACGATAGTAAACTGGACTTTATTAGCGTTCCACGTTTGTTTTTAGCCATTATTTCTTTTGCTTTTACCTTATACATGGTTCCAGGTTTATGGGGCGCGCCGTTAAAAGCAATTAGCGCGTGGCTACCTCCACAAACTACCCAAGATTTTGATTTATACACGAATACTTTATCTTCGCCAAATATTGAGCAAGAGCAGCTTAACAAAAAGTACAGCGGACTATTTAAAGCGCCTTATGGCTTAAACGCTTTTTTTGATTATGAGGAAGGTTTAGCTTACGCCAAAAAACAAAATAAGCCGGTTTTATTAGATTTCACTGGCCACAGTTGCGTAAACTGCCGTAAAATGGAAGCCTCTGTTTGGAGCGATCCGGAAGTGCTAAAAAGATTGCGGAACGATTATGTGCTGATTTCACTTTACGTGGACGATAAAACAGAACTTCCGGAAAACGAACAGCACCTATCAGAATACTCGGGCAAAAAAATTAAAACCATTGGCAACAAGTGGAGCGATTTGCAGGCCTCGGTGTTTAAAACCAATTCGCAACCTTATTATGTGTTGCTAAATGGGGACGGCCAAGTTTTAACAGCGCCAGAGGCTTTTAATTTAGATGTAAAAAACTACGTTGACTTTTTGGATCGCGGACTTGCGGTATTCAAAAAATAAAAACATGAGCGAAATAAAAAAAATTGGGGTTTTTACCTCTGGTGGCGACTCGCCCGGCATGAACGCCGCTATCCGTGCGGTTGTGCGCTCGGCCTTGTATTATAATTTAGAAGTTGTAGGCATACGCCGAGGTTATGAAGGGATGATTTTAGGAGAATTTATTCCGATGGACCGTAAATCTGTAGGCAACATTATCCAACGCGGGGGCACGGTTTTAAGAACGGCCAGAAGCCCAGAATTCCGCACCAAAGAAGGTCGCCAAGAAGCATACAAACAACTTAAAGCGCAAAATATTGATGCTTTGGTAGCCATTGGTGGCGATGGTACTTTTACCGGCGCTAAGATTTTCGGTGAAGAATTTGATTTCCCCATCTTAGGCTTGCCTGGCACCATTGACAATGATTTGTTTGGCACCGATTTTACCATCGGTTACGATACCTCAATTAATAATGTGGTTGAAGCTATCGATAGAATTAGAGATACCGCAGAATCGCACTCGCGTTTGTTTGTGGTAGAAGTAATGGGCAGGGATTGCGGTTTAATTGCCTTAAGAAGCGGTATTGGCGTTGGCGCCGAGTCTATCTTTATCCCCGAAACCAAAACCGATATGGAAGCCGTGATGCACCGTTTAGAGATTGGCCGTCAAGATAAAATGTCGAAAATTTTGATTGTGGCAGAGGGCGAAGGCGAATCTGGCGGAGCAATGGAGATATCTGAAAAATTGAAAAAACGTTTTCCGCATTACGATATCCGGGTTTCTATTTTAGGCCACATCCAGCGAGGAGGCAAACCTACCTGCATGGATAGGGTTTTGGCCAGCCGATTGGGTGTTGCCGCGGTAGAAAGTTTAATGGAAGGTCGCAGAAATGAAATGGTGGGTTTACTAAACGGCAAAATTGCTTTTACACCGTTTGACCACGCCATAAAACACCACGTAGAGATCAATAAAGATTTGTTTAAGATAGTTGATATTTTGTCGCTTTAAACTTTAAAGTAAATTTTTTTAGAAAACCTTGCCGATTTGGCGAGGTTTTTTATATGTAAAGCGCCTACTCATACCTCAAAGCCTCTACCGGATCCAGTTTGGAGGCTTTAGATGCAGGAATAATCCCGGATATTAAGCCCGTAGTGATACACGCTATCAATCCTATAAAAATCCATAACCATGGGATTAGGAAAGAAGCGCCCATAGCCATTGCCAGCAAATTGCCCATCACAATGCCTAATAAAATACCCACAAAACCTCCCAATAGACAAATCACAATGGCCTCGTACAAAAACTGCTTCCTAATTAGCGATGGGTTAGCCCCTATCGCTTTGCGGACGCCTATTTCGCGCGTACGCTCGGTTACAGAAACCATCATAATATTCATTAATGCAATGGCTGCGCCAATCAGGGTAATTAAGCCAATGGCTACGCCCGCCACCTGTACAAACTTCAGGTTGCTAATTAACGTTTCTGCAATCGCATCGCTCTTGGTAATCTCGAAATTATTCTCTTCTTGTGCGCTCAAGTTCCGCACTTTGCGCATCAAAGCGGTGGCTTCGCCGGTTGCATAGTCCATTAAAGTAGGGTCGTTTACCATTACAGATATTGTATAAGTGGGGTTGCTGCTGGTCATAACCTGGCGGCCCCGCACAATCGGAATTACGCAAACTTTATCTCCGCCAAAGCCCATGCTGGATCCCTTGGGCGCAAAAACGCCTATCACCCTAAACTTATTGGTACCTATAATAATTACCTTATTAATAGCGCTTGAGGTTTTAAAAAACTTCTGTTTAATCTCGTCACCTATAATCACCACACTTGCGCCAAATTCCATTTCATTATTAGAAAAGTTTCTTCCCTCAGCCAGCTTATAGCCTCCGGTTGCAGCATAAGCCGCATCGGCACCTAAAACCGAAATGTTCGGATTGGTTTTCTCATTCTGATATTTTACTGTGGCCGCAAAAGAAGCAAAAGTATTTACAGATACCGTTGCTGATAAGTCAAACCGCTCTTTAAAGTCCATCGCCTGTTGGTAGGTAATTACCGGCCATCTTTTCGGCCGGTTTCCCTGCCCTCCAATTCTAATACCTGTGCCACGGTTACGAATAGTGAAAGAATTGGCGCCCATACTGGCAAAAGTGTTATTTAGCGAGCCTTTAATGGCGTCAATAGAAGTTAAAATCCCAACCAAGGCCATTAGCCCAATAGCAATAATTAAGGCCGTTAAAAAGGCACGTAACTTATTGCTACTGATAGATTGTAGCGCTACTTTTATATTTTCTACGTTATCCATTCAAACAATTTCGGAAGACAGTTTATCAATTAGAGGTTTTCGGCACGCTTTTGTTACAAGATATTTTGGCCAGCATAAAATTAGAATTTCCGGGCTAACTGAACGGTTTGTAACAAAACAATCTCACAAAAAACAAATTTATTCATTCTTAAATTCTTACTTTGCTTAATGCTAAAAAATTCGCCCGTCCAAACTTACACTCCTCCTAATTTATCTAATTGCGAAAAAGAACCCATCCATATTATTGGGCATATACAGCCGCATGGAGAACTTTTGGCAATTGATGCCACAAACTTCGAGGTTTTGTATATCAGTGAAAACTTAAAATCTAAATATGATATAGATTTCAAGCAGAAAATTTCCCTGGGCGACTTAGCGTCAGAAAACGTTATTGATATTGTTAAAGTAGGCTTAAGAAGTGGCGATTTTGCGACAATTAACGGCACCAAGGTCGATTTTTTAAACCGGCAGATGCAAATTATCATCAACAAACAAGCAAATGTTTGCACCCTAGAATTTGAACCCGCCGAAACCCTACTGCCCGAGAACGAATTGCATTTAATTATGGGCAAAGCACTGGCTAGGATACAAAGCAGTGGCTCTTTTCAAGACTTATTATGGCAAACGGTAACCGAAATCAGAAATATTACCGGTTACGATAGGGTAATGATATACCAGTTTAAACAAAACTGGGACGGTAAAGTGGTTGCCGAGTCCAAGCGGGCTGATTTAGAGTCTATGATGGACTTGCATTTTCCCGCCTCTGATATTCCGGCACAGGCCCGGCAATTATTTAAGCTAAACCAGGTGCGTATTATTTTGGATGTAGACGCTAATAATCAGCCAATTTACAACATCCACGAAAACAACATTCCTTTAGATTTAACGCACAGTACCCTAAGGTCATCAAGCCCAATACATCTAGAGTATTTGCGGAATATGGGTGTACAAGCGTCCTTAACTATCTCTATTATTTATAAAGGGCAGCTTTGGGGCATGTTTACCTGCCATCATTACACACCAAAATACATCAGCTACTCGTTCAGAAATACTTGTAAATTCATTGGCAGCCTATTTTCCTCGGCGATAGAATTCAAACAAGATGCACGTGAAAAAGAGCTTTTGGAGCGTTACTACCGTAACGAGAGCGACTTAGTGAAAAACGTGATGAACGGGTGGGACATTCTTCGCGGACTTACGCAGTTTGATACGAAGCTGACAGACATCAATGAAGCACACGGAGCGGCGATTTGCTTTGAAAACCAGTTTTACAGCGTAGGCATTAGCCCCTCGCAAACAGAAATTTCCGAAATTGCCGATCGCGTACGAGATTTACAGGCAGATTCTTTATATATCACGCAGCACTTACCCAAAATACATCCACCTGCTAAAAGCTACGCAAAAAAAGCGTGCGGAATCTTGATGATTGGCTTGTCTCAGAGTATGAACGATTTTATCATCTGGTTTAAACCAGAGCAATCCCAAACCATACACTGGGGTGGCAATCCTGAGAAGGCCCATGAATGGGATGGGGATAAACAACGCATAAACCCGCGCAAAAGTTTTGAAAAATTCACCACCTTATCACAACATACTTCTTTAGAGTGGAGCGATAACGAGGTTGCGGCCGCGCTAAAACTGCGTGAGGATCTGAATAGCATCTTAATTAATAAAACCAACGAAATACGCGCATTAAATGCCGAATTGAAAACCGCATACGAATATCTAGACACCTTTAGTTATACCGTTTCTCACGATTTAAAGACTCCTCTATCCTCCATAAAAGGTTATGCCGAAATATTAATGCGATACCACCGGCATAAAATTGATGATGATATGGCACGTTCCCTCAACCAAATCATCGTTAATACAGATAAGATGAAAGACTTGATACAAGATGTGTTGAATTATTCAAAAATTGGCCGCGTAGAAAAAGAACTTGCTTACGTAGCGACCGGAAATATTATAAGCGAACTTGTTGAAAACATCAAAATAGGAAACCAAGATAAAAACATCAATTTTTCCATGGGTGCGCTGCCAGATGTGCAGGCCGAGCGGACTATGCTATACCAGGTTTTCAACAATTTAATGAGCAATGCCGTTAAATACAGCAAACCTAACGTAACGGTAGATGTGGCAATAAAAGGCATAGAAACAGATCATGAGGTTACCTATTCTGTAACTGATAACGGCAAAGGCTTCGATATGAAAAACGCCGACCGGGTTTTTGAACTTTTTAAGCGCTTGGATGACGTTAATCATATCGAAGGCACCGGTTTGGGTTTAGCTATCGTAAAACGCATTATTACGCTCCATAAAGGTAAAATATGGGTCGAAAGTTTACCCGGCGTGGGCAGTACTTTTTATTTTAGTTTGCCAAAACATTATTATAATTAACGATGAAAAGGATTTTATTAGTCGAGGACAATCCGGACTATCAGCTTTTTTTTAAGCTTAAATTTGACGAGCTAGCCCTGGACGCCAAGTTGCTCACATTTTCTGATGGTTTTTCCTTTTTGACTCACCTAGCAGAAGAAGCTTGCCTACCTAGCGTTATCCTATTAGATTTGGACCTCCCCGGCATATCTGGGTTCGATATTTTAGAGCGCCTTAAAATCGACCCAAAACTAAAAAAAATACCCGTGGTCATCTTAAGTTCCAGCGAATGCAAACCTGATATCGAAAAAAGCTACCAGCTTAACGCAAACAGCTATGTAGTAAAACCTATAGGTTTAGAAGCAACCGGCGATTTTATTAATTACGTGCATAAATATTGGCTAAATTTTAACCAAGTAGCTTAAAGCAAAAACCAAAAAATGATTTTAAACCCTCAAAGGCTCCATGCTTTTGGGGGTTTTCTTTTTGGCTGTGGCCGATGTTGAACGCGCTAACAGAACGGAAGTTTACAACTATTTATCCGGCTTCCGCCGAATGGCGCTCATACGATAGAATAAGCACCTGTTTCGCCACTTACTACCCCAGCGACCGGCAGATGGATAATCTTCCGTGGCCTCTGTAACTGGGCGTCCATGCACGAGCATCCCTAGACATCGGCTTTGAGGTTCCACCGCAAATCAAAGTCACAAAAAAAGCCCCCTCCCGTTCGGGGAGGGGGCTCGTAAAAGATCCGGCACCGACCTACTCTCCCACGTTTTACCGCAGTACCATCGGCTCTGGCGGGCTTAACTTCTCTGTTCGGAATGGGAAGAGGTGGACACCGCCGATATAGGCACCTGAATTTCTTCAGAAGGAAAGCATTTAAGCTTCCCGTTTTGTTTCTTTAAATATCTTGACATAAGACCGGAAGAAAAAGCCGCCCAGATGGCGGTGGAGCGCAACGTATGTTATCTGCTGAAAGTATCGGGCAATTAGTACCTGCTCGGCTTTGCTGTCGCCAGCTTTACACCTGCGGCCTATCGACCCCGTAGTCTACGGGGGCCCTCTATGGAGATCTCATCTTGTGGCCAGTTTCGCGCTTAGATGCTTTCAGCGCTTATCTGATCCCGGCATAGCTACTCTGCAGTGCCCCTGGCGGGACAACAGATTCACCAGCGGCCGGTCCAGCCCGGTCCTCTCGTACTAAGGCCAGCCCCACTCAGATCTCCGGCGCCCACAACAGATAGGGACCGAACTGTCTCGCGACGTTCTGAACCCAGCTCGCGTGCCACTTTAATCGGCGAACAGCCGAACCCTTGGGACCTTCTCCAGCCCCAGGATGTGACGAGCCGACATCGAGGTGCCAAACCTCCCCGTCGATATGAGCTCTTGGGGGAGATCAGCCTGTTATCCCCAGAGTACCTTTTATCCTTTGAGCGATGGCCCTTCCATGCAGAACCACCGGATCACTATATCCGTCTTTCGACCCTGCTCGGCTTGTAGGCCCCACAGTCAAGCATGCTTATGCTATTGCACTCCCCGTACGGTTACCAAGCGTACTGAGCATACCTTTGAAAGCCTCCGTTACACTTTTGGAGGCGACCACCCCAGTCAAACTACCCGTCAAACAGTGTCCCCCGCTAAGCGGGGTTAGACACCGGACACAGAAAGGGCGGTATTTCAAGGGCGATTCCGAGGCCCCTGGCGAGGCCCCTTCGACATCTCCCGCCTATCCTACACATCCTGTGCCCAGTGGCAATGTTAAACTGTAGTGAAGGTTCATGGGGTCTTTCCGTCCCGTTGCGGGTACCCGGCGTCTTCACCGGGACCACAATTTCACCGAGCTCATGGCCGAGACAGCGCCCAGATCGTTACACCATTCGTGCAGGTCGGAACTTACCCGACAAGGAATTTCGCTACCTTAGGACCGTTATAGTTACGGCCGCCGTTTACCGGGGCTTCGATTCAATGCTTCTCCCGACAAGTGTCGGGATGACATCCCCTCTTAACCTTCCGGCACCGGGCAGGTGTCAGGCCTTATACTTCATCTTCCGATTTCGCAAAGCCATATGTTTTTGTTAAACAGTCGCCTGGGCCTTTTCACTGCGGCTCGGGTCGCCCCGAGCGCCCCTTCTCCCGAAGTTACAGGGCCATTTTGCCGAGTTCCTTAGCCATGATTCACTCGAGCACCTTAGGATCCTCTCCTCGACTACCTGTGTCGGTTTGCGGTACGGGCCTCCATAGCCTGGAGCTTAGCGGGTTTTCTTGGGAGTATGGTTACCTGCGCTGTCCGCTCCCCCGGGGGGTCGCGGTACTGTCGGGCTTCGGCACTCCGCCCGGACTTACCTGGGCGGCGTATACCTACGCCCTTCAACGTGCTATTCCGTCAGCACGCGGCAGTGTCACTGCTCCGTCGCCGCATCGCAGCTATAGAGGGTACGGGAATGTTGACCCGTTGTCCATCGGAATCCCCGTTCGGGTTATCCTTAGGCCCCGACTGACCCTGATCCGATTAGCGTTGATCAGGAAACCTCAGTCTTTCGGTGGGCGGGTTTCTCTCCCGCCTTATCGTTACTTATGCCTACATTTGCTTTTCCGTAAGGTCCAGGAAAGGTCGCCCCTTCCATTCGCCCCCTACGGAATGCTCCCCTACCATCCCGCCTTAAAGCGGGATCCAGGGCTTCGGTATACTGTTTGATGCCCGTTCATTATCCATGCCCGGCCGCTCGACTAGTGAGCTGTTACGCACTCTTTAAATGAATGGCTGCTTCCAAGCCAACATCCTAGCTGTCTGTGCAGCCGGACCCCGTTAGTCCAACTTAACAGTAATTTGGGGACCTTAGCCGCTGGTCTGGGTTCTTTCCCTCTCGGCGCGGGACCTTAGCACCCCGCGCCTCACTGCCGGCAATATTTCTATAGCATTCGGAGTTCGTCTGGATTTGGTAGGATTTGACTCCCCCGCACCCAATCGGTAGCTCTACCTCTATGAAACTCTCATGCCGACGCTGTTCCTAAAAACATTTCGGGGAGTACGAGCTATTTCCCAGTTTGATTGGCCTTTCACCCCTACCCACAGCTCATCCGGAAACTTTTCAACGTTTATCGGTTCGGTCCTCCAGTACCTGTTACGGCACCTTCAACCTGGCCATGGGTAGATCACAAGGTTTCGCGTCTGCCCCCTCTGACTCTGCGCCCTGTTCAGACTCGCTTTCGCTTCGGCTCCGCTCCTTAAAAGCTTAACCTTGCCAGAGAGGAGCAACTCGTAGGCTCATTATGCAAAAGGCACGCCGTCACCCCGCCAAAAGGCGGGGCTCCGACCGCTTGTAGGCACACGGTTTCAGGTTCTATTTCACTCCCCTGTCCGGGGTTCTTTTCACCTTTCCCTCACGGTACTGGTCCACTATCGGTCTCTCAGGAGTATTTAGCCTTGGCGGATGGTGCCGCCGGGTTCCCACAGGGCGTCTCCGACCCCGCGGTACTCAGGATCCTGCTGGGCCATTATCGCTTGCGTGTACGAGGCTATCACTCTGTACCGCCGGGCTTCCCATCCCGTTCCACTTCGCTTTAATGTAACCCTGTCGCAGTCCTACAACCCCGCACGTGCCGTGACACGTGCGGTTTGGGCTTCTTCCGTTTCGCTCGCCACTACTCCGGAAATCACTGTTGTTTTCTTCTCCTCCGCTTACTTAGATGTTTCAGTTCAGCGGGTTCGCGCTTGTGCAACATACCTTCAGTATGTTAGGTTACCCCATTCGGAAATCCGCGGATCAAACCGTATGTGCCGGTCCCCGCAGCTTATCGCAGCTTATCGCGTCCTTCATCGCCTCTGAGAGCCTAGGCATCCCCCGTGTGCCCTTATTTACTTTCTCTTTGTTGATAGATCGCTCTATCTGTTGCTCTCGCCGTCTTCTGTACGGCTTCTTCTTCCAGTATGTCAAAGAACTTTGTCCCCGGCGTCGCGCCGGGAAAAGTGGAGAATAACGGATTCGAACCGTTGACCCCCTGCGTGCAAGGCAGGTGCTCTAGCCAGCTGAGCTAATCCCCCAAGATAAGACGCTTCTCGTAGTCCCGAGCAGATTTGAACTGCTGACCCCTACATTATCAGTGTAGTGCTCTGACCAACTGAGCTACGGGACTCTTTTACCCCCTGCCAGCGGACAGCGCCACCGATCTCACATCTCTCCGGGTGTCTTCCTTATCCTTC
>NZ_MBTA01000011.1 GCF_003609575.1 Pelobium manganitolerans | reverse complement strand
TACCTTTGTAAGCAATTTTATCGAACGCATCCTGATCAACCATTAGTTTGAAATCGTCCATAGCATCGATTTTGTCTTCTGAAATGTTATGCTTTTTTGCCATTCCGATCGGGTCAAGTTTTACAAAGTCAGGTATCTCTGCCAATTTTGCTCCCGGTTCGGCGTACGTTGTCAAGCCCTTAGTGTTTGGGCTATACCAAAATCTGTAACCTTGTACTGCTTTTTCTTCCATATCGGATAGAGAAATTACATTTTTCGGATTGGCTTTTTCACGGAGTTCCAATTGATTTACATCCACTATAAATTCTGTTCCGAATACTTTATGTGTCGGAAGTCCCCTTTGTGTATCCGTGGGTATCTTATACAGATTGTCCTTTGGTTGGTTGACAATATATTCTTCTTTTGGTTGTAGCTGTTCAGCGACATTACGTTTTATATGCTCAATCACATTGGTATCTATCCACGGCAGGGTACGCGCTTCAAAGTGCATTTGTTTCACATCCTGATCAGTTAGGCTATTATCATGCTTTCTATTCCATCCCACTATATCCAATTCATACTGATTGGGAAACTGCACTATGATAATATCAGTAGGCAGTTCGGTCATTTTAGAAACATCGTCCTGTTGAAATTCGCGTTTTGTTGGATTATAGGGAATAACAAATGCCCGTCTGTCACGATCATAGTAGTCTTTTATTTCAGTAAAGTCTATGCCTTTGGATATAAAGTCGTCCTTTGGCCGTAGTTTGTTCATGCGTAAATCCACATAGAATGTATGACCTGCAATATCAATAGTAGGTAGTATGCCTTTATTCAAACGCAGATCAAGCAAACTGCCCGGTTCTATATTAGTATTTGGCAATCCATTTTCCATATTTTCTTATTTTAAAAGACAAAGGAAAGTCTATACAAACTCCCCAATGTCAAAATCACTCAAATCACTTTTCCGCAAAGTGGAAGAACTGTCTTCCGTTTCAGATGAAAGGGTGCTATCCAAAAGCTCGGCTATTCTTCGGGAAGCATCTTCCATAGAATTTTCCAATAGGCTGAATAATTCGGTTCCCTGTATTTTTTGAACTATGGCTATCGCTGTTTCCTTTTGGGCTGGTTCCAATTCTTCTTTTTGGAGCAACACCCCCACGGAGCTTAGTTCTTCAAAGGTAACCCCTTGGGCAAAACCGTCATCACCACCGGATATTCCGTACCTGTTCCATTCTTCTTCCTCTTCTTCCAAATCAGGTATCTTTCTGAAAACTTCGTCCAGCTCTTCCTGCGGAATTTGAATACCTACGTTTTCATTTTCGTCGTATTCAATGTCTAAATTAGCAGGGTTTATCTCCGGTTCCTGAATTTGGCGTTCAGTGGCAGTGTTTGGCACTGAAAGGCGTTCTACGGGTTTTGGTTGGCCCATAATATCGGGCAGGTTCGGATTGACTTTCTTCTGCGGAGGTTCTTGTTTCGACCTTTTATGAATGACAATCTTATCCTGCAATAGCAGTACAATGACAATCAGCAGGCATATCACAATTACTATTTCCATAGCTACAAAATGGGTTTAAAATGGTCGTTGAAATAATCGGTAATATCGTCCCCGTACTCTCTGAAATGATGTTCAAGAATGTTGTCAATGTAAGAGTAAAGCGTTGTTCTTTCCTCTCTTGTCAGTTGCACGATGCGGAGCAATCTTTCGTGGTATTCAGGGCGTATGTAAACTACCTTGCCGTTACGCCCCGATGGAAACCGATTGACCAAAAATGTTTCCTCGTAGTCCGCTTTCTTTGATGAACTGTTACGGGCTTTTTCCCTGGGCTTTGTTTCCTTTGGTACATCCTGCTTTTTGTTATTGCTCGGTGGAGCAACAGGCTCATCGCCGCTTATGACGTTCATAAGGTATTCCTCATCAACATTGGGCTTTTCAAAATCGTTGTTTTTGTTATCTGAAGCCATACTTTACTATTTTTATAGATGAGTGATTTTTAAAAATTCCTCGACAAACAAATCCATTTTAGTTGCTTTCATTAACTGTGGTTCGGCAGGCAGCAAACTTGACCGGAATACATAACTACCTGTATCGTCTGTTTCCTTTCGGAAACGCTTGCTATCCATTATCCTTGTTTCCATTATGGGCAGGTTGAGTTCCTTGATGACACTTTGATACACATCATACAAACCTGTTTTTTCCCTGCCGTCCACCTGGTTCCAAAACAGCCACATCTCTTGTTCGGGATTGCCCTCGTCCGTTTGGGGAAGTCCGAGAAAGGCTTTGGTAAAGCCCAATGTACTTTCCACTACCAAACGGTCGGCAGTAATGGGCGAAAAGATGAAGTCCATTTTTTTTAAAGTGGTCAAAACGCCTTTAGTATTGGCTGTTCCCGGCAGGTCGAAGAAGATCACATCTGGCACAACCGCCGACTGGCTTCTGTATTCCGATGCTTTCTCCAGAGCCGTTTCAGCTTTACATTTAATAATCGGGTACGCTTTTTTGTTGATTGCTTGAAACTGCTTCATTGCCGCTTTTTTATGGTAGTCGTTCTGCATTATGGTTCTCTTATCCCGTTCACGCATATTGGTCAGGCTGTGTTGCGGAAAGTCGCAGTCCATCACCAGCACATTAAAACCTAAACGGTAGTGAAGCACACTTGCCAGTAAAGTGGTCATTGTAGATTTTCCCACACCGCCTTTTTGGGTGGAGAAGCTGATTTTTAAAGTTTTCTTTGTTGTTTCCATTATTTAAAAATTTATTGTTACACACTTTATTTGTTTTGCAGGATTGAATATTGGTTTATCTGATTATTACCTCATTCCTATATTCCTGCATTCCCTTTTGGGTACTTTCCTGCATAGGTATCTGCTTTCATTTTTGCCTTGTAAGGCACATTCTTTAGCAAGTGGCAAAACTTGCAACAGGTAAATTGCTTTACCGCTTTTATGCT
Organism: Pelobium manganitolerans; assembly: GCF_003609575.1. Taxonomy (GTDB): domain Bacteria; phylum Bacteroidota; class Bacteroidia; order Sphingobacteriales; family Sphingobacteriaceae; genus Pseudopedobacter; species Pseudopedobacter manganitolerans. Next base: position 17,025 of record NZ_MBTA01000011.1, on the reverse strand, counting down.
TTTACACTTTTATTGTTTTATGCTTTTAAAACCCTATGCTTTTATTCCAAACCGCTTGTTTGCAAACCTGATTTTCTTCTTTGTTTAGATACATTTTTTACTACCTGCACTAAAATTATACGGCAAATAAAGCGATTGATTTGCCCGCTGATTGCGGTGTGGCAGTGTTTGGCGTTCAAAGGCAGTGTTTGGCACTGCTATACAGTACAATGCTTTCGTAAACAGGGCTTTACTTTGTACAATGATTTTTATTAATGGATTTATGCAAAATTCTTTTGACAAATCGGAGGGCAACGGGAACGGCATCGAGCCGTTTTTCCCTGTTACATTTAATCCGTCCCGCAGGGCGGATTTTTGTGTTCTACAGAACACGGCAAGTTGTGTTTTGAGCATCTCGGAATGATTTCCGATGCTCAAAACAACTTGCCCTTTGCAGGGGGCAGAAAACACCTTCCGAAGTCAGGGTTTTGTATGGATTTTAAAATGGATTAGTGATGAACGATAACAACAAAAAGCAATTGAAAAAGACCGGACGCCGCCCAAAAGAAGACCCGGCGACCATCCGCTATACGATTTCCTTTAACGAGCAGGAACACGCCCGTTTTCTTACCCTGTTTGATAAATCAGGTATGCAGGTAAAGGCGCATTTCATAACGTCCTGCATCTTTGACAAGACCATAAAGACCATTCAGATTGACAAAGGAACGGTTGATTTTTATATGCGGCTAACCTCTTTTCACAGCCAGTTCCGTTCCATAGGTGTAAATTATAACCAGATTGTAAAGCTGTTGTACAAGCATTTTTCCGAGAAAAAAGCGGCAGCGTTCCTCTACAAATTGGAAAAACAGACGGCTGAAATGGCGATGCTATGCCAAAAAATTATTCAGCTAACCGAGGAATTTGAAGCAAAGTACCTGAAAAAACAGCCTTAGAAATGATAGCGAAAATCGGTAGAAGCGGAAATTTATACGGAGCATTGGCGTACAATCAGCTCAAAGTGGAGAATGAAAACGGACAGATTTTGTTTGCCAATAAGATGATTGAAACCGCTAACGGGCATTATTCCGTTGCACAATTAGCCCAGTCTTTTGCGCCTTACCTGATAGCCAACCGCAATACCGAAAAACATACGTTGCATATTTCGCTCAATCCTGACCCGAATGATAAAGTAAGCGATGATAAGTTTAGGGAGATGGCAGAACAGTATATGCGGGAAATGGGTTACGGAGAACAGCCTTTTGTGGTGTTCAAACACACGGATATTGACCGCAGCCATATACACATTGTATCGGTTTGCGTGGACGAAGAGGGTAAAAAGATTTCGGACAAGTTCGAGAAAATGCGGTCTATGAATGTGTGCCGTGAGTTGGAAAGAAAACACGGATTGATACCCGCAACTGATAAGGAGCATCGGCAGAACGACAAGGTTTTCCGCCCGGTAAACTACAAAGCTGGAGATGTGAAAAGTCAAATCGCTTCAGTAGTTCGCCACTTACCAAATTACTATAAGTTTCAGACTTTGGGCGAATACAATGCCTTGCTTTCCCTGTTCAATATTACCACCGAAAAAGTAGAGGGCGAATTGCAGGGGCAGCTACGGCAGGGTTTATTATACATTCCTTTAAACGAGAAAGGCGAAAGAGCCGGGCATCCGTTCAAGGCTTCTTTGTTTGGTAAAGATGCAGGGCTTCCGGCTTTGGAACTGTATTTTGCGAAATGCAAAACGGATTTAAAAGATAGTCCAACCAAGCAGACCTTACAATCAGCCGTTACCATTGCCTTGAAATCAACAACTGATGAAATGGGCTTTAAGAAGCAATTAGCCGAGCAGGGAATTAACGTAGTGGTGCGGAGGAATGATACAGGGCGTATTTACGGAATGACATTTATAGACCACAATTCTAAAGCGGTTTGGAACGGTTCACGTTTGAGCAAGGAACTTTCTGCCAATGCCTTTAATGATTATTGGAACAATAATATCAAACCGGAGATTAAAGAGCCAGTTGAATTACAACCGAAAATATCTACATCAAATGATGCGGATCTTCCTGCGGAAGAACCACACCATTTGTTCGACTTCTTAACTACTGGTAAACACGAAGATGGTTTGATTGAAGCACTGGGAGGCTTATTGCCCGAAGCCCAGGGCGAAGATTACGAGGAACAGGATTTTGCCAATAAAATGAAGAAGAAAAAGAAGAAAGGTAGTAGGTTGTAAAAAATATCTATTGATTGAAATATATGTTTCATTTTTAAGGTTGTACAGCTTCAGTCTTCACACCACATATAACGAAGCTCATTTTTTTATTTTGTAATTTTGTTACAACAAATCAGCATTGGATTAATGAACATAGACCTTTTACTTGAGAATATATATCCGCTTCCAGATACTTCAAAAGAATTGCTCAAGAAATCAATTACAGAGGTTAAATATAAAAAAGGGCATATTCTTTTGAGAGCTGATAAAATTGAAAAGAACATCTACTTTATAAAGAAAGGTGTAGCAAGAGCATATTCATATAAAGATAATGATGAAATCACTTTTTGGTTTGGCAAAGAGGGCGATACTATTATTTCAATGAAAAGCTATATAGCCAATCAGAAAGGATATGAAAATGTAGAGTTGTTGGAAGATTGCGAATTATATAAACTGAAAACAACAGTCTTACAAAGACTTTTTGAGAATGATATACATATTGCAAATTGGGGGCGAAGATTTGCCGAAAAAGAACTTATAAAAACAGAAGAAAGGCTTATTTCTCGACAAGTCCGAACAGCTACCGAACGATATAAGGAACTTTTGAAAAACAGTCCCGATATAGTCCAGCGAGTGCAATTAGGACACATTGCTTCTTATTTAGGTATAACACAAGTCAGTTTGAGCAGAATTAGGGCAGAAATAAAGTGAACGGCTCATTTTTTATCATTTGTAAAATTTCACCTCAATTCCGTTTCCGACCTTTGCAGATAAAGAACAAAGGAAATGAATTGGATAATTTTAGTTGTAGCAGGGTTGTTTGAAGTGGCTTTTGCATTCTGTTTGGGAAAAGCAAAAGAAACAACAGGAAATGAAATGTATTTGTGGTATGCAGGTTTTCTCGTTACCCTTACTATGAGTATGGGACTTTTGATTAAAGCAACCCAAACTTTGCCCATCGGAACGGCTTATGCCGTATGGACAGGTATCGGAGCAGTCGGAACAGTTTTAGTCGGTATTCTTGTATTTAAAGAGCCTGCAACATTTCTGCGAATACTTTTTCTTATCACTTTAATAGGCTCGATTGTCGGGCTGAAAGCCGTATCAGCTCATTAAATAATGTTTTAAAAAAATGAATATAACAATAAGAAAAGCCGAAGAAAAGGACAGCGAGAAAGTTTGGCATTTAATGAAAGAATTGGCTGTTTTTGAAAAATACATTGACAGTTTTGCCATTACACCCGAAATTGTCAGAAACAGCGGATTTAAGAAAAACCCACCCGATTTTTATTGCCTTGTGGCAGAAGATAATGATAAAATCGCAGGAATGTTGGTTTATTATTTTCTTCCTTATACAGCCCAAAACCGTCCTGCTATTTATATGAAAGAGCTCTATGTGGACGAAAATTATCGTGGTCAGAAAATTGGCGAACAACTAATGAATGCGTTAAAAACTGAAGCAGAACAAAATAATTGCAGTCAAATAAAATGGACGGTTGCACCGTGGAATAAAGTAGGAGTGAAATTTTATGAACGATTAGGAGCAAGAGAAAATACCGAATGGCTTAACTACGAATGGAATTTAAAATAGATGGAACCAATGGAAATAAGAAAAGTAACATTAAACGATATTGAACAACTGCAACAGATAGGCAGACAAACATTTTCAGAAACATTTTCTTCGAGTAATACAGAAGAGAATATGACAACATATTTAGAGGAGGGATTTTCCAATGAAAAGCTAATAGAAGAATTGAACAATGAAAGTTCCGAGTTTTATTTTGCCTTATCTGAAAACGAATTAGTTGGTTATTTGAAAATCAATTTCGGGCAATCGCAAACAGAATTGCAAGACGACACAGCACTTGAAATTGAACGCATTTATGTTTTAAAGGAATTTCACGGTAAAAAAGTCGGACAAGTGCTTTATGAAAAAGCTATTGAAATTGCCAAACAGAAAAATGCACACTACGTTTGGTTAGGTGTTTGGGAAGAAAATCCTCGGGCAATCAGCTTTTATAAGAAAAATGGTTTTGTTGAATTTGACAAGCATATTTTCAAATTAGGCGATGATGAACAAACCGATATAATGATGAAATTAAAATTAGAAGAGAGGATTTTGTAAATTAAATTGAGCCTCACAAGGGGCGAGATGGACGAAGCCGTTACTTTTGAGAAAGAATAAGGACAAAATCAATTTTACAATAAGGTTGAAAAGGTAGCGATTTGCTACCTTTTTCATTTTATACTAATCTGCCAAATACTGCCACACAACGCCACTTACTGCCATATTTTAAGAGCCGACAGCAACAGCCTTTAAATTCACGCCCGAACATTAAAACTTAAAATAATGCAGGGAGAAGACGATTTAAGAGGGCTTGCCAAAATAATGGCTTTTATGCGGGCAGTCAGTATTCTTTTGGTGCTGATGCACCTTTATTGGTTCTGCTACGGTTTCTTTTTAGAACGTGGCTGGACGTTGGAAGTAATCAACAAGATGTTAGGCAATTTCGACCGTACGGCGGGCTTGTTTTCACATACCCTTTATACAAAAGCATTCGCTTTGGTTTTACTGGCTTTGAGTTGCTTAGGGACAAAGGGTGTAAAGAATGAGAAGATAACCTGGTCTAAAATTTATGTGGCGTTGGGCATTGGCTTTGCGCTGTTCTTCCTGAACACACCATTGCTAAAGCTATCCCCCGCAACAAGCACATTTCTGTATATTCTTACTATCTCGTTAGGTTATATCGCCTTGCTGATGGCAGGCGTATGGATGAGCCGATTGCTCCGTACCAACCTAATGGACGATGTTTTCAATAACGAAAACGAGAGCTTTCAACAGGAAACCAAGCTGATGGAAAACGAGTATTCCGTCAACCTGCCCACCAAATTTTACTACAAAGGCAAATGGAACAACGGTTGGATAAACATTGTAAATCCTTTCAGGGCATCAATCGTGTTGGGTACTCCGGGTTCCGGTAAATCTTATGCCATCGTAAACAACTACATCAAGCAGCAGATAGAAAAAGGCTTTAGTATGTACATCTACGATTTCAAGTTTGACGACCTTTCGACTATCGCCTACAATCATTTACTAAAGCACCGGGATAAATACAAGGTACAGCCGAAATTTTACGTGATAAATTTCGACGACCCACGCAAGAGCCACCGTTGTAATCCACTCAATCCCGATTTTATGACCGACATTTCTGATGCTTACGAAGCGGCTTATACCATAATGCTAAACCTCAACAGGTCGTGGATACAGAAGCAAGGCGATTTTTTCGTGGAAAGCCCAATTATTCTTTTAGCTGCTATTATTTGGTATCTGAAAATCTATGAGGATGGCAAGTATTGTACGTTCCCACACGCCATTGAATTGCTGAACAAAAAGTATTCGGACGTATTCACGATTTTAACCTCATACCCCGATTTGGAAAACTATTTGTCGCCCTTTATGGATGCGTGGCAAGGTGGCGCACAAGACCAGTTACAAGGGCAGATAGCATCGGCAAAAATACCTTTGTCAAGAATGATTAGCCCGCAGTTGTACTGGGTAATGACCGGGGATGATTTTACACTCGACATCAATAACCCGAACGAGCCGAAGATTTTGTGCGTGGGTAACAATCCCGACCGCCAAAATATTTATTCAGCAGCATTAGGGTTGTACAATTCCCGAATTGTCAAGCTCATCAACAAAAAAGGACAATTAAAGAGTTCGGTTATCATAGATGAGTTACCCACGATTTACTTCAGAGGACTGGATAATCTTATTGCAACTGCGAGAAGTAATAAGGTGGCAGTATGTTTGGGCTTCCAGGATTTTTCGCAATTAACGAGGGATTACGGCGACAAGGAAAGCAAGGTAATACAGAATACGGTAGGTAATATATTCAGTGGTCAGGTGGTTGGAGAAACGGCAAAAAGTCTTTCGGAGCGTTTCGGTAAAGTATTACAGAAACGTCAGAGTATGACCATTAACCGCAATGATAAATCCACCTCTATTTCCACACAGTTAGACAGCCTTATTCCGGCTTCCAAAATTTCAACGCTTACACAGGGTATGTTTGTCGGTTCTGTATCGGATAACTTTGATGAACGTATCGAGCAAAAGATATTTCACGCCGAAATCGTGGTAGATAATGAAAAGGTAGCCGCCGAAACCAAAGCCTACCAAAAGATACCCCAAATCTTATCTTTTGTAAATGAGCAGGGCGAGGATAAAATGAAGCAGGAAATTGAAAGCAATTACAAACAGATAAAAAAAGACATCCTGAATATTGTTGTTAGCGAAATGGAGCGTATCAAGAATGACCCGAACTTGCAGCATTTGGTACAGGACGGATAATTTAAAAGGGAGGCTTAAATGACCTCCCTTTTTTATTGCCTGCCCGTTCAGGTTTTACAATACGCCACGAGGCAAATGAATACCTTTTGTCCGTATAATGCTTTCCTGAACCTTTGGAGCTTCTTTCTGCTTTTCTGCCTGCTCCGGAGCATCTTGTTTGGTTTCTGGTGTAATAGATAGCTGTATCTTTCTTTCTACGGCAGCCAGTTCCGTTTTGAGTTCGCCCAGTTTACTTTCTTTCGACCAAGTACCGTTAACCACTTCCTGAAGAATGGGCAGGTCTTTTTGTATCTCCGTAATTTTCTTGTGCTCCTGCTCGATATAGCCGGGCAATTTCTCCAGTGCATTAAGGAAGTTCGTAGCAGCCAGCTTTTCATCTTTAGCAATCACACCGTTGTTGTAGGTATATTTGATATTGCCCTCGCCCTGTACCAAAAAACGGTTTACCCTTATATCCACACCCTCTTTTTCGGACATTTCCGTTTTTACCAAAAGCGTAAATCCGTATAACGTACCGATTTCTTCATACTGACCTCCGGTTCGGGCTTTGTCCGCAATCTGGTTGAGTTTTGCACCGATTTGTTTAATATCGGCATTGGGCGGTAAGCCATCCAACTGTACAGGATTTACGATTGTACCGTCTGACCGTTTTTGGATACGCTCTTGCAGATTATTCCAATCAAGGCTCATACGGTTTAAACGAGATTGAGTGCTTTGCAACATTTCCGTATAATCTTCCAATTTGTACTTCGCACTATACTTTGAACGGTTGAACGCCTGTTTTTCGCTTTCCAACCCGGCAATCTGTTTTTCCAATTTGGCTTTATCCAACAGGTCTGTATTTCCTGATAGGATAGCCACGTATTCCGAAAAATTCATTCCCGATTTTTCGTCCATACTGCCCTCGTCAATAGTACGTTTGCCGAGGTTATTGTTTTTTAATTGGTCTATAAAAAGTTGCTTATTGTACAACAGATTGAACTTGTAACTATCCAATGATTTTTCTACGGCATAGATAATCACATCTACTTTGTTATCGGCAAAGAATTTGGCAATCTCATTACCTTTTCGAACGGCTCTGCCGTCCCTTTGAGCAAGGTCGCTTGGTCGCCACGGCGTATCGAGATGATGAACGGCAACGGCTCTTTTCTGTGCGTTCACGCCAGTTCCGAGCATACTTGTGGAACCGAACAACACACGGATTTTGCCCTCGTTCATTCCTTTGATAAGTTCCTTACGTTGCTTATCATTTTTGCCTTCCTGTATAAAACGGATTTCGTTTGCAGGTATGCCGTGGTCTTCCACGAGCTTGCGTTTGATTTCGGAGTACACATTCCATTCGCCCGGCTTGTAGGTTCCCAAATCGGAGAAAACGAACTGTGTTCCTTTCTGTGCGTTGTATTGGTTGTAATACTTGGTAATGTTTGCCGCACAATGCGAAGCCTTGTTATCGGGGTGGTCATCATACGCACCGCTTACCATCCGCATATCCAAAGACATTTTACGGGCGTAGTCCGTTGCGATGAGCATCTTTGCTTTTTCTTCCGATGGAGATAAAGGTGCTCTTCCGAGTAGTTCTCCTTTTCCTGTTTTTGCAAATTCCATCAGACTTTGGATAAATTCTTCCTGGTCGGGAGTAGGCGGTATATTGTACAACACCTCGTTCTTATTGGGGCGGTCAATTCCTATATCTTTTGCCGTTCGGTAATCCGTAATTTCGGAGTAGAATTGTGCCAGTTCCGGCACTTTGATAAAGTATCGGAAACGTTCTTTAGCTACAATGTTGTTAGCAACAGAAAATTCATAATCGGTCGTTTTCCTTGCATAGATAGCTGCCCACGCATCAAAAGAATGAATGCCCTGTTTTTCCAATGCCCGTGGTCGCAGGTATTTGAACAGCAGATATAGTTCCGTTAATGAGTTGCTGATGGTAGTTCCTGAAAGAAAGGTTGCTCCCATATCCGCATTGGTACGCTCCTGAATAGTACGGATAGCAAAGAGCAGGTTCAATGCTTTTTGGCTTCCGTCCACATTGCCCAATCCGGCAACCCTTGTATGCCTTGTGTTGAACATCAGGTTTTTGAATTGGTGGCTTTCATCAACGAACAAGTGGTCAATGCCCATCATCTTAAAATCCACCACATCATCTTTTCGGTTTTCAATATCGTGTTGCAGGGTTTTGAGCTTGACTTCGAGGTTTTCTTTCCGCTTGATTACTCCGGCAAGCATCCCTCTGGTAACTTCCTTGCCTTGCGATTGCAGGGCATCGAGGTTACGCTCTACGCTGTCTAATTCTATTTGGAGTATTTCTTTTTGAATTTCGGGCGATTGCGGTATCATTCCGAATTGGTCGTGTGTCAGTATCACACAATCCCAATCGTTGTTTTTAATGTCGCCAAAAATCCGCAGGCGTTTTTGGGGCGTAAAATCTTCCTTGCCAGGAAACAGAATTTTTGCGTGTGGGTAAGCCGTGCGGTAGGCTTCGGCAATTTCGTGAACATTGCTTTTCAGCCCGATAATCATAGGCTTATGGGCTAACCCCAAACGCTTCATTTCCTGTGCAGCCGTACACATTACCAACGTTTTTCCTGCACCTACTTCGTGGTCGCAAATTGCCCCGTTGTTGAGCTTTATCATCCAAACGGCATCCTTTTGGCTCGAATACAGGTCATTAATGCCTAAGCCCTTGCAGTCTAATCCCGGAAACTCCTGATGTGTGCCGTCGTAGTTAGGGCGGACGAAACAGTTAAACGTATCATTATATTGGTCGGTCAGCCTTGTTTTGAACTCATCGTTTTGGGCGTGAAGCCAATCGGTAAAGGCGTTGCGGATTTCATCAATCTTAGTATTCGCCATTTGTATGGCTTCCATATCCCGCACTTTGACATCTTTGCCTTCAACCGTTATTGTTTTTGAAATATCGGGCGTGGTATTGACAAGGGCGTGTTTGAGCAGGGCAATCCCATCATACGTCCGGCTTTGGGCTTTGACGGCGTATTTCTCCCAAATGTGTACGTTCTTCTGTTTGCAGGTTACGGAAAAGTCATCGGCACTGTCGGAATAATGGACACGGACTTCTGCATCGAACAGGTGCGATGCAAACCGGGCATAAATACCTGTGGGTATCCAGCGTTCGCCCAGATTAAAATCGAGTTCTTCAAATTCAATTCGTATTGGTCTTGCTTCCTCTAATACGGTAAGGCTTTCTTTGGCTTGTGTATCATCGGGATTGCTTTCGAGATAGGCTCTGACTTTCTCCGCTTTTTCCACTACGTTCCCTGCAATCCAGCGTTCGGCTATTTCATATTCCTTTTGAAGTGGATTGTAGTAGATACGACCGTGTAAGGCTTCTTTCAAAGCATCGTCAGGCATACCGCTGATTTCGGACATAAAGTCCAAATCCACGCTTCCGTACTTGTTCAACGAAGCTGATAACGCTTCTTCGGGATTATCCGTTGCTATGGTTATAGTAGAAAAACTAACAGGTCTGCTGAATATATCGGCTTTGTGTACCACGCCACCAATAACACGTTCCAAATAAGGGATTTCCTTACCGGAACTATCCGTTTTGATGAGCTTGATATTATCGGCACTGTTGAGGTTGCCGTACCTTTTAATAAAGGCATCGTAAAGGCGATTAAGGTTTTCCCTTTCTTCTTTGTATTCGGTCTGATGCTGTGCCTCTTTTGTGTAAAGCTGTTGGTAAACATCACGCACCCCGATATACGCTTCGGCTCTTGCTTTCTGTAAGGTCGGTAACTGTAAAGGGTGGAATACAGCCGTACCGTCTGCTATATCTACATCTTGCAGATGACCGACCCAACCATTATCCACCACAAGGCAATCGTTGCGATGGAACGATTGCAGTTTGCCACTGTACGGAGCAGGTTCGGGAATGGTATCGGGAATAGCTGGCTTATCAGCTTGGCCATTCTCATTGATACTTGAAAACAGGTCGCCGATAACTTCCTGTTTTTTGCCGTTGGCTGATGTATTTCCATTGGTAGGTCTATTAGTAACAGGAGGCGTATAAGGTTGTTGCATCGCACTGAACAGGTCGGTTTGGCGACCTATTGCACGGCGGTTTGTTTTAGTGCTTTGCCTTTTGGCTTGCGTGGTTCTTTTGGGCGGAGCAGCAACCATTACAGGTTCGTCCGCATTTTCAAACAGGTCGAAGATGCTTAGTTGCTTTAATTCCTGTGGGCTTTCCCGATGGGTTACAGGCGTGGGTACAGGTTGCGGTTTTGGCTGAATGATTACAGGCTCAATAACCGGAGGTGTAACCGTTGGTTCAATCGGAATTTGTATTATAGGTTCATCGTTCCGTTCGCCTTTGTACAAACCTATATTCAGGTGCTTGCCAAAATCTTCGGAAAGCATTTGTTTTAAATCTTTGGCAATTCCCTCAACGCCGTCTTTATGCGTATAGATTAATGCAGGTTGTCCGTATGGGTCGGTATCTAATTTACGTTCGGTATGCACAATCCTTGTGTTGTCCTGAAAGAGTGCATTACCAGGTGTATTGTATTCTGTTTGCCTGCTTTGGCAAAACAGATCTTCCCTTTCGGTCAGATTTTGTTTTGCCGTATTCTTTTGCAGGATAATCAGGTCGCTTCCGACTTCTGTACCTGCATATTCTGTAAAAAGATTGTTGGGTAAGCGAACAACCGAAACCAGATTATTATCCTGCATTAACGCCTTGCGTATGGGTTCGTTCTTAGGGCTGTTCAGAATGCCCTGTGAAGTAATGTAAACCAACAAACCGCCCTCACGGAGCATATCAGCACCTTTCAGAAAAAAGTAATTGTGTATGCTTCGGGCTGCCTGTACTTTTGCACTGTCCCTGCTACGGGAATAGGAAAGGTCGAAAACGGAAGTATCGCCAAATGGTATATTGCTGGCAATTACATCATAGCTGTTTTGTTCCTTTTCGAGAATTTCTTCAAAACCACTTACACGGATATTGCTTTCGGGGTAAAGCTGTTTTAAAATCTTGCCTGTGAGCAAGTCTTTTTCATAAGCGGTAATACTTTGTTGGTTTTCCGAAAAGGACTGTACGAATGAGCCGATACCTGCGGACGGTTCAAGGAATTTATCAATGTTCAGACCTCTTTCACGCAAGGTTGCGGAAATCGCATCTATTACCTGTGGCGGTGTATAAAAAGCTGTCAGTACGGAACTTTTCATACTGTCCACATACCTGCGGTATTGCTTATCGTCTTCGGAATTTTCTTTGAGCAGTTGGTGGAGTTCCTGCGTAATAGGGAAAAGGTCGTGTTCGGTTTTTCTCCAATGATTGATGTCTATTTCGTTGGCTATGGGGTTCAGCACGAATTTAAGACCGCCAAATCCGCTGTATTGCATCATTAGCAGTCTTTCGCCTACGGTGGCTTGCCGTTTCTCCTTTTCCAGTTTAAAAGCAATTCGCAGGGCATCAATATTCTGTTGGAGATGTTGCTTCTTACTGAAGCCCATTTTCCTCTATCCATATTGCGATGGTTCCAGTCAGTTCGGTATAGAGTAAATCAAACTCATAACCGTAGGCGAAATCATCGGTTAATTCATATCCTGCGAGAACAGCCTCACAGACAGGGAACATTTTAAGGGCAAACGGTCGCAGTTCCTCATCTGCCATTACGGTATCAAACTCATTGCATACCACCTGAAAAACAGTGTCGAATTTGGAGAAGTGTAAGCCCTCAAAAAGTATGTAGTTGGCTATTTCATTGCATTGCTCAATGGGGTTTCCCGCCCTGAAAGCACCCTCATAAGCATTGGAAGCCCACGAAGAACGCTGGTCGATAAATTTTTGGTCGTGTGCCTTTTCGGGGAAGCTACTGTTTAACAGTTCTTGCAGTCGTAATCTGAAATACGATAGGTCTTTTTGCTGTACATCCATACTATATTTTGTTTTAGAATTTTACTTAAATCCTAAAATTAGAAGCAGGAGCAAATGCCTATGAGAATGTTGCAGGGTTTGGCTTTGAAAGGCAGGATTTGGCGTAATAGGCAACAAAAAACCTCCGATAATTCGGAGGTTCATTTTTATGGCTTATTCAAGATTTGAAGCATCCTGCCGACTTCAATATCCATTCTTGAAAAGGCAAACCATTTTTTGCCCAGGTCTTTGAGTGATGCCCCGATGTGGTAGAGTTCTGTATGGTCAATAATCAAGAAACGGTCGTGGGCATCGGAGAAAAGCTCAATATCTACCGGAGGATATTGGCTATTGTAGCGTTGTAAATCCAACCGTAATTGATTACTGATATTTTTAGTAAGGATTGTGGCTGTTACATTGTCTTTGCGTTTCCCCAATAACGTAAGCACGGTATCATCCACATAATTATCAAGCAGGATAATGGAACTTGTGGCATTGCGGATAATATCGGAAACAAAGGCATAGGCATCAAAAACCTGCCCGTTATAGAAAATGCCTTTTTCGCTGTGCAGCTTGTCGCTTTCCAAAGCCTTAAAAATCTCTTCAAATTTTTGGTCGGCTTCCAGTTGCTTCAATTCAATACTATCTAACCGATGGAACAAAGAAGCATTGCTAATGAGCATACGCCGCATTTCTACAAAGGCTTCCATTATTTGAACGCTCATTTTTACCGCTATATCGGAACGGAGTATGGCAGATGCCATTGCAACCCCTTGTTCAGTAAAAACATAGGGTAAATAACGTCTTCCCCCGTAGTTTAAACTTGAGGTTCCAAATTGGAACCTCAAGTTTTCAACTTCCTTTTCAGTCAATTGAAAGCAGAACGAAGCAGGAAAACGCTCGATATTCCGTTTTACGGCTTTGTTAAGGTTCTTTGTTTCCACCTGATACAAGGAAGCAAGGTCGCTATCCAACATCACTTGTTTGCCCCGAATAGTATAAATCAGGTTCCTTATTTCTTTGGGTACTATAGGCTGCTTATTTTCCATTACGCTTATTGCTTTTGTTTTTTTCAAACTCAAAGGAGGTTTCTGCATTTTCTTTCAGCACGATGTAAGCATCGAATTTCTTTCCTGCTTTGCTTGTCATTCCTTTGATTAAAGCCGTTTTGCCTTTATTGACAAGGCTTACAATATTTTCGATACTGATTTGTACCCCGCAGACGGTACGGAACTGCACCCAGTTACAAGCCTCATCAGCACATTTCACAATCTTATCACGAATGATGAGTTGCTGACTTTTGCATTTCGGACAGGTCAATTTTGGCTGATTAGTATTTGCAATGGAAGTTTGCAGCAGTTCATTGGTAATAGATTTCGCATAGGTTTCCATTTCTTTTTGAAATGTTCCTGCATCCGCTTCGTTGTTTTCAATTTTCTGCAATGCCAGTTCCCATTCTGCGGTCATAGCTACATCTGCAATCTTGCGTTCTTTAACAAGCCCGTACACCTGCAATCCTTTTTCCGTAGGTATTAAGGAACGCTTATCCCTTTGGATATAATTGCGGGTAAACAAGGTTTCGATAATGGCGGCTCTTGTTGCAGGAGTACCAATACCAATATTTTTCAGGGCTTTCCGTTCTTCCTCGTTTTCAATTTCTTTTCCGGCGGTTTCCATAGCCGATAAAAGTCCGGCTTCTGTATAAAGCACTGGTGGTTTGGTTTGCTTTTCCAAAACGGCAGCTTCCTTTATTTTAAGTTCGTCGCCTTTAGTCAGTTCGGGTAGTTCCTGTACTGGCTCTTCGCCATCATCGGTAAAACTTCCTTTGATGGAACGCCAACCCGCTTCCTGAATTTTACAGCCTTTTGCTGTAAAATCATAGTGCAACACCTGCAATGATACATCGGTTATTTCTTTGACACAGGCTTGTGATATGGCTTCGAGCAGGCGAAGTGCAATCATATTGTAAATCTTATCTTCATCTGCATTCAGTACAGACGGCACTTTGTCGGTAATCAATAAACCGTGATGGTCCGTTACACGGAGGTCATTCACGATACGTTTATTGAACCGTCCCCATTTGATTTTGCTAAGGGCTTGTTTGCAATCTTCACGGTTCTGCAATGCCCGCACAAGGTTGGGAATTTCTGCCCACATATCTTCAGGTATGTATTTGCTCCCGGTACGGGGATAAGTAATAAACTTCTTTTCGTACAGGCTTTGCGCAATATTGAGCGTTGCTTCAGCGGATAATTTCAGTCTTTTGTTGGCTTCCTTTTGCAAGCCCGTCAAATCAAAAAGCAAGGGCGGTTGTTCTGTAACGCTTTTGGTTTCTACCGATGTAACAGTTGCAATTTCACTGCGCTGAATGGCTTTCAGCGTATCATCAGCAAGATGCTTTTCATCCCACTTGGTAACGGAAATACTTTTGAAATCAACCTGTGCTTTGTGATGGAGCAATTGTATCTGCCAGTATTTCTTTACAGAGAAATTTTTGTTTTCGAGATAGCGTTTGCATATCAAAGCTAATGTTGGCGTTTGCACTCTTCCGAGCGAGTAAATGCCATTGCCTGCGGCAATGCTCAACGCCTGTGTAGCGTTGATGCCTACAAGCCAATCGGCACGGCTTCTGCCTTGTGCAGCCTGATATAACCCGTCAAATTCTTTTCCATTTTTCAGGTTGTCAAAGCCCTGCTTAATTGCCTTTTCTGTAAGCGAACTAATCCAAAGGCGTTCAAACGGCTTGTTGCATTTCAGGTATTCATAAATGTACCTGAAAATGAGTTCGCCCTCACGACCTGCATCGGTCGCCACGATAATGCTATCGCTTTTATTGAACAGTTCTTTGATTACTTTCAGTTGCTTTAATGCGCCAGTATCGGCAGTATAGCCTTTATCTTTTTTGACCTTGCGAACGGTCAATAAAAACGGGTTAGGCAATATTGGCAAAGCGGCTTTGTCAAATCCCGTATTCCCATAATCTTCGGGCATTCCCAGTCCTATTAAATGACCGAATGCCCACGTAACTAAATAGCCGTTACCTGTCAGGTAGCCGTCCTTTTTTTCAGATGCTCCCAACAAGACAGCTATCTCCCTTGCTACGCTTGGTTTTTCTGCAATAATTGTTTTCATACTGTATTACATTTTTCTGCCTTTGGATTTTGCAGGAGTTTCAGGCTTTTCCTGTTGTTCCTGCTGCTTTTCATTTTTCGGTCTTTGTTGCCCGGACTTCAAAGGCTCTTTGATGTTCTTGGTTGCTTCAATTGTCTTACCCTCTGAATTAACGGCTGTCTGTGTTTTATGGGCTTCGGCAGTTTCTACCCGTGCTTTATACTGACCGGGAAATTCAAAGTTGGTCTTTCCGGTATCTTTGTCGAAAGTGATATAACCCTTGTAAGGTTGGTCTTTTTTATCTTTCAATTCCACATATATGGTTTGCCCGGCTTTGAACTTGTTGTACTGCTCATCATCGAGTTCTTTGCCCCTGAAAGTTTTTGGGGCTTCCTGCGGTTGGCTTTGCTGATTATTCTGCTGATTACCCTGTTGATTGTTTTGTTGGTTGGTTTGCGCCTGCTGATGGTTATTGCTTCTGTCAAACAGGAACTCTACATATCGTTTGTCCGCATTAAACTGTACCGTTGCAGAAAACTCTGTTCCTTTGGTAGAAATCATACCTTCCAGATAAAGCGGTTTGCCTTCCATTAAGGTTTGCTTTTGCTCGTCATTCAGTTTCACACCTTTTAACTCATCAGGTATTTTTATGAAATCAGTTCGTAATGCCACCACGTCATTGGTAAGCCTGTCAATGCTGATAATAGACGGCATCAGTTCGCCTGTTTTAGAATTTACCAAATTGACTACACGCCCCATATTGCCCGTTTCAAGCAGGTTTTTCTTGTCTTCGTCCGTAAACTTGTGACCGAAAAACTCAAAATGGAGGTTAGGCTCTTTTTTGATACCGTGTATTGCCACGATAACATTGCCGTCTTCCGCTTGCTGTAAAGACAAGCGGGCATCCGTGCGCAGAATAGAACCGCCGAGGTTAATACCTATCGGTAAGAGTTCATTGGTTTTGTAACCTCTTAATAGAGGGTCAAGCAAGTTTCTTTTTTCAAGATACTCTTTGCTTAATCCGAGGTTTTTCATTGTGTCCCAATCAATCTGCTCCGGCTTGTAGCGGTATTCGCTTGTTTCCGTTGTTGTTTGTGCTGTTGCCATATTATTTTGATTTTCTTGTTTTTTATCAGGTTGGGGTTCTGCTTTCACTTCGTGTTCTTTCAGCACTTTTTCGCCCTGCGGAGTGGGCTTATCTACGTGCTTTTGGAGTTCCTGCGCTTTTTCAGCAGCAACCGGGGCAGGTACTTTGAAGAAAGTAAAGTTTGTGGGGTTCTTTAACTGGCTGAAAAAGTTGGAAAAAAAGTTGGAAAAGAAATCGCCGCTTTTGTCCACACGCATAAACTGGTTTTGGTTTTTCTTGGTGGGTTCAACGGTTTCCATTTTCCCGTTTTCGTCAATACTCTTT
Organism: Pelobium manganitolerans; assembly: GCF_003609575.1. Lineage (GTDB taxonomy): Bacteria > Bacteroidota > Bacteroidia > Sphingobacteriales > Sphingobacteriaceae > Pseudopedobacter > Pseudopedobacter manganitolerans. The sequence continues at coordinate 77 of NZ_MBTA01000011.1, read as the reverse complement.
ACTGCCTGGATTTTCATTTTCTCTTTATCCAGTACGAGTAATATGTCCGAAAGCTGTTCGGGCATTTCCTGTTTATT
>NZ_MBTA01000010.1 GCF_003609575.1 Pelobium manganitolerans | reverse complement strand
ATGAAAGGCTTTTCCAGAAAATCAAAACAGGCACTGAAACTCTAACCCCCAGCCCCAAAAAATGGCAGTTTGCCACGTTCCTGCAAACGGCAAGATGTCCGTTTGTGTCACAACCGGTTTTTTTGGCGCCCTAACTCCGGAGTCGTGGGCGCTGGAAGCTATTAGATAAAGACAATGGAAAAAGAGAGAAAACAGAACAGAAACCAATGGCTGCACCTGAGGCTGTCCGAGAGCGAAAAGATACAGATCCATAAAGCTTTCCTGAAGACCACGCAGAGGAAGCTGAGCGGTTACGCCCGCAAAATACTGCTGGAGAAACCGGTAGTCGCAACCTACCGCAACGCCTCTCTGGACGGGCTGATGGAAGAGCTGATCAAGCTACGGAAAGACCTGAACGGGCTGGCAAACAACCTCAACCGGACTGTCCTGAGGACGTTCGGATGACGGTAAACCGAGCGTAAACGCGGGAGAATTTGTGTAACGAAACCTTGACGTGCCAGCTGAAAAAGACACGCAGGAAAAGGCGCAAAAGAAAGCAGGATGTCTAGAAAAATCACATAGTTTAGGTGAAATATATTAGGTGTAATGAGTTTTCTAATGCAGATAATATTGGCTGTATTTAACACCCATAAAGAGTCCCAGTCAAACCTCTAACTGGGACTTTGCAAACTCAATTTTAAGAAAATTTCTCCCTTAGATGCGCCATGTCCCGGCCGATTTTAACATCTAAAATCTTAGCGTAATGCTGGGTCATTTTAATACTGCTGTGGCCGAGCATTTTAGAGACGGTCTCTATCGGCACATCGTTCAAAAGCGTTACGGTGGTGGCAAAAGTATGCCTTGCGATATGGTAGGTGAGCTCTTTTTCAATACCGCAGGTATCTGCAATTTCTTTTAAATAAGCGTTCATCTTTTGGTTGCTCAGCACCGGCAGAACAGTTCCTTCTGCAATGGATTTAGGGTGGTCTTCATACTTTTGCAGTATCTTTTTGGCGGGCGGCAGCAATGGGATCCGCGAGGCCACGTCGGTTTTCTGGCGGTGCGTATAAATCCACTCGTGCCCGTCCACACCTTTGATAATTTCCTCCTTTTTCAGCTTTTTTACGTCAGCATAAGCAAGGCCGGTATAGCATGAAAATACAAAAACGTCGCGCACCTGCGCAACGCGCTCAATCCTGAATTCTTTGTTGCTGAGCGCATCCAGTTCTTCCGCCGTCAGGAAAACGCGGTCCACTTTTTTGACTTTCGGTTTGTAGTTCAGCATCGGGTTCACAGTGATCCATCCGTTCGCCAGGCATATCCGGATGATTTTCCCAAAGTTTTTGATGTATTTGACCGCCGTGTTATTTGCGCAGCTGCGCACGGTCCTCAGATAAAAATCGTACTCGGTGATAAACTGGTGGTCTATCTTTCTGATATCCATATCTTTTACGCGGTATTTCCATTGGATAAAGTCAGCGGTATGCTTAAACGATGTTCTGTACCGCTCCAGCGTGCCGGCTGCAAACTCTTTCCCTGTCAGCGCTTCTACCTTTGAATTGTGCTCTTCAAAAACGCCCAATATCGTCCGGACTTTTTCTGTTGTGCCCAATATTTTATCACGCAGGGACATTGTGCTGATTGTCTCGTTATTTTTCGACAAGAACTCCTGGGCGTCATAGATCTTGACCTGCAATTGGTCGATACATCTGTTCAGCATCCTTTCGGGTTCACGGTTTCCGGTGGCGCGGCAGGTTTTTTTTGACCATTTGGAGGGTTCACATTTCCTGTTGAGCGAGATTTCGGTTCTTTTTCCTCCCGCTGTGATCCGGCAATAAACCGGCATAGGGCCACCGGTGTAAGCTTTGGGAGTTTTAAGATAAAAGTGAAGCTGGACTAAAGTACTCATAATTTTGGGATTAAAAGTTAAACAAAAGTATTTCTGCAACTAACCAAAATCAAGATGTTCGATGACTGAACGGCTTCTTTATCAGTGTGTTATCCGTCCAAGTCGAGAGTGCTGCCGGTACTATCTAAATACTCTCGATATACTCTCGTTTAAATAGAGAGTATTTACATATTTTAGCGTTTACCTTAAAATAAAAAAGCCTGAAATCATCTGATTTGCAGGCTTTTATCAATTTTTAGTATTACTACCGGCGGAGAGGGCGGGATTCGAACCCGCGGTACCGTTTCCAGTACGACAGTTTAGCAAACTGTTCCTTTCGGCCTCTCAGGCACCTCTCCATATCTTTTTTAGGCATATTCGCCCCTCAAAAGGTCTGCAAATATAGTAATCCTTTATATCTACGAAAATTAATTTTAAAACTATTTTAAATAATCCACACGCACGTGGTAGATGCCCATCAGCATTGTCTTAAAAATGAGCTTTATAGTTTCAATTTCCTTTAAAGTGATGTTGCTATCATTCAGCTGATTTTGTTCTAATTTATAATCAATAATGCGCTCAACCAAGTTGCTGATGCTTTCTGCATCGGGTTCTTTTAAGCTTCTGGAGGCGGCTTCAACCGAGTCGGCAAGCATTAAAACAGCGGTTTCTTTGGTAAATGGGATAGGGCCCGGATATCTAAATGTGTTTTCATCTACGATTTTTTCGGGGAAGTTTTTTAAGAACGATTGATAAAAATAATCAACCCGGGTGTTACCATGGTGGGTGCGTAAAAAATCAATAATCACTTCTGGCAAGTTATTTCTCCTGGCCATTTCCACACCATTTAAAACGTGGCGGATGATAATTTGTGCGCTTTCTTCATAGGGCAATTTATCGTGCGGATTTAAGCCTTTATTTTGGTTTTCGATAAAGAACTGCGGATTGTCCATTTTACCAATATCATGGTATAGCGCACCGGCACGTACTAAAAGTGCGTTACCCCCAATTTTAAATATCGCCGATTCGGCTAAGTTTGCCACTTGCAAAGAATGCTGGAAAGTACCGGGAGCTTTAAAAGCCAATTCGCGCAGTAAAGGCGTATTGGTATTGGTAAGCTCAATAAGGGTAATGTCTGATGTGATTCCGAACAACTTCTCGAACAAATAAATTAACGGATAGGCCAGCAAAGAAAGTAAGACGCTAAAAATAAACGGCAAAAATTTAGGCCAATCAATAGCATCTAAGGTGCCTTCGCGGATCAAAGAAATGCCCAGATAGGCTACAAAGTAATTGGTTAAAATTAATAGTGCAGAAATCAAAAACTGCTCGCGCCTAACCAAGTTTTTGATGCTATAAATAGCAACCATGCCGGCCGTTATTTGCAAAAACGCAAATTCAAAGCTATTTGGTAAAAAGAAACTAGCAATTAAAACCACCAGCAAATGGATGTTCATGGCCAAGCGTGTATCAAACAAAATGCGGATAATGATGGGCACTATGCAGTAAGGGATGTAATACAAGCTTGGCAAACGCAGATTAATAGCCCATGATAGCGATACCAGCATGCCTGTTACAATCAGCAATATCAACGAAATTTGGCGGTTATCCTGAAAAATATCGCGCCTGAATAAATAAAGAAACACCATCAGCAAACAAACGGCCATGCCCACCAACAGAAACTGCCCGGCCAAGGTTAGTTTACGATCACTGGGGGTGGTAATGCTTTCTTCGTAAGTACGGCGTAAAGATTCCAATTTTTGGTAAATATCTTCGGTAACTGTGCTGCCTTGGCTTACAATCAGTTCGCCTTTTTGCACCATGCCACGTGTAGCGGATACGTTTTCTATCGCTTGCTTTTCTATCCGTTCTGTTAAAGCTTCATTGTAAATTACGTTGGGGCTTATATGGTCCTTCAGTACATCTAGCAATAAATCGGAATGGATGTTTTTTTCGGCTACTAAAAGGTCCGTTAGCTTTGCAACAGCTGTTGTTTGCGTAAGCAAGGTGGCAGTGCTCACCTGGGTTTCTACATTGTTGCGCAATAAAGAAATAACGTATTGTTCACCATCGCGTTGGTACTTTTTGTTTAACCCAATTACACCCCTGGCGTAAATGTTTTCCAATATTTTGTAGCCGGCATCAAAATTTTTGCTTTTTGAAGCATCATCCGGCAAACCGGCATTTTTCCATTTCGCTTCAAAATCGCTTTGGTACTGTAAGATTTGGTTCTGCAAAACCTTTTCATCCACCTCATAAACAGGCAATACAGATTTTAAAATGCTTTCCTTGTCTTTGCGTATTTCATCCACCGTTTTGCGGATGGGAAAATTAAAAGGCGATACCAAATCATCGTGCAGCCACACATTTCCTTTCTCAAATTCATATTTGAATTTGGCATGTTTGGGCAAAACCGCGGTAATAATCATCACCGCCAAGGCCATTAAAACATATTTAACAACAGAACCGTACTTTCTGTAAATAATTTTATGCGTGTTTTTATTAATATCTGCCACGTGGTGTAATGTTTTAACAAAAGTACAAAATTGCAGCTTATTGCATATTAGGCGTCTTTTGGGCTAAAGCCGAAACGCGTAAGCTAAAAATAAATCTTAACTTCGGCATAGAAACCATGCAATTGCAAAGCCTTTTACGCGTTAGCTACTCATGAAAAAAAGTTTATTCTTTTTATTCCTAATTATCCAAACCGTCCCATTATTTGCGCAAAATAAACTCGGCGTATTTGAAGATTCACTGCAGAATTTGGGGCATACTATCCTTACAGATACCCTGCAAGAAAAACGGGTAGAGGCCAATTACCAGTTTATCAAAACTTTGGTTGATGCGCTAAAAGAAAAAAACAGCTTTTATTATCCATTTAATAAGCTGCGCGATATTGTATCGGTACAAAAAACAGAAGATAACAAATTCAGGATTTTTACATGGTTTAACCAATATGCCGATGGTACCTACCGCTATTTCGGTGCTATACAAGTTAACAATCCGCAGAAACTGGAGCTTTATCCTTTGCTAGATAACACGCAGGAAATAAGCGCATTGTCTGATGTAAATAGTGCAACCTTAGCTCCCAATAAATGGCTAGGGGCAGTTTATTACCAAATAATCCCGGTAACGGGCATACGCGAGCCTTATTTTATTTTGTTAGGTTGGAAAGGCAAATCGGCCACAGCCAACAGCAAAATTATTGAAACTTTAAAGTTTGTGGATGGCAAACCGGTTTTTGGTGCCGATGTTTTGGAGGCATCTTTAAAAGCCAATCAATTTCAATCGCGCATGGTTTTTGATTATGCCAAAACGGCGGCTATGATGTTGCGTTATGTGCGGGCCGAAAATATGATTGTTTTTGATCATTTAGTGCCGATAGATAAACGTTTGGACGGTGTAGGCGAATTTTACGCTCCGGATTTATCTTACGATGGCTTAAAGCTGAAACAAGGGAAGTGGTATTTTCAGGAGAATATGCAGCTGAGCAACCTGCCCGATGAGAACGACGAACTATTTATAGACCCCGCAAAAGACAGCCAAAACACAGCGCCGGTGATTAATAATTAACAGGGCCTAGCTTTGTAATAAAGCTATAACAAAGATTTAAACCGCGCTTTTAGCTTATTTTTGCGCCAAAAAATTTTTATTATTGGTTTAGCCAAGCATTTTTGGCAATAAATCCTGACATCAAAAAAAATTATATGACAGAGCGAAAAGAACTGTATGGGCATCCTGTAGGTTTGTACATTTTGTTTTTTACCGAACTATGGGAGCGCTTTAGCTATTACGGCATGCGCGCGCTTTTGGTTCTTTTTTTAGTCGCCTCGGCAACCTCGGGCAACCCTGGTTTAGGTTGGGATAAGGCAGATGCTTTGAGTTTGTACGGCACCTATACGGCTTTGGTGTACATCGCATCTATCCCGGGAGGTTTATTAGCCGATAAATTTTTGGGTCAAAAAAAGGCGGTGATGGTGGGCGGTTGGCTTTTAGTTGTTGGCCATGGCATTTTGGCCATTCCAGCGCTATGGGCTTTTTACACCGGTTTGGCTTTAATTGTTGCGGGTGTAGGTTGTTTAAAACCGAATATTTCTACCATGGTGGGCGGTTTGTACGCGCACAATGATGACCGTCGAGATAAAGCTTTTACCATATTTTACATCGGTATCAACATCGGTGCTTTAATCGCCGGTGTTTTGGTAGGTTCTGTGGCTGTTACCTACGGTTGGCATTACGGTTTTGGCTTGGCAGGCATTGGCATGGCAATAGGGCAAATTGTATTTTTATTTGGTCAAAAGCATTTGAAGGGCGTTGGCGAAGCCACTACCAATTTGCCCGAAGAGGAGCGCTCGGCCGTTAAACGCCCGTTAAACAATGTCGAAAAAGACCGTATGATTGTGATGTTCCTCTCTTTCTTTATTATGATTGTGTTTTGGGGCGCATTTGAACAGGCGGGCGGTTTAATGAATTTATATGCCGATGAAAAAACCAACCGTGTACTTTCGTTCATCAATTTTGAGGTGCCCGCGCCTTGGTTTCAGTCCGTAAATTCTTTTTTCATCATCACTTTAGGTTCGGCGGTGGCCGCATTTTGGTATAAGCGCAAGAAAAAAGGAAAAGAATCATCGTCCATTTTTAAAATGGCGGTAGGCACCATTATCATGGGATGGGGCTTCTTTTTTATGAGCGCCGCGTCCATGCAATACCAGGCAGCAGGTTCTTCGGCAATGTACTGGCTGGTTTTGGCCTACCTTTTTCATACCGTTGGCGAACTTAGCGTTTCGCCGGTAGCACTTTCTTTCATCACCAAATTAGCGCCGCTTAAATATGCTTCTTTAATGATGGGAGCCTATTTTGCCGCTACCGGACTGGGAAACTACGTATCTGGCTGGGTGGGCGAGTATTCGCAAACTGCAGGCGAGCTGGAGATATTTACAGGCATCGCCATCTTTTGTACCATCTTTGGAATTTTGGTGCTATTGCTGCTTAAAAAACTTAAACAACTGGCACACGGGGCAGAGGACGCCACAGACCAGAGCACTGCTGTACCACTTAAAAACACCGAACAAATAGAAACCCCATAAATCTGATACATGGATATTGCAAAATGGACCCTCATCATAGGTTGGATCTTCGTATTAATCTGGATTCCCTTCGTTATTGTCTCAAACCGTAAAACGCACCCTAAGGCACTATTTATTTTGTTTTTTGCCGAAATGTGGGAGCGCTTTAGTTATTACGGGATGCGTGCGCTATTGGTACTTTATATGGTAAAAGTGCTGTTTGCAGGCAGTGCGGGCGCAGATATTAAGGCGTTAAGCATCTACGGTTCTTATACTGCAATGGTTTATCTTTTTCCGGTAATTGGAGGTTTAATAGCCGATAAAATTTTCGGGTTTAAAAAAGCCATTGTAATGGGAGGCGTTTTGATGATGCTAGGCCATTTCGCGCTGGCATTTGAAGGCAGTAATACCGTTTTCTTTTTAGCGCTTGCGCTGATTATCGTAGGCAACAGCTTTTTCAAACCTAATATTTCCAGCTATCTGGGTACTTTTTACGAAGCCAACGATCCGCGGAAAGATGGTGCTTTCACCATTTTTTACATGGGCGTAAACATAGGTGCTTTTTTGGCGACTTTGACCTGTGGCTACATTGGGCAAGAGATTAGCTGGCACTATGGTTTTGGATTAGCGGGTATTGGTATGGCTTTGGGCGTATTGGTATTCTTACTCAGCAAAAAGGTTTTTGCCGGTACCGGCTTAAGGCCACAGGAAATTACTTTAAAACCCGCCCGACCTTTGGGTTTGTCTTGGGATGCTGTTGTTTACATCGGTACCGTTATCATGGTGCCGCTATGCGCGCTTTTGCTTAACCAAAACGAACTGATGAGCACGCTGATGTTAGTGATTAGCTTAGGCATTGTCACTTATTTATTGGTAGAGGCAGTCCGCAATCCGGATAAGGTAGAAGGGCAACGATTGTTGGTAGTGATTGTGCTATTTTTCTTCCACGCCATTTTTTGGGCTTTGTTTGAGCAAGCCGGCGGTTCTTTAACGCTTTTTGCTGAACGCAACGTAAATCGCAGTATCGGCGGAGGCATCATTCCATCATCTTTATTCACCAGCTTCAATCCCTTTTATATCATGGTGCTGGCTCCTTTGTTTTCTTGGATTTGGATTAAACTGCGCGATACTAATAAAGAGCCGCGCACGCCTATGAAGTTTGTGTTGGGACTTACGTTTTTAGCAAGTGGTTTTTTGGTGATTGTACTAGGCGCTAAGTTTTTTGCAGATGCTAACGGATTGGTGCCAATGGCGTTTTTGGCTTTACTTTATTTGCTGGTAACCATTGGCGAGCTTTGTTTATCGCCGGTAGGCTTATCTATGATTACAAAATTATCGCCAGTTAAAATCGTAGGATTTGTAATGGGCGCTTGGTTTTTGTCTATTTCTTTAGGTAATAAGCTGGCAGGTATTATTGGCACCTTAACAGCCGGCGAAGCAGAAGGAGCTACCCTAACTGCGCAACAAACTTTACTAAATTACACGCAAACCTATTTAATATGGGGCGTTTTTGTAGTGGGTGCTTTTGCGGTAGTACTTTTGCTTTTAACACCTAAACTAAATAAATGGATGCACGGCATCCACTAAAATGCTAAATTGCGCCAAAAAATTATACCGTGCCCGACAGCTTAGTCATTATCCCTACATACAACGAAAAAGAGAATATCGAGAAAATTATTCGCAAGGTATTCTCTTTACCACATGCTTTCCATGTACTTATAATTGATGATGGTTCGCCAGACGGCACCGCCGATATTGTGAAACATTTGCAAGGCGAGTTTGATGGGCATCTGTTTATTGAAGAGCGCAAAGGCAAGCTGGGTTTAGGTACGGCTTACATCCACGGCTTTAAATGGGCCTTGGCGCACCATTACGACTTTATTTTTGAGATGGATGCCGATTTTTCGCACAACCCAGAAGATTTGCTGCGCTTGCGCGATGCTTGTGTGCAGGGTGCCGATGTGGCGATAGGCTCGAGATATATTAAAGGGGTAAACGTAGTCAACTGGCCAATGGGTCGTGTGCTGATGTCGTATTTTGCCTCTGTTTATGTGCGATTTATCACAGGTATTGATATTCAGGATGCCACTGCCGGCTTCAAATGCTATAGAGCTAAAGTTTTAGAAACCATTAAATTTGAGAAGATAAAATTTGTGGGTTATGCTTTTCAGATAGAAATGAAATTTACCGCCATTAAGCATGGATTTAAGGTGGTGGAAGTGCCCATCATTTTCACTGATAGGACAGAAGGCACTTCTAAAATGAGTACCAAAATTTTTAGAGAAGCATTTTTAGGAGTGATAGAGCTGAAGGTGCGAAGCTGGTTTAGGAAATATGGGCGAAGCTAGGCTCTAAACCAACATTTGTGCTAAATAGGTTACGATTACTCCGCCAAAATATCCTCAATAGCTTTCAATTCATATTCTTCAAAAAAGATATTGTCTAAAGCTTTTAAAGAATCTGCCAGTTGCCCAGGCTTACTAGCGCCTACTAAAACAGAAGTCACACGGTCGTCTTTTAGCAACCAAGCAATAGCCATCTGTGCTAAAGTCTGATTTCTTTCTTCTGCAATTTCGTTCAGCTGTTTAACCTTCTCAATTTTTTCTGGCGTGGCATACTGCTCATTTAAAAAACCGTGAGGTTTAGCTAAGCGGCTGTCCTCGGGCACACCATTCAAGTATTTGTTGGTTAACAAACCTTGCGCTAGTGGCGAAAAAGGAATGCAACCCACGCCCTTACTTTCCAATGCGTCTAACAAACCATCCTCTACCCAACGCTCAAACATCGAATATTTGGGCTGGTGGATGATGCAAGGCGTACCTAAATCGTATAAAATGTTTGCTGCGCGCTCAAACTCGGCGGTTTTATAATTGCTGAGACCCACGTATAATGCTTTGCCTTGGCGAACGATTAAATCTAAGGCGCGCATGGTTTCTTCCAAAGGCGTTTCCGGATCCGGACGGTGGTGATAAAATATATCCACATAATCCAGATTCATCCGTTTTAAACTTTGGTCTAAGCTAGAAACCAGATACTTTTTAGACCCCCAATCTCCGTAAGGACCGTCCCACATGGTGTATCCGGCCTTGGTAGAAATGATTAATTCATCGCGGTGCGATTTAAAATCTTGTTGCAGCAAACGTCCAAAGTTCTCTTCTGCCGAACCCGGCGGCGGACCGTAATTATTCGCCAAATCAAAATGCGTAATGCCTTCGTCAAAAGCTAAATGCAGGATAGCACGATAGTTTTCGTAAACATCCACACCGCCGAAATTGTGCCATAAGCCCAGCGAAAGCGCAGGGAGCTTTAAACCGCTTTTTCCGCAGCGACGGTATTGCATTTCGCTGTATCTGTTTGGGTTTGGGATGTAGGACATGGTTTGGTTGTATAAGGCTTAAGGTTTAGGGTTTAAGGCTTGAAGCTTAAGGTGTAAGGTTTATGGGGTTCAAGTTAGTGATTTTTACTTTTCACTTTTGAATTTTTAAAATACATTTTTTACAACGTCTTTATTCTTTGCTCTTTACTCTTTCTTCTAACCCACGCGTCAAGATCTTAGTTGTAAGGTTTATGGGGTTCAAGTTAGTGATTTTTACTTTTCACTTTTGAATTTTTAAAATACATTTTTTACAACGTCTTTATTCCTTACTCTTTATTCTTTACTCATATCTCAAATCATCTCCCCAGCTGTCCAATCAATTCCTTTTTGCAATAAAGCCATGGTTTCGGCTTCGGGGGTGTCGGGTAAAGCTTTATAATCGTAAACCCAAGCAGCCATGGGTGGCATGCTCATTAATATAGATTCTATTCGTCCATCGGTTTCTAAACCGAATTTAGTGCCCGAATCGTACACCAAATTAAACTCTGCATAGCGACTTCTGCGTTGCAATTGCCATTGTTTTTCTTCTAAACTGAAGTGTTTTTCGCGGGTGTTGGCTACCAAATTTGTATAGATGGGCACAAAGGAATTGCCCACAGCTTTAGAAAAATCAAAAAGCTGCTCCCATGTTAAGGGAGTGTTTTGCGGCGTTAAGCGGTCGTAAAAAATACCTCCGATTCCTCGGGTTTCTTTGCGGTGTTTAATGTAAAAATAATCATCAGCCCAAGTTTTATATTTTGGGTAAAGGCTGGCATCAAAGCTATCGCAAACAGATTTTAGGTACACATGAAAATTCTTTGCCGCATCTTTAATCACATAATGCGGTGTAACATCAATACCGCCACCAAACCAACGGAGCGTTTCGTTGCCTGTACCTTGCATTTCAAAGTAACGGATGTTCATGTGGATGATGGGGACCCATGGGTTATGCGGGTGCAGCACAATAGAGACGCCAGTGGCAAAAAACTCTTCTTGGTCGGTTTTAAAAGCTTTTTTAACCGCATCGGGCAATTTACCATACACTGCCGAAAAGTTAACGCCACCTTTTTCAATCAAAGCACCGTTTTGTAATACTTTACTCTCGCCGCCGCCACCTCCGGGGCGTTCCCATTTCTCGGTTTCAAACAAAGCACCACCGTCTAGGGCAGTAAGTTTGTTAACAATGTCCGCTTGTATGGCTTTAAAATCTTGTGCAATTGCGTTTTTGTCCAGCATTAGTAAATGGTTAATTTCAGTTTGTCTCTGTACGCGGTTAATAATTTTGTTTTGGAAATAAAGCCAATAAATGTTCCGTTTTCAAAGGCTGGCAGGTTCCAAAGATCGGCTTCATCAAATTTATTGATAATTTCATCTATGCTATCGCCGGCATGTACGTGGTATTTGGTGGTAAGTACCAGCTCTTTGACGTTAAGTTTGCGCTGAAGTTCGGCGTCTAATAACACTTTCCTCACCTTATCAAAAACAATAAAGCCTACGTATTTTCCATCGCGGTTAACGCAAACCACAATATTCCGGTTTGATTGGCGTAGCACGTTCACCAGTTCGGGCAAAGTACTGTCATCGTAAATCGTTTCAAAATCGCGGTCAACAATTTCATGAAACTTGATCAAACTTAAAATGTTTTGGTCGTAATCTTCTGTAAATATCTTTTTCTCTGCCGCCAGATGTTTCAAATCCATAGAGTAGGGTTCAAAAACTTTAGCAATGGCGTAAGATGTGCAAGAAACCAGCATCAGCGGAATCATCAGCTCGTAGCCTCCGGTAGCTTCGGCAATCAAAAATATCCCCGTTAAGGGCGCATACATTACCCCGCTTAAAATGCCGCACATGCCCACCAGCGTAAAATTGCTAACAGGCAACTGCACCAAGCCGATTTTGTTGACGATACTGCCGAAAAAGAAACCTAAAAATGCGCCGTTAAATAGGGAAGGGGCAAAGTTACCGCCACTGCCGCCACTGGCCAAAGTGATAGAAGTAGCAAATACTTTGGTCATAAAAATAAGACCCACAAAGATAATCATGGGCCAATCTGCATAAGCATCGATATTGAAAAAGCTGCCTTTTAAAATTTCTTGCGGGTGGCTGGATGCCAGTGCTTTAACTGTGCTGTAGCCTTCGCCAAACAAAGGCGGAAACGCAAAACAAAGGATGGCGATAATTAAACCGCCCAGCATAGCCTTGGCGTAAGCGTTCCACTTTAGCTTGTGATTAAAAAAATGCTCGACCAGGTTAGTGCACTTGGCATAATAAACAGATACCAATCCGCAAAAAACGCCCAACAATAAGTAATAGGGCACGTTTTTATGATTAAACTCTTTTAAGCTGGTGAAGTTGATGAGGATATCGTCATCTAAAATAATTTTAGAAATGAGCGCACCGCAAACCGCAGCCACAATAAGCGGAATAAAATCCGAGAACACCACGCCAACCAAAATTACTTCAATAGCAAACATTACACCCGTAATGGGCGCATCAAACACGGCGGCAATACCCGCAGCGGCGCCACAGGCCAGCAGTAAAATGCGTTCGCGGTAGCTTAAACGATAGGTGCGGGCAAAGTTAGAGCCAATGGCAGCGCCTGTAACGGCAATAGGACCTTCTAAACCGGCAGAACCGCCGAAGCCAACTGTAAGTCCGCTGGCAATCATTTGCGAATACATTTTAGAGCGCGGTGCTACGCCCGATCTCTGCGAAATATCCAGCAAAATTTTAGATACGCCTTTGCCGTCGCGCCCATGCAAAAAAGTGCGCACTACCCAAACTGTGAGTAAAATGCCTATTAGGGGTAAAAAGAGGTTAAGGAAAGGATATTCGAAAACTTCTAATTGTTGATCTATTAAAATGTGGATATAGTGGACTACAATTTTGAGGATGACGGCAGCGATGCCCGCGGTTAAACCCACCAACACGCCCGATAATATTAAAAACTGGCTTCTGCTTAAATGCTGATAAATAAATTTTAAAACAAGCTGGTGCTGCCTAAAATACCTCATTCTTTTTGTTATTCCTCTACATAGTTCAAGTCTTTGCCGTAAGTTTCTTCTAAATTGTAAACCGACAAAAACGCAATGACGATGGTACTTATCCCCACAATTAGTGCCGAATTGATGATGCCGAACGGAGTTTTTAGCCACTCGAAGCTCAGCGTAATTAAAACCAGCGATCCGCGGATGAAGTTTGGAACAGTGGTGGTAACCGTAGAGCGAAGGTTGGTGCCAAACTGTTCGGCGGCAATAGTAACAAAAATTACCCAAAAACCGGTCGAAATTCCTAAAAGAACACACAAAATGCGGTATGTTGTTACATCAATACCCTTAGAAAATAAGTATAACAATACGCTACAAAGCGTGGCAAACAAAAATACGATGACGATTTTTTTTCGTGTTTTAAAAAGTTGGCTTAAGAAGCCGCTAATCAAATCGCCAAGTGAAATTCCCAGATAGGTAAACAATATGCCTTCCCCGGCCGAAAGTGGCGCAGTAGCCCCCATAGCTTTACCAAACTCCGGCGCAAAGGTGATTAAAATACCTACCACAAACCAGGTAGGCAAAGCAATTAAAGTGCAGTTGATGTATTTTTTAAAACGGTGCCAGTTGTTAAATATTAACAAGATGTTCCCTTTAGAAACATCTTTGTGTTCGATGTTTTTATATAAGCCCGACTCCATTACGCCCAGGCGCAATACCAACAATACCAAGCCCATACCGCCGCCCACAAAGTAAGCCGTTTGCCAAGCAAACTCGTCGCCAACTAAACCGGCCACAACAGCACCCAATAAACCTACCGCTGCAACAATCATGGTTCCGTAGCCACGGTTTTTGGCGCTCATGGTTTCGGCAACCAAGGTAATGCCCGCACCAAGCTCTCCGGCGAGTCCTACGCCGGCAATAAAACGCACCACTGCGTAAATATTAACATCGGTTACAAAGCCGTTGGCAATGTTAGCCAGCGAATACATTAAAATGGAGCCGAAAAGCACTTTTAATCGACCAAGTTTATCGCCCAGTATTCCCCACACAATACCGCCAATCAGCATCCCTATCATCTGCGCGTTCATCAGCTTAACGCCCACGCTCAGCAGGTCATCCTCGGCAACGCCAATAGCTTTGAGGCTTTGCACGCGGATTACAGAAAAAAGTACCAGATCGTAAATATCTACAAAGTAGCCTAAAGATGCCACGATAATAAGCAGCACCACGTTTTTGTTATTGTTCATTTATAGGAGGTTTAGGACTACGAAAATAAAAGGGAGAGTTGAAAATTGAAAGAAGAAAATGTTGGTTTTTGGATAGCGGACTATTTTTCTTTTATGGTTTTGCAACTGCCATCGCCTTCGCAAAAGAAGGCGCGGACCTTTGCATTGTATATTTTGATGAGGATAATGACGCGCAACAAACGCAAAAAGACGTGGAAAGTTTTGGCAGGCGCTGCATCGTGCTAAAAAAAGATATTACTGTAGAAGAAAAGCCAAGTGGATTGTAAAGAAAGTATTAGCCGATTTTGGCAAACTGGATATTTTGATAAATAACGCAGGAACGCAGGTGCCCAAAGATGATATTTTAGATATTAGCGAAGAACAACTTTTGCTCACCTTTAAAACCAACGTTTTCTCACAGTTTTTTATGGTAAAAGCCTGTCTTCCGTATTTACACGTTGGGTCAAGTATTATTAACACCACCTAGGTAACAGCTTATGAGGGCAACAGCTTTTTAATCGACTATTCCAGCTCTAAAGGCGCCATCGTATCTTTTACCCGTTCGCTAGCAGCGTCTTTTATGCACAAAGGCATTCGTGTAAATGGCGTTGCTCCCGGACCCGTATGTGCGCCCCAAAGAAAGTATAGTGAGCCAATTATTCGGCACGGTTTTAATAGAAAGATAAGCGATAGACAGCGGTGCATCGTACCCAAAATCTTTTTTAAACGATTTCAAAAGAAAAAATAAAATGGCAACAAGAGGAACAAAAACAGACCGAAGAAAAGTGAACTCGGCACAAGATTATGAGCTTTACCACGTGGCAGAGAAAATGGGTGTAAGCATACAGCAGGTTGTGGGCGCTAAAAGGGCAACCCAATCAAACGACCGCACGGTTATCGAAAAATACATCGCAAACAAGAAGAAAAGTAACTAAAAATTTAGGCATATGAACATTATCCCACCTCGTACAGGTACTGCATTTATCCTTAAAAAAGGCGAACGTTTGAAGGTTTATGATATCCAAGGCGAACAGGTATCTGACTTCATCTGTTTTAACGAACATAACCCGAAAGAATATCTATCGAGCGGCAGAACCATTGATTACGAGGAAACCATTTTTTTAACAAAGGGAAACAAATTTTACTCTAACCAAAGCAATGTGATGTTTATCATGGAAGAAGATACCGTGGGCAGGCACGACTTTTTGTTAACGCCTTGCAGCGCAGATACCTTCCGCATCATTTACGGCGACAAAAACCCGCACCGAGGCTGCTTTGGCAACCTATCAGAAGCTTTGGCGCCTTACGGGATTACGCCAGATCAAATTCCTATTTGCTTTAACATTTTTATGAATGTATCTGTAGATGGGCAAAGTGGCAAAGTAGGGGTGCACCCGCCATTGAGTAAAGCCAATGATTATGTAATTATTGAGGCACAAATGGATTTGATTGTGGGGATGACGGCCTGTTCTGCAGAAATGTCTAATAACTATTCTTTTAAACCGATAGGTTATGAACGCTTAAATCAAAGTTAACCGCTACGCTAAACACAATTGCCCCTGGGTGAAAAAGGCTTTTGAGGTTTAGCAAAGCGCAAATAAAATATACTATGGAAAATATTATTGAATCTTTTAAGGAAATGGTTTTGGATAAAGCCTTTCCTTGTGTGGCGGCAAAAGACGCCTTAAAAAAAGGCAATGTACAAATACTCACGGCAACGCACCTGGCTTGCCCGCATGATGATCAACGCATACTTGACTTCATTTACGATTTTATCAAAAAATTTAGAAAGCAAGACAAAGGATTTCATAGCGTGGTGATCCTGTTTCCGCACACTCAGCCATTAAGCGAGGTGGAGTTTGAAGCTTACCTATTTCAACGCTTAAAGGCCTTGCGCGCCTTGGATGCAAAGCACTTTGCGTACGATCCCCGTGTAAGCGACAATCCGCAGGCGAAAAATTTCAGCTTCAGCCTGATGGAGGAAGCGTTTTTTATCATCGGCTTACATCCCGGTAGCAGTCGCCCGGCACGCCAGTCGCCGGTACCGGCCATTGTGTTTAACCCGCACGTGCAGTTTGAACGCTTGCGCGATGAAGAACGTTACGAAAAAATGAAAGCGATTGTGAGAAAAAAAGACGTTGAATATTCCGGCTCAACCAACCCTATGCTGATGGATTTTGGCGACCGTTCTGAAGTTTACCAATATAGCGGAAGACAATACGCCAGTGGCGAAAGATGCCCTTTTAATTTATAGTTTTGCTTGCAGAACCTCCGTGAAACCGCACCAAATTAAGTAAAAAAGGGCAAAAAGAAGTGTAAGCATTTCGCCCGCAATTTTGCAAACCTGTGGTTATAGGCAGATGTGCTTTTTCCATATTATATTCAAGTTTTGGTTGTTTCAGTTCGGTCAACAATTAAAAATGCTTTAGTTCTTGTCTGTTCAATTTGTCCTTAAAAACCGAAAAAACAGTTCGTTCGGCTAAGCTTTTTGGTCGGCTGGAAACCGATTGGAAATGGCGTTCAATTGAGCAGTTAGGTCGGGCGTGTCGGTCGGTCTGAAACTTGTTTTTAAAAGCTTTGAAATTCTACTTCGTTCGTTCGGTTTGGTCGGTTCAATTTTGTTTTAGTTCGGTTTTTTTGTTCGATTCCTCAAATGCTTTCGGTCAGTTCAAATTTGTCCGTTTGCATTGGAGAAACTTTCGTTAACTGATGCATTTCGTTCGGGGAACATTTGCCTATAACGGTTCGGGGCTTTGCGAGGGAGAGGATTAGAAAGCACAAACTTTCAATTTAGCACCAACGTAGCAAAACCATTTTTTTATTTGCTAGTTTACACTTTTCAAGCAAATAAAAAATGGTTTTTGCGGAATAGAAGCACAAAAGTTGAATTTAGCACTTAACCCGCTCTCTTGCAAAACCCTTGTTAGTGGCTGTGGCTGTTTTTTTACTCTTTGTTTGATACATTTATCTGTAAATCAAAAGATTAAAAAACTTTTGCATTTTCTCGAAATGTTAATTTTTCCAAAAAATATTTTCAGGATAAAAATATTCTTTACTTTTGTTGTTGTAACAACAATTGTTTATGCAGTCAATTTTAGAATATCAGGATTTTTACAATCTGCTTACGGGCAGGACACCACAGGCATTTAATCGTGTTTTGAATAAGAATTTCAGACAGAACGGAGTAGAATTAACCAAGGAACAATGGTCTATTTTGGCTGTTTTGTGGGAAAATGACGGTTGCTCGCAACAGTATTTGGCAGATAAGAGTTTTCGGGACAGACCAAGCGTGACCCGTTTGATTGACAATATGGAAAAAGACGGTTTGGTCGACCGGAAACCCGATGTAAATGACAGAAGGTCTAATTTGATTTTTCTGACAAAAAAAGGAAAGCAAATACAGGAAAAAGTTATGAATCTTGTCAATGCTACCGTCGAAGAATCCATAAAAGGAATCAGTGTAGAAAATATAGTGACAGTAAAAGAAGTGTTTCATAAAATATATCAAAATTTAGAGGTAAAATGAGAATTAAAAAATTACTGCCTATACTTGCCTGCCTTTTGGCTTTTGAAGGAAAGGCTCAAATTGATGTGAGCCCGTCTTTGCAGAAAGCAATTCAGGAAGCAATCGACAAAAACGCTTCTATCCGAAACAAAGATTTGGAAGTGGAAAAAATCAGTACGGAAAAGAAAAGTGTTTGGAACAAATACATTCCGAAAGTAGAGGGTTCGGCAAATTATATGTATTTCGATACGAAAATAACGCTCGATTTACCAACAGGGAACATTCCGGTTATCAATCAGCCGGTTTTTGACGGAAAGCAATCGTTTGACAGTTACGGAAACGTACTGATGGGAAGCCTGATGGCAAAAACGGTTTTGTTCAGTGGTTTTCAGATTGAAAACGGAGCAAAGGCTTTGGAGCAAAAACGAATCGGAACGGCTTATCTTTCCGAGGCTGAAAAAGAAAGTTTAATTAAAGAAGTGATTCATTCCTTTGACCAAGTACACTTGTTGAACGAAGTCGAAAAATTACTGAATGACAGCGAAAAACGCTTGGCTACAGAAACCAAAAGAGTAGAAAGGGCTATCGAAGAAGGACTTGCCATTCCGTATGACAGGGACAAAATCAAATTGGCAAATCTCGAATTACAATCCAAAAAAATAGAACTTCAGGGAAAACGAAAAGTCCTTTACCAAAAGATAAATTACCTTACGGGATATTCTGAAAACCAAATCAAAGAAGTAAAATATTTACTTGCACCTTATATGATTTCCGAAGAATTATCGGTTGAAAACAAACAAGAGCTAAAAGCCTTGGAATCATTCAAGAAGGCTTCCGATTATATGGTCAAGAAAGAAAAAGGAGGCTATCTTCCCGTTTTGGGAGCATTCGGAGGTGTTACTTATACGAGCCTTTTTGACGCTACGATGATTACACCCGAAATTCCAATGGTCAATTCCCGACTTTACGGAAGAATGAACGAATTTACGATGAGTCCGAATTGGATGGTAGGGCTTTCGATGAAATGGGAAATTTTCAGCGGATTTGAACGTAAGCACAAAATCCACGAAGCCAAGATAAATGCGGAACAGGTGCAAAATCAATTAGACGATACCAAGGAGAAATTTGCTTTGCTTTTGGAAAATAACCTGGCGAATTACAGGATTCAGAATAAGAAATACCAAATTGGTCTGGAACAGGAAAAAGTAGCTTCAAACAATCTGAATATGGCTGTAAGGCAATATCAGGAAGGGCTTATCAACATTTCCGAAAGATTGGAAGCAGAAAACGATTTGTTTAAAGCATCAGCCAATAAAATTCAGATTTTAGTAGAGCAAAGGCTGTCCGCTTTAGAAACACTTTCCGTAACAGGAGAATTAACCAAAACCATTTTAAACTAAATTATCAAAAGTAATGAAAAAGATATATTTATTATTAGTTGTAGTGATTTCCGTTATCGGTTGCGGTAAGCCGAAAACCGAGATTATTCAGGGAAAAATCGAACGAGAGCAAATCGGAATCGTATCGAAAATTCCCGGAAAAATCATTGAAATCCGTATTCAGGAAGGAGATTTTGTGAGAAAAGGCGATACGCTTGCTATTTTGGACATTCCCGAAGTCGATGCCAAAAAAAGTCAGGCAGAGGGTGCTGTTCAGTCGGCAAAAGCCCAATATGATATGACTTTGAAAGGAGCTACGGACAATCAGCTCAAACAGCTAGAAGCCAAACAAAAAGCACTCAAAGAACAGTACGAACTGGCTCAAAAATCCATTAACCGATTGTCAAATATGCTTAAAGATTCGTTGGTTTCCCAACAGATGTATGATGAGGCTTTCGCTAAATATCAGGGGGCTCAATCGCAGTATCTGGCTGTTCAGGCTGAAATTTCGGACGTGAAATACGGAGCAAGAGTCGAACAGCAAAAAATGGCATTGGGACAGCAGGAAAGGGCTTTAGGAGCTTTACAGGAAGTTTCGGTTGCGGATTCCGAGCGGTATATCCTTGCTCCGCAGGATATGACGGTAGAGTCCATTACGCTTAAAGCAGGGGAGCTGGCACTTCCCGGTTATACCTTGATTAGCGGAACGATTTCGGAATCGACTTATTTCCGTTTTACGATTCCCGAAAGCCGGCTTTCAAAGGTTCAGAAAGGACAGGAAGTAACCGTCAATATAGTCTATAACAAAAGTCAGGTTAAGGGAAAAATAACTTCGGTTAAGGCTTTGGGAGCTTATGCAAACATCGCAACGGCTTATCCCGATTACGAAATTCAGGAGAGTCTTTTTGAGATAAAAATCAGTCCGATTGATATCAGTCAGGCCAAAGATTTGTTTACGAAAACTACGGTTACTTTAGAACTGTTAAAATAAAAATCAAATGAAAAACTTTTTTTTGCTTATAAAAAGGGAATTCCGTTTGTTTTGGGATAACAGTGTGCTTCGGTTGCTTTTTATCGGGGCTCCGATTATGTACGGAATACTTTTAGGCTTTGTTTATCAGAAAGGAAAAGTTACCGATTTGCCTGTTGTGGTGGTTGATGAAGACCAAAGTCAGATGAGCCGAAAAGCCATCGAAATGATGAATGACAACGAGGTTCTGAATGTGGCTTTTATCCGATACGACCAAAACGATTTGGCTAAAATCGTAGCTGAAAACGATAACATTCCTGCGGTTGTGATTATTCCGAAAGATTTTGAGAAACAGGTAATGACCAAAAAATATCCCGAAGTGCTTACGATTGTGAATACTTCGAATGTTTTGACTGCCAATTATGCTTCGACAGCCATTCAGGTTTGTTTGGGAACATTCAAAGCGGGAGTTCAGATTGAAGCCCTCAAAAAACAGGGAATGCCCGAAAGTGTGGCTATGTCGCAATATGAGCCGTTCAAAACCACGTTTATCAAAAAATACAACCGAAGCACGAACTATATGTACTTTTTGTGGCCCGGCATTTTGGCTACGGTTTTGCAACAGGTTTTGCTGTTAGGCTTGGCTTTGTCGTTTGCCTCGGAATACGAAAACGGAACGTTCAGAACTTTGGTTTCGGAAAACAAATCCCTACTCAAAATAATGGCAATTAAGATAATTCCGTATCTGATAATGAGTTTCGGAATATGGATTTTGTATTATCTGTTTACATTTTGGTTCAGGATTCCGTTTTATGAAAATCTAGGTGCTTTGACCTTTGTAGCGGGAATTTTCGTGTTGTCGATATGTTTTATCGGGATATTGGTAAGCATATTGATTCCGAGTCAGCTCAAAGCAACCGAAGTCCTGATGGTTATAGCCACTCCGAGCTTTATTTTGAGCGGATTTACGTGGCCGCTTTCGCAAATGCCCGATTGGGTTGTGGCTGTTGCCAATGTAATTCCGCTTACGCATTTCTTACAGGCATTCAGAATTTTGCTGATAGAAGAAGGAACGTTGTCCCAATGTTCGGGTGCAATTTGGGCTATGATTTGGATTGGACTTGTTTGTGCGGTTTTGTCTTATGTAGCTTTGTATTTTAAAAGGAAAAAGGTGTTGAAGCAAGGTTGAATTTTGTACTGCAAAAAAATCCTGTGTGGTAGATTTTTATTATTTTTTTCTGTGTCAGGTTGTTATTTTTCAGCCGTTTAATTTCAGGGGTACGGTTGTTCTGCCATTGCCACTAACGGATTAAGGCTTGGCGATGTGGCGGAATTTTAGCACAAAAGTTCAATAGAATTACTGCTGTTGAGCCTTGCACAAATGTTTCATAGAAGCACTTCAGCCGCCATATTGCCAAACCGATGTTAGCAGTAGCCATTATTCGTCTTTTTTCTTTTTCTTATTTTTCTTTTCTTGGTCTTTGTTGATTTTGTCAACAGTTTTCATTGGTATTACGTTCAGTTGGTCTGTTTTGCAATTCCAAATATTTAAATATTTTTCGGAAACGACATTATAGGTTTCCCATTTTGCAAACTTTTCATAAAGCATCAATGTGCAAATGTCTGTCGCTGTAATAAAGTCGCCTGTTTCTGGTAAATGACTGTGCATTGCTCCTACAACTTCTTTTCCATCTTCTGTCTTTCCGTATTCAATTGGAATTATGTTTTTATGAAGCTGTTTTTTCGTTACAAGTTTGTTGTTTTTGTCAAATGTCAGCAAGTAGTCGTTACCAAAAATCACAACACCGCTTTGTTGCGGTCCTGTCAAAACGTAAACTTTCTTTTCTTGTCCGTTGATTAGCGGAATTATATTGGGGTTGGTGTTCTTGTAAAACTTGAATAGTCCATCCGTGTTTGCATTCAATTCGTCTAATGCCATTTTTCTGATTTGATACAAGTCAGTTTCTGCTTGTGTAAAATCTCTTTCCGTCAAGTTGATTTTTGCTGTCTTTATGTTGTAAGTGCTGTCAAAGGAAATTGTCCCAATTACTTTTGGATTTTCTGTTTTTGAGAAGAAAACACATTTTGCAATGTCGTTGTCAGTGTAAGAAAAGTAACCGCCAATATTTTCCCTGTCTTTGTAATTTTCTAAAAACAAATCTGTCCCGTACCACGAAGCCATTTCTGATTTATATAAAAGTTTACCTTCCGCAACAATTGGTTGTGCTTCGTCTGTTGGATTTTTTTGTCCAAATACACTCAAAGAAAAAAGTGTCAGGAATAATGTCAATGTTTTGTTCATTTTGCTGTGTGTCGTTATGGTTACTGCTAACGGTTTGCAGGTTTGAGAAATTGCGGTTTTACCTGCAGAACCTCTGTCAGCCCGCACCA
>NZ_MBTA01000009.1 GCF_003609575.1 Pelobium manganitolerans | reverse complement strand
CTCACCTTGCGGACCTGCAGGACCCTGAACGCCAGGAGCACCGTCGTTACCTTTCTCGCCCGGTAAGCCTTGTGGACCGGCTTCACCTTGGATACCTTGTGCACCCGCAGAACCTTTCTCGCCTTGTGGACCTTGGACGCCCGGCTCGCCTTGAGGACCTGTTTCGCCTTGTGGGCCTTGGACGCCCGGCTCGCCTTGTGGACCCGCGGGACCCTGAGGACCCACGTTACCGTCTTTTCCGTCTGCACCTTTCAGGGAAGCAAGGTATTCTGTCTCTGTTCCCACGAACCCGTTGGACTGGGCTAGCGCATAAGCAGATTTGCCGTCATTACCATTCGTTCCGTTTATCCCGTCTTTGCCGTCAACACCCGCAGGACCTTTCTCGCCTTGTGGACCTTTCTCGCCCGGCTCGCCTTGTGGACCCGCAGGACCGGTTTCTCCTTGGATACCTTGTGAACCCGCAGGTCCTGTTTCGCCTTGAGGGCCTTGGATGCCCGGCTCACCTTGTGGACCCGCGGGACCCTGAGGACCCACGTTACCGTCTTTTCCGTCTGCACCTTTCAGGGAAGCAAGGTATTCTGTCTCTGTTCCCACGAACCCGTTGGACTGGGCTAGCGCATAAGCAGATTTGCCGTCATTACCATTCGTTCCGTTTATCCCGTCTTTGCCGTCAACACCATCTTTTCCGTCTTTACCGTTTGCACCCGCAGGACCTTTCTCTCCTTGTGGACCTTGGACGCCCGGCTCGCCTTGTGGACCCGCGGGACCCTGAGGACCCACGTTACCGTCTTTTCCGTCTGCACCTGCAGGACCTGTTTCGCCTTGCGGGCCTTGGATGCCCGGCTCGCCTTGCGGACCCGCAGGACCTACGTCACCTTTTTCTCCCTTATCACCTTTCTCTCCAACAATTAAAAATCCATTTCCCCATGAACCATTTTTCTTAGGTCCATAGAGTCTATTTTGAGCCGTATTTAAGTAAAAATCTCCTTCGTTCCCGATATTGCTGTCAGGATTTACAATTCCGTTTCTAAGCATAGCACCGTCAGCGCCATCTTTACCTGCATCGCCTACTGGTCCTTTATCACCAGCTTCTCCTTTGTCGCCTCGGGGGCCTTTGTCGCCAACAGGACCGGTAGCACCGGTTGGACCTGTTAAACCAGTTGGTCCTGCCGGACCTCTTTCACCAACTAAACCTGCATCACCACGTGGACCTTTATCCCCTACCGCTCCTTTAACACCATCCGCACCTTTTAGTCCTGGTTCACCCTGCAAACCTTTGTCACCTTGAGGGCCTTTGTCGCCAATAGGACCTTTATCCCCTGCCTCTCCTTTAACACCGTCCGTACCTTTTAAACCTGGCTCACCCTGCAAACCTTTATCACCTTGGGGTCCCTTGTCGCCAACAGGACCTTTATCTCCTTGCGGTCCCTTGTCGCCTTGCGGTCCTTTTTCCCCTTGTGCGCCTTTATCACCGGTAGGGCCTACCGCACCACCAGCTTGGGTATTTCCGCTGCCGCTAGTTTTAGCATATAATGCAAAAGGCACAGCTAATAATTCTGTACTGCCGAAAGGTTGAAAGTTATTTCCACCGGTAAGATCTAGCTCTACTTTTAAAAAATAATTGGATACCGAAAAATCTACATCTGTCAATTTAATGGCTGATACCGGAACACCACGACCAACCACATGGTTAAATAAACCAAACTGATTGGTTGTAAGCTTTTGCGTTTCCGAGTAAACCTCAACACCGTTAGACGAACCACTTAAAATGGTAAAACGGGTGTTGATTTTCTGATTTTGGAGTTCTTTCCCATCAGCCTTACGTACTACGGCTTGATATTGAAACCCGTTCATGCCGTCCTGGGCAAAAGCAGCCGTTGTCAGAAAAAATATTAAACCTAAAACGAAGAGTAGATTTTTTTTCATATATCTCTAATTATTCTATTTTACAAATCAATCCTTGAGCCGTGTAATCCAAAAAAAGAATTGGCTAACCTCCTTCTTGGCAATATTTTTGGAACCAACCACTAAACCGCATTCTAATAGCTTTGAGGCTAGGTAATGTCGTTTTTTTAACTCGTTTTTTTTTATCCAATTTCTTGCTATTCTAATCCGCTTAGCTTCACCGAAGCAAAACCGGGAAACATAATTCTCACTTTGAAGAATATCGGGAAAATTTATTCCAGAGCTAAATCACCGGGTTTTTTATCCACATTTAGGCTATATGTTAATAACTTTCGGCAATTCGCGTTAAAAAGTTATTTCTCATTAAAAACGGTCAGCGGTTTTTGAACACTTGCCTTAACCTACATTACCGTACAATAACCCGATTCTTCTACTTTTGCACCCCCATTATTTACTTGCGTCCGATTATACGAAGAGCTTTCTTCTTTTGTTTTCTTTTTTTCACACAGCGCCATGCCAATACAAACCGCACTTTAGCGAAAGAAAATATTAAATTTGGAACATGACTAATACAGCAGAGAGATTTGTAGAAAATTCTTCACAGAAATCTTTTGATATTCCACACCGGAACATTATCAATCACAACATCGGCCGGTACGATACCGCGGTTGAAAGAGGACTGTCACGAATAGTCAATTTAGAACACGCCAAAAAAAAAGGTCACCAGATTAAATGGCGCGTAATGGAAAACCTCGACAAACTTTTGCCAGAGTTTGAAAGTAATTTCCAAAAGAAAGGCGGGAAGGTTTTATGGGCTAATACGGTAGAGGAAGCAACTGCAGAGATACTGAGTATCTTGCAAAAAGCGAATGCTAAAACCGTCATCAAATCCAAATCTATGGCGACAGAGGAAATTCATCTAAACGAGTTTTTAGAAAACCACGGAATCGAGTCGATAGAATCTGATTTGGGCGAATATATTGTACAATTGCTGGGGCAAAAGCCTTATCATATTGTAACACCCGCAATGCACCTCAGTAAAGAGGATATCGCAAAACTATTCCACGAAAAATTCGGCACGCCTCCAGATGCCACTCCACAACAACTTACGGCTAAAGCGCGTGAGCTTTTAAGAGATAAATACCTATCTGCCGATGTAGGCATTACGGGTGCAAACTTTTTAATTGCCGATACGGGAAGCATCGCCATCACAGAAAATGAGGGAAACGCAAGGCTCACTACCACTTTTCCTAAAATACACGTCGCAATTGTGGGCATCGAAAAACTGATTCCGTCCATTGCAGATCTAGATTTATTTTGGCCTATGCTAGCAACCCATGGCACAGGCCAAAACCTAACGGTTTATAATAGCATCATCAGTGGCCCAAAGCAGGAAAATGAAACAGACGGGCCGGAACAGATGTACGTGATATTGTTAGACAATGGCCGCACAGAGCTTTTAGCGCAAAAAGATCAACGCCAAGGCCTGTACTGTATTAGGTGTGGAGCTTGTTTAAACGCTTGCCCTATTTATAAAAACATAGGCGGCCATACTTACGACACTACATATAGCGGTCCAATTGGATCTTTAATTACGCCTCACCTCAAAGGCATGAAAGAGTTTAAACACTTGAGCTACGCATCCAGCTTGTGCGGCAAGTGTAGCGAGGTTTGCCCAGTAAAAATCGACATCCATAAAATGCTGCTTTTAAACCGGCGCGATGCTGTAAAAGCTAACCTCGGTCCTAAATCAGAAAAAATTGGGTGGCAGATTTGGAAACGCGGAATGTTAAAACGCGGTTTTATGGATATGTTTGGCGGTAAGATGAAGAACTTTTTGTTAAAAAATTTCTTTGGAAAATATTGGGGACCTAAAAGAGAACTTCCAAAAATTGCCGACCAGTCTTTTGGCGCGCAGTGGAAAAAGGAACATCCATCTAAATAAGGTATGCCAACGGAGAATGAATCAGAAGATTGATATCCTTAAAAAGTATATGCCCGAAAGTGCGGCACCAGTGATTGCAAAATGGATTGATCATTACCGTTGCGAGTTTAAGATTTCGAGAACTCGAAATACTAAATTGGGCGATTACCGTCCGCCATACGAAGGGCACGGACACCGTATTTCGGTAAACTATAACTTAAACCCCTACGCCTTTTTGGTAACTACCGTGCACGAGTTTGCGCACTTAAAAACTTGGAACGAGCACCAAAGAAACGCTAAACCGCACGGGCAAGAGTGGAAGAACAATTTCAAATTGATGATGCGCCCATTTTTTGAGCTTCAGCTTTTCCCGAAAGAAATTCATTCAGCGATACTGAACTATTTAGAAAATCCGGCAGCATCCAGTTGTGCTGATTTGGGTTTATACAAAGCCCTAAAAACCTTTGATGCCAAACAGCCCAACGCTTTGATGGTTGAGCAGGTGCCAGACCAACAGGAGTTTTATTTAAAAAACGGACGGAAGTTTAAAAAGCTCGAGCGGATCAGGAAACGTTATCGCTGTGTAGAAACAGCATCTGGGTTGGTTTATTTATTTAGCCCAGTTGCCGAAGTATATTTGGCTAAAAATCCAGATTAAATCAACAAAAAAGGCCTGCAAGTTTAACCTGCAGGCCTTTATATTTAGAAACAGAAGTTTACGCTTCTACTTCGTCTTCCTCTTCTTTAGAAGCCATCAGTTTATCGTACTCTTCTTGCGAACCTACAATAATTCGTTCGTAATCGCGCAAACCTGTTCCAGACGGAATTAAGTGACCAACAATTACGTTCTCTTTAAGTCCAAGTAGGTAATCGCGTTTACCTGCAATAGCTGCCTCGTTCAATACTTTTGTAGTTTCTTGGAACGATGCCGCCGAGATAAATGATTTAGTACCTAAAGATGCACGGGTGATACCTTGCAACATTGGGCTAGCGGTTGCCGCTCTTGCTTCGCGAGCCGTCACCAATTTAAGGTCTTTACGTTTCAATTGTGAGTTCTCATCACGCAACTTACGTACAGATACAATTTGTCCTTGCTTCAATACGTTAGAGTCGCCCGCGTCTTCCACCACCATTTTATCGTAAATCTCATCGTTTTCGATAGAGAAATCAAACCTGTCAACTGCTTCTTTCTCTAAGAAACGAGTGTCACCAGCATCCTCAATCATTACCTTCTGCATCATTTGGTGAACGATAGTTTCGAAGTGCTTATCGTTGATTTTCACACCTTGCAAACGGTAAACCTCTTGGATACCATTCACTAAGTATTCTTGCACCGCAGCAGGTCCTTTGATAGAAAGGATATCTCCAGGAGAGATAGCACCGTCTGACAATGGCATACCAGCTTTAACAAAGTCGTTATCCTGTACTAAGATGTGTTTAGAAAGCGGAACCAAGTATTTCTTAATCTGCCCGTCTCTTGACTCAATAGTTACCTCACGGTTACCACGTTTAACACCACCTAAAGTTACAACACCGTCAATCTCGGTTACTACAGCAGGGTTTGATGGGTTTCTAGCTTCAAACAACTCGGTTACACGCGGTAAACCACCGGTAATATCTCGAGTTTTTCCACTTGTACGCGGGATTTTCACTAAAATCTCGCCCATTTTCACCTCATCGCCCTCGTCAACCGTAACGTGCGCCCCAACCGGAATGTTGTATTCTCTGATTGAACCACCTTTTTTATCAACGATTTTAACAACCGGGTTTTTGGTTTTATCTCTGGTATCGATAATTACTTTCTCTCTGTGACCGGTTTGCTCATCTGATTCTTCACGGAAAGTTACCCCTTCAATAACAGATTCAAATGCTACAGTACCAGAGAACTCGGAAATAATAACCGCGTTGTATGGATCCCAAGAACAAATTCTGTCGCCTTTAGTAACTTTATCGCCTTCTTTAACATATAGGTACGAACCGTAAGGGATGTTATTAGCCATAATTACACGTCCAGAAGTTGGATCTGTAATTTTGAACTCGCCCGAACGGCCTAACACCACTTCTACTTCACCATCATCAGTTGTTCTGGTAACGGTTCTTAAGTTTTCAAACTCGATAACACCGTCAAATTTTGCATTAACCTGCGACTCAGCCGCAATGTTAGATGCCGTACCACCCACGTGGAAAGTACGCAATGTCAACTGTGTACCCGGCTCTCCGATAGACTGTGCTGCAATTACACCTACAGCCTCACCCATTTGAACTGGTTTGCCCGAAGCTAAGTTACGTCCGTAGCATAAAGCACATACCCCTCTTGGCGCCTCGCAAGTTAACACCGAACGGATTTCAACACCTTCTAATGGCGACTCCTCAATTTTCCTTGCAATTTCTTCGGTAATATCTTGATCGGCTTTTACGTACAGCTCGTTAGTTACCGGATCATAAACATCATGTAAAGAAGTACGACCTAAAATTCTATCGTATAATGGCTCAACAATATCCTCATTATCCTTAAGCGCAGTGGTGAACATACCTCTTAAAGTCCCGCAATCGTGTTGTTTAATAACCATATCTTGCGCTACATCATGCAAACGACGAGTTAGGTAACCCGCATCCGCAGTTTTTAACGCCGTATCCGCCAAACCTTTACGCGCACCGTGGGTAGAGATGAAGTATTCCAATACAGACAAACCTTCTTTAAAGTTTGATAAGATTGGGTTTTCGATAATCTCACCACCCGAACCCGATTTCTGCGGTTTCGCCATTAAGCCCCTCATACCGCAAAGCTGACGGATTTGCTCCTTAGAACCACGCGCCCCAGAGTCCAGCATCATGTAAACCGAGTTGAAACCTTGGTTGTCGTTGGTTAACTGCGTCATTACGTGGGTAGTCAACCTGTTGTTGATACGTGTCCAGATATCGATAATCTGGTTGTAACGCTCGTTATTGGTAATGAAACCCATGTTGTAGTTACCCATTACCTCATCAACCTCGGCCCTGGCTTGTTCTAAAAGCGTATGCTTCTCTGTCGGAATGTTCAAATCCTTCAAGTTAAACGATAAACCGCCTTTAAAAGCAGATTGGAAACCTAAGGTTTTAATCTCGTCCAAGAAATTGGCAGCACCAGACATACCTGTCACCTTCACCACCTCACCAATGATATCTCTTAAAGATTTTTTGGTCAATAGTTCGTTGATATATCCAACTTCTTTAGGTACTACTTCGTTAAATAAAACACGGCCAACGGTGGTATCAATAATCTTCTCTACCAAGTCGCCAGATTTTTCTTTAACCGTAGTTTTTACTTTGATAAATGCATGAAGGTCAACTTTTTTCTCGTTGTAGGCGATAATAACCTCTTCAGATGAATAAAAAGTTTGTCCCTCTCCTTTAACGATGTGTCCTTCTTCAGATTTACGGCCTTTGGTCATGTAGTACAGACCCAAAACCATATCCTGCGAAGGTACTGTTACCGGTGTACCGTTTGCCGGGTTAAGGATGTTATGCGATGCCAACATCAAAATTTGGGCTTCCAAAATTGCGGCGTTACCAAGTGGAACGTGTACCGCCATTTGGTCACCGTCAAAATCCGCGTTAAACGCTGTACACACCAATGGGTGCAACTGGATAGCCTTGCCCTCAACTAACTTTGGCTGGAAAGATTGGATACCCAAACGGTGAAGCGTAGGTGCCCTGTTCAAAAGTACCGGATGGCCCTTTAACACATTCTCCAAAATATCCCAAACTAGCGGGTCTTTTCTGTCAACAATTTTCTTTGCCGATTTTACCGTTTTAACCACACCACGCTCAATCATTTTGCGGATGATAAACGGTTTAAATAGCTCGGCAGCCATATCTTTAGGTAAACCGCACTCGTGCAATTTTAAGGTTGGACCAACCACAATTACAGAACGGCCAGAGTAATCCACACGTTTACCCAACAAGTTCTGACGGAAACGTCCTTGTTTACCTTTTAAAATATCTGATAATGATTTTAAAGCTCTGTTACCCTCGGTTTTAACTGCGTTTACTTTACGCGAGTTATCAAACAAAGAGTCAACCGCTTCTTGCAACATCCTTTTCTCGTTACGAAGAATCACCTCCGGAGCTTTAATCTCCATCAATCTCTTCAAACGGTTGTTACGGATAATTACCCTTCTGTATAAATCGTTCAAATCTGAAGTTGCGAAACGGCCACCTTCCAAAGGCACTAACGGACGCAACTCTGGTGGAATAACCGGAACAATTTTCACAATCATCCACTCCGGATTGTTCTCTATACGCGTTTTAGAATCGCGGAAAGCCTCTACAACTTGCAAGCGTTTTAAAGCCTCGTTTTTACGTTGTTGCGAGGTTTCGTTTGCTGCTTGGTGGCGTAAATCGTAAGAAAGTTGGTCTAAATCCAATCTCTTCAATAAGTCCTCCAACGCATCCGCACCCATTTTAGCAACAAACTTGTTCGGATCTTTATCATCCAAATACTGATTTTCTTTTGGAAGTTTATCCAAAATATCCAAGTATTCTTCTTCTGTTAAAAAATCCATGTAGTTGATGCCGTCATCCTGCATCATACCAGGCTGAATTACCACATATCTTTCGTAATAGATAATTAAATCTAAACGTTTAGTTGGCAAGCCTAGCAAATAACCAATTTTATTTGGCAAAGATCTGAAATACCAGATGTGCGCAACCGGAACCACTAAGTTGATGTGACCCATACGCTCGCGACGCACCTTTTTCTCGGTAACTTCAACACCGCAACGGTCACAAACGATACCCTTGTAACGGATTCTTTTGTATTTACCGCAGTGGCATTCGTAATCTTTTACCGGACCAAAAATTCTTTCACAAAACAAACCGTCACGCTCTGGCTTATAAGTTCTGTAATTGATGGTTTCTGGCTTTAACACCTCGCCACTAGAACGCTCCAAAATTGCTTCCGGAGATGATAAGCTAATGGTGATTGAGGTGAAATTGCTTTTTATTTTACTATCCTTTTTGTAAGACATATTCTTTTTTAAGGTTAAAAGGCTTAAGGCTTAAGGCATAAGGCTTAAACCCTATACCTTATGCCTTTAACCCATTTTTAGTCTAATGTAATATCTAAACCTAAACCGCGTAGCTCGTGAACCAATACGTTGAATGATTCTGGAACGCCCGGTGTTGGCAAGTTTTCGCCTTTTACGATGGCCTCGTAAGTTTTAGCTCTACCTACCACGTCATCAGACTTAACGGTTAAGATTTCTTGCAGGATGTTAGATGCGCCAAACGCCTCTAATGCCCAAACCTCCATCTCACCAAAACGCTGACCACCAAATTGCGCTTTACCACCCAAAGGTTGTTGCGTAATTAAGGAGTATGGTCCGATAGAACGCGCGTGCATCTTATCATCAACCATATGACCTAGTTTAAGCATATAGATAATACCTACGGTAGTTGGCTGGTCAAAACGATCACCCGTTAAACCGTTGTATAAGTAAGTCCGGCCAGATTCTGGCAAACCTGCTTTTTTAACATAATCTTCCACCTCTTCGTGCGATGCACCGTCGAAAATTGGCGTGGCGAACTTCATTCCAAGCTCTTTACCTGCCCAACCTAAAACAGTTTCATAAATCTGTCCCAAGTTCATACGAGAAGGTACACCCAGCGGGTTAAGTACGATATCAACCGGAGTACCGTCGGCTAAGAAAGGCATGTCTTCGTCTCTTACGATACGTGCAACAATACCTTTGTTACCGTGGCGGCCGGCCATTTTATCACCTACTTTCAGCTTACGTTTTTTAGCAACATAAACTTTTGCCATTTGTACAATGCCAGATGGAAGCTCGTCACCTACGCTAATCGCAAATTTATCTCTTCTGTAAGCACCTAGCTCTTCGTTTACTTTGATACCGAAGTTGTGCAATAACAATTTAATCAAATCATTTTTGTCATCATCGGTAGTCCACTTAGTAGGGTTAATGTGGTTGTAATCCAACTCCATCAACAACTTCTGCGTAAACTTAACGCCTTTAGCAATCAATAGCTCTTTGTAAACGTTGTACACCCCTTGAGAGGTTTTGCCATTCACAATAGCAAATAACTTATCAACTAAACTTTCTCTAAGCTCTCTTACAGCTTTTTCATGTTTAGCATCCAGTTTCTCGATCATTGCTTTCTCTTCTGCTTTAGAAGTTTTCTTAGCACGAGAGAACAATTTAGTATCAATTACCACACCTTTAATAGACGGAGGTGTTTTTAACGATGCATCTTTTACGTCACCGGCTTTATCACCAAAAATTGCACGCAATAGTTTCTCTTCTGGTGATGGGTCCGATTCGCCTTTAGGCGTAATTTTACCAATTAAAATATCACCTTCCTGAACCTCTGCACCAACTCTGATGATACCATTGCTATCCAAATCTTTGGTGGCTTCTTCAGAAACGTTAGGGATATCCGGAGTTAACTCCTCTTCGCCACGTTTAGTGTCACGCACCTCTAACTCAAACTCTTCGATGTGCAATGAGGTGAAAATATCTTGAGATACCACACGCTCAGAAATCACAATCGCATCCTCAAAGTTGTATCCTTGCCAAGGCATGAAAGCAACTTTTAAGTTGATACCCAAAGCCAGCTCGCCGTCTTGTGTAGCGTAACCTTCGCAAAGTACTTGTCCTTTCTCAACACGTTGACCCTTTTTAACAATCGGTTTTAGGTTGATACAGGTGCTTTGGTTGGTTTTCTTAAATTTAATTAAGTTGTATGATTTTGATTCGCCATCGAAAGAAACTAATCTGTCGTTGTCATCTCTATCATAACGGATCGTTATTTTATTAGCATCAACATATTCCACTACACCGTTGCCTTCTGCATTGATCAGCGTTCTTGAATCGCGCGCAACGCGGCCTTCTAAACCTGTACCAACAATTGGCGCTTGCGGACGCAACAAAGGAACCGCTTGGCGTTGCATGTTGGAGCCCATCAAAGCACGGTTCGCATCATCATGTTCTAAGAACGGGATAAGCGAAGCTGCAATAGAAGTAATTTGGTTAGGTGCAACGTCGATATAATCCAGTTTTTCTGGCTCAATTACCGGGAAGTCGCCCTCATATCTTGCTTTTACTCTTTCGTCTTCAAAAATACCTTTATCACTATATTGGGCATTTGCTTGCGCAATGGTTTTGCCATCCTCGTCTTCGGCGCTCAAATAAGTAACTGGCTCGTTGGTAACTACCACACCGTCTTCTACTTTACGGTAAGGTGTTTCAATAAAGCCAAGGTTGTTAATTTTTGCGTGTACGCAAAGTGAAGATATCAAACCGATGTTTGGTCCCTCTGGAGTTTCAATAGTACACAACCTACCGTAGTGAGTATAGTGAACGTCACGAACCTCGAAACCTGCACGCTCACGAGACAAACCGCCCGGACCTAAGGCAGACAAACGGCGCTTGTGCGTAATCTCTGCCAAAGGATTGGTTTGATCCATGAACTGAGATAGCTGGTTGGTTCCAAAGAAAGAGTTGATTACCGATGATAATGTACGTGCATTAATCAAATCAGTTGGTGTAAACACCTCGTTGTCGCGGATGTTCATACGCTCGCGGATGGTACGGGCCATACGGGCCAAACCTACACCAAACTGTGCGTACAATTGCTCGCCAACGGTTCTTACCCTTCTGTTTGATAAGTGGTCAATATCATCAACATCTTCTTTAGAGTTGATCAATTTGATCAGATATTTAACAATCGCAATGATATCCAGCTTGGTCAAAACTTTAGTTTCAACCGGAGTGTCTAATTTCAATTTACGATTGATCCTGTAACGGCCTACGTCGCCTAAGTCATAACGCTTGTCTGAGAAGAACAAACGATCAATGATGCCACGCGCTGTTTCCTCATCAGGTGGTTCTGCGTTACGTAGCTGTCTGTATATATGTTCTACCGCCTCTTTTTCAGAGTTGGAAGTATCTTTTTGTAAAGTATTATAAATGATGGTGTAGTCTCCAGAGTTGCCATCTTCTTTAGAAAGAATAATGGTTTTGACGCCGGCATCTACAATCATATCAATGTGGTCGTCTTCTAAAATAGTTTCTCTTTCCAGGATAATTTCATTCCTGTCGATAGAAACTACCTCGCCAGTGTCTTCATCCACAAAATCCTCTACCCATTTCTTCAACACTCTGGCCGCTAGTTTACGCCCAACGTATTTTTTCAATCCTGATTTGCTAACCTTAACTTCGTCTGCCAGATCAAACAATTCCAAGATATCTTTGTCAGAGTCGTAACCGATAGCCCTTAAAAGCGTAGTAACCGGGAATTTTTTCTTCCGGTCAATGTATGCGTACATCACGTTGTTCACGTCTGTTGCAAACTCAATCCACGATCCTTTGAAAGGGATTACACGTGCAGAGTACAGCTTGCTGCCGTTGGTGTGGCGGCTTACGCCGAAGAACACACCAGGCGAACGGTGTAACTGTGATACAATTACGCGCTCGGCACCGTTGATAACAAAAGTACCTTTTGGAGTCATGTAAGGGATGGTACCTAAGTAAACATCCTGTACAATGGTCTCAAAATCTTCATGCTCCTCGTCGTTACAAGACAAGCGAAGCTTTGCTTTAAGAGGAACGCTATAAGTTAGTCCGCGCTCTATACATTCTTGGATGTCATAGCGAGGCGGATCAATAAAGTAATCCAGGAATTCGAGAACGAAGATGTTCCTTGAATCAGAGATCGGAAAGTTTTCAGCAAATACCTTAAACAAACCTTCTGTATGTCGGTTGTCTGAAGTGGTTTCTAGCTGAAAGAATTCCTTGAACGATTGGATTTGTACATCCAGAAAATCAGGATAATCTAATACATGCTTGCTTTGCGCGAAGTTTATCCTTTGATTGCTTTTGTTTGCCAAGGGTCTTAAGTTTTAATTAAACCGAAAATTCGATTACAAAGATGCACCGACTGTGCACCGGAATTTTGGTGTTATACACCAAAAGCCGTAAACTCCGTCAGCGGTTTGGCTGATGGAGTTTAAGGCTAAAATTGTTTTGGAGCTAAGTTGATTACTTAATCTCAACAACTGCACCAGCTTCTTCAAGCTGTTTTTTAAGAGCATCTGCTTCGTCTTTAGCAACACCAGCTTTTAATTCTTTTGGTGCACCGTCAACTAAATCTTTAGCTTCTTTTAATCCAAGACCAGTTAAGTCTTTAACTAATTTCACAACAGCCAATTTCTGGCCACCAGCTTCTTTCAAGATCACGTCAAAAGATGTTTTCTCTTCAGCAGCGCCAGCGCCTTCACCACCTGCAGCAGGACCAGCAGCAACAGCTACTGCAGCAGCAGCAGGCTCGATACCGTACTCGTCTTTTAAGATTTGAGCTAACTCATTAACTTCTTTAACAGTTAAGTTTACTAATTGTTCAGCAAACGATTTTAAATCCGCCATTATATTTAATTTTTAAATTTTTACTTTTTACTAATTCTACCAAACTTAAGGTGTTCGGCTTAACCTTCTCTTTCTTGTAAAGTTTTGACAATTCCTGCCAATTTGTTTCCGCCAGACGAAAGTGCTGAAATAACATTTTTCGCTGGAGATTGTAATAATCCAATGATCTCGCCGATAAGTTCTTCCCTTGATTTAAGGTTAACTAAAGCATCAAGCTGGTTGTCGCCGATGAAAACAGTAGAATCTACGTACGCTGCTTTCAACACTGGCTTCTCTTCTTTCGCTTTTCTCAACTCTTTAATCAGCTTCGCCGGAGCGTTAGCGTTGGTTGAGAACATTACCGATGAAGAACCTTTTAATACGTCGAATAAAGGAGCAACATCGCCATCCAACTGCTCAAGAGCTTTTCTGATTAGCGTGTTTTTAACTACCTGAATCCCGATTTGGTTCTCAAAACATTTACGGCGAATATTATTGATCTTTGCAACCGTTAAGCTAGAAGTATCGGTAATGTAGAAATTACCAGATTCTTTCATTCTTTCGGCCAAAGCAGAAACAACTTCGTGTTTTTGTTCTTTTCTCATAATATTAAATTCCCGCTACTGATTTAGTTTCAACTTGGATTCCAGGAGACATAGTTGAAGAGATATAAATACTCTTGAAGTATGTTCCTTTTGCTGCCGTCGGTTTCAATCTTGATAATGTTTGAAGTACTTCCAAAGCATTCTCGTAGATTTTTTCTGGAGCGAAAGATACCTTGCCTACTGAGCAGTGAATGATACCGGTTTTATCAACTTTAAAGTCGATTTTACCACCCTTAACATCGGTAACTGCTTGGCCTACGTTCATAGTTACAGTACCAGATTTAGGGTTAGGCATCAAGTTACGAGGACCTAACACACGACCCAATTTACCAACCTTAGCCATGCAGCTAGGTGTAGTGATAATGATGTCAACGTCAGTCCAACCGCCTTCAATCTTAGCTATATACTCATCCAAACCTACGTAATCAGCGCCTGCAGCTTTAGCCTCTTCTTCCTTATCAGGAGTTACTAAAGCCAAAACGCGAACTGTTTTACCGGTACCGTGAGGCAAAGTAGCAATACCGCGAACCATTTGATTGGCTTTACGCGGATCCACTCCTAAACGTACATCGATATCTACCGATGCGTCAAATTTAGTAGTGGTAATGTCTTTTACCAAGGCAGCCGCATCTTTTAAAGAATAAGCTTTACCGTCTTCAAGTTTGGAAAGTGCCGTCTTTTGATTTTTTGTTAATCTTGCCACTTTTCTTTGATTTGTGTTAATTAATTGTTAAAAGGTGCATCACCTGTAACGTTTATTCCCATGCTGCGGGCGGTGCCGGCAACCATCTTCATTGCTGATTCTACTGTAAAAGCATTCAAATCGGCCATTTTATCTTTGGCAATCGTTTCAACCTGTTCCCAAGTTAACTTGGCAACTTTTTTACGGTTTGGCTC
The DNA here is from genome assembly GCF_003609575.1 of Pelobium manganitolerans. Lineage (GTDB taxonomy): Bacteria > Bacteroidota > Bacteroidia > Sphingobacteriales > Sphingobacteriaceae > Pseudopedobacter > Pseudopedobacter manganitolerans. The sequence continues at coordinate 12,660 of NZ_MBTA01000009.1, read as the reverse complement.
TGCCGATCCACCTTTAAGGTTTGCAACCTCCATTAGCGTTACCGCTACCGGTGGATTTTTGATGATAAACTCGAATGATTTGTCTGCAAAAACAGTGATTACAACAGGAAGAACTTTACCAGCTTTATCCTGCGTACGGGCATTAAACTGCTTACAAAACTCCATGATGTTTACACCTTTCGCTCCTAACGCCGGACCTACCGGCGGAGAAGGATTGGCTGCACCCCCTTTGATTTGTAGTTTAATTAACGCACTGACTTCTTTTGCCATTTTAAATTTGTTTATTTCTCAACGTTAATAATGTGGAAGCATTTGTAACATTTAAGATTTTGTGGGTAGCAAGTAAAAAGTATCAAGTACCAAGAAACTCATCGTCTTGATACTTGATACTCAAATCTTGCTACTTATAATTATTCTTTTTCAACTTGCATATAGTTAAGCTCTAGCGGCGTTCTTCGGCCAAAAATCTTAACCATTACTTTTAGTTTCTTTTTCTCTTCGTTAACTTCTTCAATAACGCCAGAAAAACCGTTAAAAGGTCCGTCCATCACTTTGATGTTTTCGCCTACATAATAAGGTACGTTCATTACTTCGCCCTGCTCGGCCATTTCATCCACTTTACCCAATATACGGTTAACCTCTGCTGGCCTTAAAGGCACCGCATTTCCTGCTTTATCGCCTAAAAAACCTATAACGCTATTTACTCCTTTGATAATTTGCTCCAACTCGGCATTTAAAGCCGCCTCCATTAAAACATATCCAGGATAGTAGTTTCTTTCTTTCGCGATTTTTTTACCGTCGCGCATCTGGTAGTATTTTTCCATCGGTATTAAAACCTGAGGAACAACACTAGTAAGACCTAAGCGGTTAATTTCTGCATCAATATATTGCTTAACTTTCTTCTCTTTACCGCTTACCGCCCTTACCACATACCATTTCAATTGATCGCTCATGCTATATATCTATGCAAATGATTTGTACATTAACTTAAGCAAGTTACCCGCAGATTCGTCCATTGCCAAGATAATTAACGCAATGATTAAAGATGCAACCAAAGTAATTACAGCGCTGTTCTGCAATTCGCTCCAAGTTGGCCAGGTAACTTTTTCGCTAAGTTCTGTATAGGATTCTTTTATGTATTCTGCAAAACCAGCCATTGTTACTATTTTTTTGCTAAGCACGGGAACAAGGATTCGAACCCTGATCAAAGGTTTTGGAGACCTCTATTCTACCATTGAACTATTCCCGCGTGTAAACCGCTTTACGGTTTTATTTGTTTTTAGATAAAAAGAACTTGAGATTAACTCCCAAGTTCTTTTTTATGCTAATAGCTTGTTATTAAGCTAAGATTTCAGTTACCTGACCAGCACCTACGGTTCTACCACCTTCACGGATAGCGAAACGTAGACCTTTTTCCATTGCGATAGCGTTGATCAACTTAACAGTGATGGTAACGTTATCACCAGGCATAACCATTTCTACACCTTCTGCCAATGAAATTTCACCGGTTACGTCTGTAGTTCTGAAGTAGAACTGAGGACGGTATTTGTTGAAGAATGGAGTGTGACGGCCACCTTCTGCTTTTGACAATACGTAAACCTCGGCTTTGAAATCTGTGTGAGGAGTTACTGAACCTGGTTTACAGATAACCATACCACGACGGATATCAGTTTTCTCAATACCACGTAACAATAAACCTACGTTGTCACCAGCTTCACCTCTGTCTAATATTTTGCGGAACATCTCAACACCTGTTACGGTTGATTTTAAGTTCTCAGCACCCATACCCAAGATGTCAACTGGCTCACCAGAATTGATAACACCTCTTTCAATACGGCCTGTAGCTACAGTACCACGACCAGTGATAGAGAATACGTCCTCAACTGGCATCAAGAAAGGAAGGTCTGTCAAACGTGGAGGAATTGGAATGTAGCTATCTACAGCATCCATTAATTCCATAATTTTCTCAACCCATTTAGCATCACCGTTCAAACCACCTAAAGCAGAACCTTGGATCACTGGAATATCATCACCTGGGAAATCGTAGAATGACAATAGTTCACGGATTTCCATTTCAACTAGTTCTAATAACTCTGGATCGTCAACCATATCCACTTTGTTCATGAATACAACTAACGCAGGTACACCTACCTGACGAGCCAAAAGGATGTGCTCGCGAGTTTGAGGCATAGGACCGTCAGTAGAAGCAACTACCAAGATAGCACCGTCCATCTGCGCAGCACCAGTAACCATGTTTTTCACGTAATCCGCGTGACCTGGACAGTCAACGTGTGCGTAGTGACGGTTAGCCGTAGCGTATTCTACGTGTGATGTATTGATAGTGATACCTCTTTCTTTTTCTTCTGGAGCAGAGTCAATTGAATCAAATGAACGAGCTTCTGACAAACCAGCGTCAGCAAGAACTTTAGAGATAGCTGCAGTTAATGTAGTTTTACCGTGGTCAACGTGACCGATTGTACCGATGTTAAGGTGTGGTTTACTACGGTCAAATTTTTCTTTTGCCATGATTTTATATTATTACTAGGTTAATTTTTATTTTAAATACTCGTAAATATCCTCTTGCGAGCCAAAGATGGGACTTGAACCCACGACCTCTTCCTTACCAAGGAAGTGCTCTACCGCTGAGCTACTTCGGCTTATCTTTTTTAAGGTCCAATAAGCTCAAAACAACAAAAATAGTCCCTTAAATAAAAAAGGAACTTTCAAATTTTTGTTTCATTAAGTAAACTTTACCCATGAACCCTGATGAGCGGAAGACGAGGTTCGAACTCGCGACCTATAGCTTGGAAGGCTATCGCTCTACCAACTGAGCTACTTCCGCATTTTAATGCTAAAAGCCTGAATGATTGAAGGACTGAAATTACATTCAATCATAAAATACTCAAACTCCAATCATTATTCCAGTGGGGGGAGAAGGATTCGAACCTTCGAAACCGAAGTAACGGATTTACAGTCCGTCCCATTTGACCGCTCTGGAACCCCCCCATCCTTAATCTAAATTCAAGATTAAAAGAGCCTCCTATCGGGATCGAACCAATGACCTACTGATTACAAGTCAGTTGCTCTACCAGCTGAGCTAAGGAGGCTTTTGCTATAAATTAAAGAACTTTTCTTTACCCCGCCACAAGTCGTTTGCTTAAGGGACTGCAAAACTACAAAAATTAATATTCGAACAAAATTTTTTTCAAAAAAAAATCAACGATCAAAACAGATCGTTGATTACAATTTGATAGCCGATTATCTATCAATTATTTACGTTTTAAATCGCCTTTACCAGCTCTTTGTGGTTGCTCTCGTGCGATTTGACTTTGTTCTTCTGTTTTACCAATTGCTTACGCAGCGATTCAATGGCTAAATCTGTTGCTTCCTCAAAGGTTTTGCAGGTTTCCTTTGCAAACAGCGTGCTTCCCGGAATCATCAATTTAATCTCCGACGTCTTGTTTGCGTCTTCTGTAACGTTGTTTAGCTTCAGATACACTTCTCCGCTGATAATCTGATCATAAAACAGGTCTAACTTAGCTACTTTTTTCTGTACAAATGCCAAGAGTTTACGATCGGCAGTGAAGTGGATAGATTGAATCCCAATTTTCATGTTTCCTCCTTTTTTTAAGCTTTTGGATGTGCTTGTTTATAAATTGATTTTAACCTTTCTATTGAATTGTGCGTGTAAACTTGTGTGGCGGCCAAGCTGGCGTGCCCCAGTAAGTCTTTTATTGCGTTAATATCTGCCCCTTTGTTTAGCAAACTTGTTGCAAATGAATGTCGTAATATATGCGGGCTTTTTTTGTTTTGCGTTGAAATTATTTTCAGATAATTATTGACTACCCGGTAAACCAATTTAGCATAGGCAGGCTTGCCTTTGTCTGTTACCAATAATAGGCCGGTTTCTTCTACTGGCTGCACACGTTCTTTAACGATGAGATATGCTTTAATTGCAGAAACTGCCACATCCGTTAAAGGCACAATACGTTGTTTGTTGCGTTTGCCCAACACCTTAATGGTGCCTTCGTTTAGCAAAACATCCCGCTGTTGCAAAGTTAAAAGCTCATTTAAACGGATACCCGTGGCAAACAACAGCTCGATAATTAATTTATCACGGCATCCGTTAAAATCATCGCTAAAAATATCGCTATCTAAAAGCGCGTCCATTTTATCATCACTTACAAAAACAGGAAGCTTTTTTGACATTTTAGGACTTTGCACTTTAAGCGTTGGGTTAACCGACAGCAGATTTTCTCTCAACCCAAATTTGTAAAAAGCCCGCAGGCTTGACATTTTGCGGTTAACAGAACGTGCGTCTAAACCATCGTCCATCAAAGAAATTATCCAAAGCCGGATATCTTTGTGGCTTGCCTGGCTAAAAGTTTGGTCGCTTTGTTGTAAGAACGATTGGAATTGCGCTATGTCGTTTTCGTAGGCTGCTAACGTATGTTTTGAACACCTTTTTTCATAAGTCAGATATTTTAAAAAATCAGCCAATTCCATAGAAAATATCCTAGCCTTGTGAAAAAGTGAATATACAAATTGTTTATATATTGAACGAATATTTGTGATAAACGCCTTTAAACGGCAACAAACCTTAAAAAATTGGACTTAACAAAAGATAAACCCCGCACAGATTGCTATTTTGTGATATTCGGGATATCCGGAAGCGGCAAAACGCTTATTGGACAAATGCTGGCCCAGCGCCTAGGCATTGACTTTATTGAAGGCGATGATTATCATCCGCAAGCCAATATCAACAAAATGAAAAGCGGGCACGCCCTTAACGACCAGGACCGGGCGCCTTGGCTAAAGCTTCTGGAGCAAGAGATAGAACTGCGGGTTAAAGAAAAGAAACCTTTTGTTTTAAGCTGTTCGGCACTGCGCTTAGTCTATCGTGATGCCTTGCGCAAAGGAGGCGCTATACGGTTTTTATTTTTAGAAGTTGCCGAGGATGTAGTTGCCGAAAGGCTAAAATTACGCACAGGCCATTTTATGCCGGCATCGCTGCTGCACAGCCAAAGCCTAACTTTAGAAAAACCCACTTCAAAAGAAACAGACGTGGTTTCTATTAACGCAGCGCAAAAACCGGGAGATGTAGTTGCCGAAATTATCCGAAAAACGACATAAACAAAAAAGCTGTATAAATCGGTAACCGACTTATACAGCTTTTTTAAAATATTTATATTAATTAAGCTTCTTGATTCATCGCTTGAACATAAATGGCGTGTTTTTTCTCCATTCTTTTGGTCACGGATTTCTTTTCATAAGCTTGGCGACTACGCAGTTCTCTTAAAACGCCAGTTTTCTCAAATTTCTTTTTGAAACGCTTTAAAGCTCTGTCAATTGATTCGCCTTCTTTTACGTTGATAATAATCATTTGCTAAATACCACCTTTCTGTTCCCGCTTTTAATTTCTTGGGGATGCAAATGTACGTATTTTTTTAAAACAAAAAAGCAAATTTTGCTTCATCGTAATTAAGCATCGTTAAAACGGTAGCCTATGCCCCTAACCGTTTGCAAAAACATAGGCCTATCGGGGTTATTTTCAATTTTTTTACGCAGGCGCACAATGTGCATATCCAAAGTGCGGGTATTTACATCAGAGTTGTAGCCCCAAACCTCCATCATTAAGTCATCCCGGCTAATTACTTCGTTACGATGGTTAAGGAAGTACAACAGAATCCGGTTTTCCAATATCGTAAGCTCAATTTTTTTGTGGTCTTTAAGCAAAGAGTGGGTATTTGGATGATGTTCCATATCGCCAAACTTATTGTTCTCATTTTTGCCCTGTAAATTATACTTCACCTTACTTTCTAACATGGCTACAAGCACATCCATATTAAAAGGCTTGCTCACATAGTCTGATACGCCGAACTGGAAGGCATCAATTTTATCAATGTCTTGTGATTTGGCCGACATCATGATAATCACATTCTCAAAACCTTTAGAACGCAGGCTAGTGCAAATTTCCGAGCCTTCTTTTTCGGGCAACATCCAATCTAACAGCACAATTTCTGGCTGTTCTTTAATAATTAAATCTACTGCCTCTCCGCCGTTGCCACTCTCAATTACGTCGTAGCCCTCTTTTTGCAAACGATGACTTACCAAAAACCTCAGGTTCTCATCATCTTCAATAATTGCGATTTTTATTCCTTTGTGCATATAAATTCTTTTAGCGGTGCTTAGGCAGGCAGCGATATTTCAAACACCGAGCCTTTGCCGGGTTTACTTTTAACGCTGATGCTGCCGTTCATAAAAGTAACAAGTTCCTTACAAAATGCCAAACCCAAACCCACGCTCCCCTGCTGGTTGTAGCGGTTTTGTATCCGATAAAATTTCTCAAAAATATTCTTCAATTCCTCTTTAGCTATTCCTATGCCTTTATCTTTAAAGATGAACACCATATTTTTTTTCCGCTTAAAAATAGAGATTTTCAGATATTTAGTGCCTGCCGGCGAATATTTGTAAGCATTTTCAATAAGGTTATAAAACAAGCTGCTGAGCAAAACCGGATCACTGCGGAAGGTTTTAACCACGCCAACTTCTAATTGCAAATCATAATCTGGGTATTTAAGCTGAAAAGCATCAACAATGTTTTGCGCAAAAACCTCCAGATTAATCTCTTCGCTTTTAATTTTGATAGATTTATTCTCTATTTGTGTAAACGACAGCAGTTTGTTCATCAAATCGTTTAACTTATCGGCTTCTTCATCCAGTATTTTCCCGTAGCGGATACGTTCTAAATCGCTTAATTCTTTTGCGCTTAAAATGTTATTACCCGCGATTTTTATTACCGCCACCGGGGTTTTAAACTCGTGAGTAAAATTGTTTATAAAATCGTACTGCAAGCTAAACAGTTTTTGGTTAGCTTTAAGGTTGCGCGCAATCTGGTACACCAGCAAAAGCAAAATCCCGTAAACCAAAAATATACCCAAACCTACCGGCAGAAACCGCCGACTCACTTCTTTATTCACAAAAGCCTTACTGCTGCTGAAATAAAGCTTATAGTTAGAAAAAGCCGAGGGCATGGCAATATCTGTACTTATTAGATGAGGCTTGTCCAAAACAGGGTCAAAAGCTAGCGGTTTAATTTCCACATTTTGGTAAAGCTCTGGGTGCGAATTTCTGATATGCAGTTTTGAAGCATCTAGCTGGAACGAGAGTACATCCTGCTCAAAAAACGGCGATGGCGGAAGTTTTTTCAACATCAAAGCCTTGTAGGTTTTGATGTCATCGCGCCGGGGCACGTTCATGTAAGTGATGCGACTGTTAGATATATTATAGAAAATATTAAACAATTTTTCTCCCGATAGGACCTCGGCGGTATCTACCGTAGAAAGATAGCTGGCCAGCTTAATACCCACCTTGTTAAACTCATCGCCATCTGCCAAAGAAAGAGATCCGGGCTTTTTGGCCGTAAAAAGCACTACCGAATCTGGCCCGATGTTGCGCCCAAATTGGTACAAGCCTTTTAAACCCATAGATAGGTTTGAGGCCTTTAAACCGTCGGCCAGATCGCGGTTGCTAATTTGCGCATCGTAAAAATAAATGCGCTGCACAAAAGGATAATTCTTTAAAACACCTTGCGCATAATCTGCCGCAGAGGCCGAGTCTAAAAAACCTTGGTAAAAAGAAATTTCGGGAATTTTGTTCTGAAAAAACGCGTTAAAAGGCTGCATGGTTTTTTCTAACACATCAACCTTGGCTGCCGAAAACTCGTTTTGCACCATTTCTTTGGTTAACCTGAAGCTCACCAATAAGGCAAAAACCAACACCACTGTAATTAACACCACAAAAGCAGCAATTAGCTTATAGTTGCGGCGGTAGCTTAAAATTTTCGGTTTCATGCGGTGTTAATGGCTAAAGATATTTCTCTAAAAAAGCCGATAGGCGCCTGTACATTTCCAGCTTGTGCTCGTTATCTTTAAACAACTGTGTTTCGTTTTCAAACAACATGTATTCTACCGGCACATTTTTACGCTGAAGTTCTTTTACAAACTGGTTGGTTTCTGTTACGTTCACCCTCGAGTCTTTGCCTCCTTGCGCAATAAACAAAGGTGTCTTAATCTTATCTACCTGGAAAACCGGCGAGGCAGATTTTAGATATTCGATGTCTTTTTCCGGATTGCCCACAATCTCAGTCAGCATTTGCTTATAAGGGCGAACGTAAGCCGGGAAACCTTTAATATAGCTAAACAAGTTGATATAGCCCGAGTAAGAGGCCGCACACCTATACGTTTGAGGATATTGTATAACTTGGCAAAGTGCCGAGTAGCCTCCAAAACCGTAACCAAAAATCCCTATCCTATCGGGATCCACTACGCCCTTCTGAACCAGCCATTGCACGCCATCATAAATATCATGTTGCATTTTGTTGCTCCACTCTTTTGAGCCTGCGTTTAAAAAGGCCTTGCCGTAACCGCTAGAACCCCTGAAATTCACCTGCAAAACAGCGTAACCACGGTTAGCTAAAAATTGCACCTCGGGCGAATAGCCCCACACGTTGCGCAAAGAAGGCCCTGGATGAGGCAATACCACACAAGGAAGTTTTTTGTTGTTGCTTCCATTGGGCAAAGTAAGGTATCCGTGCAATTGCAAACCGTCTCTGCTTTCAAACGTGATGGCTTGCATCTCGCACATCTTGGCAGGGTCTATGCGCGGATTCACTGCCGAAAGCCTGTCGAGCTTTTTATCTGCAACATGATAAACAAAAAAGGCTCCCGGATTTTTATCTGTGAAAGAGCGCACGATAAAACGCTGTTCTGCCGAATCTTTATCGATAATCTGTATTTCGCGCCCGGGTAGCTGCTCATTTATCTGGCGAAACATATCACCGGTTTGGGCGTTTAAGAATTTAACTGTTCGCTTTTCAATTTCATAGCTTAGGGCAACCGGCTTTTTGTCTTTTTCAGAAGTCATTACCTCTAAAATATCTGCTTCCGGATTTTCGTAGAGTAGCTGCTTTTCTTCGCCTGTACGGCAATCCAGCTTAACCAGCGCCAGTTTATCGCGCTTTAAGTTAGATAGGGCGTAAATGCAATGCCCATCATCCGAAAAGCAAACCGGTTCTAGCGTGTTTTGATAATTGTTGGTTGCTAAAGGCTTAAAATCTGTTTTTTTTCTTTCGCGATAATAAAGTGTTTCATTAACACCATCGCCGCCCAGGGCTAAATTTACTTCACCGGCGCTATTTGCATACCAAGTGAAAATATTGCCCGGATTTTTCACATAAATGCTCTTTTCTCCGGTGCTTAAATTGAGGCGATAAACATCAAAGAGCGATTCGTTTTCTTCGTTTACGGTTATCAGCACGGTGTTGTCATGCACGCGGGTATCCAAAACATTAACCTTTGTATTTGCTTTGGTTTTAAGCTCGCGCAGGTTGCTACCGTCTACATCTATCAAAAATGCCGAAAAACGGTTTAAGCTATCTTTTTCTTTAATACACAAGAGGGTTTTGTTGCCGGCCCAGGCGCAACTACGCACGGATATATCCGTCAAAAAAGTAAGCTGTTGTGCTACACTATCTGTGGTGGCACGCACAAAAAGATTTTGTTTGCCATCTGCCAAACGCAAGAAACACAACATTTCCCCGTTAGGCGATATGCGGTAATTAAACTGATGGGTGTTGGCAAAAAAAGCTTCTACGGGCAGTACTTTGTTTTTTTGTTCGCCGGTGCAGGCAAACAAGAACAAAACCGAAATGTAGCTGTATTTCTTAATCCAACCGATCATGACTTTCTGTTTGTGGTAAAAGCACGTGTTTCTTTAGGCTTTTCTACAAATAAACTAAAAAAGGTGATGATAAGCGGTAACATTTAAAATACACGTAAAATGCTGTTTAGCGTTAATTTTTTAATTTAGCGATACATGAGCTGTATAATAAGACCTTTACTGGTACTGGTTTTTTTGATTTTTGGGCAACTGGCTTTTGCGCAAACCAAAGCGGATGAAGCCACCGCGCAACAGCTTTTTCGCAACGGCGAATATGATAAATCTTTAATAATCTATCAAAAACTGTATAAAGGCAAAAACGGCGAAGCCTACTTTGAGCCGTATTTTAACAATTTGCTGAAACTAAAACGTTATGATGAGGCAGAGAAAATCATCGGTAAAAACTACAAAAACAAACCCGATTATGCTTTGGCTTTGGCCGAGTTATTTTTAGAACAGGGCAATAAAGAAAAAGCGAACAAAGCATTTGATGCCGTTTTAGCCAGCCTGCCGGCAGATGAATTTGCTATAAGCGGGATTGCCAATAGCTTTTACGCACGCGAAGACTATGAATATGCTATTAAAACGCTTTTAGCCGGACGTAAAGTTTTAAAAGATGATCGCGCTTTTAGCTACGAGCTGATAAACCTTTACCGTTTTACACGCCAAAAAGATGCTTTGGTAAACGAGTTGCTAGCTGTTTTGAGCGAACAGCCTGCTTTTTTAGCAAACGCCAAAAACAACTTGGCGCGCACGTTTGATAGCGCTCAGGATTATGACAGCCTTAAAAGCCTGCTGTTAAAAAAGATACAAAAAGAACCAGACAATACCGCTTTTATTAACCTTTTGGCCTGGAATTATACCCAGCAGAAACAGTATGATTTGGCTTTGCTACAACTAATTGCGCTTGACCGCCGCACCAACGATAACGGAGCGAACATTTACAATTTCGCAAACACCTTAATTGACGAGCAGGCCTACCCCGCCGCTCTTAAAGCTTTAGAATATTTGTTAGGCAAAGCGACAAACAGTCCTTATTATATAGCTGCAAAAGTAGCTTCGCTAAAATTGAAGAACCAGCAAGTTTTGGCGGGGAAGTTTAACAATACCGATTTACAGCAATTAGCAAAAGATTATCAGGACCTATTAAATACCTACGGAGAAAATAACCAAACAGCTTTTGCTATAAAAGCATTAGCGCATTTACAAGCTTTTTATTTAAAACAGCCCCAGCAAGCCATACAATTGCTAGAACGTGCTATTAAAATTACAAACATTAACGCCAGCATTAACGCCCAGCTTAAACTGGATTTGGCTAATTTATACGTAACAGAAAACCAGCCTTGGGAAGCAGCTTTACTTTACGGACAGGTAGAAAAAGCGTTTCCGGACCATCCCATAGGTCAGGATGCGAAATTCAAGAATGCCAGACTTTCATTTTTTAGTGGCGATTTTAATTGGGCAAAAGCCCAGTTGGATGTGCTGAAGGCATCTACCTCGCAACTGATTGCAAATGATGCTTTAGATTTAAGCTTGTTGATACAAGATGAGCTTGCTGTTGACAGCAATGGCCATGCTTTAAAAATTTACGCCCGCGCCATGCTTTTGAACCAAAAAAAAGCGCAAGAAAAAGCGCTACAGACCTTAGACACCCTGTTAACAAGCTATCCGCAATCCACTTTGTTTGATGATGTGCTGATGCTTAAAGCTGATATTTTTGTCGAAAACAAAAATCTGTTACAGGCAAAGCAGAGCTTAGAGAGCATTATCTCTCGCTATCACGAAAGCATTTGGGCTGATGATGCCCTGTTTAAGCTGGCGGTTTTAGAAGAAGATGAGCTGAAAGACCTAGCATCGGCAAAAAAACATTATCAACAACTGATAGATGACTTTCCGGGAAGCTTATTTTTGGCTGAAGCCAGAAAACGTTTCAGAAATTTGCGTGGCGATGCGCTTTAATACAATTGCTTAATTAAATTTGCGCCATGGTTATTTTAAATGTTACGGCTATTGTAGAAGAAAGCGTAAAAGACGCCTTTTTAAACTATATGCAAAGCGTACACATCCCGGCGGTAATGGCAAGCGGCAAATTTGAAGAACACCTTCTTTTTCAGCTTACCGAACCGGTAAACGAAGGCTTTACTTTTTGCGCGCAATACATTGCTGATAGCAAAGAAAATTTAAATGCATTCCGCTTAGCGGATGAAAAAAATCTGCAGACCCAACTGCAAGCAGAATTCGGAAACCAAGTGTTGTGTTTCAGCAGCATTTTAGAAAAAATTTGATGAATATAATTGAAACGCCTATTAAAGACTTGGTGATTATTGAGCCAAAGGTTTGGGCAGATGAGCGCGGTTATTTTTTTGAAAGTTATAACCAGCAGCTATTTAAAAATTTGGGCATAGATGCCGATTTTGTGCAAGACAACCAATCTTTTTCGCATAAAAACGCTTTACGTGGCTTGCATGCACAGGCTACGCCTTACGCACAGGGTAAATTGGTGCGAGTAATTCAAGGCCGCGTTTTAGATGTAGCAGTAGATATCCGGAAAAAATCGCCCACTTACGGACAGCATTTTAGCATTGAGCTGAGCGGCGAAAACAAAAAAATGTTTTATGTACCTCCTGGCTTTTTGCATGGCTTTGTCACCTTAGAAGATCAAACCATTTTTAGCTATAAATGCACCGCCTTGTACCATAAAAACGCAGAAGTGGGCGTAATTTGGAATGATGAAGATTTAGGAATTAACTGGGGAATTGATGCAAATGACGCGCTAATTTCTCCTAAAGATGCCGTGTTACCCAAGTTCTCGGAAATTGAAAGCCCGTTTTAAGTTTGGAACAAGGCAGAAGGAATAAGGATTTCTTCACATTTTAACTTCGTCCAAGCAGGGTCTGTCGTAGACGACCCTGCGCTTCAAAAACAAATCACTCCTCTTTC
>NZ_MBTA01000008.1 GCF_003609575.1 Pelobium manganitolerans | reverse complement strand
AATAAACAGGAAATGCCCGAACAGCTTTCGGACATATTACTCGTACTGGATAAAGAGAAAATGAAAATCCAGGCAGTAAAGAGTATTGACGAAAACGGGAAAATGGAAACCGTTGAACCCACCAAGAAAAACCAAAACCAGTTTATGCGTGTGGACAAAAGCGGCGATTTCTTTTCCAACTTTTTTTCCAACTTTTTCAGCCAGTTAAAGAACCCCACAAACTTTACTTTCTTCAAAGTACCTGCCCCGGTTGCTGCTGAAAAAGCGCAGGAACTCCAAAAGCACGTAGATAAGCCCACTCCGCAGGGCGAAAAAGTGCTGAAAGAACACGAAGTGAAAGCAGAACCCCAACCTGATAAAAAACAAGAAAATCAAAATAATATGGCAACAGCACAAACAACAACGGAAACAAGCGAATACCGCTACAAGCCGGAGCAGATTGATTGGGACACAATGAAAAACCTCGGATTAAGCAAAGAGTATCTTGAAAAAAGAAACTTGCTTGACCCTTTGTTACGAGGTTACAAAACCAATGAACTTTTACCGATAGGCATTAACCTCGGTGGTTCTATCCTCCGCACGGATGCCCGTCTGTCTTTACAGCAAGGCGAAGACGGCAATGTTATCGTGGCAATACACGGTATCAAAAGAGAACCTAACCTCCACTTTGAGTTTTTCGGACACAAGTTTACCGACGAAGACAAGAAAAACCTGCTCGAAACGGGTAATATGGGGCGTGTGGTCAATCTCGTAAATTCCAAAACAGGCGAACTGATGCCGTCCATTATCAGCATCGACAGGCTGACCAATGATGTGATTGCGCTACGCACGGAGTTTATAAAAATTCCCGATGAAATTAAGGGTGTAAAACTGAATGAGGAACAAAAGCAAACTTTAATGGAGGGCAAACCACTCTATTTAGAGGGTATGATTTCCACGAAAGGAACGGAGTTTTCGGCAACGGTACAATTCAATGCGGACAAACGATACGTTGAGTTCCTGTTTGACAGAAGCAACAACAATCAGCAAGCTCAAACAAACCAACAGAACACCCAACAAAACAATCAGCAAAGCCAACCGCAGGAAGCTCCAAGAACTTTCAGGGGCAAAGAACTGGATGATGAGCAGTACAACAAGTTCAAAGCCGGACAAACCATATACGTTGAACTGAAAGACAAAAAAGACCAACCGTATAAGGGTTATATCACTTTCGACAAAGATACCGGAAAGACCAATTTTGAGTTTCCCGGTCAGTATAAAGCACGGGTAGAACCTGCCGAAACCCATAAAACGCAGACTGCCGTTAATTCGAAGGGTAAAACCAACGAAGCGACCAAGAACGTCCAAGAGCCTTTGAAGTCCGGGCAGCAAAGACCGAAAAACGAAAAGCAGCAGGAACAACAGGACAACAAGCCTGCAAAATCCAAAGGCAGAAAAATGTAGTACAGTATGAAAACAATTATTGCAGAAAAACCAAGTGTAGCAAGGGAGATAGCCGGCTTGGTGGGAGCATCTGATAAAAAGGATGGCTACCTGACAGGTAACGGCTATTTTGTTACGTGGGCATTCGGTCATTTGATAGGACTGGGAATGCCCGAAGACTACGGCATTTCGGGATTTGATAAAGCATCCCTGCCAATATTGCCCAACCCGTTTTTATTGACCGTCCGCAAGGTCAAAAAAGATAAAGGGTACACCGCCGATATTGGCGCATTAAAGCAACTGAAAGTCATTGAGCAGCTTTTTAAGCAAAGCAATAGCATTATCGTTGCTACCGATGCAGGTCGTGAGGGCGAACTCATTTTCAGGTACATTTATGAATACCTGAAATGCAACAAGCCTTTTGAACGCCTTTGGATAAGTTCGCTTACCGAAAAGGCAATAAAGCAAGGCTTTGACAACCTGAAAGACGGAAAAGAATTTGACGGACTATATCAGGCAGCGCAAGGCAGAAGCCGTGCAGACTGGCTTGTGGGCATCAATGCTACACAGGCATTGAGCATTGCCGCAGGCAACGGTATTTATTCGCTCGGAAGAGTGCAAACACCTACACTGGCTTTGATATGCAAACGTTACCTCGACAATAAGGATTTCACGGTTAAGAAATACTGGCAGATACAATTAACGCACCATAAAGCACAGGTTGATTTCAAAAGTATTTCCGCTACCAAATGGGACGAAAAGCAGCTTGCCGATGATACCCTTAAAGCTATTCAGCGTGGCGCAACGGCAACCGTTACGTCAGCAGAAACCAAAAGCGTTACAGAACAACCGCCTTTGCTTTTTGACCTGACAGGCTTACAAAAGGAAGCCAATAAAAGGCTGAAATTATCTGCTGAAGCAACGCTCAATATCGCACAAAGCCTGTACGAAAAGAAGTTTATCACGTACCCACGTACCGGAAGCAAATACATTCCTGAAGATATGTGGGCGGAAATTCCAAATCTTGTGCGGGCTTTGCAGAACCGTGAAGATTGCAAACAAGCCCTTACCAAAATCAAATGGGGACGGTTCAACAAACGTATCGTGAATGACCTCCGTGTAACGGACCATCACGGTTTGTTGATTACGGATAAAGTGCCGTCGGTACTCAATGCAGACGAAAACAAGATTTACAATATGATTGCGCTTCGATTACTCGAAGCCATATCACAAGCCTGTGTCAAAGAAATAACGGATGTATCATTACAGGTATTGCATTACGACTTTACGGCAAAAGGCTGTAAAATTCAGGAAGCGGGTTGGCGTTCCATCAAAGGAAGTTTTACCGATGACGGCGAAGAGCCAGTGCAGGAATTACCTGAACTACATAAAGGCGACGAACTTGCCATAAAGGAAGCCGCCGTTTTGGAAAAGCAGACCAAACCGCCAGTGCTTTACACCGAAGCAGGTCTTTTGTCTGCAATGGAAACCGCAGGGAAAGACATCGAGAACGAGGAAGAGCGTAAAGCCCTCAAAAATATCGGTATTGGTACTCCTGCAACAAGAGCCGCCATTATCGAAACACTGTTTACCCGTAATTATATCCAACGGGATAAACGTGCTTTAATCCCTACCGAAAAAGGATTGCAAGTGTATGGGCTTGTCAAAGAACGCAAGATTGCAGACGTGGCAATGACCGCCGAATGGGAATTGGCATTGCACAAAATCGAAAACAACGAAGCAGATGCCGGAATGTTCCAAAAGGAAATGGAAAACTATGCCAAATCCATTACTGATGAATTGCTGCAAACTTCCATTGGAAGTACCAATCAACCCAAACTGACTTGTCCGAAATGCAAAAATCAGCAGCTTATTATCCGTGACAAGATTGTGAAATGCCCTGATGAAGCTTGTAACTGGGTGCAGTTCCGTACCGTCTGCGGTGTACAAATCAGTATAGAAAATGTAACAAGCCTTGTCAATAAAGGCAAAACTTCTTTAATCAAAGGAATGACAAGCAAGGCAGGAAAGAAATTCGATGCTTACATCTTACTGAAAGAAAACGCCGAAAGTTCCTTTGAGTTTGAGAAGAACAAAAGCAGAAAACGCAATGGAAAATAAACCGTCAATCGTACCTAAAGAAATCAGAAACTTTATTTATACCATTCGGGGCAAACAGGTAATGTTGGATAGCGACCTCGCTGCCTTATATCAGGTTGAAACAAAGAACCTGAATAAAGCCGTTAAAAGAAATATTGAGCGATTTCCTGTATCATTCTGCTTTCAACTGACGGAAGAGGAAGTTGAAAACTTGAGGTTCCAAATTGGAACCTCAAGTTTAAATTACGGCGGCAGACGTTATTTGCCTTACGTTTTTACTGAACAAGGGGTTGCAATGGCATCTGCCATACTCCGTTCAGATATAGCCGTTAAAATGAGTGTTGAGATAATGGAAGCCTTTGTGGAAATGCGGCGTATGCTTATCAGTAATGCTTCTTTGTTTCATCGTTTAGATAATATCCAGTTAAAGCAGCTGGAAGCCGACAAAAAATTTGAAGAGATTTTTAAGGCTTTGGAAAGCGACAAGCTCCATAGTGAAAAAGGCATTTTTTACAACGAGCAGGTATTTGATGCCTACGCCTTTGTTTCCGATATTATCCGAAGTGCCAAAAGCTCAATTATCCTGCTTGATAATTATGTGGATGATACGGTGCTTACTTTATTGGGTAAGCGTAAGACGAATGTAACCGCTACAATCCTTACCAAAAGCATCAGCAATCAATTACGGTTAGATTTACAACGTTACAATAGCCAATACCCTCCGGTAGATATTGAGGTTTTCTCCGATGCCCACGACCGTTTTTTGATTATAGATAATATGGAACTCTACCACATCGGGGCATCACTCAAAGACCTGGGCAAAAAATGGTTTGCCTTTTCGAGAATGGATATTGAAGTCGGCAGAATGCTTCAAATCCTTACATCATAACAATAAACCCTCCGAAATTTCAGAGGGTTTATTATGCAATCTATACTAATCTTAAATTTCTTCCATTTTCAATTTGTCTTAACCGTTAAACAAATCTCATTCGTTGTATTCTCACTGCATTCAGAATTGCCAATAAAGCCACTCCAACATCAGCAAAAACGGCTTCCCACATTGTAGCTAAACCGCCTGCACCAAGTATTAATACAATAGCTTTTACGCCAAACGCTAAAGTGATGTTTTGCCAAACTATTCTTTTCGTTTGCTTGCCGATGTTAATTGCTATAGGAATTTTACTCGGCTTATCGTCCTGTATTACTACATCAGCCGTTTCAATAGTGGCATCGCTGCCTAAGCCACCCATTGCAATACCTACATCACTTAATGCTACAACAGGTGCATCATTTACACCGTCCCCGACAAAGGCAACTGTTTCATTTTTGGCTTTTATTTCTTGTATTCTATTTACTTTGTCTTCGGGCAATAAATCGCCAAAAGCATTATTGACACCCAATTTTTCTGCAACAAATTTTACAACGGTTGATTTGTCACCACTTAACATTGTTGTTGTTACATTGAGCGATTTAAGTTTGTCAATCGTAATTTGTGCATCTTCTTTTATGCTGTCTGCAATAGTGATATAGCCCACAAACTTTTTATCATAAGCAACTGCAATTACTGTGTAAACAATGCTATTCGGGTCAATATCATAAGAGATAGAAAACTTATTCATCAGCTTAAAATTTCCTATCAGTAACTCTTTTCCGTTTACATTTGCTTTTAAACCTTGTCCTGCTATTTCTTCCACATTCTGTAATGGGATGTTGTTATCTACAACACCAACATATTGCTGAATGGCAGAGGCTATGGGATGTGTACTGTGGCTTTCCAAAGTATTTACCATTTGTAAGATTTCGGTCTGATTTAATTCATTTCTAAAAACTACTTCCTGCACTTTGAAAACACCCTCTGTCATCGTGCCTGTCTTATCCATTACCACGTTTTTGATATTGGCAAGTACATCTAAAAAATTACTTCCTTTAAACAATATCCCGTTTTTACTTGCCGCACCAATGCCACCAAAATAGCCTAATGGAATACTTATTACCAATGCACAAGGACACGATATAACTAAGAATATTAATGCTCTGTATAGCCATTGACTTAACACATAGTTTTCTACAAAGAAATAAGGTAATGCTATAATAAGAATTGCTAATAACACCACAATTGGCGTATATATTTTTGCAAACTTCCTGATGAACAACTCTGTCGGTGCTTTTTGAGAAGTGGCATTTTGCACCAATTCTAAAATCTTGCTCAACTTACTATCTGTATATGCTGTGGTCACTTTTACCTGTGTAATAGTGTTCAGATTAATCATTCCGGCTAATACGGTTTCTCCTTTTGATTTAGTGTCAGGCTTGCTCTCTCCCGTAAGTGCCGCCGTATTGAATGATGCTGTTTCGGACAAAAGTTCTCCGTCCAATCCCAACTTTTCCCCCGGCTTTAATTGTATGATTGTGCCAATGGAAACCGCTTCCGCTTTGACAACCTTTGGCTGATTATCCTGTAAAATAGTCACCTCATCAGGTCGTTGGTCAAGTAAAGATTTAATGTTTGCTTTTGCTTTTCTTACAGCTAATGTCTGAAAAACCTCGCCTATGGAATAAAACAACATCACGGCAACTCCCTCCGGGTATTCGCCAATGGCAAATGCCCCGATAGTAGCAATGCTCATCAATAAAAATTCAGAAAATATTTCCCCTTTGCCAATGCTTTCAAATGCTTCTTTTACCACAGGAAAACCAACAGGCAGATAAACTACGGCATAATAAACACTCCTTGTCCAACCTTTAAACCATTCGGGTTTCAGCACATTGTCAAAGTAGATAGCTATAAGTAACAGCACTAATGAAATAATGCTTGGCAAAAACATTTTAATTACGCTGCTTTTTCCAACAAATTCAACTTGTTTGTTATCATTTTGATTTGCGTTTCCATTTATTGAGCAACAAGTATCATCAATAATATGCCGCACACCTGCTTTTGTATAGATTTTTTCTTCCTCTGTACAGCAAAGCTGTTTTCCCTGTACGTCATAAATATGTTTGTGTGCCATTGCTGAATATATTAGGGATTAGTTCTTTCATTACTTTATAGTCTGAATTTTATTCCCCCGTTAATTACAAATCCGTCCAATGGTGCGTAGATGTCTTTAAATACGGGGTTGCTTATTGTTCCTGTATAGATACTATCAAAGCGTGTTTGCCGGGTATCGAGAAAATTTTCAAAATTGATGTATAGCGAAAATCTTTCCCAAATCTTTTCAGCCATAAACCCGCAGATAACATAATCTTTACCCGTAGTACCGTTATTCATTTTTTGCGGGCTAAAGTAATAGGCTTCCAGACCGACTTTCCATTTATCTTCTATTTCATACATCAGAACCGAATTGATACGGTGTTTCGGTGTTAGGGGACTTTCTGTGTTTGTGCCATTTTGCTGTAAGCGGGCATCAGTATAAGTGTATCCCAAAAATAGCTTCACGTCATCGTAGCTGATTTTGATATTGGTTTCTGTCCCTTTGGTATGGATGTAACCCGGAGAGTTGACAAACTGATAAAGATTGGCTGACGGGTTTTCAAGTAGAAGCGGATTATCCAAATAGGTATAAAAGAACAATTGATTGATGCTGAATGTCCAATTATTACCCATATTTGTGTGGTAGTTGATATCTGCATTACCGCCGTAACTTCTCTCCAGTTTATTGGAATTATCGTTTATCGGCATTACATTCTGATATTGTATTCGCTCACTCTCTTCAGTAAAAATAGTGGGTGTCTTGTAACCAAATCCACCTCCAACTCTTGATGTTAGTCCCTCTGCAATTCGGAACAAAGCCGATACCCTCGGTAAAAAAACAGCTCCGTAGTCTATCACGTAATCTGTCCTTAACCCGCTTTCCAATTGAAGCCAGTCCGTAGCTTTGAAAGTGTTTTGAACGAATATCCCGAATGTGGTTTGATTGTAATCTCTCAAAGGAAATGCGGCAATCTGTTTTTCTTTAAAGTTGTCTGTCCAAATATTTAGACCTGCTATCCATTCCGATGTTTCTTTACTGCTCGTGTAGTTGGCTTCAGTAAAAGTAGCTGTCTGTGTTCCCTCAAATCCATAATTCGGAATAGTAGTGTTTCTGTTGAAATAGCTTACACTGTTTTTGACTTGAAAGGAACTGTTTTCATCGATAGAATGGTCGAAGACGAACTGCGTGGAGTAGCGTTGTGTTTTGTTTTCTTCAAAATATTGATGTGTGTTGTCCCCTTTACCCTTGATGTACAGCATATCTCCACCTAAACGGTTTTCAATTGTAGCGTTAACACCGAAGTTTAATTTTGTTTTATCGTTGAAGTAAACAAATAGTTTGGGGTTCAGCACATAGCGTTCAAATTGAGGAATAGCAGACAAACCAATTTTTGCAGGGTCATAAGCACTGTTGCGATTATGCGAAGCGAATATCGTTGTTCCGATTTTCTTAAACTTCTGTCCGTAAAAACCATTAATATCCAAGCCCCTACCTGATGTTCCATTGATATGAAAATGTAAATCCCTTTCATCTGTAGGTGTCTTGGAAATCAGGTTGACTAAACCTGCTATTGCACCACCACCATACAACGTAGAAGTCGAACCTTTAATCACTTCTACTTGCTTTAAGTCAAGTGGTGGAATTTGTAGCAAGCCTAATCCGCTTGAAGCACCGGAATAAATCGGGAAACCGTCTTTAAGGATTTGTGTGTATCTCCCGTCAAGCCCTTGAATACGTATGCTTGCATTAGCACTGGTTGGGGAGGTGGTCTGTACGTGGATACCTGTACTCTCACTCAAAAGCATGCGAATGTCGCCTGGCTTCATATTGCCTTTTTCGTCCAGTTCTTCCCCTCCGATAAATTCAATACGGGTAGGAATGTTTTGTATGCTTCTTGTACTTCTCGTAGAGGAAACAACAATTTCGTCCAACTCTTCGGAACTTTCTTTAAGCAGGATTTCAATAACACTGCTATCCTTTAACGGAAATTCCAATGTTTCAATATGGTCATCAAAGCCAATAAAGCTAAAGTGTATTTTCTGTAATCCGGCGGGAATACCGGATAAAGCAATCTTCCCATTTTCGTTGGATGTCGTACTGATTAAAGTACCATTTACAGATACCGTTACCCCAGCTAATGGTTCTTTACTTTCACTGTTCTTGACAACAGCATTTAATGTGCTTTGTGCATATACACAAAGATTCAGTGCCATGAAAAATGACACAATGAGTATTTTTCGCATTTTAAAAATGATATTTAATGTGAATAAAAAGATATGGCGATGTGAAGCACCGCTGATAATTAATCGGGCTGAACGCCCGCACATTAAGCAAATTGTGGCGGATGCCAAATAGAGTATGGAAAATCAGAAACTGGCGGTACAGGCATTAATACTGATTTTCTTTTCGGCAGTTTTAGGAGGTCTGTAATTGAGAAATGAAATGAGGTTAATATAATGCCTGCGCAAGTATTGCAACTGAAAAAAGGAGAACAGCATCCTGTTCCACAGTCATCATCGTGATGTTCCCCGCTATCAGTTTTCTGATGCGTGGCATTAAGGCATTTACCCTCCATAAAGCAAGGTGCGGCTGATAAGACCACTACTATAAACGCTAATATGAACGATACCCATTTCATTGTGCAAATGTATCAAATTTAACTTAATCCGCCATTACACTCATTTTATCTTTATCAATGGTATTCTTTTTTATCCATCCTCTAATACTAAAAAACAGACCTAAAATTACAAATGGAATACTTAGTAATTGTCCCATATTCAGAACCATACCTCTTTCAAATTCAACTTGGTCAATTTTTAAAAAATTCTATTAATACCCTCATCGTAAAAATGAGAAAAATGCTTAGACCAAAATAAAAACCATTCCCGATTTTTACTGTATCTCTTCTATACAGAAACAGAAGAATGAAAAAAATGATAAAATAGGATAATGCTTCGTACAATTGAGCCGGATGCATGGGAATACTGTCCACTAAATTCCAACAATTCCATAAACGATTATTGCTTCGTGAGCCTGTTAACTTAAATTCTCTTTTTTATAAATTTTCCGTAAAATAAAATAACATAGTAACAGACCTGTCATAAATAACAGTCCATAATATTTAATTAAAAATCCGAGAATGTTTGTTATTTCTGGGTTTACATCCCAATTTATATAAAGTAAGTTCATTAGTGAAGTATGTCTATTTGAAAAATTGCAGCTCACTCACATCATACTTAGCAAGTGTTCATATCGCTCTAACCATTACAAATTTGGACAGCAAATCTATCAAAATAAATCTTTCCTAACCAAAAGTTGGATAATATCAGATACCTGAAATATTACAAATAGTGTCAGAACCTATTCTATAAAATAAAGAGAGAGAAATTGTGATTGTTTGCCACGTCGTTGGCTTTAAGGCGAATTTACCTTATGCGTAATTAGGAAATGGAAGTGGTTAGTATAATATTTGTACAGGAATTACAACTGAAAAATGGCGAGAAACATTGTGTTCCACAATCATCATTGTCTTATTAGTGGTTTTTTATGGTTTGGAACAAAAACATTTATCTTTCATAAAGCAAGGTACTGTTGATTATGATATGACACCATTAACGCTAATATGAAAGATAAATATTTAAGAATAATCATTTAATTAAACGGCTTAGTTTATGCGGGCTTACAACAACCATCTAATTTCTCATAAGATGCAGGGTCTGCTTTTACGTCGTCTGCGTCATATCCTAATTTGGAAATAGCAGTTTTGATAGTTGCCAAACTCGTTTTCTTAGGATTGTAATATACCGTTATAGTCATTTTTTTCTCGTCTAACTCGTACATTTTAACGCCTTTTATTTTTAGCATGTTATCACGAAAATTTAGTCCGCAGGTTTCACAAGCCTTGCAATGGTCACAGTTTATTGTAGTTTTAATAACAGCTTTGCCGCTTTCTTTAACTTGGGCATTCACACTTAACGATGCAAACGTTATAAGTATGATGGATAGAAATTGTTTAATGTTCATCTTTCGGAAGAATTAAGTTTATCGTGTAAAAATAACACTATTATAAATAGTATTTACATTTTAACGACAAAATCGTGTTCAATAATATCCAGTTAACATAAAATAAACCCTCTCATAGCCTGAAGAGCTTTTGCTTCTCATTACTTACTGTAAACCGCATTAATACGCCAAACACCGCCTTTCAAAGCCAAACCCTGCCACTTCTGCAAAGTGGCTTATCTACTGCTATAATTTTAGGCTTCAAACAAAATTCTAAACAAAAATTATAGTATGGATACGCAGCAAAAAGACTTGTCGTATTTCAGATTACGACTGCAAGAATTATTAAACAGCAGCTTCCCCGAAAAGGCGCACGACCAAAAATTTATTGACCAACGGTCTTCGTGGGTTGCCAATGCTTATGAGGGTGCTTTCCGTTCGGGAAACCCCGTTGAGCAATGCAACGAAATAGCCAACTACATACTTTTTGAGGGCTTACACTTCTCCAAGTTCGACACGGTTTTTAAAGTGGTATGCAATGAGTTTGATACCATAATGGCAGACGAGGAACTGCGACCGTTCGCCCTGAAAATGCTCCCTGTGTGTGAGTCTGTTTTCGCAGGATATGAAATAACCGATGATTTCGCCAACGGAAATGAGTTTGATTTACTCTATACCGAACTGACCGGAACCATCTCAATATGGATTGAGGAAAATGGGCTTCAGTAAGCGGTTCCATCTCCAACAGAATATTGATGCCCTGCGAATTGTTTTTAAACTGGAAAAGGAGAAACGGCAAGCCACCGTAGGCGAAAGACTGCTAATGATGCGATACAGCGGATTTGGCGGTCTTAAATTCGTTCTGAACCCCATAGAAAACGAAATAGACATCAATCATTGGAGAAAAACAGAACACGACCTTTTTCCACTTACGCAGCAACTCCACCAACTACTCAAAGAAAATTCCGCAGACGATAAGCAATACCGCAGGTATGTGGACAGTATGAAAAGTTCCGTACTGACGGCTTTTTATACACCGCCAAAGGTAATAGATGCCATTTCATCTGCCTTGCGAGATAATGGTCTGCACATTGATAAATTCCTCGAACCCTCCGCAGGTATCGGTTCATTCATCCAATCCTTTTCGGAAAATCAGAAAGTCAGTGTTACCGTTTATGAAAAGGACTTGCTTACAGGCAAGATTTTAAAGCAGCTTTATCCCGAAAGCAATATCCGTATAAACGGTTTTGAAGAAATCCCCGAAAAGGAACAAAACAGCTATGATGTAATCGCCAGTAACATACCATTCGGTGATACCTCTGTATTTGACCTGTCTTATTCCCGAAGCAGGGACGATGCCAAAGTACAGGCTGCCCGAAGCATACACAATTACTTTTTTCTGAAAGGTGCTGATATGCTTCGTGAGGGCGGCTTGTTGGCTTACATTACTTCGCAGGGCATTCTGAATAGTCGTAAAAACGAACCCATACGCAGGGCGTTAATGCAGGATAATAATTTGGTTTCGGTTGTTAGATTACCCAACAACCTGTTTACCGAATATGCAGGTACAGAAGTGGGCAGCGATTTGATTATCCTGCAAAGAAATAGGGCAAAGCAAAATCTGACCGACAGGGAAGATCTGTTTTGCCAAAGCAAGCCAACTGAATACAATACTTCGGGCAATGCGCTCTTTCAGGACAGTACAAGAATTGTACATACCGACCAAAAATTAGATACCGACCCATACGGGCAGCCTGCCTTAATCTATACACATAAAAACGGCGTTGACGGGATTGCCAAAGATTTGAAACAAATGCTTTCCGAAGATTTTGGAAAGCACCTGAATTTAAGTTTATATAAAGGCGAACGCAACGATGAGCCTGTTATACAAATTCCGATTGAACCAAAGGTTACACCTCCGGTCATAGACCCTGTAATCATTCAGCAAAAACCGCAACCTGTACCCACTCCGGTAGTCCGTCAGGAAAGCCCGAAGGAATTAAAACAACTAAGCATTTTTGACCTGTTTGAAAGTGCGGGCGAACCTGTAATGGTTCTTGCTCCGCCTAAAAGAACTACCCAAATCAAAAGGCAAAGCACTAAAAAAAGAAGAGGCACAATAGGTCGTCAGCCCGACCTGTTCAGCAGTGCAAGGCAGGAACCTTATACACCGCTAAAATCTAATGGTGCTGCCAATGGAACCCACGAAGTAAACGGCAAAAAACAGGAAGCTATCGGCGACCTGTTTTCACAAATAAACGGTAATGGCCAGTCTGATAAGACAGCCATTACCGCTATCAATAGTAATAATGTTCCTGAACCTGCTACGTTTAGTGGGGAACTGCAATCTTTCCACCGTAACGATTGCCTTGTGGTGGATAAAGGTTGGGTGGGTTATCTGCAAGAGGTGGATAAGGAAGATGCTAAAGCAACCTTTCATCCGTTGCAATTGCCGTCTGCACAGAAAGCAAGAGCTGAAGCCTACATAGCTTTAAGGGACAGTTATATCAACCTGTACCAAAAGGAAGCAGAAACGCAGACCGAACACAGGCAGGAACGGGAAACGCTAAACCTCCTGTACGATGCCTTTACCAAAAAATGCGGTAATCTCAATGCTGCCGACAATGCCAAGCTGATAAAGACGGATAGCGCAGGCAAAGAAATCCCTTATCTGGAGCGTATCATTGGCGGTGTCATACACAAAGCGGATATCTTCAGCCGTCCCGTTAGTTTTTCTACTACCACGTTAGCAACCGATAATCCCGAAGAGGCTTTAGCCGCATCACTGAACAAATATGGTAACGTGGATTTGGACTTTATGTCAGAAATAAGCAGCCTGCCTGCCGATACACTGAAAGAAGCCTTACACGGGCGGTTGTTCTACAATCCGCTACAACAAGAATACGAAATAGCCGAACGTTGGATAGCGGGCAACGTTGTTGAGAAAGCCAATGAAGTAAGAGCCTATCTCGAAAATAATACCGATGATACCGAAGCCAAAGAAAGCCTAACCGCTTTAGAAGAAGCCCGACCAAGACGTATTGAATTTGAGGAACTGGATTTTAACCTCGGCGAAAGATGGATACCTACCGGAATTTATGCCCGTTTTGCTTCGCACCTGTTCGATGCGGATGTACTGGTTCATTATTCCGAAAGCTCCGACGACTTTTCGGTAAAGTGTCATCAGGGCAATATGCACATTTGGGAAAAATATGCTGTCAAAGCGGAAAGCCGGACGTTTGACGGTATTGCCCTGCTCAAACACGCCCTCGTCAATACCACGCCCGATATTACCAAAAAAGTAATGGTTGGCGACCAAGAGGTTAAAGTACGGGATATGGAAGCCATACAAATGGCGAACACGAAGATTGATGAAATCCGTACCGCTTTTACCGACTGGCTACACGCACAGAATGATGAATTTAAAAACAGGCTGACCGACCAGTACAACGATACTTTCAACTGTTTCGTTCGCCCGAACTATGACGGAAGCCATCAGGAATTTCCGGGATTAGACCGTAAAGGAGCAGGCATTGAAGACCTGTATTCAAGCCAAAAGGACACCGTTTGGATGATAAAGCTGAACAATGGTGCTATCTGTGACCACGAAGTAGGCGCAGGAAAAACGCTGATAATGTGTACCGCAGCGCAGGAAATGAAGCGTTTGGGATTAGCCCATAAGCCGATGATTATCGGGCTGAAAGCGAATATACCTGCCATTGCCGAAGACTATCGCAAAGCCTATCCACACGCTAAAATCCTTTATCCAGGTATTGATGATTTTACGCCGAAGAAACGCCTGCGGATTTTCGGGGATATTAAAAACAACGATTGGGATTGTGTGATACTCACACACGACCAATTCGGAATGATACCGCAATCGCCAGAAATACAAAAGGAAATTCTCGAAATAGAATTAGACAGTGTAGAGCGTAACCTCGATGCCCTGAAATCGCAGGGCAAGGAAGTGACAAGAGGAATGCTCGCCGGGGTAATCAAACGGAAAGAAAATCTTGAAGTAAAGCTGAAAACGCTGCAACACGATATTGAAAACCGCAAGGATGATATTGTGGACTTTAAGATGATGGGCATAGACCATTTGTTTGTGGACGAAAGCCACCAGTTCAAAAACCTGATGTTCAACACCCGCCATACAAGGGTTGCCGGACTGGGTAACGTGGACGGCAGCCAAAAGGCATTGAACCTGCTCTTTGCCATCCGCACGATACAGGAGCGTACCAATGCGGATATGGGAGCAACCTTTCTTTCGGGTACAACCATCAGCAATTCATTAACGGAGCTGTACCTGCTGTTCAAATACCTGCGCCCTCGGGCGTTGGAAAAACAAGGTATCCATTCATTTGATGCGTGGGCAGCTATCTATGCAAGGAAAACGACCGATTATGAATTTTCGGTAGCCAACAATATTGTCGCCAAAGAGCGTTTCCGCTACTTTATCAAAGTACCGGAACTGGCGCAGTTCTATTCTGAAATAACGGATTACAGAACGGCAAAAGATATTGGCATTGACCGCCCCAACAAGAACGAGGTATTGTATAACATACCGCCAACGCCCGACCAAGAAGCCTTTATTCAAAGCCTGATGCAGTTTGCCAAAACGGGCGATGCTACTTTGCTCGGAAGATTGCCACTATCGCAAAGGGAAGAAAAAGCAAAGATGCTCATTGCTACGGACTACGCCCGTAAGATGTCGCTCGATATGCGTATGGTAAGTGGTATCTATGACGACCATCCCGATAACAAGGCTTCGCATTGCGCTTCAAACATAGCCAAGTATTACAACCAATACAACGCACAGAAGGGAACGCAGTTCGTTTTCTCTGATTTGGGAACCTATAAGCCTGGCGAATGGAATGTGTACTCTGAAATCAAACGTAAGCTCGTGGAAGACCACGGCATACCTGCACACGAAGTCCGGTTTATTCAGGAAGCGAAAAATGACAAGCAACGCAGGGAGCTTATCAACGGAATGAACGAGGGCAAAATTCGGGTGCTGTTCGGTTCTACCAGTATGCTCGGAACTGGCGTGAATGCACAGAAAAGAGCCGTTGCCGTTCATCATTTAGATACACCGTGGCGACCGTCAGACCTTGCCCAAAGGGATGGGAGGGCAATCAGGAAAGGCAACGAAATTGCCAAATTCTTTGCCGATAATAAAGTGGCTGTTATTATCTATGCTGTTGAAAAATCTTTGGATAGTTACAAGTTCAACCTGCTGTATAATAAGCAGCTTTTCATCGACCAGTTAAAGACCAACAACCTGACCAAAAGAACGATTGACGAGGGAAGTATGGATGAAAAATCAGGAATGAATTTTTCGGAATATGTGGCAATCCTGTCAGGAAATACAGACCTGTTGGATAAAGCCAAACTGGAAAAACAGATTGCCGGACTGGAAAGCGAAAAGCAGGCGTTCAACCGTTCCAAATCCAGTGCTAAATTTAAGGTACAGGATTACACGGAAATGTTGCAAAGCACCCAATCCCGTTTCAACCGGATGAGTGCTGACTGGGAAAATTTACAGCAACGCTTACAAAAGCGTTCGGGCGGTACAATTGAAAACCCTGTACTGTTGAATGGCTTGCCGCCCAATGCAAATCCGAAACAAATCGGTGCGAAGCTAAACGAGATTGCAGATAAAGCCCGCACCGGAGGTCAGTATGAAGAAATCGGTAGCTTGTACGGCTTTACACTGTTGGTCAAAACCGAAATGTCGGAGAAAGAGGGCATAGATATTAAGGTAAACCGCTTTTTGGTGCAGGGCGAGGGTAATATCAAATACACCTATAACAATGGTCTAATGGCAAAAGACCCTGAAACCGCCTCTATGAATTTTTTGAGGGCTTTAGAGAAACTGCCGGGCTTTATAAAACAGGAACAGGATAAAATAACCGAAATACAAAAAGACCTGCCTGTACTTCAGGAAGTAGTTAACGGGATGTGGTCTAAGGAAAGTCGATTGAGTGAACTAAAAACGGAACTGGCAGCCGTGGAAAGAAAGATACAGTTATCTATTATGCCGGAAACCAAACAAGATGCTCCGGTGCAGGAGGAAAAGCAGAAAGAAACTCCAAAGGTTCAGGAAAGCATTATACGGACAAAAGGTATTCATTTGCCTCGTGGAGTATTGTAATGGTCGTTTATTTTTCGTCCTGTTCGTCCATTTTCTTTATCAGTGCTTCACACAGGCTGTCAAGGAATTTTGTTCGGTTTATCTTACGGGCTTTGAGTTCCATAAACGTGTGGTAAAAGTCGCCTAACTCAATATTAAAGGCATCTTCGAAAGTTTTGGCAATCAATTTTATGTCTGTATTCCCATTGTTAAATACACCGTGGGAGTACAGTGCATAAATAAGCTCTGTCAGTGCTGTTTTGCTCGCCGTCCATTTCAACGAATTGTCTGAAACCTTTTTCAGATTAAGGTTATTCAACTTGTCTTCCAAATAAACTTGTATCAGGTCATTGGCAATTATCTTAGCAACCTTATAATCGTGCGAAGTAGAAAAGCGATGGTCTGCTTCAAAATAAAAAGTGTCCAACCATAGCCTTATATCATGTTTTCCACGTACAAAAAACTTCTCGTCAACGAAAGAGTTATTACTGCGGTAATACTTGTAAAAATCAAGGTTGTTCTCAAAGAACTTTTTTAGCTTTTTCAGTTCTTTGATAAAATATTTCCTGATGCGCTTGGCTCCATAAGGTTTTCTCGTTTCGATTTTATAAATGGCATTATAGTAGATGAGCTTTGAAACAATAACAGGTTTCTGATACTTGAAAAAGTTGATTTCTTCTTCCGTATTCTTAAAGTCGTTTTTCAGTACAAACTCCTTTAAATCCGCAAGGCTCTGAATGATAAGCTGTATAACGACTTCAACTATTTTTATAGGACAGTCGGTTTCAATCTCCAGTTCATGGATTGCTGTTTCCAATTTAAGATATGTTTCATTGTAAAATTTATCCATTCCGTCATTTTTGAAATCTTAATTCTTTTTAGCCGTAATCAGTGCAAAAGCAAGCATGGGATTAACGCTAAGTTTACGCCCTGCCAGTCCCATTGATTAAGCAGGCTACCTGCGGCAAACTGGAGATACTAATAGCCGCAAAAACCGAAAAGTCGTGGATGTCTGTGTCTTTTCCTTTTCTTCTGCCCGATACACTTTAGAGCCTCCAACAAATATAAAGTTACAGCCTACGACGAGCAGTATCAGTCCTGAAACAAAATTGAAAAAGTCAGTTCCTGTCAAGGAAAGCGATACGTGCAGGCAAAGAATGATTATGCCTGTCAATATAACTTTGCGTACCCCGAATTTCTCTATCAGCGTTTCTGTAAAGAATGAGGGTACAAACATGCCCAATACATGGCACTGAATGACAGTGGCCGCATCATCGGACGAATGCCCGCAATGGCACATCGCTAACTTCGTTGCCGTCATTATCATAATCATAACGGAGTACCCGACAGCAGATGATATTAAAGCCGTAAGGGTATTTTTTTGCTTTACAATCTCCAATAAGGTCATTACCAATATAGAGGCTGTCTGAAAAAGTACCTGTGAAGATGAAAGCAGGATTACCTTATTCCATTTTGGTTTGCTTGCAATAGTATCATTCATAAAAGTTATTCAATCAATCTTTTTAAACATTTAACTGCCCTGTCCAATTCATCTTGGGTCGTGTACTGCCCGATGCTGAACCTGATTGCTCCGTATGCCACATCTTCATCGGTTCCCATTGCTTTGAGTACAGGCGAAACGGTTTTACTCCCCGAATGGCAGGCAGAGCCAGTGGATGCACACAATTCAGGTGTGCGGCTTAGTATTTCTGCGCCGCTTTTTCCGATAAAACTTATGTTGAGGGTATTGGGCAGGCTGTTATGAAAATCGCCATTCAGGGCGATTTTGTCGCCAAAGGCATTTGTAAGCTGCTGGTAGAAATAGCTTTTAAGTGAAAAGAGTGTGTTATGCTGTAAAAAACCTGATGCCAGTTCTGCGGCTTTTCCCAAACCTGTGACATACGGCACATTCTCGGTTCCAGCCCGTTGGTTACTTTCCTGTGATGCTCCATGTATAAGGGGTTCGATGAAAATGTCTTTGCGGATATACAATGCTCCTATGCCTTTGGGGGCATATAATTTATGCCCGGCAATGGTCAGAAAATCCACCTGTAAATCCTCTACATCTATTTTCACTTTGCCGATGGATTGTGAAGCATCGGAATGAAAAAGCACGTTCCGTTGCCTGCAAATTGCACCGATTTCTTTGATGGGCTGCAAGGTTCCGACCTCGTTGTTGGAATGCATCACAGAGACCAAAATGGTATCTTCCCGTATGGCGTTCTCTATTTCTTTGGCGTTTACGGCTCCCTGCTCGTTTACGGAAACAAGTGTTATGTCAAATCCTATCTTTTTCAGGAACTTCAACGGTTCCTGAATAGAGGGATGCTCGATAGCACTGCTGATAATATGCTTGCCTTTGTTTTCAAAAGTAGCGGCAACTCCTTTCAGTACGGTATTGTTCGCCTCACTTCCGCAGCCTGTAAAAAAAACCTCATTTTCATCGGCATGGATAAGTTGAGCAACTTGCTTTCTACCTGTATCAACGGCATTTCTTGCTTTTAAACCCAAATCATACGTGTTGGATGGATTTCCAAAACTATTTGTTAAGAAAGGCTGCATTGCTTCAAATACCAGCTTATCTATGGGTGTGGTGGCATTGTAGTCAAGGTATATGGTCATGGTTTTAAAATCTATTATGTTTAACTATTGGTTTTTTTGCTACTATAGATAAAACGGTCTTTCACATAGCCGGATTTTGGCTGACGTGAACCAACGATAAGGCATTGCATCTGTTCTGTCATGTCTTTAATTTTCTGATTTATTAAATTCCTACGGTAAACAATACCGCTGTACCTATCGAAAAGTCTTTTTCATTACCAATCCTCATCGGCAGAGGAAGTGTTAACGATACCGGATGATTGCCCTTTACTAATACCTTTCCTACGGACGGGGTAATACCATAGCGACCATTTGTTTCAAATGAAAACCGATTGGTTATAGTCCAGCCTCCTTTTAAGGGAAAATAAACCCCTGGCTGTATCACTATATTTTTAACCGTACTTGAATGACTGGTAGCTTCTATCATAGAAACAATCTCCAAGGAATAACCAAATTTTGGATTTTTCTGAAAACTGATACCGCTAACGAAGCCTACACTATAACTATTATCAAAATTCATCTTGATATCACTATTCTGCAACGTGGCAACAGGGTGAACCAATCCAAAATAACCTGTTATTTTTAACGGAAATCCATCTGTCGCTCCTTTGCTTTGGGCATAAACGGTACTTGTGAAAAGTACCGCTAAACAGCCTGTCAGGATTATACATTGCCTCATTCTAAATGTTTTTTAAAGCCTGTTCCAAATCTTCAATGAGGTCTTCGGCATCCTCAAAACCTACGGAAAGGCGTATCATTGACGGTGTAATGCCCCTGCGTTCCAATTCTTCTTCAGGAAGTCCATGATGGGTAGTGGTTACAGGTTGTGTACATAAACTTTCGGCACTTCCCAAACTCGGAGCAATGCGGAAAATATTCAGGTTATCTGCCACCTTAACGGTCTGTTCGTAATCTCCGTCCACCTCAATGGTTATCATGCCACCGAAACCGCTCATTTGTTTTCTGGCTAATTCGTGTCCTGCAAAAGACGGCAAGCCCGGATATAATACCCGTTTGATTTTCGGGTGCTTTTCGAGTGCAGTTGCAATTTGCAAGGCACTTTCATTTTGCCTTTTTACACGCAGCACCAGTGATTTGATACTTCTTGACAACAGGGCTGCCGTTTCGGGTGCAGGCATCTGTCCGAGGTTTTTCCTCCACGCCCATATTTCGCCAATATGCTGTTTGCTGCCCATGACCACGCCTGCCGTAATATCACTGTGACCGCCCAAGTATTTGGTTGCACTGTGGACGACTATATCAGCCCCTAACTGGATGGGCTTTTGATTGACAGGTGTAGCAAATGTATTATCTATGGCGACCAATGCGCCATGCATATGGGCAATGTCCGCAATGGCTTTGATGTCAAATATTTCGATGGTAGGATTGGTTGGCGTTTCAAAAAAGACCATTTCAACGCCTGTTTGCAACAGTTCTTCCAATTTCTCCAGTTCAGAACCCAATAGAAAATGCACCGGAATATTCAGGCTGCGCAACTGAACGTTCAGTAATTCAAGCGTCCCCCCGTAGGCATCACCAATGCAGACAACGCCTTTTCTTCCCAATGCAAGAAATAAGGCTGCTTCTGCCGCCATGCCTGAACTGAAAACCAATGCTGCTTCTGCATCTTCCAATGCTGCCAGCTTTGTTTCCAGTGAAATGATTGATGGATTGAGACCGTAACGGGTGTACAAACTTCCGGGTCTGTGACCGTCCACTACGTCCAGCAAATCTTTTGTGGTATTGAACGTAAACGTAGTTGAATTGAAAATGGGCGTGTGAGGCGAACCATGTTCATTAGCTAATTCCCCGCTGTGTACGCAACGTGTTGAAAGCCCTGCTTTCTTGTGTTCTTCTTGCATAAATATTTATTTTTAGATGATTACTTAGTTAGATTTTTATTCATTGTTTCTTTCATTCTTACCCATACCACTATGCCTGATAACAGCGTAATGATACCTGCGATGTGTACAGCCCACATCAGCCCGAAGAAGTTGCCGACAACACCTGCCATCAACGCTCCGATGGCATAACCCATATCTCGCCAAAAGCGGTACACGCCCAACGACGAAGCCCGCCAGCTTGGGTGTGCGGCATCGCTTACGGCAGCCAGCAATGCGGGATAAACCATTGCTGTACCCAATCCCAACAAGACTGAACCGACCAAACCTGCGGTCAACGGGTCAAACATTTCCAAGCCGATAACGATATGACCGAGTACCTGTACGAACATTCCCCATACAATCAATGGTTTTCTGCCCCATCTGTCAGCTAAGGGACCTGTTACGATTTGCCCGACACCCCATACCACAGGATATACCGCCTTAATCCAGCCTACACCCTCCAGTCCAACGCCTGCCGCTATAAACAGCAATGGAAATACGCCCCAAGACATACCGTCATTGAGGTTGTTGATAAGCCCTGCCTGCGAAACGGAAAAAAGGTTCTTGTTCTTAAATGAAGTTTCTTTGAATACCCAAAAGAGGTTGGGTTTGTGTGCTGTTTCGCCCGATGCGGTAACTGCAACCTGTTTGGTTTCCAATTTTGCAAACGGACGGGTGTCCCGGATAACGAGAATGGATAACAGCAAGCCTGCAATCGTATAGAATATGCCGATGTAGAACGGCTCCGGTCGTAATCCATACGTTGAAGCAAGGTAGCCTGTGAGTAATGCCGTCAATCCGACTGCACCATATCCGGCAGCTTCGTTTAGCCCCATTGCCAAGCCCCGCTTTTTTGGACCAACCAAATCTATTTTCATGTTAACGGTCATAGACCACGCCAAACCCTGACTGATACCAAGCAATACATTGGCTATTATAATCCAATTCCAAGTAGGTCCCCAACCCAACAGGAAAGGGACAGGCATCCCTATGAGCCAACCGAGTATCAGCACTTTTTTTCGGGTGTATCTGTCTGCCAATACACCGGAAACAAGATTGGTAAATGCTTTGACCACGCCAAAGGCAATGATGAAAGAAAATATAACGATGTCCGAACCGATTTTAAATTCGTCCGTACCTACCAATGGCACTACTGTTCTTTCCAAGCCAACCATCCCGCCAACCATCATGTTGACGAGAACCAAAAGGGTAAATTGTTGCCAGTTTTCTTTTAATCCAAGTTTAATATTTTCCACTTTATAATGATATGACCTGATAAGGTATTAGTTTGATTTCGGGTGTTCTGATTTCGGATGCTCATCTGATTTTTTACCTGCGGGTTTGGTTTTCCAAATGTTGCCCTCATTGTACCAAGTGTAGCGTTCTTTACCGTTTACCTTATGTACTTTTCTATCGGTAGCGGATAATACTTTTCCATCCCATTTCATAAAGATGTCCACGTCATACACATTGTTATCGCTTCCCTGAAAATCGGCACAAACGAAATACACATTGTCGCCCAATGATGCAAGGCGGTCATCGTGTATCTTTTTCAGTGTAAGCTGTAAATCTTTGTGGGTTACGCTATCGTGTACGATAAAATGTCCTTTTGATTTTTGCTCTGTCTGCACATATTCTTTTACACCTTTGCTAAGTGATTTTATGGTCAGTTCCGACTTTTTGCTATTAATTGGATGTTCAAGATGTTCTTTCCCTGTTTGCCCGAAAGCTGTCATGGAGTAGCCTATAAGCCCTGCTACAATGAATGATGTTATCGTTTTCATACGAATGAAATTTTGTTAATCTGATTATTAAAAAGTAAGGGTTTGGTCTGCCGTTGCAATCCAGTTGCCCAATTCGTCCATACAACTCATTTCTGTACCCTCTATGATTTGTTCTTTGGTGATGGCTCTTGCATCCACACAGCTTCCGCATAGCTTTACCTTAGCACCTTTGGTCAGGGATAATTTCAGCATACGCTCTATGTTGTAATATCCGTTAGGAGTTTTCTGCCCTGCAACGGCACAGCTAACGGCATCAGCCATCAGGAAAATGTTTACCTGTATTTCGGAATGGTTTTTATTCAACTGGTTGGCGATGCGCAAAGCGTTATAGGCTTTTTCCGTTCCGTAGGGTGCATCGTTGATGATAATAAGAATTGTCTTGCTCACTTGATTTGAATTTTGATGTATTGAAACCTGTTTATGAAATTGCGCACCTGTTAGCACCCGCTTCCAAGTCGGCAGGATTGATGCCCTCATAATTTCCGCTCTTATTAAGTGTGGCTATTTGGACGTAGTTGGGTGGTGTGGGTGGAATACGTTTCATTGTCTGTTCTATGAATGCTTCTTTTTCCAGTTGCAACAACTCAATTTTTACGGATAGGTTGGATAGCTTATCCCCGATAACCCTACCGTCAAACTGGATGGTGTTTGACGTATGTGCTGGTAATATCAGCAGGTCGTTACTGCTTAAAGTCAGTATCTTGCCCAAAGAGATAAACAGTTGACTGGCTTTCTGCACTCCCTGTTCATAGTCTGCCTTTAAGTCTGGTCTGCCCACACCATTAACAAAAAGTGTGTCACCTGTCAGCAGGTAGTCATCATTTATCAGGTAAGAAATACTTTCAGGTGTATGTCCCGGCGTAAAAACAGCCATCAGGTTTGCAGAGCCAAAGGGTACAACGTCCCTGTCGCTGATAGGCGTGAAATCGTAATCAACGCCCGCATTTTCTGTGAAAAGGTGCATGGCTTCCGTTGCCTTTGCCAGTTCGATGGTACGGGAAATATAATCGGCATGGATATGAGTATCCATTACATACTTTATCGTCCAGCCGTATTTTTCTGCAAGTCCTAAATAAACACCTGGTTCTAAGGAAGCATCCACTACAAGGGCTTCGTTACCGGAGCCAATGATGTAGGAGATACAGCCTTTGGCTACACGCCTTACCTGTATCAGCGTTACATCATTGCCTTTTATTTCTGCGGTGTTCCAAGCATAGTTCCATGCTTTCATGCCACCTTGTAACGATAATGCGTTGTAGCCTTTTTCAGCCAATGCCTTTGCTGCTATCTGACTTGTCCTGCCAGCTGCACATACAGTAACAATGGGTACATCTGACGGTATATCCAAATTTTCCAATACGCTGTTATCTCCTTTATTCAGGGCTTCATAGGCATCCCGGTAATGGCTGCCCGCAATCTGCCATTCGTCTCTTTGGTCTTGTGGTCTTACATCTAATATGGCTACTTTTTTTCCGTCCTCAATCATTTTTTGGAGTTCGGCTACTGTAATTTCTTGTGTACTCATTTTTATCTGATTTTATGTATGTGCAAATCTACACAAAAAATAACTATTCAATAGAATTATTGAATAGTTATTTTGCATTTTTTTATTAGGTGTAATCCTCAACGCATGATAATAGGGGGAAAATGAAAAAGGGTATCTCAAGTTTATTGAGATACCCTTTTGAGAATGGTCTTATAATAGGTGACTATGAAAATTTGCTATCAACAGGATAGCCATTCAATAATGCCCATTCAGGAAAACCCTCGTTTAATCGTACTGCGTTATAGCCTTTATCTTTAAGCATAGCGACGGCTTCGTCTGCATAGACACAAAACGGACCCCGGCAATAGGCTACGAGCATTTTTCTTTTGGATAGCTTTTTGAGGTAAGTTTCCAACTTATCAATAGGGGTTGAAATGGCTTTGTGGATATGCCCCCTGTTATATTCATCTTCCGGTCTTACGTCCAGCAATACGACTTCATCGTTCTCAATCATCTCTGCCAGTGTTTCCGCATCAACGGCATTCATATCGCTGTTATGCCCGTTGCGGAAATCATGTATCACTTTCTCCACTTCTGCATTATAGGCAAAACCAAGCTCTCTTAACCCTATCCAAGCATTAAAAACGTTTTCTCCTGCCAATGAGTAATTAATAAAATTGCCGTTGCGTGTTACCTGTACCAGTTTGGCATTTTTCAACGTTTGCAAATGCTGTGAGGCATTGGCTACCGACTGTCCCGTATAGTGGGCAATCTGCTCTACCGAAAACGGTCCCTGAGCCAAAAGGTCGATAATCTCCAACCGTACCGGATTAGCCATAGCTTTGGCTACTTTAGCCAGTTCGGTATATACCTTGTCTTTAAATTCTCGTTTGTTCATCTTCGTTATCAATCATTGTTATTGATAGGAATAAGCATTCTGCAAAATTGCGTTATTTTGCCCGGCTTAGGTAATTGTCTATAAAATCTTCCAATTCCTTGCCATGTAAATTGATGGCTGCAATTTTGCCTTGTTCATCTACCACTACATTAAAAGGCAAACCCTCAATGGCATAATCTTTTGCTACCGGACTTTTCCAAAACATCAGGTCGCTTACCTGTATCCATTCCATTTTAAAACGCTCGATGCCTTTTCGCCAATTCTCTTTGCTTTTGTCTAAAGAGATACCTAATATTTCAAATTTTCCAGTCCTTACCTGATTGCTATGCTTGCTATATAAGTCTTTCAATTCCGGCTGCTCTTTCACGCAGGGCGCACACCATGTCGCCCAAAAATCCACCAATACCAATTTGCCTTTTAAGGAAGAAAGCAATATCGTCTTTCCATCAGGTGTAGGTAACGAAATTTCGGGTGCAGGCTGTCCTATTTTCAAAGCCGTACTTTGAGCAGAAAGATGGCTTGCAAAAAGTGTTATCAATAATACACAAAATGTTTTTTTCATTTTAGTCGTTTGTAGGATAGTCTTTATCAAGCCAATCCACCTTGATATTTCTGGGCAAATTGAGCAACTTTGCATTTTTAAAGCTCATATCTTTTAATACGGCGAATGCAGGTCTGATATTGGGACACTTGTCAAAAGGACAACAGCCGCAATAGATTACCACCTCCTTATCCTTTGGAACATTTTTCAGGTAGTTTTTCAGTTTGTTGATATTCTCCGCTTCAACGGTGGGACCAATATCAACGGAACCTTTGATAATCGCATCGGGTCCGACGGATAAAATCAAGAGGTTTGCTGCTTTGTTGTTGTTTATTCGGGATGCAAGCGTATTTGCCTCCACCAGTTGGCTGGCTTTCCAAGGCTCCTGTTTTTGCTGTGCTGACAACCCGGTGCTGGATAGCAGCAGAGCGGCAAATAGATAAATGAAGTATCGCATATTTTCTTTCGTTTCCACAAAGGTACAAAAATCTTGTCATCTATTCAATAAAACCATTGAATACTTACCCTTGCTGGCTCAAATGCCTCTAATCCTGCTGCACCAAGTGTTGTAAGTCAGGGTCATTTTTGATGCGCTCCATTTCACTAACAACAATATTAAGGATGTCTGATTTTATCTGTTTGTAATTGCTTTCAATTTCCTGCTTCATTTTATCCTTGCCCTGTTCATTTACAAAAGAAAGGATTTGCGGTATTTGCTGATAGGCTTTGGTTTCTGCTGCTACCTTTTCATTATCTACTACAATTTCGGCGTGAAATATCTTTTGCGCAATGCGTTCATCAAAGTTATCTGATACAGAACCGACAAACATACCCTGTGTAAGCGTTGAAATTTTGGATGCCGGAATAAGGCTGTCTAACTGTGTGGAAATAGAGGTAGATTTA
This sequence comes from Pelobium manganitolerans, assembly GCF_003609575.1. GTDB lineage: Bacteria > Bacteroidota > Bacteroidia > Sphingobacteriales > Sphingobacteriaceae > Pseudopedobacter > Pseudopedobacter manganitolerans. The sequence continues at coordinate 6,919 of NZ_MBTA01000008.1, read as the reverse complement.
TCGTTACGATTAATGGTCATACTCTGACGTTTCTGTAATACTTTCCCGAAGCGTTCCGATAGGCTCTTTGCCGTTTCTCCAACCACCTGACCACTGAATATATTACCAACGGTATTCTGTATTACCTTGCTTTCTTTGTCGCCGTAATCCCTTGTTAATTGCGAAAAGTCCTGAAAACCCAAACACACCGCTACCTTGTTACTTCTCGCCGTTGCGATAAGGTTATCCAATCCCCTAAAATAAATCGTGGGCAACTCATCTATGATAACGGAACTCTTTAACTGTCCTTTTTTATTAATTAGTTTTACAATCCTCGAATTGTACAAGCCCAACGCAGCCGAATAAATATTTTGACGGTCAGGATTGTTACCTACGCATAAAATTTTAGGTTCTTTCGGGTTGTTGATGTCAAGCGTAAAATCATCGCCCGTCATTACCCAGTAAAGTTGCGGGCTTATCATTCTTGACAACGGAATTTTTGCCGATGCTATCTGACCTTGTAACTGGTCTTGCGCTCCGCCCTGCCACGCATCCATAAAGGGCGATAAGTAGTTTTCCAAATCGGGATAGGAAGTTAAAATAGTGAACACATCCGAATACTTTTTATTCAGTAATTCAATAGCGTGTGGGAATGTACAATACTTACCACCCTCGTAAATTTTCAGATACCAAATAATGGCAGCCAAAAGGATAATTGGGCTTTCCACGAAAAAATCCCCTTGCTTGGTAATCCAGCTTTTGTTAAGATTGAGCATTATGGTGTATGCCGCTTCGTAGGCATCCGATATGTCCGTCATAAAATCGGGATTGAGTGGGTTGCAACGGTGGCTCTTGCGTGGGTCGTCGAAATTTATCACATAGAATTTAGGCTGCACCTTGTACTTATCCCTGTGCTTCAGTAAATGATTGTAGGCAATGGTGGAAAGGTCGTCGAACTTGAAATCGTAGATGTACATACTAAAGCCTTTCTCTATCTGCTGCTTGATGTAGTTGTTTACGATGGCATAAGATTTACCTGAACCCGGAGTACCCAACACGATAGATGCCCTGAAAGGATTTACAATGTTTATCCAACCGTTGTTCCATTTGCCTTTGTAGTAAAATTTGGTGGGCAGGTTGACGGAATACTCGTTTTCCATCAGCTTGGTTTCCTGTTGAAAGCTCTCATTTTCATTGTTGAAAACATCGTCCATAAGGTTAGTGCGGAGCAAACGGCTCATCCACACGCCTGCCATCAGCAAAGCGATATAACCTAACGAGATAGTAAGGATATACAGGAATGTGCCTGTTGCCGGGGATAGCTTCAGCAATGGGGTGTTCAGGAAGAACAGTATAAAACCAAAGCCCAAAGCCACGTAAATTTTAGTCCAAGTTATCTTCTCATTCTTTACGCCCTTTGTGCCTAAGCAGCTTAAAGCCAGTAAAACCAAAGCGAATGCTTTGGTGTATAGGGTATGTGAAAACAAGCCCGCCGTCCGGTCGAAATTGCCTAATATCTTGTTGATGATTTCCAATGTCCAGCCACGTTCTAAAAAAAAACCGTAGCAGAACCAATAAAGGTGCATCAGCACCAAAAGAATACTGACTGCCCGCATAAAAGCCATTATCTTGGCAAGCCCTCTTAAATCGTCTTCTCCCTGCATTATTTTAAGTTTTAATGTTCGGGCGTGAATTTAAAGGCTCTATGGAGTGGCTATAAGAAAGTGGCAGCCAGTGGCGTTGTGTGGCAGTGTTTGGCTAAATATTATTGCTGACCTCTTTTGCGTTTGCGCTTCTTCTTCAACTTATTGGCAAAGTCCTGTTCTTCGTAATCTTCGCCCTGGGCTTCGGGTAATAAACCTCCTAATGCCTCAATCAAACCGTCTTCGTGTTTTTTCGTAGTTAAGAAGTCGAACAAATGGTGTGGTTCTTCCGCAGGAAGATCCGCATCATTTGATGTGGATAGTTTGGGTTGTAAAGTGGATAGTTTGGGTTGTAAAACGGCAGGTTCTTTTATCTCCGGTTTGATGTTATTGTTCCAATAATCATTGAAAGTGTTGGCAGAAAGTTCAGTTGCTAAACGTGAACCGTTCCAAACCGCTTTGGAATTATGGTCAATAAAAGTGATACCATAAATACGCCCTGTATCATTCCGGCGCACTACTACGTTAATGCCCTGTTCTGCTAACTGCTTTTTAAATGCCTGTTCATCGATTGTGGTTTTCAGGGCAATGGCAACAGCAGATTTTAGGGTCTGTTTGGTCGGGCTATCTTTCAAGGCGGTTTTGCATTTCGCAAAATGCAGTTCCAAAGCAGGAAGCCCTGCACTCTTCCCGAATAGAGAAGCCTTGAACGGATGCCCGGCTCTTTCTCCTTTTTCATTCAGCGGAATATATAATAAACCCTGTTGCCTCTTTCCCTGCAATTCTCCCTCTATTTTCTCGGTGGTAATATTAAACAGGGAAAGCAGGGCGTTGTATTCCCCTAATGTTTGGTACTGGTAGTAGTTCGGCAGGTGGCGAACTACTGAAGCGATTTGGCTCTTTACATCGCCCGCCCGATAATCTACCGGACGGAAAACCTTATCAGTTTGGTTACGCTCTTTATCTGTTGCAGGTATCAACCCGTGTTTTCTTTCCAGTTCACGGCAAATATTCATAGACCGCATTTTCTCGAATTTGTCCGAAATCTTTTTGCCCTGCTCGTCCACGCAAACCGATACAATGTGTATATGGCTGCGGTCAATATCCTTGTGTTTGAATACGACAAAAGGCTGTTCGCCGTAACCCATTTCCCGCATATACTGTTCTGCCATTTCCCGAAACTTGTCATCGCTTACTTTGTCATTCGGGTCAGGATTGAGCGAAATGTGCAACGTATGTTTCTCGGTATTGCGGTTGGCTATCAGGTAAGGTGCAAAAGATTGGCTTAATTGTGCTACGGAATAATGACCGCTTGCGGTTTCAATCATCTTATTGGCGAACAATATCTGCCCGTTTTCATTCTCTACTTTAAGCTGATTGTACGCTAATGCCCCGTATAAATTTCCGCTTCTTCCGATTTTTGCTATCATTTCTACCGCTATTTTTTTAGGTGCTTCGCTTCAAATTCTTCGGTTAGCTGAATGATTTTTTGGCATAGCATCGCCATTTCAGCCGTTTGTTTTTCCAGTTTGTAGAGGAATGCAGCAGCTTTTTTCTCGGAGAAATGCTTGTACAATAGCTTCACAACCTGATTATAGTTCACACCTACGGAGCGAAATTGACTGTGAAACGAAGTCAACCGCATATAGAAATCAACTGTTCCTTTGTCAATCTTAACTGACTTCATTTCCTTACTGAACAGCAGGGAAATGATAAACTTTGCTTTATTGGGCATTCCCGATGCTTCAAAAAGCGATAAAAGTTTGGCGTTTTCTTCGTCCGTAAGACGGAAAACGTGGCGATGGATGCTTGGGTCTGTTTTGGGTGTCCGCCCGCCCTTATTCTGTTTTCTGTAACTGTTCTCTTTCATCACAAATCCATTTTAAAATCCATACAAAACCCTGACTTCGGAAGGTGTTTTCTGCCCCCTGCAAAGGGCAAGTTGTTTTGAGCATCGGAAATCATTCCGAGATGCTCAAAACACAACTTGCCGTGTTCTGTAGAACACAAAAATCCGCCCTGCGGGACGGATTAAATGTAACAGGGAAAAACGGCTCGATGCCGTTCCCGTTGCCCTCCGATTTGTCAAAAGAATTTTGCATAAATCCATTAATAAAAATCATTGTACAAAGTAAAGCCCTGTTTACGAAAGCATTGTACTGTATAGCAGTGCCAAACACTGCCTTTGAACGCCAAACACTGCCACACCGCAATCAGCGGGCAAATCAATCGCTTTATTTGCCGTATAATTTTAGTGCAGGTAGTAAAAAATGTATCTAAACAAAGAAGAAAATCAGGTTTGCAAACAAGCGGTTTGGAATAAAAGCATAGGGTTTTAAAAGCATAAAACAATAAAAGTGTAAAAGCATAAAAGCGGTAAAGCAATTTACCTGTTGCAAGTTTTGCCACTTGCTAAAGAATGTGCCTTACAAGGCAAAAATGAAAGCAGATACCTATGCAGGAAAGTACCCAAAAGGGAATGCAGGAATATAGGAATGAGGTAATAATCAGATAAACCAATATTCAATCCTGCAAAACAAATAAAGTGTGTAACAATAAATTTTTAAATAATGGAAACAACAAAGAAAACTTTAAAAATCAGCTTCTCCACCCAAAAAGGCGGTGTGGGAAAATCTACAATGACCACTTTACTGGCAAGTGTGCTTCACTACCGTTTAGGTTTTAATGTGCTGGTGATGGACTGCGACTTTCCGCAACACAGCCTGACCAATATGCGTGAACGGGATAAGAGAACCATAATGCAGAACGACTACCATAAAAAAGCGGCAATGAAGCAGTTTCAAGCAATCAACAAAAAAGCGTACCCGATTATTAAATGTAAAGCTGAAACGGCTCTGGAGAAAGCATCGGAATACAGAAGCCAGTCGGCGGTTGTGCCAGATGTGATCTTCTTCGACCTGCCGGGAACAGCCAATACTAAAGGCGTTTTGACCACTTTAAAAAAAATGGACTTCATCTTTTCGCCCATTACTGCCGACCGTTTGGTAGTGGAAAGTACATTGGGCTTTACCAAAGCCTTTCTCGGACTTCCCCAAACGGACGAGGGCAATCCCGAACAAGAGATGTGGCTGTTTTGGAACCAGGTGGACGGCAGGGAAAAAACAGGTTTGTATGATGTGTATCAAAGTGTCATCAAGGAACTCAACCTGCCCATAATGGAAACAAGGATAATGGATAGCAAGCGTTTCCGAAAGGAAACAGACGATACAGGTAGTTATGTATTCCGGTCAAGTTTGCTGCCTGCCGAACCACAGTTAATGAAAGCAACTAAAATGGATTTGTTTGTCGAGGAATTTTTAAAAATCACTCATCTATAAAAATAGTAAAGTATGGCTTCAGATAACAAAAACAACGATTTTGAAAAGCCCAATGTTGATGAGGAATACCTTATGAACGTCATAAGCGGCGATGAGCCTGTTGCTCCACCGAGCAATAACAAAAAGCAGGATGTACCAAAGGAAACAAAGCCCAGGGAAAAAGCCCGTAACAGTTCATCAAAGAAAGCGGACTACGAGGAAACATTTTTGGTCAATCGGTTTCCATCGGGGCGTAACGGCAAGGTAGTTTACATACGCCCTGAATACCACGAAAGATTGCTCCGCATCGTGCAACTGACAAGAGAGGAAAGAACAACGCTTTACTCTTACATTGACAACATTCTTGAACATCATTTCAGAGAGTACGGGGACGATATTACCGATTATTTCAACGACCATTTTAAACCCATTTTGTAGCTATGGAAATAGTAATTGTGATATGCCTGCTGATTGTCATTGTACTGCTATTGCAGGATAAGATTGTCATTCATAAAAGGTCGAAACAAGAACCTCCGCAGAAGAAAGTCAATCCGAACCTGCCCGATATTATGGGCCAACCAAAACCCGTAGAACGCCTTTCAGTGCCAAACACTGCCACTGAACGCCAAATTCAGGAACCGGAGATAAACCCTGCTAATTTAGACATTGAATACGACGAAAATGAAAACGTAGGTATTCAAATTCCGCAGGAAGAGCTGGACGAAGTTTTCAGAAAGATACCTGATTTGGAAGAAGAGGAAGAAGAATGGAACAGGTACGGAATATCCGGTGGTGATGACGGTTTTGCCCAAGGGGTTACCTTTGAAGAACTAAGCTCCGTGGGGGTGTTGCTCCAAAAAGAAGAATTGGAACCAGCCCAAAAGGAAACAGCGATAGCCATAGTTCAAAAAATACAGGGAACCGAATTATTCAGCCTATTGGAAAATTCTATGGAAGATGCTTCCCGAAGAATAGCCGAGCTTTTGGATAGCACCCTTTCATCTGAAACGGAAGACAGTTCTTCCACTTTGCGGAAAAGTGATTTGAGTGATTTTGACATTGGGGAGTTTGTATAGACTTTCCTTTGTCTTTTAAAATAAGAAAATATGGAAAATGGATTGCCAAATACTAATATAGAACCGGGCAGTTTGCTTGATCTGCGTTTGAATAAAGGCATACTACCTACTATTGATATTGCAGGTCATACATTCTATGTGGATTTACGCATGAACAAACTACGGCCAAAGGACGACTTTATATCCAAAGGCATAGACTTTACTGAAATAAAAGACTACTATGATCGTGACAGACGGGCATTTGTTATTCCCTATAATCCAACAAAACGCGAATTTCAACAGGACGATGTTTCTAAAATGACCGAACTGCCTACTGATATTATCATAGTGCAGTTTCCCAATCAGTATGAATTGGATATAGTGGGATGGAATAGAAAGCATGATAATAGCCTAACTGATCAGGATGTGAAACAAATGCACTTTGAAGCGCGTACCCTGCCGTGGATAGATACCAATGTGATTGAGCATATAAAACGTAATGTCGCTGAACAGCTACAACCAAAAGAAGAATATATTGTCAACCAACCAAAGGACAATCTGTATAAGATACCCACGGATACACAAAGGGGACTTCCGACACATAAAGTATTCGGAACAGAATTTATAGTGGATGTAAATCAATTGGAACTCCGTGAAAAAGCCAATCCGAAAAATGTAATTTCTCTATCCGATATGGAAGAAAAAGCAGTACAAGGTTACAGATTTTGGTATAGCCCAAACACTAAGGGCTTGACAACGTACGCCGAACCGGGAGCAAAATTGGCAGAGATACCTGACTTTGTAAAACTTGACCCGATCGGAATGGCAAAAAAGCATAACATTTCAGAAGACAAAATCGATGCTATGGACGATTTCAAACTAATGGTTGATCAGGATGCGTTCGATAAAATTGCTTACAAAGGTA
>NZ_MBTA01000007.1 GCF_003609575.1 Pelobium manganitolerans | reverse complement strand
AAAACAGTAGTCTTAGTTTGGAACTCGGTGTCTGATAGGTTTTGGTCTTAAAAATACAAAGATAGGTTACTAATTCGTTACCGATTAGCAAAGGTAATTAAAGGTGTAACAGATTATATTTCAGTGTTTTGCCCTATTTTTCATATTCCCTTGTAACTCAATACAATTTAATTTTAAACATTAAACATTTGAGTTATGGAGCAGACAAAAAAATCTACGTTCAAATTACTTTTCTACCTGAAAAAGAACGAGCCGAAAAAGAACGGTAATGCCCCGATTATGGCACGTATTACTATTGATGGAACACCTAAGACTTTAGGAACAAAGTTAGAAATCAACCCAAATAATTGGGATTTAAAGTATGGAAGAGTTGAAGGCAAGAGTGCAAAAGCACTAGGTATTAACCAAAAATTGGATAATATACGGGCACGTATTGATACCCTTTATGAAGATATGCTGAAACACGAGGGTTTTGTAACGGCACAAAAGCTGAAACTTGCATTTCTCGGTGTTGGTATTATGGAAGATTCCTTGCTGAAAGTCTTTAAGAAGAACAATGACGATTTTGGGAAAATGGTAGTACAAGGAGAACGCTCCGAAAGTACCTACTACAAATACAAAATTGTCTATAACCACGTTACTGAATTTATCAAAAGCAGGTATCATCGTGATGACATGGCGTTCAGGGAATTGACGTGTGATTTTATCAGAGAGTTTGATTTCTTCCTTAGAATAGACAAAAAGTGCACACACAATACTGTTTGGGTATATACTATGCCACTCTATCGTGTTGCGGAAATAGCTGTCAAAAACGGTCTTATCAGGAAAAATCCTTTTGAAGATTATGAAATAGCGATGAAGGAAAATGACCGTAGCTATTTACTCAAGGAAAACGTTGAGTCCCTGTTATTACACAATCCTTCAAAACAAAATTATGAAATTGTAAAGGATCTTTTTGTATTCAGCTGTTTTACAGGACTATCTTATATAGATATTAAACAACTTAAAAGTACTAACATACAATCCTTTTTTGATGGTCACGATTGGATTATAAGCCGAAGACAAAAATCTGATGTTGCCTCTAATGTTAGGCTTATGGAAATACCCAAACGTATTATTGAAAAATATAAAGGTACTACCCGAAATGATTTTATTTTTCCTGTTCCAACTAATAAAATTTGTAATAGCCATATAGACAAACTTGTTCAAGAATTAGAGATTGTTACAGAACAAAAAGTAACCTTTCACACCGCAAGGCACACATTTGGAACAATGTTTTTAACAGAGGGTGTACCCCTTGAAAGCCTTAGCAAAATGATGGGACATAAAAACATTTCTACCACTCAAATCTATGCCAAGATTACCAGTCAGAAAATTAGCAAGGATATGGATTTGGTATCGCATAAATTTGCAGGAATGGAAGCCGCATTTTCTGAAATGGAGAAAGAGGTTATCATTTAGAATTTATATACACACAGAGCGAAGCAGGATTATGTCCTGCTTTTTTTATGCCCATACTTAATCCTCAAAAGCACATTTATTCCTCCAGCACCCATCCCATGCAATAAAAGAGCTTTGGCAGGATGACTTAATAAACCATACTGAAAAACTATCCAATCTTATCCCTCAACAAATATTTTCAGTACCGTTTACGTGGCCTCCAAAGCCACAATACTTTGAGATACTAAAATAAATTCTGCTAAATGTAATTGCAGGTTTTGTAATCATAAGGCCATTTCCTCAATGCCTTTTTCAAGTGCTTCCACATGATTTTTTATTCAAGAACCGATATGCTTTTTTGTTCCATTTCAAGAGCAAAGGTATTTCCGTGTTCTTAACGCAGAAACAAGGTCGTGCCTTCCTGGTTTGCAAAAAAAATCTCCACCCATTCGGGTCGTATTTTTTTGACAAAACCTTGTTCCTGCTAAACACTAACCTTTTTATGCTCGTGAAACGAAACAAAGCATACTCCGGCTCTTTAGACGAATAAAAAAAATGTCAGAAATGAAAAAATACAGCATTGGAAATGGCAAAAGAGTGAAACGAAACTTCAGCACCTCCTCTCATTGCCGAATAAATCAAGGGAAAAATCAGAACAAAATTAATAACGCAAAAAAGTAGAAATCATGAACATTACAGGAAGACTGACAAGAGATGCGGAAGTACGCACAACGTCACAGGACAAACAAGTAGTAAATTTTTCAGTAGCGACCAACGACAGCTACCGTAACAAACAAGGTGAGCGTGTAGAGCAAACAACCTATTTTGATTGCTCCTATTGGATAACCCCAAATGTAGCCAAGCTACTTACAAAAGGCACTTTGGTAGAACTATCGGGAAGAGTAAGTACAAGAGCGTGGACAGGCAATGACGGAGAGCCAAGAGCAGGACTGAATTTCCATACCTCACAAATCAAACTGCACGGCGGTGGCAAAAAAACGGAAACGGTACAAGCCACCACAGGCACAAACAATAATAAGACAGAAGACGACCTACCATTTTAACAACGAGTATTCAATCATTTTTTAACATCAAAATTTTAAGCATTATGGCACATAATATCAATTTCAACGAGAGAACAGGACGTTATTCATTTTTTAGCGTTCAGCAAAAAGCGTGGCACGGTTTGGGGCAAATCGTAGAACAGTACCCGACAAGCGAAGAAGCTATCAAGCACGCAGGGTTAGATTACGAAGTCGTAAAATCCCCACTATTTACAAAAGGTTCGGGCATTATCGAAACGGCTAACGGTATTGAGATAGGCAGTAGTGAATTGGAAGTACCTAACTATTTTGCTAACATACGCACCGATAACAATGCAGTATTGGGAGTAGTCGGAAAGGATTACCACATAGTACAAAATCGTGAAGCCTTTAATTTCTTTGATGCAATTGTAGGTGGTGGCGAGGGTATTCTCTATGAAACCGCAGGAGCATTAGGAAACGGAGAACGTATTTTCATCACAGCCAAATTGCCTGACTACATCCGTGTCGGTAATGGCGATGATGTTACGGAAAAGTACATCTTCCTAACCACTTCGCACGATGGTAGCGGAAGTATCACAGCCGCATTTACTCCTATCCGTATAGTTTGCCAAAACACCTTAAACGCTTCGTTACGCAGTATGACCAATGTGGTTCGTATCAAACATACTTCGGGAGCAAAACAACGTATAGAAAATGCCCACAAGATTATGGGACTTGCCAACACATTGAGCAACCAATTAGAGGGAATTTTCAATGAGTGGGCAAAAGTGAAGGTAACAGACCAAGAGGTTAAAAAGCTAATCCAATTGGCACTTTGCCCGAATAAGGAAACCTTTGATTTGCTAAAAAAGGGTGCTATGGATGAAATTTCCACCGTGTTCAAAAATACCGTTGAGGACGCATTTGCATACGCAATGATAAGCGATACACAGCAAATGGACACAACAAAAGGCACTTTGTTCGGAGCGTATAACGCTGTTACAGGCTACTATCAGAACGTGAGAAATTACAAGAATGACGAAGCCAAATTACAAAGCATTGTATTGGGTGGTACTGCTCAACTCAAATCACAGAAAGCATTTGACTTGTGTAATGGTTTTGCTTTAGATGGTGCAGAAATCCTAAACCTTAATTAAATAACAACAGGCTACCGCCTTAATCGGTGGTAGCCTACAAAATTTCATAACAATGAATACAAATTTTTTCAACCAGATACAGCAGTTGGACTTTACAGGAGTATTACAACTGAACATTTCAAAAGGAATAGAAAGCAACCTAATCGTAACAGTATTGCTTAACAACGAACAATGCGGAGATAGTGCCAAAAACGGTATTCCCCCATTGACATTTAACGCCACGCCCCAAGAGTTTGACGAGGGATTTTTTGAACAGATTACCAAACCTATACAAAAAATATCAGGCTTAATGGTGGATATGGAAAAATTCTTAAAGCAATTGGAAGAAGTTAAAAAACAATCGGCAATCGAGAAAGAAAAAGCCGAAAAGGAGAAAAAGGAAAAAGAAGCCAAAGACAAGAAATTTAAAGATGCTATAGTAAAGGCTGACGAGTTGGAGAAAGAGGGTAAGTTCCGTGAAGCGTGGATGAAAGTACCCGATATAACGGAGTTTCCCGAAAAAGCGGACGAGATACGCAAACGCAAAACATCATTATCCGACAAGTTTGCCACACCGAGCCTTTTCGGAACAATGGAAGAAGCACCACATGAATCGCCAGAGGAAGCAGTTACTGCCGATTATCCTATTGATGAAGCGGACGAAGAAGAATAAAAGTGTTAACCCCAAAATCAGAAAGTTATGTTATTAGCAACGCAATTAGAGCGAGTTTTCATACTCAAAGATAAAGGACAGGACATCAGACTGACCGACCCCGAACCACGTTGGAGCGTGGAAGCCGTAATGAATTTTTACGCCAATATGTACCCGATTTTGACAACCGCAAAAGTATCAGCACCACAAATAAAAGATGATGCAGTCGAGTACAAATTTGAGAGCGTAATGGGTACGAAAGGTTAAACCAAAATTTTAAAACGATGAATTATGCAACGCAACATCATATCGGGAACTATCAGCATACCCGAACAGAAACGACAACGGCAATTGCACCGACAGTTGGGCGAGTTTGCCAATTGGATGCAAAGACCAAAGGATGCAAACCAAGTGCAGAAAGACAAGCAGAAGTCCGTACCGATAGCAATGCTACCAATGGTATTTTAAAGTGTACGTTTCTGCCAAAACTGAAAACAGCAAAATCCGTACAGGCTTGTCAGAAAACGGAGAGGGATTTTCACAAGTCCCTTTCCAAACTTGCCGAGCATCACAGCATTGAGCCAATGCAGACCCAAGATTTTGAGTTTCCATACAATATAGTATTGTCTATGTGGGATATGGAAACCAAAGTAAAACGTACCAATATCAATTGGGAAGGTTTTAAATTGATACAGGATAGCAAGAAAACCTACTTTACAAGTGAGGAACGGTACAACACAGGTACAACCTTGTATTACATTCCAGTTGTGCCACTCTTTCAAATACTCAAAGACCAGAAGCGTAAAAAGACCGCACAGCTTTTACTATCAGTATGCAGTTATCTGTACCACATTGCCCAAATTCCCTATTACAGACAAGAAGAAAGTTATTTGTATTGGCTTTACGAAATGATGAACGATTGGGTTGAACAGGACGAGGAAACGGCAGAAACCGAAACCAACAAACGTGAGTTGAGAAATGCCGAATACATTGGCGATAAGGTGGAACAGAAGTTATTCAACCTCATCAATCTAAAGGTATTTGAAAAGCGTTTGAACCGATTTAAAAGTGTTGATACGTTCGATAGCGAATGTTGGAAAATTGCTCGCAATGCGTTTGCCCTTTATACTGAATATCCAAGCGAAAATATTTTCAGAAACGCAACATTGCCCGAAAAAGACCTTATGATAATGACGAGAATGAAATAATCGGAATGGAAAAGTACATTTCATTTATTGCAGATACTAAAGGCTGGTTATACGAAAGCCTTTCAGATACAATCAACAATGAATTTAACGAGTACGGAGCAATGGAAGAGCCAACTATTTCCAAGCAATTTGACGGAAGCGAAATACCAACAGCCAACCTCGATTTTGAGAACCGTTTGTTTGATTTATTAAATGATTTGAGTGGATTATTATACGAATACAAAACGATAGAAAAATGAACACAACAACAGATATAACAGACCATTTCGGAACATTGTACCACCCAAAATCTGCTTTGGTTTTCTACGAAGCCAAAGGAACAGATACCGATATGTACGTGGAGCATTTTGATATGGATAGCAATGGAACGCCTATAAATGCCCACCCACTGACAGTAAAAGAAGCTAACATTTTGGCAAAGGCTTTACAGACGGATGAAGAAAAAAACACAGCCTTTTTAAAGCCAAAGGGAATTTTGCCTACCAACATTCTGCATATTAATCCGAGCGAAAAAGGTACGGTGCTATGGTACACCAAAACACAGCAAAGGCAGATATATTTTGTGGATAGTTTGGGCATACCCAACGGAAAGGCACAAGTACCGCCAATGCTTTGGTTAGCGAGCAAAAGCAGTCTTACGGTATTTGCTTTGGCAAGCGACAGAAGACCTACCGAGAAAACGCCATTGCATTACGTCCCATTTTTCAATATCTACGAAAAAGGCAACGTATGTATGGGTACTGTTAGTATTGACATTAAAAATTCGGCTTCGGTTGAGGAATTTATACAGGCTTGGGAACATTATTTTTTCAATTCCTATTTCAGCCATTCATTATGCGAAAACTTGACGAAAAAAAACATTGTAAACCTTTGGAAAGACCTTATCAACACAGACAAACCCTTTCCTAAAGAAGTATTAAAAAAGAATAACAAAACCCTTAAAAATCTATTGTGATGAATACAGCAAAAACAGCAATCCATTTTACGGACAATTATCTGCTCAATCCGACAAACCCGATTTCGGTAAACCTTATCGGAGCAGGTGGCACAGGCTCAAAAGTATTGACCGCTTTAATGGAAATAAACGAAAGTTTGATAGCATTAGGACACGCAGGGTTGCAAGTCCGCCTTTGGGATGATGATGTTATCACGAGTGCTAATTTAGGCAGACAGCGTTTTGCAGAAAGTGAAACAGGATTATACAAATCCGTTGCCTTGATCAATCGTTGCAACCGTTGGGCGGGTACAAATTGGAAAGCCGAAACGATAAAATTTGAAAAGGACAAGTTTGGGAGAATGCCCGAAAAAGCAAGGGCAATCATTACCATTACTTGTGTGGATAATGTACAGGCGAGGTTTGGCGTTGCTGAAATTCTGAAAGAACTAAGTTACCGCAGACACTATCAAGATGAGCCGAAATATTGGTTAGACTTTGGCAACAGCCAGCATACAGGACAAGTGCTACTATCTACTATCGGAGAGATAAAGCAACCCAATTCCGAGAAATACCAAACGGTGGCAAGCCTGCCATTTGTTACCGATGAATTTGGCGAATTGCTGAAGCAATCCGAACAAGAAGACAACACGCCAAGTTGCTCCCTTGCCGAAGCATTGGAATACCAGGACTTGTTTATCAATTCCTCATTGACACAAATGGGTTGTTCCTTATTGTGGAACTTATTCCGCAGAGGAATGACCGAATACAAGGGATTTTTTCATAATCTGAAAGATTTCCGTACCCACCCGATAAAAGTCGCCTGACCCGAAAAATCGGGCGGGCAAAAATGCAATTCCTCACTTTGGTCGGAAACGCATTTTTGCATTTAGAATAGGTGCAACCCCCTTGTCAAAATGCACCACTACACAATTCCCTTTCCTTACATTTTACCAAACAGGTTGCGAGTTTTTGCTTGGGATATTTAGTATCCCATTTGTTGTATTTAGCACTGACTTCTTTTCTTTTCACACAGCGACCAAAGAAAAGAAGCAAAAGAACGTCGCATGATTAGATTTTATCGTCACATTAAAAATCGCGCCATATTATTTTTTAAATTTGACTATATCCTAAATAAAATAGACAATATGGAAAAAGCAGAAAAAATAAAGCAATTATTATCAAATCAATTTGAACAGGATTTATTTGAAGCTTCACTTGCTAGCCTAAATGATCGAACAAACAAACTTCGCTTTAATAATTTTGCATACTCTATAAGGGAGTTATCACGACATTTTTTATATAACCTTGCACCTGAAGAACGTGTGAAAAATTGTGTTTGGTTTAGTCCCGAAACTACTGACGGAAAGCCTACAAGAAACCAAAGGATTAAATACGCAGTTCAAGGTGGAATAGAAGACGCTTTATTAGATAGCTGGGGATTTGATGTTGACGAACTTAAAGACATGATAAAGGAGGTAAAAGAAACAATCAATACTTTAAGCAAGTACACTCATATTAATCCTGAGGTGTTCGATATTAGCGATTCTGAAGTTGAGCGTATGAGCCAAGATGTACTTAACTCCTTCATTGCTTTAGTAGAAACAATTGAGAACTATCGTGAAGATCTTAAACAATTCCTTGATGGACATATTGAAGAGCATATGATATCATCCGTTGTAACTAATTTTTTTGAGAATGTTGATCGGCTCGCACCTCATCATTCATTGGAATATAGTGAGGTGTCAGAATATCATATTTCAGAAATTAATGAATATGAAATTGTAGTGGAAGTCTTTGGAGATTTACATGTGATTCTTGAATATGGATCTAATAGAGAAAGACGTGAAGGTGATGGATTAGACTTGCCAGAAACATTTCCTTTTGAAACGAAGATACGCTATCAAATCGATGATGATTTTCCATCCACTAAGTTTGAGGTTGATGATTACGATGTAGATACTTCAAGCTGGTATGGAGATGATGAAGATGAAATATAGTCTTAAGCGTTGAAAATCAATTTCTTAAAATTCATAGTATCACTACCAACAAGAAGGTAACTTGAAAACCCTATATTTAAAATTGCCTTTCCTACTTTCTCATCATCAATATCACTATGAGCAATCAGTTTTATGGTTGGATATTTTGTCCTCAATTCTTGAAGCTGTGTCAGCACATTCTTGTCGTAAAAATCAAGGTCAATAATGCAAACATAGGGAAGTTCATTCAATGAAAACAATTGCGATAGTCCATCTTCAATGCTTTCCGAACGAAATAAGACTTCAGTTCCTGAAGCGACAAGGTCTTGGCAGATACCATTTAAAATAGGGCTTTTGTCGTTGATAAATGCGAGAGTGATTTTTTGTTGTGCTGTACCAGTTTCCATAATATTGTCAGATTTTGAGTTAATGGAGTTTCCTGCACAAAAAGAAAGCGCAGGCAACTACACTTACCGCACATTGAGGTACTGGTATACCCGACAACAAATAAGCGAGCGCCCACGCCTATGGCATGAGCGTTCTTCCTTATCGTCCCGTTGTCTAAAAATTACCAGTTTTCAATGTGGGACTTAAAGTAAAAACACTTTAAGATTCTATATTTTATATAGCAAATATACTAAACTCATTCCTTTTTGAACAGATATAAGATACAAAAGGTTACCGTAAGCCTGTTTTATTGACTATATAATTCTGTTCCAAGATAGTCAGGATATCACTTTCCTTGTAGATGATCTTTCCGCCAATCTGTATAAATGGCAATATATTATCATCACGGTACTGCTGTAAAGTCCGTTTGCTGATATGCAATAACCGGCACATATCCTCGCCGGATAGGTATATTTCTCCATTCATTACAGGACGGTAGTTTTTCAATATTTCTTCAATACGGTTTCTCAACTGCATTATTATCTCCTGATGGGCGATGATTTCTTCGGCTTCATTCGTCAGTAAATCCATTGTCATTGTTATTGTACGGCTGTCCGGCTTCGAGTAAAGCCTGTACGTCCGATCGTTTGTAATAATTCTTGCGGTTCAGTTTGGAATATGGTAATAAGCCTTTGTCCTTGTAGGTCTGCAAAGTCCGTTTGGTAATATCCATCATCAGGCACACTTCCTGGTTATCGAGCCACTTTTCTTCTTTGAAAATCGGAGTGTATTTCTGTACAACATTTTCGGTCATTTCCAAAAGTTCCCATAGCTCATTCTTCATTTCGTCCAATGCGGATTTTTGTATTGCAATAACTTCCATAGTTTGCTTGTTTTTTCCGTGGAAGTCTAAATTAAAGAGGCTTAATGCAGTTTTGGCAGTTTTGGTATTGATTGGCTTTGAAAGGAAGTGTTTGGCTTAAAACTAGGATTCAATTTTGTTTACAATGCGTTTTATTTAATCAGCCCCAATTGTTTAGCAATGTCCATTGTCATTTTGCTAAATGGTCTTTTATGGATATCTTTTTCTTTGGTATAATTACCTACAATTACTCTATCAAAATCATTTTGACTTAATGATAATTTTGAAAAGCTCTTTTGAAGAATGTCTTTGAAACTTTCATTATAAATTTGGTTTTTGACAATCAATTCTGCTATAATATCCTTTTGAGTATCGTGAATTTCTTTTATACTGAACATATTTTGTAGCGATTGATGACCAGCTACTGTTGTAGATACATCATTAAATAGAATTTCAATGCTTTCAGCATCTTTCGTCACTAAATAATCACATTCGGAAGACTTAGTGATTTTAAAGTTATAATCGGATTTTGATAGTTTTGATGTGATATCTGTATAAAGAAAAAAATTGATTGGTGTAGAACTTTTTCTTTTGTTACAAGAAGCACAACAGGGATATAAATTAAATAACGAAATGCTTAAAAACGGAAAATCACTTTTAGGATAGTGGTGGTCAACTTCGAGTCTTGCGTCAATTTCGTTGTTCTTTTTAGTGATAACAACAGTTAATTGAGAATTACAATAAACACAAGATTTTATTCCAATCTTTCTGAAATATTTTGGATAAAATTTATCTCGGCAATTTGTATAGTTAAGGGCATTTTGAATAAAATGAGTTAGTTGTTTTTTCATGGGCTTGAGTACTCCATTAACCGTCTCAAAACGGGAATTTGCAGGCAATGACCCAACCATTCCTTTGATAGCTTCTATTTCTAAAGGGCTTTTTGTTAAAAATGAAATATCTTGAAATTGAGTAATGACGTTGTTAAGGTAAGTTTGTTCAGCTTGATCAAATATGTTTGCGTTAATTGCCTGAAGTTTTTGCAGTGCAGAACTTCTTTGTTCTTCTATTTCTACTTTAAAAAATTCCTGAACACTTTTTGCTTTATTTATATGTAACGAAATCATGATTATTTGTTTAATAGTTTAGTTAGCTTGTCAATTTGTGATTGAATGAAATTGGTTTCATCATTTGGAAATGCTTGACTGTACAGTTCCATTAAACTATTATACAAAACTGGTTCACCAACTATTGATATAATAGAAGAGCATTGACTTTGATCTATCTCTTTGTGCCTAGAATTTTCAATTTCAATAGATTTAATCTCACCTTTTATTATAGCAATTTTATTTTTTTCGGTCTCTTCATTTAATAGACCGTTGAGCGATTCTATCTTTTTATTGTTAATCTTCAATGTGAGACTTTCAATAACCAATTTTATTTGACTTTTTGCCCATTCCCCCATAAACCCCTTTTGCATAAAAAAGTCATTTGCTAAGAGGTCGTGTACATTTGCGCCAAAGGTTTCGTTGCCTTCTATATAAGGCTCTCCTTTGATTAATTTCAAAACAAAAGCATTCGGAATGTCTGATAAAATATATGGGGAGTGCGTTAAAAATGTTATGTTTAATCCTTTAATGTGTTTTAAATTTTCAGGATTAATTTTACCAATATAATCTAATAGATCAGCAATATATGTCCTTTGCCATTCAGGGTGATAATAAAGTTCTATTTCGTCTAATATGATGTTGATATAGTTGTAATGAATTATTTTTTCGGACTCTTCTGCTTTTTCTTCCTTTAGCTGTTCAACAGAATTGAGGTTAATAAGATGATATACAATAGAACTAATACTATGTATTTTTTGTTTTTCTCCAGAACTTAAAGAACCAAATGAAGAACCATCTTTTGGGACTATGTTAATATAGAAAAAAGAAGGAGGTGACATCATAAAGGTATTCACCATAAATGATTCTTTTTTCTGTATCTCCTGTATCGTTTTTGACAATCCATCAATTTCTAAACTGAAAGGTTTTTTTAAATCGAGATTGGGTAACAAGGTCTGATAATATTTTAAGTAAAGAATAGCTCCTTTTACTTTGAAAACGGCGTGACTGTCACTTTCTTTTATTCTCCTGATATACGCATTTATATTTTTTATATTTCTTTCTTTCGGTTCTCTATATCTTTTGAATATTTTATAATCAGAAAAAGCCATTTTAATGAGCTTCTTATGAATGTACGAAAGTGTAACATTCACAAATAAATCATTATTAAGTTGTTGTTCTGTTATTTGAAATTCAAAATGTTGCTGAAAGGCTTCAATTAATTTTTCTCTTACTGTTGAATCTATGGGCTCTTCTAGGGTTGCATTAGGATTAGGATTGTATGACAGTTCCAAAGCAGATGCAATTTTATTGTTTGCAATATTGCGTAAACTGTTTTCTTCTTGCCCTTCGGTTATAGGTTCAAGAAGATTGGCTAATAATCTTCTTGTGAGCAAATATTTTTCTTTATTGATGTCAATAATACCATCGGTTCGCATTGGATTTAATACAATAGGTGTTTGATATCCATCGTTTTTGTGAAATAAAGGATTAATCCAATCTCCAATTTCTAAAGAGTTCAAAGCAAAATGAGAGTAATTAACAACTATCGTATAAAAGAACTGTTTTAAGTCATCAATGCTTTTAATCTCTTGCTTTGAAACATTCGCGACAAACTTATTGTTGTTTCGTTTATAGGTTTGTTGATAAACATTACCTTCTTTAAAAACAACATTTATTAGAGTGTTCAAATCAACAGAATACAAAAGTTCAAAATCTAAAAATTTAAAAGGTTTCCGTTTTCTACGGTTCTCATCTTCTAATAAATTTAGAATACTTCCAATATTGTAATTTGCCCAGTATATTAATTCTATTAAAGTACTTTTACCTGAACCGTTTCCACCTACAACAGCATTAATGTTAATTGGAATATTATTTATTGAGGTTTTTAGTTCATATAAATTGACATCTGTTTTAGGTATGTATTCTACCTCTGAAAAGTCATTTTTCCGAAATTGATACTCATTTCGGAATTGGTAAATTTGATTGTTTTTTAAATTTTTTGAAGCATCTAAAGTCAATAAAGAATTTTTACGAGTGTCTTTGGTTGGTAGCATTTTACCAACATTAATAGCTATAATTTTGAAGTTTTCTTTGTTACTCATTCTGTACCATAATTGTAATTATTAGTGATCTAAATTACATTATTTTTTCCTCTACAGTGAGATCATAAAGGTTTAATTAATCATTCTGGTACTATAAAAGTGCTAGATTTGCTCAATTAGCTTTATATTTTTACCGAAAACTCGTAATATCTATACCATCTACTATATAAATTTGAATAATTGCTGTTTGATGAGTTTCAATTATTGTTCTACCGAATACTTTCCACTGCTACCTTCTGCTTTTCCATTTCTTTTTTCTCACGAGAATAAACCCAAAGCGATAACAGCCCAAAAATAATCGGTGCATAAGCTACCCACTTACCAAATTTTTCAAGCAGTTTAATGATAACCGAACTTTCATAAGATGAAAATCCTTCTGCTCCCATAGGACCACGCCTGTAAAACTTTCGCCGATTAATCCAGTAGCGAAGTCCCAAGCCTGCAACCAAAAATATGATGCCTATTATCAATGATGCGATCATAACAAAAACACTTTAAATTCACCTTTTAAATTTACAAAAATTTAGCTTCGATCACTCCAAAAAAAGAAATCCTGCTTTTGCGGCAGGACTTCTTTTTGATACTATACTAATCACTACTGTTAAACTGAAAACTTATCTGCTTTTCGTTTCCGAAGCTGTCCGAAATCCAAACCTCAAAGGACTGTGACACGGCAGATGTTGAAATGTAATACAAGCGAAACTGCTCTGTCGGTAAGGGGTATAAATCGTTCGGCAGGTATGGCGGTTCATCGTAGTATTGCAACGTTCCCTGTCCGTCAAACTGAAAGTAACGGAGAAAATACTGCGTGTTGCTGTAATTCCCTTTACGTTGTATGGTAATGCGTATTTCTACAGTCTGCCCGTTGGCTACATCTTTGGGAACTGGCATCACGTTTACTTCAAAAGGAAAATCGTTCTGTATTTCGAGTTCATCGTCTTTGCTACAAGATACCAGAGAAACCGAAGCTGTTAGGATTGCCAGCATTACATATATAGGCAGTAATGCTATTCTGAATTTATTGAAGATTGCTATCATCGTTTTTACGTTTTAAAAATTAAACCTTAATCCCACACCTGCGGATGGTCGGAACTGTTGCAAATCCGTACCCCATAAAACCTTTGTACGCCCTTGAAGAACTAACACAAATCGGTCGGACAGGTATATTTCAAATGTGAGGCGACCGCCTGCTCCGTAGATGAAATTGTCCTCGCTCAAAATCTTTGCTCCGTCATACAACATCGCTTCGCCACGATTGATGCTTTCATAACCGACTACGCCTGTTATCCCGAAGTTCAGTGTGATGTTCTTACGAACATCGCCCAGCAGGAAGAAGCTGTAACCACCTTCGGCAGTAAAGGTTTCCTGTGGTATGCGGAGATCTTTATAATCGTGGTATTGGTGCGTGTATTCCAACGCCCAAAGCTGGTAGTTACCATTTTTACCGTTCACGGTCATTCCGATGTTGAGGTAATAATCATTGCCGATTTTATCATCGGATAATACGCCTGCACTTATTTCCAATCCTTTCTGTTTTGGAAGCATTCTTTGTGCCTGTGTAACCGTGATGGCCATCAAGATGAGCATCACGGTATAGATATACTTTTTCATATAATTGCTTTAAAGGGTTATTAAAATTTTAGGTGCATATCATTAACCAAACGAGCCTTGATTAAATCGGAATTTTCTATCTGTAGTGTCTGATGTCTGCCTCCGTTTTTTTCGAAAATTTCAATCAGCAGTACCTTGTCATCTGCAATGGTAAATTGATCTAACAGGAACACGTTTTGTTCGGTCGATTTACCACCAATCTCGTCCAATGGCTTGTAAGTGCGTAACGGTATCAGCGGGCGTTCCTGTACTACGGTACGTTTGGCTACCTTTTTATCCACTACTTTGAAATTGATAAAATCAATCCCGAAAGGCACATTAGTTTTATTTCTTAATTCTGTATGGAAATAGTATTTGCCGTTATGTATGTAAATGCCTTTAAGAATAAACTGTATACCAAAACTCTTAGCCCCGATATGCTTTACAATACGCTTATCCTTTTTGTAAATGGTTTCCAATAGCAAGCCTGCCAACGAGGGAGAATTGTTGCCCAATTCCTCAAAAAGCACATCGTTACCGTTGGCTTTATCCACCGCCTTTTGCATCGTAAGCAGGTCATAACTCAATGCTTCGGGATAGGAACTGTAATACACATTGAAACTGTAAAAACGTCCGTCATTCGTAATGACTGAAAAATTGGTTTCCGCTTCAAAATCCTTAACCGTTGCTTTTACACGCAAAACGTTTTCCGCATCTTCCGCTTTCCCTGCAATCAGGTATTCGCTTCCCAAATCCACGTAACGGATAGCGGTCGGGAAAATCAAGTGCGAAGTCTTATCGTAGGTCACTTCCATTTTGTAAGGTTCTATCTTGCCTAATGCAAGCGGAGTTCTGATGCTGTCCTGTGCATAAGATTGTACGGCAAAGCCGAGTATCAGGGCAAAAGCCCAAAAGGTTTTTAAATGATTTTTCATTGTTTTATTTATTTGAGTTCAACATTATTTTTTAGATACAAGAAAGACCTGATGTCCTGCTTTCAGCGTAACTTTTGGGGTTCTTACCTTTTTGGCGAAATAGCCCGAAATTCCCTGTACTACTCCTTTGCTTAAATCTGCGGCAACCTGTTGTCCGGCATTCTGTGTGAGCATTACGCTTGTACCCCCTGTCTGGCTCATATTGCCTGCCATTTCGGTAAGGGCATTCATTTCGGGCGAATATGGAACGGATAAGCCTTGCTGCCCGTCCAAATCGTAAATTGTTATATCTACCGGAATGATATTGCCCTCCAGTTCTATCGAGGTAATTTTTAGTTGTAGCCTTCCATTCTGAAATTTGGCATTTGCCGTTACAATCGTTCCTTTTGGAATGGTACGTTGTGGCGTTTGGGCAGGCTCTAACAATCGTAAACGCACACCCGTTTCGCCAACTACTGTTTGAGCATCGTGTACGCAGGCTTTGATGCTGTTTTTCGGTTGTACCGCTTGCTGGGTAGAACCGGCAGTATAAAACCCTCGGTTTCTTGTTTCGCTCCAATCGGCTAAAAAAGCACTGTCCGTAGGCTTACGGTAGAGGGCTGATACGGCATTCTTTCTTGCAGGCGTAAACGATACAAAATGCTCTTTTTGGTTAGTACCCGCAGCACTAACAGCACCCGGAATAGCACCATTAGCAGGTGTTGCATTTTCAGTAGTCGTATTTTTCGGCAGATACTTTGCTGCCATTTCATAGGATTTCTCCATTAGTTTAAGTTGGTCATCTACAGTAGCAACGGGTGGCACATCTTTTTCAGCCAGCTTTTCTTTCATTTCGTCCAGTTGCCTGCGGAGCTCCATTGTTTCCGAGTTATCATCCTGATAAAAAGAACTCAATGCACTTTGGGTATTTCGATAGCTGTTCAACCCAGGATTGTTGTTTCTTCCTAAATTTCTGCCATAGCTGTTGCTTTGGTCTTCTTCAGGAAGTTGTTCGGCAATCGGTTCTTCTTTGTCTTCGGTATTCCAATAGTCAGAAAGCGTAGTTAAAGCATTACGCTTTTCCTGTTCTTTGCTTTCCAGCATTTCCTGCTCGTACGCCTTGCCTTTGTCGGCAGGCATTCCGGCTCCGGTAGCTTCTGGTACTGCATCGTTCAGCCCGATGTTTTCAATCGCTTTTTTATCTTCGGACGGTTTAAATATGAGGTACATACAACCCACGAAGACAATCGCCATTAAACCGAAGACTAAGGGCTTTTTGAGCTTCTCCTTATTATTCTGTGTACCGTCTTGCAGCGCATCAGCGGTTGCTGTCGGGTTTCCTTCCGTTACCCGAACAACCGATTTTTTGTTCTCATTTTCTTTCATAAATCTTATTTTTTAGAATTGTTGATAATGTGTCCTATAATCTTGCAGGGCTTTCACTTTTTTTGAGGACAGGGTTTTCGATATGCTCAATGATTATATCGTTACCGGATTTTGAGGTATCGTACATTACTTTGCCAATCACTGCCATGGTAAGCAGCAGGTAACCTACAAAGAAGTACAGCGTATATTGGTGCTGTTTTCGTAGGGGTAACTCCCGCCAGCGTTCGTCCAGCTTGTCAAAATATCTGTCCATATTTGCTCTTAATTTTTTCATGCCTTTTTCTGTTTTAGAGCTTGAAACGCTTAGGGCTTTTACCTGCCTTTTGTTTTTGTTCATCATTGACCAAAGCGATTACCTCAGCCGCTTTAGGTGTAGATATTACAGACAGGTTTGTCAGTTCCGATTTTTTCAGCAGTTGTCCGAATTGGTCTTTCCTTGCCACCTCCATTTTGTTGAGAGAGAATTTCCCGTTCAGATATTTTACCCACATACTGCATTCGACACGAGGCTTGTCATCACCCGACCATTGTAGGTAGCCTGTCAGCAATAAATCCTGTTTGGGTAAACTGTCTGTACCTTTTTGGCAGCTTTCGAGGTAATCGCTGATACTTTCTTTCAACTTTCCGGCATACGCACCCTGCGTATGGAAATAGCCGTTATATCCTTTGTCGGTAAGGATTTTTGCAAACGTGTTTAAATCTGATAATGCTTCCATAAGATTATTTTTTAGCGTTCGATGACTTCTATATCCCTGTTTTCTACGACTGCAAATTTTTCGATATTGAAGCCTTGTGGGTTGTTGTCAGAGCGAACGGAGTTGACTAGGTAGCAGGAAGTAATTAAGTTACGTCTGGTTACATTGCTTGACCGAATGATGAATTGTTTTGCATAGGTTCGTACCGCATAAGGATGGGTGTCGAAATTGCAGACCACACTATCTACTTCGATGCGTTGCTGTACGTTTCCTGATATAATACGACTGTAATAGCCTTTTTCTGACAAGTCTTTATAGTAGTCGAAGGCACTTTTGTCGGCAAGATTGAATGCCCTGCTCATATTGCTTTCTATAGCGTTTTTGTCGGGAGCAAGTGTAAAAAACAGCTCGTGAAAACGTCTGACGTGTTCCCTTGCTTCCACAGGTCGGTTGATACTTGCATCTTGCGATAAGGCAAGCATCAAAGATTTGCCGTTATCCAATACATAGATTTTTTGGCGTTGTTCTTCTGCAAAGCGGTAGGACTGCCATACGGCATATCCTACCACGCCAATACAGAGAACCGCAAACACAATGGCATATAGTCTTATCTGCCTAAAGCTGTTTTCGATATTTCTTAGCGTTTTAAATTCCATTTTTTTGAATGATTTATTGTTATTTATTCATCAGTTTACCGCCGATGTTTCCTACTGTAGATCCTGCACCAGCACCCGCAAGGTTTCCTGCCTTCATCGCTGTTTGATTTACATTACGAGTAAAGTTTCCTGCACCTCCAGCTTGGATTACCCAACCTGTTACTGTTGGAATTGTGAAGTAGCCAACGATACCGATAATCATAAAGATGATGTACACCGTATTGCTCGTATCGGGTATGTAAGTTGGATCGGCAAGCATTGCTATATCCCGTTCTAAAATGAGGGATTGTATTCTTGCCAACATCGAACTGAACAAATCGGAAACAGGAAGCCACAGGTAAACACTTACATACCTCGTGATCCATTGCGTGAGCGTGGACTGAAATCCGTCCCAAACGGAAATAGCAAAAGCTATTGGCCCCAGTATCGAAAGGACTATCAGGAAAAATGTTCGTATGGTATCAATAACTAAAGCCGCCGCCTGAAAGAGTATTTCCAATAAATTGCGAAACCAATCCTTTATTGCTTTCTCTATCTTGTAGGCTTGCCTGTCCATATACATTCCTGCCATTGTACCAACGTCCGATGGCGACCAGCCCAATTCATCCAGCTTTTTATCAAACTCTTCGTCTGATACCATATAGGCGGTTTCGGGATTTCGTACCATTGCTTCGTATTCCAATTGGTCTTTCTGCTCTTGCAGTTTGTTGAGATCAAGTACCTGGTCTTCGAGTATGGCGTGGGTTCCTGTAACCACCGGGCTTAATACTGCATTAATGGTTCCCAACACGATGGTTGGGAAGAACATTATGCAAAGCCCCAAAGCGAATGGACGCAACAACGGGAACATATCAATAGGTTCTGCTCGACTTAAAGCCTGCCAAACCTTTAATGCCACATAAAACAACGCTCCCAATCCCGCCAATCCCTTAGCTACCGCTGCCATATCGCCTGCAAGCGGCATCATATCGTCATAAAGTGAACGCAGGAGTTCGTGAAGATTATCCCATTCCATTTTTACCAATATTTTTGGTTAGCAGTTCCATAGAGTTCAAGAACCCTTTTGGCATCGTTTTTCTTTTTCGCTCTCAGGTAGCTTACAGAAATGTTCTTATTGGTGTAGTAGCGTACAAGACTGTGGTAATCTTTTACCTCTTTGTACACACGATCAATAATATCCATACGCTCTTTGTCGTTTAGCGAAAGGCTTGAAGAGGTTATAATCTGCTTCAATTCTTTTAGCAGTTCGGTACTTTCATTAAGCAGTGCCGAATAACCATTGCCTATAGCAACCAATTCCTGCGGTGTAAAATTTGGGTCGTTCATCATCTTACCAAAATTCTGAACGTATATTTCGGATACATCGCCAACTAAGAGTACGGTTTGCTGCACCTTTCGGGCATCTTTCACAAGGTTGTTGATCGCTTTTAGCTTGTCGTAATATTCCTTGCCCTGGTCGTACACTTTCTTCACTTCGTTAAAGTTCTTTACGACATTGCTCACGGTGGAAGAAGTCTGTATGATTTCGTTCGCACTGTTGATAATCCCTGAAGCCAGGTTTGCAGGGTCAGTTACTACAAATTGGGCTTTCGCTGACGGTGCTACGGCGAGCATAAGTGCCGTACACACCAGATACAATACTTTTTTCATTGTTTCTGAATTTTAAAATGTTAATGACTATTGATTTATTTTGTCACGCCTTTGCATTGCGATATGCTTGATGGCGAGTTCTACGTTACCGTCGAGTTCAGCAGCAAGCTGCATCACTTCCATTTTTTCGGTTTCCTCGGTCGTGTAAGCGAGGTATTCCTCCAAACTAACTTCGGTGGCATAGACTGCCGAGTGCGTACCACCTAAGCCAATCCAAACCTCTTTGTAAAGGCGGCTTGCATCATTGTTCATATTGATAGAAAGTACCTGACCTTTTTCCTTATCCGTAAGCCCCAACATCGCCTGTATGTCATCGAACTTGTTCATATATTTGCGTTGGTCTAAGAGTATTTTACAATCGGAATTATTGATGATACTTTCTTTCACAATGGGCGACTGGATAATATCATCGACCTCTTGTGTAACGACAATCGCTTCTCCGAAGAATTTCCTAACTGTTTTAAAGAGGTATTTTATGTATTCTGCCATTCCCTCTTTCGCTATCGCTTTCCACGCTTCTTCAATCAGAATGAGTTTGCGGATACCTTTCAGCCTACGCATCTTGTTGATGAAGACTTCCATAATGATGATTGTGACTATGGGAAAGAGGATTTTGTGGTCTTTAATCGCATCAATTTCAAACACGATAAAGCGTTTGGAAAGCAGGTCTAACTGCTTATCGGAGTTCAGTAAATAATCATACTCGCCACCTTTGTAGTAAGGTTCCAGTACGTTGAGAAAATTGGCAATGTCAAAATCTTTTTCTCTTACCTGTTTCTCTTCCAATACTTTACGGTAATCTCCTTTTACATACTCATAGAAGCCGTTGAATGATGGGTAAACATCGTCCGATTTTATTCTTTCGATATATCCACTTACCGCATTGGATAAAGCCACTTCTTCTGAACGGGTTGGCGGTTCATCATCACGTTTCCAGAGTGTGAGTATCAAAGTCTTGACACTTTCTCTCTTTTCAATGTCGAAAACGCCGTCATCGGTATAGAAAGGGTTAAAGGCAATGGGATTGTCTTCTGTATAAGTGAAGTACACACCGTCTTCACCTTTCGTCTTTCCTTTGATGAGTTCACATAAACCCTGATACGAATTACCTGTATCTACCAGCAATACGTGAGCTCCCTGCTCGTAATACTGCCGTACCATATGGTTTGTGAAGAACGATTTACCACTTCCCGAGGGACCAAGTATGAACTTGTTCCTGTTCGTGATAATTCCACGCTTCATCGGTAAATCCGAAATATCTAAATGGATAGGCTTTCCGGTCAAACGGTCGGCCATCTTGATGCCAAATGGCGATGGCGAATTGTGGTAATTGGTTTCTTCTGTAAATAAGCACAAAGCAGGTTCAATAAAAGTGTAAAAACTTTCCTCACTCGGAAAATCGCCTGCATTGCCAGGCATTCCAGCCCAATACAATGTGGCTACATCCGTAGTGTTGTGGCGTGGTTTGCATTCCATCAGTGCCAACGCACTACCACAATCGTTCTTTAACTGTTTCAGTTCCGCAGGGTCATCCGACCACGCCATAATGTTGAAGTGAGCACGAACAGAAGACAGTCCAAAGCTGTGGGCTTCGTTCAGATATTTTTCTATCCACTCTTTGTTAATCTGATTGGCACGGCTGTAACGAGCAAGTGAGTGCATATTCCTTGCGGATTTCTCAAACTTTTGCAGGTTGTCTTCGCTGTTGTCTATAAACAAATATTGGTTGTAGATATGGTTACAGCTTAACAGCAAGCCCACCGGTGCGGCGAATGACAAACGGCAGTCGCTACGGTCGGTAGATAGCTTTTCAAAACGAGTATCGGCAGATACCGTTCCGGGTAGGTCGTCCGTGTCCGAAAGCGTGTGCAGGCTTAACCTTTTGTTCCCGACACGGACTTCTTCTGTTCCGAGTGCGATGTCCTGCATCGGTGTTCCCGCATCCCTCGATAGCGTAAGGTATTGTTCCAGTAATCCCTGCTTTTCGTCAGTTCCGATGATGTCATCTTCGGTAAGGCGTTGCAGCGTTATAAAACCACTATCGTTTACGATACGTTCAAACTGTGTCACCGCTTCCATAAAGCGGTGTATCGGTTCCTTGTTCCTGATTTCCTTTGGTATCAGCGAACCTTTGCAAAGCGATGAAAAATTACTTTGCATACGCATACGCTCTTTGGTTGTCTTGGTTAAAAAGAGGTAGCAGTAATGGTTTAAGAACGGTCGCTCATTGAAATGGCGTTGGTAGGATTTAGCCAAAAAACTTTGGTCTTCCTGTGATAGATCCGGAGCATAATTTTCCTTGATGTACCAATCCTGCTTGTGGACCACGGTAAAATCTGGCAAGGTCTTGATGGCCTTGTGCCAGGCAGAATGAATGGCTTCGTATTCTGCCGAAGCTACGGTAAACAGTTCCGGCAAACGAACCTCAAAGCAGGCGGTAATGTCTGCATCTTTGGAAAGAATGCAGTTGTTTTCTACTGCCAGCAAAGGAAACTTGCTTTCCAATGTGGTGGTCTTTGCTACATTTCTCATACGGCATTCTGTTTAGAAGTGAATTTCAAATAGCGGTTTACAGGCTTGCGACAGATGATGTAGCGGGGATGCCTTTTATTGGCGGCTATCTTCATCAGTCCGTGTTCGCCATACTTTCTGTTCAGTGAAAAGGTCTGCCACACGATTAGGGAAGCACCGCCAGCTCCAAGTATTAGGCAGATGTAAGAGTTTACTCCTGCCATATACAGTATCATCACCAGGATAAGCGTACCGAGAAGTCCGCCAGCGAAGATGAACAGATATTGTGCTTTCAATCCTTTAAATTCCACCGTTCTTCCGATGCCTTTGTTTATGTTGTAACTGTTCATAAAGCAAAGGATTAAAGAAAGAATGAACGCAGGATGGTAGCTGCAACAATCAAGAAGATACACGCACCGAACCAGCTCGCCGCAGTTTTGGATGTATCGGGGTCGCCCGAACTGAATTTGTTGTACACCTTAACACCTCCTATTAGCCCGACCACTGCACCGATGGCGTAAATTAATTGGGTTGCGGGGTCGAAATACGACGTTACCATTTGGGTAGCCTCGTTGATACCTGCTGTACCGTTTCCCTGTGCGAAAGCACCAATTCCTGACAGCATAGCCACGGCTGCCAGCAAAACTTTTTTTCTTTGTTTTTCCATAATTGAAACACATAAATTTGTTACTGTTATCCCACACCTTGTGAGCTTTAGGTACAAAAGTGTTTCAGAAAATGAGGCGGTCTAACAAAGTGGCAGTCAGAGGAATTGTTTGGCGGTGAGTGGCTTTGTAAGAGGTGTTTTTATAACTTAGTCACTTATTTATTTTTAATATGCTAACAATATGATTGATTTTGAAATAGCAGAAATAGAAGCTGCTAATCAATTTGCCCGATTACTCAATCCAAGAGTTGATTTTACAACACCATATATATTTTATTATGATGAAACCAATAATATCAAAACGTTCTATGTAAAAGAAAACGATTTCAATTATACGTTTACAGCTAACTTTGTTTTGGGCGGACTTCTACATCAGGGAGCAGTGTCAGATGTACAACCTTTGATAGATAGCTTTAAATTGCAAAAAACAGCCAAGGAAGTTAAATTCAAACATATCGCATTTGGAGATTTTCTTGATTGTCTCAAATCCCAGAAGTTAAATCTCTTCTTTCGCTTTTTAAAAGATAACGATCTTTATGTCCATTATTCAAGCTTAAATATTCTGTACTGGTCTGTAGTGGATATTGTAGATTCTGCGATAATGAATTCGGACGCAGCTATGCAATTAGGACCTGGATTTGACAATCGAATGAAGAATGACCTGTACAAACTCTGTCGTCTTGAAATAGATGCTGTCGTTCAACTTTTTTATGCTTTCGAATATCCTAATGTTAAACCTGAGAAAATTGTTGATTTCATAGAAGCATTGAGTAGTCTTTTTGAAGCATATCTTGAGTTACCTGAATTTAATTTTGGGTTGGAATCGTTACGGCAGATATTGAAAGAGTCTAAAAAGAAAGGCGAACTAGCTTTTGTTATGGATGAAAAAGATTATGTTCTGCTGGCAGATCTGACACATTTTTATCTTAGACCCATCTACACTTTCAAGAATTCAACTCATATATTCGATAATGAGGATTCCATCCGAGAAGCTTTGAATGAGTATAGAATCCTAGATAAAGGAGTAGAGTTTAAAAACTATTCTTTTGTTGATTCTCAGGATAGCCGTTTGACACAACTATCTGATATTTTCGTTGGTTTCATGGGTAAATATACCAATTACAGGAATACACACAATATGGAAGAAATTAAAGCGGATATCGACTCTTTCTCAGCTTTACAATTAGAAAATATGAAGTTATTTATTGATATTATTATTAAATCAGACCAGAAAAACCCCGCCTTTCTGCACGCAACAGATAGTTATGAAGAGGTAATGAAATTTGGAGAGTTATGCGAGATTATTTCTGGGAAATAACCTAATTAGTATCAGATAACCTAAGGTCAATTATAAAAATAAAGCCGAAGAATTACCCTCGGCTTTATAGAGATAAAATTAAAGTTCTACAATCGAAAGAGTTTGGAGATTTTCTGCCAAATAGTAAGTTTAGGGATTTCTTGAACAACAGGTTCTTTTTTTGGAATATCTGGCATTTCAAAATATTCTTCTTTATGTTTTAGATCGTTTTCTCTACCTAAATGGATTTCTCTTTCTGTCCAACGACCAGCAAACTCAACTTTATTGTTCCTTATCCAGTAGTGGGACTGACATTCAAAATTCCAATTGCCTATAGAGGGGTGAAGCGTAACTGCTTTACCGTTAAAAGTCAGTTTCCAATCTGTCGGAGATAACGGGGTCACCACTTCATTACCGCATCCGCATACACATTTGTGTATTGCAGTACAGTATTCTATTGATACATACAAAACGCCCTCCTCAACCTTTTCAGGAATGAACTCAACAAATTTATGGTGTAACATCCTCATTGAAAATTTTAGACACACTAATGGAATATGAGCTGTGATATTCATTTTCCAGATCAACATAAATTCCAGATAACTTCTTCCATTTCAGGATAGCAAAAACAGCATTTAATGCATTCAGTTCAGCTACCTGAATGTTGGTAGCGTATTCATTATTATCAGAGTCTTCCGAAAAAATGCGGAGGGGCAGATGATCATTTTTATCACGAGAAGCAGAAGTAACCCTTACAGCACCTGTAAGTTTATCATCAACTACGTTAACCCCTAGACCTACATCGGAAAAAGCGACATCTACACTTACCAAATAATCCGTTATTATCTTCCTTACGGCATTCTTGTCTACACATACAAATACATAATCCATTTGATCCAACTCTTGTAAGTTCTCTTTCTTTACATAGTAGTCATGCCCATGGATATACTTGCGCATGTTTGAATACAACTTTTGATAATAAGACACCTTTCTCGGGTTTTCGTACAGATCATTCATTGACGCTGCACCGGGAGAACGGAAAGCATTGTGCTGGTCAAAGGTGTCCCCATCGTATATATGGATTTCTTTTACCGGAGTTTTAGCTACCAAATCCAGAATATATGCTCCAGTACCGCCCAGCCCAATAATTGCTATTTTCTGCCTTTCTAACTTTGCATTAATCATTTCGATGTTTGCGCGGCTGGAATTGGTGTCAATATATTCAAATACTGTTTCATTACCACTGTCCGGTATGACCTTAAAAGTCTTTTCCGTAACTGAAGGGTCCAGATATTTAGCAGGTGCGGAAATGATGTCTGCATACCTCTTGACTTTTTCATAGTAGTTCGGATATCCAGCAGCAGGCTTATTTGAAAAAGATCTGTTTACCGTAACCTGATGGTTTAGTACAGAAGTAGTATTGCTATGCTGGATTGCTGTAATGACTGTACCATCAATTTCACAGGGGTTATCCCCAATAAAATGTATAACATGGTTATCCGGAGTTCCCGTTCGTTCATTACAACTTAATGTAAGCGTAGTTACCAATATTCCATATTGGATTTGATTGTTTTGATCTACAAAGGGTATATGATGGATAAGTAAATATCCACCACGTACCTCGATCTCATAACCTTCGTCTCTTAGACGTTTAAGGTCAGGACTATGATTTATCAGTTGCTGTGACATCGAAGATCATTTTATTTTTTACACGAACAATCGAACCTTTAACCATTGTGCCTTCCGGTTTTGGTTCCCAACCTCTGCTATAAGTAACCGTATAACCCTTGTTTGGGTTATTATCGTATGATCCGAAAGCCAACACAACCAACTGCTCAAAAGAGATGTGTGCTTCTTTCCAAGTATGTGGACGAGCATTCACAATGATTGTAAACTCCGTTGGTCTAGGCTTAGAGAAAAACTTCTCTTTACCCGGACGAGCTAAATCAACGACTTCATCATCTAATATTTGATCGTCTTGCCAACCTTCCTTGATGTCAAGGAAGATATCATCTTCAACAGGTATATTACCCAGTTCTCTGATTTGAGCACCTCTGATGTATTGCTTATACCAAGTAAAGGGCTTGTCATTAATGAAAAACTGAAGCTTTTTCTTTACAAAGAAATACTCGGTTTCAGGTCGAGCCAAGTTAACTTGTTTCTCATTTTCAATAAGCTCATCCTGATAAGGTTTGCTAATTGACAAAAACAACTCGGTATCTAAAGGTATCCCAGCAAGCTGTTTTAATTCTGCTCCTGTTTTGTACTGGTCAAAGGCTTCATACTCTTTACCTTCTATTACAAATGTTAGAGGTGCTTTTGGATTTTGGGAATGTGATTCCCCTTCATGTTTATTTGAATTCATCTTGAATTTAAATTGATATTAATTAATATTTAATTGCTTATTGCTTATCATTTCGGCAATAAATAGGGCGTACCCTGCGATAGTTTAATTCTGATGCAATTGAAATTTTATACTATTAATACCAAGCCCCACTACCTGAATTGTACCGGCAGGAGGTTTAAAATCACGAAAAGCTTGTTTATTTCAAATAAAGGAGGTAGTTTTGAAGTGCAAAAACATTACTACCAAGAGCCTTGCAAGGGCTTTTGTTTCCTTTAAGGAATCAAGCCAGGTGATTTTCGCCTGGTTTTTTATTTTCTTACCCGCCTCTTTCTCATTAAAATTTTGTGTCTTTTACTGATTTTGGATCGTTTCCGGGTTTAACAGTGTCACTATCTCTAATTGGTCCACCATTTGGGCGATGTATTCTAACTTCTCCTCCGCCATTATTTGATGAAAACTGTTTTGCTAGTTGTTCAGCTTGCTTTTGAGTACTGGCAATTGCTGAAGCTTTCTTGCCGCCTTCCTTCTGGACATTCCATCCGTCTTGCCCTTTTTTTTGTGTTACATGGTAATTTGCCATAATTATATGTTTTTTTAAATTCTTAAATTAAACTCTTGGTATAATTCGAGCTGCAGTTTTGATGTCAACCGCCTGGACTCCAAGCGACTGTAGCATTTGTCGCATGTCATTAAATACTGGTTTCTCACTATTAGGATCTGAAATTGTTAGTATTGCTGTAAATGGTACACCCGCAGCTGGTATAGTTACACCATCTCTTGACAAGTACTCTACATCTAGTTTCCATTCTGTCGATGGTCCAACTCCTCGGGGGAAAGTTTTTTCATAAACTTTCACTGGACTCCATTTGAAAGAATGTTCAATCTGATCTTTCTCATATAAACTTCCGTCACCATCTTCTGGCGTATAAATTGCATTCAACCTTCCTTTATAGTTACCATTATTTTGTAGCTGTCTCAGAGCTGCGTCGATATTTATTCTGACAAACTCAGATCCAAATCTGTAATCAAATCTTGGAGTGCTTACAATGGTGAGTTTTGCGTGCCCAAAGCATTTACCATCCCTTACTAAACTTGACGGCCATGAAAATTTAAAACTCATTTTATGGCCACTTATGGCTCGGTTTGCAAATACTAATGTTATTGCAGATGAATTTCCGTTCAAAATGTCTTCAGAACCATCCGGCATACCGAATCCAACCAAGTGTTTGGAGACATTTCTCAAATTTTTGTCGTTGAGGGACTCTGGCAATACAGCATGATGGATTCCAAGAGCGATTAGTGTTTCCCTTGAAACTATACCTTCAATCGAATGATCAAGACTTGCTAAAGTCTTTGCTACATTAGGAGCTGCGTAACTAGTTCCGCAACCATCTACAATATTACTCGTTGGGTCTAAAGATAGAAGACCATGTCCTAAAGTTGGGTGACTAGTCCCAGAACCACCAATATGAGCAAAATCAGGTTTGAGTCCTACTCGTAGTCCAGGTCCTCGACAACTGTAACTGCTTAGAGCATAAGGAACAACACCTTCAAGATGCGGAGGGTTTAAAGCTGAAACACTAATATTACGACAGCTTTCAGCTGGTTTTTTAATAGCGTCATTTCTCGAAGAAGCTAATATTTTTAATGCATCGAAATGATCCACAGGCCATTCTTTTCTAATATCTCTAGGATGCGTATTACCCGCCGAAATAACAAAAACGACATCGTTTTCTTCTGCAATTTTGTCCAAAATTTGTGCAGGAACGCTATAGCCTGTAGTTGATGCATGCTCTTCTATATTCAGGCTGAAATTAAATATTCGAACTCCAGTTCTAGCTTTTAATTCCTGAACAGCAGTTTCAAGTTCATTAAAAAATTCTAGAGGTTTTGAATAGTACGAGCTATATCTATCAGCACGAGGTAATATATCAAGATCTATAATTTTACAACCATCAATTTCCCTGCAAATAGCCTTTCCATTTAATTGTTGGCCAAATATTGCTAATCCAGCTATAAAAGTACCGTGATTTTCGTCTTTGTCCATGCTGCTAATTAATCCCCAACGATCTTCTATCCAGTCACCATAAACATCTGAAACACCTCCGTCTACAACGCATATTTTTGGATATGAGCCTTTATGATCAGGAGCAAGAACAGTAAAGTTTTCACCTTTGACCTGAGACTTGACAGTTGAGCTTTGTGTAATGATAGGAGGAAGAGTAACTTTTTTTACCAATGGATGATTTCCCAAATATTCTAATAATTCGTTATGTCTCTCCAAGTTTAGGTCAATAGATTTTTTCTCTCCTGATTTGCCTGCTGTTGATGATGAGTAAAGCTGTATTACGGGAGTTGAATCGGTTTTTTCTAATTTGACACCAAACACAACAGATGAGCCTTGACCGGTAGTAATTCTTGACACAAATAAGCCTGTGCCTAAAATGGTTAGCCCTCCAAAAAAGCTATCAAACAAATCGAATTTGTATTTACTTAGTAAATCCCAATCTTGCCTCGCCGGAGGAGCTTCAAACAATTCTACCATATACGAACCGCCAGTTTGAGGATTAGATAGCCATTTTACGGCTTCTTTAACAGAAAAATTTCTTTTGTCACTTGCAGTATATGGGCTAATTCCTTCAATTGCACCGACTTCACTTCTTAATCTTGAAGGATTAGGTTCATTCTTCCCATTCTTTTCTTTATATCTTGTTTCGGGTTCAGCCTGTCCAACTTTAGTATTTATTTTATCAATACTTTCTGGCGTCAGTTCGACAAATAATTCTCCCAAATCTCCAGCTCCAATTATAGGAGCAACATCCCTTTTAAAAACTTGTGAAGTTGGACGATGACTTTTTGCTAATGCCGTTTGCTTTAATGTAACTTTCGCATAAGAAACCTTAGCAAAACTATTTACCAATTGCATGCTCTTTATCTCACTAAGCTGATTTTGAATATTATCTCGATGCTCGATGAATTCAGTATCATTTCCGGCAAAAAAGTCTTTAGAACCACCGCCTCCATTATTTTCTAATGCCTCGATAAAAGCATCGCTATTTAATACTATTTGAACAGGACTATTTGCCATAACTTATATTTTTTCAGAATCTTTAAATTTCGATAGCTGCTTACTCAAAGTTGACGGGGTCATTCCGAACAATGATGCCAGATCTTTCTGTTTAAAAGAGTAAACCTTATCGTTTAACAGCATGTTTATAAAATCTTCATCACTGTGAACCATAACATTTCTCTTTTTTGTGTCTACCCTTCCAGAGTTGAGCACAGCAAATTGCTTCATTACTTCTACGATATTGCTTTTCTTTTCTAAGACAAAAGCTCTCTTTAGCCATTTCGAAAGCATTTCTGCATCAGCACCTGATGAACCATCAAGGCACCATGCTAAAAATTTAATCTCACTTTCATTAAATTCTAAAGGCGTAATAAAATTCTTGAGTAATTGAATCATTACTTCGGGAGAAGGTTTAGGAATTTCAACCTGTATATCAAACCTTCTCCAAATAGCGGGATCAAGAAGACTTTCATGGTTGGTTACACCAATGGTAAAACCTTTTTCATGACGCGAATCTAGACTTTGCAACAACGTATTGACTACTCTTTTTACTTCACCAACCTCCTGTGGATCGTTACGGAGTTTAGCAATTGCATCAAACTCATCAAGAAGTAAGATGCATTTATACCTATTAGCAAAAGCGAACAGATTACCAATATTTCGAGATGTAGTTCCTAAATACGAAGACATAAGCCCTTCTAACCTTGCCAGTACTACAGGTAGTCCAATTTGTTTTGCAATCCACTTTGCTAAATGTGTTTTACCAGTTCCTGGCGCACCATAAATTAAGCAGGAACTAGCAGGGGTAGCATTAATTTCTAAAAGTTGATCGAATTTACTCCATTCATTTACAATTGAGTGAATAGCAAGCTGGATATTACCATCAAACATTGGGGCTTTTTCTGGTAGATCATCAGGGAAAAAAATCTCTGCCAATGGTGTTGATGTCTCCTTATCTACAGGGATCGATGTCTTAGGAGTTACTTCCTCGCCTTTTAAAACAACGAAAGATCTTTGGATTTTACTTGGAGACATGTCAAGCGATGATTCAGAAGCAGTCAACAAAGCCTCCAATGACTTTGCCTCTTTAGCAAACCCATCTTTTTCCAGACTTTCTTTTAATCTTCTAATTTGATGCGTGACAGCTTCATTCGGCGTTGCCAATGCGGATCTGCTTAGAGCTTGTACTATACTGAAATATTTGAGCATTTGCTTATTTGTTTCTTAAGTTATAAATGCAAATATAGTAATAAATTTCCAAAACAAGATTTTTATTTCCATTTTTTAATATAAATTTCCAAAAAAATATTTTAGTTTCTATTTTCTATTAAAAATAAGTTTAACGACATGAAAGTGAGTATGTTTCATGAATATTAATAAATGGGGAGCATTGCAAATAGAAAAGGGAGCTTGCTATCAAACAAACTCCCAATGTCAAAATTCTCCAAAATCATTTTCCACAAAACAAAAGAATAAACTTCAGTTTCAAAGAAAAGGTAACTGCCCAATAGCTAGCTTTTTAGCATGCTGAATTCACATTCTGCGACCTTTTCTTTTGCTGAATTCACTTTCCTCTTGCTTTGTACTAGTGGATTTTTTTTGCTCAGTTTTAATTTCTTGTCCATTGTTACGCTTTACAGTTTCCGCAAAACGGGTCTGATGCCACGGTATTACTTTGGCTTCAAATTGCAGTTGCACTCCATTTTTTTTTAAATAGTCCGAAGTATTCAGGTCACTTGTCTTATTCTGCCCAATTGGGTCAAGGGTACGTTTGCCGGGAATTTGTACAACAATAAGGTCTTTGGGAATCTCCTTGACATTGAGGCTCACTTCCTGAAAGGTATG
Organism: Pelobium manganitolerans; assembly: GCF_003609575.1. Taxonomy (GTDB): domain Bacteria; phylum Bacteroidota; class Bacteroidia; order Sphingobacteriales; family Sphingobacteriaceae; genus Pseudopedobacter; species Pseudopedobacter manganitolerans. Next base: position 3,590 of record NZ_MBTA01000007.1, on the reverse strand, counting down.
TGTCCCTTGATTGTACGGAATTGTATAGGTGTCGTCTTTGTACGAATAATAATGTTTGAGTTCGGAAAAGATGATGCCCCGTGACCAGATATCATCTTTAGGGTGCAATTTGTCATTGAATAAGTCAATATAGAAGGTATGCCCCGCAATATCTATCGTTGGAATAATACCTTTGTAAGCAATTTTATCGAACGCATCCTGATCAACCATTAGTTTGAAATCGTCCATAGCATCGATTTTGTCTTCTGAAATGTTATGCTTTTTTGCCATTCCGATCGGGTCAAGTTTTACAAAGTCAGGTATCTCTGCCAATTTTGCTCCCGGTTCGGCGTACGTTGTCAAGCCCTTAGTGTTTGGGCTATACCAAAATCTGTAACCTTGTACTGCTTTTTCTTCCATATCGGATAGAGAAATTACATTTTTCGGATTGGCTTTTTCACGGAGTTCCAATTGATTTACATCCACTATAAATTCTGTTCCGAATACTTTATGTGTCGGAAGTCCCCTTTGTGTATCCGTGGGTATCTTATACAGATTGTCCTTTGGTTGGTTGACAATATATTCTTCTTTTGGTTGTAGCTGTTCAGCGACATTACGTTTTATATGCTCAATCACATTGGTATCTATCCACGGCAGGGTACGCGCTTCAAAGTGCATTTGTTTCACATCCTGATCAGTTAGGCTATTATCATGCTTTCTATTCCATCCCACTATATCCAATTCATACTGATTGGGAAACTGCACTATGATAATATCAGTAGGCAGTTCGGTCATTTTAGAAACATCGTCCTGTTGAAATTCGCGTTTTGTTGGATTATAGGGAATAACAAATGCCCGTCTGTCACGATCATAGTAGTCTTTTATTTCAGTAAAGTCTATGCCTTTGGATATAAAGTCGTCCTTTGGCCGTAGTTTGTTCATGCGTAAATCCACATAGAATGTATGACCTGCAATATCAATAGTAGGTAGTATGCCTTTATTCAAACGCAGATCAAGCAAACTGCCCGGTTCTATATTAGTATTTGGCAATCCATTTTCCATATTTTCTTATTTTAAAAGACAAAGGAAAGTCTATACAAACTCCCCAATGTCAAAATCACTCAAATCACTTTTCCGCAAAGTGGAAGAACTGTCTTCCGTTTCAGATGAAAGGGTGCTATCCAAAAGCTCGGCTATTCTTCGGGAAGCATCTTCCATAGAATTTTCCAATAGGCTGAATAATTCGGTTCCCTGTATTTTTTGAACTATGGCTATCGCTGTTTCCTTTTGGGCTGGTTCCAATTCTTCTTTTTGGAGCAACACCCCCACGGAGCTTAGTTCTTCAAAGGTAACCCCTTGGGCAAAACCGTCATCACCACCGGATATTCCGTACCTGTTCCATTCTTCTTCCTCTTCTTCCAAATCAGGTATCTTTCTGAAAACTTCGTCCAGCTCTTCCTGCGGAATTTGAATACCTACGTTTTCATTTTCGTCGTATTCAATGTCTAAATTAGCAGGGTTTATCTCCGGTTCCTGAATTTGGCGTTCAGTGGCAGTGTTTGGCACTGAAAGGCGTTCTACGGGTTTTGGTTGGCCCATAATATCGGGCAGGTTCGGATTGACTTTCTTCTGCGGAGGTTCTTGTTTCGACCTTTTATGAATGACAATCTTATCCTGCAATAGCAGTACAATGACAATCAGCAGGCATATCACAATTACTATTTCCATAGCTACAAAATGGGTTTAAAATGGTCGTTGAAATAATCGGTAATATCGTCCCCGTACTCTCTGAAATGATGTTCAAGAATGTTGTCAATGTAAGAGTAAAGCGTTGTTCTTTCCTCTCTTGTCAGTTGCACGATGCGGAGCAATCTTTCGTGGTATTCAGGGCGTATGTAAACTACCTTGCCGTTACGCCCCGATGGAAACCGATTGACCAAAAATGTTTCCTCGTAGTCCGCTTTCTTTGATGAACTGTTACGGGCTTTTTCCCTGGGCTTTGTTTCCTTTGGTACATCCTGCTTTTTGTTATTGCTCGGTGGAGCAACAGGCTCATCGCCGCTTATGACGTTCATAAGGTATTCCTCATCAACATTGGGCTTTTCAAAATCGTTGTTTTTGTTATCTGAAGCCATACTTTACTATTTTTATAGATGAGTGATTTTTAAAAATTCCTCGACAAACAAATCCATTTTAGTTGCTTTCATTAACTGTGGTTCGGCAGGCAGCAAACTTGACCGGAATACATAACTACCTGTATCGTCTGTTTCCTTTCGGAAACGCTTGCTATCCATTATCCTTGTTTCCATTATGGGCAGGTTGAGTTCCTTGATGACACTTTGATACACATCATACAAACCTGTTTTTTCCCTGCCGTCCACCTGGTTCCAAAACAGCCACATCTCTTGTTCGGGATTGCCCTCGTCCGTTTGGGGAAGTCCGAGAAAGGCTTTGGTAAAGCCCAATGTACTTTCCACTACCAAACGGTCGGCAGTAATGGGCGAAAAGATGAAGTCCATTTTTTTTAAAGTGGTCAAAACGCCTTTAGTATTGGCTGTTCCCGGCAGGTCGAAGAAGATCACATCTGGCACAACCGCCGACTGGCTTCTGTATTCCGATGCTTTCTCCAGAGCCGTTTCAGCTTTACATTTAATAATCGGGTACGCTTTTTTGTTGATTGCTTGAAACTGCTTCATTGCCGCTTTTTTATGGTAGTCGTTCTGCATTATGGTTCTCTTATCCCGTTCACGCATATTGGTCAGGCTGTGTTGCGGAAAGTCGCAGTCCATCACCAGCACATTAAAACCTAAACGGTAGTGAAGCACACTTGCCAGTAAAGTGGTCATTGTAGATTTTCCCACACCGCCTTTTTGGGTGGAGAAGCTGATTTTTAAAGTTTTCTTTGTTGTTTCCATTATTTAAAAATTTATTGTTACACACTTTATTTGTTTTGCAGGATTGAATATTGGTTTATCTGATTATTACCTCATTCCTATATTCCTGCATTCCCTTTTGGGTACTTTCCTGCATAGGTATCTGCTTTCATTTTTGCCTTGTAAGGCACATTCTTTAGCAAGTGGCAAAACTTGCAACAGGTAAATTGCTTTACCGCTTTTATGCTTTTACACTTTTATTGTTTTATGCTTTTAAAACCCTATGCTTTTATTCCAAACCGCTTGTTTGCAAACCTGATTTTCTTCTTTGTTTAGATACATTTTTTACTACCTGCACTAAAATTATACGGCAAATAAAGCGATTGATTTGCCCGCTGATTGCGGTGTGGCAGTGTTTGGCGTTCAAAGGCAGTGTTTGGCACTGCTATACAGTACAATGCTTTCGTAAACAGGGCTTTACTTTGTACAATGATTTTTATTAATGGATTTATGCAAAATTCTTTTGACAAATCGGAGGGCAACGGGAACGGCATCGAGCCGTTTTTCCCTGTTACATTTAATCCGTCCCGCAGGGCGGATTTTTGTGTTCTACAGAACACGGCAAGTTGTGTTTTGAGCATCTCGGAATGATTTCCGATGCTCAAAACAACTTGCCCTTTGCAGGGGGCAGAAAACACCTTCCGAAGTCAGGGTTTTGTATGGATTTTAAAATGGATT
>NZ_MBTA01000006.1 GCF_003609575.1 Pelobium manganitolerans | reverse complement strand
CCAGCTGGTGCGAGCTTGCAGCTCGTTCCCTTTATTAAACACTAAATGAGCAGAAAGTATAAATTTTACAATAAAGAAGGACTGTATTTTGTAAGCTTTGCCACAGTTTACTGGCTTGATGTTTTTGTAAGAGATTTATATTTTGATAGGATGCTTGAAAGCCTGGATTATTGCAGAAAGGAAAAAGGCATGGAAATTTTTTGCTGGTGTATAATGCCCAGCCATGTGCACTTAATATTTCGGGCAAAGGACAATAACCCGGGAGAATTATTAAAGAGCCTGAAAACATTTACATCGAAAGCCTTACAGGCATCAATTGAAAACAATATGCAGGAAAGCAGGAGGGAGTGGATGCTATGGCTGATGCAGCGGGCAGGTACAAAAAACAGCAATGTAAAGAAACGGCAGTTCTGGCAACAGCATAACCATCCGATAGAATTATGGAGTGCAGAAGTAATAGACCAGAAAGTAAATTATATACATCAAAACCCAGTAGTATCCGGTTTTGTTACCGAAGCACACCATTGGAAGTACAGTAGTGCAATTGATTACAGTGGCGGAAAGGGAGTTTTAGCAATAGACTTTGTATAAAAGCAGAAAATAAACGAGCTGCAAGCTCGCACTAGCGGATGTTTTAGCAATAGACTTAGTATAAAGCAGAAAATGAACGAGCTGCAAGCTCGCACTAGCGGAGTAAGACTTGCACTCTGGCCAAAGAAAAGCATTTCAGCAGACACAAACCTCCCTGAGCAAACTTCTTCTTCTCTTGAATTTACAATTGGGCATAATGTAGACAGTAAAGAAGAGGTTGACCGCATTATGAAGCAAGCTGAAAATGCTGGAGCCAAAATTATTAAACATGCTCAAAACACTTTTTACGGCGGATACGCTGGTTACTTTCAAGACCTGGACGAGCATTTGTGGGAGATTGTTTGGAATCCGGCATTTGAGACTAATGAACAGGGGTTATAATAGGAAAGCCAGCTCGAATTTGACTATTTAAACCTCTCCCCGCTCCAACCTTTAGGCTTGGCCGGCACGGTGTTTTTAAATCTGATATTTTCTGACAAATCCCCCTCTATCTCAGCCACCACCTCACCGCCGGGAACGTCAAATTTCACGTTCTCAAATTTAAGATTGCGCACATCGTTCAGCTGCATTAAAGCGTCCTGGGCGCTAAGCACCACATTCTTAATTAACATCCCATCTACATCTGCCGCGCGGAAAAGCTTTGTGCTGTTAACCTGGGCATTCTCCAACTTAAAGTTTTGCAAAGGCGATTCAGGGATAGCATCTACCCTTATAAAATATCGGGCATGCTCTATCACTATATCTTTAGCGCTAATATTTTTGTAAAAAGGCGTCAAACGGTTAACCGGCAGTGCCGGTAAGCGCTCTGCAAGCTTGCCCACATAAGTCGGACTGCCCAACATATCCCATCTAAAAGCATCTTCGCGCAGGTTCATGCGCACACGTTCATAATGCAGGTTTTCGCCACCACCGCCTCTGGGCCTTCTGGTTTTAAAGCGGATGCCCACACCAGTATCGTCAAAAACCGAATCGTGCACATATAAATTTCGGATTACCCCCGCTGTTTCGCTACCTACGGTAATACCGCCATGACCTTCGCGCGCCAAACAGTAACGTACCACCACATTTTCGGTCGGTTTGTTCACGCGCATCCCATCTTCGCCCCTGCCGGCTTTCATCGTAAAACAATCATCGCCACAGCTAAGCGTGCAATACTCAATCAGCACATTGCGCGTCGATTCGATATCGATGCCGTCCCCACGCGGAATACCCACCGAATTTACCGTCACGCCACGAATAATAACGCCGTCGCAATACACCGGAACGATATTCCAGAATGGGGTGTTCTCTAAAGAAACCCCTTCTATAAATACGTTTTTACATTCGGTTGGCGAAATAAACATCGGTAAAAAAATATACTGTCCGTTAGCGCCTTCGTACACCCGTTCGCTCACCGGTTTATCATGCGGAACAACATCTTCAATTACGCCAACGTCCATAAAACGCTTGCGCAGAGGCGAATTTGCCGGTGGCCCAACCAGTTTTCCCTTTCCCGTTAGGGCGATATTTTCTTGCTGATACGCATAAATGCAGGCGCCTAAAGAATACATTTCTATCCCCTCGTTACGTGTGAAAACCGCAGGCAGATAATCTTCTACTTCTCCGCTAAAGTGCAATTCGGCGCCCTCTTCTAAATGCAGATTTACATTACTCTTTAGGCTGATTCTACCCGTTTTCCACGCTCCTTTCGGCACAATCACCGTTCCGCCGCCTTGGGCATTTACCTCGTCTATCGCTTGCTGAATGCTTTTTGTCACCAGCACCCCAACCTTTGCACCTTTATGGATAATATTTACCGAGCGCGCCGGGAATGTGGGGCGTTTAAATTCCGGCATCGCAAAAGGAGCTTTTACCGGTGCAATTTCCAAAGGCATCACACTTGCACCCACCTCATTTAGCGTAGGCACAGCCTGATTAAGCTGGATTACATTAAGCGGTTTTACACTGTTGCAGGCTGTTAAAGCACTGAGTATAATACCCGTGATCAAATAATTGAAAGAAAAAGAGCAGCTTTTATAATGTTTGTTCATGTGCATTTGAATAAACGGTTGCAGTTTAAGCGTTGGATGTTACGCTTAACGCGATAATCCCGACCTGTTGCGAAATTAAACCGTAAAATAAGCGCTAAAGGTATTGAAATAGCTTCTGACTTTCTTGTAGCATTTAAGCTAATAACTGTAAGATGTCGAGGGGGTGAAAATTAAAAAGGTAAAAGTAAAAATTAAAAAAACAATCCACTTAGTGTCTCACGCGATAAGCCCGGCCTTCCGAGTTTTGGCAGTGTAGCCCGGGAAATCTTTTGCGAAAAAACATCAATGCTTGCACTAACGTGAGCAAACCGACGAGTGGTGCAGAAACTCTGTTAAAGCACCGCCATTCGCACGGCTTCGGTTTGTGCTCAAAGATTTCCCGCAGGCGCAACAAACAAAATGAGGTCAGCCTTGACCTTTGGTTCTTTGTGTCAAGACAAAGAACTAGGCATGCCGCGCCGATGAGCGGCGGAAAGCATTGTGCTTTGGCAAATTGGATTTATCTTAAGTAACTATTCCCCCGCCTCATTGCCGGCGGTAGGCTATTTCTTTTTTCATTCATCTTTATTTCTTTTTAAAGGCATTCAAGAGTGCTTCGCAATTTTTCATTTCTTATAGTCGTTTTTAAAGGCATTCAAGAGTGCTTCGCAATTTCAGATGAAAAGAAACAAAAATCTTTTTTTGGCGCACAGGTGCCTTTGGGCGCATAGCCAACGCCCAGCAAAAAACCGGCAGCGCTGCATTCTACTATTCCTGCGTACCCGAACGTTCGCTGCAACCCCGAACGTAGAACTGCTTTCGCTTGAGGCTCGGCAGTGCAAGATGTTCGGGAGTACTACGGTTTTTTGCTCTTGCCTGGCACTCGCCGACGCTCACGAGCGAATTAAAAATGTAACACGCTTAGTGTCCCATGCGATAAGCCCGGCCTTCCGAGTTTTGGCAGTGTAGCCCGGGAAATCTTTTGCGAAAAAACATTAATGCTTGCACTAACGTGAGCAAACCGACGAGTGGTGCAGAAACTCTGTTAAAGCACCGCCATTCGCACGGCTTCGGTTTGTGCTCAAAGATTTCCCGCAGGCGCAACAAACAAAATGAGGTCAGCCTTGACCTTTGGTTCTTTGTGTCAAGACAAAGAACTAGGCCTGTCGCGCCGATGAGCGGCGGAAAGCATTGTGCTTTGGCATCTTCCTAAAAAAACATTGTGGTTTGTTAATTCATCTTCCTTACTTAATTTAGTGCCTAACTAAAGAGACTGCAAACACTACCATTTCTGCGTAAATTATAATGCTTAATAATTTTTAGTTACAACACACATCTCACAATAATCAATTCAATAAATTTTAATGGACATTTTAGAAAAAAATAAGGCAATAGTAAGACAATTCAACAGCGAAGTCATTGAACAATGTAATTGGGATTGCTTCAATGCAATGATGGACAAAGGTTTTATAAATCAAACCGCACCTTTAAGCGCTAATAAGGCAGACAGTATGTGGAATACTTTTAACAACATCTTAAAACCTGCTTTTCCAGACTTGAAAGTTGAAATTTACGACCAAATTGCAGAAGGTGATAAGGTAACCACGCGAAAAGCAATTGTGGGGACGCACACAGGTGTTCTTATGGGGATAGCCCCTACAGGCAAACAAATTAAAATTGATGTTATTGATATCGTAAGGTTAAAAGACGGCAAATATATGGAACACTGGGGAATTAATACCTTACAAACTGTGATTGCCGAACTTAAAAAAGTATAATAAGAAAGCAAGGCGTTTGAGAATAAAAACAAAAATCTAACTCTTCCTATTGCCTTATATTGCAAGACTTTAACGAAAACCAGTTCCCGGAATTGAACTTAAAAACTATACTAACACTAAAAAATGCAAGTTACAGAAGAACATAACCAGCGCGTGGCCAAACTCTCTTTCAGCTCGGTTTATCCCGCATTATTGGCTAAGGTACAACGCAAAGGCCGTACGCAGGCAGAGCTTGACGAGGTGATTGAGTGGCTAACGGGCTACACCGCTGCCGAAACCGCAAAATTAGTAGCGCGCGGCACTAACTATCAGGAGTTTTTTGCCCATGCACGCTTAAACCCCAACGCCTCCTTAATTAAAGGAACAATTTGTGGATATAAGATTGAAGAAATTGAAAACGAACTGACGCGTCAAGTGCGTTATTTAGACAAGCTGGTGGATGAACTGGCCAAAGGAAAAGCCATGGATAAGATTTTGCGCAAGCCAGCTTAAAATTGAGTTCCGATTTTGTTAATTTAGCATAAACCTTTAACCTAAGGACTTACGCTATGGAAAAAAATTGTCTGGATTGCGGCTCAGCTTTAAAAGGCAGAGCTGATAAGAAGTTTTGCGACGACCAATGCCGGAGTAATTACAACAACAGAATTAAAGCCGATGAAAGCAAAGAGGTAAAACGCATCAACGGCATCCTGCACAAAAACCGTAAAATTTTAATCGCGCTAAATCCCGAAGGCAAAACTACCGTAGCTAAACAGCGCCTGGAAGAAGTCGGCTTCAATTTTAATTACCACACTCATCGCTACCAAACCAACAAAGGCTCCATCTACATCTTCTGTTACGAATACGGCTACCTCCCCATAGAAAACGATTATTATCTGCTGGTAAAAAACGATTAGTAGAAGCTTCATTAGTAAAATGAGTTCATTGGTTCATTGGTAACATGAGTTTATTAGGCTCCAGACTAACCAACTAACACCGAACCACCTAACAAACTAATCCCGAACCAACTCCCCCTTCGGCTCAAAATTTGCCCTATGACATCCATTATTCACTAAAAAACAAATATTATGGAAAGGGCAGAATTAGAATCAATCATGAAAACCATCGGACACCAACAGCATTCATCTATACTAGGTGGTATGCAGGCCGAGTATGAAGAGCTGGAACGTATGGGCTACATCAGAATAAATTGGGACGAAGATAAACTTACTGCGGTGATTACCCCGGAAGGAAGAGCGTTTGTAGGCTCGCTTTTAAAGAAAGAAGAAGAAAAATAAGCCACTGCAATGGATTTTGTATGGCTAAAACTACATTTTCTGCAAAAACAGACGTCCGGGAACAGCCTTAAGAAGACTCTTTAAACCGCTACTTTACAAGTACTTATTTAACATCGGGCAAAGCAAACTGTATTTTGGTCTGTTCATTGGATTAGGGTGTGCAAACAATTAAAATTGATTATGAAACGATTATTCTTAGTAGCAGCAGCCCTAGTATTTGGAGGCGCTACCTTCGCACAAACTACAACCCCATCCAGCAACACCGGAACAACTCGCTTTGGTTTAAAAGCAGGGGTAAACTTACCAAAGTACAAATTCGTTGATGATGATGCTAACACATCATACGACACAAAAACAACTACAAACTTTAATTTAACAGGCTATGCAGACATTCCAGTATCCACTTATTTTTCGGTACAACCCGGAATATCGCTACAAGGGAAAGGCGCAAAACTCTCCGATGACGACGACAACAACAAAATCGAAGACAACATCTTATCCATCGAAGTCCCAGTAAACCTTTTAGTGAACTTACCAGCGGGTCCAGGCCATATTTACTTGGGCGGTGGTCCGTATGCAGGGTTTAATGTTTCAGGACAAAGAAAATCTACAATTTTAGGAGTCACAAACGAAGATGATTTGAAGTTTGGAAACAGCGACAATGACGACATTAAAGCTTTAGACTTCGGTTTCAACGTGTTGGCAGGTTACCAACTTAGCAGTGGTTTCAACTTTGGCGCCGGTTACGGTTTCGGACTTACTAACTTAGCTCCAACTAGCGATAGCAACACCAACAACGAAATCAACAACCGTGTATGGTCTTTCACCGTTGGTTACGCATTTTAAAAAATTAATCATTAACCTTATAAACAGGGCAGCTTAACCAACTGCCCTATTTTTTTTGCCAAAAAACGAGATTTAAAAAACGTAAAAATAAAGTGGTGATTTATGCGCTAACATTTTATCTTTAAAAGCTAAATAAAACGCTTATTAAAAGATTGTTACCGCTCTCATTTTCTCGCCATCAGGGCAAAAAAAATGCTCCTAGGCTTTTAGCCACTGCCCTTGCTTTGCTTTTTAATTTTGCCGCTTTCGCTGATGCGGATACAGACAGCTTAAAAAACTTATTGCGCACAAAGCCAAAAAATGAAGCCACTATTTTGGCCGAGCTTTGCTGGAATTACAAATATAGCCACCCCGATAGTGCAAAAAGTTATGGTTTGCTGGCTGCCAAAAAAGCAAAAGCACAAAAAAACGATGCGGTGCTATCTACCGCCTACCACAATTTGGCCATTGTTTATGGCGCCGAAAGCAAGTTTGAAGAAGCAATCAACTACAATCAGCAAGCTTTAGCGCTAAAGCGCAAGCTAAAGGACCAAATGGGCATTGCCAACAGCCTAAATAACTTAGGTGGAATTTATGACCAGCAAGGTAACTACATTAAAGCGGTTGATTTATACAAAGAAGCTTACGCCATTTACAAAAAAGTTGGCAACCCAGAGAGTTTAGCACAAATTAACCTTAACCTTGGTATTGTGTTAAAAGCACAAAAACAATATGATAATGTGCTTAAATACTATCGCGAAGCTTACCAGATTTACAAAAACCTAAACAAAACTTTTGAGGTTGGCGCCAGCGAAGCCAACTTAGGCTCTTTCTTTTTAGAAATTAACCAGCCCGACAGTTCCATTTTTTATTCAAAATTGGCCGAGAAGAAATTTAAAGCGTTAAAAATCGAGAATTTTTTGCCGGTAGTGCGTGCCAATTTGGGCATAGCTTATGCAAAAAAAAACGATTTAGCTTCATCTAACCATTATCTAAAACTGGCGGCAAAAGGGCATCAGCTATTCAATAATAAAAAGGAACTTTCCTTTGTACAAAATGGCTTGTCGGAAAATTACGGCACACAAAATATCAGTCAGGCTTTGCTTTATGCCAAAGAAGCATTAAACAATGCAGAGGAATGCAAATCTCTGCCCGAAATAATGAAAGCCAGGCGACAGTTAGCTACGCTTTATCAATACATAGGCAACACAAAGTTAGCGCTTCAAAACTTCCAGCTTTACAGCGATTTAAAAGATTCGCTTTTCACCATCGAAAAAAACAAGCAGATGAGCCAATTTAACGTGGTTTTTGAAACAGAGAAAAAAGACCGGCGCATTACCGAACTGGACCAGCAATCCACTATCCAGCAGTTGGAGATTAAAGAGAAAAACATTCTGCTTTATGCCGCCATTGTACTCATCGGCTTTAGCATTTTTACCGCTTATTTGATGATTAAAAAACGGCGGGCGCAAGCACAAATGGAGCTAAATGCCGAAAAAAACCGTCAGCAAGAACTGCGTGTTAAAGAAGTTTTTGATGCCGAAGAACGCGAAAGGCGACGCATTGCAGAAGATTTGCACGATGGCGTGGGGCAAACCCTCTCTGCCGCGCTGATGAACCTAAACGGCCTGATTGCCAAAGCCGATTTGAAAGATCCGCAACAAAGCGCACTTGCCGAACGCTCGGTTGCGCTATTGAGCGAAAGTTACGACGAAATGCGTGCTATCTCGCACCAGATGATCCCAAATGCCTTGTTAAAATCGGGCTTGGCCGCCGCCGTGCGCGAGTTTGTGAACAAAATCAATCAGCAAACGCTAAAAATAACTTTAGACATTAACGGCCTGCAAGAAAAACTAAACGAAAACGTAGAAACGGTAATTTATAGGGTAATACAAGAAGCTACAAACAATGTGATTAAATATGCCAAAGCCAGTAAGCTTTCTATCCAAATTAATCGCGACGAAGATGGGATAAGCCTTTCTATTGAAGACAACGGAATTGGTTTTGACCCCTCGCAGCTGAAAAAAAGCCAAGGCATCGGATTTAAAAACATGTACAACCGCGTTGCTTCTTTAAACGGCACGCTGGAAATAGATAGCCAGCCCGGAAAAGGCACCTTGTTGAATTTTTATTTGCCGGCTTAGGTTAAAAACTTACGAAGCCTCCAAGACTTCGTAAGTTCATCTGCATTTTAGCTAAGCGCTATCCTTTTAAGCGCTTTTACCGCTCAAAAACCTCAAACTTTTCCCAAAAACCATCTTTTGGCAGGGGCGCATAAATGCTCACCGGTTCTTGCTTTACCGGGTGAATAAACTCCAGCTTTCTGGCGTGTAAACAAATAGATTTTTTACGGCTTCCGCGCGGATATCCGTACTTGTTATCGCCAACTATGGGGCTGCCCAAAGTGGAAAGCTGTACTCTAATTTGGTGTGGTCTGCCGGTTATCGGGTCAACCTCAATTAAATAGTAGCCTTCTAAATTGCCCAATACCTTAAAGTTGAGTTCGGCACTTTGGCCTCCTTTAACCTCTGTATGATAAGCCGTGGTAATATTTTTCTTCGGGTTTTTAACCAACCAATGCAACAGCTTTCCTTCCATCTTGCTAGGTTTCTGCCTAACCACCGCCCAATAGGTTTTGTGCATTTGGCGTTCTTTAAACATTTTGTTGATACGATCCAGCGCTTTAGATGTTTTTGCAAACAAAATAACCCCGCTCACGGGGCGATCCAGGCGGTGCACCACACCTAAGAAAGCACCGTTGGGTTTATGGTATTTTTCGGCGATGTAGGTTTTTACCATTTCATCCAAAGATGGGTCGTTGGTGTCGTCCACCTGCACAATCCATCCTGCTTTTTTATAAACTGCAATAAGATGGTTATCCTCGTAAAGAATGTCTTTATCGGTTACCCTATAAAAATCTGGATCTGCTTGCATGGTTTAATTGTGAATGATTGAATTTTGAATGATAGCTCGGATTTAATTGTGAATGATTGAATCCTTCTAATAATGAACTCCTTACTCCTAATGAACTCCCTTACTAATGAACCAATGAACTCCCTCCTAATGAACTCCTTACTAATTAGCCAACCTCTGCCTCACAGCTTCATAAAGTACAATCCCCGCAGAAACGGAAACGTTTAGAGAAGCAATTTCGCCCGCCATCGGAATTTTGGTCAAATAATCAGCATTACGCATCAGTTCAAAGCTAATTCCTACATCTTCGGCGCCCATAATGATTGCACTGGGCGCGGTAAAATCGGGCTTGTAAATTAAATCGTCGGTTTTTTCGGTGCAGCCCACAATTTGCAAACCCGAATCTTTTAAAAAACGCAAAACCTGCAATAAGCTATCGTGGCGACAAATAGGCACTTTATATAACGCGCCGGCAGAGGTTTTAACCGCATCCGGATTAATTTGTGCAGCTCCTTTTTTGGGCACTACAATAGCATGCACACCGCTACATTCGGCAGTACGCACAATAGCGCCAAAATTGCGTACATCGGTGACGCCATCCAGCAATAAAATCAATGGTGTTTCGCCACGCTCATAAACCGCTGGAATCAAATCTTCAATTTTTTGATAAGTAATGGGCGATATAAACGCAATTACGCCTTGGTGATTTTTAGAGGTGATGCGGTTCAGCTTTTCTACCGGCACCTGTTGCGATGGCACATCGTATTGGCGCAATAAAGTTTTTAACTCGCTTATTAGGCCTCCGGTTAAACCGCGCTGTATAAAAAGCGACTCTATTTCTTTTCCCGAACTAATAGCCTCTATCACAGCACGGATGCCAAAAATCATCTGGTTTACCTCGCGCGGTTCGGCTTTAAATCTTCTCTCTGTCATAAAGCCTGCAAGTTAAATAATAGTTTGGCTACCGTTAAAAATAATTGACGATTACACAAGGCATCCTCAATTGTTAACAATGCCTCATTTTATCAACAAGCCCTAAAAAAAATATAAAGCGTTATTTTTTGATGATGCCAACAACTTTTTCACATGAGCTGTTGATAACTAGGCGTGTAACTTTGCACCAAGGCTTTTGTAATTTTTTTGTTCGCTGCGCTGTTTAAAACTAAGCGTCCCACTCGGCAATTTTTGTATATTTTTGTAGCTATGAGTTCTGAAGTCGACAACAGCAAAAGCACTTTTATTAAAGACAAAAGAAGCAGATTAAGCAATATGGTTTCGGGCTTAGGGAAATTGCCGCCCCAAGCTTTAGATTTAGAAGAAGCTGTTTTAGGCGCCCTGATGCTGGAAAAAGATGCGCTTTCGGCCGTTATCGACATCCTGAAACCAGAAATCTTTTATAAAGACGCCCACCAAAAAATATTTAAGGCTATACAAACACTTTTTACCGCATCATCACCGGTAGATATTTTAACCGTTTCGGCACAATTAAGGCAGGAGGGCGAGCTGGAAATGATTGGCGGCGCTTTTTACATTACCGAACTCACCAACCGCGTGGCTTCTGCGGCTAATATTGAGTACCACGCCAGGATTATCTCCCAAAAATTTATCCAGCGCGAGCTGATCCGTATCTCTACCGACATCATCAACCAATCGTACGAAGATACCAGCGACGTGTTTGAATTGTTGGATTTTGCCGAGAAAAACCTGTTTGATATTGCCCAAAACAACCTCCGCCGCGATTCGCGCAAGATGGACGACATCGTTAAAGAATCTTTAAAGCAGCTGGAAGCTTTACGTGGCAAAGACGGTTCTTTAACCGGCGTTCCTTCTGGTTTTACCGCATTGGATAAAGTAACTAACGGCTGGCAAAAATCAGATTTGGTGATCATTGCCGCACGTCCGGCGATGGGAAAAACCGCCTTTGTACTAAGTTGCGCCCGCAATGCTGCCGTGCAATTTGGCAAAGCCGTGGTGGTGTTTTCTTTGGAGATGTCATCCGTACAGCTCACCAACCGTTTAATTTCTGGCGAGGCAGAAATTGAGCAAGAGAAAATCCGTAAAGGAAGTTTAGAAAACTGGGAATGGCAACAAATGACCAGTAAAATTGGCAAGCTGAGCGAGGCACCACTAATTATAGATGATACCCCAGCACTGAATGTTTTTGAATTTAGGGCAAAATGCCGCCGTTTAAAAGCGCAGTACGATATCCAGATGATTATTATCGATTATCTGCAGCTGATGCAAGGGAAATCTGACGGAAAAGGTGGCGGTGGCGGCGGTAACCGCGAGCAAGAAATTTCCAGCATTTCGCGCGCTTTAAAGCAAGTGGCTAAAGAACTTAACGTTCCGGTAATTGCGCTTTCGCAATTGAGCCGTGCCGTAGAAAACCGCCCCGGAGGCTCCAAAAAGCCGATGCTATCGGATTTGAGGGAATCTGGAGCGATTGAGCAGGATGCGGATATGGTATTGTTTTTATACCGCCCAGAATATTACGGCCTAGACCAAGACGAGAACGGAAACCCAACCGCCGGCGTGGGCGAAGTGATTATTGCCAAACACCGTAACGGCGAAACCGGCTCGGTTAACCTGCGTTTCATTGGTAAATATGTAAAATTTGCCGATTTGGAAGATTTTGGAGGCATCAGCGCGTCAGATGGTGGCGGCGCCGATCCGTTTGCAGGACTAAGTCCTTCTTCACAATTTGAAAGCATTACCCTAAAACCAAAAAACTGGGACGTGGAAGATGATGATCCGCCGTTTTAAGCAAAAGCCGAGTAAGAAACCCACCGTCCCAAATACTTTCATCGGCCCTAGCCGGATTTAAAACCTCGTTCTTATTATAAAATGTTAAGCTAAGCAGCGGCAAAGGCAAAGCAACCCTTACAGCGCAAAAACACCACTTAAACCGCTACAAAAAAAAATTAACGTTGCCAAACCATTTCTGCGGCATATAGCTTAACTTTAATCTTGCATTTTGTTATCCAAGGATATGTCAAAACAAGAAGATAAAAACATCGAAAACCTACAAGAAGAGCTTTTTTTGGTAGAACATGCGCAAAAATTAGCAAATTTCGGTAATTGGTTTTGGGACATTAAAAAAGACAGCGTTCGTTGGTCCGATGTGCTGTACAGCATTTACGGATTAAACAAACAAAATTTCAAAGCTACTTTTTCGGGATATTTAGAGCGTTTGCATCCCGACGATAAAAGTCGGATACAATCCATTATTTCCGATGCCCTCGCGCAGCAAAAAGACGTGCATTTTGAGGAGCGCATCATCCGCCCCAGTGGAGAAATCAGACATTTAAAATCTTGGGGATTTGTAAAAACAAACGACATTGGCGAGCCGGTAAAAATGATTGGAGCATGTATTGATATTACCGAAAGCAAGCTGATTGAACAAAGCCTAAAAGAAAGCCAAAACACCTTAAAACTTTTAATTGCTCGGCAGCATCGCTACATTGAACTGATAGAAAAACAGAGCGAGCGCTTAAATGAAATTTCATATATCCAATCGCACGTGGTGCGTGCGCCCCTGGCAAAAATAATGGGCCTAGTGGATTTGTTGGTGAACCACGACAACGGCAAGGATGATAAAACTGAACTGTTCCAGTATCTGTCTGATGCGTCTTTAGAGTTTGATGAGGTCATCCAATCCATCATCCAAAAAACGGAACTTTAAAAATTGCGCCCAAAAAGCCCGTTGCAGTAAAAGCAACGCTTCTATCCTAAAAATTTTCCTATTTTTGCCCAAACCACCATGCTGATGCGAAACTTAACACTTCTTGACGGTCAGAAATTCCAGGTTACTATACAAAGGCTTTGTCATCAATTAATTGAAAACCATAACGATTTCTCAAATTCGGTAATCTTAGGTATACAGCCGCGAGGCATTTATTTGGCGCAACGTATTTCCAAAGAACTGAAGGAAATTATACCAAGCACACAAATTCAAAATGGCATTTTAGACATTACTTTTTACCGCGATGATTTCCGCCGTGGCGACAGCCCGCTGGTGCCCAATACCACCCAGATTGATTTCATCATCGAAAATAAAAAAGTGATTTTAATAGATGATGTGCTGTGGACGGGGCGCACCATCCGCGCAGCTATGGACGCTATTTTGGCTTACGGCCGCCCAGAAAAAGTAGAGCTTTTGGTGCTGGTGGACCGCCGGTATAGCCGTCAACTCCCTATCGAAGCAGATTACATCGGCATGAAGGTAGATTCTATTTCATCGCAAAAAGTAGTGGTAAGCTGGGAAGAAACCGATAAAGAAGACAAAGTTGTACTTGTATCTGAAAACGTTTAAAATATGTCTGAAATAACACAAAGATTGAGCAGCAAACACCTTTTGGGCATCAAAGATTTAAATGCCCAAGACATTCAGCTCATTTTAGAAACGGCAGATACGTTTAAAGACGTTATAAACCGGCCGATAAAAAAAGTGCCTTCCTTGCGGGATATCACCATCGCCAATATTTTCTTCGAAAACTCTACGCGCACCAAGCTGTCTTTTGAGCTGGCGCAAAAACGCCTTTCGGCAGATGTGGTCAACTTTGCGGCATCAAGTTCATCGGTAAGCAAGGGCGAAACGCTAATTGATACCGTAAACAATATTTTAGCCATGAAGGTAGATATGGTGGTGATGCGCCATCCCTACCCCGGCGCCGGCGTGTTTTTAAGTAAACACATTGACGCGCAAATTGTTAATGCTGGCGATGGCGCGCACGAGCATCCTACACAGGCTTTGTTAGATGCCTTTTCTATCCGCGAAAAGCTGGGCGCTATTGAAGGCAAAAAAATTGTGATTGTGGGAGACATTCTGCACTCGCGCGTGGCACTCTCTAATATTTTATGTTTGCAAAAATTGGGTGCCGAAGTCATGGTTTGCGGGCCAACAACCCTAATTCCGAAATATATACACACGCTGGGCGTTAAGGTTGAGCATGATTTACGCAAAGCCTTAAACTGGTGCGACGTAGCCAATATGTTGCGCATACAGCTGGAAAGGCAAGACATTAAGTACTTCCCATCTTTGCGCGAATATGCGATGATGTACGGTTTAGATAAGAAACTGCTGGATTCTTTAGACAAAGAAATTGTGGTGATGCACCCGGGCCCTATTAACCGTGGCGTGGAAATTAGCAGTGATGTGGCGGATAGCAAACAATCTATCATTTTAAACCAAGTAGAAAACGGCGTAGCCGTAAGAATGGCCGTACTTTACCTGTTGGCCAGCCAAAAATAGCCTCCGGCTAAAGGCTTTTTCAGAAACCTAGATATGATTGGCGCAAAAAATGCGTTGTATTTGCTTTACTAACAGCTGTTAGTTAATTCATAGGTGATAAAGCCGATTGCAAGCCTATATTTATCAGATTTACTTTAAAGAGATTATGCGCAAAATAACGTTCTTTCTTGTTCCACTTTTTTTAACTACCGCCTTAGCGCAAGCACAGCTGCCGGCGTTTTTTAAAATAAACGAGAAATATAAAAATGCTTTAGAGCTGTTAGAGCAGGAAAAATACGCCGCGGCATCGGCACTTTTTTACGAGGTAGAACAAAACGCTACGGTAGAAACGCCACAATCTGAGAAAAACACAGACGTAAGCAACATTAAAATCAACGCCGAGTATTACCGCGCATACTGTGCTTTGGCGCTGGATAATGATGATGCCGAACAATTGTTTAAATTGTTTATCAAAAAACATCCCGAAAGTCCGCGCGCAAAACAGGCTTATTTCCAAGTTGGTAAATATTATTTTAATCAGGGCGATTATCAAGAAGCTTTAGACTGGTTTACCAAAGTAAGCTCGGTAGATTTAGCCGGTAAAGAAGATGCGGAATACAAGTTTAAAACCGCCTATGCCTATTTTGAAACCAACGATTACGCCAGCGCCAAGCCACTTTTTAGTTTAGTTAAAGACGGCGACTCTAAATATCGCGAACAAGCCACTTATTATTTTGCTTACATCTCTTACCTAGATAAAGAGTATGCCGTGGCCTTAAAAAACTTCGAAAAATTAAAAAATTCTAAAACCTACGAAGCGAGCTACCCTTATTATATATCTGCTATTTATTATTTAGATAAACGATACGATGATGTTTTAGCCTATGCGGTGCCTATTGTAGAAAACACTAAGCAACTGCGCGAAACCGAACTGTTACGCATCATTGCCGCTTCTTACTTTGCAAAAAACGACTATACCAATGCTTTAGCGTACTACGAGCGTTTTATGAAGCAAGACATGGGCAAAACCCAAAACAACCACGATAGTTACCAAATTGGTTACACCTACTATAAGCTAAAAAAGTACAATCAGGCTATTGAGCAACTGGGCAAACTGATTAATGATCAAACAGCATACAGCCAAGCCGGTTTATACACTTTGGGCGATGCTTACTTAACCACAAAAAACAAACAGGGCGCGCGCAATGCTTTCCAATTTAGCTCTAAAATGGATTTTGATAAGCAAATTGAGGAGGAAGCACTTTTTAATTTCGCTAAACTGTCTTACGAGCTACAGTTCCACAACATCGCGCTTGACGCAGCACAAGAATATTTAAAAAAATACCCGCGCTCTAAACATTTAAACGAAGCTAAAACCCTGCTGGCAAAGGTTTTATTAAGCACCAAAAACTATAAAGAAGCCATAGATATTTTGGAGGGCATTGATGATAAAACCGAAGACGCCAAAGAGGCTTACCAAAAAGTAACTTATTACCGAGCTTTAGAGTTTTACAACGAGCGCGCCTTTGAAAACTCGATCGGCTTGTTTTTACGGTCGAACAATTTCCCGGTGGATAAAGAAATTTTTGCTTTAGCCACTTACTGGTGCGCCGAGGCGATGTATGAAGTGCGTAAATACAGTGAATCTGTAAATTACTTCGAAAACTTTTTGGGTATGCCTGCATCGCGCAAAACAGATTTGTACAACTACGCAAACTACGCCTTAGGTTATGCAGCTTTAGAGGGAGAAAATTATCCGAAGGCCGCCACCTACTACGCACGTTTTTTAAACGGAAACGAAAAAGATCCTAAAACTATTAAAGATGCCACTTTGCGTTTGGCAGATGCTTACTTTGGCGCCAAAAACTACGACCTAGCTTTAGGCTATTACAATAAAATAATCGCGCAAGGCGGATCAAGTCAGGACTACGCTTTGTTTCAGCGCGGTATTATTGAGGGTTTACAAAACCAGCCACAGGTAAAAATTGCAACCTTAGAATCTTTGCTCGCAAAATTCCCGAATTCTAATTATGCCGATGACGCCGGCTTTGAAATTCCGTACACCCATTTCTTAATTGGCGAGGGCGACAAAGCAAAGACAGATTTAACGGCATTTATCCAAAAATATCCGCGTAGCTCGTATGTTCCGCGTGCCTTGGTGACCATTGGTTTGGTAAATTATGACCAGAAAAACGACCAAGCGGCCTTAGAAACTTTTAAACGTGTTATTGCCGAATATAAATCTACCGATGAGGCACAACAATCTTTAAAGCTGATCCAAAAAATTTATTTGGATATGGGCAATGCCACAGAGTTTATCAATTACGCCAACACCACTTCTATCGGTAATTACACCACTTCCGAACAAGATAATATTATGTTCCAGGCGGCCTACAGCCAATATTTAAGAGGAAACTGGGAAAACGCCATCGAATCTGTAAATGCTTACTTTGATAAATTCCCGAAAGCCATCCAAGATAAACAGGCAAAGTTTATCCGCGCAGAAAGCTATAAAAACTTAGGCAAATACGCACCGGCCATCATTGATTACGAATACATTTTGAACGATTGGACCAGCGAATACACCGAACGTGCTTTGATAAGCATTTCTAAAATTTACCTAAGCACCAAACAGTATAACGAAGCTATCGTTCACCTTAAAAAACTGGAGATTGCATCAGAATATAAAGCCAACTACAGCTTTGCCATCAACAACCTAATGGTTGCTTATGCCGGCATTAAAGTGCCAGATCAAACTTTACTGTACGTAAATTTGGTACGCGATTACGAAAAATCATCTGAAGAAGACCGCAACAAAGCCGGTTTATACGCCGGTAAAGCCTATTTGCTTTTGGCAGACACCGTAAAAGCCAAAAAAGAATTTGAAGGCGTGGTAAAAGCTACCAAATCTGTTGCTGGCGCAGAAGCTTTGTACAACGTAGCCGAAATTCAATATCAGCAAAAAGACTATAAGGCATCGCAAAAAACCTGCTTCCAGCTGATAAACGACATGCCTAATTATGATTACTGGGGCGCAAAATCTTTCATTTTATTAGCCGATAATTATGTGGCTTTAAAAGATAAAGTGCAGGCCATTGCCACGCTAAAAAGTATCATCGAAAACTACGAAGGCGATGACGAAATTGTAGAAACAGCAAAAACTAAATTGAAAGCAATAAACGGCAAATAACAAATGAATAAAACACCATATATCAGCGCTTTTATTTTTTCGAGCTTATTTGCGATTGGCGCTAATGCACAAAACACGGCTAAACCAGCACCTGCGCAAGATGCCAACAAGCCTCAAACTACGTCAAGCACCGCGGTTAAGCAAGATACCAGCAAACGCAACGCAGTAACCGAGGAGGTGGAGATTGTACGCTCGTACAAACCTATTTTGGCCGATGCCGTGAAGATTAGAAGAAGCCCGAATTTGAATGAGACAAAACCTTTTAATCCGCAGGTAAAGTACAACCTGATTGATAAAAAACTGGATTTAAACAGTGGCTTGCGCGAGTTGGAAGCGCAAAAACTGGCCAAAGAAATTGCAGCCCAGCGTCAAAACAATTACGCTAAATTGGGCTTTGGTAATTTAGGCACCGGTTTAGCGCAGTTGAATATCGCTACCGGGCAGGACCCCGCTTTGCAGGCCGGTTTCAACTTCAACCATTTATCTATGAATGGTAAAGAGAACCAGCAGAAAATAAGCAAACAAAGCTTAAGCGGCTACGGCCGAAGCATTGGCGACAATTTAGTGATGGAAGGCAAATTGGGCTACGACCGTTTGGGAACCTATTTTTACGGCACAGATCCCTTAGCATCTTTCAGCAACCCCGACCCGCATAAACAGCTTTTCAACTATTTTAATGCCGAAGGTTTACTTTTTAACCGTGTAGATGCCGATGATGAAAGCAGTTTCACCTACGCCGCAAAAGCCAAAGGCTACATTTTCAATAATGCCTTTAAAGCCAAAGAAAACTCGGTAATCATCTCTGGCGGTTTGGGCCAAGATCTAAACAAATTCCATTTAGGCGCCAATGCATCGGTAGATTTAACCACCAGCAAAGACTCCGCCTACAGCTTCAACAACAATTTGTTTAAACTAAACCCTTACATTAAAATACAAACAGAAGTTTTAAAACTAACCGGCGGTATCAATTACGTAAACGAGTTTGGCAGCAACCAGCGCATCCATATTTTCCCTGCAGTAAGTTTAGATTTTATGCTCATCAAAAACTACCTTACCATTTTTGGAAGTTTAGGTGGCGATATCCAAAAAAATACCTTGAAAAATTTAACGGATGAAAACCCTTATCTGAACCAAAACGTAGGGCTAAAAAACACGGTAGAAAAAATCAATATTTCTGGCGGTATCCGCGGAACCTTTGCACCAAATGTGGGCTACAAAGCAATGGTGAGCTACAAAACCTTGGGCGATCTCTCCTACTTTGTTACCGACAGCACCCAGCGCAACAAGTTTAACGTTGATTATATGCTGGGCAACACCAACGTAATCGGCTTTACCGGCGAGCTTAATATTAACTTTTCTGAAGCCTTCAATTTAGACAGCAAAATTGACGTTAAACAATACGATAATAGCCGAGAAAACTACGCTTGGTTTCGCCCGGGTTTCACCTTACAATCTACCGCTTCATTTAAAATTGTAGATAAAGTAAAAATCTTTGGCGATTTGCTTTTCCAAGGCGAAACAAAAGCGAAGATATTCGACATCCCGTCTAATTATCCTAACCCAACTTTTACTACTAAAACCATTAAGGCTTTCGCCGATATTAGCGTTGGCGCCAACTACCAGCACAACAAACAGCTAGGCGTATTTTTTAGGGTAAACAACATATTAGCTAATGATTACGAACGTTTGCCTTATTACAATAACTATGGCATAAACATCTTTGGCGGTGTAAGCTACGGCTTTTAGAATTTTTTAGGCGTTACCGCTAAAAAAACTATTTTTACAGATTGATGGAAATCGCGAATTATTTGGTTGAATTAATTACGGAAAAAGATCAGGTAACGGTGCCTGGCTTGGGTCGTTTTTTCAAAAAACGGCGCCCCGGATATTATGATGATGCCAACAAAACGTTTTTTCCGCCTGCCAGTGAAATTGCATACAGCGATGAATATATGCACGATGATAAATTGGTGCACCTCATTAGCCAAAAGCAAAACACGCCGCTAACCTCCGCTTATGCGATATTAGATGAATATATCCGCGAAATTAAAGCCGCTTTAAAAGTTGAACCCGTTTTTTTAAACGGCATTGGCACTTTAAAAAGCGAGAACGGCCAGCTAACCTTACAGTCGGACCGGCACCATGCGCTTAACGAAGAGTTTTTTGGATTGCCTGCTTTAGATACTTTTTCGCCACGCTTGGTGGGTAAAGAGGCCGAAACTTATAGCTTGGCGCAACAGGCTTTAAGCACCGCACTGCCCGAAGATTACGAGGAAGAGAAACCAAAACGTGGCATTTTAGCCATTAGCATGGGCATTGTTGCGGTGGTTATTTTGGCCGCTGTGGCGGGATTGTATTTTGCCAAACCAGACATTTATAAAAACCTGATTAAGCAAATCCAAACCTACAACCCGAAAACAAGTCCTAGCCCGATAGCGCCAGTTAGTCCGCCAAAAAACAACGCAGTGGCTTCAGATCTGCAAAAAGCAGATTCTATTTACCAAGAAAACGACATCGAATCTAAACTGAAAGCAGAAGGTTTTGAAGTAGAAAAAGCGAAAGACTCCGCAAATGTATCGGTAAAAACTAACGTTTTGCCTAAGCGCGGAAATATCAAATACGAAATTATTATTGGTTTATACACCAGACGCGAAGATGCCGTTAAAAGAGTAAGCCAATTAAAGGCAAACGGTATTGATGCACATATTGTAGAAGACGCCGATGGCCCGATGATAAAAATCAGCTGCGCCACACTTTACAGTGATGCCGAAGCAGAAAAAGAATTAGCAAGAGTAAGAGAAGAGTTAAACCCACAAGCATTTAAAAAAGCGATTAAAATTTTAAATTAAAATATGTTTTTACAG
The DNA here is from genome assembly GCF_003609575.1 of Pelobium manganitolerans. Taxonomy (GTDB): domain Bacteria; phylum Bacteroidota; class Bacteroidia; order Sphingobacteriales; family Sphingobacteriaceae; genus Pseudopedobacter; species Pseudopedobacter manganitolerans. Next base: position 29,218 of record NZ_MBTA01000006.1, on the reverse strand, counting down.
GACACCTTACAACCCTTAACCGATACGGCAACAAGTGCTGTTTCTGCATTGCAGGCCTCTCCAGATCAAGAATTGAGTTTATTTGATTTGCTAACCAAAGGTGGCTGGGTAATGATACCGCTGACCATTTTGGCACTTTTGGGCTTGGTGATATTTTTTGAGCGCTATTTGACCATCAGAAAAGCCGCACGTGATGAATCACAACTGACTATGCAAGTGCGTTCTAGCATTAAAACAGGCAACCTAGAGTCGGCAATTGCCATTTGCAAAAGCAGCAATACGCCTTTAGGCCGAATGTTGCAAAAAGGTTTGTTGCGCATTGGCAGGCCCATTAAAGATATTGAGGGCGCTATTGAAAACATTGGCCGTTTAGAGGTTTCTAAATTGGAAAAAAACCTCGGTATTTTAGGAGTAATTGCCGGTATTGCGCCCATGTTGGGTTTCGTGGGTACCATTATCGGGGTAATTACCATTTTCCATGATGTATCTGTAAAAGGCGTAATTGAAATTGGAACCATTTCTGGCGGCTTGTATGTGAAGATGATTTCATCTGCTACCGGTTTGATTATCGGTATTATTGCCTACATTTTGTACAATGTGCTTACCGCGATGGTGGATAAAGTGGTGTTGAAGATGGAGACAGATTCTATTGAGTTTATTGATTTATTAGAGGAGCCAGGCCGATGAATTTTAGGAAAAGACAAAGACCACATGTAGAGGTGCACACATCAGCACTGAACGACATCATGTTCTTTCTGTTGCTGTTTTTCCTGTTGGCATCTGCTGTGGTAAACCCAAACGTGGTAAAGCTGTTTTTACCGCGTTCAAGCTCGGGACAGGCATCGCCGCAAAAAACCATTAATGTTTCCATCACAAAAGATTTGGAATATTATGTAGAGAAAGAGCAAGTTCCGTTTAATGCTTTAGAGCAAAAGATAGCGGCATATCAGCAAGCAAATCCTGATTTAACCGTTATTTTATATGCAGACAATACCATCGCTATACAAAATGTGGTGAGTTTAACAGATATTGCCAACAAGCTTAAAATAAAACTGGTGCTGGCCACCGAACCGCAAAAATGATTAACAACTTATTAAAGAGCGATAACGACAATAATTACCCGAAAGCCATAGCAATTTCGGTAGGCTTGTTAGTGGCTTTTTTGCTGTTGAGCATTTTTTACATTGTTAACCGCGCCGCACCGCCAGAGGAAGTTGGTATTGGCGGTATTATTGTAAACTACGGCACCTCTGATGAAGGGCTGGGCAACGATTACATGAGCGTTGAAGAGCCTTCTGTTGACCCCAACGCCAACAATAAAGCTCCGGATAAAATTACGCCTAATGAAGAGGTTACGGCAAACACGCAATCGGTAAATGCCGATAATAATATTGTAACGGATGACAATTCTGACGCGGTTAGTTTAAACACCAAAAATAACGCTACCAAAAACGCCCCTACGCAAAAAACAGAAGATAAACCCGCCAAACCGGTTATTAACCAAAACGCTTTATATAAAGGCAATAAAAACAAGGGTACAGGCACAGGCGATGGTACGGGCGGCGCGCCGGGCAACCAAGGAAAACCCGAGGGCGACCCCCTGGCGGATAACTACGATGGCACAGGCTCTGGAAACGGCGGTGTGGCCTTATCTTTAAAAAGCAGGCGCTTTGTGAACTTGCCGGTGATAAAAGATGATGGACAAAAATCCGGAAAAGTGGTGGTGGAAATCCGAGTGGACAAAAATGGCGTGGTAACAAGCGCCAAAGCCGGTGGCAGAGGCACTACCCTAACCGACCCCGTGTTGTGGGATAAATGCGAAGATGCGGCTTTAGGTTCGCGCTTTAACACTTTGGAAAACGCACCGGATATGCAAGTGGGCACAATTGTGTTTAACTTTAAGGTGAAGTAATCGCAAGCATTTAAAAATCCTTTCTTTTTAATTTTTACCTGCTCTAATTTTTTTAATTATTTTTATCTGTTAAATCCCGGATATGGAAACGATAAACATTAAAGCTTATACATCTGACAGCTCTAAAATTGACGCTTTAAAGGCTTTTATGAAAGCGTTGAAAATTAAGTTCGAGGTTTCAAAGGAAACCCCTTACAATCAGGAATTCGTAAACAAGATTTTAGAAGGAGAACAAGATCTTTTAAAGGGAAAAGGTGAAAAAATGACTTTAGATGAGCTAAAAGCCTTATGGAAATAGTTTTTCTACCCAAAGCAAAAGAAGACTTAGACTTTTGGGTAAAATCTAAAAACACCAATATTTTACAGAAAATTTATCAACTTACAGAAGCGATAGTAAACACTCCTTATAGAGGGATTGGCAAACCTGAAGCTTTAAAACACCAATTGAGTGGCAAATAGTCTAGGCGGATATCGCTTGAACACCGCTACGTTTACAAGATTGAAACAGACCGGCTTATCGTGTTTTCTCTAAAAGGCCATTATTGATGTTATAAACTCAAAGTATCTCACACTTATTCCATAAAAATTTACATATAAGAGGTTTTACAACTCAAAATTATGCGAAAAGTTAGGCATTTAACAATTCACTCATTCTAATATTCACTCATCCCATCATTCATTCATTCTATCATTGTATCAATCTATCATTGTATCAATCTATCATCCAAAATTAAACAATGACCTATCCCCAAACCCTAGACTACCTTTATACCAAACTGCCCATGTTTACGCGCGTTGGCGCATCGGCGTTTAAAAAGGACTTGCACAACACCATTAAGTTTTGCCAGCATTTGGGGCATCCCGAAAAAAAATTTAAAAGCATACACATAGCCGGCACAAACGGGAAAGGCTCGACCTCGCATATGTTGGCGGCGGTTTTACAGAAAGCAGGATATAAAACCGGCTTATACACCTCGCCCCATTTAAAAGACTTTCGCGAGCGCATTAAAATAAACGGCGAAATGATTGGCGAGCAACAAGTAGTTGAATTTGTAGAGCGTAATCGAGAACTGATAGAAAACCTAGAACCTTCTTTTTTTGAAACCACCGTGGCTATGGCTTTCCAGCATTTTGCGACAGAACAGGTAGATGTTGCAGTGATTGAAGTGGGTTTAGGCGGCCGTTTAGATTCTACCAACGTTATCCATCCAGAGCTTTCCATTATTACCAATATCGGGTTTGACCATATGAGCATGTTGGGCAACACTTTGGAAGAAATTGCAGGCGAAAAAGCGGGGATTATCAAAAATAAAGTACCGGTTGTAGTTGGCGAATACCAAGCAGAGATAGCTAACGTTTTTGAAAATATCGCGGCAGAGAAAGCTTGCGATTTAAGCTTTGCCAGCGAAATGTGGGCCGTGCTACACAACCATGTTACCGATGCTAAAAGGCACTTAGAACTACAGGGCGGAACACAACAATTATCACTCTATTTAGATCTTACCGGCACGTACCAAATTAAAAATGTGAAAACCGTTTTGACCGCAGTCAATCAACTGCGCCAACTGGGTTTCAACATTAGCGATGACCACCTGCTAGCTGCATTAAGCGAAGTAAAAACACTCACCGGTTTAATGGGGCGGTGGCAAACGCTTCAACAACAACCCTTGGTCATTTGCGATACCGGACATAATGAAGACGGCATTAAAGAAGTTTTGCAAAACATTAAACTTACGCCGTACCAAACTTTAAGGATGGTTATTGGGATGGTGAAAGACAAAGACATTAGCAAAATCTTGAGCCTTTTGCCTAAAAATGCGGTTTACTACTTTTGCACGCCCAATTTAGAGCGGGCAAAACCTGCTGATGAATTACAAAGAGAAGCTTCTGAATTTGGTCTAGTTGGTGAGGTCTTCGCTTCCGTACAAAATGCTTTATATCGCGCCAAAACTGAGGCTGAACTTAAGGATTTAATTTTTGTTGGCGGAAGCACTTTTGTAGTTGCGGAAGTGGTTTAACCTTTATTCCGCTCGGAATTTCTCCACTTTATATTTTAAAATAACTGCACCAAGCTTGCTTTGGTAGCCCATTACCGGTGCAACCAATAAATTCAGCGAGTCGTTGATGCTGTTTACGCTCACGGTGTCGCTCTTTAAAAGCGCCAAATAATCTGGCTTAGCCATGGTATCTTCCAGCTTTTTGTCGGTGGAGTTGATGATTTTTCCCGCTGCATTTAACAAAGTGATTTCTGTAACGTTCCTTTCCTTCACCAAATCGGTGTTAAACACGTTAATCTCATCTAAATTATTGCGCAACATTTCGCTACGGATAGCCCAAACCAGAGGTTTAGCACTCAATTTTAACAGTTGCTTGTTTTGTTTGCTCAAGGCCGAATCTGCCTGTGCAGACAAGTCTTTACGTAGATGTTTTAGTTGATAGCTCTGATAAAAGTATAAACCAGCGCCAACAACAATTAGTATCATGATGATGACCCAACGGTAATCCATTTTCTTCTTTTCCTGATTTTCCATATCCATAATTATTTTTTGGGATGTTGTTCTGCTTGTGTTTTGACGTTGAAACTGGGCACCACATAATCTTTAGGCAAATAATCGGCCGGAATGGTGGTTACGTTGCCATCACGTGCGGCACGGTAATGTGGCGACATAATCTCGATACCGGCTTCATTACAGGCATCTTGAATGTTTTGATACAGATTTGAGTAAATAACGGCCTGCTTGCTGGCATGTTTGGTGTAAGCGTTAATTTGGTAGGCCACGTAAAAATCCTCTAATCCGGTTTGCAGTACAAAAGGCTTTGGCTCCTGCTCTATCAAATCGGTGTTTAACGCCGCCTTTATCAGCACTTCGTATAAAGTACGCCAGGGCACATCGTAACCAATGGTAATGGTTACGTGCACAATTAAACCCGGCGAACTTGCGCGTTGACAGTTTGCAGTGTAGTTGATGGTACTGCCAGAAAGCACTGCCGAGTTAGGCACCGTAATATCCTCGTTCTTGATTGTTTTTAAGCGGGTAACCAGCATGGTTTTCGCCATTACATCGCCAACATGCTCCCCTATTTTTACACGGTCGCCAATTTTAAATGGACGCATATAGGTAATTACCAAACCCGAAACCATGTTGGCAATGGCGCTGGACGAGCCCAAGGAAATGAGTATACCCAAAAAAACCGACACACCTTGGAAAGCGGGCGAATCTGACCCGGGCAAATAAGGCCATATGATAACCAACATAAAGGCGTATAAAATAAAACGCAAGATGTTAAACGTCGGATACGCCCAATCTTCATGGAAGCCGGATATTTGAATATTGCCCTTGCTTATCTCGCGCACAAAATAATGCAAGGCTTTAATGGTGTATCTAAAAATAAAGTAGATAACTAATATGGTGACAAGGTTGGGTAAAAAATCAACAATGGCATCTAAAGAAGATAGGAGCGGCGTTAAAATCCACTGAATAAGCTGCCCCGTAAGACTTTTGGTTTGCGGAAAAATGCTGAACAAAAGAGGCAAAGAAAGATAAATGACCAATAAAATTAGCAACAGCCTTAAAACATTATAGACTTTGAGCAAAAAAGAACGCAGTTGAGCTGCATTAAAAATTCGAACTTTTTTGCGCCACAGAAAATCAAAAAACTGTTGATTTTTTAAGTCCAAAAAACGTTCGCCATGCTTAAAAACTTTGTTGAGCAATTTGATCAAAACCCCCAAACCAATAATTACCCCTAAAGCCAAAGCAATATTTTTTGCCCAGTTTATTAAACTGTTCTGCTTTTTCTGTAATGATATTTCATTCTGGATGGTCTTTAGGTAGCGTTTAGCCAAGCGGGCTGGCGTTTCATCAAACCATAAAGCATCTAAATCACTTACAGACATGACCACAACTTCGCGGTTGTAAATAATATCGTAGCTGTCTTCGTTTTGTTGAATTTTAAGCGAATCTGACCTAAAAAACGGGTCGCGGTACAAGTTTTCGATTTTTTTAGAGATAGACTCTGCGCGGTCTTGCGCTTTAAAAGACCCTACACGCATATAAACGTGGAAAAGCGTATCGTGCAAAAGCACCACCGGGTAGCCTTTTGTACTTTTTTTTAACTGCGCAATTTTTTGGCTTTGTTGTACCCGCCTTACCGAGTCGGATTTATGAATTGCCACAAGCTTTTTTTGTAGTTCAAGCGTTTTAATTTGGTCGCCTTTTACGTTCCGCAGTTCTTCTTGGATTTGTAATTTAAGCAGAGAATCTAAGCGGCCTTGTTGCTGTTGACGGATAAGAATGCTTTCCGTAACGCGTGCGGTATCATTTTTAAGAGAGTCTTGAAAGGCCTGTGCTTTTAAATATTGCGTTTGCAACATCCAAACCGTCAAAAAACAAAATACTAAACACTTTTTATGCATAAGAAGCTCCCGAAAATTAAATATAAAAAAGCCGGTGAACTTTTAACAGATTAAAAGTGCTTTTGTTTGTTTAGCGCGATGGGAAAAAACAAAACCCGGCAAGGAGAATATCCGAACCGGGCAAGCGCTAAATAGTTTTCAATGCGAAAAAAACTAATAGCTCACACACCGCGAAGCTTTTGGTTTACACCGCACAACCATTTTGTATTGCTGTCAATTGCGCTTCAATGGCGTTTCCGTCAATCAAACCCCAATGTTCAGCAATTTTACCGTCATTAATCTTAAAATAACGAAAGCCGTTTACGGTTAAAGAGGTGCCGGTACTTTCAATTCCGCGCCACAAACCAATATGCCTTAACTGCAATTTCACCTTTACCATTGCCCTATTTTTATCTGCCAGCACATCTTCTATATGCGTAAAATGCGAGAATGCTTCAGATGTCATCTCAATCCATTTGATGGTGGCTTTAACATCGTTTCCTAATGATTTGGGGAGCGAAAAATCTCTGTAATCATCACATAAATATATCGTTGCATTAGCAAAAGATTGCTTGTTCCAAAAATCATTAATGAAGTTAATAATCAAGTCTTGATTGTTCATTTGTAATAAATCTATCGGTTAGCTTTGATATCGAAACTTAAATCTATGCCATCAAGCAAACGGTCATCCGCAGGGTAACTTTCGTCTAGATGATAGTTCATCCCCCACAGGCTTTGTTTAAAACTTGGTTTAGCTTTAAGCGATAGTACATTGCTGTTTAAAATAATCCGCGCAGGAAATTCTAAAGCATGCGTTTGCCCTAATAATGTCATTTCTCCCCTCACTTGGTAATTGTATCCGTTAACGTCATTGTTAAGCCTTTCGGCCGATAGAAATCTGAAACTTACTTTAGGATGCATCGCCATGTAAAAAAAGTCGGATGTTTTTAAATGATTTTCCAAAACAGGTTTCAGATGCGCAGGTAAATTTGTCACCTCGATAGTTAAAACGGGCATCTCTACAAGTCCAGCATGAATTCGTTTTAATTCTCCTCCCGGACTCACCACTGCATCCACGTTTCCCGTAGCTTGTATGGTGCCTTCGTTAAAATTGCCGTCAGCTGCTTTTCCTTTCCATGCTATTCGCGATTCGGGCGCTAAATTAAAAGTCACCAAATTGGTGTTTTTCGGCTCTTCCGGATCGTCAGAACATCCAGCCATTAAAAGACTTGCTACTAAGCCAATTGTTAAAATTATTTTTTTCATGTTTTATCGTTAACGGCAGTAACGCAGGTGTCCACGATTTAAACATTTGTCACTGCCTTATTTCAGCTTACAAGTCTGAGATAAAACAGCTGATAAACCACACAACAAAGCCAGAAAACAATTTCTATCGGTGAAAGTTTCGTTTACATCGACAAATGCGTAAAGTATCAAAAAGCACAGTGTCTATCTATAAATAGCACGCAGTCATAATTTATATATTATCATTTTAAGAAAATGAGTTATTTTTATTTATCAAAAAAAGACAAAATGAAAGCATTAAAGATTATTCTTTTCACTTTAGGAGGCATCGTGCTTATGGTAGTTGCAGGCGCAACATACGTCAACTTTGCACTTCCTAACGCCCAACCGGCAACGCAAATTAAAATTGACATTACCCCCGAACGTATTGCCCGAGGTGCCTATTTAGCTAATCATGTGGCGGTTTGCATGGACTGTCACAGCAGCAGAAACTGGGACCTTTACTCGGGTCCTATGGTTAGTAATTCCTTAGGAAACGGTGGCGAGCAATTTGACCAAAAAAAGGGCTTTCCGGGAAAAATTTATGCGCCCAACATTACGCCCTATCACCTGAAAAATTGGACAGACGGAGAGATTTTAAGAGCTATTACTACCGGAGTAAGCAAAGACGGCCATGCGTTGTTTCCACTGATGGCTTATCCGAGATTCGGAAAAATGGATAAAGAAGACGTTTACAGCATTATTGCCTACATTAGAACTTTAAAACCCATTGCTAAAAACAACCCGAAAACCGAACTGGATTTTCCGGTAAATCTTATCAACAAAACTTTACCAAAAGAAGCGGATTTTAAAGCCAAACCGGCAGAAAACAACCAGATTGCTTATGGTGCTTATTTGGTGAATGTAGCCGGATGCGTAGATTGCCACAGCAAAACAGAAAAAGGCAGCGTAATTGCCGGCACCGAGTTTGGCGGAGGAATGGAGTTTGCCATGCCTAACGGGAAAATCACGTCGCCCAATATCACCATGCACAAAGCCAACGGTTTAGGAAATTGGAGCAAGCAAACATTTGTTTCGCGTTTTAAAGCTTACGCGGATAGTAGTTACAAAGCGCCAAAAGTTGGTTTAACCGTTGCCAACACGCCCATGCCCTGGACCATGTATGCCGGAATGAGAGAGAAAGACTTAGAAGCTATTTATGAGTATTTAAACAGCCTGAAACCGCAAAACAATAAAGTTGAATTGAGGCAATATTATTAAGCTAAAGCGCTCTTCCATTTACACCAACAGTAAATGGCCGAGCGCTTTTTTCATCAATCTACCCCATATCTAAACAACTAAACAAACGCCGTTCATCTACTCGTTGCGGTAATAACACCTTTAAATAAGCCTTCCGGCATCGGTCAAAACTTTAGCTCTTCAAACTTTTTAGCATTGTTAAAAAATTCATCAAATGAAAAGAAAATTAACAAACAAAACGTTGGGGCTTTTGCTAGGCACAACAACACTCTTAAGCTCATGCTACTCGTACACCGCAGTAGTGGGCAAAGGGCCACAAACTCATGAGAAAATTGTAAAGTGGAATCACTATGTAGTTTACGGCCTGGCGCCGATAGCGGTGTCGGATGCTAAACAGTTGGCAGGTGACGCGAAAGACTACACGCTGCACATAGAGCATAGCTTTGTAAACGGATTGGTAGCGGCGCTCACTTTCGGCATTTACACGCCAACTACTGTAAGTATTACCAAATAGTGTTAAAAAAGGCCGGCTAAAGCCAGATGCTGTACCATCTGGCTTGGCTTGCCCTAATGCGAAGAAATGAAAAATTTAATTTCTTGTTTGCTGATGCTTATTTTGATTTTTAGCTTGCGCGAAGTAATTAACGTTACTCGTTATAATGACAGCCTAAACAGCTATTGCGTAGGATATGTTATTGGTAACGCTGCCGTGTTGATGGGCGCGCTATTTATTTTATATAGGATAAACAGACAACGCCTTTCCTAAACGTAAAAACGCAGAGTTTTTCACTTCAAGAGAAGTTTCCGAAAAGTTCGCGCAGTTTCTTTTGACTCTCCAGTTTGTAATTGCGGCCAATTGGCAACTGCTTTCCTAATATTTCGATGCAATAAGAGTGATAACTTTCTATTTTATCACAAGCTACCATAAAAGACCTGTGGATGCGGATAAACTGGTTCTCGGGCAAAAGCTCTTCAAGGGTGCTAATTTTCTGCTTGCTTATCAGCACCCGATCTTTTAAAAACACCTTGATATAATCTTTCGCGCTCTCTATCCAATAAATATCGCTTACCCTAACTTTTACCATTTTCCGCTCTACACGTAGGTAAAGCACACTTTCTGTAGGCGTTTGTACAGGCTCGGCTTTTAAAGTTAAACCGGTATTTTGCTTTAATTTATAATAGTCAAGCACTTTTTCCATTGCTTTTAAAAAGCGGTCAAAAGATATTGGCTTCAGTAAATAATCTAAGGCATTTAGCTCAAAAGCCTCTAAAGCAAAGTTTTGATACGCGGTGGTGAAAATAATGCGTGGCGGGCGCTTTAAAGTCTTTACTAAATCTGTGCCCAGCAAACCCGGCATTTTAATGTCTAAGAAAAGCAAATCAACAGGCGTGCTCTGCAATATCTGAAAAGCACGCACGGCATTGTCGCATTTTTCTACAAGCTCAAGCTCTGGAAAATTACGGATGTAGTTAGCAATTACTTCTATAGCTTGGGGCTCGTCGTCAATGATTAGTACTTTAATTTTCATAATGGCTTAGGATTTAGGTTGCAGATCTAAGTTTAAAACCACCGCATATAAAAGTTCTTCATCTATAATTTTTAAGGTATGATGCTGATAACAAGTCAGGTTTAACCGTTTCTGAATGTTTTTAAGCCCTATGCCGGATGCTTCCCCTTGAGCTTCGACTAGCTTGGTGGGTTTGTTGTTAGATATCTTAAAGGTAAGTTTATTGGCTTTAACCACTATATCAATGTTTATCCAAGCATCTGAACTTATCTCGGCGGCGCCGTGTTTAAAAGCGTTTTCAACGAAGGTGAGCATCAGCAAAGGCGGTATGCTTAAACCGTCCAAATCTCCCTCTATGTTCAAATTCAAATCCAAACGGTTGTCCACATAGCGTACACGTTCTACATCTATATAACTTTTTAAAATAGAGATATCCTTTTTTAAATCAACGCGGTCGGCATCGCATTCGTAAAGCATATACCTTAAAATTTCGGAAAGCTTCAATATCAGAAACGGCGATTTTGAGGATTGTTGAAGACTTAAAGAGTAAATATTGTTTAAAGTATTGAACAGGAAGTGCGGATGAATTTGATTTTTCAGAAAATTAAGTTCCGCTTGCAATGCCACTTGCCTATCTGCACGCCACAGCACAAAAAACTTCAACGAAACGGCTATCCAAACCAATTGGTTGCTTTGTTCAAAAGCGTTGATGATGAAAACCGGTTTTAAATACTGTTCTGTAATGCTGCCGTCTAACTTTTTCCACCGGTAAGCAGGGTTATCTACCAGCATTTCTTTTAGGATGTAGGGATCCGAAAAAAATATCTCGATGCTACGAAAGACGAAGGCACAAAAACAAGCCAAGGCTATGATGGTGAGGATAAAGGCGGGATATTTTTTACGGAACAAAAAATGCGGAATGGCAAAAAGCGAGATGCTGTAATAGTAAAACAGATGTAGCGGCAAAAACATCAATATCACGTTGAAGGCTGTGGCAAAACTAAGCCCGGCGATAGTAAAGGAAGAGGTAATTACCAATGTGCAAAGCAACCAAAACAAAATATGGTTTACCAAGCCTGCGTTAAGTTGGTTTGCACGGATATCCATCTCCAAATATAATTACCCGCCGGTATTTTTTCATGCAGCGTAGATGGGCGTAAGCTTTTTGTAGACAAACGGTTAAAAACAAAACATAAAAAAAGCACGATGTGCTTTTCATCGTGCAATTTGTTTTGAATAGCAACTATGAAATTATCGTGATATCCATACAAAATGCAAATAAAAACGTAATGTTTAAAAATCATCCGTTCTAAACGGCGATGCCGGCAAACCATCTTTGTTAAACAAATTGGGGTTCATCGGGCTATCGGCCCAAGCATAACGCACATATTTAGGGTTCGCCACATCCGGCGAACTTACCACAACGTTATTTCCTACAATCTTTGCATTTGCCCAAACAAATTTCCCGTCCTCCCCGGCAATGGCAAAATCAGATAAAGGCGCTCCATCTATGGCTTGCAAGCCTAAGCCTGTGTGTGTAAAATGAACAATAATTTCCTGCCCTTTTATCTCGGCAGATTGAAAAATCGGTCCACTGTATTCCAGCTGATTTTCACCATAGTCGAAATGGCGGGCAATCAGAGCTAAACGCTCCCCTACCTCCTGTTTCCGGTCCGGGTGAATATCGTTCCATTCGCCCAAATCAATGGTTACTGCCATTCCGGTGTTTGGGATGCTTAAAGTTTTGAGTGCTGCTTCGCGGACCAGAGCCGTTCCGCTTTCTGATGGCAGATAGCTTACATCGCCAAAATTGGGCAGTTGCACATAATAGAAAGGTAAAGCTGCGTTGCGGAATTGCTGGCGCCAATCGGCAATTAAGGCTGGCAACAGCTTAGCATATTCCCGCGCATTGCCGGTATTGCTTTCGCCCTGATACCATAGCACCCCTTTTATGGCGTAGTTTTTAAACGGCGCAATCATGGCGTTGTACAAAGCTGTAGGCTGGCTTTGAGCATTTACAGGACCTCGTTCGCCGGTTCGTTTGGCGGGCTTGCTAATTTGCCCTACTTTGTAACTCCAGTAACCTTTTAAATCTATCTTGGTACCACCGAAATCCAGTTTATAGGGCTTATCTGGCACAAAACCGCCTTTTCCTCCGTTGTTTTGTACCCGAACCACAAAAAGGTTTTTGCCGGCCTTAAGCAAATTAGCAGGCACTTTGTACACCCGCTGCGGATATTGATAGCTTGTAGAACCCACTTGCTTTCCGTTGATATAGAACACATCGGCATCTACAATACGTCCCATTAAAAGTGTTGCCGCTTTGTTGGCCAATTCTGCCGGAATGTCAATCTCTTTGCGGAACCAAACTACCCCGTCTAAATTGCGTAAACCTTGGTCTTCCCAAAAACCGGGAATATTTATCCTTCTCCAGCCGTTTGGCTCGTAGTCTTCTTGATACCATTTGGGGTTTGCGCTTAAGCCTAAATCATTGCCATAACTTCCGTATTCAAAAGCTTGCTCTTTTGCGCGCTTAGCAATGTAAGCGGTGTCTTTGTTTTGCCTGATGCTTGCTTTAATAGCATCAAAATTGTTAAAACCGGCTTCGCTAATCCAAGCTTCAATAGGCGTACCTCCAACGCTCGAATTAATAATTCCTATCGGGATGCCATGCTTACGGTAGATGTCGCGCGCAAAGAAATAAGCCACTGCCGAAAACTCGAGTACATTACCGGGATTGGCAGGTTTCCAGCTGCTGGTTTTTAAGGCAGTTTCTGGACCGTTTAAATTGGTTGCCGTAGGCACCCAAAACTGCCTGATCTGAGGGAAATTGGCTTCATCAATATCTTTCTGGTACCGCAAGGCGTGTAAACGCATTTGATGCACCATGTTAGACTGGCCTGCGCACAACCAAACATCACCAATAAGAATACCTTTGAGTACGATGGTATTTTTGCCCTTTAGGCTCATCTGATAAGGGCCACCTGCTTTCATGGCCGGCAAAATAATTGTCCATTTGCCCTGCGCATCCGCAACTGCTTTACCCGATTTTCCGTTAAAATTTACTTTTATTTGCTCTCCAGCGCTGGCCCAGCCCCAAATACGCAAAGGCTTATCTCTTTGTAAAACCATGCTATTGGCTATCAGTTGAGGCAATTTTATTTGGGCAAAAACAGTTTGTTGCAAGCCAACAAACAACAAGGGCAAAAGCAATTTTTTAAAGTTCATGTTGAAGGTTTAAATGTGTGTTTGCAGAATGAAGTTGCGCCGAGAAAAACCAAACCATTTCTCGGCACAGACCTCAATCAAACCAACTACTAATTACCTTTAAATTTAACAGGGTGTTAATTTTGTAAGGGTATAGCATCGAAATTAGGCTTTAAAACAGAAACAAGGTGTTACATTTGTTCAAATTGATGTTTGATTTGTTCAAAAACGCAAAAAATTATTTACTGCGTTCCACCGTTTTCTCTGCCCGCTTGGCGCTGATGTATTCTGATGGCAACATCCCGTAACGCGTTCTGAAAGCCCTAGCGAAGTAGTTAGGGGTGGCAAAACCTACGGAATAACTGATCTGCGAAACGTTGAGCTCGCTTTTTTCGAGCAGCACAGCGGCTCTATCCAACTTTATAGAGCGAATATACTCTACCGGACTTTCGCCCGTAAGCTCTAAAATTTTGGTGTAAAGCGATCCGCGGCTCATGCCCAAGTGCCTGCTTAAATCTTCTACAGAAAGCTGGGAGTTGGTAAGGTTTTCATCAATATACAACACCGCTTTATTCAACAATTTTTCGTTGTCCGATTCGATATCCACTATCGGCGCATCTACTTTAATCCGTTTGCTATAAGTGCTTTTCAAACTCTCATTGAGCGCTAGTAGATTGGTGATTTTGGCGTGTAAAATCTCAAAATTAAATGGCTTGGCCATATAGTCATTTGCGCCTTTCTCCAGGCCCTGCAACTGGTCGCTTTCGGCGCTCAGCGCGGTGAGCAAAATTACCGGGATGTGGCAGGTGCGCTTGTCGGTTTTTATTTTTTGGCATAGCTGGGTACCGCTTACGTAAGGCATACTGATATCGCTCACTACCAAATCCGGATGTGCCGAGAGTACTTTTTGCCAGCCGTCTTTGCCGTTGCCTGCCTCTACTACTCTGTAATACTTCTTTAAATTGTCTTTTAAATAAAAACGGAAATCCTCATTATCTTCTACCAGTAAAACTACCGGCAAAGTTTGATGATGACCATCGGGTTCTTGGATATCCTCAGAGGCCTCATCGTACATGAAAACCGCATCTTCTTCTAAAATAAGGGCATCTTCAATTTTACGCAAAGGCAAGTTTACGCTAAAAACCGAGCCCTTGCCGGCAATACTCTCCACTTCTATAGTGCCTCCGTGCAAACGCACAAACTCTTTGGTGATAGAAAGCCCAATGCCGCTGCCTTGGTTTAAAATTTCTTCGCCGGTTTCGTTCTGGAAAAAACGCTCAAAAATTTTCTCCGTGGTGTCTTGCTTCATGCCTATCCCCGTGTCGGACAAGCTGATCCGCAAACCACGGTCATTTGGCAAAGCATCAATTTTCAAAAATACTTCTCCGTCTTTTAAAGTGAATTTAAAAGCGTTTGATAAAAGATTAAACAAGATACGCTCCATCTTATCCTGATCAAACAACGTAAAATAGAAACGTAAGGCACTCTGAAACTGAAAATTAATCTGCTTACGCTCGGCTAAATCCTTAAACGAATCGGCCACCTCACGCGCAAAGGCCACAAAATCGCCTTCGCTGGCCTGTAGTTTTTGCTCTTTTAGCTTAATATTCCTAAAATCTAAAAGTTGGTTTACCAAGTTGAGCAATCTGCGGGCATTCCGGCGCAGCATATCCAACTGGTTGGCCCGCTCGGGCGAGGTTTCCTGTTGCATCAGTTGCTCTAAAGGCCCCATAATCAATGAAATGGGCGTACGGAATTCGTGACTGATATTGGTCAGGAACTTTATTTTTAGCTGGTCAAATTGATGTTTACGTTCCGCTTCTCTCCGCTCCTCGGCTAAAAGCAGTTCGGCGCGGTTGCGTTCTTGCTCCACGGCAAATTTGGCTTTCAGCTTTTGGATGCCGAGGTAACGGATGGTCCACAAAATGCCAGCAAATAGCAAGAAGTATAAAGTGTAGGCATAATAGGTCCTCCAAAATGGCGGTTTTACGGTAACGCGTATAGATTTTAAGGGCGAATCCCATTCGCCGGCATCGCTAGTGGCGCGGACTAAAAAGGTGTAAGTTCCCGGGTCCAAATTGGTGTACATGGCGGTGCTGGCATTGCCTACGCTGTTCCATTCTTTATCAAAACCCTCTAACTTATAAAAATAACGATTTTCTTGTGGCGATGTAAAGTTGAGAGCGGCAAAGCTTAATGAGAAATTTTGACCGTAATCTAAGTGCATTTCCTTGGCTACAGAGATATCCTCGTCAATTTGTGAATCTGGGCCTGGCACCACGCTTTGGTTGGCAATTTTAAGGTCAGTTAAAATTACCGAAGGCACATTTTTGTTGGTGTACAGCTGCGAAGGATGAAAATAATTGATGCCATCTGTTCCGCCGAAGAACAAGCGGCCGTCGGCCAGTTTTATACCCGATCCGGTAACAAAGGGACTTTGCTGTACACCGTTGTGGCTAAAGTAGTTTTTGAATTTCCTGCTGTCGGGATCGTAACTACTGATACCGCGGTTGGTGCTTAACCAAATTTTTCCGGCATTGTCTTCCAATATCTTGTAAATTACGCCGTTAGCCAAACCCCTCGCTTCAGACAAGGACGTAAACTTGGCGGTTTTAGGATTATAGATGGTTAAGCCACCGCCTATGCTACCGATGTACATTGAACCGTCCTGGGCGCGGTGCAGGCTGGTAATGTTATCATTGGCCAGGGTTTTATTGGCTTTAGAAAGCATTTTTGATTTACCTGTCAAAGGATTATATATTGCAATCCCGCTGCCGCTGGTGGCTATCCAGATATTGCCGTCTATATCTTCCTCTACTGCCCTAATGTAACCGTTAATATCTAAAAACTGCGCCCCTTTTTGCGTTCTGCTGAAATGGATAAAGCGCTTACTTTCTGCGTCGTAGCAGTCTACACCTTCGCCGTTTGTGCCCACCCAAACATTCCCACGGCTATCTTTTTTGATGCAAAAAACATCGTTCCCGTTTAAATGCTCGCCTTTTGCGCCTTTGCGTATTTGCGTTTTTGCACCTGTTTTGGTGTTTAAGATAAACAGGCCTTTCAAATAGGTGCCAATCCAAACCTCATCGCCCACTTTTTCCATAGCTAAAATGGCCAAGCGTTCGTCATCCGCCCCAGCGAGCGGAATGTGGTTAAACATGCCCTTTTTGATGTGGAAAGCACTTAAACCTCCGCCATCAGTACCTATAAAAAGCGTGTTAGCGTCTGTTTGCACAAAGGAAGTTACTACGGGCGCGTTAAGGCCGTAGGGATCAAACTTGTTGCTTTTCACATAGTTGAAGAAGGCCAAGTTTTTATCAAACTTATTTACGCCACCACGGAAAGTTGCCGCCCAAAAGATGCCTTGCTCGTCAATCAAAAGGCTTTTTACGGCTTTTCCGCGCAAGCTGTTGTTGTTGCGCCCCTCAAAACCCAGCCTTTGGAACTGTCCGCTGGCCGGGTCAAAGATATTAAGGCCGTCTTCTGTGCCTATCCAAATTTTGCCGTTAGGTTCGTTTGCAATGGTATAAACGATATTGTTGCTGAGGCTGTTAGGATTGCCCGGCTGATTACGGAAATTGATGATTTTTTGACTGCCCGCCCTTAAAAGGCTTAAGCCGTTATTGGTGCCCACCCAGATGTTTCCTTTGTGGTCTTCGGAAATTGCCAGTATATAATTATCGGCGATACCGCTTTTATCCTGAACGTAATAGCTAATTCTTTTTGATTTAGGGTTGTAGCAATACAAGCCATTTTGTGTGCCTATCCACATCCTATCCTGACTGTCGGCTAAAACCCGTGTTACGGGACCGTTTGCGATAGCGTCTTCTTTGTTGGGTAGTTTTAACTCTTCCAGCTTTGTGGTGTTGGGATTAAATATACTGAGTCCGAAGTAAGACGCGGTCCAAATACGCCCTTTGCTATCAAAAGCAAGAGAGCTGATGGATTGTTTAATTACGCCGCTATAATCCCTAAAAGAGTTGGAACGGCGGTCGTACATCGCTAAACCGTTTTCGGTTCCTAACCACAGGTTGCTATTCTTGTCTTCATATATGGCATTAATTAAATTTGCCGGCAAACCCTTAGGTTTTGCATCGTTTTGACGGTAGATGTTAAAGTGTTCTCCGTCATAACGGTTTAAGCCATCCGAGGTAGCAAACCACATATAGCCTAAACGGTCTTTCAACATGGCATTGATGGTATTTGAAGACAAGCCTTCTTTGGTTCCAATGTTCATGAAGTTGATGTTGCCGTTATCTGCATAAGCAGAGCCTGCAAATAAAAAAAGTTTTAAAACCACCAGTATTTTTAGGGCGCGCAAAATCATCTGACAAGTAATATAAAAACCGGCATAGGTTAGCGCCGGCCATCTAATATACCCATTTAGGTTCAAAATTCGCGCTTTAGCTAAGAATTTTGCATTCGATTGTCTTTTTGTAAGATTTGCTATTGCACCTGCAATTCCGCAACAGCATAGTTGCCGTTACGAAATGCTAAATGCGGGTTAGGTCCCAACCAAAAAAAGTTGAGTGTATTTTACAAGGGCTTAGGTTAAAAGTTTACAACTTCCCAAAATGCCTTTTTAGGTTTAAAGTCTTGATCAAACAGTAACGGATAATTCTTACGCCCTTGTACCGGATAGTGGTCCAGCCAGGTGTAACGGTCGGACAAGTTCCAAAAAGTTACGCCCGTTAGTACCTTTTTATTCTGACGGAATACTTTGAAAATCTTGGCATATTGTTCTGTCTGGCGGTTTTGCAAGTCTGCAGTAAAAACTCCATCCTCCTCTGGACGCTTTGCGCGACGTTCTTTTTCCCAAGGGTAAATAGAAACATCTAGCTCGGTAATCTGCACGTCTAAACCCAAAGATGAAAACTGTTCAATGGCGGTTTTAAGCTCTGCTTCTGATGGCTCGTAGATAGACCAATGGCCTTGAAGCCCCACGCCGTGGATTGGAACTTTTGCATCTACCAATTTTTTCAAGAGGCGGTACACCCTCTCTCTTTTCTCTGGACGTACTACATTGTAATCATTGTAAAAAAGTTTGGCTTGCGGATCTGCCTCGTGCGCATATTCAAAAGCTTTCGCGATGAAATCTTCGCCACAGATTTGGTACCATAAAGAGTTACGGAGGAAATTATCGGGATTATCGTCAATGGCTTCATTCACCACATCCCAAGCATAAATTTTCCCTTTGTATCTTTTAACCACGGTAAATATATGGTCTTTTAACCTCTGCAAAAGCAAGTCTTTACTGGCAAGCTCTCCGTTAGCATCTTTAAACATCCAATCTGGTGCTTGCTCGTGCCAGCAAAGCGCATGGCCACGTACTTTTATGCCATGGTTTACGCCAAAATTGACAATTGAATCGGCATCTCGCCAGTAGTAAAAATTTTCGCGCGGGTGCAAGGGTTGCATTTTCATGGCGTTTTCTGCCGTGATACTGTTAAAGTTTTTCAACAAAAATTCTGCTGTTTCGTCTTTTAAGTCGCTAGGCCTAACGGCCACACCCATTGGAAAATAGCTATGGTAATAATCTTTTAAACCATTAGGCTCATTGTTGTTTACGCTAGTTTTTGTTGCTGTGCAAGCGCAAAAAAGCAAAATCCCCAGCGCAGATGATATAGTTGTATTTCTCATTTTTACGTGTTAAAGTCCGATGGTGGGCAGTACATTGTGTTAAATAGGTGCTGTTTGACGCGTGCGTGTAGCCGACGGCTAACAGCAAACTTTAGGTCACTAAGTTAGGGTTGGACTTTATGTTTAAAGGGTTGTTTTGTTTGAAAAACGAGTACAAATGTTTAAAATTCGATAAGAAAAACGGCCTTTCGGCCGTTTTAAGTCGCGTGTACCTATTTTCTAAAATTAGCGACTAATTATTTCCAAATATGCAGGCAACATTCCGTTGGCTTTTGCAGTTATTTTAATTTTGCCAGTTTTTGCTTCCCTGCTTTTGACGATGGCCAAAGCCAATCCTGAAAATGCATTTCGTTGGTGTAGCGCAAAGGAATTTAAATCTGCCGGATTCCCATTGTCGGTAGCCACCAGATCCCCTACTCCTTCTACTTCGAAGCTGATGAGATTATCTGCCTCGGGAACAAGATTTCCGTGTTCGTCGCGCACTTCTACTGTCACAAATGATAAATCCTGACCGTCTGCTTTGATGTTATTTCTATCGGCCGATAACACCAATTTATAAGCCTTGCCTGCGGTAGCCACACTGTCGCTAGCCCATATCTGGCCGTTTTTGTAAGTGACTACTTTTAACGCTCCGGGCTGGTATTTTACATCGTCCCAACGGAAACGGTATTCATATTCTCCAAGCTTTTTACGTCCTAGAGATTTACCGTTCAGGAATAATTCTGCCTCGTCTGCCGAGCTGTACACATGAACCGGCGTAATTTTATCCTCCCTACCCGGCCAAGTCCAGTGCGGTAAAATGTGCGCCATCGGTAAATCGGGACGCCAACGTGCCTGGTAAAGATAATATCTGTCTTTTTTAAAGCCGGCCAAATCGATAATGCCACAATAAGAACTTCGGGCGCCGTAATATGGCGTTGGCTCGCCCAGATAATCCCAGCCAGACCATACAAATTCGCCTGCCACGTAAGGATGTTTATCTTGCGATGCAAAAACTTTATCGGGCGAAGCCCCAAAAGGAGAAGTATATAAATCATAGGCACTTACGATTTGTTTGACTGGATTGCCTCCGGAGGTATCGCTTACTGGTGCGCTTATTTGTGGGGTTACCGGAAAAAGATAAGTGCCACGGGTGCTTAAAGCTGAAGCGGTTTCGCTACTAAAAATCAATTTATCTGGAAATGCCTGATGAAAAGCAGGATACAGCGGATGCGTACGGATGCCTTTTAAGTGGCTATACGCTGGTGCATCCCGGATGCCTTCTCCTTGGTAATTGAGACTTAAAATATCCATTACAGCAGGGAAAGGCATATCCGGTTTGGCGTAGTTCATAGATGCCGTTGCAGGGCGCGTAGGGTCTTCATCTTTCACAATATCATACAGCTTTTTAGAAAGCGCAGCCCCTTCTTCGTCTGTATATTGCTCGCCCACTTCGTTGCCATAGCTCCAAGCAATAATAGATGGGTGGTTTTTATCACGGCGGATGAAACTTCTTAGATCCGCTTCGTACCAATCTTTAAATATCAGGTGGAAATCTAAGGCCGTTTTGCCTTTTTCCCAGCAATCAAAAACCTCATCAATTACCAAAAAGCCCATGCTGTCTGTCAAATCCAACAGTTCTGGCGCAGGCGGATTGTGCGCCAACCTGATGGCGTTACAGCCCAGTTCTTTTAGCATTTCCAATTGCCTTTGTGCCGCGCGCCGGTTAAACGCTCCGCCTAAGGCTCCTAAATCATGGTGTTGGTTTACGCCCTGAATTTTTATGGGCTGCTGGTTCACCAAGAGTCCTTTTTCGGCGTCAAACTCAATACTTCTAATGCCGAAACGCGTTTCGTACTCATCTATCTGTTGCTTGCCATCAAATACTTTTGTTAGCGCCAGATATTGTGCCTGTTTGTTGGACGGTAAAGCTTCCCATAAATTTGGATTTTGTATTTTAAGCGTAGTGCTGATTGTTTCTGTTTTGTCTGCTCCGACACTTGCCATCTGCGCTTGGGTAGTGGCCACTTTTTTATCGCGAGAAAGCGATTTTGTTAAGGTGTAGATTTCAGTAATTACCTTTACCTGACTGGTCTTTTTACGCTTATTTTGGATTTTCACATCGATATCGATATCGGCAGCTTTCCTCGTTACGTTTTTACTGCGCACAAAAGTGCCCCAATGCGCAACGTGGACAGGATTGGTTTTGGTGAGCCAAACATTCCTGTAAATGCCAGCTCCCGGATACCAACGCGCGGAATTAGGCGGATTATCTATACGGATGGCCAGCTGATTTGCCTCTCCAAAATTTAAATAAGGTGTTAGGTTGATGCGGAAAGAATTGTAGCCATAAGGCCAGCCCCCGGCCAAATGCCCGTTTACCCACACCATGGCATAAGACATGGCGCCATCCACATCTAAATAAATGTTTTTATTTTGATCTGCTTTGCTGATGTCTACTTTTTTGCGGTACCAGGCCACGCCTTGTATAGGCAAGCGCCCCATTCCACCGCCCACAATGGCGTTACCTTCTTTGTAAAAAGGCTGATTGATGGCCCAATCATGGGGGAGATTTAAGGCTTGCCATTTGCTATCGTCGAAACTGCTTTGTACAAAAGGGAAATTAGCGCCGGGATTGCCTTGGGGCTTTACAAAATGTTGCGCCGGATTTTTAATAAACTCATTTGCGGTGGGCAAAATAAAAGGTTTTAGTACAAATGCCACAGCGGTAGCCTTTGTTTCTAAAGTTGCGCGGGTATCGGCTACGATGTCGTCTTTTTTGTTGTAATCGGTTGGGCGGATATCATATATCAAAGAGTCCGTTGCCCCTTCGTAACGCATAAATTGCCAGTTTTCGTTGATGTTGATGCGTTGGCGTTGGGCTTGGGCAATAGTTGAAAAGGCTAAGCAATTCAAAATTATTAGCAAAAAACGGGAAAGCAAAATAAGGGTGCGCTGGATAAACATGGTACGGGCAATTTAAAATAAAAAGGTTGGTTTGCGTTTGTGCAAACCAACCATATATATGAAACGATGAATTTAGTTGTAACCTGGGTTTTGGTAGGCTTGTTTCTCAGCATCGGTCATGTCTAGGGAATTCAGTTGCCCCGCCGGTATCGGGCGGAGGTACAAATAAGGTTTGATATCGCGTGTTACCGTAACCGGAGTATGGTCTCCAACATCAGCGCCGCAAATTTGGTAAGTTTTAGATAATTCTTCCCATTTCTGTGTCCTGATCAAATCGTACCAACGATAACCTTCACCGTAAAATTCTCTGGAGCGCTCTGCTAATATGTAATTGATATCAATGGTAGCCGGTGTGGCAGCCGTCATGGCAGCGCTATTATCAGCAACTTTGGCTACGTTTCCGTTGTTATCAAAACGCCATTTTCCGGCTCTCGCCCTCAATACATTTACTAAATCTCTAGCGCTTTTGCCAGCAACTGTAGTAGCGCCTTTAACCGCTGCTTCGGCAGCTATTAGGTAAAGCTCAGAGAATTTGGCGATGTTGAATGGTCTGGTACTACCTGCGTTTGGCTGTCCATAACCGCCATCGTTATCCGTACGGTATGGCCCTAATTTCCAAAGTCCAGGGTACACCAATCTGCTAATCCCGCTCGGCGCTATTACATAATCAGCTCTGCCCGGCAATACACCGGCTCCGATATTTGCATTTCCGTTTGCGTAAGTTACTAGCGGATCGTCATTATCTAAGAAAGTTAGAATAGCGCCACCAGGACCAACCTGCATTCCGTTTGCATTGGTTACCACTGGCGGTGCTCCTTCAGCTTTCTGAAAATTTGCACGGTAAACAGTCGTAAAAGTTCCGTCATACCTGGAATCATTCACTTTATCGGCAAAGGTATTTTTTATAGCTCCAATTGTTGGGCACATCCTTGTCCATGGCCTGCCCAAATGCTGTTCTGCTTCGCGTTGTACAGAGCTTACACCGCCACTGCGGATGTTGGTATAATTCCAGGTCATCATCCATCCGGCAAAATTATCCGGCGCACCGCCGCTGCCATAAATTAAACTTCCTCCGTTGTAAAACTCGCTGGTTTCTGTATGATCTGCATATAACAATATCTCGTTATTTCTATCATTTGAACCCAAATTTACATCGTAGTAAGTACCCTGCAACCCAAAAGGTCCAGGGTTATCAATTCCCTCATTGGCAACATTGTATGCCTGCTGGAAATACCATGCTGCATCGTGTCCGTCTGGATCTGTACGCGCTGTTTCTGGGTAAGTTGGGATGTTGTTCGGGTTTTGCAACCACCATCCATAAGTTAAATATGCCTTTGCTAGATATAGGCGCGCAAGCGTTTTGGTTGCGGCACCTTTTACTCTTGGCGCAGCAGGCAAATCTGCAACGGCCTTCAACAAATCTGGGAAAATAGCTTTAGTGTAAACCTCTGGAACCGTGTTACGCACTGAAGTTCTAGTGGCGGTATTGTTAAATTTCAATTCGCCCGAACCCAAATCTAAAGGTACACCACCAAAAGTTTGCACCAACAAAAAGTAATCAAAAGCTCTAAAAAAATAGGCTTCTGCTATTAAAGCATTAGAGATAGTACCTATCGATGAAGCATTTTCTATAACGCCATTTGCCGTGTTAATATTAGAAAAGGTGATGCCCCAGATTGCGTCGGACCTACTTGTGGACGGATCGATAATCCCTTGCCCCGATAAATCCATCACCTTAAAGTTACCGTCGGCACTTTGTGCGTAAGTTACTTCATCTGTACCGGTTAAAGTGGTATTGTAATAATAGGCCTGGCCATACATGTAGCGTAAATGTGCATACATAGAGGTTAAACCGCCGGCAACACCACGTTCTGTCTTAAAAAATCCAGGCTCGTAAAAGCTACGTGGTTGTTCGTCTAATAAATCGTTGCACCCTGTTGACAGCAGCAGGGAAGCCGCCGCCGCAACAAAATATTTTCTATAATGTGTTTTCATCTTTTAAATATTAGAATGTCAAATTCAAACCTAAAATATAATTACGTGTTGACGGCGTATTTGTGCCTATCGTCAAGATTCTTCTCAAGTTTTGAGACAATGGCACAGCCGCATTCTCGTTTCCATAAGAGTTGGTTTCTGGATCCATACCCGACTGATCGTGGTACGGGGAGAACAATACAAAAGGATTTTGAACCGTAAAGTAGGCTTTCAGGTTGATTTTATTGTTTTTGATTAAGGAACGATTAAAATCGTATCCCAGAGTAATGGTACGTACCTTTAAATATGAACCGTCAAAATAACCCAATGTGCTGCCGTATTTTGGATTGTCACCGCTTAAATGGCGCCCTGGTCTAGGATATTCTGCGTTAGTGTTATCCGGTGTCCAATAATCCACCTGCACGTTATTATTTCGGCTGGTTAAGGTGTTTAAGTAACCAGATGAACCGTACAAAGAACTGATAAGCACACCACCATGTCTGTAGATAGCCACGGCGCTTAAATCAAATCCTTTATAAGCAAAACGTGTATTAAAGCCCCCTTGGAAATCAGGATCCACATCTATGATTTGTCTATCAGCCTCACCGATGGCTCTTTTTGGAGTACCGTCTGCATTGTATTCGCCAGTGTATTTCACTTTGATAGAGCCTATAACGTCATCATCGGTACCTGGTTCCAATATGCTACGGTATGGATCATTTTGTTGCCAAAGGCCAATTTTTTCATAGTCATAGATGGCATTGATGTTGTGCCCAACAAACCAGGCGTTACCTTCGTCACGTAGCTGGCCAGACGCTAGCGCCACCAATTTGTTTTTATTGGTGTAAAAGTTTACACCTGCCTGCCAAGTAAGTCCATCTGGGTTGTCCAAAATCGTTCCGTTCAAACTAATTTCTACCCCTTTATTTTGCGTTTCGCCTACGTTTTGAGTGATGGAAGCTACGCCTGAAGTTTCTGGTAAACCAACCGCCAACAAAATGTCTTTGGTATTGGTTACGTAATACTCCGCAGTACCAGAAAGGCGGTTATTAAACAAGGAAAAGTCTACACCTAAGTTTGTTGTTTTGGAATATTCCCAACCCAACTTTGGATTAGGTAAAGATGATACGTAATATCCTGTTTCGTAGACATCATCGCCGAAGTTGTAAGGGCGTGTGCTAAGTCTTCCAAGAGTAGCGTAGGGCTGTACGGCCTGATTTGATGTTTGACCAAAGCCTGCCCTTATTTTCAACATATCGATTTTAGAAACGTTAAAAAATGATTCCTTGGATATATTCCAACCTACTGAAACTGCAGGATAAGTATGCCACTGATGCCCGGGAGCTAACCGAGACGATGCATCTGAACGCAAGGTTGCGCTTAACAAATAACGGTCGTCATAAGAATACATAATACGGCCCATGCCAGATATTAAGCCCCACAATTGATAATCCTGATTATTAGGGTCGATTGTTTTTTCACCGGCTGCTTGCCCTAGGTTGTAGAATTGGAACGCTTCTGCAGGAATGTCTTTAACTGAAACACTTGAACGGTTATACTTGTTTTGCTCAGCAGAGTATAACGCAACAACATTAAAATTGTGTTTTCCTATGGTTTTATCATAGGTGAGCAAGTTCTCTATAGTCCAATGATAAGTTTGAGAATTGCTGATGCCGGCATTGGACACGGTTGTTGCATTTACCGCATTAACCCCTTGCCCGGTAAAGTTACCATTGTTGCTGTTAACAAAATCTAGCCCCAGATTGGTGCGGAATTTAAGGCCTTCTACCCACGGAATACTAACCTCGCCA
The DNA here is from genome assembly GCF_003609575.1 of Pelobium manganitolerans. Lineage (GTDB taxonomy): Bacteria > Bacteroidota > Bacteroidia > Sphingobacteriales > Sphingobacteriaceae > Pseudopedobacter > Pseudopedobacter manganitolerans. The sequence goes on along the minus strand of NZ_MBTA01000006.1, from coordinate 3,340 downwards.
TAAAAAGAATTGTATGTTGCGAAACCTCTAGTCTCATTTAGCCAAAGACCGTTGTTTGTAAGGCTGTCCACAACGCCGCTAGTGAGTACATAAGAATCGCCAGAAGCCATGTTTACCACACGTTTTAACGAACCGTCGCTTTTATAAGGATTAATTAAAGGCGAAAACGCGTATGCGCCGAAAGTGCCTATTTGGCCACCTTCATTTAAGTTGTAATTGTTATTAGAGGTAAAGCCAACACGAAATATTTTACCTAAGTTTTGATCCATGGAAGCTTTAAAAGAATATCGGGAATATTGCTGACTTGGCACAACAGCTTGATTCTTATAATATCCTAATCCAAAATTATAATTACCGGTTTCTGTACCGCCCGAAACGCCAATATCATGACTGGTAACCGCACCCGTTTTAAAGAACAAGTCTTGCCAATCCGTATTTACAGCATCGTCTTCATCCACTCCGTTTGATGTATAAACTTTCGCTTCTTTACGTAAAGCAGCAAGTTGTGGGCCGTTCATCATAGGCACTTTAGCAAAAATTTCTTGGCTTCCGGCATATGCGTTATATGATACTCGGGCTTTTTGGTTTTTCTGGCCTCTGTTTGTGGTAATTAAGATAACCCCGTTAGCGCCTCTAGCTCCGTAGATAGCCGTTGCCGAAGCATCTTTTAGCACATCGAGGCTTTTAATGTCATTAGGGTTGATATCAGAAATAGAGCCGGTGAAAGGTATACCATCCAATACGATAAGCGGATTGTTATCAGCGGTTAGTGAGCGCGTACCACGGATGCGTATCTGGGTAGTAGCACCGGGCTTACTAGAGGTTTGTGAAATATCCACACCCGCCAAGCGCCCCTGTAAAGCCTGGGTAACGTTTGCGGTTGGCACCTCAGTAAGTTTATCGCCACTGATGGAAGCTACGGAACCGGTTACCGCTTCTCTGCGTTGCGTACCGTATCCGATTACTACAACCTCACTTAGTGATTTAGAGTCCGCTGCCATGTTCACGTTAACAGTTGCTTGTCCGTTTAATGGCTTTTCAACTGCGGTATAGCCTATAAACGAGAATACCAATACCGCATTTTTGCCAGGAACAGACAATGCGTAATTTCCATTGGCATCTGTTTGCGTACCGTTTGTAGTACCTTTTACCATTACACTTACGCCAGGAAGGCCCATGCCGGTATCATCTGTCACTTTACCTTTTACGGTTGTTTGCGCGTAGGCAGTGATTGAACTGGCTAAACCTATTACTATCAGTAATAATAGCCGGAGGCTTCGGACAGCAGCCTGTCCTTCGCCGAAACAATTTTGTAGAATTGATTTCTTCATAAAATTTAGTTTAATAATTCGGTTAGTTTAGCAGCGCAATATCAATTCCTATATCATCTTTTGATTCCGCCGTTTGTTCCTATCGGCTTAGGCAATCGATTTCTATGCCCTCGATATTGCTGTATGCAATTGTAAAACTACGGAGGTGTGGTGCGCAAGAAGGTTACAAATGTTCAATTTAAGGGAACAAATGTTTAATTCACCGTCTATGCCTGCCAAATCACCATCCATAAATTACATTAAATAATTAAGGCATAAAGCTTTAGCCATAAAAAAAACCGAACGCTAACGAAAAGAAAAAATAGTAGATTCAACCAGAAATTTCTAAAGATTTGATATCCTTTCAACTTTATGGCAGAAATAAAATATCAACTTATCCAAGCAAACGACGATAAACACATTGCAATCATCGCCGACTGGTATTTAAAGGAGTGGAACATTCCCATAGCCACCACCATTGATAAAACAAGAAATTTATCGGGGGCTTATCATGAATTTCAGGTTTTAATGATGCTTGACGACGAGCCTATTGCAACTGGTGGAATTTACCAACACGTGGGGCTTTTGGATAAAGTACCCCGGTTAGGCGTTTACAAAAATTGGTTGGCACTGGTATATACCAAACCCGACTACAGAGGACAAGGTTTAGGTACCTTAATTTGTAAATACATTGCAGCACACGCAAAACAACAGCTTGGCCTAACCGAGATGCACTTGTTTACCCATACGGCAGCGCGTTTATACCAACGGCTAGGCTGGCAACAGATGGAACGGCTTGCCTTAGGCGGCAAAGATATTGTTGTGATGAAAAAACAATTGGAAGAATCGGATCTGTTGTGAAACTTATCTTTCCGGCGCTAAAACCGGAAAGATAAGTGTTCTTCAAATTGGAATCTCGATAACTATTGATGCGCTTGATAGCTATCTGAAATTTATTTGGCAAGCTTCACCGAGACAATTGATTTGGCCGGCAGGCTCAAAGTTAGTGCAGTTTTCTCTGCATTGAGTGCTACGCTATGCTCGGCCATATCTAATGTTTCTGAGGTAATTACTGCATTTGCACTTTTAACGCTTAGCGGCAGGTTGATATTTAAAGCAGGAACGGTTGTAGCGCCACTATTGACAAAAACCATCGTCATATCATCCTGGCCTTTATATGCGGTGACGCTAATTTCGCTGTTATTTGCAACTTTCCCAATTTGTACCCTGGTACGGCCGGTTGCATATTTAGCGTAATGAGAAAGCACGTAGCCCCTCTTTAGCGTTTGGCCCATGGTGGTGCCTTTATCTCCATCGCCCAACATGCTGTACGATCTTTTTAAGTACCACCAGAAGTAAGCGTTAAAGTTATTCTCCATGCAATCATTCAGTTCTTTGGCGAGAACTAAGGCTTGCGCCCAGCCCATTCCGTCGTTCACCTCGTTTAAGAGGTGCTCTGTCATCCAAATTTCTTTGCCTTTTTGCCGCGCCAAAGGATAGTCTTGCAAGCCGCCGCCATACAAGTGGCCACCGGCAATATCTAAGTTGTTTACCGCCACCGGATCGTTAAGCACAGGGTCCGTGTACATTTTCTTAAAGTTGACCGCTTCTGCAGCAAGCACTTTGGCGTTGATGCCTCCGGCGTAGTTTTTTATAAAATCAAGTATTTGCGTCGGCGACCATTCGCAACCGTCGTATTCTGGACTCCAATCCGGCTCGTTTTGAATAGAAACAGCCTCTATGGTGATGCCCTTATCTTTCATAAAGGCAATAAAATCATTAAGGTGCTGTACATAGTCGGCATATTTTTCTGGCAGAAGGTAGCCGTGAAGGTTGCTATTGCTGCTTTTCATTGCAGAGGGCGGTGTCCATGGAGATGCTAAAATTCTTGCGCCTAAAGATTGTGCCTTTAGGGTTGTAGCCACATCACGGCCCCAATCTGCTTTGTTGGGATAAATCATAATCCGCATCATGTTATAGCCGAGACCATCTTTTGAATACATCTTTTCCACCTCGGCGGTGCTGAGCTG